>JBKEHH010000004.1:0-263508 GCA_046710535.1 Pseudomonadales bacterium
AACGAGCCGCCTCGTAGGTACGCGCCATAGTACTAACCGGTAAAAGCAGAGTTAACCAAATAACAACGAGTCCTTTCATAATAAATACTTTAGATTTCAATTAATTCGTAGATTACCGATAACTGATTAAGATCTAACTGGTTGGGGTCATAACTGACCCCATTTCCCATTTTTAACTAGCGGCCCTAGAGATTAATAACGATTTTACCAAAATGCTTCTGCGCCACCTGTAATTCAAAGGCTTGCTGAAGTTGGTCCAGCGAATACTCATGGCTGATTAACGGTTTGATGTTGTTGGCCTCAATGGCCCTAATCATATCTTCCTGCTCTTGGCGTGAGCCTACTGTTATCCCTTTCAGCGTAATGTTAGCTGTAAATAGATGCGCCGTCGGCACCTTACCAGAGATACCGGTGAGTACACCAATCAAGGAGATATGGCCGCCAATGCGGCAGGCAGATATCGATTGTCCCAGCGTACCCGGCCCACCGATTTCTACCACCTCATCAACCCCACGTCCGCCGGTCAACTCATTAGCTTTAGCACCCCAATTGGGCGTTTCCTTATAATTGATCACGTGGTCTGCACCCAGAGCCGTGAGCTTGTCGAGTTTTTCTTGCGACGACGAGGTAGCAATAACCCGTGCGCCTGCTGCCTTGGCAAACTGCAGGGCAAAAATCGAAACGCCTCCAGTGCCTTGGGTAAGCACCCAGTCACCTGGTTTGATGCGGGCTTCTACCATCAGTGCGCGCCACGCGGTTAGCGCTGCGCAAGGTAGTGTTGCAGCTTGCGCGAATGAATAATCTGCTGGAGCATGAGTGAAAGCGGTCGCGGGCATAACCACCAGTTCAGCGGCAAAGCCGTTAACGTGATCCCCCGGCACGCCAATAAGCTTGTTCAGCTCAGGCTCGCCACCTTCCCAGTTCGGGAAAAATAATGACACTACCTTATCGCCTGCCTTGAACCGAGTCACATCGCTGCCTACAGCAACCACTTCGCCGGCACCGTCAGACATAGGGATTCGCCCATCATCGCTTGGTATCATGCCGGTAACAACGGCCAAGTCATGAAAATTGAGTGAGCTGGCATGAATACGAACAAGGATATCACCGGGACCGGGAGTGGGATCAGCTCGCTCTTCTATCCTAATATTATCGAGACCTGCGGGTTGAGAGATTACTGCAACTTTCATAGTAGTTTTCCTTAAATTGTTTGGCAGCAAGCCTACCAATATACTCATTGCATTGCAGCCACCTGTGTTGTCTTATCTTGCATTATTTGAATGATAGTTGAGGGCAGAGTAAGAGTCAGTTTAAAGGACCCATCACCTGAAGGAAAATTTTTACTCGTTGCATCGGGTATTTTGTGAATATTAACATCTGAAATCATTACTTTAAAAAGCTCACGATAACGGTACTGAACCTGTTCTACACAGTCATCAATAGACCAATAAGTGTCATGCGGGTTTATCAATAGATCACTCTTTTCCCCTGCATTGGCTCTATAACTCGACCATGGGTAATCCTGTGGCTGGATGACCATCTTAGCAGCCAGCGGATTAAGTTCTATATAGCGATAGCATGTTAGCAAATAAATTTCCCCATCAACCAAACTACCTTTATGCCTACCTTTATGCCTACCTTTCCACAACGTACCACTTCGTTTGTAGGTTTTGTTTATATACTGCAGGTACTGTCGGCCAACATGCTGAATCACCGGTGGAAGACTATCTTCCACTAACGACGTTATAGTAAATGAACATGATTGGTGATCAAACAATATGCATGTAATTCTGCTCCGTATCGTTTCATACCTTGTAATAACAAGGTTTTATAGTATTAATAATCATCATCACAGAAAAAACACGCGTTTCTATTATTGCCACGCTGGACAACGTGAGCAGGAACGCCGGGGACATACATCCTTGTTTTTCTTGGCATTGCAAAATCCTTTTGCTTGATGACGATTTAAAAGTGTTACTAAGACGCTATACAAAAAAACAACCCTTACGACTCCCGTAATTTACGATAGATGTAGATGATTAGTCATGAAGACCCATGCGCGAATACTCCCTTGATATTTGAACGCAGCCTCATGCAGCCAATGTGCATAAGCTGCAATGTCTTCGTCAGAGGCGAAACATATCTGCCAGTTATTACCGCGTTGGATAAGATGCTGGGGAACCCCAACAGCACATAGCCTTTGTCGTCTAGCCATATCGTTCCTCCATGAACAATATCAAAATTTCATCTAACCGATAATACTAACTTAGAGCTTTAGAGCTTTAGAGCTTTAGAGCTTTAGAGCTTTAGAGCTTTAGAGCTTTTACTCTGACCCCATTTATTCAGTCACTGTACAAACAATAACCGTTACGACCCCTTTAATTCAATATCCTCTGGCGACAAGATTTTTTAACCTTGCAAAATAGCCCATTCAACCAATGGCAATTGATCGTTACCAAAATACAAACGTTCGCCATCGCCAAACGGTACATAAATACTGGGTGACCCAAAAGCGCCGCGTGCAATAGCTTCATCGGTATTACTGCGTAAGTGATCTTTTGTTGCTTGTTGTTGCGACATAACGCGCAGCTGCTCACCATCTAAGCCAACTGCATTGGCTATCTTAACCAACACATCAGCGTTGTCTAAGTTTGCTTGGTCAGTGTAATAGGCATCAAAAGCGGCTTTAGTAAACCGAAGTAACGCCGCTTGATTATCCTCTAAGGCGCAACAAAAACGCATAGCATGCACTGAGCGCAAAGGATGATGAGCGGAAGGGAAATTCATCGGTATATTATACAGCGCCGCCCAATCAAATAAAGACTGTCCAAGCTGCTGCCACTTAGGGCTAGCCATACTGTTAGCCCGTGATTCCACATAAGCTTCATTTACGTTGTTGTGTACGCCGCCCACTAGAAACGGCCGCCAAATAATTGTTGTGTCGAGTTTTTTAGCCAAGGGCTGAATATTATTGAATGCAATACATGTCCAAGGCGATGACAGATCGAAGAAAAACTCAATATTGTTGGACATTATTTTCCACCTCTTTAATCATAAACCTTAAAATAAAAAATGTTGCCAGCGAATATATAATAGTAGCTTGATGCTTGTAGATAACAAAATTTTCAGAGCGAGCCTTGAATGTAAGCCAAGCATCAGTTGTGGGTATTACTGAATAAACATGATTTTTCGTTAGATCGAAGAGGCCATCGGCCCCGCGAAAGGTTTGAATGCCGCTTTCTGCCGAGATACCGGCGCCGGTAAGGATAACGATTGAGCCTTTGGTTTGATTCACACTATTACCTGCTAATTAACATTGCCTAAATTAAACCCAAAACTGCCAATAGATACCATAAGATTATCAGCAGTTTACTTATTTGAGCGGAGTGACTTTGATGAAATTTGTTATATCAATGGCCTATAGCACCATTAACGATATTGTCGAGCTAGCTAAATGTGCCGATGATTGCGGCTGGGATGCAATTACCTTTTCAGACCATATTGTGCACCCTGAAACCATTAACACAGCCTACCCTTATACTAAAGATGGCAAGCGCCGTTGGGAGGCCTTTACTGACTGGCCCGACCCTTGGGTAATTATTGGCGCTTGTGCGGCGGTGACTAAAAACCTGCGCTTTACTAACAATGTGTTTGTACTGCCTATTCGTAATCCGTTTTTGGTAGCTAAAGCGGTGAGTACTGCCGCCATTATTTCAAACAACCGCGTGACACTAACCATTGGCGTGGGTTGGAGTAAAGACGAGTATTTACTTATGGGGCAAGACTTTCATACCCGCGGTAAGCGCTGCGATGAAATGATAGAGGTTATGCGCAAGCTGTGGACTGGCAAGATGGTTAACCATGACGGTGCATTTTACCCGTTTGGTAATTTAGAGATGAACCCAGCGCCGACTGAAGAGATACCTATTTGGATTGGCGGCATTTCAACCGCCGCCCACAAACGCGCCGCCCGCATTGGCAACGGCTGGTTAAGTGATTTACAGCCGTCTGATGAAATCATTGAGTCAGTTAAGGCTATTAATACCTTGCGGGCCGAGTATGGCCGCGACCACCTGCCGTTTGATGTAATGGCCTCGCCCAATGACGCGTGGGAGATTAACGGCTACAAGAAGCTCGAAGACAATGGTGTCACTCACCTGCTGACTATGCCGTGGGCGTTTTATCATGGTGAAAATGCCACGCTTGAACAGAAGAAAGATGGTATAAAGCGCTTCGCTGAAGATGTGATTCACAAAATGAGATAAACTCCACCACTATGCGTCTAGATAAATACATTGCCAGTGTATCCAATTACTCCCGCAGCCAAGTAAAACAGGCGGTTAAAACCAAAGACGTTAGTGTAAATGGGGTAAAAGCCACCACTGCCTCGACAAAGGTTAACGACAGCGACGATGTCACTATTTATGGCAATGCCATGCGTGCCGCTGGCCCCCGCTATATTATGCTGCATAAGCCCAAAGGCTATGTAAGCGCTAATAAAGACGTCAACAGCCCCACCGCGCTTGACCTAATAAATGAAGACAACCTTGAAAAGCTGCATATTGCTGGCCGCCTAGACGTAGACAGCACTGGCTTGCTACTGCTAACCGACGACGGCAAATGGACCCACCGGGTTATATCGCCCAACCGAGACTGCGTAAAACGCTACAAAGTGACCTTAGAGCACCCTATTGAAGATGATTACGCCGAGCGCTTAGCCGCGGGAATGCTGTTAACTGGCGAGCCTAAACCGTGTAAACCCGCCACCCTTGAGGTGATTGATGCCCACACCGCATGGCTGGCAATTAGCGAAGGGAAGTTTCACCAGATAAAAAGAATGTTTATTCAGCTAAATAACTTGGTAACAGACCTGCATCGCGAGTCTATTGGCGATATACTCCTCGACCAAAATTTAGCCCCCGGCGAATATCGTTTTTTAAGCCCACAAGAGATTGAATCTGTCTAAATGATAGACTTTGCGGTACAAGTTCTGCTTGCAGAAATTTCAAGTCACCTCGACAGTGACCAGGGCAATTGCCTGTTGGTGCTGGATGAGCAAATTGACGTTAAACAGCTACTAACGTTGCAACCCCACCCCGCACTAACCATTATTACTAACCGTTGCGACCAAGCCGTACGCTTAGCTAAACGTGAGTTTAACGTTAAGGCCAGTGATTACGACTTTAGTGAGTTTGCAGCGGGCAGCTTTAGCGCGGTATTTCACCGGATGTCTAAACAAAAGGCGTTGGTGCATTATACCATTAACCAATGCGCACACCTGCTTACAGGCAACGGCGCACTGCATGTTACTGGCTTTAAAAACGAAGGCACTAAAACCTATATCGACAAAGCCAGCAAATACTTAGGCGGCGCCAAGAAGATTAACAAGCTGGCTAAAAACGTGTACAGCGCCGTTATTACTAAAGTGAGTGTTGGTGCTCCCTTAGATGACAGCGACTACACCAGCCTGCGGCCGGCAATCAACTTTAATGAAACAAACTTTATCAGCAAACCTGGGGTTTACGGCTGGCAAAAAGTAGACAAAGGCAGCACTTTATTAGTTGAGCAGCTACAACAGCTAATAAACACCTATAACAAACCCGAATTTAAAGTATTAGATTTAGGCTGTGGTTATGGCTTTATCTCAGTGATGGCGGCGCAAATGGCCAATATGAACATTACCGCCACCGACAACAACCTAACCGCTATTGCCGCCTGCCAGGCTAACTTTGCAAGTCATAACATAGCGGGTGAAGTAATAGCCGCCGACGTTGGCGAAGGCATTAGAGGCAAATATGATTTTGTATTGTGTAACCCGCCGTTTCACAAAGGGTTTGAAGTAAACGAAGAATTAACTGAACGCTTTTTAAGCGCCGCCATTAAGGTGTTGCGCCCGAAAGGGTGTGCCTTGTTTGTAGTGAATGAGTTTATACCGTTGCCGAAAAAAGCCATTGGTATTTTTGAGCACTGTGAAGAGCTAGCCACTGAAAACGGCTTTAAGGTTTTTAGATTAACCAATTAAATGTAAGTGAGATTATATGAGTTTTGTAGTTGGCCAACGTTGGATAAGTCACACTGAATCAGCACTAGGTTTAGGCATTATTGCTGAAGTGGCAGGCCGCCTGGTGACGGTGAGCTTTCCTGCCGCTGAAGAAGAGCGCACCTATGCCATCGACAACGCCCCCCTAGGCCGCGTGACCTACAAAGTTGGCGAAGAAATAATGACCATGGACGATGAAAGTCTGGCGATCATTAGAGTCGACGACCACAACGGTTTATTGGTTTACCACGGCATGACAACCGATGGCGAAGGCAAAGGTATTTCTGAATTAGAACTAAACTGCTTTGTACAATTTACCTCACCGCAGCAGTGCTTAATTAGCGGCCAGTTTGGCAACAACAAAGCGTTTCAGTTGCGCGTTGACACCATTAACCACATGCATAATTTACAACAGTCAAATGTATTAGGGCTATTAGGCTCACGTACTAGTTTGCTGCCTCACCAAGTATATATAGCGAATGAAGTAGCCAAACGCTTTGCACCACGGGTGTTGCTCGCCGACGAAGTTGGCCTGGGTAAAACCATTGAAGCTGGGATGATTATTCATCAGCAGCTGCATACCAACCGTGCCAACCGCGTACTTATTGTGGTGCCAGACACCTTGGTACACCAATGGCTTGTTGAAATGATGCGCCGCTTTAATTTGCACTTCTCTATTTTTGACGAACAACGAATTCAGTCGTTAGAAATAAACGAAGGCGATGAAATGCTCGATGAATATGATCAACGAGTTGAAGCTGTTGCTGAAAACCCGTTTGAAAGCGAACAACTAATTCTGTGTACGCTTAGCTTGTTAACTGAAAATGAAAAGTATCAGCAGTATGCTAATGACGCCCAGTGGGATTTGTTAGTCGTCGATGAAGCCCATCACCTAGAGTGGACGCCAAGCGAAAACAGTATTGAATACCAATGCGTTGAAAGCTTAGCAAAAACCAGTGCCGGCGTTTTATTGCTAACGGCTACGCCAGAACAAATGGGTATTGAAGGCCACTTTGCACGCTTGCGCCTGTTAGACCCGTCGCGTTTTCACGACTTAGACGTTTTTAAAACTGAAGAACAAGGTTATGAAGAACTAAACAGCCTAGTGCAAAAACTATTAGCTGATGACTGTGATGAGGAAGCCTTATTCGATGAGCTAGCTACCTATTTAGGGGATGACTTGCCGGTTACAGATGGCGGCTTAGATAAAAACGCCATTATTAACCAGTTATTAGACCGCCACGGCACTGGCCGCATTTTGTTCCGTAATACTAGGGCTGCAATACCTAATTTCCCTAAACGGGTTGTGCACAGCTACCCATTACCTGCCCCGCCTGAATATGAGCTTGCCGGCCTTGATGCCTTATACCCAGAACAACATGTACCTGAAGTGCAGTGGATTGTTGATGACCCAAGAGTTGACTGGTTAAAAACCACTCTTAAAGGTTTGAAAGGTAAAAAGGTATTAGTGATTTGTGCCAGTGCCGATACCGCTGTTGGGCTAGAGCATCATTTACAAATGCGTTCTGGTATTCGCAGCGCAGCGTTTCACGAAGGTTTGTCTATTATTGAACGTGACAGTGCGGCGGCTTATTTTGCTGACATGGACAGCGGTGCACAGGTTTTAGTCTGCAGCGAAATTGGCAGTGAAGGCCGTAACTTTCAGTTTTCGCATCACCTAGTGTTGTTTGACTTACCGCTTAACCCAGACTTACTAGAGCAACGTATTGGCCGCTTAGACCGTATTGGTCAGCAGCATGAAATTAATATCCATGTACCTTACCTTGAAAGCAGCGCCCAAGAAATATTATTCCGTTGGTATAACGAAGGCTTATCGCTGTTTACCCAAAGCTGTAGCGCGGCGAAGTCTATTTTTGACCATTGCGAGCAACCATTACTGGCGGCAATAAAAGCGCCTAATAGCGACATATGCGAATTAATTAGCCAAAGCAAAGATTATACGGCTGAGATTAAAGCCATATTAGCCTCGGGCCGTAACCCACTGTTGGAACTAAACTCTTGTAATACCGAGTTGGCGGCTGAATTAATTGAAGCCATTGAAGAAGACGAAAACCCAGCGGTATTTAACGACTACACCGACGCCTTGTTTGAGGTGTTTGGTTTAGAGCAAGAATACCATTCTGAAGGTGCACAAATTTTACGCACTAGCGACCATATGGAAAACGATTATTTTCCTGGCTTTAATAATCGCGACAGCGTAACAGTAACCAGCGACCGTAACCTCGCCCTAGTGCTCGAAGACATGGAGTTTTTGAATTGGGAACACCCCATGATCAACGAGTCGATGGAAGCGATATTAGACGCTGAGTTGGGTAACGCCACCATTACCACTATGAGCGTGAAAGGCTTAAACCCTGGCACGTTGTTATTAGAGGTTTTTCATACGGCTACCTGCATGGCACCTAAGCACTTACAACTTAATCGCTATTTGCCATTGTCACCGGTACGTCAGCTATTAGATAAGGGTGGTAAAAACATTGCCCACGTTATGTCGCACCAGCAACTTAACGACCGCTGCGAGCATTTAAAACGCGCAACGGGCCAAGCGGTGGTTAAACAAACTACTGAGATGATTGACCAAATGATGGTATTTGCTGAAAATCTTGCTGAAAAAGCCCTTGAGCCATTAATAGAGCAAGCCCAAGAGCGGATTATTACTAGCCTTAATATTGAAATAGACCGATTGACTGCCCTTAGAGCGGTTAACCCGTCGATACGCGAAGAAGAGATTGAGTTTTTTCGCCAGCAATTAGCACAAGGTTTAGACCATATTGGTAAGGCGATAATGCAGCCCCAGTCTATCCGGTTGATTGTTACTACTTAGCGAGTGTGCGTTATTCACATTTTGATTTGTCATTCCCAAGAAGCCGGGAATCTAGTTTTGAGTAGCCGCTCTGGATACCAGCGTTCGCGAGAATGACGAACTAAGAAGTATCTATTATAGACGAAGCAGTAACTTCGTCGACGAACTAGATAAATGTAAATAACCGTCGATGACATTTATTTTTCGTAGGGTCAACGCTCGAAAGGATGTCGCCTAAAGCGCTTACTTTTGGCGAAGAAAAGTAACCATCATTGACGGCGAGCTAACTCGATATATAGAGAACCACATGGCACAAAGCGCAACAATATTTAAAGCCGAAATCCAAATATCTGACATGGATAGAAACTACTACGCTAGCCATAACCTAACTATTGCGCGTCACCCTTCTGAAACAGACCTTCGAATGATGCTGCGCTTACTTGCCTTTACTGTTCATGCGGATGAACAACTGCAATTTACCAAAGGCATTAGCATAGATGATGAGCCAGATTTGTGGAATAAAAGCCTAAGTGGTGAGATTGAGCTGTGGATAGAGCTAGGAACGCCAGACGAAAAACGATTAAAGAAAGCCTGTGGCCTGAGCAAACAAGTGGCTTTATATACATATAACCGACGTAGCGCAAAAGTATGATGGGAGAAAAACCAAAGTAACCTACAGCGCTTCAATAACTTAAACGTTTACTTTATTAAAGATGAAATAGCGGAAGCGCTAAGCGCATTAGCGCAACGTAATATGCAGCTACAGGTCACTATTCAAGACGGCGACGTTTACTTTGGAGATGAAACTAACAATATTGCGATTGAGCGCGAGCATTTGAAATAGGTTTAACGCTGAAGTAGCCTATCGTGCTAAGTGGACTACTGAATTAAAAGGAACGGAGGGATTATAAAATGATCAATTTAACAAATAATCTAAATCCTAATCGGTAGTAATTAAGTTAACTTGTGAGTATCTAATGAGTTCCCTAGCAACTAACTATAAAGCGATAACTCCAAGCTTGACAGCAGATCATGTCCCTGGAGACAACCAACCAAAAGTTTTGTCAGACATCTATCAATAAGATTGTAATATTGTTGCATAGAGTCGTGAGCTTTCTCCTGAAATACAGACTACAGTGAATGACTTTTTGGTTTCAAATAGTGGCTTTCAAGTGCAAATACCTCTTAGCCCTAAAAATGCTTTCACCCATGTTCATCAAGCCTTGGGCGGTTCCGAGTTAATGTCACCATTGAGCGAAAATATTACTGAGTTGGTTGATATATTTTGATCAATCAAACGCTCTTGTTCCAATGTCAGATATCTCTCAGAGTCATCACTTCCTTTAAACAAGTCCAGATAAAGGCCAGTCCCTCTTACACAGCTTTGCAGAGAGAATCCGAAAACTCGCATCACCTCGATAGAGGCTTTGATTCTTCGAGTTGCATCTAGATGACACATCAAGGTTCTAACACTCGCCCCACAGTGCTTATATTGGAAGACAATAGAGCTATCTTAGAGGTATTCGAGGAAACACTTATAGACGCCGGTTTTGTTACTTCATCTGCGGAAAATATTCACGAATTTGAGAACTTAAGTGGGCACCACATTATCGATCTTTTCCTGCTTGACTTAAATCTCCCTGATGGCAACGGCCTTACACTAGCGAAGGAAATTCGAGCAGAGTCGGATGTGAGCATTATCATTGTCTCTGCAAAGATCAGTGAGATCGACCGTGTCGTTGGCTTAGAGTTAGGAGCGGATGACTACATTACCAAACCGTTTAGCACTAGAGAATTATTGGCTCGAATGCAGTCTGTACTGCGACGAACTCATGGGAGCGCATGGCCAAGAGCGGCAAGTGATTCTGGTGAAGGGAGAGCAGAATTTCTGGATTGGACACTAGTTTTTCGCTCTCGCCATCTGCGATTGCAAGACGGAACAGGCATAGAGCTGACTATTGCAGAATTCGATTTATTAAAAGCATTTGTAGAATCCCCCAATCGTGCTCTGTCCAGAGACTTCTTGCTAGATCAGCTTCACGGTCTTGATTGGACTGGTTATGACAGAGGTATTGATGGCCTGGTAAGTCGGCTAGGTAGAAAAATACAACAGCCATTTCAGCCGGAGCCATTGATAAAGACAGTGCGTAGTGTGGGATACATGTTTACAGCGAGTGTTAAAAGTCGCTAATGATGTCTGATAAAATAGCCGGTTGATCGTCTCTAGGGAAATGTCCTGCTATCAAGCTTGGAGTTATCGCTTTCTGATTAATTGCCGTCGAATCTTCCTCGATCCTCCGGTTGCCCTGCAACCTATTCACGACAATCAAGCTACACCATGTTCTTTGATGCGACTTTGATATTCGCCATCGCCTCGCCGCCAGCGAGCAACACCAGTCACACTCCCCCGCGTTTAACTTCTCGAAAAACTCTCCAGCCAGCTTCTGTGGAGACTGCCCACCAGCAAGCTCGTGCATGGCCGAGCTTGGGTTGGCGCCAATCCGATTGCCCACAACAGAGCGGGGGAAATAGCAGGCACACTACCGGGGCATGCCTGCAATGGAGACGAATCGGCATGTGAATAGCAGTATGTCAAATCCGCAGGAACCTGTTCGGTAAGTTGACCTACGCCTACGATAATGGGCGTTTTATTACGAATACTCATGTTAACTAACTTATATATATTTCCGTGTTTTAGCTGCGCCCTTTCGCATAGCAACTTATTAAAGTTCCGCCAACCGGCGCTTAGTATTAACAACAAAGATCTCACGAAACACCAGGCTAACTTAAAAAAATGATATCCCGACCACTAGCTTATCAGCATGATGAAGGTAGTCGGACCTGATCAAAGCGGACAAGTTCGTTAGCATTTCTATTCCTTCGGAATAACCACATGATTAACTAAGCAGTAGATCCTAGAGTGACAGTGGCCAAATCTTCATTGGCATCTATTGACATTCACATCAAGAGCATAAAACGGTATCGCGTTGCACAAACTTGTCACAAAATTGTCATGTTTATTACATCTGTTGCAGTTAAACTATGACTTGTATAGATTGCTTAAACAACATAGGGTAGATTATGCGAATTAGCAGCGCACTACCAAACGGATCAGCGCTAATTGTCGAAGATGATATTGGCACCTTAGAGGATATAGTCAAAGCCTTAGAAGGCCTTAACCTAATCGTAATAACTGTTCTTTCTATTGATAATTTTTCAAAAATTAGAAGTTATTATTAAAAAATAAATGTTTAAAGTGCTTTAGTGAATTTACTTAAAATAGTCCTAAAAGACTATTTTTTTATGCTTTTAGCCTGCTATTACCGACTAGGTTACAGACAACAAGAGGCTAATTTATTTATGAGCCTGCAAAGGATATTAGTAATTGATGACAAGGATCTTAGTAATTGATGACCATGAACTTTTTCGTATTGGGTTGAAAATGGTCTTGCTGAATCAAAATTTATTAATCGAAAAAAATAAAGCCTTTGAAGTAACTGAGGCTGACTCCATTAGCAAATCTTTAAAAATGGATGCACAGCACCCGCACATCATTTTGCTAGATATTAATTTACCTCGACTTAATGGAATTGATGGCATTAAATTATTACAGCGCAAATTTTTTGACGCCCAAATCATTATGCTGTCAGCTAGCGAGCGAAGAATTGACATAGAAAAGGCCGCAGAGCTTGGCGCCAGAGGTTTCATCAATAAATCAGCGCAGGCTAATACGATCATAAACGCAATTAACTCTGTATTAAAAGGCCAAGAATGCTTTCCGAAACGAACCAAAGCTTCTTCCGTTGTCAATCATAAAAAAAATGTTACTGCGCGTCAATTAGTCGTCTTAGCATTAATTTGTGAAGGTAAGTCCAATGCCTCGATTGCCCAAGATCTAGATGTTTCAAAGAATACAGTTCGTGTTCATGTCTCGGCGGTTCTATCAGCATTAAACGTTAACAGTCGAACCGAAGCAATGGTAGCGGTGCTATCATATGAATAAGTCATGAGAGAAAAAATTATGGAATTACTTCCCCGCAGTGATGAAAGTAACGTTTTAAATGAGAAAGTGCTCATTGTTAACAAACTTTTTGTGCCTATAATATTTAGTTTTTATCTGATCACTATTCTCGCCACTCTATCATTATACTACTCAACAGATATTAAAGGAATCTTCGTCTGGTTGACTGCAAGCACTGTGGTAACACTAATGGTATTGGTTCGATATCAATTTCATAAATCGTCTCAAATATCAACCACATATCATCTTCGCTGGTTAGTAATCTCATATTTTTTGATGGGTTCTGTATGGGGATGTTTATCTTTTATAGCTTTTGATGGACCAATTATGAGTATTGCAGTTATTGAAGCACTTAGCTTCATAATCTGCTGTAGGGCTCTGGTCCCATGCCTGCCTGTATTCCTCAGTTTTTTGTTACCCGCTTCCTTTCCGTTAATTGCGGTGCTTTTATATAACGGTGACATAACAGCAACAACTATGGCAATTGCAATATTTTTCTACGTTACCGAGTTGACTAGAATAGCTAAAAATTATGAATTCACGCTGAAATCGTCTATAGAATATAGATATAAAAACGATCTACTAATTAGCGAACTCAATACAACAATGAATGAATTACAAGATGCCGTGAAGACCAAGTCTATGTTTTTAGCGTCGGCAAGTCACGATCTTCGTCAGCCCCTACATGCCATTGGCCTATTTGTTGAAGTACTAAAATCCACAGAGCTAAATGAGCGCCAACGAGCGATAACCGATAATATTGAGAAGGCGGCGATAGGAACACGTGAACTTTTAATCGCTCTACTTGATTATTCTAAGCTGAATTCAGACGCTATGTCGCCAGTGATAAATAGCTTCAGTTTACAGCCCATACTGGAAAAATTAGAGCGAGAGCTAGCTCCAGACGCTACACAGAATAATCTGATTTATCGCAGTCGTAATACATTGTTTGCAGTAGAAACAGATAAAGTATTGTTAGAAGTGATTTTGCGTAACATTATTAGTAATGCAATTAACTACACATCAGATGGTGGAATACTAATTGGTTGTAGAAAACGCGGTGATGCTGTTGCCATAGAAGTATGGGACACCGGCATTGGTATTTCTCCTGTAAATTTGAGTAATATATTTAAAGAGTTTCACCAGATAAATAATTCTGAACGAGGTCGAGATAAAGGCTTTGGCCTTGGCTTAGCCATAGTAGATGGTCTGGCAAAAAAACTAGGCATAAATATTGAAGTTTCATCAACTGAAGGTAAAGGCTCTCTGTTTAGGATTACCGTGCCCTTATGTCCCTCAAAAATACCAGATGAAATTATTGTTGATGAGGTCATCGAAAAAAAGTTTGATGGATTGCAAGTATTACTAATCGATGACGACGAGTCGATACGCATCGGCATGACGGATCTACTAACATCTTGGGGAATAACCTGTCATGCAGCAGATTCGAGTAATGACGCTATCGATTTGATTTTTCGGTACAATTTCATTCCGGATTTAATCATTAGCGACTATCGCTTGCGCTTTAATTTAAACGGCAGACAGGCGCTGCATGATATTCGGGGCATTACCTTTGACACAATTCCGGCGATTATGATTACCGGCGACACCGATCCTGTTAGATTTACGGATGCAAGCGCAGCGAACGCACTATTACTCCATAAACCCATATCTGCGAAGCAGCTTCGCACTTCGCTGAGTGATCTGCTTTGCTAATTTATCGTCGCGCTAAATGCACCAGCGCGCCGCAGATCTAACAGTATTTTCTAGTTAAGTTAATTTTAAAGTAAAAATTTTGTAAGCCGATGGCTGGAGAGCTACAATGAAAGTCTCAATTCGAACGCAACTGTCAACCACGTTGGTCGCGATACTTGGCGTTATGATAGGGACCAGTTCGTTGGCGACAACTAGAGCTGGCGACGATATAATCAACAAGGCAGTGTTGAATTTTAATATTGGATCTACTTTTTCATTAAACTCTGCCCCTCTTGGAAATAATATCACTATCGAATCTGGCTTAGCTGGTTTTGGTGGTGAGAATACTGTGTTTGAGATTGGCCGTAAGATTGACTTTAATGTAGATATTGACGGCGCTGATGTTGCTGATGGTGAAGCTGATTTTGTTCTAACATTTACCGTAATTAACAACTCTATGCAACCTTAGGTTTTGATTTAAATGCGGAAATGGATGGCGCTCTTGCTGCAGTAACTGGGTTTGACCAAACAGGTATACGCGCGTCTGCGCCGTCAGTTCTCGGTGTTTTTATAGAAGATGGGCTAAGCTCAGGTTATCAATCTACTGAAGATCATATAGAAACGATATATAGCGTGGCGCAGGATGGCGGAAAAGCTAAAGTATATGTTGTCTTAAATGTCCCTGATGATGCAAAAAAATATGAGTATATAGCTGTGACACTGACCGCTCAGGCCGCAGAGTTTGGAGCCAACTATGATGCGGGGGCTTGGTCAAACATTCTGTTTGATGATAATGGTAACGTTAGTCCAGAAACCGGTATCGTTTTTTTCCGGTGATCGTAGTTGGGACTTCACCGCAAGCAACCTTGGTGGTGGTACCGATGCCGGTAGAACAGGGCAGGAATCTGATACTGCAGGGATAAGACCTAATAGCGGACAAATAAAGAGGACAGAGGGATTATAAAATCGTCAATTGGTTAAAATGAAATCCTTCTCCCCTTTTTTCCTACCGCGCTAAATGCACCACAGCTTCACAATGAGCCGTTTGTGCAAACATATCAGCCGCTAGATATTCAACTATCACAAAGCCTTTATCACACAATACTTCAATATCACGCGCCAGAGTTGCTGGATCACATGAAACATACACCACGGTTTTTACCTGCTTACTTGCCGCTAGGGTTTTACAAAATTCCAATGCGCCTGCGCGCGGCGGGTCTAGCAATACTTTATTGGTGTTTGGTTTTAAGTAGTCTCTGCTCTCTTGTAATAAGTCGGCCGAGATTGCCGATAGATTCGTTAAACCATTAAGTTTTGCGCTTTCGACAAGGCGACTAACCATAGAACTGTTTATTTCTACGCCTGTGACTGAATGACACAGCGCCGCCAGTGGTAACGTGAAATTACCTAGGCCGCAGAACAAGTCAGTAATATTATCTTCTGGGGTTGGCGCCAGGCAGTTAATAGCAAAGTCTACTATTTGGTCGTTTACTTGGGGGTTAACCTGAGTGAAGTCGCCAGCTTGCACATGCATTTTATAATCATGCTTTGTGCTGGTTAGAAACATTGGCTCACTTTCATCTATTTTTTCATAAACATCGTTTTGTGGGCGTAAAAATATTTGTAGATTGCTCGCAACGGCAAAGTTTATTAACTGTTGGCGGTCATGTTTGTTGAGTTTAATTTTTGACACAAAGCCAAGCATTGGGCTGTTCTGCCCGCTACTATTTTGCGCTAACAACATAGACACTTCAACGAACCGGCCTTTGCACGCAGCCAGCAGCGCCTGTATTGGCACGATTAGTTTTGACAAGGACTCGGTTAACACTTGGCAGTCGTTGATGGCGATGATTCGATTACTGGCTTTCGCTTTGAAACCCAATTGAATAGCGCCGCCTTTGTAGTCTACGGTTAAGCGCGCGCGATGACGGTAGTGATATGGCTCAGCCGATATCAACGGATGACGAACGGTGTTGTAGTCACAGAATTTGGCTAGGCGCGACTGCAAACCTTCATCTTTGTGCGCTAGCTGCGCGTCGTAGTCCCAATGCTGTAAGCTACAACCGCCGCAGTCTTGATAGTATTCACAGGGCGCTGTAACCCGCTCTTCATTTGCTGTAATAACTTTAGTTACTACTAGTTCGCTAAATTTACCGCGGGTGTTAGTCAGCGCTGCGTTAACTGTCTCACCGCTTAATGCACCTTCAACAAAGGCAACCTTATGATCTAGCTCAGCAATGCCGCGGCCGTCGTGGCTCATGCGGCTAATGGCTAGCTGATGAATACTGCCCAACTGATTTTTAGTTTTGGCCGTTGGTTGGTAAATATTTAGACCAGATTTTTTCTTTCGCATAGGGGTATCTGTAGTGGACTACTGTGGTTAAAACTAGAAAAGACTTGGCGGCAACTCGTGCAGGCAAGGAATGGACGGGAAATACAAGGCTGTACGGACTGGCAAGCCATCTAATGCCTGACAGGTTTGAGTATACCGCGCTAGCTGCTCTGAGTATTGCGCAACTTGTTGTTTAATAAATTCTTTTTGGCTTTGCCCTTTAGTGGGTTGTGAGCTTTTGTAGTCAATAATCCAGCGTTCGCCGTCAACCACAAAGCTGCGGTCGATAACGTAGTGATACAAAATATTGCTACTGTTAAAGGTTAGCGGCCATTCACAGACGCTGGCACTGTGTTTACTGTCTAGCAGCCAACGGCCTAGTTCATCATTAAGGCTATTGCTGACGGCTGCTGTGGTAGCGACTAAGGCATCGTCTAGTTCAGTTTGGTCAATGCCACTATTAATTAGGCGCATGCGCCACGGCGCTTGCAGGCTAGCTATTTTTGCGTCATTCCAAAGCGTTAAGTCACTGGATGCAATGGCTTGCAGAATTTCATGAATGACAATACCGGTGATTCTGGCTGTATTGGAGTCTTTACTTTCGTCTTCTTCTTGAGTCTCTACGGCATCAGCATCTGTGCTGCCTGCAACAGTTGCATCAAGAGTTAGCGTTATCGCAAAATCTGCAGGCAAGCGTTTTAGTGTACTTATGCTTGGCGTTTGTTTTCCATCGCCCGCTTGTGGCTCAGTTGCTACCACAATTGATAACTGATCTTTTACGCTAGGCCATATTTTAGCCAGTAAACTGTTTTTGGTTGGGGCTTTTACGACGCCATCGTCACTGACTTCGCCATTGGCAATTAAATGTAAGCGCTTTTTAGCCCGAGTAGCCGCTACATAGAGCAAGCGGGTATATTCTAAACTTACCGCCCTTTTTTGCTCGGCGGCCAAAAATTTATACAGTGGGCTTTCATCACCAGTGGCATCTAGTGGGCATAGCACTAAGCCGGTGTCGCCATCGGTATATAAGTGTTCATTCCAAAACAATAAGGTTTTTGAATCACTGGCCGACAGCCTATCGATAGCCGGCAGGATAACGGTGTCGAACTCTAAACCTTTGGATTTATGAATCGTCATGATTTGCACAGCATTGTCTGCACTTTGAATAGATTTGGCATACAAGCTTTTAAGCTTAGTATTTAAGCGCGTTAGTGAAAAGCCATCTGCGTCGCTGTCTAAAGATTCGAGCAAGTCGAAATATTGCAGGGCGTTTTCATAGTGCTCACTGCTGGCTAATACCGCTAAACCACCGATATCATGCCATGCGCTTTCAATCCATTGACGCAAAGGTTTGCGGCCACGTAATTTCCAGCTTTGTTTTAATACGCCAATAACACGCTCAAATATTTGTGCGCCGTCAGCTGTTAAACTAATATTATTTATTTTCTCATCGCTGGCGGCTAATAAGGTAGACGCAAACGAGTGTTTGGCATAGTCGGTTAGCTGATGCAGGTCTGGCAGAGTTAAGCCGCAAAATGGCGCGCGCAACAGCGAGAGCCAAGCAAGTTTGTCTGCTGGGTTTAATAACGCTTTGGTCAGCGATAGTAAGTCGACAATAACTTCTGTTTTAGCTAATGGGTCTATGTCAGTTGCTTGCCACGCAATGTTGGCATTTTTGAGCGCAGGAATAATGTCAGCCAAATGATTACGCCCGCGTACTAGCACAGCAATGCTGCCACTAGGGTCAACTTCTTGGGCGTAGAGTATTTCTTTAACCACGGTTTGCGCTTCGGTTAGGCGGCCAGTGTCGTTGGCACAAATGGTAACGGTCACTTCACTATTTTTGCCGTTGTCTTGGGCGGCAATTGCTGGGTAAAACGGCACAGCGCCACGAGAGATGTCGGTATAACGTGGGAAGGCTTGGTCAAACACCGCGTTATTCCATTCCACTACGGCTTGAGTAGAGCGAAAGTTTTGCTCTAATTGCACAGCTAACAATGCTAAGTCGCCAATACCCTGCTTTTTCGCTTGTAAAAACAAGCCTACTTTGGCAGCTCTAAACCCATAGATAGACTGCATGCCGTCACCGACTACAAATAAGGTGCGTGGGTTTTCTGGATCTAACTCGTTTTCTTCAACCCAGTTACTGGTCAGTTTTCGGACTAAACCAAACTGCATTAAGGCGGTGTCTTGAAACTCATCGACCAAAACATGGCGCAGAGTATGGTCCCAGCGTAGGCGAGTTGTGGTTGGCGCTAAGTCATCGCCAAGCGACAACAAAGCGGCGCTGGTTATTTCTAAATGGTCACACTGGCCAGTTTGCGCAAACACTAATTTTAAATGCCCCACCCCATGATTAAGTAAGCGAGTTAGCGGACCCAATAATGTCCATTGTTTTTCGCCATAAGCTTTAGCTGGTAACTGGGATAAAATTGTTAAGGCTTGCTCTAGCCCGTCGATGCTAGAGATTGCGCCGATTAATTCAATACACTGTTTTTTTCTGAGGGTATATAAGGCTTTTTCTTCTTTGTCTTTTGCATCACCAGGTGCAGGAAAACCATTGTTCTTATTAACTGTTTTTCTGAAGGTGCCGCCAGCTGTTAGCAAAAAGCCGACAATAGCATGCCATTGATCAAGCGCTTCAACAGCAGGTTCAGGTAATTCAGTGATACCAACAAGGTTTGCTACGGCCCCTGATTTTGTCGCGTCATTAGCGGCTAGATGAGCGGCGGCATAGTCAATTAATTGACATAAGTCTGACTCATAATCGAACAATAACTCTGCCCCGTTATGAACTTCTTCTTCAATCCATTTGTGTAAATCCAGACTTAATTGCTCTTTAGCTAAGTCATCGTCGCTAAAGCTTACGGTATAGCTTAGCCACTGGTCGCGTTTAGCTAATAAGCCAGTGAGCAAGCCTTTTAGGCGTTCAACGTTGTTGTCTACATGCAGTAATGCACCGGCTATGTCGTCGCTTAAGTCTGACTGGGATTCTAAGTTAGCTAATAAGTTATCAACGGCTGCGTCATATAAATGCTCGGCGTTATCAATGGCCTTAGGGCTGCTGCCAAACTGACTGACTATAGGCTGCTCGCGGGTGATTGACTGACACAAGCTGTCGATTGTTTGTACCCGAATACGCGCCGGGTTTTTCGCCAGTTCCCAATTATGATGATTGCTATTAGCTAAAGCGGCTTGGGCTAACTGCCAGGTTAATACTTTATGAGATTCTGCCGGTGCATCTTGTTGACCGCCTAATATTAAAGCGTCAACTACGCGCTCGCGCATTTCGGCCGCGGCTTTGCGGGTAAAAGTAATGGCTAGCACTTGTTCTGGTTTTTCTACTACCGCCAATAGCTTTAACAATCGCTGGGTTAATAGCTCGGTTTTACCCGAACCAGCTGGTGCAGTTACGCAAATTGACTGGCTAATATCTAGCGCTTGGTCGCGGGCGTCTTGATCAACAGCAGTCATGCGCTCTGCTCCGCTGAATCTATGCGGCACAATGGTTGTAGCCCGCAGTAGGTGCAGGCCACTATATTGATGGGGCTAACACTGGCATAACCTTCACCGATTTCGGTCACTAACTGCAATAAGGCTACCCGCCAATGTTGGATTAAATTGTCCCAGTCAGGGAATGACGAATTTCTAACTTTGTCTAAAGTGCTAATACCAGCTGTTCCTAACGCCGTTGCGCTAATGCCTTTATAGCCTAGGTGACCTGCTTTTAAACTGGCTACGGCGAGGCCGCTATTGGTAACATCACTGTCAGTTAAGGTTTGCAGATACATTGGTAATTGCGGTTCTAAGGGGCGCTCGCTAAGCCAGTCATTAATATTGACGCTGCCCGTTTTGTAATCGACTACTAGAGTTTCCCCTGTTGGCAGTTTGTCGAGGCGGTCAAGGCGCACATCAAAACTCATACTGCCTATGGTAATTGTTTGCTTCTCTTCAGTTGCGACCACACTGAAGTCGCCTCTCTGGCCTTCTACTTCCAACCACTGGGTTAATAAACTCACTAAGCGCTGTTGCTCTAACTGTTTTAGCCTTAAGGCGATGGTTGGGTTACGCAACGCTTCCATTCCTTGCTGCGCGCAGCTTTCTATGAATGTTTGTTTCGCAGTATCATCTAGCGCTGCTAATGCAGTGCTGTCTTTAAGCTCTTGCCATAACACTTCAAGCGCACGGTGCACTATTACGCCGCGCTCGCGTGGGTCTATGCCGCTAACAGGTTCTTCTAATGGCCGTACGTTGAGACGGTATTGAGCGTAGGCTTTAAAAGGGCAATGGGCTTGGTCTTTTAACAGGCCAGCGCCGCCGCGAGGGGTTTCATCAACTAGGCTAATACCCTGTTGGTCAGATATCTGTTCCAGCGGTATCGCGTCGAGTACCGGGTCATTAGCCAAAAATTGCCAAGGCTCTGTAGCGACAATAATGCTTTTATTTTCATCAATTAATGGGCTTAACTTACAAGCTACATCATCTACTACCGCGGGATAGCTGACGACAATTTCACTGGCGGCGGTTAAATATCCTTTAGTGAGATTGCGGCTGTAATCAAACTCCCGCTCTAACGATGCATTCGGCATGGCAAGTTGTTGCTGTAATGCTTTAGGCAATAAGGGATTGGGATTAGGTGAGGCTGGCCACTGTCTGTCATTCATGCCCATTAGCCATAAGTAATCAAAGGTTTGGCCGCTGCCTTCTAGCCCGCCCAATACTTGCACCTGTGCAGCACTGGTTTGCCGGTGATAGGTTTCACTACGCATGTGGCGCTCAAATAACTCTAGCGCTTTCGCTTGGGGCTGGGGTTTCATGACGACGTCGAAGCTGATAAAACTTTCGACCGCTTCTTCAAATGCTTTAATTTGCTGATATTCATCACTACTGGGGCTGCGGCTGCCAGGCCAGTTCCATTGTTTAAGTAGTTGTTGAAAGTGGTCGCCCCACTGTTTAAGCGTTAACAATCTATTAGCGCGCTTTATGTCGCGCTGCGCTTCACTAAGTTGCAGTAGTAGCTCGCAAAATGAGTCTTCACTGATTCCATCACCATGAAAGCGCTGCGCTAAACTGCGCAGCTTGGCCAAATAACTATGCTTATTGCGGGTTGCGATCAACCTAGCCAATAAGGCTTCGCGCTCTATGCTTTGATTACCAGCACCTACGTATGGGCTGGTGAGTAAACTGCCCCATTGGTCTTGGTCGAGAGACGAGTTTACTGCGCGCAGTGCTTGCAGCGCAGCTGCCACCACGGGGGTTTCTGCCAGCGGTGAGCCAGCTGACATATCAAAACTGTCGGTTATAGCGGTGTTTTCAACACTGATGCTGGAGGGTTTAAAGACCCGAGTGAAGATTCGGTCTACTGTTTTACGGCTGGCGTTTAAATCTTGGTCGATTACCGCAATAGACGCCCCCGGATTAGCATCTAAGGTGGCCTTGGCCCAATGCGCGGCCTGAGTTATTTCAGCGGTTTTGTCATCAACAGTAATAATCTGCATGGCTGACTGCGGCTTGCGCCAGCTAAACTTCATTACCTCAGCACTGGCATTGCCTACCAGTTCAAGCTGCAGCGGGCTTGGCGCTTCAAACCCAGCCAATACTAATTGCAGCTCTTTGTGGGCGTCTCTGGCCAAGGCCTGCGCAACCGCCACACTGGCGTCGACAAAGGCTAAATAGTCAGACGAATCTCTCATCGCCAAATAGCTTCGATACCACACTAGCCAGGCTTCAGAGTCTTCATTAAGGCCAAATTCAAATTTGTGTTCATCAACATTAAGCAACCAACTGCGAGTAAGCTGATATGCCTCTTGGGCGGTGCTCGCAGCTGATGCAGGCCGCAGCAAAGTTTGACTGATCGTAGATTGAGCTATGCATTGCTCCCACAGACACAGGTCTTGCTGCTTCGTTAGTAGTTGTTTGGCAGGGATACTGCCGACAGCCATCAGCTGCTGCCAGTGTTGATTTATCCAAGTATCGATGGGCAATATACGCGGCGTCTGCCAGGTTTTTGGTGTACCAACCGCAAGCTGGCCTTCAATATCAGTCATCAAGCGCCGGCTTAAGCGCCGGTTTGGTGTAAGGATTAACCCCCCCTGCTCGATAATGGGCAGTAATAGCGTGGTTTCTCCGCTGATATTGGTAATGCTTAAGTCCATATAGGCTCGTATTTTGGCAACTGGCTAAGGGGTTTTATTGTGGTGGGAAAGCGCGCTCAGGTCTAGCGCTGAAAGCCTTATGGGCTAACATTTTCATTTAAATACACAGGACTGAATAATTGTTTTACAATGCCGCAGCTTTTTATAGAGTTGGTTCTAAATTATAACTATACTCCTCCTTAATAAATTATTTTAACTCATTGTATTTATTGGTTATTTAGATGTCACAAGCAATAGAAAACATAAACCTCGTATCACTAGAGGTATTGATTACGCCTAGCAAACTAAAAGAGTCTTTACCGGTTAGCAACAAAGCGCGTGAAACTGTTCTCTCTAGCCGCAAAGTGGTAAGGGATATTTTAGATGGCAAAGATCACCGCATTTTTGTCGTGGTTGGTCCCTGTTCAGTGCACGATATTAAAGCAGCAAAAGAGTATGCACTGAAGCTAAAAGCCTTAGCAGAAGAAGTGTCTGATACTTTGTATATTATTATGCGAGTTTATTTTGAAAAGCCGCGCACCACTGTTGGCTGGAAAGGCTTAATTAACGACCCTTATTTAAATGACACCTTCAAAATTGAAGACGGTTTACACATTGGGCGTCAGTTGTTGTTAGACGTGACTGAGATGGGCCTGCCGACTTCTACTGAAGCCTTAGACCCTATTTCTCCTCAGTATATGCAGGACTTAATTACGTGGTCTGCTATCGGTGCGCGCACCACTGAGTCGCAAACTCACCGTGAAATGGCTAGTGGTTTATCATCAAGTGTTGGCTTTAAAAATGGTACTGATGGCGGCTTGGAAGTTGCGCTTAATGCGATTAACTCGGCTAAAAACCCTCATCGCTTTTTAGGCATGAACAACGACGGCGAAGTGGCTGTCGTGCACACTACCGGCAACCAGTATGCCCACATGGTTTTACGGGGTGGTAGCAAAGGCCCTAATTACGATTCAGTGCATATTAAAGTAACCGAAGATGAATTAGAAAAAAACGGCATTCGTCCAAATATTATGGTTGATTGTAGTCATGCCAATTCAAACAAAGACCATAATTTGCAGCCACTGGTAATGGAAAACGTAGCCAACCAGATTGTGGAAGGCAATGAGTCAATTATTGGTTTGATGGTTGAGAGTAATCTTGAAGCAGGTAATCAGTCGGCTAGTAACTTAGATGAGTTGCAATACGGCGTATCGATTACTGATAAGTGTATTGACTGGGAAACCACTGAAAGGGCGCTGCGAGAAATGCGTGACAAAATAAAAGATGTACTGGCAACGAGAAATCGTAGCCAAGCCTGAATAACAAGCCCTGTAATGCAGGGCTTTTTTATAACCGAATAAAAACTAAGCTATGTCTAAACGCAAAAAAAAGACCAGTCAAACGGCGAGCGAAGATAGATATGAATTTCGCTGGTCTTACCTAGCGCCGATGTACTGGCTAATTTGGATTGGCTTTGGTGTTTTATGGTTAATCACGCGGCTACCTTTAGCTGTTATTTTACGGGCTGGGGACATAGTTGGGCTAATTCTCTACAAGCTTGGTGGTAGTCGCCTGGAGATTGGCCGGCGCAATCTAGAGCTCTGTTATCCGGAAAAATCTGTAGTTGAGCGAGAGACAATTTTACGCCAGTGCTTTAAACACTGTGGCCACGGTTTATTTCTTTCAGGTATTGTTTGGTGGAGCAGTCCTAAGCGAATTAAACGCTTATGCCGTATTGAAGGCTTACAGCCAGTCATTGACGCGGTAGCTAATGGAGGGAAAGTTGTTTTGGTTATACCGCATAACACTTGTTTAGAAATGAGCTCTGTCGGTATTACCGAATTCTTTAAGTTTAATGTATTGTTTCGAGTGCATAATAATCCCATGTGGGAATACGTTGCAGGCAAAGGACGCATGCGCCATAACGTGCGTTTGTTTCCGCGTAAAGAAGTTAAAGAGTTTCTGCAATCACTTAAAACAGAGAGCATGGCAGCAATAGCACCAGATCAGGATTTAGGCGCTAATCGCAGCGTCTTTGTGCCTTTCTTTGGCATTCAGACGGCTACCGTGCCCAGTGTGTCAGATTTTGCTAATTCAACCGGCGCCAAAGTAGCGTTTGTTGATTATTATATGGATGAAGACAACACCTTTGTTGCATGTTGCGAGGGAATTCTCGACAACTTTCCTACTGACGATAATATTGCTGATACCGCGAGGCTAAATGCTATTCTTGAGAAATCCGTGCGCAAGCATCCAGAGCAATACTTATGGCTGCATCGCCGTTTCAAAACCCGCCCTGAAGGTGAAGCTAATCTGTACTAGCGCCTGCCATGCAGGTTCTATTTCTGCCATCGCGCTTGGCTTGTAATAACGCCTGATCTGCACGACCAACCCACTGCTGTTTACTTTCACCACTGTCTAATTGCGCCGAACCAATAGATACAGTTATCTCTAGCTGTGTATGCATGATTGAGCTTTCAATCACTTTGCGCAGCTTTTCTGCCAATACAAGACCAGCTTGTATATCGGTGTTCTCTGCAATGATCACAAATTCTTCACCGCCATAACGGAATAGCGAGTCTGACGCTCGAATATTGTCAGATAAAATTTTAGTGAGCTTTATTAATATTACATCACCAACATAGTGGCCATGAGTGTCATTCACCATTTTAAAATGATCTATATCGATTATCAAAAGTGTCGTTGACAGATTTGAACGCTGGAAAATACGATAAATACTCGCTAGGCGATCGTTCATCACCCGTCGATTAAATACTCCAGTTAACGGGTCTGTGGTTGATAGGACTGTTAATTCTTCTCGCTGATTTATGGTCATTTGAGCAAAAACAAAGGCAAATACTATATTCATAAATAACGAAATAGTGGCAATTATTGAGGTAGTTGTATCAACGGCGGAGATTAGAACAGGAATAATAAGACCAAGTGCGATTACACAAAGAACCAAAGCACCACGTGGGTTCATCATATAGAAGGTGCCGACAAATGCTGGGAAGGCCCAATAAATTTGTCCAACACCCTTAATATGAACAGTAATTACACTACCAAACAAAAACGCTAATGATGTCAATATACCGGGGATTTTTACTTTTTGAGTTTTGTACACATAGACAAACAACACCGCCATACCTGACGTTAGTACTGCATTCCATAGCGCTAGCAGATGGTAACCTTGCACTATACGCAGCACAACAAATGGCATTACAAACACAACGGCTAGAGCGCTGAAAAAATAATAATATGTTTTCTTCTACACTACGATTACCCTTAAACATCCTACTATCCAAGTTGCAAGTGACTTTAGTTCGCCACTATATTTCTATACGCTTATTCTAGCGCCTGAACTTAATAATTAAGTTATTAGAAAATTATAGGATATAACGGGGTATTTGCTAATTTTATTCGGCTGACTTGAAGGAATAATAGCCTAGACGGCTAAATGCCTATTTCTACTTGAAATAGGCATTCTCAGTGACTGTATGGTCGGTAATGTCCTTCACCCCGGTTAATTGAGGAATATTATCCAGTAAGGTTTTTTCAACACCACCCTTCAAAGTTTCATCCACCATGCCACAGCCTTGGCAACCACCGCCAAATTTTAATACTGCAAATTTGTCCTCAGTTATTTCAACCAAACTCACCTCGCCACCGTGAGACGCTAGTGACGGATTTATTTCATTGTATAGATAATAATTTACTCGATCTTCAACCGGGCTATCTTCACCCAGCTTAGGTTGTTTAGAATTAGGCGCTTTAATAGTTAGCTGGCCACCAAACTTGTCTTCAGCATAATCAACCATGGCTTCGTCTAGAAATGGCACACTGCGAGCTTCAAAAAAACCTTTGAAACCATTGTACTCAACTTGGATATCGTCTTCATTAACATCGCCGTCACGACAGTAAGCAATGCAAGTTTCAGCTTTAGGCGTACCAGGCTGATTAACAAACATTCTGATACCTAAAACTTCGCCTTCTTGCTTTCCTAATAGCTCGCCCAAATAGACCTGAGCAGACTCGGTAACTGTGATATTAACCATTGCTATAAATTCCTCTAATTAATGCGAATCATTGTACGCCATATAGCGAAAGAAAGGCAGATAAAATCGCTAAAACCTCTGTATTACATGGCTTTTCTGTTAAACTACTACTCAAAATTTCACCCATTAAATATATGGTTTTACATGAGTAATAACAGCACTAATCGTACGGAATTCATTAGAAGCCTATTGAAGGAACGTATTCTCATTATAGATGGGGCTATGGGTACAATGATTCAAGACTACCGTCTTGAAGAGGCCGACTATCGTGGCGAGCGCTTTGCTGATTTTCATCTTGATATCAAAGGTAATAATGAGCTGCTATCGCTTACTCAACCGCATATTATTCGCGATATTCACACTGCCTACTTAGAAGCCGGTGCTGATCTGATTGAAACTAATACCTTTAATGGCACCCAAATAGCCCAGTCAGATTACGAACTGTCGGAACTTTCTTATGAGCTGAACTTGACAGGCGCCAAGCTTGCCCGTGAAGCGGCAGATGCAATGACGGCTAAAACGCCTAACAAACCTCGACTTGTAGCCGGAGTGCTTGGCCCTACTCCAAAAACAGCATCTATTTCACCTGATGTTAATGACCCCGCTGCTCGCGCCATTAGTTTCGATGAGTTAGAAGAAGATTATTATCAGTGCGTAAAAGCCTTGGTTGAAGGCAGCGTCGATATATTAATGATTGAAACCATCTTTGACACTTTAAATTGTAAAGCTGCAATTTATGCCTGTAAGCATTTTTTTGATGACACCGGTATTGAACTGCCACTGATGATCTCGGTAACATTTCCTGACACCAGCGGACGCTTATTGTCTGGCCAAACTCCAGAGGCATTTTGGAATGCAATTGCTCATGCCAAGCCACTGATTGTTGGTACCAACTGTGGTCAACGCTTTAAAGCTATACGCCCTTTTGTTGAAGAACTAGCTAACTCAGCTGACTGTTACTTTAGTGGCCACTTTAATGCAGGCCTACCTAATGAATTTGGTGAGTACGATGAAACGCCTGAAGACATGCAGGAAGACTTGGCAGATTTTGCCGAACGTGGCTTCCTCAATTTAGTTGGTGGCTGCTGTGGTACTTCGCCTGCGCATATACGAGCCATCGCGGAGGCAGTGGAAGACGCTGCCCCACGAGTACCGAAAACACCTACTCCCGCTTGTCGTTTAAGCGGCTTAGAGCCATTTAATATTACCGGGGACGCCCTATTCGTTAACGTTGGCGAGCATTGCAACGTTACCGGCTCAGCCCGCTTTAAAAAATTAATCATTGAAGATGACTACACAACAGCATTAGAAGTAGCACTACAGCAAGTACAAAATGGCGCGCAGGTGATTGACGTCAACATGGACGAAGGGATGCTAGATTCCCAGGGAGCGATGGTAAGGTTTTTAAACCTAATTGCCTCTGAGCCTGATATTTGCAAAGTCCCTATTATGGTTGACTCATCTAAGTGGGAAATCATTGAAGCCGGACTTAAGTGTATTCAAGGCAAAGCCATTGTTAACTCTATTAGCTTAAAAGAAGGCGAAGACGAATTTAAAGCTAAGGCCCGAGAATGCTTGCGTTATGGCGCTGCAGTAGTAGTAATGGCTTTTGATACTAAAGGCCAAGCCGATACCTTGGCACGCAAAATAGAAATTTGTGAGCGCTCCTACAATATTTTGGTCGATGAAGTTGGTTATGCGCCGCAAGATATTATCTTTGACCCAAATATATTTGCTGTCGCAACCGGAATCGATGAGCACAATAATTATGCGGTAGATTTTATTGAAGCAACTCGCTACATAAAACAAAACCTACCTCATGCCATGGTGTCTGGTGGTGTGAGTAATGTGTCGTTTTCATTTCGTGGTAACAACCCGATGCGCGAGGCGATTCACTCGGTATTTTTATATCACGCGATTAAAGCTGGCATGGATGTGGGGATTGTTAACGCCAGCCAACTTGCGGTTTATGACGACTTGCCAGATGAGCTGCGTGAAAAAGTTGAAGATGTAATATTAAATCGCAACGACAAGGGCACTGACGTATTACTAGAAATCGCCGACAAATATAAAGGTGACGGCAGCGCCAAAGCTTCCGTAGAAAACCTTGAATGGCGCGAATTACCAGTTGCCAAGCGTTTAGAACATGCCCTAATAAAAGGAATCACCACTTTTATTATTGAAGATACTGAATCGGCAAGGGTATCGTTTGATAAACCGATTGAGGTTATTGAAGGGCCGTTAATGGACGGCATGAACGTGGTTGGTGATTTGTTTGGCGACGGTAAAATGTTTTTACCCCAGGTAGTAAAAAGCGCCCGTGTCATGAAACAAGCGGTTGCATATTTACAGCCATATATAGAAGATGACAAAACAACCGATAGCCGCAGTAACGGCAGAATCATCATGGCTACAGTAAAAGGTGATGTGCATGATATTGGTAAAAATATTGTCGGCGTTGTGCTGCAATGTAATAACTTTGAGGTTATTGATCTTGGCGTGATGGCTTCTTGCGAAAAGATTTTAGTAGCGGCCAAAGAACACAATGCCGACATCATCGGCCTAAGCGGCCTAATAACTCCGTCGCTAGATGAGATGGTTCATGTTGCCAGCGAAATGACTCGCCAAGGTTTTGATATCCCATTAATGATTGGCGGTGCTACTACATCTAAAGCACACACTGCAGTAAAAATTGAACCTAAGTATTCTAATGACGCAGTAATATATGTTTCAGATGCATCGCGCAGCGTATCGGTATCAACTAATTTGCTAAGCGCCACCTTGAAGACCAATTTTGTTAATGGCATTCGTGAAGATTATGAAAAAGTTCGTATTCGTAACGCCAACCGTAAACCAAAAGGCGAGCCATTAACCATTGAGCAAGCGCGTATTAACGCACCGGAAGTTCAGTGGGATAACTATACGCCGCCAACACCACAATTTATTGGTAGTAAAATTTTTGCCGACTACTCGTTAGAAATATTGATTGAAACTATAGACTGGACCCCCTTCTTTATGACCTGGGAACTGGCCGGTAAATATCCGAAAATATTGACTGATGAAAAAGTTGGCGAAGCGGCGACTAACTTATTCAGCGATGCACAGGCGATGCTGAAAACATTACTTGAGGGCAAACAGTTATCAGCCCAAGGTGTTATTGGATTCTGGCCTGCAGCTAGCCGTGGCGATAATGTCGTTGTGTACAAAGATGAAAGCAGAACTGAAGAGCTCACTACGCTTTATCACTTGCGCCAACAAACGGCTAAAGCCGGTAATAAACCAAATTTCTGTTTGTCAGACTATATTGCTCCTGAAGATTCAGGTATCAAAGATTACATCGGTGGCTTTATCGTTACTGCCGGGATCGGCGTTGCTGAAATTGCCAAAAAGCTAGAAAACGAATTTAACGACTACGATTCAATATTAGTTAAGGCCTTAGCTGACCGCTTAGCAGAGTCTTTTGCGGAACACATGCATCAACGTGTGCGCAAAGAATTTTGGGGCTATGCTAGTGATGAATCATTGAGTAATGCTGAGCTCATCAAAGAGGGCTATCAAGGTATAAGGCCAGCGCCGGGCTACCCTGCTTGTCCCGACCATACCGAAAAAGAGGATTTATTTAAGCTGTTAGAGGCAGATAAAAACATTGCGGTAGAGCTAACTGAATCATTGGCGATGGATCCAGCAGCCTCGGTTAGCGGTTTTTACTACTCACATCCTGATGCAAGTTATTATGGACTAGGTAAAATTGGTAAAGATCAGGTGAGCGAGCAAGCACAGCTTCGCGGCATGGAACTATATGAATTAGAGCGTTGGTTACGCCCGAATCTTAATTATGACGACTAGTATCAGTTAACGTAATTAACTAGTGTAATGGGGAAATAATGACCGAACAAAATGACACTGAGCAAGCTGGCGAACAAGACCACAAACCCAATCTACTGCAAGTAATTGGCAGCGTTTTAATGGCAGGTCTTGGCGTACAAAGTAAGAAAAATAAGGAACGTGACTTTAAGCATGGCAGCTTTAAAGCCTTTGTTATTGTAGGGTTAGTTGTTACGGTGTTATTTGTGGTGACAGTAGCGACGGTAGTTTCTACCGTTCTAGATTCAGCAGGCAAATAAAAAGGCGGCAGGAGCCGCCTTTATTCTAACAACAAACCAATTGCTAACTTTGGTTACTTAACCAAAATACAACTGTTGAAACAACAATCGCTATAGTCGCTAATGCTGTCCAAGCGTCTGCCGCTGAATCGTCATGTTTAGTTTCTTTTTGGCTCATTCTTACACCTGTCACTGTCTGTTAAATTCGCTGAGCATTATGCAGTATTCCGCTTTTACTGACAACAATAACCAAGCCAGAAGTTAATAAACCAGCTGTTTTGCATTGAAATAACAGCCCATTCTGGTATCGTTGCGCGATGAAATTAACGGTTGATTTACCCAGTTTAAATTATCGCTGTAGTATCATAAATATAGCGATCCACCACCTTTAACGTTGGTTGAAAAATGTACAAGTACGACGACACAGACAAACAAATACTAGCCGAAAGAGTTGAGCAATTTCGCGGTCAAACAAAGCGCTTTTTAAACGGCGATCTAACTGATGGCGAATTTTTACCACTGCGCTTACAAAATGGCCTATATTTACAACGCTTAGCGCCAATGCTACGTATTTGTATTCCCTACGGCATGCTCAACTCTGCCCAAGTTCGCACCCTCGCCCGCATCACGCGAGATTACGACAAGGGTTATGCGCACATTAGTACTCGTCAAAATGTACAGCTAAATTGGCCTAAGCTTGAAGATGTACCGAATATTCTTGCAGAATTAGCTGAAGTAGAGATGCACGCTATTCAAACCAGCGGTAATTGTATTCGTAACACGACTACTGACCAGTTTGCAGGTGTTGCCTTGGACGAAACCGAAGACCCACGTCCTTGGTGTGAAATTATCCGTCAATGGTCGACCTTTCATCCTGAATTCGCCTTTTTACCGCGCAAATTTAAAATTGCTGTGTGCGGTTCAGAATCAGATCGTGCAGCTATACACATGCATGATATCGGCCTTGAATTGGTAACAGATGGCAATGGCGAGACTGGTTTTAAAGTATTGGTAGGTGGCGGCCTAGGCCGTACTCCCGTTATCGGCAGCGTGGTACGTGAATTTCTACCGAAAGAGCATCTGCTTACCTATTTGGATGCAATCTTACGCATCTACAATCAATACGGCCGTCGTGATAACAAATACAAAGCTAGAATCAAAATATTAGTGCGTGCAATGGGTGCTGAAGTATTTGCAGGCAAAGTAGATGCTGAATGGGCACGCTTAAAAGACGGGCCGGCAACCTTAACTGATGAAGAAATTACCAAAGTAAAATCTTACTTCACCGAGCCTGCTTACCAAACGATTGATGCAATTGCAGCTAGTGCAGCGCTAGAAGCCCAAGCTAACCAAAACAAGGCCTTTGCTAACTGGCTAAAACGCAATGTGTTAGAACACAAAAAAGATGGCTATTCAGTAGTTAATTTATCCTTGAAACCGACTGGTATAGCACCAGGTGATGTTACTGACAAACAATTAGAAATTATCGCTGACTTAGCTGATGCCTACTCCTTTGGTGAAATACGTAACACCCATGAGCAAAATATTGTGTTGGCAGACGTTGCCAAAAGTGACTTATTTGTACTGTGGGAAAAAGCCAAAGCAGCCGGTCTAGCCACGCCAAACATTGGTTATTTAACTGACATTATTTGCTGCCCAGGTGGCGATTTTTGCTCCTTGGCCAATGCTAAATCGATCCCTGTTGCTGAGGCGATTCAGCGCAAGTTTGACGATTTAGATTATGTTTACGATCTAGGCAAAATAGATTTAAATATATCGGGTTGCATGAATGATTGCGGCCATCACCATGTCGGTCATATCGGTATTTTGGGCGTGGATAAAAAAGGTAAAGAATTCTATCAAATTTGCTTGGGCGGCAGCGCTAGTAAAGATGCCTCTATTGCCAAAATTTTAGGCCCATCTTTTGACACCGCCGATGTGCCCGCTGTATTGGAAAAAATCCTGGACGTTTATGTAAACAAGCGCAGCCATAATGACGAGCAGTTTATCGACACCTATAAGCGTATTGGTATGGACCCATTTAAGGAGGCCGTTTATGCCTAACATTATTAAAGGCGGTGAGATTGTTGCCGACGACTGGAAAGTTTTGGATAAAGATACTTCTGTAGACAGTGCACTAGAAAAAGGCAAGCTTATTGTGCCTTTACACTACTGGTTAGCTAATAGCGAAGCGCTTAATGCGCGCGGCGATATTGGCGTATGGCTAGATAGCGACGAAGATACCGATAATATTGAAGATAGCTGTAACCATTTACCGGTTATTGCTGTTAATTTCCCAAATTTTGCTGATGGACGCGGTTATTCCTATGCCCGCCTACTACGCGAAAAATATGGTTACAGCGGTGAATTGCGAGCGATTGGTGATGTACTAAAAGATCAATTATTTTTCTACAAGCGCTGTGGCTTTGATGCTTTTGCAATGCGAGTTGATCGCGATGCAAGTGATGCGATTAGTAGCCTCAAAGACTTCTCTGATTCTTACCAAGTTGCAGTCGACCAGCCAGAGCCATTGTTTAAACGGCGCTAATTAGTTTTTTTGCGGCCAATACTCGGCTTAGCCGCAATTGTTCATTGCATTCACTGTGCAGACAAATAATACTTAAGCGCTTTAATACACTCTAGTAAGCTTTAATAAAAGGGGTTTATAGCGCTCGTATGGAAGACACTTCCTTTACCTTTGCGTTTTTCGTTATTTTTTCTGGCGCTGCAGTTCTTGCAACTATCGCTCTATACACTCGTCAGCCGCTTATCATCGCATATATTTTTCTCGGCGCTATTGTCGGCCCTTTTGGTTTGGAATGGATAGACGACCTTAGTCTGTTAACGGACATTTCCAAAACAGGAATCTTATTTTTATTATTTTTACTGGGCTTGGACATGCAACCCCAGGCGCTATTGACAGTTATTCGTAAGGCAACGCTTGTGACTGTACTGAGCTGCTTAATTTTTGCCCTAGCAGGTTATGGGATTGCACTAAGTTTTGGCTTTACTCAAACCGAAAGCATTATCGTAGGCGCCGCGATGATGTTTTCCAGCACCATCATTGGGATCAAGCTTCTACCCACTACAGTGTTACACCACAAACATGTTGGTGAATTAATGGTCGGGATTCTATTACTACAAGATTTGATCGCCATTTTTGTACTAGTAGCATTGCTTTCTGGTGACGGTGGCGAACTGAATTTCGGCGCTTTTGGCAGCGCTATTGTATCACTACCAATATTGGTACTCGTCGCATTTGGCATGGTTGAATATTTAATACTGCCACTAATCGGCAAATTCGATCGTTTTCACGAATACATTTTTTTACTAGCTATTGGCTGGTGCCTGGGTATGGCCGAGCTCGCCCACTTTATGGGTTTAAGCGGTGAAATAGGTGCATTTTTAGCAGGCATTGCCTTGGCGACAAGTCCTATTTCACAATATATCGCAACTAGCCTAAGGCCCTTGCGAGATTTTTTCTTGGTATTGTTTTTCTTCGCCTTAGGTGCTGGATTTGATTTAACGTTAATTAGCTCTATTTGGCTGCCAGCTGTAGTGATGTCGATGGTTTTATTAGGTCTAAAGCCGATTGTTTTCAGATTATTATTACGTCGTATGAGCGAGACTAACGGTTTAGCGTGGGATGTAGGCTGTCGACTGGGACAGATTGGTGAGTTTTCATTATTAGTAGCTTATTTAGCCGTTACTCAAGGTCTGCTGGGGAAAGATGCTTCCCATTTAATTCAAGCAACGGCGATTATTACACTATTAGTGTCTAGTTACATTGTCATTCTTAACTACCCAAACCCCATCGCCATTAGCGATAAATTAAGACGAGACTAACTACTTAAACACCGCAGAAAAAGTTACCGGTACTGCCATTGAAATTGATGGCAGGGCCGCAAGCTCTTTCAGTTTATTAATGCCGTCTACATAACCAAAGTCTTGCGCGTTAATGATAAATGGTTGCTTAGTCACGACGATAAGTGAACCATCTAACTGGCGCGCTACCATTACATTGACTAGGGTCTTAGCCGTCTGACCATTCATTGTTATCTCACCATTAACACGCAACTCAGTGACGCCACCGGTTTTTAACAGCTCTATAGCAGCCATATCAACATTGGCTGTAAAAGTTGCCACAGGAAATACACCAGTATTAAACAAAAACTCGCGCATGCGCTGATCGCGTATTCCAATACCTGTATTAATAGATGCCAATGGCACTGAAACTTCAACACTACCATTATCACTTAGCGAGCCGGTTAAGCCCGAAAAGCTATGGATCTCGGCAAACTTACCATTTTTGGTACTAATAATATTCAATACTGAGTTTTCTGTATCCAGCGGTGCTGCAACCGCGATTTGGCTTATCGCCAAGGCGAATGTAAACAATAGTGCTTTCATCATATCTCCAGAATATTGAGCAAAAAAAAAGCCCAGCAAAAGCCGAGCTATTCAAGGCTTTACGCTATTAAATCAGGCTATTTAGCTCTGGTACAGCATTAAATAAGTCTGCAACCAAACCATAATCAGCCACTTGGAAGATAGGAGCGTCTTCGTCTTTGTTGATCGCGACGATCACTTTACTGTCTTTCATTCCAGCCAAATGCTGAATAGCACCTGAAATACCAATGGCGATATAAAGGTCTGGAGCAACGATTTTACCCGTTTGACCAACCTGCATATCATTAGGTACAAAACCAGCATCTACCGCCGCACGCGAAGCACCAACACCAGCGCCTAACTTATCAGCCAAGGTGTATAGCATTTCAAAGTTCTCGCCATTTTGCATACCGCGACCACCAGACACAACGATCTTGGCCGAGGTTAGCTCTGGACGGTCTGACTTAGCTAGCTCTTCACTGATAAACGTTGAAATACCAGCATCGTGAGCACTAGTAACAGCCTCTATCGCGGCACTGCCGCCATCTGCTGCTACTGGATCAAAAGCTGTACCGCGAACAGTGATTACTTTAACTGCATCGCCGCTTTGAACTGTAGCAATACAGTTACCAGCATAGATTGGACGCGTAAATGTATCTGCACTTTCTACTGAAATAATCTCAGAGATTTGCTCAACATCTAATAAAGCTGCAACACGCGGTGCGAAGTTTTTACCAGTGGTAGTCGCTGCAACCAATACGTGACTGTAGTCTTTACCTAGCTCAGCTACCAATAAGCCCATATTCTCGGCCAATTGGTGCTCATAAGCTGCGTTATCTGCTACTAATACTTTGCTAACGCCAGCAATTTTTGCCGCCGCATCAGCCGCGCCGCCGCAGTCACTACCAGCAACAAGTATCGCAATATCGCCACCAATTGCACTAGCTGCAGCAACGGTATTTAAAGTAACGCTCTTTATTGAAGCGTTGTCGTGCTCTGCTACTACTAAAATACTCATATCAGATTACCTTCGCTTCATTTTTCAATTTGTCGACCAGTTGCTCAACGCTTTCAACCATAATGCCAGCGCTGCGCTCTGCAGGAGGCGCAACAGATAAGGTTTTCACGTTTGAAGCAACACTAACCCCGAGCTCTTCAGGTGTAGTCACTTCCACAGGCTTCTTCTTCGCCTTCATAATGTTAGGCAATGAAGCATAACGAGGCTCGTTGAGACGCAAATCAGTGGTTACAATCGCCGGAAGTGTTAAGCCAACAGTTTGTGCACCGCCGTCTACTTCACGAGTAACATTTACTTTATCGCCATCAACAACTACTTCAGAAGCAAATGTACCCTGAGGTAAACCTGCCAACGCGGCCAGCATTTGCCCAGTTTGGTTGTTGTCACTATCGATTGACTGTTTACCAAGGATAACCAACTGAGGCTGTTCCTTATCAACAATAGCCTTTAACAGCTTAGCAACCGCTAGAGACTGCAGCTCTTCGCTAGTTTCTACCAAGATACCGCGATCAGCACCAAGCGCTAAGGCTGTGCGAATCTGCTCTTGAGATGATTTTTCACCCAGTGATACCACCACGATTTCAGTCGCAACACCTTTTTCTTTAAGGCGTACTGCTTCTTCAACAGCAATTTCACAGAATGGGTTTAATGACATTTTTACATTCGCTAAATCTGCGCCAGAACCATCCGCTTTCGGGCGAACTTTAACGTTGTAATCAACTACTCTTTTTACCGCAACGAGAACTTTCATGAATATTCCGTCTGTCTTGAATAATATTTAAGGACAACTAATTTGTAACATTTATTGATGGTATAACTTACAAAATAAGCTGCGTTTGAGTCCATTACATGGGCTAAAAAACGGCGGATATGGTGCCGCTTATGCTTCTAAAGGTCAAGATTTTATCGTCAATATCGACCCTTTGATCGATTTATAATCAGTATCCGCGACTGTTAGCAAATACATATACGATAATTTTAGCTATCTGGACCATCCTTACCTCTGAGGTGCTGGCGGGGCTGAAATCAAGTAGTTATACTGCACACATTGTTTGGTTATACACTATTTTAATGATTTGAGGAGTGAGTACGTGGAACGTGAAGCCATGGAGTTTGATGTTGTTATTGTTGGTGCCGGCCCTGCTGGTCTAGCTGCTGCCTGTAAAATTCGCCAATTAAGTGAAGACATTACTGTTTGTGTAGTCGAGAAAGGTTCCGAAGTCGGTGCGCACATATTATCTGGTGCGGTACTAGAGCCTCGTGCAATGAACGAGTTGTTCCCTAATTGGAAAGAAAAAGGCGCACCGTTAAACACGCAAGTTAAAGAAGACAAGTTCTTCATGTACACCAGTGCTACCAGTGCGATCAAACTGCCTAACTTCTTGATTCCTAAACCTACCCATAACGAAGGCAACTACATTGTCTCAATGGGTAATGTCTGCCGCTGGTTGGCTGAACAAGCTGAAGAGCTTGGCGTTGAAGTCTACCCAGGCTTCGCCGCTGCTGAAGTTCTTTATAATGAAGACGGTAGCGTTAAAGGTATTGCCACTGGTGATATGGGTGTCAGTGCAGATGGCAGTCATAAAGATAGCTACACGCAAGGTATGGAGCTGCACGCTAAATACACCCTCTTCTCTGAAGGTTCACGCGGCCACTTAGGCAAGCAGCTGATGGAGAAGTTTGACCTTAATAAAGACAGCGACCCACAGCATTATGGTCTTGGTATAAAAGAAATTTGGGACATACCGCCTGAACAGCATGAAGAAGGCTTGGTTGTGCATGGCTTAGGCTGGCCGTTGGACGAAGGCGGTGCAACCGGTGGTGCTTTCTTATATCACGCAGAAAACAACCAAGTATTCGTCGGTCTAATCACTGACTTGAACTATGAAAATGCACACTTATATCCGTTCGAAGAATTTCAACGCTTTAAGCTACACCCTGAAACATCAAAATACCTTAAAGGCGGCACTCGTATTTCCTACGGCGCCCGTGCTTTATCCAAAGGTGGCTTAAACGCCTTACCTAAAATGAGTTTTCCCGGTGGCATCTTAATTGGTTGTGACGCGGGTACCCTAAACGCCGTTAAGATTAAAGGTAATCACACCGCAATGAAAAGCGGCATGATTGCAGCTGAAACTGTTGTTAAAGCTTTACAAGACGGCGAAGCTAATACTGACCTAACTGCTTTTGAAGATAACTTTAAGTCGTCGTGGGTACATGAAGAGTTATACAAGTCGCGCAACTTCGTTGGCATTATGCATAAGTTTGGTACCTTGATCGGTGCGGGCTTAATCTGGATTGAGCACAACATCTTTGGCGGTAAGATACCTTTTAACTTTAGAGACAACACCACCGACTATGGCGCAATGAAGCCAGCTAAAGACTGCAAGAAAATCAATTATCCTAAGCCAGACAACAAACTGACTTTTGATCGTCTATCTTCAGTGTTCTTATCCAATACCAACCATGAAGAAGACCAGCCATGTCATTTGAAGCTAACTGACCCTGCGATACCAATACAACACAATTTACCGATATTTGATGAGCCAGCGCAACGTTACTGCCCGGCTGGTGTGTATGAGGTAATCGAAGAGCCAAATGGCGACAAACGTTTCCAAATCAATGGCCAAAACTGCGTCCACTGTAAAACATGTGATATTAAAGACCCATCGCAAAACATTACCTGGGTAACACCTGAAGGTCTAGGCGGTCCTAACTATCCAAATATGTAGCTACCCCAATTGTAATTAGACCTGCCATAAAAAAGCCCGGTATTAATCGGGCTTTTTTATGGCTATTACTTTTATAATTTAAACACCCTTTTCGCGTTTTCACTCAAAAATTTAGGCCATACTTCGTCTTTAAATGGCACGGCTGGCATTTCCTTAAAAATTCGCTCTAGCGATATACCCATGGGGTAATAACCGGCATACATTATTTTATCGCTGCCGCGGGTATTGGCGTAATGAATAATATCTTTTGGATAATACCTAGGCGTAAATGCGCTAGTCATATAATAAAGATTCGGGTATTTCAACATTAGCTTCCAGGCTAATTCAGTCCAGGGTTCGCAGCCGTGACGCATAACTACTTTTAGCTCCGGGAAAAACCAGCAAACCTCGTCTATTAGCTCCACCTTTTGAGGTGCCATCGGTAATCGCGGCCCCGGCACACCCATACATGGGCAAAATGGAATATCTAAATCAACCAAAGCAGCATAAATTGGATACCATTTTTTATCATTAACCGGAACTTGGGGACACAAGCCAGAGGGGAAGCCAGTAACTGCTTTAATATCAAATTCTTCTTTTAGCCGACGAATCTTCCTGACTTCATCCATGCCGTTATTAGGGTTGGCCTCGTAGGAGTTAATGAATCGCCCTGGAAAGCGTCGATAGGCCTCTTTAGCGACTTCATCGCTATCATCAATGCCTTGCATGGCAATAGCGATATTAAACTGGTCCATCAAGGCGATGGTGTGACCGATGTAATCATCTTGCTCACCAGCCTTAGGAATATCTTTAAACATATACTGAGCTGGCATCAGCATTTTCTTACTTTCTTCATCCATTAACATGGGCTGCATGAAATCATACCAACCGCTGTTGTCAGGCCCAGGTACATTCAGCATTAAATCGATCACGTTGTGATCAACCGGCATTGTCATAATCTCACCCCATTTCGCATTATTCAGCCAAGCCTGTTAGCTGTTCACTTATAAGCCATAACTTGTCGGCTGCCACTTTATCGCGCGCCCAGCGTTTAGGCTTTATCGGTTTACAGTCATAAAAGTATAAATCATTGAACGCTAGCGCTTCGTCACTACTAGCCAACCAAACACTCGATTGGGCGCCCTTTGCTACTGTGCGGAAAAACGGCCTAACTAAATTAAATACCGCCTTAGCAAATAACCCATTTTGCGTACCTAAGTTAGTCGATACCGCGCCAGGATGAAGGCTATTACAAACTACATCAGTGCCCGTGAGTTGCTCGCATAGACTTAATGTCATCAGCATATTGCACAGCTTAGAATGGCCATAAGTACCAAAAGTAGAAAAACCTTTAGCGTAATTCAAATCATCAAAACGTATTTTTCTAACAAACCCATGAGCCGCTGATGCAACGTTTACAATGCGCCCTTGAGGTGCACTAATAAGCCTAGGCAACAGCAAATTAGTCAATAGAAATGGTCCTAGATGGTTGGTTGCAAACATCAATTCAAAACCATCTGCGCTTAACTCTCGGCTGCTAGCAACAATACCGGCATTATTTATTAACACATCAATATGGTCGACGGCATTATTAATTAGCGCTGCCGCTTCTCTCACGCTGTCTAATGATGACAGGTCACAAATCACTAGCGAGCAATCATCACTAGCTAGCTCGGCTACAAGAGCATTACCTTTGACCTCACTTCGACACACCAAAACTAGTTTAAAACCTTGCGCAGCCAAAACCTTGGCCGTCTCTTTGCCGATACCATTGGTCGGCCCTGTTATCACACATACTGGTGAGGTACGCTTTCTATTAACACTCATAATCGTCCCTCTACGCTAGCGCTAATCTAACTTTATCGGCCATTGCCGCAATGCTATCCATATCACCCATCTCGCGGGAGTGAATAGCTACATGAGCGCCTTCCGATTGGGGGATAAAGTGCATATGGTAATGAAAAACAGTCTGCCCCGCCGCCCCGCCGTTAAGCTGATACACTCCGATGCCATTCGCACCTGACGCATGCTTTACCGCATTGGCAATAGCAACTGACACTCTACCTATTTCAGCAATATCGTCAGGCGAAGCATCGAGTACGCTGTCATAGTGGTTTTTTGTGACCAGTAAAGTGTGGCCACCTGATGCGGGCATTACATCCATAAATGCCATTACCTTGTCATTCTCAAATACAATTTGGGACTGCGCTTTGCCGGCAACAATCTGGCAAAAAATACAATTATCATGACTAGCCATAATGATCCTTTATAATTATTTTATTAATGAGTAGTTTACTTAAATAACAGCAGCAATCTCTTAACGAATAGTCATAGATGCAGGTTTTACAGATTCTCGTTTAAATAAGCCAACAAATCATCATGATGAGTTTTAGTTTTAAATTTATCCATCACATGCATTAAACGCCCGTCTTTACCGACGATGAAAGTTGTTCTGACCACACCCATAAATTCGCGACCCATGAATTTTTTAAGCGCCCAGCAGCCATATTTCTCAGTAATGGCATGATCTTCATCGGATAACAAAGTAAAGTTTAGTTCTTTCTTTTCAATAAAATTTTGCAGCTTTTTAACTGGGTCTGGGCTAACACCTAATACCACTGTATCTAACTTAGCTAACTCTTTTTTACTGTCTCGAATACCGCAAGCTTGAGTAATACAGCCAGGCGTTAAGGCCTTGGGATAAAAATATATCACGACATTTTTCTTACCTTTAAAATCCTTTAGCGATACTTTGTTGCCGTCTTGATCTTGTAAGCTAAACGCTGGTGCCATATTGCCAATTTTTGGATGTGCCATTTACTATCTCCGTCAATTATTCAATTAAATCGTCTTTATCTATTAAAGCTTTAGGTAATGTTTTTCTAGTTTTTGCACCCAGCTTTTCTAACTTCTCTGCCCGGCCCAATAAATTGCCTCGACCAGAAGAAAGCTGATTAACCGCTTTTTCATGGGCCTTGTGTGCGCTGTCTATATGTTTACCGACATCTAGCATGCTACTACTTAATAGCGCTATTTGGTCATACAGTTTACCTGCCTGACTAGCTATCTCTTCGGCGTTTTTACTCTGTCGCTCATAGCGCCAAATACTTTGTATTGTTCTCAGCGTAGCGAGTAATGTGGTTGGGCTGACTACAATAATATTACGCTCATAGGCATCTCTAAATAGCTCAGGATCTTGCTCAAAGGCTGAGAGAAAAGCAGCCTCTATAGGAATAAATAGCAACACAAAGTCCAGCGTTTTTACACCCTCTAACTGCTCATAACTCTTGGTACTAAGCTGTTTTACATGGGTTTTAATACTGCTTACATGGGCTTTTAAATGCGCTTTACGCGTACCTTCATCGTCTTCGCTACAATAGCGTTCATAATGGGTTAAAGAAACCTTGGAGTCGATAACAATGTCTTTGCTATCGGGTAAATGAACGACTACATCAGGGGCTTTTCTGCGCCCGTCATCATCAACAAAACTTGTTTGGGTTTGATATTCATGACCTTTACGCAGGCCAGACTCCTCAAGCACTTTTTCCAGTACCACCTCGCCCCAGTTACCTTGAGTTTTAGACTCACCTTTTAGCGCCTTAGTTAGATTTACCGCGTCCTGACTTATCTGATTATTTAAGTTTTTTAAATGACCAATTTCGCTAAGTAGTGACTGTCGGTCCTTGCTCTCTTTGTCGTAAACAAATTCTACCCGCTCTTTAAATTCCTTTATTTGCTCGCGCAGAGGATTAACCGTTAAATCAACAGTAGACTTATTCAGCTTGGTAAATTTCTCACTTTTTTCGTCAAAGATTCTATTAGCTAAATTTTCAAACTCTTTGCTTAAATCATGTTTCGCCTGCTCTAGCAATTTCAACTTTTCAGCAGAAGATTTACGTTCCTGTTCACTAGTTGCGTTTGCTACTGCTAACGACGCTACGGCAGAACTTAGCTGTTGCTGTAATTGATCTTTAATTTTTACAGCTGCTAACTGTTTGGTTTTTTCTTCAGTTAGCTGTTCAGCAATAATCTCGGCTTTAGCCAAAGTCAATTTAGCTGTCGCGAGGTCCTCATTTAAACCCTTTAGTTGATCATGTAATACAGCATTTTGTATATTTTTTTGGCGCATTAAAAAAAGCGTGACCACCAATAAGACAGCTAACACAATCGCAACAAGCACGAACACCAGAGGATAATCAGTAATAATCTGCAGCATAATTTGTATCTAAACGTCTCTGTTAATACAGCTATTGTAGAGCCCCATAGAGGCTTCGCAAAGTCTTGATTTGCCTTATATAGCCTATACCGTGACAATGAGGCATATATTCGTTAACGAGCTAACTAAATGTTTTTAGAAATCAGAAAATCCCCTGCTATTTTTATTCAAAACAAAGATATGGGTCTTAATTACGTGGCTCAGCTCACCAGTAATATTCGAATCAACTTAAATCTTGTAGCTGAAATATCTATTTACAGTATAAAAGAAGATAAACAGCGCCTAGGGCTAGATGGAACATCATTTTTGGTACCAAAGGATTCCCATGCTGTGCATTTAGAAATGATGTACACCCACTCTACCCATAAAGGAAATTCAAAGGCGCCGAGTGAACATACTGTAAATGAGCGGTATTTTTATAAGCTATTGTTTTTGCCCGATGAGATGGCAGAGTTTGCTAGAGTTCGCGATGCGCTGGACCGTATTACCGTTTAAAGTCCAGAGTCCGATGACGAATAGGAAACACGCCTTCTTTTCGATCAGCAAAATAATATTTCAAGGTGCGGCCAACGATTGGAAACGCAAGTTGGTCCCAAGGGATATCTTCTTCATTAAACAAGGCTACCTCTAAGCTCTCAACCCCGACACCAAATTCTGGCTTTGATAGCTCGGCTTTATAAAAAACATAAAACTGACTGATATACGGTAAGTCATACAATGTATACAAGGACAAATCACTGACATCCGCGCAGGCTTCTTCATAAGTCTCGCGTATAGCCGCTTGCTCAGTTGATTCTGCCATTTCCATATAACCAGCTGGCAGGGTCCAAAAACCTTTCCTGGGCTCTATTGCGCGCTTACATAACAGTACTTGGTCAGCATAGGTTACTAAACAACCTGCAACAATTTTTGGGTTTTGGTAATCGACAAAGCCGCATGACTGACAAACAGCGCGGAAATTGTTATCACCTTCAGGAATAGTTTGTTCAGTAGAATTACCACACTGGCTACAAAAGCTGATTTTAGGACCGGTATACAAAAAGACCTCGACTATCGTAGTTCGCGGTATTGACCGCTAGCAAAAACTAACGGCTTACCCGTCATTCTGGTATTCATTGCGATAACTTCGCCGACCAAAATCACATGGTCTCCACCTTCATAACTAGCCCACATTTTACACTCGAATGAACCCAGGCAATTTTTTAACACAGGCTGGCCACTTTTTCCTTGGCGAAAAGTACCAACTGGCAGTTCGTGTTGGCCTTTTTTTGCAAAGCCATTAGACAAGCCCATCTGATCATCAGCTAATATATTAACCGCAAAGCCATCAGCTGCTTTAAAGGCAGCAAAACAATCAGAATTTTTTTGAATACTCCACAAGACTAAGGGCGGATCTAGGGATAGAGCAGAAAACGAATTAGCAGTCATACCCAAGGGCGCAAAGCCTTTTGGATTAGCGGTTACTACTGTCACACCGGTAGCAAAACGGCCAAGCGCGTCACGCAACTCTCTGGGATCTAAACTCATTTAACAACAGCCTCAAAAATCAATTTATTAGCGTACTATGATAAATGAAATATTCACCAAAGGCTGTAGCTAAAACCTTACATATTAGTAAAAATGGATTTTATCTCAGTCCGGATTAATCAAGACCACCGATTAGCGGCATCTAGATCTGATTGACGCTGCTGAACCCACCTTTCGCCTTCCTCACCCAGTTCTTTTTTCCAGAATGGAGCGCTGGATTTTAAATAATCCATAATAAATTCACAGGCGGCGAAAGAGTCACCGCGATGGGCGCTAGCAACAGCCACAAATACAATTTTGTCTGTCGGTTTCAATTTACCAATCCGATGATAAACATCAATCCCTATTAAATTCCATTTTTCGCCAGCTTGTTCCGCGATCTCGGTAATCGCCTTTTCGGTCATACCGGGATAGTGTTCAAGCTCTAAAATATCGACGTTTTTATCTCTATTGGTGTCACGTACATAGCCAACAAAATTAGCCACTGCACCAACAGCGGGATTTAAAGCATGTAGCTGGCGTAATTTAGCGCCAACAGAAAAGTCGTCTTCGCCCACTGCCACTGTAATCATCACAGTCATTATCTAGCCGCCCGTTACCGGTGGATAAAATGCCACTTCGTCCCAGTCAGCCACGGCGTATTGCGCATCTACTATCTTATGATTGACCGCAATAATGACGTTGGCTGCGGTTAGTACCTCTCGCCATTTTGGGGTATGCATATTAATAAGCGTATCGCGTAAATCATTTATGATACTCAGGTCTGTGGCCACCACCTCAACTTTAGACTGCCCTAGTTCGTCTTTAAATCGACCAAAAAATAACACCTTAATCATATTGCTGCTTTCCAATCACCACTGCGGCCACCACTTTTCTCAAGCAGCTTTATATCACCAATTACCATGCCTTTATCCACCGCTTTACACATATCGTAAATAGTTAAACCGGCCACAGATACGGCTGTTAACGCCTCCATTTCCACGCCGGTTTGCGATGCTAGCTTACACACTGCGGTAATTACTACCTCGTTAGCCGCAGCATCGGCGTGCAAATCAACCTTCACTGAACTAAGCATTATCGGATGGCACAGTGGAATCAATTCAGAACATTTTTTAGCCGCTTGAATTCCGGCAATACGTGCAACGGCAAACACATCACCTTTTTTATGCGTACCGCCAGTAATCATAGCAAGGGTTGCTGGCATCATTTTTACCCGGCCCTGGGCCACAGCAATACGATGCGTTATAGCTTTATCAGACACATCAACCATGCTGGCATGACCGTGTTCATCTAAATGGGTAAACTTGGTCAATTTCATACCCTCAATTGTATTTCTTCGCTTACCCGGCCTTCTCTTTTCACCGGCACGGCTACATTTTTATTAATTGAGGTATAACTGTATACCCCGTTATCTTCTAGCATGCGAACAATCTTGCCGCGCGCCATTAGCAAATGTAAATGTGCAATACACTCACCCAAGGCCAACACTATTTGGGATTTGTCCAATTCACGTTTAAACATTACCGACAACAAGTCTACCGAGTTGTGTCCAGTCATACAGGTGTATTCAAGAACATCTAAATGATCTTCATGATGATCAATCAATTGCTGCAGGCGCTCTTGTACACCAAAAAATGGCAAACCGTGGGCGGGTAAAATCAATGTGTCATCGGGTAACAGCTTAAAACGCTCATGAGAATCTAGCCACAAGGCTAACGGATTTGCCTCAGGCTCAATGGCCAATACGCTAACATTAGAGGTAATAGTGGCAATTATCTGATCGCCGGCCAGTAATACTTTTTTATCAGCACTGTACAAACACGCATGTTCTGGCGAATGTCCTTCGCCTACCATAATCTTCCAAGGAGTATCAAAAATTAACTCGTCACCTTCTCGCAGGCGGTTAAATGCTACGGGCATAGGCTCAACTATGTCAGCAAAGCCTCTCGAGCGCTGACGAAAGCCTTCAACAAACTCGTCAGCTAAACCTGCGCGGCGCAAAAAGTTTTCCGTAGTCCATGCTAACGATGAGCCGGAGCTCTCGCTAAAGGTCCGGCCAGAAAAATACTCGCCAAAAGACATATACAACGGTACCCGCAGTTTGTCAGTCAACCAGCCTGCCTGACCCACATGATCTGGGTGCATATGGGTTACAATCACCCCAACAATTGGCTTGCCATCTAGCTCGTTATCAAATATCTGCTGCCAATACTGCTGTACATTATCGCCTTTAATACCAGTATCGATAATAAGCCAACCGTCACCGCTATCGAGTAAGTACAAATTAATATGATTTAGCGACATTGGCAGCGGCATTCTTAACCATTTAATACCCGGAGCAACATCTATCGTTGCACCAAATTCTGGCGGCGTAGTAAACGGGAAGTCCAATGCGTCGGCATTACTCATAAAACAGTATCTCTTTAAATTTAGCGTATTAGTGTAGCGTATATTAGCGCCGATTTTTTACATATTTATGTTAACAATCGCTATATTCTGCTTATATGCCTTAACATTTACTTTTGCTATTATCAGTGGGCATAATTAAAAAAGACAGACTAATGAAATTACTTAACGCTTTCGTCATCGCCGTATGTACTGTGTACACAGGCGGTAGCTTTGCGCTCAATCTGGGTGATGCACCGGAATCGGCGACTCTTGGCGATGCATTAGAATTACGCATACCAATAGAAGCCGACGGCCTTAATGCGGACCAAATAATTGTAAAAATTGCACCGATTGATTTACACATTAAGCAAAAGGTTGATTATTCAAGTATTCCTAGCGATATAAAACTAACCGTTAATACTGACGACGAAGGGGTTTTTGCCCTCATAACAACTCAACGGCCAATTAACCAACCGTATATTGAATTCATCGTCAAATTGCAGTCGTCGACGGGTACTTTGTATAAACGCTACCAGGTGATGTTAGACCCCTAACGGCATTGACTAATTTTTAGCCAAAAAAAAACCGCAAACGTTATGTTATGCGGGTTTTTAAATTGGGGTGGCCGACGGGTCTTGAACCCGCGACATCCGGAATCACAATCCAGTGCTCTACCAACTGAGCTACGGTCACCATTAAGTCATTCACTTGATCGGCCATCTGTGCACCTATTCATGGTGCGCCCGACAGGATTCGAACCTGTGACCGTCCGCTTAGAAGGCGGGTGCTCTATCCAGCTGAGCTACGGGCGCACAGACGAATAACAAGTGAAAATGGTCGGGGTAGAGAGATTCGAACTCCCGACATCCTGCTCCCAAAGCAGGCGCGCTACCAGACTGCGCTATACCCCGACATATTCATTACTTTAAAGGGCTACCCCTTGAAAGCCAGCGCATAATACTCAGTTGCATAAGGCTCGTCAACGCAAAACCGGTCAAAAAATACAGTTTTGATACTTTGCCTCAAACAACCACCATGCGAGAATAGCGCACTTATCAAAACCATCACACAAATGAGTGACAAAATGGCAGCATTAGTATTAGACGGCAAAGCCCTAGCAAAGAAAACCGAAGCTGAATTAAGCGCCCGCGTTAATCGTTTAGTTGAAAAGAGTGGCGGCCAAAAACCGATTTTAGCCACCATATTAGTTGGTGATGACCCCGCCTCTGCTACTTATGTCAAAATGAAAGGCAATACTTGCAAACGTATTGGCATGGATTCAATAGCGGTGGAAATGCCTAGCACCACCACTACTGATGAATTACTGGCAAAAATCAATGAATTAAATAGCGACTGTAATGTCCACGGCATTTTATTACAGCATCCTGTACCCGAACAAATTGACGAACGCGCTTGTTTTGATGCCATTAATTTGGCTAAGGATGTGGATGGTGTGACCTGCCTAGGGTTTGGCCGTATGGCAATGGGTGAAGACGCTTATGGCTGCGCTACGCCACAAGGTATTATGCGTTTACTTGAGGCCTATGGCATTGAAATCAGCGGTAAACATGCTGTTGTCGTTGGCCGCAGCCCTATTTTGGGCAAACCGATGGCAATGATGTTGTTACAGAAAGACGCAACAGTAACTATCTGTCATTCACGTACCAAGAACTTAGCAGACTTAATTAAGCAGGCCGACATTGTTGTAGGCGCTGTCGGCCGCCCTGAATTCATTAAAGGTGAATGGATTAAAGAAGGCGCGGTTGTCGTTGATGCGGGCTATCACCCGGGTGGAGTTGGCGATGTCGAGTTGTCGGCAATTATTGATAAAGCCAGCGCCTATACGCCTGTTCCTGGCGGCGTAGGACCGATGACAATTAACACGTTGATCTTACAAAGCGTTGAGTCAGCCGAGAAAAGCTTAGCCTAAGCCTTTCTCTCTATTTTGATATAAATTAACGTCGCGCTGTGGGAATGGGATTTTAATTCCTTCTTGATCGAAACGATCTATAACAGCGCGAGTAATATCCCAATATACTGGCCAGTAGTCCTCTGTTTTAACCCAAGGGCGAACAATAAAGTTAACAGAATACTCGCCTAACTCATGAACCTTAACCAAACACTCGGGCTCAGATAGAGTTGACGGGTGATTTTCAATAATGTCTGCCAGTATATTTTCTATTCTGACTATATCTTGATTATAACCAACTCCAAATGTCATATCGACACGACGTACTTTCTGGGCAGTTATATTGTTAATAACATCACCCCAGATTTTATTGTTTGGGATTATTAAAGTTTGATGGTCAATTGTTAGTACCGTGGTAGATACCAAATTCATACTGTTAACATTACCCTTTACTGCGCCGGTCTCTATAAAGTCACCGACATCGTAAGGCCGATAAACTAGAATCATAATGCCCGAAGCAAAATTGCTTAGCGTATCTTGCAGCGCAAACCCAATAATAAAACCAATAACACCAATACCCGCCAAAACAGGTGCGAGTGACACGCCCATTTGGCTAATGGCCATTAGAATACCGATAATCAAAACGGAGCGGGACGTAATAGCAACGAGCATATCGCCCATTAACTTCGAGACAGATCCTTTCGACCGATCGATAGCCTTACGCGTAATTTTGCCAGCTAATTTTGATAAGTAATAAGCAGCTAGCACTAAAAATGAAAAGATAACCAATTTAAATAAGATTTCAGAACTGTATCGAGTGGTAAAGATAAGTGCTCTGTCCAGCCAGTTAGTCACTAGACCTATAAAAATTTTAGGTTTAAGTATGTCGGTGGTCAGCTCGCCGGTTACTCGGATCAACAGCTGCCGATACGTCGAGCTCTCAATATTACTTTCGTCCATTAACCTAATAGTTGTGCGCAGACTAGAAGTTACAATGCTTAGTTTTTTCTGCACTAATCGAAGATCAGCTTTTAAATCGGCGTTTTCTTTATCAACAGATAAATTGGCTTGCGCTCGATCACGCTCTGACACCGTTATTTGAGTTTGCCCAGATAATGTCTCAGCCCTGGTATATAGTGATTCTTTAAGGTAAGCCTCGGTCTCATCATTATTGAAATTAAGCTTTACCAAATTTGCGTTATGCGTAGATATAGCTTGGTATAAAATATCAGAATAATAGTTCATCTCGCTAAGCTTCAACACAGACTCGTCGGATAGCGCACTAGACTTAAATGAATTCTTACCAAGAGACTTAACGTGTTCGTCCATATTCCGTCTAGCTCTTGGGCCAAGCGGTAACATCAACTTACGCAATTCAGCAGTCGCAGCGTCAGTATTTAACTGCGCGGTTTGCTGTTTTACCACGTTATTAGTCAAATCAGTTAACCGATCAACCATATCCATCTGACGCTGAGTTAAGCGCAAAAATAACGAGGCAGTATCACCAGAATCATTAGCTATTTGTTCTTTTAAATAGGTTACGTCAGTGCGAGTTTTATCGAGCGCAGCCCAATACTGTTCTATTTCAATCTGTAATTTATGCCGCGGCTCAACTTGCTCGTCGCTCTCTAACTTTTCAACCAAAAGCGCTGGTGCAACATTCGTTGTAGATGACTCATTTTGCGCCACAACATAGGCAGATTGTGCGAAGGCAAAACACAGTAAACTATAACAACAAACTCTAAAAAATTGACTTAATCTCATTAAATTAAACCTATAGTGGAAACTTCATATAGTATTTTTAAGATACCAATTAATGACCACAATTACACGGGGAGATTAACGATAGGAACCAGCGGTGCGCATCGTCCACTGTTTAAAGCTTCGATAAAATGACCGTGTTTCGCTATAGCCCAATTTCACCGCAATTGTTTCCATGGTAAAATCTGTATTTTTTAAATAATACAAAGCTAATTCCAAGCGCAAAGAATTAAGTACATCTTTAAAACTAGTGCGCTCTTGTTCCAAGCGGCGCTGCAAAGTACGACTACTTATCCCTAGTTCGCCTGCTACCATTGAGCTAGTAGGCACTTTGTCGCCTATAGTTAGCCGTAATAGACTTTCTACCTTAGCTGTCATGGTTTGATGCCTGCTTAGCTTGGCCATCTGCTGGGTGGCATGATCAAGTAAAGTCTTTAACAGCTGCTCATTCGCTTGCGGCAAAGGAATATCTAAGAGTTCGCTGGCTATTCGAATACCACTACCTACTTGATCAAATAACACCTCACAGCCAAAAATATTTTCATATTCAGCTATCAGGCTGCTATCACCAGGGGGGCTGTGCTCAAACCAAACACTGGCTGGCGCATCAAATTTTAAAAAGGTTTTTGAATAAGTAGCCCACGATGCCAACACATGTTCTACCTGGTGTCGCTTTACCAAAGGGTCAATAAACTGGCAATGCCAGCGCTGAAATACGAAATCGCGTTCATACTCAATAGTCGTCACGCCCATGTCGCCCACTATAGTTTCATACAAAGGAATCATCGCTTGCGCTTTGCGCAAGGTTGAACAACTTAAAGAGATATATCCCAATACGCTGTATGAAGCTGGCTCGACAAACTTAGCCGCATGCAAGCCAAAACAGCTGTCAGCACTAGCCTCAATCAGCAAGGCCAACAGTTTCTCCATTGCTGTCATAGAAATATGCGAGGCATTATCTTGTATATCTAACGCGGAAATACCGCTGGACTCGAGTAATGGCAGACAATCAATTCCATAAGCGTGTGCAGCTTTTAAATACTGCGCAATGGCTGGCACAGACGCCAGGCCCTTTGCCACAGTTTGAGATTGAAGATTTGAGATAATGGATTCCCATCGTTTGGCGCGAATTGTGACACCAATGGCTTAACGAGACACTGATTTGCTCTGATTTTTGATTAAAATAATAGTCTCATACCGCCATTGTATGGGCAATTGAAAGACTGCTTTCTGATCCGACCAAGATAAGCGAGTAGTGTATGATCCCATTAGCTTGCGGTTTTACTTAAGCAAACCAATGACCAAACAAAAATAACCAACTGGATAAGACTATGAAACGCTGGAATGACTGGGGTAATGAGAATAGCGAGTACATAACTGAGCTAACTGACGGCTTAAAAATGGTCCTAGAGGCCCTACTTGGCCCTTCAAAACCGCTACCTCAAGCAGATTTGGCAGATATTATCGAGCAAGTTCCAGCCTCTCGCCTACCCCCACATCCGCTAGTCCAGCAAGATGAAGACATCCGGGTGCGTCATGCCCGCGGCCATAGCTTCCCCGACTGGTTAGCGATGCGCTACGGCACAATAGGCGTATTTCCAGATGGTGTTGCCCTGCCTGAAACGGCCGCGCAAGTGAAAGAATTATTACAATACGCCAAAGAACACAGTATTACTGTTATCCCTTACGGCGGCGGCACTTCAGTTGTTGGCCACATCAACCCGCAAGCCGGCAACCAACCGGTGCTTACCATTGATATGGGAAAAATGGATCAGTTAATTGATTTAGATACGCAAAGCTTGATTGCTACATTTGGTGCCGGTGCACCTGGCCCAAAAGTTGAGCAACAACTGAAAGCACAAGGTTACACACTCGGCCACTATCCACAGTCATGGGAGCTTTCTACAGTTGGTGGTTGGATCGCCAGTCGCTCTAGCGGGCAACAATCATTGCGCTATGGCCGGATTGAACAAATGTTTGCCGGTGGTAGTGTCGAAACATTAGCAGGTACACTAGAGATACCGACCATCCCCGCCTCATCTGCAGGGCCATCAGTCAGTGAGATGATTCTGGGTTCAGAAGGTCGTATGGGTATTATCACCGAGGCGAAAGTACGGGTAAAACCACTGCCAGAGCACGAGTCATTCCACGTTGTATTTTTCCCATCTTGGAACAACGGCCTTAGCTGCGTGCAGCAACTGGCACAGCGCGGTATTCAATTATCGATGCTGCGCTTAAGCAATGCATTAGAAACTACCAGCCTATTGATTATGGGCGGCCACCCACTTGAAGCGCTAGACAAAATGCTGGCGGAGCATGACATTGGTGAAGGCAAAGTCATGATGACTTATGGGCTTACCGGCAATAAAGACCAATGCGATGCAGCCAAAACCTTTACCCAAAAGTGCTACCAAGAATTCGGTGGTGTCGAGGGTGGCAGTGAACTAGGTGAGCGCTGGGAACACGGCCGATTTAGAGCACCCTATTTGCGTGAACCTCTAGGTAACGCCGGTTACGTTGTAGATACAATGGAAACCTGCCTGGACTGGGGTGTCGTGGATGACGCGGTCAATAGTATTGAAGAAGCAATCGGCAGCGCCTTAGCTGATGAGAATGAACCGGTTTATGTCTACACCCATCTGTCCCATGTTTACAGCCAAGGCTCTAGTGTTTACACCACCTATTTATATCGTTGCTGCGACAGCCATGATGAAACTCATAAGCGTTGGTTAAAGCTGAAAACCGCAGGGGCTAAGCAAATAGTAGCGCTAGGTGGAACCATCAGCCATCAACATGGCGTAGGGGCAGACCATAGAGACTATTTATCGGCTGAGAAAGGTGAGCTAGGTATCGATGCGATTCGTAGCGTTTGCGAAACCTTTGACCCACAGCAATTAATGAATCCAGGCAAGCTCTTGCCCGATGCCCGCAAATAAACTAATTACCGACTAAATGTGATGGCTACTAGCAATGACTGATTCAAATACTGGTTTTACTGACAAACAAGAATTACTACAGAAGATACGTAGCGGCCAGTCACTTGACTGGGACGTAATTATTGTTGGCGGCGGCATCACCGGCGCGGGTGTTTTACGTGAATGTGTACGCAGGGGTTACAAAGTTTTATTGTTAGAACAACAAGATTTTGCTTGGGGGACCTCAAGTCGTTCATCAAAAATGATCCATGGTGGGCTGCGCTATCTAGCTCAAGGTGACCTTAAACTGACTAAGCACTCGTTGATAGAACGCGAGCGGCTTATTGATGAAGCTCCTGGTTTAATCGAACGCATGGGTTACTATTTTGTATTGCGTAAAGGAGTTTTCCCTGGTCGCTTTGTTTTCTCCATGCTGCTTAAGTTCTATGATTTTATCGCTGGTTACAAAAATAATCGCTACGTCAGCAATCAGCAGTTAATAGAAGAATTCCCCGGCATTGATAGTCATAGTCTAAAAGGTGCCTGTTATTACACCGATGCCGTTACCGATGATGCGCGCTTGGTATTGCGACTGCTGCAGGAAAGTATTGCCAAAGGTGGTAATGCTATTAGCTACACTAAAGTTAACGAGCTAGTGATTAACGACGGGCAAGTCAGTGGTGTAAAGATACAAGATACAACAAGTGATGAATGCTTCGAGCTTAAAGCTCCTGTTGTCATTAATGCTACTGGGGCTTGGGCAGACAAACTCAGAAATCAATTGAACCCTGAGAAACGAGTACGCCCACTGCGCGGTAGTCATTTAGTTTTACCCAAAGCAAAGTTACCCGTAGCAGATGCGATCGCCCTATTTCACCCAGTGGATAAACGTGGCGTATTTATATTTCCTTGGGAAGGCTGCACTGTCATTGGCACAACCGATGTTGACCATAGCGACGACCTAGATATTGAGGCCAGCATTACTGCGCAAGAAATAAATTACTTACTTGAAGTTATTGAGGTCAGTTTTCCACACAGCAAAATAGCTAGCACCGATGCTATTTCGACATGGGCAGGTGTGCGTCCAGTTATAGGTTCTGAAAATGCTAAAGACCCGAGCAAAGAACGGCGTGATCATGCGGTCTGGGATGACAGCGGTTTAGTGACTGTTAGCGGCGGTAAATTAACCACCTTCAGAATAATCGCGTTAGATGCCTTAGCTGCTGCTGACAACAAATTACCAAGCTCTGTACCCAGTGATAATGACAGAGTTTTTGATCAACTTGATAACAATATAGCGCTGCCGTCTACAATAGATAACACTAGGGTAAAACGCTTGCTGGGGCGCTACGGTAACCTTTGTCGCGAAGTATTTTCTGACGGTAATGATACTGAGCACCAAGTTCTATCAACTAGCGAATACTCCTTAGCTGAGTGCCGCTGGGCAATTAAATGTGAAGCGGTAATCCACTTAGACGACCTAATGCTAAGACGGACACGCTTAGGCAGTGTGTTAGCAAATGCAGGTGAAGAATTATTTGCGCAGCTAAAACCATTATTCGAGCAAGAGCTAGGCTGGGACCAACCGAAATGGGACGACGAATTGGCGCGCTACATTGCTATTTGGCGCAACTATTACAGCATCCCAAAGGGGTAAGTAATGACCCATAACACTGACTACTTTTTAACTATTGATAACGGTACTCAGAGCATACGGGCTTTGGTATTTGATCAACACGGCACCTTAGTTGCCAAAACGAAAATTGATATAGAACCCTATTTATCTCCTCAGCCAAACTGGGCAGAACAAGACGCCAACTATTTTTGGGACTCGCTCTGCCAAGCTTGCCAGCAGCTCTGGCCCCTACTCCCCTTTGACAAAAGCCTAATTAAAGCGGTATCTATAACAACTCAGCGAGCGACAATGGTGGCTGTTGATAAATCTGGTGAGCCGTTGCGCCCTGCTTTTATATGGCTAGACCAACGTCAAGCAAGCGGGCAGCCTAAACTTAATATTGTCGAATCATTAGCGACCAACATTGTTGGTGCGAAAACGCTATTACAGGATTTTTATCGCCAATCAAAATCTAATTGGATGGCTGAACAGCAACCGGACTTATGGAATAAAGTAGATAAATTTTTATTACTATCAGGCTTTCATACCTTCAAAATGACTGGTAATTTTAACGACGCTATCAGTAGCCAAGTTGGTTATATTCCTTTTGATTTTAAGCAACTACAGTGGGCAAAGCCCGATGATATGAAATGGCGCTTAGTGCCAACAATTAAGCCATCAATGCTACCAACACTGTTTCCTGCGGGTCACGAGCTAGGTCGTATTACCAAGCAAGCCGCACTGCAAACTGGCATTCCAGAGGGTTTGCCGCTAATCTCTTCTGGCTCAGACAAAGGCTGCGAGGTAATTGGCTCTGGGTGTATTAACGAGTCAATTGGCAGCCTCAGTTACGGCACCACAGCCACCTTTAATATCACCACCAAAAAGTATTTGGAGCCGATTGCGTTTCACCCAGCTTATCCTGGCGTTATCCCTAATACATACAATCCAGAGATGATTATTAAACGCGGCTATTGGATGGTTAGCTGGTTTAAAAAAGAATTCGGTTTACATGAAGAAACACTCGCCAAAGAACAAGGTATTGCTGCAGAAGAATTATTCGACGACTTATTAAAAGCTGTACCCCCTGGGTCGATGGGATTAACACTACAGCCATTCTGGTCATCAGGCACTAGCGGCAAAGCACCAGAAGCAAAAGGCGCGATTATTGGTTTTGGTGATGTACACACTAGAGCCCATGTTTACCGAGCAATTATTGAAGGCTTAACCTATGCCCTGCGCGAAGGTAAAGAGGTATTGGAAAAACGTGCTAAAACTAAAATCACTCAGTTGAAAGTGTCCGGCGGAGGATCACAAAGTGATGAAGTTATGCAAATAACCGCTGATATTTTTGGGATGCGAGTAGAACGGCCTCATACATTCGAAACCTCTGGCTTAGGGGCGGCTATAGCCTGTGCTGTCGGCACAAATTGTTATGCTAGTTTTGAAGAGGCTGTTAGCCAAATGACACATACTGGTGATAGTTTCGAGCCCAATGAGAAGAACCGCGCAATGTATAATCAGCTTTACTCAGATGTGTATAAAAAAATGTATAAGGGCCTACGGCCTAGCTACAAAATGATCAGGAAGATAACCAATTACCCAAATTAGTCTGAATTGTTAAAAGATCCTCATTACAAATCAGCAAGCAAGAACACCTAACTAAGTTTTAACTTTACACTGTTGACTGGTTAATCTGTATTCACTAGGCCATGTCGTTGGGAAACCCATATTGTTAGTTAGAACGCGCAGTGAAACAGAGTTTTATATTATTGTTGCTGGCCTTACGGTTGGTGTGGCATCAGCGATTTTTTGTACTCTCCAACTAATTAATCAGCAATACCAATACGCTTTTGCTATCGCACTTCATTCCTGCACTCAAATCGGTCTAGCACTGTATGTTTTAAAAACATCTAAAACAGCAATTTCAGGCGGCCTACTATCACTTCATATGGTCGTAGGCACGACCATATGGTTTATCAAATGGGCCCTGAATTGGTCTATTGGGCCTACCCTGGTTTTGCATCAATATACCTTATGACAACGCCTCGGTTAGCACTTGCGCTAACTCTAACTGGCTATCTAATACTGGGACTACTGTTGTGGGACAATATCTCAACGCTGGAATTTACCCGTATTATGCTATCGCTGGGTATAACCTTAGTTATAGGGGCCGTAGTTTTAGAAAGGAAGCGCAGAAATACATTGCAGTTAACAACTCTCGCGCATATTGATGCCCTTACATCGGTGGGTAATAGACGAGCGCTAGATAATAAATTAGCCGAAGTGATCGATAACCGTGACGAAAATACTGATTTTTGTATCATGCTTATAGATTTAGACCATTTCAAAAACATTAATGACAAATATGGTCATCCAGAAGGCGATGAAGTACTGAAGAAATTAACCGCGCTGTTGGCAAAGTTACTGGGCGACAGCAACCAGCTTTATCGATATGGCGGCGAAGAATTCGTTGCATTAACCAACAGTGACCTAGATTTATCGATGCATATCGCTGAAAAAATTCGTGCCACTGTATCCACCACATCCTTTAATAATAAAATAATAAAAATTTCTATTGGCTTAACGACTCTAAGAGATAACGACACACCACTGAGCGTTATCGAAAGAGCCGACAAGGCTTTATTGACGGCTAAAACTCGTGGACGCGACCAAGTTTATGTTAGCAATACATAAGCGAGAGCTATAACTCGTTTCTATATTTAGCTATAATTGTTGTCTATATTCAGCGCACCCTAAGGCATACAAATGACATCAATTGGCACTCCGTTCTCTAAAACCGCTACTAAAGTTCTGTTACTTGGCTCCGGTGAACTAGGCAAAGAAGTAGCGATAGAGTTACAGCGTTTAGGAGTGGAAGTTATCGCTGCTGATCGATATGAAAATGCACCCGCTATGCAAGTGGCTGACCGCTCTTATACTCTTTCAATGCTGGACGGTGAAAAGTTAAGAGCCCTAGTAGAAAAAGAACAACCAGATTTGATCGTGCCAGAGATCGAGGCTATAGCAACTGATGTGCTAATAGAACTTGAGCGGGAAGGTTTTAATGTCATTCCGTCTGCCAAAGCAGCTCAACTAACCATGAACCGCGAAGGTATTCGCACCTTGGCAGCTAATGATCTAAGCCTCGCCACTTCACCATTTGAATTTGCGTCAACCCAAACTGAGTTTGATGCTGGAGTTGCCCGTATTGGCATCCCGTGCGTGGTTAAACCTATTATGAGCTCGTCTGGCAAAGGACAAAGCCTTATTCGCAGTGCAGCGGATATCAACGCTGCTTGGAACTATGCTCAAGAAGGCGGCCGTGCCGGCGCGGGCAAAGTGATTATTGAAGGCTTTGTAGAATTCGATTATGAAATAACTTTGCTCACAATAAGACATAGCGACGGCAATGGTAATTCAATGACTAGCTTTTGCCAGCCAATTGGTCATCGCCAAGTCGATGGCGATTATCAGGAATCATGGCAACCACAAGCAATGACTAAAGTAGCTTGGGAAGCGGCTAAAGCTATGGCTGATAAAGTAACCATTGCCTTAGGCGGCTGGGGGTTATTCGGAGTAGAGCTATTTATCAAAGTCGATGAAGTTTTATTCAGTGAAGTATCACCCCGCCCTCACGACACCGGCATGGTGACACTCATCTCACAGGACTTATCAGAATTTGCCCTACATGCTAGAGCAATACTTGGCTTACCAATACCAAATATCACACTGCATGGCCCATCGGCCTCTAGCGTAATTTTAGTAAGCGGTGAATCAACCCAAGTAAGCTTTAGCAATTTAAGCCAAGCGTTGTCAGCGACCGACACCCAATTAAAATTATTTGGTAAACCAGAAGTTGCCGGCAAACGGCGTATGGGAGTAGCCTTGGCAAGAGGCGAAGACGTCGATACTGCAAGAGCTAAAGCAAACTATGCCGCATCGAGTGTCAAAGTAACGCTTTAGTATTTTACTCCTAAAGCGTCAGTATTTTATACTTGGGTACAGCTGATACGCTGACCGTTAATTTCAACTAATGGCGGGTTGCCTCCTTTCATAAATATCGACTCACTACTACTTTGGTAATGCTCACCTGAAGCACTAACCACCTTAGCCAGTATATGTTGGTTATGTACTGCCAAGTCAGTTTTAACCAATAAGCCTGGATAAATAGCTAGAGAATAATTATCTTCCCCACAAGTCATCTTCAATTGAATCGGAATCGGCGCTTCAAGTTGAACTGCCTTAACCAATATATCGAAGCCGATACTTGCGTCATTTAATGTGTATTTATGATTTTGATCAGTTTCGCCAACTAATTTACCCGCACCATCGGTAATCCGAGTATGCAAGGCATAAGACATTTTGGATTTAATTACCGAGGCGTCAAAAGCAATAGAATAGTCAACTGGCAAGGCACTAGTAGTAAATGAAGTTGAACCAATCACGGTGGCGGCAACATCCATTTTACTGACATCCGATAAGGTGACAGTAACCTGGTAACCAGCCGCGCCAGCTGGGGCAATAGGTTGTTTCGGGTAAACAACGCCGGTTACCAACTGATAATTATCTGCCACCATTGCAACTTCTTGTTTAGCAGCTTCGGCGGAGATTATTTGTTCACTTTTACTGCAGCCAGTCAGCAGTAAAACTAATGCAAATATGGAACCTGTCACAATGCTAAACCGTTTCATTTGCTAACCCTAACAGTTGTGGATTATTTAATTGAAGGTGCTACTTTATAAATTAATTTACCGCCATCACCTTCTAAATACAGCATACCGTTTTCTATCCGGGCGCTGCGTACGTCTTGCAGCGCTGCCAACATACGGCTTTCTTGTTCCATTAACGCGTCTAGACACATCTTCCTAGTAACAGCACCTTCAGCTAGGCTGACATTGCTTCCATCAACAGTGTAGCTGGAGGAAAGACTATTACAGCTGGCATTGCCAGACAGCGTCCCATCTGCGTTAAAGCGTAAACTGGCCGCACTAAAATCAACCACGGCGCGGTCTTTAATCATCTCTATACGCCAGTTACCAACTAATTGGTCTTCAAATGTTTTTGCTGATTGCATACTACAGGCCGCCAAAAAACTGAAAATTACTACTACTAATATTTTGAAAATCTCATCGTTAACCACTCGTTTAAAAAAATTAAATTAACTGTTCATGACTTATTACACACCGTTAAAAGTAAACCTGTCAACTAGCCAATACACTATATTATTGTGCTATAAATATAAAAAAGGCTAGCAAATTGCTAGCCTTTTTTAGTGCGTCAATGGGTATCATTTGGGGGGGGTATTGAGCCAATAATTTTCCTATCACTTCGGCCATCACCTGTTCACGTTCCTCAACGCTCAAAGCCTCATCTAAATGTTTACCGGCTGTGCCGCGCCACACTAACTTATTAGTTGTAGGATCTATAACATCAATGATCAATGTACCTTGAACATACTCTGTTATAACAGCTTCTTGAATCGGTGGCATTGCCATCCTTGAGTCATAATAAACATAGTTTCTACCAACGCCATAAGCGCCATAAGACCTATAACCAGGGTAATAACCGCCGTAAGAATTATATGTTTTTATATCGGTTTTTTCTTGTGTCGTTATATTGTAGTTAACGTGAAAATCAGCTGAGTCTTTAGCGACTTTAGTGAAGCTTTTAGACTCTAGATCAGCATTAACAAACACTTTAACTTTGCCGTCAATAATATCGCTACTTTTTCCATTCTCTTCAGTTACCCCAGCATGCAGCCAGGCGTAAGTTTTAAAGCCGGAAAAGTCTATAGGCGCATGATTAGTCGATACAGTAAGAGATGACGATGAACATGCACCTAGCGCCAACGCGGTGATAAGAGCAAAAAATATTTTAGTGGTTCTAGCAAACTGCATGTGAATATCCTTAGAGAGTCTTGATTAACTAAACGAAAAGTTTAGTTGTAATACATAGATGCGTCAACAACCTACTATTTTATCTATAAACCCCGCTGCCATTCCTGACGCAGGGGTATTCTATTGGGGTCATTAATAGCCATATCTACCTGACTAAGCAGCCTATCTTTGTCTTTATTCAGCACGCCCTTTAACACTAAATAGTTAGACGCATGGTCGCTACGAAAAATAGTTTGTTCTAATTCAAGTGTTGACAGCAAAATATTCATCTCACTAAACAATTCGTTTTGAGACAGCGGCAAGAAACCCTCGCCAAAAGCGTCGACAAATCGCTGCTCTCCCGTAGGAAACGAGACTACTAATGTTGAAAGATACTCTGGCTGGGCTTCATTCATTAATTTTGCTGAATTAACCGCATGCTGTTCACTATAAAAACTGCCGCCTAAGCCATTCAAAATCATTACCGACGATTTCATTCCAGCCAGTTTAATTTTGGTTAGTGCATCGAGAGAGGTTTGAAAGGTCTCTCCTTTGTTGATTTTCTCAAGCATTAAGTCGTCGCCGCTTTCACAACCAATATACATAAGCGTTAAGCCATAGCTAGCTAGCTCGGCTAACTCTTCTACGCTTTTATTTTTTAAATTACGTGGCAAGCAATAAGATGATACCCGCTGCACACTGGGTAAATACTTTCTAATTAATTGTAGAATACCAAGTAGGCGCCTCGAAGACAGCGTCATGGCATCACCGTCAGCCAAAAACACTTTTTTTATAGCTACACCAGCACTGGCTACTTTTTTAAGTTCTAACTCAATATCTTCTAATGGTTTAAAATTGAACTGTTTTTCTGGCGCCTGATACATCTCACAGAAACTGCAGTTATTCCAAGAACAACCATTGCTCACCTGCAAAATTAGTGACCTCCCTTCGCTGGGTGGTCTAAATACAGGCTCTATATAATCAAGCATTTTATTAATAGCTCACAAATTATTTATTGATAGTTCAAAAATATTGGCGACGACCAAGCCCGCTCTTCAGTCGGCGACAAACAATCATCGTCAAAGGTCATATTAGGGTTAGCGTCAGAACAGGAGTTCACTTTTATACACTGACCACTGTCGTCGTATTCACAACGCAGTGGGTCAGCATTAACGGCCAAGCTTGGCTGCTGAATAGCTCTGGCGTAATACACTGTCTCACGCCCACTATTATTAAATTCGCTGTCGGTAAATTCAAATTCGCAACCGCTTTCGTCGACCGGACATTGATGGCTTAACCAAACATCTTCAATCAGCTCAGCGACATCCTCATCTGGTGTCATTTGTGGCTTAACGCGAATAATTTCAATGCGGGAAATGATTTTACGTTCATTAGAAGGGTTATAGCACTCATTCATACACAAGCGCTCTAATCGATCCTCGCCTACTGCATTAACAGAATAGTCGGGACAACCAGGCAATTGTTTAAACGCCCCAGCTGCTCGCACCCTAAAAGTAGGATTATGATTAATCGTTAACTCAGCTCCCATCGGTGCAATTACATTGGTCTGTTCAAGATCTGGATTCAACATATCAAACCACAGCAAAATTCTATCACCACTGGTGGCGTATATTTCTTTTTGCTCTAGTGCATTCCAAATACTTTCACGCTGACGATTTTCAGCATGCACTGCCACTAAACCACCGGTCATAAAAAATCCCGAGGCACGTTCCGCTAGTGGCTGACCTGCTCCCAAGCTGGGCAATTGGCTACCTAACACTGCAATCGAGGAAGACTGCTTTGGAGGCCGTTGCGCATTGAGCTGAGCTTTTGCAAATTCATCGGTAACAACGAAAGTCTCCGCATTCTGACGACGACCATACTCCTTATAACCAGTACCAGGACGCGCTTTGTGGTTATCACTAGAGCCCATCATGGCAAAACGAAAACGACGGATATTGTCAGGGTCATCAAAATTACCTAATGCCATTGCATATTGCGCGCTGCCGCCTGGGCGATAGTTATAAGATGGCAGAAAACAATCACGACACTGATCAGCGTCTAACCACTCTTCTATTGTTGTCCGAGTAACGGTTGCGAACGGAAACACAGATTGCGCCGCATTATTGCGCGCCACTTCTGCCCGCTGCTCACATTCAGCTAGTGCTTCGCCATCGTCTAGGCAGCGCTGCATAATAATATTAGCCGCTTGCTGACACATGGGTAAAAAATCATCTTGAACTGGCGCGCACCTTGCCACCCCATTTTCATCGCGCACAATAGAGATAAATTCTCGATATTCTTCTGAATTGCCGTGACCAGAAAAAACCTCAATCATGTATTGGCGACTTTCATCTTGGTTGGCGCCGACAAGTTGCTTATCCCAGGTGGTTTCAGCTGGGGTATACAAACCCCAAGCATTGCCATGCGGAATGACAATCGCCTCATGCCCCGCCTCATCCAATTTAGTGAAGAGCTCGGCAGGGGTAGCTGCACCTTCCTTGCAGTCTAAAGGCAAGTCATTAGTGTGGACGCCTTTAGGGCAAATCGGCTCTTCTTCCATTTCACGCAGATACAAATTGTAGTCAATATACTCTTCGTTATTTGGCAGCTTGGCCAAGGCCAGCAACGCTCGATCTATAAACGGTGCGTTAAATGCACTTGGGCCTAATTCAGCTTCAGCATAAACTGGCCGTGCGGCTACATTTTCTTCTTCAATCGACTTATAAATGACGTTTTTGTGCCCCCAATGTTTGTTGGCAGTTGCAGGGTTGGCATGGGTCCACTCAAAACCCAAAAAGGCCACTACATCGGGGTTAGCAGGATCAGTTACTGCATTACATTGGCGAAGACTGTCTTTGGTTTCTTGCCAGCGTTTAGATGATAACGATACAGCGTGGTCATTAATTGACCAGAAATCTAAGGCCGAACAGTAACGTGCATAATCACAGGCATCTGCAGGAGGCTGAGAACCCTCACCTCCCATGACTGGCATTGCAGCGGTATAAGCATCGTTGGAAAAAGTGGTATGCACGTGAAAGTCACCAAACAAAATTTGCTTACTAGACGTAACATTTAAATTAGCTGCTGCCAGAGATTTGGCACCCAGCCTTTGAGCCACTATTTCAGCGGGGACCTCACTGCTACCAACTACGCCAACGTCTTGATGTTTGCCGATTAAACCACTGCCTGCTAAATATCCATAAACTGTAACAATGAACACAAGTAAAACAACTGCCATCAATAGTTTTTTTAGCATCCTAACTCCCGGCTATATTTTTATTATTATTTTAGGCGCGCTTCCAGCTAGTGCCTTCGCGACTATCTTCTAAAATCACGCCCTTGGCTTGTAGGTCAGCGCGAATCTCGTCGCTGCGCGCATAGTCTTTGTCCAATTTAGCCTGCTTACGCTCAGCTATCAATGACTCTATCGCAGCACCGTCAAGCTCATCATTGCCACCCTGCTGAAACCATTGCTCTGGATCAGCCTGTAATAAACCCAACAATTCACCAGCTTTAAGTAATGAAGATTTGAGCGCTACTTGCTCATCACCGTCTGTTTTATTCATCGCTTTTGCTAAGGCATGCATTTCACTAATCGCTATAGGCGTATTCAAGTCATCTAACATTGCGATGTAAAAGGCTTGCTCAGTTAGCACCACGTCAGTGGTGGCAACGCTTTGCACATTGCGTAAAAAACCATAAAAGGTATCCAGTACATTTTTCGCTTGATCTAACAGGTCTGGGGTAAAGTTGGCTTCTGAGCGGTAATGCGACGATAACAGCGCAAAGCGCAGCACTTCACCGGGGTATTCTTCTAATAAGTCATTGACCATTTTAAAATTGCCTAACGACTTAGACATTTTCTCGCCGCCAATATTGATGTAGCCGTTATGCATCCAATAGCGCACAAACTGTTTACCACCATGGGCGCATTGGCTTTGGGCTAATTCGTTTTCATGGTGGGGAAAGGTCAAGTCACGGCCACCCCCATGAATATCAATGGTTTCACCAAGATGTTTTTCAATCATCGCCGAGCATTCAATATGCCAACCGGGGCGGCCTCTGCCCCAAGGGCTATCCCAACCTGGCTGGTCAGCGCTAGAGGGTTTCCACAGCACAAAATCACCAGCGTATTTTTTATATGGAGCAACTTCTACTCGCGCGCCCGCCAGCATGTCCTCTAAAGACCTGTTGGATAATTTGCCGTAGTCAGCCATTGACTGCACCGCAAACAATACATGGCCTTCTGCCTCATAGGCATTTTCATTGCCAATTAAGACACTAATCATATTAATCATTTCGCTGACATGATCAGTCGCATAGGGAGTAACCGTAGGCTCCAAATTACCTAATGCTTCCATATCTTCAAAATAGGCCTGGGCAAATTGCGACGATACTTCTTTTACACTGGTGCCTGTATCTATGGCCGCCTGCATAATTTTATCTTCAATGTCGGTGATATTACGGGCGTAAATAACTTCATCAAACTGGGTTTGCAGCAGCCTGAATAATGTATCAAACACCACTACCGGGCGCGCATTGCCGATATGGACACGGTTGTATACCGTGGGGCCACAGACATACATCTTCACCTTATTTGGCTCTAAGGGCTCAAACGCTTCTTTAGCACCAGTCGCGGTGTTGTATAACTGTAAGCTCATAACCATGCCTAACCCTTAGCCCAAGTATCACGCAATCCAATGGTTTTATTAAACACCGGCTTGGCCTCACTATGCTCTAAACGATCAGCTACAAAATAACCTTCACGCTCAAACTGAAAGCGCTGCTCAGGTTTGGCATTAACTAAACTCGGCTCTACCCATGCATTGCTGATCACACTCAGTGACTCTGCGTTCACATGGTCCATAAATTCACTATCACCACGGTCTGGCGCAGGCACATTAAATAAGCGGTCGTATAAACGCACTGTCGCTTGCACCCCTTTAGTAGCCGACACCCAATGAATTACGCCACGGGGTTTCATTCCTTCCGGCGGATTATTACCAACGGTATCAGGTACGAGGCTGGCAATAATTTCAACAATGTTACCGCTATTATCTTTAACCACACCGTCAGCTTTAATCACATATGAGCCGCGCAGGCGAACCCACTCGCCTAACACTAAGCGCTTAAACTTTTTCCGAGACAGTGTGTTGTCTTCAGTAAAATCAGCTTGATCGATATACAACTCTTTAGTGAATGGCAATTCGCGCTCACCCATCTCTGGCTTATTCGGATGAGCGGGCACAGTCATTACTTCAACAGACTCTGCATCAAAATTTGTAATGGTAAGCTTCACTGGGTCTAGTACACACATAGCTCGTGGTGCGTTGTCGTTTAAGTCTTCACGCAAGGTAAAGTCGAGCTCAGCCATATCGACAACGCTGTCGGCACGGGTTACGCCAATTTTTTCACAAAATTTTCTAATCGCTGCAGGTGAATAACCTCGGCGACGCATACCGGCGATAGTCGGCATACGTGGGTCATCCCAGCCTGCAACCACGCCCTCATCTACTAACTGTTTCAGCTTACGCTTACTGGTAACAGTGTAATTTAAGTTTAAGCGGGCAAACTCATACTGTTTAGGGGTTGATGGGACTGATAGATTTTCAGTAAACCATTCATACAAAGGCCGATGGTCTTGAAACTCTAGAGTACAAATTGAATGACTTACACCCTCAATGGCGTCTTCTTGCCCATGTGCAAAGTCATAAGCCGGATAAATATTCCAATCATTACCGGTACGATGGTGCGCCACATGACGAATTCGGTATAACACCGGGTCCCGCATGGTTAAATTTGGGTGCTGCATATCTATTTTGGCACGCAGTGTGGCGCTACCCTCGGCCATTTCACCAGCACGCATTTTAGCTAACAAGGCTATATTCTCTGCCAGCGGACGATTGTGATGCGGGCTATTTCTTCCTGGCGTAGTAAAGTCACCACGATATTCACGAGTTTGCTCAGCATCTAACTCACATACATAGGCTTTATCGGCATTGATGAGCTCTAATGCCCACTGATAAAACTGTTCAAAGTAGTCAGAGGCAAACTTAACCTCACCATTCCACTCAAAACCAAGCCAGCGCACATCTTCTTGAATGGCATCTACATATTCTTGAGACTCTTTCTCAGGGTTAGTGTCATCAAAGCGTAAGTTGCACACACCGCCAAATTGCTGGGCTAAGCCAAAATTCAAGCAGATTGATTTAGCATGCCCTACATGCAAATAGCCGTTTGGCTCAGGCGGAAAACGGGTAACAACGTTAGTGACCACCCCATCAGCCAGATCTTTAGTAATAATCTGCTCTAAAAAGTTCTTTGGCCTTGTTTCTTCAGACATTCTCTACTCTCAACAATAATGCGCTATCAACATGCAGCGCAGGCGCGAGATTATACCGATGCTTAGCCTATAACTTAATGTTTAAGTTATAAATCTTGTGTTTTATGTGTAAAATCCGTCCCGTTCACGCCCTAAACGGCCATATTCAATATTATTTAACGGAAGACTGCATGATTACTCTACATACTAGCCACGGCGACATTAGCATTGAACTTGATTTCGACAAGGCGCCAAACACTGCCGCGAACTTTTTACAGTACGCCAAAGACGGCTTTTACGAAGGCACTATCTTTCACCGCGTTATCAGCACTTTTATGATTCAAGGCGGCGGCATGATAGCTGACATGAGCGAAAAAGAAGGCAGTCGCGCCTCAATCGAAAACGAAGCAGACAATGACTTAACTAATGATCTTGGTACGCTAGCCATGGCGAGAACCTCTGATCCCCATTCAGCTAGCTCACAATTTTTCATTAACGTTGCTGACAATGGCTTTCTAAACCATAGCGGTAAAAACCAGCAAGGCTGGGGTTATGCAGTATTTGGTAAAGTTACCGGCGCAATGGATGCCGTTGAGAAAATCAAGGGCCTTCCTACCGGTAATCGTGCTGGCCACGGTGATGTTCCAACAGAAACTATCACTATCGACAAAGTAACAATTAGCGAGGCATACGCTGATAAATAATGGACGCCCTGTTCATATCAGATTTGCATCTATCAGTTGAGCGCCCCGATATCACTGGGGCGTTTGTTAGTTTTCTTGAAACTAAGGCTATTGCCGCCGACCACTTTTATATCCTGGGCGACCTATTTGAAGCCTGGATTGGCGATGATGACCCTAGCGACTTAGCCAGAACGGTCGTTAAGGCGTTAAACCAACTTAGCCAAACCAATACACGGGTTTATGTCCAACAAGGCAATAGAGACTTTTTACTGGGGAAACGCTTCGCCCGTGAAACTGGCGTAACACTGCTGCCTGACTACGCTGTTATTACTAGTGGCGATAAGCGATTTTTGCTATGCCACGGCGACACCTTATGCCTTGAAGACGTCGACTACATTAAGTTTCGCCGCAAAGTACGCAACCCTATCTACAGCTGGGTATTAGTTCATATGCCGCTTAAGCTCAGGCAAAACCTAGCCGCCAACTGGCGCGCTAAAAGCATGGCTGCTAACAGCAATAAAGCCACTAATATAATGGATGCCACCCCCAGCGAAGTTAATCGCCTGCTAGAACATTACCACTGCAATGTGATGATTCATGGCCATACCCACCGACCAAAAGTGCATAAGCACACTAATGGGCTGCGTTATGTATTGGGCGACTGGGATAAGCAAGGGTGGTCTATAAGCCTAGATAAAGGCGAGACTGAATTAGTCAGTTTTGATATTTAAGCCGCTAGAAAAAATAGCAGTTTAGGCAACCGTGGGTGCACCGGAGTGGAACCTGAGCTCAGTATCTGGACTGCTAATCAGCTCATTATCAGCCGCAATAAAGTGCGCAATCCTATCGTCTATAGGACCATCGGAAAACCCTAAGGCTAAATCTAGATAATCCTTATAATGCCTTGATTCTGAACGTAAAAGTGACACATAAAACTCGCTTAGCTCGTCATCTAAATGGGGGGCTATCATAGCGAAACGCTCACATGATCGCGCCTCGATAATCGCCCCTACAATCATAGTGTCGACAACTTTTGCAGGCTCATGAGTACGCACACCTTTACGCATACCCGCGGCATAACGAGATGGCGAAACATGGTCGTAGTCAATACCTCGCTTACCCATAATCGCTAACACCATCTCGAAATGACGCAGCTCTTCGCGGGCCAGACGAGACATTTTATTGAGTAAGTCAGTGTGACTAATATAGCGATACATGAGGTTCAAGGCCGTTCCAGCTGCCTTTTTCTCGCAATTGGCATGGTCAATTAGCAGAGTATTTTGGTCAGCTAATGCAGCCTGCACCCAAGCGTCCGGCGTAGCGCAACCCAAAAAATCTGTAATTTCACTAATATCTGTCATATTCCACCTATATTGAATCGGCGGCATTATACACAAAACTGCAGAATCTAAATCTGAAAACGGAGTAAACAGGCACTTAAGGTCTATGCAGCAGTGGCATCACCTTTGGATGATCTTTTAAAACCAGATATAAGTCGCTTTAAACCACTGGGTTTTTTGTCATAGCCATCGATTTAGCGACCTTAGTCGCGGCCCCACTGCCTCTAGATTCGGCAATCTTTTTATAAGCATTGTCGACCTCTGCAAGGTCAATATCCATTCCCTTGGGGGGTAAATCACGCACTATCGATCGCCTCATACCGGCGCTATCGTCATCTTGATTAGACAGTTGTATTAAGCGGTAATTCTTAAGCTTTACTCGCTGCGCGTCAGTAACAAGCATCACCCATGGCGCTAACTTATTTTTTTCAGGCTGGTCAATCGTTACCGCCAACTCATTAGTGTTTAATTCTAAGATTGTGCCTGCTGGGTAAATACCAATAGCTTCGATAAACGCATCTACCAACTCTGCTTGGAACTGGCGGTCTCTGCGCTGATAAACGAGGTTACTAGCATTCATTGCTGTTACTGGCTCAATTTCTTTACTAGCTGGGTATAACAGCAAATCATAATAAATAGCCAAGCCTGCTATTTGTGCGGCAACAGGGTTGATATCACCGCTACATTTACGCGGTAATCCGGTACCGTCGAAGCGCTCAAAACAGCCTTCAATAACACCGAGTATATTAGGGTGTATGCCTCGCTTTTTCATTACTGCAACACTTCTGCGCGACGCTTTATATAAGGAAATATTATGATCAGACTTACCGTTAATCTTTGCCAAATAACCAACATGCAGCATTAAAATTCCAGCGGTAAGACAACGTAACTCTTCTTGTTCTAGACCAATTCTTCTGGCGCATAGCAAGGCCCAGGTAGCAATTCGTAAAGTTCGGTCAAACAGTTGATTATCTTTTTTCTGCACTAAAGACAACCATGACAAGGCCAACGGATAGCGAATAGCTGACCGTACTAAAGAAACCGAGACATTGTCGATGCTTTCCAGATCGACTTCTTTGCCCTTGGTAAGCTCATTACCAATGTTAGATAACTGACTTTGTACCCGCTTCAAGGCCTGCGATGCGCGTGCAATATCTTTGCCGGACGCCGCCTTGGCACGCCCGTATTTAGCTACATTAACTGTGATTTTAGACTTTGATTTTACTTTGCCAGCAGGCTGAACCTTGGCTTTATTTGGTTCTAAAAGTATGCTTCGAGCTGGCTCTGGAGCGTAGGATTGCTCCTCGTCGATATAAACACACTCACAATGCTTCACCAGTTGTGCTATCCGCGTTTCATCTTCGATTAAAAAACCTTGCAGCAAAAACGGCGTATCCAGCCAATCTTTATCCAACTGAGCAACATACATGCCTATTTTAAGCTCACCGACTGTTACTAAGGTCTTTTTCAACTGACTACCCCCCGCTTCGTGCTTATCTCAAAGATTGTTTCATTTAACTGTTTAACTAATAACAATAAAATACTGGATAGCCGCTAAAAATAGTATTTCTAGCTGAACAGGATCTGAACGCTAAAAATCAGGCAGATTATTACAAAATTAGTGGGCTGCTGAAGCAATATAGCCAAAATGACAAAACCTAGCCGGTAACGATGATGGACGATACAGTATCCGACCACATTCGATGGATCATATAATGCCCCTGCTTACCGATATAATTAAACTCTATGTCAGCAAACTTTGTTAATAGTGCTTCCATTGCTCCTATCAGCACATGTTGATCATCCCTGCCGTGCCATATGGTTACTGGGCAACTATGTTGATTTAAATCATCAACCTAGTCAGTAGTTAATATTCGCAGTTCGTTGCCCATTTCCTTCCAACCATCTTTTCCTCGGTCTGCAAACGCTCGCGCTATATGAACCGAATATTCGTTAATCTGCTTTTATGAGCTGGCCCCCAATATGAGCAAAATAGTGGTTGATGTCGCTACAAAACAATTTGCACATTAACTGCAATAGCGCAGCACCAATTGCCGGCGAGCGGTTGGTTATTTTAACCATCGCTTGAGGTAACCAATAGCAGCGTTACCAGTGCTGCTGATCTTAATGGTTCTTTATACTGTATCCACGACTTGCTAGTCGATGTTGGTGCGGCTGATGTGGAAAACTTCGGTGACCCTGAGTATATCGAGGGCTGGAAAAGCGCCGGTGTTGGGACAACAAGCGCAGGGCAGGTCTTATTTTCAAGTGATACCCAAGGCACATTTACAATAACCGCATCTGACTACTATGAGCAAAGCTATCCTTTAAGTGAACACCCAGACGAAGAAAACGGGGTTGAAGTATTTAGCTTCACCTACTCAACGCCGCTATTAACACTGACATTGACCGAGAGTGGTGAAACAGACAGCTATAAGGTTACACTTAGTGCAGACGGCAATATATTTTTCATCACAAATAGCGACTTATAGATCAAATGATGACACTGCCACCTTTGGCTCAGGATCGCTAACAATCGGTGTTAGAGCACCGATCTGCGCCACTGCCCCGTAATAGCATGGTAATAAAATCTCTGTATTGATTTTAAACATTCCAACTATCTAAAGCAGGCGCATAACTCAATTTATGGGCTGCTTTAGGACTTATGGCTTAGATATTTACCCAACCTCCTCCAACCACGCCAGATCACCTTCTTAAGTCAGCGCAACCTACTGAACAGCAAGATATTCACAGGCTAGGATGTTTTACCGTTCATCTGGTGAATAGTGGTAATTTCACCACAGGTAACCCTTAACTTAAAACTCTGTATTCAGTATACTCTGTGAGTAATATGGAGTGCTTTTTGCGTAAGTACAAACGAAAAACACCCGAAAAATAATCGTTGATCTGCCATCGATAGCCTCATCCGCCAGCGACTCTGGCCAGAGATGAGTAACCCATAACAATAGCCTGCTGTGAGAGATTGGAATGAGCTTATATTCAGAATACCTAGATGAAATCACAACCCGCAAGAAGGAGCTGGGATTAAATCCAAAGCCAATCGACAGCGCCGAACTGCTGTCAGAGATTATCGCGCAAATTAAAGACAGCGGTAATAAATATCGTGAAGACTCTCTGAAGTTCTTCATCTACAACGCCTTACCAGGTACGACTCCTGCCGCGGGTGTTAAAGCTCAATTTTTGAATGACATTGTAGTAGGCAAGGAAAATATTGCTGAGATCAACGCTGAATTCGCTCTGGAGCAGCTATCTCACATGAAAGGCGGTCCGTCTGTTAAAGCGTTGTTAGACATCGCTCTATCTGACAACGCTAACGCTGAAGCTGCTGGCGAAGTTCTGAAAACTCAAGTCTTCCTGTACGAAGCAGATACAGCTCGCTTAGAAGAAGCTTACAAAGCTGGCGACTCCATCGCTAAAAATATTCTTGAGAGCTATGCCAAAGCAGAGTTCTTCACCAAGCTGCCCGAGATCGACGCAAAAATCGACGTTGTTACCTATGTTGCCGCCGAAGGCGACATCTCCACAGACTTACTATCGCCAGGTAACCAAGCTCACTCTCGCTCTGACCGTGAATTACATGGTCAATGCATGATGACGCCTGAAGCTCAGCAAGAAATCATTGAGTTGGGCAAGAAATACCCTAACGCCAAAGTCATGCTGATTGCCGACAAAGGTACCATGGGCGTAGGTTCTTCTCGTATGTCTGGTGTTAATAACGTTGCATTGTGGGCAGGTAAGAAAACATCTCCTTACATCCCATTCGTCAACAACGCTCCTGTTGTTGCTGGCACTAACGGTATTGCGCCCATTTTCCTGACCACCGTTGATGTAACTGGTGGTATAGGTCTGGATCTGAAAAACTGGGTTAAGAAAACCGATGCAGAAGGCAACGTAGTTACCGACGCCAATGGCGATGCGCTACTGGAAGAAGCCTACTCTGTAGCAACAGGTACTGTACTAACTATCGATACCAAGTCTAAAAAATTGTACAACGGCGACAAAGAACTGGCTGATGTATCTAGCGCATTCACCCCTCAAAAAGTTGAATTCATGAAAGCTGGTGGCTCATATGCGCTGACTTTCGGTAAGAAACTGCAGGCGTTTGCTGCTGAAGCACTAGGTGTTGAAGCACCAGCTGTATTCGCTCCCTCTAAAGAAATTTCTATTGAGGGCCAAGGCCTGACCGCTGTTGAGAAAATATTCAATCGCAACGCTGTTGGTGTTGCGTCCAAGACGCCATTGCACACCGGCTCTGACGTTCGCGTTAAAGTGAACATAGTAGGCTCTCAAGACACCACTGGTCTGATGACTTCTCAAGAGCTTGAGTCTATGGCGGCTACCATTATCTCTCCAAGCATAGACGGTGCCTATCAGTCTGGTTGTCATACCGCTTCTGTATGGGACAAAAAAGCCCAGGTAAACATTCCTCGCCTAATGAAATTCATGAATGACTTTGGCGTTGTCACGGCCCGTGACCCCAAAAGTGTTTACCACGCAATGACTGACGTAATCCACAAAGTTCTAAATGACATCACTGTGGACGACCGTTCAATCATCATCGGTGGTGACTCTCACACCCGTATGTCCAAAGGTATCGCTTTTGGAGCGGACTCCGGCACCGTTGCTGTTGCACTAGCCACCGGCGAATGTGCCATGCCAATCCCTGAGTCTGTGAAGGTGACATTTAAAGGCAACATGCATTCACACATGGACTTCCGTGACGTCGTACACGCCACTCAAGCGCAAATGCTAAAGCAGTTCAATGGTGAAAACGTATTCCAAGGTCGTATCATCGAAGTACAAATCGGAACTCTATTGGCTGACCAGGCCTTTACCTTCACCGACTGGACTGCAGAAATGAAAGCGAAAGCTTCTATCTGTATTTCTACTGACGATACTCTGGTCCAATCTCTGGAACTGGCGAAATCACGCATCCAAGTGATGATCGACAAAGGTATGGAAAATCGTGACAACATGCTTCAAGGTTTGATCGATCTCGCTGACAAACGTATCGCTGGAATCACATCTGGTGCAGAGCCAGCTCTGGCCCCCGACAACAATGCTAAATACTATGCTGAAGTAGTGATTGATCTTGACGCAATCATTGAGCCAATGATCGCTGACCCGGATGTTAACAACGAAGACATCTCCAAGCGTTATACCCACGATGTCATTCGCACGACCTCTTACTACGACGGCCGCCAAGTAGATCTAGCTTTTGTTGGTTCTTGTATGATTCACAAAGGCGACATGCAAATCATCGCTCAGATGCTTCGTAACCTAGAAAAGAAAGGCCCTATCGAATTTAAGGCTCCTCTGGTAGTTGCGCCGCCAACGTACAACATCGTAGACGAATTAAAAGCCGAAGGGGATTGGGAGCTGCTAGAAAAATACGCTGGTTTCGTTTTTAACGACGACAACCCGAAGCAAGAAGCTCGTACTAAGTACGAAAACAAAATGTACCTAGAGCGCCCTGGATGCAACCTTTGTATGGGTAACCAGGAAAAAGCCGAGCCAGGTGACACTGTTCTTGCCACCTCTACCCGTCTATTCCAAGGCCGTGTGGTAGAAGACAGCAAAGAGAAAAAAGGTGAATCACTGCTGGCTTCCACCCCAATGGTTGTGCTGTCTGCTATTCTGGGCCGCTTCCCAACGCTTGCAGAGTATAAAGAAGCGGTTGACGGTATTAACCTAACGTCTTTTATTCCACCAACAAAAGACCTCAGCATTGAGCCAATAAGAATCGTAGGCTAACTAGCGGATGTTAATTGCTTCATGAAAAGCCCAGCCATTGCGGGGCTTTTTTTTACCTAGGATTTATTCATATAAAAAATCAAGACTGCCTGGAACTTATACAAATTTTAAAAATTATGCTGATCGCCCCGCATAAGTTAATGGCCTACCCATCTTCACTTTACCCAGTTCGGGCGAGAAACCGCCATCGATCCATGCATCAAAATCCGCAATAATGGTGTGCTCTACAACCCCATTTGATCGGTTAACCAGCTGTTCGTTTTGAAAGTCTGTGCGATAAATAATCTCGCGATTAGAATCTGAATCATAAGCGCTGAGTGCATCAGGATTAATGATTGCTATATCAGCCTGTGTACCTACTTTTAAATCGCTTACATCCAAACCAAAAAATTCGGCAGGCTCTGATGACAATCGTTTAACAGCAATCGCCACCTTATCCAACGACTCTTCTGCTGCCAGCTTTAAGGTAACCAAATTACCATCGTAAAAAGCGAGATTGGTAAATGCTCACCACTGTCATTAAAGCCAGGTATTGTATCCTCATGAAACAATAACTCTTTAACCTTCTCTGGGTTTTTGTTGGCAATAATCGTGTACCACCTAAAGTCTTTATCCCACTGGCGAAACAACTCTAAAAAGAAATCGGCGTCATCAGCTACTGGGCCACATTACTCACAAAAATCTGCCTCTAACTCATTGATAGCAACTGTCTTATCGTTTTGATATTGCATATAACGAGCACAAGATTTATCCAAACTTTCCTCATGCCAATGTTCAAGCGGACATCTGCCAGCCACAATATCAACTAGCTCACGACTGAATGTTTCTAACAGCAAACCTAGCTTGGATAAAAGATGGGGAAGATTCCAACCGCTTTCACTCACAGTCCAATCGCATTTAAATTGAGCAATAAAATGCGGATCGTTCAATAATTCTAACCGTCCTTCTCTGTCACCTAACTCCTTTGCAATAAGCTGATAGGTTGATTCATGTTCTTCAAAAACAGGTATCACAACGCCATCAGCCTAGATTTTAAATGGCATAGACAAAGCTTGCAGGCTAAACCGACCTTGAAATAAATTGGAATTTAGTGGCTTAGACATTTTTAAAAATATCTCACTACCTTTGGGCGCATGTGAAAAATCTATCGCCGTTAAAGCAGACACCCGCAGAGCTCTGCCGTAAAAACGGCCACTGGTTAACACAAAGCGTAAAAACGTACCCATGCGACTATTAGGCATCGGTGTTGCCTGCCGAACCCTATCGTTTTCTCTTAACACGCTGGTTAGCTTTTTAAGTTCTGACAATTTGGCAAACTGAGTTGGAATACGTTGATCAGTATTGGCGTAATTGATAAATAATGGAACGGTAAATTATCAGTAGAAAAACCGATATAACCTTGTTTAACAGCCTCTTCTAATAGCGCCTCCATTTTATTAAGTTCTTCTTGTGTTGCATCACGACTTATCGCCGCGTCTAAACCCATCGCTTGAATGCGCAACATAGAATGAGGAATTAACAGTGCCATATTCGGCCCTAACGCAATTTCATCTAAATGTTTCAGGTAGTCAGCACCGTTATCCCAGTCCATAACACCGGCGCATTTTTATAGTGCCGACTTAGAAATATTTTCTACTCGTGCAAAGCATTCAATTATGGAATTCTGCGTAGCCGTTTTTTGCGCACCAAAGGCTGCCCCCAAACTACAATTACCCACAACTACCGCGGTTGTCCCATGGCGCACCACTTAGCCAAGTCCTGGAGCTATTTCTACTTCAAATCCAGATGAGTGTATATATCTAACAACCCAGGCATCACCTATTTTCCCACAGTATTTACTACATTACGAGCATGGGTCTCAGGCAGCCCAACGCCGCTAGCTGCTGTTTTCTCATCCTTAATTGCTATATCTAGCTGCTAACCAGGCTGACCACTGCCGTCAAACACCAAGCCATTTTTAATAACCATATCCCATAAGTTGCTGTCATTAGACATCTTGCACCTCTTGAAATTTATTATTTTTTCGACTAAATATTAGCGTTGCGGTTAACTTAGACAAACTACTAATAGCAGGATAATAACCTAGCTGACTATTTTCTTGATATAAGAACTGTTGATGCCATTGACGGTAACTATTAGCGTGATCGGCAGCAATTGGGTAAGCGGTGCTTAGCTTCTGACAAACGTCGGTAACAGTATTGCTAGGCAAAACCTCAATACCTTTGTTTTTAGCAAGATAGGAAAAATAATTTTCCATCAAAGTGAAGGTATTTAGTGACCACCACTTATTAATAACTGCAGTCCACAAAAATAACAGCATCAATACCGAAATCACCGCAATAATTAATATCCGCAATAACTCTTCGGTGCTTGATTCGCCCCACCAAGACTTCACCCAGTCGGACTGCTGTTCTTTATCGTAATTTAAAAACAGTCGGGTCCATTCGTGATCAATAGAGTCTAACCATAACCTTGCCGTATTAACCCATAGTAAACCGCTAGAATTTGACCAGCCCGAAAGCCCTGAAGGGTCGAACTCATTGCGTGAGCGTAAAGCCTGCTCTACTCCTTCTAAAATTCTCTCAGGTGCGACCGCTGAGGTTGGATCTACTCTTACCCAGCCAGTGCCCGCAACCCATATCTCAGCCCAAGCATGGGCGTCTAATTCTCGCACTCGAACATAATTTTCAAACGGGTTTATCTCACCACCTAAATAGCCTCCAATAGCTCTGGCTGGCACATTGGCTGCACGCATTAAAAATACAAAGGCGGTGGCATAGTGTTCGCAATATCCCTCTCGAGTAGTAAACAAAAACTCGTCAATACTATTCTCCCCTAAAATAGTCGTTTTCAAGGTATAGAAATAGTTATTTTGATTAAAGTAGCGTAAAACAGCCTGTGTGTATTGATAATTATCGCTATGCTTTACGCGCAACTGCTGCGCAAACTGCCGCGCTTGTGGGTTAGACGTTTGTGGCAACTGACTATATCGCTCTATTTGTCGTTGCGACAAAGGTTTGTACTCACTAGGCGTCAAACGATTAACCAAGTATTTGCTACCTGACTTAAGTGGCTTAACTGAAGCTAATGTGCCGTTACTTCGCCGTACTACATCACTATTCTTGGTAGAGCTGTCAGCTAAAGTAAACAACCAATGCTGATAACTAGGCTGCATGGTGAGCATATAGCTGAGGCCAGACGGATCTATTACTCTTGCATCTTTTGCTATTGAGCGCGCTTTCGTTTCACGCCACTCTCGACCATCAAAAGTATCAAACACTAGCCCGCGCCAATATTGCTCAGACAGTGGCGGCATTTCGCCGTTAAACTCCACTCTAAAAGCAGTAACATCTGACTTAGCTAAGCGCGTAATTGCTCCCGGGCTAAGCTTGTCGTTGACCCCCGTAGCACCTTGACCTGCCGGTAATGGTACCGACCATAAAGGCGGTACCCGAGGGAAAAACAAAAACAATATCACCAATAGTGGTATAGCTTTTAGCATTAATACGCCGGCACGCTTAAAGGCACTTTGATAATCAGTAGCCTCTGTCTGATGTAATGACAACAGAGTTACTAATAGCAGCATGCAACAAAATAACGCATATATCGTGGCATACAAAGTCTGGCTATACAGTAGTCGCGTTGCCGCAATAAAAAACCCAAGGCAAACCACTATATATACATCGCGTTTAACTTTTGTTTCCAATATTTTTAAAAAGAAAGCTAGCACTAATAATGAAACTGCTGGATCCAGACTGAATTTGCCCAAATACTCAGCAGTGATAGCGGCAAATCCTAAAACTACAATAAGAAGGCGCGAAATGGTTGCCGGATAATTTAATAGCTGACGATAAATCAGATAACGCCAAGTACCACAAACTGCGCAAATTGCAAACAGCCATAACGGTAAACCATCTAAATGCGGCAGCACCAAAGCTACTTGCGTGAACAGTAGCCAAAAAAGTGCTGATCGACTAATCTGTTCATCAAAACTTAGCTGATCTTTCACGGCTGATACTCCGTACTGAAAAACAGCGCCAAAGCTTCTAATACTTTGTGCAAATGGGTTGCACCGGTATCCGGACTATATTCACAGCCCGGCAAGCGTAAGCCATATTCGCAGTTTTGATCATGAAGCTTTAATGCCGCATCACATAAAACAGAAAGCCGAGTTTCAAGCGCTAGTTCGGGCAGTGCTTCCCAATCTAACCACCGAGCATCTTTAGCGGGTTCTGCATATTCGATGCTCATTAACTTGTCCGTTCTAGCATATGCCTTCCACAAGACTTGCCTTGGCGTATCACCCTCGCGCCAATGCCTAATGTTAGCTAACTCCTCATTTGCCATATGGTTGGCTTCATACAAAGCACTATCGTCTTGCCCTTGCCACGCTACATCCATCTGGGCTGGATGCGGATAGACTGGACAGCGTAAATCTAAATCTACCCAACTCCAGACGCGAATTAGGCCCAATGGATAAACGGACTTAACCAATATACGCTGTGGTTTTAATAGGCCACGACGAGCCGCTGGGCAATATAAAGTAAGCGTTTGTCTACTCTCTATCCCTAAACTACCAACCGCCACATGAATATTCGGCCAACCAATTTGAATGGCTTGATGCTGTTTTTTTACCTTACAAGACAGCTCGATATGAAATGCGGCGTCGTCACCAGCGAAAGGCGAATCGGTCTTTAGGCGTCTAATAGTTAAACCGGCTAAGTTTGAAAACGCAGCCAATATAGCCATATTAAACAGGCCTGCTAAAAAGAAAGTCAGTAGAAATATGCTGTTATTTTGATAGTTAATAGCCGTTACCAACATAACCAGCAACATGACCGCATATAAGGCGCCTGCTTTGGTTGGAAATACATAAATGCGACGCTGGTCTAAGGTGATACTGGGGTTTGGTTTAATGCGACTACTTAGCCATTTTTGCCAGCACTGTCGAGCAAAGCTTTTGACGCCAGCCATAACTAGTTACCGAAAACCTCTGTTGAGGCCAAGATACTGTGAGACAAAGAACCTGAGACTGAAATCATATGTGCACTGTCTCGCAATCGATGGCCACTTACCGCAGTAAAAATTTTCTGCACATCTTCAGGAATGACATAGTCACGCCCTTCAATAAACGCCCACGATTTAGCACAAGCCACTAAAGCTAATGCTGCACGGGGTGATAATCCTGCGCTGATTTCTGACGACTGGCGCGTAGCTAGCAATAATCGCTGAATGTAGTCAATAACCGCATCGCTTATGCGAATAGTATCTACCTGCTGTTGCAGTGCGACTATTTCCTCTGGTGACATAATCGCCGCTAATTTTTTTAGTAAGCTATCGCCTGCTTTGCCCAGTAGTATTTTTTTCTCTGCTTCGGGATTTGGATAACCTAGTTGTAAGCGAATAGTAAATCGATCTAACTGCGATTCTGGCAACGGGAAAGTACCGCCCTGACGCTCTGGGTTTTGTGTTGCGATAACAAAAAATGGTTTCGGTAATAGTCGTGTTTTACCATCTAAACTTACCTGCCCTTCAGCCATAGCTTCCAGCAATGCACTTTGGGTTTTGGGTGTCGCGCGGTTTACTTCATCGGCTAATAACAACTGAGAAAATATCGGCCCAGCATGGAATTTAAATTCTGATGTTTCTCGATCAAATACTGACACGCCCAAAATATCACTAGGCAGTAAATCACTAGTAAATTGCACCCGCTGGTAATCCATACCGAATACTATGGCTAATGCTTGGGCCAAAGTGGTTTTTCCCATGCCAGGAATATCTTCAATCAGTAAATGTCCTTTCGCTAACATGCAGCAAACAGCAAGATTTATCACCTCACTTTTACCCACAACGACTTCATTAAGTGCTGACATTACTTGATTTAATTTTTGTTGCATCGATCTATTAATCCTACTGATATTGTTATCTATTAAATAAGCATATTTGCCATAAAAAAGCCGCTAACTCAAAGAGCTAACGGCTAATTATGTGAAGCTAAAGCATGTATTAACTATAGTGCGGATAAGCCACGTTGCAAGTCGACTTTTAAGTCATTAACAGCCTCTAAACCCACCGACAGACGAATTAAATTAGGCTTGATACCCGCCTCTAATTTCTGTTCATCGCTTAACCGACCGTGAGTAGTGGTGGCTGGATGAACAATTGTAGTTTTGGCATCGCCAAGATTTGCCGTTATAGACACAATACGGGTGGCATTGATGAACTTAAACGCCTGATTTTGCCCACCGTCAACCTCAAACGACAACACACCGCCAAAAGCGGACTGCTGACTGGCGGCGAGTGCATGCTGTGGATGCGTTGGCAAGCCTGCATAATAGACGTGGCTAACGCCTTTCTGCTGTTGCAACCATGCCGCTAAGGTTAGAGCTGACGAACTATGCGCCTCCATTCGCAGACGCAATGTCTCTAGCCCTTTGAGGAATACCCAAGCGTTGAACGGAGCCATAGTGGGACCAGCGGTACGCAAAAAAGTCACTAACTCGCCCATTAGCTCTTTACTGCCAACAACAACCCCACCCATGCAGCGGCCTTGGCCATCCAAATATTTAGTAGCCGAATGAATAATAATATCGGCACCGAGCTCTAACGGCTTTTGTAATGCAGGCGTACAAAAGCAGTTATCTACCATTAGCAACACTCCACTACTGCGAGCGATAGCCGCCAAAGCGGTGATGTCTGCAATTTCACTTAAGGGGTTAGATGGAGTCTCTAAAAACAAAATTTTAGTATTAGGTTTTATGGCAGCCTTCCATTCATCAAGCTTAACTGGCGATACGAAAGTGACATCTACCCCAAACTTGACCATATATTTATTAAGTAAATTAGTGGTGGTGCCAAAGACACTATGCGAGCAAACCACATGATCGCCAGACTGGGTTAAGGCCATAAAAGCAGTTAAAATGGCTGCCATGCCTGACGATGTTGCTACCGCTTGCTCACCACCCTCCATCGCGGCAATACGTTCTTCAAAGGTACGCACTGTTGGATTGGTGTAACGCGAATAAACATTCCCTGCCTCTTCGCCAGCAAAGCGTGCGGCAGCAGATTCAGCTGTATCAAATACATAGCTAGACGTAGTAAAAATAGGTTCACTATGCTCGCCTTCAGATGTTCGGCGTTGTCCTGCGCGAATGGCAAGCGTATCGATTTCGGCTTGCGCTAATGCCGCTAGGCGCTCTTGCTGGTCTGTCATGCTAAATCCTTAAATTACCTCGGCGTTATCCGCCTCGAAATTACTCGTAGTCTTACTATCGTCGTTTCTTTGGGCTTCAATTTGATCTAGATAATCCTGATCGATATCACCGGTAATGTATTCACCGTTAAATACCGAGCACTCGAATGTGTCGACACCCAAATTACCACCCATAGATGATTGCACTAAGTCATCAATGTCTTGAAATACTAACCAATCAGCGCCAATTATTTCACAAATTTCATCTTCAGTGCGGTTGTGCGCAATTAACTCATTTGCCGATGGCATATCAATGCCATATACATTTGGGTACTTCACCATTGGGGCTGCAGAAGCGAAATAAACTTTTTTAGCGCCAGCTTCTCTGGCCATTTGAATAATCTGACTACAGGTGGTGCCGCGCACAATGGAGTCATCCACCAACATCACATTCTTGCCTTCAAACTCTAGTTCAACTGGATTTAACTTTCGCCGCACCGATTTTTTGCGCAGCTCTTGCCCTGGCATTATAAAGGTTCGGCCTATATAGCGATTTTTCATCAACCCTTCACGAAATTTTACCTCTAGTCGGTATGCCATTGCCTGGGCTGCAACCCGACTGGTATCAGGGATTGGTATAACAACATCAATATCGTGATCAGGCCTTAAGCGTTTTACTTTTTCTGCCAAGCGCTCTCCTTGGCGGAGACGAGCCTTATAAACTGAAATGCCGTCCATAATTGAATCAGGGCGAGCAAAATATACATGCTCAAAAATACAAGGGGTTAGCTGGGTTTTCTCTGCACATTGTTTAATATGCAACTCACCTGCTAGGTCAACAAAAATAGCTTCGCCTGGCGCAATATCTCGGATTAACTTGAACCCTAGTACTTGCAACGCTACGCTTTCTGACGCGACCATATACTCTTTTCCATGATCAGTATCGCGTTCACCAAATACTACTGGACGAATACCAAAAGGGTCTCTAAAAGCTAATAGACCATAATTAACAATCAATGCGGTAACCGCATAGCCACCGAGACAGCGTTTATGCACATTACTAACTGCACTAAAAAAATCATCCGGCATCGGATTCAATTTACCTTGATTTTGCAGCTCATGAGCAAGCACATTTAACAATACTTCGGAATCTGAATCAGTGTTTAAGTGACGTAAATCCGCTTTAAATAACTCTTTAGTCAGCTCATCGGCATTGGTTAGATTACCATTGTGCGCAAGGCTTATCCCGTAAGGCGAATTCACGTAAAAAGGCTGCGCCAAAGCAGGACTAGAACTGCCCGCGGTTGGGTAACGAACATGACCTATACCAATATTGCCTTTAAGATTGGCCATATCTTTTTTGCTAAAAACATCTCTGACCAATCCGTTTTGCTTACGTTGGCACAGCACACCATCGCCATAAGTGACAATACCGGCCGAGTCTTGGCCGCGATGTTGCAGCACGGTTAATGCATCATACAGCAAGGTATTTACATCAGACTTACCGGCAATACCTACAATTCCACACATATCTGTCGCCTTATAGCTTAATACTAAGCAATGGATTTACTTTACTACTTAGGCCCGTGAAGACCACATTCCGTTAGCCCAGCCAATTAATGCCGCTGAGGTATCTCTGGCCCAAGTTTCCATTAATAAGAACTTTGGGATTAATACCGACTGCTGATACCAGTCGTCTTGGTCAATGGGCACAATTGCCGGCATCAGTATTAAAATAACCAACACCACCATTGCGCCTCTTAATAATCCAAAAAGAGTACCAAGTAGTCTGTCGGTGCCTGATAAACCAGTTGCTTTAACAATAGCAGCAACTAAATGATTTACCATTGAACCGACAATTAATGTGATGAAAAACAAAATCCCAAAGGCAGCTATCTGCTGCAGCGAACTAGTCTGAATATAGTCGGCTAGTAAAACCTGAAGATTTTGATGAAATAGCATGGAGACAATAATGGCGGCAAACCAAACAACTAAGGACAAGGCCTCTTTGACAAAACCGCGCTGCAAACTAATCAATGCAGACAAAACAATGATGATGAAAATTGCCCAATCAGCCCAGTTCATTGCGATGGTTATCCCCCTAGCATTATATATTGGCAGCATTCTATCAAAGAGATTCCTGCGTCCATAGCTCGAAAGCCAAAATTTACGGTATAAATTTTTCAACCGTGGAATTTAATTTGTATTGCCTATCAATCGCTTGTTTTTTACTGTCAGCCTCTTTTAATTCAATAAAAGGCCCGACGAATATCTTGGTGAGGGCTTCACCATCTTTGGCAGACTTATCAGTAAAGACTTTGTACTTACTAACGCGCAGATTGGCTATTAATTTGTCGATGTTGGCCTGATCTGAAAATGCACCTAACTGAATCACCCAGCTAGTCGGCAAGCCGCTATTATCTAACACTTTGGAATCATTTAACGGCGCCTTTTCGGCTTGCTCAGCGGCTAAGATTTGTTGGTATGAACCAACTGGCTTAATATTTGGATTGGGTTTAGCAGGTTTTATTTCAAAACGTTCAAACTTCGGCGCATCAGGAATAGACGCTTCAATCACAACATGACGACTTTGTTCCGTGCCCATAAAAATAGGCCAAAAGATAATACTAAGGGCAATCAACACAGTTGCGCCCACAAGCCGCTGTTTTAAACCGTCATTCACTTAATTCACCTTTGTCTATAAACCACTCTAAGGCAGCTGCAACCGTATAAAACGACCCAGTAACAACAACTCTATCGCCTGTCTTAGAGCCTGATAGTACCTTTGATAAGGCTGCAGCAACATCCTTAGTTTGCTCGATACGGCTCACATCAAATAACTCGACGATGGAATTTAACTTAGCAGCGGACAAGGCTCTGTTAGTTTCTAAGCCTGCCAGCATCCAATTTCCAGTAATACTAGCGGCTAACTGAGCCACTACGCCTGTTTCATCTTTATCTGCCAACATTGCGAGGACTATATGAGTGTCGCCAGCGTGTTTATCGGCTGCCAGTTTATCAGCTAAGCTAATTGCTGCCGCCGGATTATGGGCCACATCCAATATCCATTGTCGATCAGCATAGTTAATCATCTGAAACCGACCTGGCAGCGCTAACTGTCCGATGATGTTAATCAATTGTTGTCGATCAACATCAAGCTTTAACAAGGCCAAAGCCTGCAGTGCTAGAGCGACACTAGGCAGAGGTAATTGCGGAATAGCAGTGGTTATCTCTGTGTCGCTTCCGTCGATGCCTTTAAACCGCCAAGTAACAGCATCGTTAGCGCATTCAAATGCAAAATCATCTCCCGCGCGCAGCAGCTCAGTTTCTAACGCTTCAGCCACTGCCAAAATAGAATTAGGAATATCAGCCTCGCCAAAGAGTAACGGTGTTTTATAACGTGCTATACCGGCTTTCTCGCGGCCAATATCTTCACGATTGTCACCCAACCAGTGCTGATGATCTAAGGCAATATTGGTAATAATAGAAATATCTGGGTCAACTATATTGACGGCATCAAGACGTCCACCGAGGCCCACTTCAAGCACTACGTAATCTACTTTAGCTTCAGTAAAACAATATAACGCAGCCAATGTGGTGTATTCAAAATAAGTAAGCGTTATGTCTTCTCTAATTTTCTCGATGACGCTAAACGCTTTGCACAGTTGGTCATCAGTAACCTGCTGTTGATTAATGCAGATACGTTCGTTAAAGCGCAGTAGATGAGGTGATGAGTAAACGCCAACAGAGTGACCTTGAACAGCAATAAAAGTACTTAAGGCTTCAACAGTGGAGCCTTTGCCATTGGTTCCTGCCACGGTGATAACCGGACACTGTAAGGATTGAATATTGAGTTTTTTAGCGACAACGCTTACGCGACCCAAGCCTAACTCAATTTCACTAGGATGAAGAGTTTCTAACCAGTTCAACCACTGCTGAAGACTATGCAGCTTCATCGTCTGGCTTAGCTACCTCTGCTTTAGTTAATATTCTTAATACATTGCCAATTTTAGCGCGCAACTCACCGCGGTGCACAATTAGATCAATAGCACCGTGCTCTAATAAGAACTCGCTACGCTGAAAACCTGCTGGCAATTTTTGACGAATTGTTTGCTCAATAATATTGGGGCCAGCAAAGCCTGCTCTTGCACCGGGTTCTGCAATATTGAGATCACCTAGCATTGCCAAACTAGCTGACACACCACCATAAGTTGGATCAGTAATTACAGAAATGAAAGGAATACCTTTTTGGCTCATGCGCTCTATTACCGCACTTGTTTTTGACATTTGCATCAGCGATATCAACGCCTCCTGCATCCGCGCACCACCCGTTGCTGAAAAGCAGACTAATGGGATATTTTCTTCAATGGCTTTATTTGCCGCACGAGTAAAGCGCTCACCAACTGCATAACCCATCGAGCCGCCATGAAATTTAAACTCAAACGCACAAGCAACCAGATCAAAGCCTTCAACTTTACCTTGCATAGCAACTAGCGCGTCTTTTTCGCCAGTAGCTTTTTGTGCCGCTATTAAGCGATCCTTATATTTTTTAATATCTTTGAATTTGAGTCGGTCAATAGATTCAACATCGGCGGCAATCTCAATCCGACCATTTTCATCTAAAAAGCTATTCAACCTCACTCTGCCACCTATGCGCATATGGTGATCACACTTAGGACAAACATGAAGATTACGCTCTAGCTCTGGACGATACAGTACCGCCTCACATTTAACGCATTTTTTCCATAAGCCTTGCGGAACAGAACTACTTTGCTCACGCTTCGTTAAAGTAAGTTCTTTATTGCGAACTGCCGTTATTTTATCTAGCCAACTCATAGTTTTCTCCGCCTATGGGTAAAGTGCTTAATCTATCGCTTTGCGCATTCCTGCTATTAATTGTACCGCTTGCTTGGCGTATTGGTCGACATCATTGATACCACCCTTGCCCAGCTCTGCCATATCATTAACCAAGGCACTGCCAACTACCACTCCATCAGCCACTTTGCTAACCGCCTTTGCAGATTCGTTATCTTTGATACCAAATCCAACGGCTACTGGCAGGTCTGTATATTGGCGAATTTCACCAACTTTAGCGCTGACAGAATCAATATCAATATTTGACGCGCCGGTAACGCCTTTTAACGACACGTAATAAACGTAACCGGTAGCATTGGCACAAATCTTTTTCATTCGCTCAGGCGTAGTGGTTGGCGCTATCAAATAAATAATATCAATAGACTTTGCTGTCAGCGCCGCACTCAATTCACCGGCTTCTTCTGGCGGCATATCAACCGTTAACAAACCATCAACACCGGCATCGCTAGCTAATTGTGCAAAGCGCTCATAACCAGTAACAACGACAGGATTAGCGTAGCCCATCAGCACTACTGGAGTATCGCTGTCTGTTTGACGAAACTCGCTAACCGCCGCAAAAATATCATGAACAGATGTGTTGTACTCCAGAGACCTTTCATGGGCAAGCTGAATGGTCAGCCCTTCAGCCATCGGATCAGAAAATGGCACACCGATTTCCAAGATATCTGCGCCCGCGTCAACCAATGCATGCATTACGGGCACAGTTACATTTGGTTGTGGGTCACCTGCGACAATATAAGGTATTAGCGCTTTGCGATTACCTTCACTTAACTTTTTGAAACATTGCTGAATCCGGCTCAATGCCATCTCCTTAAAGTTATACCGTTAAACTAATTTCTAACCAATACCCAATGACAAGCCATCTAACTTGGCAATAGTATTAATATCCTTATCACCACGACCAGACAAGTTAATAATGATAGTTTGATCGCTACTCATTGTTTTAGCTAGTTTAGCTGCATAGGCCACAGCATGACTGGTTTCCAACGCCGGCATAATACCTTCTACCAAGTTTAGCTCTCTAAATGCTGCTAAGGCTTCATCATCGTTGATGCCAACATATTCGGCTCGCCCCGTATCCTTCAACCATGAGTGCTCGGGGCCCACACCAGGATAATCAAGGCCTGCAGATACCGAATGGGTATGACTAATCTGGCCGTTATCATCTTCCATCAAATAAGTTTTATTGCCATGTAAAATACCTGGGCGACCAGCTGATAGCGGCGCCGCATGACGACCTGTTTCGATACCGTCACCGCCAGCTTCAACGCCGTACAACTTGACTGACTCGTCGGCTAAAAACGGATGAAATAAACCAATCGCATTAGAGCCGCCACCAACACAGGCAACTAGAGCATCAGGTAAACGACCAGTCATTTGCAGGCACTGGGCCCGCGCTTCACGACCAATCACCGATTGAAAGTCACGTACCAGCATGGGATATGGATGAGGGCCTGCTACTGTGCCAATAATGTAAAAGGTATCATCAACATTAGTGACCCAGTCACGCATGGCTTCGTTCATGGCGTCTTTTAGCGTCTTAGTACCTGATGTTACCGGGTGCACTTTTGCCCCCATCAATTTCATTCGATAGACATTCAAGGCTTGGCGTTCAACATCTTCAGCGCCCATATATACTTGGCACTCCATACCTAAACGCGCGGCTACGGTCGCTGACGCCACCCCATGCTGCCCGGCTCCTGTTTCAGCGATAATACGCGTTTTACCAGAATACTTAGCCAGCAACGCCTGACCAACAGTGTTATTAATTTTGTGGGCCCCAGTATGATTTAGATCTTCACGCTTAAGATATATCTTCGCGCCACCTAATTTTTTAGTCCAGCGTTCAGCAAAATATAGCGGTGACGGACGTCCGACATAATGAGCTAAGTCGTAATCAAATTCTTGTTGAAAACCAGAATCGCTTTTCAACTTAGCATAATTGGCCTCAAGCTCTGACAAAGCATGCATCAAGGTTTCTGATACATACTTACCACCGTATGGCCCGTAGTGTCCACTTGCATCAGGTTGATTCAAATACTGTTTATCTAACATATTTTATTTACACCTTGCTTAATCGCATCGCCAGCGCTGACCGCCGCAATGAAAGACTGAATTTTATCAAAAGATTTAATACCTGGTGCGGATTCAACACCACCGCTAATATCTACGCCGTAGGGACTTAATTGGACTATGGCATCTTTTACATTGTCAGTATTTAAACCACCGGCCAATACGATCTGCGATGCTTTATCGATAGGAATTACGCCCCAATCAAATGCCTGACCTGTTCCGCCCTGCACACCGGCAACGTAGGTATCAAGTAAAATGCTACCACTAGAAGGATATTGTTCAAATGCGGCTATCACATCCTGCTGATTTTTGACCCGAATAGCTTTCATATAGCGGGTAGTAAAACTAGCGCAGTAAGCCTCATCTTCGCTACCGTGAAACTGCAATAATGTTAGCCCAGCCGTTTGACTAATAGTCTCGACTGTCGTCGCTGCCTCATCAACAAATAAACCAACTTTTTCGACAAATACGGGCAGCTGGCTACAGATGATAGCAGCATCTGCTGGACTTATATAACGTGGGCTTTTCTCATAAAACACGAAGCCAAGCGCATCCGCACCCTGCTCAATAGCGAGCAGTGCATCCTCTAAACGGGTAATGCCACAAATTTTAATTCTCGTACGTTTTATCATGAGATTACAGAGATTTAATAACTTAAAATTAAAGCACTAATATTAGCAGATCAACTATAAGAATTCTTGCAAATACTGACCTTAAACAAGCCAAATCGGTGATTTAAATTGCTGCGGCAGGCCGAACGACTCGGGGTAGCTCACATCTACTAAATACAAACCGTGTGGCGCAGCCGTTGGTGGCGCCTTGGTTCTGTCTTTTGCTTCGAAAATCTGACGGAACCAAGCCGCAGATTGCTGCCCCTTTCCTATCACAAGTAAAGCACCAGCTATATTACGTACCATATGATGTAAAAACGCATTGGCACATACATCGATGATTATTAAATCTTTTCGTCTTGATACTGTAATCGAATGCATAGTTCGAATACCAGTATGAGACTGGCAACTAGACGCCCTGAAAGAACTGAAATCATGTAGGCCAACTAGACACTGAGCAGCCTCATCCATTGCTTGTTCGCTCAATGGCTCTCCAATCCAAGTCACTGCACCAGCATGAATAGCAGGCCTGACCGCCGTATTAGCAATAAAATATTGATAGTGCCTCGCGGTTGCAGAAAACCGAGCATGAAAGTCATTGCTAACAGGAACCGCCCATGTCACTACAATGTCATCGGGTAGCTTAGCGTTCACTCCCTGCACCCATGCTTTCATCGGGCGACTCACTGTCGTTTCAATATGAACAACTTGCGCCGTACCGTGAACACGCGCGTCTGTTCGCCCGGCACAGTTAACTCGCACTGGTTGGTTCGCTACGAAGGAAAGTGCTTTTTCGAGACAACCTTGAATAGTTAGTACATCGGGGCTTAGCTGGATTTGCCAACCGTGATAAGCGCTACCATTATATTCAATGCCTAGCGCAACACGGTTTAACTGTTCATCGATATTGTCTGACATTGCCCCAGCTTATAGACTTTCGAGTAAAGATTTAGCTTCAGCCTTTTGCTCATTAGAACCTTGGTTCATAACTTCGCTTAAAATTTCTTTGGCGCCATCTTCATCACCAAGCTCCACATAAGCTTTGGCTAATTCTAATCGAGTACCAATATCATCTTCTACTTCGTCGCCAAAATCATCATCGTCATCCAGGTCGAAGTCAAAGTCGTCGCCTAAATCGATCTCTTCATCTAATTCATCATCGCTATTTAGCGCTACGCCTTCTGTAGTATCAGTGCCGTCATCATCTAAATCAAAATCATCATCGAGACTTAATTCCGCGTCAGAGGTTAGATCAAGGTCGACATCAGACTCATCCAGGTCATCAAGACCTAATAAATCTTCTAAATCAGGCAGGTCATTAACGCCTTCTCCACCCTCTTTGGTCGCCAGTAAATCAGCAGAGAAGTCATCATCTAAATCTTCATCCAAACCCGCTACGCCATTAGAAATTTCATCGATTTCAGAATCAAAGTCGTCTAGACCTAAATCATCGTCTAGCTCAGCACCATCGGCAGAAATACTTGCCATATCAAGATCTTCAATACCTAAATCACCGGTGCTATCAAAGCCTATTTCACCCTCATCTTCACCAACAGCGTCATAATCCATTTCGGAGAATTTTTCTGCCGCTGAGACTTTTGAATCTTTAGCTTGGGCAAGCCAATCTTCAGCGCCATCAGTGTTAGCTAAAATATTGCTTGCCTCAGCAATGTCATCATCGCTACCTATCGCTTTAAGCCCCAGATAGTGGACTTTAAACTGCTTGGCTATATTATTGTCAGCTAACACTGCTAAAAGTTTAAGCCTAATGTCACTGCGATGAGGCTCTTTCCCTACTGCAGTTTCTAGCGTGCTTATCGCTTTAACTGTATTACCAGCCTCGATTAACGCTTGCGCCTCAGCAATTACTGGGCTTTCATCGACTACTGCGGCTTGATCAACTTGAACATCAAAATCATCCCACTCTTCATCTTCATCGTCAGTATATTCTTCTTTATCATCGTCACTGTCGTCTGCTTTAGCACCACCGCGAAGTTTAATAAAGAAATACACGCCTAAGACTATAGCCAGTAAAGCAGCCAGAATATAAGAGAGATTCACCATTAATGTATCTATAAGCGAAGGTTCTTCAGGTACCACTGGTTGTTTTTTAGCCGGCTTGGGCTCTGCTAATTTTTCTGTTTCGACAGGCTCTGGCATTACCGTATCCAAAGCGCTGACTACAGGTTCGCCAGAAACTGTTTCTCCAGTGCTAGCTTGATCGTTTAATTCACTACTTTGTAAGCGGGAAATTTGATTATCTTTCAATTCAATGAGGGTTTGCAGTGTGCCCATCTGCTCCTGCAACTCAACCATACGACTTTCTAACTGCTGGTTTTGTCTACTCTGTTCGTCCAATCTCTCTTTGGTTACAACTAAGTCGGCACTTGCCTTACTATTGGGCCTGTCGCCTATTGATGATGCACGACTAGTCCCGCCGGAAGCCAAACTTAGCTTGCCACCAGTATTTGAACCAGCGTCAGCATTATAGTTTGCAGATTTTGACGCATCTAACGGTACGTTGGTCAGGCTTTGATCTCTCCAACTCTGATTTTGTTGTCTAACTTCTTGAATAGCCATTTGACCGTCAAGCGCAGCAACTTCTTGCGCTGAGGGTAAATCTAATACAGCGCCATGACGCAATTGGTTAATATTGTCATTTCTAAATGCGTTGGGGTTATCTCGCTGAATAGCGATCATGGTTTGCTGGATAGTTGCTCCATTTGGCGTTACCTGCCGAGCGATACCCCATAAAGTATCTTCTGTACCGACGGTATAACGGTTGCCCGACAAACCGGGGTTAAAGCGGCTAGGGCTTGACGCCGTTTCAGTAACTGCAGGGGCTGATTTAGCTTGCTTAAACGCTTCTGTGTCAACTTCTTCAGCTGCATATAAAGGTAAGTCCAGCAGTACGGTATATTCACGCAATACACGCCCGTCAGGCCAGTAGGCTTCAACAACAAAGTTCAGGTATGGCTCTTGCACTAGTTCTTTACTGGACACACTAATAATGGCAGCGCCATTAGCGTCTTGAATAGTTTCAAATTTCAGATTAAGTAAAAATGCCATCATCTCTACGCCAGATCTATCAAAATCGGCCAATGAGGCCATTCTCACCCTGATATCTTCAGCAGCATAATCACCCAGATTAGTCAGCTTAATTTTACCATCCATCGGCTGATTTAATTCAGAGTCCACTTTGATCTCACCAAGACCTAATGCATTTACCAAACCAGCTGGAAACACTAGGGATGCGGCCAAAACAAAGGCACACATGGCCGCTTTTCGCTGACGACTTTCGGAATGTAAGGACATAGATCCGTTCCAATATTAGCAATTTTGTTAGCGTGGAAACTCTATACAATTCCCAATTAACCCAATGACTTGAGAAAAGTCATCCACTTAGTGGGCTAAGTATCGAATAGTTATAGGATTTTATCAACTATAAGGGGATTGTTAATAATGTTTAGCTGAGCCAGATAGTGAATTTCTGAACTGGCTCACAGATCCTTCTAGTACAACATTTGCAACTAACTAGTCCTAATAATGCTTAACATGCGTCGCAAAGGCTCTGCTGCGCCCCATAATAATTGATCGCCCACGGTAAAAGCTGACAAATACTCAGGTCCCATATTCATCTTGCGCAGACGACCTACAGGAACATCCAAGCCACCAGTCACTCTCGCGGGGGTTAAATCGCTAAGGGTATTATCTCTATGATTAGGAACCACTTGCGACCAATCATTGGCTTCAGCCAATATTGACTCAATATCTGCCATCGGTACATCTTTAGACAGTTTAATAGTCAAAGCTTGGCTATGACAACGCATTGCGCCAATTCTCACGCACAAACCGTCTACTGGCGTTGGATTAGCACTGCGACCCAAAATCTTGTTGGTTTCAGCCTGCCCTTTCCACTCTTCACGGCTTTGGCCATTTTCTAACTCAGTATCGATCCATGGCAGCAAACTACCAGCCAATGGCGCACCAAAATACTGAGTCGGGAAATCATCACTATTCATTGTTGCTGTTATGCGCCTATCAATATCTAAAATAGCGCTTGCAGGATTAGCGAGATCTGCCGCCACACTGCTTTGTAACGCACCCATTTGGCTAAGTAGCTCGCGCATATTGTTGGCCCCGCTGCCGCTAGCTGCTTGATAAGTCATGGCCGAAACCCAATCGATCAAGCCTTCGTTAAACAAACCGCCAACCGCCATTAACATAAGGCTAACCGTACAGTTACCGCCAATAAAGTTTTTCACCCCATCGTTTAATGCACTATCGATAACAGATCTGTTCACCGGGTCCAAAATAATCACCGCATCATCACTCATTCGTAGTGATGATGCGGCATCGATCCAATAGCCATTCCAGCCACTATCGCGCAGTGGTTGAAAAACTTGCGTGGTATAGTCGCCGCCTTGGCAAGAAATAATGGCATCCATCTCGCTTAGCGCGGCAATGTCAGTTGCATCCTGCAATGACGAGGATGTGCCCGCGATTACAGGCCCTTTGCCACCAACATTTGAGGTAGTGAAAAAAACCGGATCAATACCCTCAAAATCATTTTCTTCCAGCATACGGCCCATTAACACCGAACCGACCATGCCACGCCAACCTACAAAACCTACACGCATCATTTCTTTAAACCTTCTATTTACAGTCTTTAACTTACTAAAATTATTAGACTTTTAGTGCAGCAACCACCGCATCGCCCATGGCAGCGGTTGAAACCACTTTGTCTTCACTGGTTGCAATATCAGCAGTACGAAAGCCTCGATCCAATACCACACCTACCGCCGCTTCTATTCGATCAGCTGCAGCTGGCGCATTAAGTGAATAACGCAACATCATCGCCGCTGATAAAATAGTGGCAAGTGGATTAGCTTTACCTTGGCCTGCGATATCAGGCGCACTGCCATGACAAGGCTCATACATACCAACACCGCCTTCGTTCAAAGAGGCGGATGGCAACATCCCTATTGAGCCTGTGAGCATGGCTGCAGCATCAGACAAAATATCGCCAAATAAATTGCCAGTAACCAATACATCAAACTGCTTCGGCGCACGCACTAGCTGCATAGCGGCGTTATCCACATACATATGGGTTAATTCAATCTCTGGATATTGCGGCGCCATTTCTGTTAGCACTTCACGCCACAACACAGTTGCTTCTAGCACATTGGCTTTATCAACCGAGCAAACTCGTTTATCGCGTTTCATTGCCATTTCAAAGGCCACTTTGGCGATGCGCTTAATTTCGCTTTCATTATATTTGTAGGTATTGAAACCTTCTCGATCACCATTTTCTAAAGTTCTAATACCGCGGGGCTCACCAAAATAAATACCACCGGTTAACTCGCGCACAATTAATATATCCAGACCAGCTACAATTTCTTCTTTTAAAGAAGATGCCGCCGCTAATTGAGGATATAAGATTGCTGGACGTAAATTCGCGAACAAGCCCAAGCTCGAGCGAAAGTTAAGCAGGCCTTTTTCAGGTCGCAAGTGACGCTCTAAGTTATCCCACTGGGGGCCACCTATAGCGCCGAACAAAATGCCATCAGAAGCTTTTGCTTTTGCCAGCGTTTCATCTGGGCAAGGGTTGCCAGTCATATCAAATGCAGCACCACCGAGTAAAGCCTGATCAAAAACTAAATCTAAACCGTCAATCGCCTTTAAAACTTTGACTGCCTCGTCAGCAACTTCAGGTCCAATACCATCACCACCAATAACTAAAACCTTTTTACTCACAAACTACTCCAATTACTTAATAACTATTTGCTAATTACGTCAAACAACCACGGTGACTGTTGTCTCCGGCCTTGCTCATATGTTTTTATCGTATCCGCGTCTTGCAAGGTAAGGCCAATATCATCCAAACCATTTAACAAGCAGTGCTTACGAAACGGCTCCACATCAAAAACAATCGTGTCACCATTAGGCTTTGTCACTTGCTGCGAGGCTAAATCAACTGTTAACTGGTAGCCTTCATCTGCGTACATGTCTGCAAACAAACCATCAACAACATCCGCATCCATAACAATCGGTAACATGCCATTTTTAAAACAGTTGTTAAAAAATATGTCTGCAAAGCTAGGCGCAATAACCGCACTAAAACCGTAATCCTCAAGCGCCCACGGCGCATGCTCGCGGCTAGAACCGCACCCAAAATTTTCTCGTGCTAACAAAATTTTCGCACCTTGATAGCGAGCAAAATTTAACGGAAAATCCGGGTTTAGCGGACGATTACTACAATCAACCCCAGGCTGGCCTTCATCTAAATATCGAACTTGGTCAAACAAATTGGGACCAAAGCCACTGCGCTTAATCGACTTCAAAAACTGCTTGGGAATAATCATATCGGTATCAACATTGGCCCTATCCATAGGAGCTATAACACCGGTAATTTTTGTAAAAGCTTTCATTACTGTCTCCTTATGATTTCACAAATTCGCGAACATCAACAAAATGTCCAGCGATAGCCGCCGCCGCTGCCATTGCAGGGCTAACTAAATGAGTACGTCCACCAAATCCTTGGCGGCCTTCAAAGTTGCGATTTGAAGTGGAAGCGCAATGCTCACCTTCACCCAACTTATCTGAGTTCATTGCCAAACACATCGAACAGCTTGGCTCGCGCCACTCAAGACCGGCGGCAATAAATATTTTATCGAGACCTTCTGCCTCAGCTTGCTGTTTGACTAAACCAGAACCGGGCACCACTAATGCTAGAGCAATAGTGCTAGCCACTTTACGGCCTTTGACAACCGCCGCTGCCGCACGTAAATCTTCAATGCGAGAGTTAGTACAAGAGCCGATAAAGACTTTATCTAACTGAATATCAGTAATTGCCTGGCCTGCTGTTAAGCCCATATATTCAAGCGCACGCTTAGCGCCTTCTTGTTTAGCCGTATCAGTAAAATCAGTGGGGGCGGGTATGTTAGCGCCAACCGGGACCACCATCTCTGGAGACGTACCCCAGGTTACTTGGGGCTGAATACTGGCACCATCTAACTCAACAACTTTATCGAATACCGCATCGTCATCGCTGTGCAATGTCTGCCAGTGCTTAACCGCTAGATCCCAGATCTCGCCTTGAGGCGCAAATTCACGACCGTCGACGTAGTCAATCGTCGTTTGATCAACCGCCACCATGCCCACACGAGCACCGGCCTCGATAGCCATATTACATACAGTCATCCGGCCTTCCATCGACATATCACGCAATACTTGGCCACCAAACTCTATGGCATAGCCATTGCCGCCAGCGGTGCCAATCTCACCAATCACTGCTAATACAACATCTTTTGGCGTAACACCTGCACCTAGCTTGCCATCGACTTTGATCAGAAAATTCTTAGTCTTTTGTTGAACTAAGCACTGAGTCGCTAACACATGCTCAACTTCGGACGTACCAATGCCATGAGCCAAAGCGCCTAACGCGCCATGAGTTGCAGTGTGAGAGTCACCACAAACCACCGTCATACCGGGCAATGTAGCCCCTAACTCAGGACCGATAACATGAACAATACCCTGGCGAATATCATTGATCTCATATTCTTTAATACCAAATTCTTCACAGTTGTCATCTAAGGTTTCAACCTGAATACGAGAGACCTCATCTAGAATACCCCCCACACCACCAGCACGTTCGCTACCTAATGATGGCACATTATGGTCAGGCGTTGCCAAATTGGCATCAATGCGCCACGGCTTGCGACCTGCTAGTCGAAGCCCTTCAAAAGCCTGTGGTGATGTCACCTCATGTAATAGGTGCCTATCGATATAAATCAGCGCCGATCCGTCATCACGCTGCGTAACCAAATGGTCATCCCATAGTTTGTCATATAAGGTTTTACCAGCCATTACCATCTCCTGCGCCACTCATAAGCGCCGCTTACTATAATTAATAGTTGGCAATCTTATGACTTTAGGTAGAATAAAACAAATTCATATTTTTCATGATATTGATAACTTTTAGTTATAATGAATCTTAGGGCGGGTCCGATGGACATAGCAGCACTAAAAACGTTAATCGAAATAGCCAATACAGGCTCATTCTCTGCTGCCGCCAATAATCTTCACATTACTCAGCCTGCAATAAGTAAACGCATAGCTAAACTAGAGCAAGAAATGAATACACCCTTGCTAGACCGAATTGGTAAGCAAGTTAAGCCCACCGAGGCGGGCTTAACCCTGCTAGTCCATGCCAAAAAGATTTTTGCAGATATAAGCCAAGCTGAACGCGCCGTGCGCGAAATATCTAGCGAAGTGACCGGCACTTTACATATAGCGACTAGCCACCACATCGGGCTACATAGACTGCCGCCTATTTTAAAACGTTTTAGTGATAGCTATCCTGCCGTGAAAATCAAAATAGAATTTACCGATTCAGAAAAAGCTTACGCAATGGTTAACAGCGGCGAAGTAGAGCTGGCAGTAATCACTCTGGCGCTAGAGGAACAAAGTCATATAAATTCGACCACGCTGTGGGAAGACCCGCTAATATTTATGGCGGCTCATGGGCATAAACTTACAGATAAAAAAGGGCTAAGCCTAATAGATCTAAGCGAACATTATTGTGTATTGCCAGGGTTAGACACCTATACTGGGCAAATAGTAAAAGCGCTATTTGATAAACAAAAATTACTCTTAGATGCATCTATGGCAACTAACTACTTAGAAACCATTAAAATGATGGTGAGTGTGGGCATGGGCTGGACAGTATTGCCAAAATCGATGTTTGAGGACACGCTAGTTGAACTTCACGTAGACAATATTGGCCTAAGCAGAGAGCTTGGGTTTATTAGCCACCAACAGCATAATCAGTCGGCTGCTGCTAAGGCATTTGTGGCAATTTTGCAGCAAAGCAATTAAAAAGGCGCCAGAACATATAATGTAACTGACGCTCGGTAGCACTACTTGTACATTATTTATCCATCGCAACCGGCAGAACAAGTTGCTAACAAATAGCCGAAGTTAGCAAATGAAAAACCTGATTGATAAGCTTCCTTATTTTGATCTTGCGCGGCAGCATCTATTACATCAAACGCCCCCATATCGGCACCGAATATTGAGACAATCAAGCGACCATTTGCTCCGTAGAACCCTCTAAGCAATAGGTCTTCATCACCAGCAGACTCACCTGCAACTTCTATAGTGATTTCACCATTGCTACTTAAAGCGACAGGCAAAGTACCAGCAACTGGATCATTGATTCTAAGACCGACATTCCACTCAGATACCAGAGAACTGGAGAGAGTAATGTCTAAAGTACCTAAGTCAGTACTACCGCCCAAAGTAACCTCCAAGTTATCGCCATTTAATGCAAATGTTAGAGTAAAGCCAGCATTAGAATCTTGATTGCTAGAGATATCACCCGAACCCCCAGGCAGTCCATCAGTTTCTACACTCATCGACAAACCTATCGCCTCAAAGGTTTTACCATCTAAGTCTGCTGCCGTTACGTTAGCCCCTACCTAAAGGCACACCAAACATTGCATAGCCTTCATTATCACCCTGATCGATAATAGCGCCACTAACATGAAGTAAACCTTGGTCTGCACTTACATAACCGGAGTCTATTTCGCCTGGCTCCCAGTTGATTTCTAAAATACCGTCGCTTTCAACAGAATAACTAGCATCTTCAATTGAAAACACATCCACTTCCAGCCCTACGGAACCACTGTCAAAATCAACCTCACCATCTACACCAATGAAGTTACTTTCGGATAATCCACCCGCTTCATCAAGTGTTAACACAGAAGAAAACACGCCTCTGGCACTTCCATTTCCGATCGTCAAGCCAACAACACCCCAATCACCGGTCAAATCAGCATTGCTTACGCTCTCACTCTCTTTCGCCATTGTGATAGCAATAACTTCATGCGATGAACCACTAGGCTCGCACTCATCTGCCATAATTGCGCCTGCATTTGACAAAGAGTCATTAAGCCCATCTACGAAATCTTCAAACGCTTCACTTGGTTCCTCCTGCTGCTGAATATCAACTAAGTCTGCATTGGTAATACCTAAAGAACCAAAGCAATCATTGAGCCTATATTCCGTATACTTAAAAAAGCCACTGCTTACGTAAGCCTCACCCCAAGGGATTAAATTAAAGTTTGAACTGTTATTAACCTCGGCAAAATAATAGTCGTCTTGCCCATCATTAAAAGTAAAGGCCTCAGAGACTAAGCCACTACCAGGATTAATAATCATCTTCCCATTAGGAAGAATAGCTGCCACTAACTGTTCATTATCGTCTGCGACAGCTTCCTGTTCAGTAAATTGCTCTGACTCTTGCCCTACTTTAAATATTGTCCAAAAGTTTGTCTCGATACGAGATCCAAGCGTTACTGTTGCCATCTGAGTATCTTCATCAACAATTACTGGAATTCCAGCTAGGCTCGCCTCTTTTCCAGACTCAGTATCAGCTGGTGCAAACGTGAAGTCCTCGTAGGTAACTTCTGCTTCTAAATTTCCGCCCTCAACCACATCAGACCCAAAAACAAAACGGCCCAAAAGTCCACCATGATAATTACCTTGAAACGCTAATAAAGATCCCGCTTCAGGCTCAGGCGCTAGGGCTATCTCAAGCTGTGCCTCTACAATATCAGCTGCATTAGCCGCTAAAGCGGCAATTACAGCGTTAGGGTCAGTTGGGTTAACATCGGCCGGCAAGATAATACTGGCTACTTGCTTAACCACTGCCTCAACCAGACTAGTCACTTCTTCTACAGATAAGTTTTCATCGAAACCACCACTCTCAACAATCTGCTCGATATATTGCTGTGTAGCGGCTGTAGAGGCATAACTAATTTCTAAAGGTGCCGCCTGACTGCCTGCATTGGTAGCCGGAATCTGAAGCTCAACGCTTTCACCATTTACCTGAAGCACTGAAACAAGGATACAATCTACTCGCGGATCACCAGGTACACTTATAAAATAAGTACCATCACCATTATCGACAAACTCAGCTATTTCAACAATTTCAAAGCTTGTACCGTCTGCATTATAAAGGCGCACTTGAAAGTTACTTAAATCCAGACCTGTCTGAGCCTCATCCACAGCAATTGCTTTGCTAATCAGCCAATTAAATGGATTAAGATCGATGCTATTGTCAACAACTGCTGAGCCTTCAGGCAGTGCAACAGAAACAGCAAAATCAGTAGTAGCGGCGTCATCTGCACTACCACCGCCACTATTGCTAGTAGCTGCAGAAGAATTAGAGCTACTGCCATCACAAGCTGATAAAAAAGAGAAACTACCTAAGAGTAATACTAGTAAGATATATCTAATCATAATTCACACTCCCTCGTATTTTTAAGAAAAAAGGTGCTAATTAAATAAGCCTCCCTTCTCTTAAATAACGAAAGGTTGCTATTATCAGAACCCGAACAAATATCAATAAAACGCCGTCTAAACTGATATATATTTGTTATTATTAAAAAAAACATATTTACTCTGCACCTGATTTTATATTTTTGCAAGTAATCGAAGCTATACACGCGCCGCTTTAGGGATTTTATAGCGGCCGTTAGCGTGTAAAACTATTTGATCTTCACACTTAATAGACGCGGTAATAAACCCAGAAGTGTAAGCCATCTCTAACTGATCAACAGACGACTGTAACCACATACCTTGCTCAGCTGCGGCTAAAAAGTCCACATTCAAATTCATTGTTGGCAGCCCTGCATACTTATCCATTTTACTGGCAATTGCACAAGCTAATGCAATATCGGCAAAAGTCATTAATGCGCCGCCGTGACAAATACCAAGTGAATTGGTTTGTTGCTCTGTAACATAAAAGCCACAAGCAGTTTGGCCATTAATCTCTTTATGATAAACATCACCAAGTACCTGATTAAATGGGCCTGAAAAACTAAATAGTTCAAAACCAACAGGTGGTTGCAAATTATTACTCATTATCAAAACATCCCTACCGATAAACCCGCTGCCAACGTTAATCCAAACTCATCAGCCCGCTTAGCAGTGTCCAATGAAAATTCGCCTTTTAATATTAATGGCGGGACTGATTTGCTCATTCCCAAACTATCAAGGTATTTGCCTATTTCTCTAGCCGCTCCGGAACCGTCGTTACCCGCACTAATTAGCAAGCCATAGGACATGCCTTCTACCTTACCCATAAGTGGATAATAGACTCGATCCAAAAATTCTTTAATACCGCCACTCATCAAACCACAATTTTCGCTAGCCGAAAGTAATAGTAGATTAACATTGCTGACATCATGCGCGACGCAATCGACAGCGCGCTTAATAATGACGTCTATTTCATTATCATCTGCTAACGCAATAGCAATTGATTTTACTAAAGACTCAACCGTTCCCGATTGACTGTGATATACCACCAGCATTTTTTTCACATCAATTGACCATCATAAATTTACTAGGCGCAATTATGCCTTGCTACTGATTGCAAAACTATTGCTGTGTTAAATTCTAACGCAGACTTTGACTAATGCTATCAAGCACTCTAGTGCCCGGACACAATTCAGCCTGGCTGAGCTGATTCAGTGGCATTGGCGAGGCATTGATCATGATCTTAGTAGTTTGTGGCCACAACTAATGCCAATTACTATTGTTAACAATAAGCGCATTTAGTTAATCACAGCAATAGCGATAATCCATCAAAAACATAGTAGCAAAAGCCGTTTTGCAATAGATGTTAATTTAAAGAACAGTCCTTAGTAAGCAAAACTGCACTTGATGTATTAAAGACCAATTACCTGCTAATTTAATACTTTGGTTTAACCTAAAAATAACAGCAATTCAGGGTTTCTATCAATGACAAGTGATAAAACAATTAGGACCATAACCATTGCCAACCCTGCTATTAGCTTAAAAAAAGGCAACCCCGACACTGCAAAAGTGTACCCTAGTCTTATTCATTACCATGGTCCGGATGTCGGCAAGCGGTATATTCTTAATCAAAAAGTGACAGATACTAGACACTCACTAAGCGCTTGCATGTCGATAGCTGAAAGTAGTATTTCCAGATACCACTCCATAATTACTGCAGATAGCGATAGATTCACTATTGAAGATACCGGCAGCGTCAACGGCACATACATCAATGATCGAAAAATCAAAAAGCATATTCTTAACGATCAAGACGTTATTCAAATGGGTTTACTGATATTGAAGCGTCTCGCCAATAACAATATTGACAATATAATCCATGACAAAATTTATCAAATGGCAACCATTAACGCTCACACCCAAATTTTTAATAAGCAATATGTACTCAATACATTAGATCTTGAACTTAGTATCAGTAAAGAATCAGGTCAACCCTTATCCGTAATTTATTACGACCTAGATTTTTTCAAACGAGTTAACGTCCAATATGGGCGTGCAGCTGGTGATTATGTACTGCAAGAAAATGCCAAAATGATCAAGCAAGTTATTAGTAATGACGGCATATTTGGAAGATTTGATGGTGAAGAATTTGTGGTAATTCTGCCAAATACTCAGTTAGAAGCTGCGCCGAAAATTGCAGGAATAATTCGTCATCGATGTGAAATACAACGCATAGAAATAGAGCATGAAAGCAATGACAAAACCTTAGTCAGCGTGGATAAACAAACCATATCTGCCGGCGTTGCTGACATATCGACCGGCATGCACTCTGTCAGTGACTTATTGAAATTATCAGACAGAAAAATGTATATTTCTAAACAGGAAGGTAGAAACAGGATAACTTACTAACGCACTATTTATGCGAGTCAAGTAGTGATAATAACGACTCTTCGTCTATGGTATTAATACCAAGTTCTTGCGCCTTAACTAATTTAGATCCCGCTCCCGGCCCCGCTACCAAAGTAGTCGTTTTTGCCGAAACACTGCCAGCCACTTTGCCGCCTAAAGCTTGTAACTGCAATTTTGCGTCGTTACGAGAAATACGCTCTAACTTACCAGTGACAACAAACGTTTGCCCAAGCAAAGGCAGCTCACTTAAATCAGGCTTTGTAATTGCTGGCCACTTAATATCAGCGGCTAATAATTTCTCAATAACTTCAAAATTATGCGCAGTGCTAAAAAAGTTAACGATATGTTGGGCTACTATTGGCCCCACATCATCAACTTCTATTAGACTATCAAAATCGGCCTGCATAATAATAGGCAGCTCACAAAAATGATTAGCCAAGTTTCTAGCAGTCGCCTCACCCACTTCGCGTGCACCCAAGGCATATAAAAATCGCGGTAGAGATGTCTGTTTACTTTTCTCAATAGCAGTCAGCAAGTTATCTACAGATTTTTCACCCAATCGCTCAAGTTTAACTAACTGCTGTTTTTTTAGGCTATATAAGTCTGCAACATTGGAGATCAGTTTTGCTGCTACTAATTGTTCGACCAACTTATCGCCTAAGCCATCAATATCCATGGCTTTACGCGACGCATAATGTTTTATCGCCTCGCTTTGTTGCGCATGGCAAAATAAACCACCTTCGCAACGCGTCACAGCCTCGCCTTCGATGCGAGATGCTGGTGAACCACAAACAGGACAACTAGTTGGCATTAGTACAAGCGTAGTGTTGTCAGGACGTTTATCGAGTATCACTTGGGCAACCTGCGGAATCACATCACCGGCGCGGCGAATAATGACCGTATCACCAGCCCTAACATCTAAGCGTTGTATTTCATCAAAATTGTGTAAAGTGGCATTGCTAACAGTCACTCCACCAACAAATACTGGTTTTAATCTGGCTACTGGCGTAATTGCGCCGGTTCGTCCTACCTGAAACTCTATAGCTTCAAGGACTGTCATCTCTTCTTGGGCTGGGAATTTACGCGCTATAGCCCAACGCGGCGCCCGTGATACAAAACCCAAGTCCTGCTGCAGATCTATGTCATCGACTTTATAGACAATACCATCTATGTCGTAACCCAAGTCATTACGCTTTTCGGACAGCTGCCGGTAATAATCGACACAGGCACCAACCCCAATCACTTGCTGCGACTCTGAATTTATCTTTAGCCCCCACTGAGCTAATAGAGACAGTATTTCACTATGACTATTGGGCAATTCACCGCCTTTAACCAAACCAACGCTATAGCAACAAAACTCTAAAGGACGCTTGGCAGTTAGCTGCGGGTCTAACTGTCGTAAACTACCTGCTGCTGCATTACGCGGGTTAACAAAGAGCTTTTCACCGGCGGCTAAAGCAACTTCATTTAAAGCATCAAAACCTTTTAACGGCATATATATTTCGCCACGCACTTCAAGTGTCGCTGGATAGCCTGCCCCCATAAGTTTTAACGGAATGGAACCGATCGTGCGCACATTACTGGTAATATCCTCACCAGTAGACCCATCGCCCCGCGTTGCCCCGCGCACTAAAACGCCATCTTGATATAGTAAACTCACCGCTGCACCATCAAGCTTGGGCTCACAAGCATATTTTATTAGCGAGTCATCATTGAGACGCGTGCGCAGACGCTTATCAAAGGCAACTAAGTCGTCGTCATTGAAGGCGTTGCCCAGCGATAACATAGCCATTTCATGTTGCACTTGCTGAAATCCGTCTACTGGCTTTGCACCAACTCTCTGGCTCGGTGAATCGGCAGTAACTAACTCGGGATATTTATTTTCAAGTACTGACAGCCGCTGAAATAAGCGATCATATTCGCTATCGGGCACAGTGGGATTGTCAAGAATATAATATTGATAGTTATAATCATTAAGCGCGCTACGCAGCTGTTCTATCTCTGCGCGTAATTCTGTATCAGTCACAAAGCCGCCTAATTAACGTTGCGCTAATAAGCGCCGTTCAAACTCGCGAACTCGCTCTTTATCATGAGCTACCGTTTGCTTAGTCATCACTGACTTATTCTGATCACGCATTTCACCGCCTAAATTGCGAACTATACATTCGGCAGTTTCAACCATTGCATCAAACGCGTTCATGGCGTTACTGGGCCCGGGTAAACGCATAAAAAAAGCTACTCCGGGAGTTTTCATATGGCGCATACCATCTAAGTTAAATGTACCTGGCTCGACTAAATTAGCCACACTAAACTGATGTTGACCGCCGTCTTTTTTTGACTCGCTGCGATGAAAAATATCCATATCACCATAGCGAACATCGCAAGCTAATAGTATTTCAAGTAACTTAGCGCCACTAAAACCATCTTTGCTTTTACTAATAACATTAATAACGAATACTTCTTCAAGCCGCGGATCGACGGTCTTAACTAGCTCAATCTCTGGGTCCCGTTCCGCCTTAAATGACGGCGCTTCAAACTCTTCTTCTATTACGGGTTCAACCCGTAATGCAGGTTCTGGGTCAGCAACTGTATCTAATACCATTTCTTCCTGAGCGGGTTCTTGTTCAGGCCCACCCTCAATGGTTTCAAACGAGCGCACTGGGGTCATCAATATAGGGGCGGAGGATTCATCATTATGGTCTTGCTGCATCTGAGCTTCGCGCGCAATCTGTTCACGCTCAAGAACACGGGCTGCACCACCAGGTAATTCTGAGATTTTCATCTCATCAGTATTATCGTCAAAATTCCATTTGCTGGCACGCTTTGACAATTTCACAGTATTTTTTCTGGCTTTTTGCATGCGACGAAGACCATCGACTATGACTGCCAATATTAGCAGCCCGCCAATTAAAACCATCCATTCACGTAGACCCAAATCCATCACCACAACCCTAATTCATTTGATTATTGGCTAAAAAGTACTAAGACCGATTACATAGCAGCTAGTTCAGCCGCCTCTTCTATATCTACCGTCACTAAGCGCGAACAACCTGGCTCATGCATGGTGACACCCATAAGCTGATCAGCATATTCCATACTGATTTTATTATGTGAAATATAAATAAACTGTACTGTTTCACTCATCGCTTTAACCATACGGGCATAACGCGCAACATTAGCGTCATCAAGCGGAGCATCAACCTCATCCAGCATACAAAATGGCGCGGGATTGAGCTTAAATATTGCAAATACCAAAGCAATGGCAGTCAGTGCTTTTTCGCCGCCTGACAACAAATGAATGGTACTATTTTTCTTGCCTGGCGGGCGTGCCATAATCGTAATACCCGTGTCTAGCAAGTCTTCACCGGTTAACTCCAAATATGCTTCGCCGCCACCAAACACCTGTGGAAACAACTCTTGTAAACCGCTATTAATCTCGTCGAAAGTTTCTTTAAAGCGTGACCTAGTTTCACGATCTATTTTTCGAATCGCATTTTCTAGGGAATCCATAGCGCTTTCTAGATCTTGGTTTTGTGCATCTAAATAGTGTTTACGCTCAGCTTGCGACTGATACTCATCAATTGCAGCGAGGTTAATCGCACCCAAGCGAGCAATCCTATTTGCTAACCGTTCCAAGTCCTCTTTAAATTGTTCCTCACGGACATCCTCAGGCAAATCAGCCAGCATTGCTTCTAAATCAAAGTTAGATTCTTCTAACTCGTCGACTAAAGCCTTGCGCTTAACCGTTACTGTTTGTAGCTCAATCCTACTCGCTTCAAGCTTAGTGCGAATCTCTCCGCCTTGCTGCTCCGCTTGATTGCGCACTGTTTCAAAGCCACGTACTTCAAAGTCCATTTCTTCAAGCTGATGACGGGCTTGGGTCATTCGCTCTTCTACACCAATACGCTGTTGTAACCGCTGCTCCAAACTCGCTTTTGTTTCCTCTAGCGGCGCTATATTTTCTGCCTGGCTTTCAGCTAAAAATTCTCTTCGCTCAAGTAGCTGCGCTGACTGGTCTTGCAATCTGGTTTTCGCATCATTGGACGAGCCAATTTGAGTTTGCAACGACTGATAGCGCATAGCGATTTGATGAGCATTGTCTTTGTCGTGACGCGCTTTTTGACGTGAACTATCTAAGGTAACTCTGCTTTTATCTCTCACCATCAGCAAATCTTCACGTTTAGCTGAATCAGACTCCATACTATCCAGCGCTTGCTGCAAAAGATTTCTCGCATCTTTTACATTATCCTGTTCCTGCACCATCTGACTGCGACTTTCTTCTAACTCACTGCCTAAAGCTTGACGACGAACTTGTGTTTGCTCAAGCTTAGCTTGCAACGCGCTTAAGGTTGCCGCCGCACTGGTTTGCTTTGAACCTACTTCAGACTGATGTCGCTGCAGATCATCTCTGCTTAACTCGGCCTTAGCTAAAACTTCACGATAGCTTTGGCGGTGTAGCTCCAACTGAGAGATTTGCTCTTCTAAGGAATTGTTGTCGACACCTATTTGCTCTAACTCTTGCTGACGCTTTAACACCCCTAACTGTGAATCTTTATCACGCGCCAGACGAAGCCAATTCGGCCCCAGCCAAATACCGTCACGGGTAATAACTGATTCATGTGCTTGCAGTTGCACACGCAAAGCAATAGCTGCGTCTAAATCATCCACTGCATATACACTTGCAACTAAACCATTGGTATCGTCACCAGTTATCTTCGATGCCAGCAAAGTGCCACCAGCTATGGCGGTTGATACTGAAGCACTGCCACCCTCATAAAGACTGATAGAACCTTCTTTAAAATCGACTAAAGATTGTGCCAACATTGATATAGCATCAACCTTAACTGCTTGCAGGTAACCACCTAATACGGTTTCAACAGCAATTTCCCAGCCACTGTCTACTGACAGACTATCGGCCAATCGAGGCTTATCGCCAAGCTGTTTAGCACTTAACCATGCGCCTGACGCATCATCCTGCTCTAGCGCTGCTTGCTGCAATGCTTCTAATGAAGACCTGCGCCCACCGATGGCTTGATGCTTGCTGCGCAATTCGTCCAGCGTATTAGCGCTTTCATCTAATTTACTACGTTCTTCTTTTATAGAGCTTTGTGCCGCCAATGAGCCTTCGGTTATTAGCTCTGCTTCTAATTCAATTTCCGCCAACTGCTCTTGTAGAATAATGACATTATCATCGTCATCTTCTGGCTGAATTTCTTGACGCTCTTTATCTAGTCGCTCAATTCTCTCAACTAAACGCTTTAATACTTGCTCCAAATGCTGAATGCGCGACTGCTGTACTTCTGCTTGTTGACGCGGCGCGGCTGCATTTTGGTTAAACTCATCCCAATTTTGCTGCCAGCTCTGCATTGTTTCTTCAGCTATTAGCAGTGCCTCTGCACTTTCTTCTTCGGCTTCGCGAGTTAACTCTAACTCTGGCTCAATTTCTTGGAGTTCTTCAGTCCATTGCACCAAACGCACTTCATCTTGGTCCATATGATCTTTGGCTTGACGCAGGCTTTCTTCTACTTGCAATAAGTCATTACGCAGCTGTTTCTCGCGCTCATCGACATTTTGGATCTTCTGCTCGTCTCTAGCGATATCAGCACCAAGGCTATAAAATTGGCCCTGCACATCATTAAACTGATCAGTTTTTTCAGTATGCGCAACTCGCAGTTTCTCTATACCGGTTTCGGCAGCAACGCGTTTAGTCACTTGCTCTTCAAAAGCTACTTCAAGTTCTCGTATCACCGCGTCGTAATTCTTGCCTTGATAATTTAACTCACGCCACTGCACTGCTTGCAACTGAGCTATCTGTTGCCGCTCTTCTTCTTTTAACTCTTTATAACGCTCAGCCGTTTTCGCTTGGCGCTGTAAGTGCGCCAATTGACGTTCTAATTCATCACGGATATCGGTTAAGCGTTCGAGGTTTTCACGAGTACGACGGATTCTGTTTTCAGTATCGCGGCGACGCTCTTTATAGCGAGAAATTCCCGCGGCCTCTTCAACAAATACACGCAACTCTTCGGGTTTGGCTTCAACTAACTTACTAATCGTGCCCTGCTCGATAATCGCATAACTGCGCGGCCCTAAACCGGTGCCTAAGAAAATATCAGTGATATCTTTACGGCGGCATTTAGTGCCATTTAAATAATAAGTATTGTCAGATTCTCGCGTCACCTTACGGCGTATGGCAATTTCACTAAAGCTTGCATACTCGCCACCTAAAGTGCCGTCAGTGTTATCAAATATAAGCTCAATAGATGCATGACCAACTGGCTTACGGCTGTTAGAGCCATTGAAGATAACATCGGTCATCGACTCGCCGCGCAGATTTTTGGCCGAGCTCTCACCCATCACCCAGCGCACGGCGTCAATAATATTAGACTTGCCGCAGCCGTTAGGGCCTACAACGGCCGACATATTAGTTGGGAAACTTACACTGGTAGGGTCAACGAAGGATTTAAAACCCGCTAACTTAATGCTCTTTAGTCGCATAAAAAATCAATCAATTCTAGTTTTTTACTTATATAAAACAACAACTTAAATTATTCTTAGATGGCATAGCTGCCTATCGATAAGTTGTCCCTGTATGAAGACACTAAGTGTAGCCACTTTAGCGAACTATCACTACGGTTTTATCAACCAATTTACCTAAGGTATTGGTTGGTTTATAACCAACTCAACAGGTTCAAGCGCTTTAGACAAGTCCAAAACCAACGACTCACTCTGCCAATCGCCCGCGGTAACAATCGGATCAGAGTTAATCGACAAGCGCGCACTAACAATTATGTTGTCATATTGGGCAATAGAAACACCCGGCTGCATAGCATTGCTTTCATCTAGCGTAATATTTATGGGTAATTGACTTGCGGTTAACTTAACCGCCGCTAGTGGAAAACGTGGCCCATTAACCGCCGTCGCAAATACAAATATGCTTTGCTCAGACGAATAACTCACACTCTCGCCCAAACTTAGGCTTATTTGTATTTCTCTATTTGTACTATCAACATCGCTCTCGACCTCAGTTGAGCCGCTACTCTGCTGAGTCAAAGCCTGCTTAGCATTGGTAACGCCTTGGGTCAGTATCTGAGCTTGACGACTGAACAGTGGCAATACAGCTAGTGCTTTATTCCAATATAATATCGCTTGTGCATAGTCTGCCTTCTCAAACGCGCTAATACCAAACACTCCAAGTGCCGTGGTATTCGTAGGGTCAATAGCTAAGGCCTTATTCAACCAATCACTAGCCTGTTCGCTCATATTACGGTTGTTAGCCAAATATATCGCCTGGCCCAAATTAGCCATGACACTGCCGTCATCAGGGCGCAATTCTTGTAAGCGCTGAAATGAATTTATAGACTTGGAATAGTCATCATTTGCGAGATAACCCTGAGCAGCCACAAACCACCAATCTTGGGCATAAGCACTGCCTTCAGCATGGGCTGCTACTTTATCAATGTAAGCTTTATATTCCTGCTGGTCTAAGGCGTCACCTTGTTTAGCAAGTAGATGATATTGATTAGATAAGCGCCAATCGGTAATAGCTCCAAGTTGCTGATATAAAACAACAGACCCAGCGATAACAATAAATCCTAAAGCCAAACCAATCCAACGCGGCATCACTTGGCCGCCATAGACCGTTTTTTCGTCGTTATAATCACTCAATAACTTGTCTTCAGCTTCCGCTTTAAGCTGACCAAATACGGTTTGTTCAATATCGCCATTAGCTAATTGCTGTTCAATAACAACAAGATATTCTTTATGCAAAATAACATTGAGTGCGTTGCGCTCTTGCGAAGTAATTTCGTTGCTGGCACGAATGAATGGATATAACACGAATGCCAATGCAAGCACTAAGCACAAGCCAAATAATAATAAAAACATCAGTTATCTTGCTCCTTGTCACTCAAAATATCGTCTAAGCGTTGTTGTTGTGAGCTATCTAAACTGACAGGCTTCTCGGCACTTTCTTTTCTTCTAACCAACATAAAAATAACCATAACTCCAGCCAGTAAACCACCAGCAGGCAATAACCAAAGTATCACTGTATGTTTATTCACTGGCGGGTTGTACAAAACAAAATCACCGTAGCGCTCTACCAAGTATGCTTTGACTTCTGCATCAGTCTTATTTTCATTTAATAAGCTATAAACTAGCGCACGAAGGTCGGCAGCAATAGCAGCATCAGAATCAGACAGATTTTGATTTTGGCATTTAGGGCAGCGCAGTTCGAAAATCAAATCATTGTAGCGACCACGCAAATCTTCGGAACTGAACTCATAGGTTTCAACCACAGCCAAGGCTGGAACACTGAACTGTGTCGCCATAGCAAAGGCTAGTGCAATAATAATATTACGCATCATCCTTCAGCTCTCAGTTTATTCACAATAGGTAATATTTCTTGTTGCCAAATTCTATTATCCACTACGCCTACTCTTTTATGACGAATGATGCCATGGCGATCTAACACATAAGTTTCCGGCGCCCCATACACCCCTAAATCTAAACCTAGGCTGCCTTTGCTATCGACGATGTTTAGCCGATATGGATCACCTAAATCTTGCAGCCATTTTCTAGCTTTAGCATTGTCGTCTTTATAATTGAGCCCATAGATCGGAATTTCTTCAGCAATTCGCATAAAGGTAGGATGCTCCGCCCGGCAAGATATACACCATGTTGCCCACACGTTTAACAACGACACCTCACCAACTAAATCTTTTTCTGTCAGTATTCGGTCATCTTGCAATGCAGTTAATTCAAACGCAGGTACTGGCTTACCAGCTAATGCCGTCGGCAATACAGTCGGATCACCATCCAAACCGCTGTATAGCAGTGCTGCCAGTAAGGCGAAAATAACTAACGGGATAAATAATCTAAGCCTCGCCATATTACACCGCTACTTGATGCGCACTGGCACTAGGATCAGATTTTTTCACTACTACTTTTTTTCGATAACGTTTATCAGTGATCGACAAAATAGCGCCAACACACATGAAAATACTGCCAAACCAAATCCAACGCACGAACGGTTTAATATGTACGCGCACCGACCAAGCGCCATTATCTAAAGCATCACCCATAGCAATATAAATATCGCGAGTAATACTCGGATCAATCGAGGCTTCAGTCATAGTCTGATTACTAGCAAGATAGCGACGTTTTTCGGGCCACAACCTAAGTATTTCTTCCCCACCTCTACTGACGACTACTTCGCCCATATCAGCAATATAGTTAGGCCCTTCAACAACTTTACTGCCTAAAAAAGTAAATTCATAACCGGCTTGAGAAAAACTTTCACCAACAGCCATCCGCACATCACGCTCGCTGCTATAGGCGGTAGTTAAACTGACACCAATAATAGTAATGGCAAAACCTAAATGGGCAGTCTGCATAGCCCAATAGCTGCGAGTTAATTTTTTAGCACCGCTAAATATTGAACTCGAATGCTTAGTTTTATCTTTAAGATCAACAAACAAAGCACCGATTACCCAGAACGCAATTACCAAGCCTATCGCTGCACCGATTGAGTAGTCGCCTTCCATAAATAACGGCGCTAACAAACCAAATACAACACAAGCTATAAGTGGCGCCATCAAACTATGGAGGATTTTATTACTATTATTTCGCTTCCAGTTTAACCATGGCCCAATACCCATAAACATCGCTAACACCGACATCAGAGGCACAAACAAAGAGTTGAAATACGGTGGCCCTACTGAGTACATACCTAAATCTAAAGCGTCCATTAACAATGGGAACAAAGTACCGAATAACACCATTAAAGTTGCGACTAAGAAGATAATATTGTTTATTAACAAAAACACTTCTCGCGATAAAAAGCTAAATTTAGCAGTACTCACAACTGCTGGCGCGCGCAAGGCGTAAAGAAATAGCGAGCCGCCAACAACAACTAGTAAAAATATCAGTATAAACAAGCCGCGAGTTGGGTCAGTGGCGAACGCATGAACTGAAGTCAACACGCCCGACCGTACTAAAAACGTACCCAACAAACTGAGAGAAAAAGCGAAAATCGCCAGCAACAGAGTCCAGCTTTTATATACGCCGCGTTTTTCGGTTACTGCTAAAGAATGTATTAGTGCGGTGCCTACTAGCCAGGGCATAAACGAGGCATTTTCCACTGGATCCCAAAACCACCAGCCGCCCCATCCAAGCTCGTAGTAGGCCCACCAGCTACCCAAGGCAATGCCGGCAGTTAAAAACATCCACGCAGCATTAGTCCACGGCCGCGACCAACGTGCCCAAGCGCTATCTAGACGGCCACTTAGTAAAGCAGCAATAGCAAATGCAAAGGCAACAGAAAAACCCACATAACCCATATACAGCATAGGTGGATGGACAATAAGGCCAAAATCTTGTAACAGTGGATTTAAATCATTGCCCTCGACAGGCGTAAATGGCAACACGCGTTCAAATGGATTTGAAGTAAATATTACAAAAAGTAAGAAGCCAACAGCAATCATCCCCATCACCGCCAATACTCTGGCGCGCATATCTAAGGGTAACTCTTCAGAGCGTAATGCAACGGCTAAGGTCCAACCTGCCAATACTAATACCCACAGCAGCAGCGAACCTTCATGGCCGCCCCACAAAGCGCTAACTTTAAATTGGACAGGCAAAGCAGAATTAGAATTCTGAGATATATATGCAACACTAAAGTCATCATTAACAAAAGCGTACACCATTGCTAGCGTAGCTATGGCAAGAAATACAAACTGCCCAACAGCCAGAGACTCACCAGTGCGCATCAGCGTAACATTAGATTTAGCTACGCCGAGTAATGGCGTAACTGACAACATAAATGCCAAGCCTAACGCAATGATTAGACATAAATGCCCTATTTCTACAATCATTAGTAATTACCTTTGTAAGCTGGCGCTGGACTATTTGCTTCCTTGGCACTATCTAAAGCATCCTGCACTTCCGGCGGCATGTAATTTTCGTCATGCTTTGCCAAGACTTCCTCAGCCTGCATAACACCTGCGTCATCTAATTTGCCAGTAACAACAACACCTTCACCTTCTTCAAACATATCGGGTAAAATACCTTCATAAGTCACCCTTACATCATGGGAATAGTCAGTTACAACAAAACTTATTTGTAAGCTATCGCCTGCACGCACCACACTGCCCTCACGCACCATACCGCCCGCACGCATGCGTTGATGGGTTGGCGCCTCATCATTGGCAATTTGTGTTGGTGAATAAAACAGATTGAGATTCTCGCTCAAGGCATAAAAAATCAAGCCCGCAGCAGCACTTGCGCCGACCACAATAAACAACACAATCAAAAGGCGCTGACGCCTAACTGGATGCATTAAGAATTAACCTCGCTATTAGCAGCTTGAATTCGCAATTGGCGCTGACACTCCTGCTTAAAAAATTGTTTTTTCGCTCTGATTGGGCTTAGCACTAAAGTCAGAATAAATACTGTACTAATAGCAACAACCGTCCAAACATAAATACCATGACCATCCATTGCTATAAAATCAGCAAAACTTTCAAAATACATTATTTTCCTCCCGCAGCAGCTGCAACCAAGTCTCTAACCCAGCGAGTTTTGCGCTCGCGATGTAAAATTTCAGCTTGAGTGCGCAACAACAGCACCACAGCAAATAACAAATAGAAACCCAAGATCATAGCAAACAATGGCAATTTCATTACCGGTGCTATAGTAGACTCGCCGATAATTTTAATGGTGGCGGGCTGGTGTAAGGTAAACCACCAATCGACAGATTTATAAATGATAGGAATATTCACCGTACCTACCAACGCCAAAATTGCACATGCTTTAGCGGCTTGTTCTTCGCGATCAAAGGCTTGATATAAAGCCCCTACTCCAAGATACAGAAACAACAATACCAACATAGATGTATTTCTGGCATCCCATATCCACCAAGTACCCCAAGTGGGTTTACCCCAAATAGCGCCGGAGATTAACGCTAAAGCTGTCATGGCAGCACCAATAGGTGCTGCGCATTTCACTACCACATCTGCTAACTTCATTTTCCAAATAATGCTGATACCGCCAGCAATAGCCAGAACGTAATAACCGCCCAGCGAGACAATAGCCGCGGGTACATGGAAATAAATAATGCGGTAACTATTACCTTGTTTGTAATCTTCTGGCGCTATAGCTAGGCCGAAAAAAGTCCCACCAAGTAAGCAAATAGCAGCAATAGCGCCAAGCCATGGCAGCCAAGCGTTTGCCATTTGGTAAAACCATTTGGGTGAACCCCATTTATGAAAAAATGTCTTTAGACCCACAACTGCTCTCTAAGCTAATTCCAGTAATTTCGGCCCGTTATAAGGCCCAAAATGATACCGATAAGTTTACCATTGCTGACCGTAATACGCTCAGCTTATTCGCCTTAATCAATAAACCTTTAATCCGAAAACCCTAATAAAAACAAGGACAAAGCTACGATTCCAAATGAATTTTCAACCCACCAGCTATTGCAAATGGTGACAAAATTAATGCCAACATAGTAAAGCCGCCCAGCATAGCGATATAACCCCCAAAAGCGATGCCCTGCACTGCTGCGTAGACAGTACTAACGCCAAAAATTAAAATGGGCACATACAGCGGTAATACCAGCAGCGCAACTAACAAGCCGCCGCCGCCGCCGCGCAAACCTACCGTTAAGGCAGCACCAATTCCACCAATTAAACTTAAACCCATCGTTCCGACCAATAAACTCAGCATAAGTGCCAAATAACCTTCGCTGGGAAGCGCTAACATTATGCCGAGCAATGGACTCAGTAACGCCACCGGTAACCCTGCCACTAGCCAATGGGCGACTACCTTTGCCATTGCCATTAAATAAATTGGCTGCGGACTCAACACTAATTGCTCTAAAGAGCCATCTTCAAAATCAGACTTAAACATGCTGTCTAGCGACAATAAGCAAGCCAGCAATGCAACTACCCAAACTAAACCAGGCGCTAATATTTTCAGTGCGCCGGCTTCTGGACCTAATCCCAGTGGAAATAGGGAGATAACAATCAGCGCAAAAATAAGCGGATTAGCAATATCTCCTTTACGGCGCAAAGCCAGTAACAGATCTCGCCTGATAATGGCGACGAAGGCAGCATGCATAGATGGCACAGCGTTATTCATCGCTATCTCCACTGGCGCTAGTATTCTCTAAGGTAGTTAAGTTTATCTGCGAAACCTTAGCATTGGCGCTTAAGTCTTGATGACTAGTTAAGATCACACTGCCGCCACCATTCGCGTGGTCGCTAATAATCGCTTCTAACTCAGCAACGCCCTGTTTATCGATAGCGGTAAACGGCTCATCTAATACCCACAAGCGCGCACTACTTATTAATAGGCGCGCCAGTGCCACGCGGCGCTGCTGGCCTGCTGACAATTGAAAACATACCGTATCTTCATAACCGCGCAAACCAACCTGAGCTAGTGCATTATCAATATCACTAGTAGCAATATTTTGCCTGAGTGCAAAATACCACTGCAGGTTTTCGCGCGGGCTAAGACCAGCTTTAAATCCAGGCACATGGCCTAAAAACAATACCTCGCGGGAAAACTCATAGTGCTGAGCAGCAAAAGGTTTACCACACCAATATATTTCACCCACAGTTGCTGGAAGTAAGCCACAGAGCATTCTTAACAAGGTTGTTTTACCAGCACCGTTGGCACCAGTTACTTGAATAACCTGACCCGCCTCAACACTAAAATCTAAATCTGAAAACAGCACTCGGCCATCGCGCTCGGCACATAGATTTTCAACGCTGATTAAAGTTTCAGTCAAAGGGCTACCTTTTATACATTTAATGCATTGATAAACATGGCAGAATTTATTGGAGTAGTTACAGTCGCCTCTTCAAACTCATAGGCATCGCGCTCACCGCTTCTATCCAATGGCAAATCAGTGAAATTAAACAGGTTTACATCAGCTAACTGGGATGGAGCGATATTTTTTATCGCATTGAATACATTTTGAACTCTACCGGGCTGGTCTTTCTCCCACTGATTCAGCATCGCCTTTATATTCTGACGCTGCAAGTTCTCTTGGGAGCCACACAAATTACAGGGAATTATCGGAAACTGCTTAATATCTGCGTACTTTATTAAGTCTTCTTCTTTGCAATAGGCTAAGGGGCGAATAACCACATTACGCTTGTCATCACTTCTCAACTTAGGCGGCATTGCTTTTAGCTTTGCGCCATAAAACATATTAAGGAACATCGTTTCTACAATGTCATCACGGTGATGGCCTAGGGCAATTTTGGTAGCACCAATTTTTTCAGCAAAGGCATATAGCGTTCCACGGCGCAAACGCGAACACAAACCACAGGTAGTGCGCCCTTCCGGCACTTTTTCTTTCACTATAGAATAAGTATCCTTTTCAACAATATGAAATGGCACACCTTTTTCAGTAAAATAAGCTGGCAATATATCTTCAGGAAAGCCTGGTTGCTTTTGATCCATATTGACTGCAATAACTTCAAAATCTATCGGAGCGGTTTTCTGCAAGTTCAGCAATATCTCCAACATGGCAAAAGAGTCCTTACCACCACTCACACAAGCCATTACCTTATCGCCCGCTTCAATCATATTGTAGTCGGCAATAGCATTACCCACGTTTCTACGCAGCCGCTTTTGCAGCTTATTCAGTTCTAATTTGGCTTTATTTATATCTTGGATCATGAGTTTACACGCTGACTATGCCAACTACAGTTTAAGTGGCTTTTAAATTGGCCGTATTCTAACGGGTTTAGCTAATGTTTCCCATGCTGATAAAAAATAGCAGCAGATATAAATCGACGAATACCCTTAAGATCAAAGAAATATCCAATATTCTTGCCCGTAATTGGCAATTAGATGCAATCGCGAATAAAATGTGCGCCGCATCGCATTGAACAGATGGATAGTTCTGGTAAACCCTTAACTACTTTACCAATGCTGAATAGCTACAACCGCTTATAAAAGCGGCTTATTAATTGACAGGAAAGCTACAGATGAAAGATCCAGTTCGCGTTACCGTCACCGGTGCTGCCGGCCAAATCAGTTATGCCCTATTATTCCGTATTGCTTCTGGCGATATGCTGGGTAAAGACCAACCCGTTATTTTGCAATTGCTAGAAATCACCCCGGCGCTTGAAGCATTAAAAGGCGCAGCGATGGAATTAGACGACTGTGCATTCCCACTGTTGCAAAACATTGTCTGCACAGATCAGCCTGAAGTTGCCTTTAAAGATACCGACTACGCATTGTTAGTTGGCGCGCGTCCACGTGGCCCAGGTATGGAGCGTAAAGATTTATTAGAAGCTAATGCTGCAATCTTCTCAGTGCAAGGTAAGGCGATTGACGCTGTTGCTAGCCGCGATATTAAAGTTTTGGTTGTTGGCAACCCAGCAAACACTAACTCGTTAATCTGCCAGCGCAATGCACCAAGTATTGACCCACGCAACTTTACTGCGATGACTCGTCTAGACCACAACCGTGCTCTAACTCAGTTAGCGCAAAAAGTTGGCAGCCATAACAGCAATGTTACTCACATGACTATTTGGGGTAATCACTCATCTACTCAATACCCAGATCTTCACAACACTAAAGTAGACGGCAAAGCTGCTTTAGAGTCGGTATCTCAAGACTGGTACGAAGCCGACTTTATTCCTACGGTACAGCAACGTGGCGCGGCTATTATCGCTGCTCGCGGCGCATCTAGTGCTGCATCTGCTGCCAATGCGGCGATTGACCATATGCGTACTTGGGCACTTGGCTCAGCTGAAGGCGATTGGGTAAGCATGGGCGTATACAGCGATGGCTCTTACGGTATTACCGAAGGTTTGATCTACTCGTTCCCAGTAACTTGCCAAAATGGCGACTGGAGCATTGTTCAAGGTCTAGAAATCAATGATTTCAGCCGCGAAAAAATGACTGCGACTCAAACTGAGTTAACTGAAGAACGTGATGCGGTAGCACACCTACTTCCATAAGCTCTAGTAAGTAGTAAACTAAGGCGCCGCAAGGCGCTTTTTTTATAGGTATGAAAATGAAAAAAAACCGTTGTTAGCAATAGTCGTTAGCTCCCTACTTTTCTGTGTCTACTGGGTTAGTCGACAGTTACCCGCAGCACCCGGTTTTGTCGCGCTTTATGCCTGCGGTGACAAATTTGTCAGCAAGCGTAAAAACGATGCCGCAGTTATTAAAGACGCACAAGCGGCTTTTTTAATACTTAAACTAACATCAGTCAATATCGACAGTACCTCCCAAACTGTTAACGCAACACTGCCATTAGGTCTATTTAAACAAACGGCAGTATATAGCCCTAAAGTTGGCTGCACTTTAGCAAAAAACAAAACTGTAGCAGAGCTTAAACAACAAGCGTTGAGCTACACTTTTGAGATAGACAGAAAAGCTCAACACAGCTTCAATGTCGCTAGCAAAAACGAAACCTTAGAGACTCTTCTAGATAAGACATTTGAGGAACCCACAGGTAGCAGTCAGCGTAATACACGCGTCATCATCGTTATTAAACACGGTAAAATATTAGCCGAACGCTATGCCACAGGTTTTAACCAACAGTCGCCTCTACTAGGCTGGTCAATGACCAAAGGCTTGATGAATGCAATTACCGGCATTCTTATCAAACAAAGTCAGCTTACCTTAACGCAAAATAATTTATTACCACTTTGGCAAAACGACCAGCGCGCCAATATAACCATTGAAAACTTACTCAACATGGATACTGGCTTAGCTTTTGCCGAAGGGTATGGCCTAGGTGGAGACGCAACTATTATGTTGTTCAATTCAGCCGACACATCAGCTTATGCCGCCGACATGCCCTTGGAATATAAACTAGGCACGCATTGGAGCTACTCTAGCGGTACCACAAATTTACTTGCACACATGCTGCGTAAGCAGGCAGGGCTCGATGCTGCTGAATTTTATGACTTTATGTATCGTGAGTTATTTAACCCACTGGGCATGACCAGTATGGTTATTCAAACAGACGAATCGGGGGACCCAATTGCGTCCAGCTTTGGTTATGCCACAGCACGCGACTGGGCAAAGTTTGGCTTACTGTATTTAAATAACGGCGTCTGGAACGGGCAGCAGATATTACCTAAAGGCTGGACAGATTACACACGTCTGCCCCTACCCCATGCAGAGAAAGGCGGCTACAAAGCTCAATTTTGGTTAAACTCCGGCGAAAAGAATAATCCAGAAAATAGATATTTCGACAAATTGCCAACAGATTTTTATGCAGCACTAGGCCATGAAGGTCAACAGCTAATGATTTCGCCCTCACTGAATATGATAGTGGTAAGATTAGGTAGAACAATTGATGACAGCTGGGATGAAAATACATTTATCAGCAACGTTATCAAAGCGACAACCTTTTAAATTTATAGTCACGCCAATGCCAAGCCAATTACTGATTTCTATCGCTGCGCTAATACACTTTATATTTATAGTGTTTGTTGTCTGCGGCGGTTTATTTACCACCGCTATACCTCAACTAATCTGGGCACATATTGTTTGTGCCGTTTATGGAATTTTAATGATGACCGTAGGTTGGCGCTGTCCTTTGTCACAGTATGAAGCTGAGCTGCGAATAAAACGCGGTCAAGATATTAACGTCGATGACTGGGAGTTCTTGGCTCATTACTTCTTTCGCCATATCGGCCTGCGCGGCAACGAATGGTTTGTCACTGTTATTTTTGTTATTGCCTTACTAGGGTTTAATTATCAACCCTATTATTCAATGATCAGCAGTATTTAATTAAAACGGCGCTGGCTCAGAGAATTTTTCCCGTAGCTGAGGCTTTAATAATTTACCAGATGGGTTTCTTGGTAGAGTATCTACAAATTCAAATAGCTGTGGTATTTTATAACTAGCTAAGTTTTGTTTACAATAATTGATTAATGACTCAGCAGTTGGACTTTGTCCTGGTGCAGCAACAACTATCGCCAAAGGTGTTTCACCCCACTTAGCAGATGTTAATCCAATCACTGCAGCTTCTTGCACTTCAATACAAGCCGCCAAAATATTTTCTAATTCAGCAGGGTAAATATTCTCACCGCCAGAGATAATCATATCTTTCATCCGATCGCGAATAGTAATAAAACCATCACTATCTATCGAGCATAAATCCCCAGTGTGCAGCCAACCATCTCGCAGCGCCTCTGCCGTCGCCTCCGGCTTATTCCAGTAGCCCAGCATCATATGTTTACCAGATAATATTAACTCACCAATCTCTTCACCATTACCAGCTACATCGCTACCATCAGCGCGCACTATTCTGGCTTCGGTATGCATTTGTGGTTTACCGCAAGAGCCAACTTTATCTTCACCATCACCGGGTAATAACAAAGTGCCTGGGCCGCAAGATTCGGTTAAGCCATAGGCTTGATAAATCATAATACCGAGTGCCTCATACTCTTTTAGCAATGAGACTGGTACTGGCGCCGCGCCGGTGGCTATCCAGCGAATGCTGCTCATATCAGTTTTTTCAAACTCAGGTGTTCTCAACATAAATTGTAGCAAGGCTGGCACTGACATAGTAATGGTGATTTTTTCTTGCTCAATGGCCTTAAACATTTCAGGTAAATCAAGATCGCGCATAATTACGCCGGTAGCGCCGCGGTGAACCAATTGAGATACAGGAATTAACGTACCAACATGGAACATAGGCATTGGCATCAGAAAGCGATCTTCATTTTGCATGTCAGAGGTAACGAGACTGGTAAATTCAGCCCACAGCATATTGTTATGACTATGCATTACTCCTTTGGGGTGGCCGGTAGTGCCGGACGTATACATAATAAACAGTAAATCATCATCGCCACCGCCAATGGCCGGTTCGCTATCACCAGCCCTTTCGGCAAGCTCGTCATAATCACTGGCATAACTAGGGCTGCTAGCGCCTATAGAGACATAGTGTTCGATAGAAGAGTTTAAGTCTTTTACCTGCCCTACCAGCTCATTAAAAACAGTATCAAACAACAACACAGTCACCCCAGCATCAGTCAAAATATAATTGGCCTCATTGGCCACCAAACGCCAATTAACGGGCACCATTACGGCCCCAATTTTTGCTAAAGCAAAATAGCTTTCTACAAATTCAATACCATTTTTGCAAAGAGTCGCGACTCTATCCCCAGGTTTCACTCCTAAACCCTGCAGTGCATTAGCGGTTTTGTTACAGCGCTTATTTAGGGCTAAAAATGTAAATCGACGCTGCTTTTCAAATTCAACAAATGCTTCCTTATTGCTGCTTATTTTTGAGCGTTTGGTGAGGTGTGAACCTATGTTATGCATATCGTATCCTAGTTGATAAAAATCTCGCAGCACCAACAATGTGGTCGCTATGTCGTTAAGGAGATAGCCCTAACTTGAAACAACATACTAAGCGCTAAACGTTTGTATTAACCATACAGCAGGTTACCGACTGTCACCATTTCAATACTGTTAACTAAGCTCGAACACTAGTATTAAAAATGCTAACGATGGTGTAGCCAAGAATTAAATATGAAAATAATCCGACTCCATCAGTATTCATTGGATATTATTCCTATTCAATCTAGAATAGTTAGCTACTCACACTATCAAAATATTATTGCTGAATTCAGCTACTGCTAGCAATTAGCTATTTAACAGGAGGTTATATATGTCTGACCAGTACAGCGCATTGCGCAAAAATGTTCGTAAATTAGGCGATATGCTCGGCGATACGCTCGTAGAAGCAGAAGGCGAAGACCTGCTAGCACAGGTTGAAAAAATTCGGTTATTGTCCAAGGCCGCTCGCAGTGGTGATGTTGATAGCCATCAGGAGCTACTAACAGAATTAAACCAGCTATCTGGCGATAGACTAGTTGCCGTAGTGCGCTCATTTAATCAATTTTTAAATCTAGCCAATATAGCTGACCAACACCACACTATCAGCCGAGATGCTGTGGCTGAGTTTTCCGCCACCAACACACTGAACGACCTCTTTTCACTGTTAGATGATAAAAACATTACCGACGATATAGTGACAACGACAATTACAGAATTAAATATCGAATTAGTACTAACCGCCCACCCCACTGAGATTACCCGCCGCACTTTAATACATAAATATGCCGAAATAGATGATTGCCTCGGTAAGCTAGAGTTGAGCGGTATGACTGAGCGAGAACAAGTCACCCTTGAAAATCGCTTGCGTGAATTGATTACTCAAATATGGCACTCCAATGAATTTAGGCAAAAACGACCGACGCCAGTGGATGAAGCCAAGTGGGGCTTTGCCGTAGTGGAAAATTCGTTATGGCAAGCGGTACCAGATTTTTTACGACGCTTAGACAGCACCTTATCTCAAGCAACTAATGCCGTACTGCCAATCGGTGCAGCACCAGTAAAGTTTGTCTCATGGATGGGTGGAGACCGCGATGGCAACCCTAATGTTACCGCTGATATTACCCGCGAGGTATTAATGCTTAGCCGCTGGAAGGCGGCAGATTTGTATCTACCTGAAATAATGGCGCTAATAGAAGAGTTATCAATGAAACGTTGCTCAAGTGACTTACAAGCGCTAGCTGGTGATACCTTCGAACCTTATCGAGAGATCCTTAAGCCGCTGCGTAACTTGTTAAGTAATACAATAGAGACACTTAACGCCAAACTTATTGGCGCTGGCCGAACTCACGATATAGTTCTTAGCGATGAAAGCCAACTATGGGATCCGCTATTACTATGCTGGCAATCATTACATGAATGCGGCATGGCTCGGATTGCCGATGGCCGCCTGCTAGATCTATTGCGCAGGGTAAAATGTTTTGGCATTCATTTGGTTCGCCTTGATGTTCGCCAAGAAAGTGACCGTCATACCGAAGTATTGTCTGAACTTACTCAACATTTAGATTTGGGCGATTACGCCCAATGGAATGAACAACAACGCAGCGATTTTTTACTCACCGAACTTAAAAACAAACGACCGCTATTTCCCAAATACTGGCAACCGTCGACTAATGTGCAAGAGGTTTTAAATACTTTTGCAGTGGTCGCCGAACAACCCGCCGCCGCAATGGGTGGTTATATTATTTCTATGGCTAGACAGGCTTCGGATATATTAGCGGTACAGCTATTAATGAAAGAAGCTGGCGCAGAATTCCGCTTGCCAGTTGGGCCGTTATTTGAAACCTTAGACGACTTAAACAGAGCTGAAGAAGTAATGGAATCTCTACTTAGTAACGAGTGGTACCGAAGTAAGTTAGACGGCAAGCAAATGGTGATGATTGGTTATTCGGACTCGGCCAAAGACGCCGGCGTATTTGCAGCTTCATGGGCCCAATACCGCGCCCAAGAGAATCTACTCAATGTTTGCAGCAAACACGATATTAAACTCACTCTATTTCATGGCCGTGGCGGCACTATTGGCCGTGGTGGCGCACCAGCTCATCAAGCCCTACTATCCCAGCCTCCCGGCTCGCTTCGTGGCGGCTTAAGAGTCACCGAACAGGGAGAAATGATTAGAGCCAAATTAGGCTTACCGGCCATCGCTATTAAATCGCTAGCTCTTTACGCTAGCGCAATAGTACAAGCTAACTTACTAGAACCGCCCAAACCACAACCCAATTGGCGTGAAGCAATGGACGTACTGGCCGAGCAATCTTGTACGCACTATCGCGCTATGTTGCGCGGTGAGGAAAATTTTGTTGAATATTTTCGCCAAGCAACGCCGGTTCAGGAGCTTGCAGACTTGCCTTTAGGCTCGCGTCCAGCTAAACGAAAAGCCACTGGCGGTATTGAGACATTGCCCGCAATTCCGTGGATTTTTGCCTGGAGTCAAAATCGGCTACTAGTACCGGCATGGCTAGGTGCTGGGGCCGCGTTAGAGCAATTTATTAACGCAGGCAACGAGTCGATTATTCATGAAATGTGCAATAACTGGCCTTTTTTTAACACCCGACTTTCAATGTTAGAAATGGTATATGCCAAAGCCGATGTGCAGCTGGCAGAGTATTACGACCAATTACTGGTCGATGACAACTTACGCTATCTAGGAGAGAAGCTCAGAATCCAACTAGAAAGCGACAAGGCTACGATTTTGAATATTGGCGGCGACCATGAGCTGATGGCAGACCAGCCGTGGATAAAGGAATCTATTCACTTACGTAATATCTACACAGATCCGTTAAATTTATTACAGGCAGAGCTGCTCAAACGTAACCGGGAAAGCTCAGACACAACCACCAAACTGGCCTTAATGACCACTATTGCCGGCATTGCTGCAGGCATGCGTAATACTGGTTAAGTAAATGAAACTCGATGGGGCTAGGTCGTTAGGCCATAGTCCCATGGATTCAATCTAAATCTCGCAGCACCAATAGTGGTGGCTGCCATACCGCTTTGCGACTGGCAATGAAACCCAATAAACCAACCAGTAAAGCGCCACTAATTGGGCCCACTAACCATATCGCAGGTTGCGGGCTATATTCCATTTCAAAACTATTTACTAACACTAAGCCAGCCATTAACTCAGCTCCGGCAGCCGCTAATATACCCGCAATTAAGCCCAATAAACCAAATTCTAAGGCCAAGCCGCCACTGATCAATCGGGTTTGGGCACCTAAGGTTCGCAAAATTGCGCTTTCGCGCAAACGCTCTTCCATACTCGCTCGCACTGTAGCGATTAATACTAGTGCACCGCAACAAATTACCAACCACAGCACTGCTTCAATGGCCAAACTGACCTGGCCCACAATCACTCGCACTTGCTTAATAATTGCATCTACTTCAAACACTGCCATGGTCGGAAACTGTCTCAGCAGCTCTAGTAGGTAGCGCTTATTTTCAATCGGCAGGTAAAAACTGGTGATAAAGGTAGCAGGTAAATCAGCCAACACATGCTGTGGAAACATGAGATAAAAATTAGGATTCATTTGTTCCCAATCCAGCTCTCTGACACTGGTCACTTTGGCTGAGAAACGTTGGTCAGCTAGTTGAAATAACAGTTCGTCGCCAAGTTTCAGGCCTAGTCGTTTCGCGAACTCTGCTTCTACCGAAACTTCATCTTGCTCAACATCGTCTTGCCACCACTGCCCAGCAGTTATTTCATTATCATCAGGTTTCGTTGCACTCCATGTAAGGTTTATTTCTCTATCCAAATTCACATTGGAATCACTTTCGTTATTGATATCATTGACATCGAAGTTATTTACCTGAATCACTCTTGCTCTAACTAAGGGGTATAAACCGGCATGAGACAGTCCTTTTTCTTCCATCCATTGCTCAAGTGGTTCAATTTCTTCATCAGCGACATTTACCAAAAAGTGGTTAGGGGTTCCCTCCGGTAACTGCTGCTGCCAATCATCCAACAGCGATGTACGCAGCAATAACAGCATCAAAAAAAGCATTATAGTAATAGTAAAGATAACGATTTGGATAGAGTTTTCCAATGCGCGCCGGCGCAAAGAGGAAGTCGCCAAGCGCCAAACGCTGCCAGCCTGCATGCCAGCCCAATAGGTTGTGCGCAGTATTAACCATGCAATACCACCGACAAAGACCGCCGCAAATATTAAGCCTGCAAACACAGCACCAGTAATTACTGCATCACCGGTATACCACAGCATCAAACCAAACAAAGCGACACCACCACATAACCATGCGGTCGCTGCATTGCCAACACTTTGACTCAGCTCTTTGCGCAATACTCTTACCGGTGAAACTTTACCCAAAGTGAGCAATGGCGGCGCGGCAAACGCTAGCAAACATACTAGGCCAGTAACACCTCCAGTCAGCAAAGGCTTAACGCTAGCTGCAGGCAAGGCTATATTCATAACACCGACCACAAATGATGCTATGAGCGCTTGGAGCCCCCACCCCATTGCCCAACCAATTACGATGGCAATAAGCCCAATAGCTATAAGCTGCTGCATATACAGCATAACGACGGCCAAACTTTTGGTACCTAAGGTTTTAAGTACTGCCACCACGCTTTCTTGCTGCAAGGTATAACGCCTAGATGCGATTGCTACTGCGGCACCGGCTAATACCAAACCTAAGGCGCCACCCAATAATAAATAACCCTCAGCGCGCTCCATTGCTTCCGCTACTTGTGGCCGGCCCTGCTTAACACCGTAAACTCGTTGTTCCGGCAATTTATTTTCTTCAATAATTTTTTGTGCTTGCGCTAATGCTTCACTAGTACCTGACAAGTAATAAAAATAAATTACTCGACTACCCACTTGTACTACGCCAGCTGCAGCTAAATCGGCTTTACTCATCAACGCTACTGGGGCTAAACCACTAGTACTACCGCCGGGCTCACTAACCAAAACAGCAGTAATAGTTAAATCAATATCGCCTAATTCAACCTTGTCGCCAACATCCAAGCCTAATCCTTGCAGTAATCTTGCATCAGCCCATATTTCACCCTGTTGCGGCGAGGTAGTCACTATTGAGGTGTCACCAAATAGAGACTTAGCGATACGGATAGTGCCGCGCAGTGGGTATGTTTTACTCACTGCCCTTACTGCAGCTAACTGAAAATTGTCACCAGTGGACAACATACTGGGGAAGGAAACTCCGGTAGCGACTTCTAGGTTGTCAGTTGCTCGAACAAACCAATCATTTTCTATTTGACGTGGCGTTTGAACAATTAAATCAGCACCCAATAAATCACTGCTTTGGGCATTAATAGCACCACCTAAGCGTTCGGCAAACATACCTATGCCGGTCACAATGCCGACAGCTAAAGCGGTGGCGGCAAGTAATATACCTAAATCGCCACCCCGCCATTCGCGCAGTAATAAACGTAGTCCCAACATAATTACGCTACCTCGGCCGCATCAACCAATAGACCTTCAGCTAACTGCAAGTGACGGTCGCAACGCCCCGCTAAAGCGTGGTCGTGGGTAACTAACACTAATGTTGTACCAAGTTCTTTATTGAGCGCAAATAGCAATTCAATAATCTGGCCGCCGGTTTTCTCATCTAAGTTACCGGTAGGTTCATCGGCAAATAAAATTTTGGGCTGGCTCGCAAAAGCACGCGCTACCGCTACCCGTTGTTGCTCACCGCCTGATAACTGCCGTGGATAATGAGTTACGCGTTGACCAAGTCCAACTTTATCTAGAAAACCGCGGGCAATATCTTGGGGATTGTTTACACCTTTTAGCTCCAGCGGCAACATAACGTTTTCTAAGGCGGTTAAAGCCGGTAATAATTGAAATGACTGAAACACAAAACCGACCAGCTCGCTACGCACCTGAGCGCGTTGGTCTTCATTCATCGTAGTAATAACTTTGTCGCCTAACACCACACTACCCGACGTTGGCACATCTAAGCCCGCCAATATACCCAACAAAGTAGACTTACCCGAACCAGAAGCACCGGTAATTGCGACACTTTCACCATCAGTGATTGTTAATTCCACCCCATTTAGTATCCTTACTATCTCATCTCCAACCGGAATGTGTTTAACCACTTCATTTGTCTTAATCATGTATAAAACTCTTGTTAATTATATTCGTGCTGCGTTATTTACTATTCTCTGTCTTGGCGCTAGCGCTAATGTCATGTCTAATACGGTACTTATCTTAGGTGATAGTTTAAGCGCTGCCTATGGCATTGATCCTAAACTAGGTTGGGTCGAATTACTCAAACCTCAACTACCTAACGCAAATATAATAAATGGTAGCATTAGCGGCGAAACTACTAGCGGTGGCTTAAAACGCCTACCCAATTTATTGGCCAAACATAAGCCAACGCTAGTAGTGGTCGAGCTCGGCGCTAACGACGGTTTACGTGGCCAACCACTAAGCTTATTAAAGTCTAATCTCACCGCTATTATTGATTTAAGCCAAGCTATTGATGCCAAAGTACTGCTATTGGAAATGCATGTGCCGCCCAATTATGGTCGCCGCTACAGTGAAAGCTTTAACCAAATCTTTCACAGCATAGCTGTCGCCAAAGGCGTTACCGTTGCCCCATTCTTTCTAGCCAACGTATCAACCAAGCCAGAGCTGATTCAGGCCGATGGCTTACACCCGAAAGCGGAAGCGCAACCGGTTATTTTGAAAAATGTGCTACCACATATCAAGCCACTACTAAATTAACCACTCTAGGGTACTAATATTTAATGACTCTATCTACGGAACAATTACTGCAACTGGATCAGCAACATATTTGGCATCCATACGCATCACAAATTAATCCGCCGCCTGCTTATCCCGTGGTATCGGCTAGCGGCGTGCGCTTGCAGCTCGCTGATGGCCGCCAGCTTATCGACGGAATGTCGTCTTGGTGGTGTGCTATTCATGGCTATAACAACCCGATTCTTAATACCGCAGCTAAAAACCAAATTGATAAAATGAGCCATGTGATGTTTGGTGGTATTACACACCCACCAGCGGTGGAGCTCGCCAAAAAACTGGTTGATCTAACGCCTGCACCGCTAACCAAGGTGTTTTTATCTGATTCAGGCTCTGTAGCCGTAGAAGTCGCCATAAAGATGGCGCTGCAATATTGGCTATCTGGCGGCGCCTCAAGCAAAACGCGATTGCTCACAGTACGCGGCGGTTATCACGGCGACACCTTTGCCGCCATGGGCGTATGCGACCCAGTTACCGGCATGCATCACTTATTTAAAGATGTGTTAAGCGATAATATATTTGCACCAATGCCCCCTACTGGCTACGACCGCCCTTTTGACGCGCAAGATCTCGCCGAATTTGAAACCTTATTGGTTAATAACAATGATGCGATAGCCGCGGTAATATTAGAGCCAATAGTACAAGGCGCGGGGGGGGTAAGATTTTACTCACCAGACTATTTAAAACACATTCGGGTATTGTGCGACAAATATAATGTATTGCTAATACTTGATGAAATAGCCACTGGTTTTGGCCGCACTGGTGAATTATTTGGCTGCCATCACGCCGATATAAGCCCTGATATAATGTGTTTAGGTAAAGCCATCACCGGCGGTTACGTGACGCTCGCCGCAACGCTGTGCAGCGACAAAGTTGCTATTGGCATCAGCGAAGGTGAAGCGAGCGTCTTTATGCATGGCCCAACTTTTATGGGTAATCCTCTAGCTTGTGCAATCGCCAATGCTAGTATTGATTTGCTGATTGCTAGTGACTGGCAAGCCAAAGTTAAAAATATAGAAAAAATTCTAATAAAAGAGTTAGCGCCCGCACGAGAACTTGAACATGTTGCAGATGTGCGTGTTTTAGGTGCTATCGGTGTTATTGAGTTGCATAAAGCGGTAGATATGGCAGCTATTCAAAAACAGTTTGTCGATGCAGGCATTTGGATTAGGCCGTTTGGAAAACTGGTTTATACCATGCCACCGTTTATAATTAATGACGAAGATTTGCGGTTTTTAGCTCGCAAGATGAATAGCGTTGTAGCTGAACTAAATTAAGTATTGACGCATGACTAATACCAGGTAGGCATCCAACTAAACTATTGACCGAATTTTTATATAAAAATTATCACTGGTGTAGCAGATTGTTCTCACTTAGCCGGCTACAGAAAATTCTTTAACCGCACTCAGTAATTGCCTTACCGTCACCTGGCCTACTAACTTACCAGCCAGTACAACAGGGCGTCTTCTATGTCTTACTTTCATCATAGCTGAGGCAGTAACGACAATATCGTCATCGGGTGATGCGGTGACCACTTCCTTAGTCATGATGCTCTCAACACTGCCAACTTCGCTGCTAGCACCGTTATAGGTGGCATTAAGGATTGCATTGAGACAATCGAGCTCTGAAACAATACCAACGAGATTATTATCACCGTCAACGACGCACACTCCTGACACTTTGTTAGTAATAATGTTGTCAATAGCGTGCAGCACTGAATCTTTGGCTGACACAGTAACTGGATTGGTGACCATATGGTCTTTGAGCTTAAGTGATCGAAGCATTTGCTTTCCTTTTGCTAATTTAGTTATTCAACCTACAAATACGGCGCTAATCATATACCTATCTTAGCCAAACTCCCATAAAAAAACACCCATATGCACGGGGGCGCACTGGGTGTAAAGGTCGAACAAAACAGAGTGAATAAGCTATGGCATTGCCGTCATAAAGCTATTCCAGCGTTTTGTGCGCCCACTACCAAAGCTGGCCTACCTTGCCCTTCGCCAGCATTACGCAGGCTAGGATGGGCATCAGCTACTTCATTTAAGATGGTTTCATACTCGGCATTAATATCGACAAAGAAGATATACTTGCCCAAGTTCATCGCGTTTTGAAATCGTTTAAAATCATGGTGCGTTACCTAGATACCAAGAAAGCCGCCCTCCCAGGTGCGAAAATCGAGTACCACAACTGACAGCAATATAAACGGCAGCCAACCCGCTGCAGTATTAGTTTCACCTGATAGATGCGCCACTAACAACACCACAACCGCAGCTACAACACCTATAACGGCGCCTATTTCGGTAGCACGCACAATGTCCTTTCTTAATACAGCTTCAACATCATTTAAATGATGTAACTGCACTTGGGAATCTTCGTTACTAAGAACATGCATATACAGTTTATCTACACCACGCGCTTGCCCTGATTTGTCTTAGACCAAATCTTTTTCAGCCTCTCATTTTAACAACTCAAACGTATAAAGTAGGCATAAAAAAAGCCACATAAGCGGCTTTTAATGACTTTCGCCCTTACATATACATAAACATTAGCTCGTAAACTAACACCGGACGGTCTTGACCTTTAACATGTACATGTTGCTCCATGGTTACAGTGGTTCCTTTAGGGGACTGGCTAATGTCTTTTACTCGAGAGCGAGATTGCAGTGCAGAATTAACCGGTACAGCGCCAGTAAAACGTAATTTATTGGAACCATAGTTGAGCATATTATTGAAATCCACTACTTCCCATTGTGGCCGCGTAGTAAGTTTTGGCAGTAGTGCTAAGGTTAAAAAACCGTGCGCAATAGTAGTTCCGAACGGGCTTTGTTCTTGGCAACGCGCAGGGTCGGTATGGAGCCAGTAGTCATCACCGCTTAAGTCGGCAAATTGGTCAATCATGGTCTGGGTCACTGTAAGCTCAATGCTCCACTCGCCAAACTCGTCGCTTACCAACTCTTGCAGGGCGTCTATGTCATCAAATTTGTATTGCTTCATTAACTTTCTCTCTAGAATAACAGCGTAGGCTAATGGTACCGAAAACCCCTCTGGTCCAATACTTAACAAACCTTAAAGTTTGTATTGTCATATTATGATGGTTTTCACCACCCCGATTTACGCCTTTGTTTATTAACGTACCGTATAGCCACCAGCATTGAGTTTGTCGAGCTCCCCTGTATCCTTATGTTCTGAAATTCTCATAGAATCAAACTGTTAAATAAGGATAAATCAATGCGCGAAGCCGTTATCGTTGAAGCAATTCGAACCCCTATTGCCAGAGGCAAGCCAATCATCGGCGATCTGAATGGATTTCATGCCACAGAGCTATTAGCACTAACGCTTAACGAAGTAGTTAACCGTGCAGGCATTGAACATAAAGACGTGGACTTCGTAGCCGGTGGCTGCGTAACCCAGGCAGGCGAACAAGCCGGTAATGTTGCCCGCAATGCCTGGTTGTCACTTGGCAAAGACTACACTGCTGGTGGCTTAACGGTTGACGCACAATGCGGCAGTGCACAAGCCTGTAATCACATTTTGTCATCACTCATCGGCTCTGGCTCTGTCAAAATAGGCATTGCGGCAGGTATTGAGTCAATGAGCCGTGTTGGTATGGGCATGAACATCATGAATGGCCCTGGCTATTTCCATCCGCAGAACTGGCCTTGGGATAGTACGCCTGATCAGTTTGCCAGTGCTGAACGTATTGCAAAAAACCGTGGTATTACTCGCCAAATGGCTGATGAATTAGCCTGTGAATCACAGCGCCGTGCTAAACAAGCGTGGGACGAAGGCCGCTTTGATAGCCAAGTAATGCACGTTAATGCACCCGTTGTTGGTACAGACGGCCAAGTTACTGGCGAGACAAAATTAATCACCCGCGATCAAGGTATTCGAGACACCACTATTGAAGGCTTGGGCAACTTAAAAGCCATTGCCGAAGGTGGTATTCATACTGCAGGTAATTCCTCGCAAGTATCTGATGGCAGCGCTGCCGTTTTGTGGATGTCAGCCGAAGAAGCAAAAGATAGAGGCTTAAAACCTCGCGCCAGAATTATCACCGACTGTGTTGTCGGTACTGACCCCTATTATTTATTAGACGGGCCGGTAGATGCGACTGCAAAGCTATTTAAAAACAGCGGCATGAATATAGGTGATATAGACCTAGTTGAAATTAACGAAGCATTTGCAGCAGTCGTTTTATCGTGGGCCAGCGTTTACAACCCAGACATGAGCAAGGTAAATGTTAATGGCGGCGCAATGGCATTAGGCCACCCTGTTGGCGCTACTGGCGCGCGCTTAATTACCACTGCTCTGCACGAGTTAGAGCGTCAAGACAAGACCACAGCCCTAATTACTATGTGCTGTGGAGCATCGGTCGGTACCGGTACTATTATTGAGCGCTTATAGGTATTGAACGCTTTAAAACTAACATTTTAATTAGACTACTATTTAAGGAGATAACGAATGGGTGATCTTAGCGGCAAAGTAGCCATTGTAACTGGCGCCGGACGAGGCTTAGGTAAAGAAGAAGCGATTCAGTTGGCTAAACAAGGCGCTAGCGTTGTAATCAACGATATCAACCTACCAGATGCGGAACAAGCAGCTCAGGCTACAGTTGAAGAAATTAAAGCTTTTGGCGGCGAAGCAATTGCGGTGTTTGGCGACTGTGCCAACAGCACTGATTCTGAAAATTTATTTAAAACTGCCATAGAAAAATATGGCGACATAAACATTATGGTTAACAACGCAGGCTTTTGCCGTGACAAAACCATTTTTGGTATGAGTGATGACGAGTTTGATTCAGTAGTGCGCGTGCATCTGCGCGGTCACTTTATCAATATGCGCAACGCAACGGCTCACTGGCGCAACAAAGCAAAAACTGACGGCAGTGTTTATGGCCGCTTAATTAGCACATCATCAGAAGCTGCTATTTTTGGCTCAGCTGGTCAACCCAACTATGCGGCGGCTAAAGCAGGCATTTTATCAATGACAATGGGCGCTGCTCAGTTAATGATCAAATACGGCGTCACCTGCAACGTGATAATGCCTAGAGCATTAACTAACATGACAGCCGAAGGAATTTCTGGCCAAATGTTCGCTAAGCCAGAAGATGGTTTTCATATGTTCAGCGCTGAAAACGTCGCTCCGATTGTGGGTTACTTAGCGTCGCCAGAAGCAGGTCATATTTCAGGGGAGGCAATGATTGTTTGGGGTAACCAAGTCAACATTATGGAACGCCCAAAAATATTACCCGCTCACGTTAATCCAGCAGGGGTTGAAAAGTGGTCAGTAGAAGGCTTACATGAATCACTTTCTAGCCACTACAACAGTGGCTATGTAGCAGTCCAAGATGGGTTTTCAGTACCACCACAGTAGTGGTTTATAAAGATATTAAGCCGCCCTGCTTTGCTTGGCGGCTTTTTTATTGCGCACAATTCGGCAATTGCTCATCATTAAATGGCAGGCACAAAAAAGCCGGCTTGCGCCGGCTTTGAATAAGAACAATTAGCTTAGAACTTTTTGTTTACAGTTAAACCATAAGTTCTTGGCTCACGTATATAAGCGCCTTGCTTACCAGACTGTAATACTGCATCAAAGCTTGTACCTAAATACTCTTCGTCAGTAATATTACGCCCCCAAAGGGTAATTTCAGTTTGATAATCTTCAAGCGTCATCCCAAGACGTAAGTTAACCGTGTTATAAGCATCTTGCTTAGTCAGCGGATCATTAGAAGCATTCAAGAACATATCACCAACATATGAATACTCAACCATGCCATAAGCCAGCGTAGAATCAGATAAGTTAAACTCTTGCCTAACGCCTACAATGAATTTATCTTCAGGGTTGACTGCTAAGCGACCACCGGTTCTGTCGCAAAAGTCTGGAGCAAACTTCTCTAAATCAGTTACAGCCGCGCGGCTAGATCCATCAACTTCAAGGATTCTCGCTTGTGGATCAGGTGTTCCGTTACGAAACGGAGTTGTCGACGCGCAGTTACCTTTCTCAAACTCATCAAAATCAGCTATTGTTTTCGAGTATGCGAAATTAACGGTTGTCGATTCGGTTGCTTGCCACAGCATATCTACCTCAAGACCGTAAGTGTCGGCAGCAGCAGCATTTTGCACGTTAAAGCCACCGCCATCAAAAGAACCAACTTGCTGGTCTTCAATATCAGCTTGATAGACCGCAACATTCAATCGTAAACCTTGATCAGGAAACTCAGCTTTCATACCTAATTCGTATGAAGTTGAAGTTTCTGCATCAAAAGATTGATCAAAAGCAGGATCTATTCGGTCAGTATTAGTACCACCGGCTTTGTACCCAGTAGTGTATGAACCGTACAACATAATATCGTCAGTCATAAACCAAGAAAGCTTAAGGGTACCAGTCGTTTGATCATCATCGATTGTTTCGTCAACATTCGACCGTTTTTGGGTCGCTGGAAAATCACTCAAACTAAAGCCTACTTCATTACCAGACTCAAAATACTGAGTAGACAATTCTTTATGTTCATCTGAGTAACGCAGACCAGCGGTTAGAGTCAATGTATCTGTCAAAGCATAATCTGCTTGGCCAAACACTGCCCAACTTTTATGATCCTGCTCATTGATATCATAAGCGAATCCATCAGCTGGGAAAACGACGCCGCCTACTCCGCTAGCTGGAAATAAGCCAGAAAATACGCCAGCAAAAAACTCAGTATCCTCACCGAAATCTAATCGAGTGAGTGAATCTAACGACTGTTGAAAGTAATTAGCCCCAACAACATAGTTAAGCTTTTCACCAATGTAAGAAAGTCTGAATTCTTGTGAAAACTGCTCTTGCTCAGCATCACTTGTGTCTTCCAGTCCATCCAAATCGCTAAAATCTGCATCTATATGATCTGTAAGATCAAACGATCTATAAGCTGTAATCGATGTCAGTGTAAGATCGTCAATATTCCAGTCTATTTGAGCAGAAAGACCTGAATCTTCTGAAGTAGACTGAGGATTAAAGCTATGAGCCTGAACATAATCGTATCTACGATCTTCAGAAATGAAAGTTCCCCCTTTTGACACAAAGTAAGAGTCTGAACCAAGTCCGTTAGCAGTTCCTAGCGTAGGCTGGCCTACTCTCTGATCAATTCTATTATTGTCATAAAGAACGGTAGAGCCACAACACACTTCATCCAATTCAGCATAATCTGCAATTACGTGAATACTCAAATCTTCATTTGGAGTCCACAATGCTTGCACTCTAAAGCCATAACGATCTCTGTCATTGATCTCATCACTACTAGGATTAGAAGGAGCTATGCTTTCGACATAGCCATCACGGTCACTAGAGAAACCCGTTAAACGAAATGCTAACTCATCTTCAATAGCACTAATAGAAACTGCGCCACTTAAATTTAGCAGGCCATAGTTACCAACAGTTACTTCACCAAAGCCACTGCCGTCATGATCCGGCTTAACCGTAGTAAACTGAATAGCGCCAGATAAGGTATTACGACCGAATAGTGTTCCCTGTGGACCACGTAAAATATCAACTGATTGAATATCAACCAACTGGTTAATCATTGAGCTTTGACGCGAGCGGTATACGCCATCAACGTACAAACCTACTGAAGATTCAAAACCAAAGTTATTACCGCCAGTACCAATACCACGAATAGAGAAATTAGATGTGGTTGCATTTTGGTTTTGGTCAACTGTTAAACCCGGGGCGTTAGCCTGCAAGTCAAACATGTCTTTAATACCTGAGTCAGCCAATGCTTGCCCGGTGAATGCTTGTAACGAAATAGGCACGTCCTGCAAGTTCTGCGCACGCTTTTGCGCAGTTACAATTACTTCTTCTAGCATACCTTGCGCGGCCACATAGCCTGGCAACATGCTAGCTCCAACTACGCCAGCACATGCTGCGAAGAAACGAGTTCGTTTGAATGGAATTCTGTTCATTTAACACCCCTAATTGTATTTATTAATGTAAATGCATTTTTATTAATTATTTTTTTAGCTGTCTTTGCCAGCTTATTATTGCAAATAACGCGACAAAAACTAACGGCACCCCGACAACTAGCCTTCAGTTTAACATAATCGCAGCTTTGGCTCAACTTTAATTACTATTCAGTGACCGCCAACTTCTTCAATAAACTCAAGGCTTTTAGTCACAATAGAGTCAGTTAGATAAGGCGCGAGGATATCGCCTGCAATAACATGTGAATGCAGCATGCCTTTGGTATCAACAGCAACTAATTCTTTATTAGCACTGCCAAACCTAATGAAGTACTCATCAACTGCGGTAACATTAATGACCTTATCATCAGGCGAATAGAAAATAGCCAGTGGCACTTTTATCAGCGAAAGATCCACGCGTGAAATATCCTCTAGCAATTGCAACATTGGCAACATCGACTCTAATGGGAATGTATGGGTCCAATACTTGTCATGTAATGCGTTTTTTGGCTCCCAACTATAATTATCGCCAAATATAAACTTTGTGATCGGGATAACATAAGGTAGCCGCATTAGTTTTATTAATGGGCTGCGCTCCTTAAAATTTGGCGAAATCAATATCATAGCCGAAATATCGGATCTGCCCTGTGCGGCATACAGTGTCGCTAAGGTGGCACCGGTGGAGACTCCAATCACTATTACCTTTTCGCCAAGTTGATGGCCAATATCCAAAGCATCGCTCGTATCATTAAGCAGAGCTTGCTTGGTTATCGTGGCCATTGCAGCACCATCGCGCCCATGCCCGGTAAATCGAGTGTAAAAAACATTAGCATCGAGCTGCTTAGCTATATTTTCAGTCAATGGATGGGTTTCTTGCCGACTGGCGCTGTAGCCATGCAGATAGACAATAGAATAGTCTGTTTTAACATTAGACTCGCCAGCCCAAACGATGAGTTTCTCTGCGCCGTCTGTTATACCAGCTATTTTAGCTTCATCTTGCGCCACACGCAGGGCAAGACCCTGATTCATCTCGGCAGAGGATGCGATAACACTCCAGCAGTAAACGAAGACCGAAAATCCTAGCCTCAGTCCTCGAACACCCGCCATTAGCCATTTCTCTGACGATACTTATCTTTGTTCTTTCTACCCTGCTCATACAACTTAGGTCGCAGTTTTCTTCTTAGCGAAGGAAACAGATAACTTAGTGTGGTTAATTTCCCGCTGAACGCTGGCATAGATATTTCCACCGTGTCTTCCGTTGCCAATTCAATAATAGCGTCAGCAACTTGCTGCGCTGTGCTCATCGGCTGAGAAAACACTATATCTTCGACTAAATCTATCTCGTCCATAATAAAACCAGTATCAATAGGCCCTGGAGAAACAACGCCAATTTTAATTCCACTGTCTTGTATTTCATCGGCAAGAGCATAAGTGAATGCTCTCAAGCCAGCCTTAGTGGCGCAATAAGTAGAAGCGCCTTGCAATGGGGCTCTACCCGCCAGCGAGCCAACATTAACTATCGCGCCACCGCCCACTTTGCGTAAATAAGGGATAACAGCACTAGACAACACCAATGGTGAACGTAAATTGACATCAACCATTGCTGCGATATCTGCTGGAGTTTTAGTTTCAACATCGCCCCGCGCATGCATGCCAGCGTTATTTATCAACACATCAATACGGCCAAATTCAGCTTCGGCCTTTGCCATAAGATCAATACAGGCCTGAGTGTCGGCAACATCCATCGCCACAGTTAATACATCAGTTTTAGCCCGTAACTCTGCGGCGGCAGTTTTTAAGGCCTGTTCACCTCTAGCAACTAACACAAGATTAGCCTTTAAATCTGCAAACGCCTCAGCGCATGCCCTGCCTACACCCGCCGAAGCACCAGTAATAATTACAGTTTTACCTTCAAATATGTTGGTCACTAGTTGATCTCTCGCTTAATTAAAAAGTTAATAACGGAATGTACCTCTAGCGGCCCAATAGTTACAAGTTATTGTGCCTGCCAAAGACTCAAACCTAATTTTTATTAACGTCCACACCGCCAGTAATCTCACGAATAGCTTTAATGGCAAGCAATTTAGTAATAAAGTGTCGGCACTAAAATAATAACTAATAATAGGCTTAAAAATGAACTATCGCGTAGTTATTGCCACGGTATTATCGCTCAGCTATTCGGTTAATCTTAATGCCCTCACTATTGTTGATGAGCAAGGTCAAGCATTAGCGCGCATTATGGTGACCCAAACTGTTGTACCTGTTGGTGAAAGTGACCTATCTGATGGTGGCTATACCCCAGCTGGCGTTACTAACAATAGTGCAGTTGCCATTACTCGTTTTACCAATATCGCCGGCCAAGTCAGCTTTGACGACGCCATTAATGAAGTAAACTATCGCGCCCGTGGGCAGGGTTATGTGGACCAATACTTTACTGCAGTACCAACAGAATTAACTATGAAGAAAATGAGTAAGCAGCAGTATATCGCTAGCTTCCCTTCTAATGTTTGGTTGTCTCAAATGAAATTTGAAGGCGACCTAGAATTAAAGAAGATATTTCAACTTAATTGCGCATTTTGCCACCAGCAAGCATCACCTTTTATGCGTAATGAGCGCACCACAGAACAGTGGATTAGCGTCTTTGATCGAATGAATACCTTTGGCTCTCGCCTGCCAGAAGATGAGTTTGATCGGGTGGCAAACATCCTCCAAACCGAATATCGCTATCTGCGTGAAAACTCCCACACTGTGCCAGAGCCCAAACAATGGGAAGATCATTTATCAGCAATAGAATATACCGAATGGCCTATTGGTGATGGCTTTTCACAAATGCACGATTTTTTATTGCACCCCAACGGCTTAATTTATGTGGGTGACAATCTACATGATAGAATTTATGAAATTAACCCAGAGTCTGGCGATTACACTGTCTATAAAGTACCGCATACCGATGAAGACAGACTTGGCGGCATCTTAGGCAACCGCTTCACCACCTTTCCAAAAATGGAAAACTATTATGGCGTTCATTCGTTTTCTCTATCGCCAAAAGACGGCAATATTTTTATAACACCCTCAATGCAGCAAGCCTTGTTAGAGTTTAATCCCAAGACTAAAGAATTTACCGTGCACCGGATGGATGAAGGTTACTACCCGCATACTATTCGAAGTGATGCTAATGATGATGTTTGGTTTACTTTGGCCCTGTCTTCACAAGTCGCCAAATTCGACAGAACAACCAAAGAATTTACCCTTTACGACTTGCCAGCTCGAAATCTTAAAGAGTGGCTTATTATAAAATCTCTGCCGCTGGTATTTTGGTTTGATCCAGAAAATCGCCCTGCTCCATCAGGTGACAAAGAGGGCAACGGCTTGCCCATGCCCTATGGTATAGACGTGTCACCCGACGGCAGTATTTGGGTAACTCGTTTATATGCCAATGACTTAGCACATATTGACCCAAAGACGGAGGAAGTCACCATGGTCGACTTCCCCTATAGCGGCCCGCGCCGGCTGCGAGTTGATGCTGACAACAATGTTTGGATAGTCGCTTTTCAAGATTCATTGTTAGTCAAGTATGAGCCTAAAACTCAGAAATTTACTAAGTTTGAGCTTCCCGTTGTTAATGAGATTCCTTATGCATTAAATGTTGACCGCGCGCGCAACACTGTATGGGTTAACGGCAATCAGTCAGACACTATTATGGCATTCGACATAAGTAGTGAAAGCTGGAAAACCTATCCTATGCCACGGCAGCGTTTCTTCACCCGTGACATCGAAATTTCTGAAGAAGATGGCGCAATCTACACCACCAATTCTCACTTCCCAACTTGGCAATCTGAGGGCGGTGTGCCGACCTTGCTGAGAATTGAGCCTATAGCGATTGTGCAATAGGGAAATCAGCTGATGAAAAAAATATTGCTCTGTTTATTAGCAACTGTATTTTTATCGCTAACTTTATTGAATGGCGAAACAGTAAATGCGGCCTCGGTTGAAGCTGTACAAGAAATTGGTATTGCAGTAAATAATATCCATAAGGCGACTCAGCAATATCAAAAAATCATGGGTATTAGCGAATGGGAATATCAAGATTTATATAACTCAGCCGGCGATAACAAATACCCCTCGGTAAGACTTGCTAGAGCGCGGTTCGGTGATAAACGTATTGCACTAATCCAGCCGTTAGCAGGCCCATCACTGCTGAAAACACATTTAGAAAACTATGGCCCCAGTATTTTTCATATTGGCATACAAGGTGAGAACGACGCACTAGCAGCCTACCCGTCGCAAACTGTAACTGATGGCATGGGCGCCAAGGCGAAGTGGATTGATACCTATGCAGATTTTGGCGTCAACATATTTTCTTATGACCAAAATACCGTACTCACTAGCTGGGGCAACACCGGCAACAACAAGCCCCCAGCGGTAACTTACAATCATCAACTATTTCAGCTGGGTATAGTCAGCAATGACTTAACTAAAAATGCGCTAAGCTATTTTGAAAAACTAGGCATTGGCCCTTGGTTGGTGGTTGATTTTAAAGGCGAGCATTTAAGCCACGGACAATACTTAGGTGCCCGAGGCAATGTACAGCCGCATATTAAAGTGGCTTATGCGATGTGGGGCAGTTTGCAGCTAGAGTTATTAATGCCTATTAGTGGCCCTAGTCCACATCGAGATTTTTTAATCAGTAAAGGCTTTGGCGCACATCATTTAAGTTACGGCCCAATTAAAGACCATGATGCTGTCGTTAGTGACTTAATAAAAAAAGGTATCGCTATTCAAATGCAATCAGACAATGGCGGCCAAGGCAGAACAGCAACCTATATGGACACCTTAGATGAACTGGGTTTTGTGCTCGAACTTACCCGCCTATTTAAGGGCTCTGGCACACTGCCTATTGCCGGCACTATTCCAACAAGGCCGCGATAGTGAAACTGGGGTTAATCACAGCAGTCAGCATTGTCCTGACTATTTTTACTAGTCTTACATTGGCAAACGATTGGACTTATTATGGCGGCGGTCAAGGCGGCAAACATTATTCTAGCGCCAAACAAATAACTAAAAATAATGTAGATGACTTAGACGTCGCTTGGGTGTATCAAAGTGGTGATATGAAAAAATATGGCGAAGCAATGGTGCAGACATCAACCCAAGCTACGCCAATTTTACTTCCCATCGCCGCAGGTGAATCATTGGTGTATTGCACGCCTTACAGCCGAGTAATAGCGCTAGACCCGGCCACTGGCGCGCAGCGCTGGGACTATGACCCTGAAATAAGTCTCGATGGTGACAGACCGTTTCGCTGCCGCGGTGTCAGCTATGCAGAAGACCTGCAAACCGATATTGGAACCCACTGCCGCCATCAAATATACGTCGCTACTCACGACCGAACAATTCGCGCTATCGACTCACACAGCGGCAAAGTTTGTGCAAATTTTGGCAACAACGGTACCGCCAACCTATACGGTAAAAAAGGCTTTCCAGCCGGCGATGTTAGTAATTCGGCCACTCCAGTTATTGCCAATAATATTTTGGTAACCGGTTCATCAGTTATCGACTTTTCCAAATCAAATAGCCCGCGCGGCATTGTCATCGCCTTAGATACTCATAGTGGTAAAACCTTATGGACGTTTGATCCACTGATTGGCAACCAACAAAGTGGCAGCGCTAACGTGTGGTCACAAATGTCTGTCGATGCAGAAAATAATTTAGTCTTTTTGCCTACCAGTGCGCCCTCGCCTGACTATTACGGCGCTGACCGCCCGGGCGATAATTTATATGCTAATAGCTTAGTGGCGCTAGATTTAACCACCGGGAAAGTACAATGGTACTTTCAGCATGCTCGTCATGACCTGTGGGATTACGACACCCCTGCCCAACCTATATTGTTTCAATGGAAAAAAGATGGCGAATCTATTGCCGCCGTTGCTCAGTTAACCAAGCAAGGTTTTGTGTTTGTCTTTAATCGTCTTACTGGCGAGTCAATGTGGGAAATCACCGAGCAACCGACTCCGCCATCAATGATAAATGGTGAACTCACGGCTCGTTGGCAACCAAAGCCTATCGCACCGCCAAGTTTGTTAAACAACTTTCTTACCGCAAACGAAGCTTGGGGCTTAACGCCAATAGATAAAGCCGACTGTGTTAAGCAAATTGAAGGACTGAACAATCTTGGCTTATTTACCCCCATCAATGAAAATCTATCAATGATGTTTCCCGGTAGTTTAGGCGGGCCAAACTGGGGTGGCGGCGCTTACAATGAAGCCACTGGCATTCTAATAACCAATATTAACAACGTACCGTTTACGGGTAAATTAATCCCTACCGTTACTGGTAAAGAGGCTACTAAATCTGATCATCCTGCCGCTGGCCACCGCATGCAAGTGACTATGCACGGCACGCCTTACACTATAGAGATTGGCAGCTTACAGTCCTTTTTAGGCATCCCCTGCAACAAGCCACCCTGGGGTAAATTAGTTGCGGTAGATTTAATCAACGGCGTTATCAACTGGGAAGCACCACTTGGCTCAGTGCATGAAATGGGGCCAGTAACCGCTCCATTTCAAATTAACTGGGGCACGCCTAACTTAGGTGGAGGCATAGCAACTGCTGGCGATTTATTTTTTATCGGCTCAACTATGGACCGAAAAATACGCGCCTTCGATGTTAACAACGGTGAAATTTTATGGGATTACACACTTCCAAATGACGCCACAGCAACGCCCATGACCTATACCTACAAAGGACGCCAGTACGTTGTTATTAACGCCGGTGGCCATCACATGTATAACCGCGGCTACGGTGATTACCTTTATGCCTTCGCGTTACCTGAGTAAAACTGTACCTCATGAAAAAACTTATTATTACTATTCTCATCATCGGTATTGCCGTCGCTGTCATTGGCACAGATCGGCTACCGGTTAAACAATGGTTGATGACTAATGGAGAAACTTTAGCCATAGAATATGCCGACGTTTTGCCTTTAGACTTTATCGGTGAAAAGTTATTCGACAAAAATTGCGCCCAATGCCACGACAACCCAGCAATGAAGGCACCTACTCGTGAAGCATTGTCACTTAACTCATTAGAAAACATACTGATTGCGCTAGAATTTGGCAAAATGCAGTCAATGGCTGCACATTTAAGTAAACAAGAGCGTGGCTTAATTGCTAAGTATTTGGCCGGCAAAGACACCGCAAGCTACCAGTGGCTCGAAACAAATAACTGCACTCAACCGCCAACCACTGAGTCCACTCAATGGGTTAGTAATTGGGGCTTAGGTTTGAACAACAAACGTTATGTTGCTGATGAACTAAGCAAGATCAATAGAGATAATGTAAGCAGCCTAAGCCTGCAATGGAGCGTCGCCTTCCCCAAGGTAACCGACATGCGCTCACAACCGGTTATTATTGGTGACACCATGTATATAGGTGATAAAGCCGGCAAGCTATACGCGTTGGATAGAAAAACTGGCTGTGTCCGCAACCATACCGATATTATAAGTGGTATTCGCTCTTCTATAACCCTTGCAAATCTAAGCGATGGCAAGCAGTTACTTATATTTTCAAACAATTTGGCAACGGTATTTGCGGTTGACCCTGAAAGCTTTGAAATTGTTTGGCAGCAATCTGTAAAAATTAGCGACTACTCAGTTGTGACTGGCTCAATCAGTTATTTTGATGACAAACTATTTGTGCCTATCTCGTCCTTTGAGGTAGCGGCATCAGGCAGCCCTGAGCATGAATACTGCACCTCTCATGGAGCGGTTGTATCACTGAATGCTAATAACGGCGACAAACGCTGGATATGGCACGCTACTGAAGATGCAACACTGCAAGACAACAACGCCAATGGTGCAGTTGTTTATGGACCGTCTGGCGCAGCAGTATGGACAACTCCCGCAATAGACCCAAAACGTAATCGAATTTACTTTGGCACCGCCGAAAACTTAACCCACCCGGTCACAGATACCAGTGACACCATTGTGGCCCTTGATATTGATAGCGGCGAAGAGGCTTGGAAGTTCCAAGCAATTACTGATGATGTATGGAATGCAGCTTGCCACAATGATGGCCCTAACTGCCCCGAAAACCCCGGTGGTGATTTTGATTTTGGTGCCTCCGTTATCATCACCCAAAATTCATCAGGCGAGGATGTACTGCTAGCGGGACAAAAATCTGGTGAAGTATTTGCGCTTAACCCGGACACCCAAGACCAAAAAGGGGAGGTATTGTGGCGCAATCGTATCAGCCAAGGCACAACTAACGGCGGCATCCATTGGGGAATGACAGTTGCCGGTAATACAGTATTTGTGCCGATGGCAGATCCAGAGAGAGAACGTAACGGCTACACTCCTAGACCTGGTTTGTATGCTTTGGTCATAGACTCTGGTGAAATTATCTGGCAACAACCGGTAGCGAGAGACTGCGTGTTTGATTATGCAGACACACCTCTTATAGGCTTAGAACACACCCGTGCGCCAAAACCAAGTAACCCACAAAAACAATATGAATGTTCTTTTTACTACGGTTTATCAGCAGCAGCTACATCAACTTCACAGTTAGTGTTCGCCGCCGGTTTAGATGGCAAGATTCGAGCATATAACAATGCAGATGGTGAAGTGTTATGGCAGACCAATACCGCAGTTGAGCATAAAACAGTTAATGGCATTGCTGGACATGGTGGCGCTATAGATGTGGCAGGCCAATCAATTGCCGGTGAGTGGCTCTATGTATTGTCAGGCTATAGTATGTTTGGCCAATTGCCGGGCAATGTACTACTGGCTTATAAAATAGAATAATAATTGTCAGGGAAATCAGCCGGGTTGGCTTAGGTGATCAAGCTTTACTGAACCACCTAGAGAGACCAAAAGCCTGATTTATTATTTTGATAACCAAGACTTAAATAAGTCGCATCAATCAGTGTCTGTCCGCGCTGATTTAATAATATGCCTGCGCTCATTAAATTCATCGAGTAAGCAAACGATAGTTTACTATCAGGGTCGGCAAACACAGTACTGCCACCGGCACCAACATGTCCAAAGGCGCGGTCGCCGATAATAAAACTATCTCTATTGCCAGGCTTACAATCACGGTTATCCATAGACTTCATAAACCCTAGAGCAAATCGTGTCGGGATTAACAGAGTAGCATCAAGCATGGTAGCAGTTGACACTGTACTCATTAGGCCAATCGACTCATTAGAAAAATATTGTCTATCGCCCACTGCACCAGCATTAGCCAATGGTGAAAACAATTTTGACATTGCCCGTGCATTTGACACACCACCCGCACCGCCTATTTCTGCACGCAATGTGGCAGCGCTATTTGCATTATTGCCGCCAGAATTTAATAACGCGAGATGAGAAATAGAATCTGGGTCGTTGACAATATCAGTCATGAAGTCAGACATCGGCTGCGATTGATTGATTGGTCCCATAGCAACCGGCGCAACTCGATCAGCCTTATCTTCCGGCAAACCTATCCAAAAATCAGCCTGCAATGGCTGCGCAAACTCCTGATTAAAAAACTGCCCTAAAGACATGCCTGACACTCGCCGAATCAACTCGCCGACAGTCCAACCAAAACTAATCATATGGTAGCCAGTGCGTGTCCCTGGCGGCCAAAATGGCTCTTCTTGCTCAACCCGCTTAACCATATAATCCCAATCGTCGTAGCCGTCTGGTTTTATTGGCTGTCTAAATGCTGGTAACGCTGACGAATGATTGAGCATCATTTCGACGGTAATTTTATCTTTGCCATGTTGTGCAAACTCAGGCCAATAAGTAGCAACCGGCTCTTTAAGCTTTAATTGTCCGCGCTCAATAAGCAGGTGAGCACATAAGGCCGTCATCGCCTTAGTGCAGGAAAACACTACTGAAACGGTATCTTCTTGCCATGGCTGGGTTTTCTCTACTGAGCTAAAACCGCCCCATAAATCAACAACGGTCTGCTCACCTATTCTTACACAGCAGCTCGCACCGAGTTCATTACGCAAAGAGAAATTTTCGACAAAAGAGTCCGCAACAGCTTGAAATTCAGGCTCTACAAAACCACTAATAGTAGCGCCTGCTACTTCTTCACAAATCTTTTTCATAGGGATTAAAACTCGAATAAAATAATAACAAGCGGCTAAACCGTTGCTTTCGTTATTAGAAACTCTTGCAGTTGCGCTACAGGCATAGGGCTACCATATAGAAAGCCCTGCACTGAATCACCGCCGCAGGCTTTGACGAAATTTTTCTGGGCTTGAGTTTCAACACCTTCAACGAGCACCTTACGCTTCAACCCAGGTGACATCCGTACAGTCGACTTTACCAAAGTATCATCATCACTGCTGAGACCAATATCCATAATACAAATGATGTAAGCGCACGCCGTCAATCATTAACACCATTTTATCGTTATAACGATCAATCATGCCTCTAACCCAAACCGACTGATGGCGCTTACGATATTGATTAAGTTGCATGCCAGGAATAAATTGCAGTAACTCGTCCACCTGACGTATGCCATCGCGAGAAAAATCATCACGACTAAAAGAATATACCGTACCCGTTGCTTTTAAAATTTGAGTAGGTAATAGTGATGCCACATCGAACATATCTAAAGCCATCCACTCTTTAAACGACATGTCGGCGAATTCAGTCTCATCCGCAATAGCAATATTGGGATAAATACCGATCAACATTAGTAAAATACTAAATTGCAAAAAAAATTCATTCGCTGAGCTAAACAAAATAAAACCTATATTAAATTATTATTATAAAAGCTGGTCAGACTCGTTTATCTATTATTTTATAACAAAAACCGATAATTGCTATTTTTTACCGTCAACCAACTCTGCCACTAACATGCCGCCAATGATGAATATGGCACCTATCCACGCATAGAACCCTAACACTTCCCCCAGTAATAAAAATCCGCCAAGTGCTGCAAATAATGGTTCAGTCGCATAGATTAAGGCCACTCGCCAAGCTTCCAACGTTTGCTGACCTATTGTTTGTGCTACAAATGCTAAACATGTGCCAAGCACACTGCCTATCATAACTGCTAACCATATCGTCATCGCTTCTTCTGACAGGCCACTGCCAAACAAACTATTTGGCACACTTAACAAGGATTCAGGCTCAAATATAGCACTCGCTAACACGCTAAATATGGTAATAGTAATTAACTGCACCTGAGTCAAGGCCAGCGGATTAACCTGCTTTGCGTAAACTCCGGTGTAGACAATATGTGCAGCGAAAGCAAAGGCACAGCACAACACCCAAGCTTCACCCACACCAAACCCATAAACGCCACCAGTGAGCAACAAGGTCCCAAGCAAGGCCATAGCAACCCCTAACCACACATACCAACTCTGTGGCTGCTTAAGCCACAACCAGCTCATAATAGGCACTAACAGCACATTGAGCCCAGTGATAAAACCAGCGTTACTGACGGTTGTATATTGCATGCCCACAGTTTGAGTAGAAAATCCAAATGACAAGATAATACCCAATACAATGCCATGATGAATGGTTGTTTTGTTTAAAGAATCAAAAAAAGAAAACTTAGCAACAGTAAAGTACAACTGTAAAACGATTACCGACGCACCAAACCGAACAGCATTAAAAGTGTTAGGGCCCATAAAATCTAACGCATTATGAATAAGGGAAAATTCTACCCCCCAGACAAAACTAACAAAAAGTAAAACCCAACCCCAAAAGTGCTTTCCTACTTGCATAAACCCGCCAACTAAATCTGTGCAAAACTGCGACCGTATTCTAGCACTTGTATAACTTCTTAGTTATAAGCTTATTGCGAAAAATAATAGGCTATGTTGTGATAACAAAATCTATCAGAGGCCAATAAATGAGCTCAACGATTACCATCAACCAACGATTTAATGGGCCGCCGACATCTAGCAATGGCGGCTATAGTTGCGGCCTGCTGGCAGCACAGCTAACAGGCCCAGCTAAAGTACGTTTATATGCCCCGCCACCACTTAATAAACCATTAGCTTTGACGGTGAGCGACTCGCTTGTCCAAATGCACGATGGCGATACCTTAATTGGGCAAGCTGAAGCTTGTGAATTTGAGTTAGAACTACCCGTGGCACCAACCCTTGCTTATGCCCGAGAAGCTAGCGCTAGATACCCATGTAAAAATAAGCATATCTATCAAACTTGTTTTGTCTGTGGCACACATCGCCACAAAGATGATGCTTTATGCCTTAACCCGGGGCCAGTAACAGATTGGAATTTGCTCGCTTGGGTATAGAAGCCGAATACTAGTTTATTAGATAGCAGCGGAAATATATGCACTGAATATATTTGGTCTGCACTTGACTGCCCAGGTTATTTTGCCGCCGTCGGAGAAAATCTACGAATAGCATTATTAAGCGAACTTAAAGGCAAGATATTAACTTCTATTTCTGGTGATCAAGAGTTAGTAGTGTTTAGTTGGCCGACTGGTGAAGATGGCAGAAAGTTATTTGGTGGAGTGGCCGTAGCCAATGCGCAAGGACAGGTGCTGGCCTATTCACACACAACGTGGATAGAGCTAAAGTAATCTAACTATTCTTACTTAGGCGTAACGCTGAAACATTCTTATGGCAAAGAAAACTGCCATGATGAGGACAAAAAAATATATTTTATAACTGCGTTTAGACTTTATGTCGCCAAGTTTTTTATCCTTAGCTGCTTGCTTTAAACTGCGTAGTTCTAATTCAATATCTAAATAGCTTTTACTTCTTAACGGCAAGTTAGCCGACGACAACTTGATGATTTCATCGTCGGTATAACTTGCGTATTTTTTAGATCTTTTCATCGCCAGGGTTCTATTCGCGTTATATTGTTGCAGCAAATCATCACATTTTAGCGACAGACTTCTCCTTTATTCTATTTCGAAACTAATACCAGCATTTTGCTGTAAGCGAGTAATCAGTTTTTCACCCATAGCAGGAGCCGGTGTCATTACACCACCCTCACCTTCATTTGGATTTAACAATAAGCAAACTGCACTCTCTGCAATCATTTTACTAGTAGAACCATAACCTGGGCATTTGTCACCTTTAACCCCAGCAATTAATGACTCACCAGACTCATTAGTGCCAATAAACATTACATCATAAGAGCCATTTTCACGTTGTTCTTTAGTGGGCCCTTCTCCCGGCTGTGTTTTATCGGTCATCATTGATGTGTCAGCTTTAACCATTTTCGCGATTTGCTCACCCTCATCACCAGCACCAGTCAACAGCATTTCGTCATATACAAAATCTTCACCGTATTGATGGGACAGCAGCAAATTAGAGCGATGTATATTCTTAGTATTAATTGTCGCCATAACAAATGGTGCAACCCAACTACTAATCGCTTCGTCATATTCTACTTCGCTACCTGCAGGTTGATCGGCGCCAGTAAAACCTTCCGTTAGCGAAAATGGACTTACTAATGCTTGGATCAGTGAGGGATCTTTTTGTACTGCGGCCATTGTTTCCTTAAAGCTTGCCAATGTGCCACCAGAGAATACGCCATTCATTGCCCGTACGCGGCCTTTAACACGCGCAAATGGCTTACCAAACTTCTCTTGGGCTGCTTGCTGTAAAAAGTAAACGCCCAAATCAAATGGGATAGAATCAAAGCCACAAGAGAATACTATTCGAGCACCGCTCGCTTTTGCCGCAGCACTATGGAGAGGAATCATCTGGTTCATCCATGCTGGCTCGCCACATAAATCAACGTAATCTGTACCTGCTTTAGCACACTCTGCTACCAACTCATTACCGTATAACTGATAAGGTCCAACTGTAGTAATAATAACTTTAGTGCTATTTACCATCGCTGTAAGCGACGCCAAATCGTCTGCATCGGCAACCACTAAAGGTACGTCTTTGCTAATACCCATTTCATCACGCACAGCTTCAAGTTTGGCCATACTGCGGCCGGCCATTGCCCAATTAACTTCACCACCAACGCCGTACTGGAGGTTTAAATATTCAGCTACTAAGCGTCCGGTGTAACCAGTCGCACCGTAAACAACAATGCCATATTCTCTGTCAGTACTCATAATAAATGCTCGTGTAATTGGTTGAAATTAAGCTGCATAGCAGCGCAAGTAAAGTGACATGTTACTGTATCATTAATACCATTCTAATTTATAATTGTAATGACCAGCTATAAATTAGAAACATAACGTCGCCACGCCATCAAAATTCACGCCTACAGCCAGTCAATTAGCTATTGCAAGGCTCATAATGCAGGATGAACCACTAACTTAATATTATAAAAAATATAAATTACGCTACATTATTCTACGCCAGCGATGGTGCTTCTTATTAGGATAAACGCTGAACTTGTTGTAATCAGTGAATTAACCGTAACAAGGAAGCTACAAATGGATGTTCAATTAAGCCCGAAAAATAAAATAAGTTATGGTCTTGGTAATCTTTCTTTGTCAGCTAAAGACATTTGCTTTAACTTTTTTTTATTTTTCTACTACTCCCAAATGCTCGGCCTATCGGCAAGTATGGCTGGGCTCGCGGCTTTACTAGCATTAATTGCAGACGGTATTTCGGACCCTATTATTGGCCAAGTGTCCGACAATTACCGCAATGGTCAATGAGGCCGTCGCCATCCCTTTATGATTATTAGTACTATTCAATTTTGCCTTTCGCTATTTTTAATCCGCCGCCAAAGCTAAGCCACCCGCAGTTGTTTGCTTAGTATCATGTCCTTGCCATTATTGTTCGCTCGTTTTTAACCTTATTTACCTTGCCCCATATGGCCTTGGCGCAGAGTTATCCCAGGACTATACCGAACGAAAAAGAATAATGACTTACCGAACAATAATAGGTTTTTGCGGTGGTATAGGTATTCAAGTTATCGCTTCTTTGTCCTTATTCCCATCGCTATCAGGCGCGGGGATATAAGTGAAGTATCGCCAAATAGGTTTTTTCGCCGCAGCCATGGCATTTATTGGCATGACGGCATCTATTATTGGCACTAAGCGCAATATCCCATACTTACACCAAACATCCGTCGCCCAACAGTCTCGCCCATGGTTTCACGCCTTTACTGAACTTTTCAAAGTACTGCATCTGCTATCAGCTAGAGCTTTTCTACTAGCCAACCTTGTGATAGCCGTCGGTATTGGCATGGCCTTAACGATGGTGTTGCATATCAATACGTTGTTTTACGGTTTTAGCAGCGAGCAAATGGGAATCTACATGCTATCCATTTTTTTAGCATTAGCGCCAGCATCCTGGTTTGCTATGAAAGGGACTCGTTTACTGAGTAAACCTAAGTCAATTATTCGCTTCGGCTCCATTCTTACCCTGTTTGGTCCAATTCCTGTGCTGGGACACTTATACGGGCTTACACCGCCTAGTGCCAGTTATGCACTGTTGACGATCATGTGTATCTTTGTCGTGCTTCAACAGTCATTTTATATTTCCTACCTGACGGTTATTGGTGCCATGGTGCCAGACATAGCCGACGAAATAGAGTTAACAACCGAGTTTCGTAAAGAAGGCATTCTGAATTCGGCGATGATGCTCACTGGTAAAGTAACCTTTGGGCTGGGTACTTTTTTGGCTGGATTAACCATCGATTTTGCCGGTTTTGACGGAGTAACGACTGTTGAACAGATTACTCAAAGTATGTTGACGCGGCTTGGCTGGTTTTACAGCTTAACAATTACATCACTTTTCCTAATAGACATATATCTCTTTTCTCATTATCGCTTAGATGAAACTAGGTATAAGGAAATACCCACTAGCATTGATGAAAAAAAGCGCTACAGCAGTAACGCTAAGCTTTAATCAAAAAAATAGTTATTAAAGCTCCATCCAACGCACACCACTGTCGTCATTGGCGGCTAAATATTCGCCCAGCTTAACTAATTGGGTAGTTCCGTTACCAAACATAAACTCCATATACTTAGCCCACAAAAAGAATCGATGAATAGGATATTCTCTGGTGGCTCCCATGCCCCCATGTAAATGCTGACAAGTATGCGCCACTCTATGGCCTGCTTCACAGGCCCAATATTTGGCAGCGCGTACTTCTGGCTGGGCATCTAAACCTTCACTTAAGCGCCATGCTGCAGCCCAAAAGGTTGATCTTAACGCTTCAATATCCATAAACGCGTCGGCCGCGCGCATCGCGACGGCCTGAAAACTACCAATAGGTGCGCCAAACTGTTTACGCTCACCACTATAAGCAGCTGTGCGCCTTAGTGCTTCATTTAATACGCCAACCTGAATAGCCGCTTGCGCAATGTTTACACATTGCTCTAAATACTCAAGTATCTCCTCGCCTTGACCAATGTCGCCCAATACCTCGGTAACTATGGCGTTGTCTAAAACAAGCTCTGACTGAATCCAACCAAGATCTAATTCCTGTGCAGTAGTACCAACACCTGCGCTTGCGCTATCAACAATAAATATACTGGTCACATTATCTGAATCAACTGCTGGTACCAAAATATAGGCAGCATCACAACCATAGGGCACTGCCTGCCTAACGCCTCTTAATTGCCAACTGTCACCTTGTTTAGTCGCTGTTACTGCAACAGTTGAATTTTTCACCATTCCTAACTCTGCCACTGCCGCAGTTAATCTATGGGCACCAGTTGCCAACGGACTGAGTAATTTTTGTTGTTGCTCATCACTGCCAAATTTAGCTATCGGCATAGCACCCATAACTAAACTACTTAACAGCGGCACTGGCGCTAATCTTCGCCCTTGCTCTTCAAGTACTGTACATAGCTCAATAAAACCAAGCCCTGACCCACCACAGTTTTCAGGAATAGATAGGCCTAACAAGCCCTGTTCGGCAAGTAAATCCCACAACTTCATATCAAACGTTTTATGAGTGACTTTCCGATCTCGATCCATTAGATACTGATCAGTTACCTGATCGGTAAAAATCTGTGCAGCCAAATCCTTAATAACGATTTGATCGTCAGTTAAATTAAAATCCATACTATTTGCCTCATTCAAAACTGTTTTACAAATTTATCTAAGTCTGCGATATAACGTAATTTTTCTGCTGGTGGATTTTGTAAAAACAAACCTCGGTAAAAAATTACCGTTAGCAATTCCGTCACCTCATCTACTGTTACTTTATTTTCGGTTAACGCTGGCTCGCAATTAATATAATAGTCCCGCAGAATCGTCTCACCGGTGCCACCTAGGGCGTATACCATCATTAGAAATTGATGCTTACTAAAAGTGGCTTGCGGATATAATTTTGGCATCGCATCTACTAACCAGCCCAATTGTTTGACAAAGTTATTGCGCAGTACCTGAGCAAACTCTTTATCTTCATCAGCCAGCTGTAACATACAACGCATAATGCCAGGGCGCTCTGCGTAACTAACGACAACTAAACGGTTATGTGCAAAAATACGTCCATACCAGTCTCCTTTAGAAACACTCTTTTCAATACTTTCAACATTAAGTGATTTCGCAACAAAGTCTTCCATCACTTCACTAGTAAGGCTTTTCAAATCAGTAAAGTAATGATGGAACAAGCCCGCTGCAACGCCCGCTTGTTTAGTCACATCACCTATCCGCATTTTGTGATAACCCACTTCACTCATCACTTCTAGGGCAGCTTTCTTTAGCTTCGCTTTCGCCTTTTCACCTTTAGCGCTGAGTACAACAGCCGCTTTAGCGCTACTTTCGTGACGCTTATCAGGGGCTATGCTACTGGTTGATTGGGCCATTTTACTCGCTGCTTTGTTCAACTAAATTCATCAATAACCATAACGTCATCAAAAATAGTTGAAATTGAATTCAAATTCAATACTATATGACTTTAATTAACGATACAACTGCGAGTGATAGCTACCAAGCAGCACTCTTAGACCGTAATACTACTCAGGCGATCAGATGAATATAGATATTGGCGACAACCAAAGAGAGCTTCGCACCAAACTACGTAATTACTTTGCAGACCTTATAAGTCCAGAGCTTTATGAAGAATTGCGCGGCGCTGAAGCTGGCGCTACCTATAAGCGAGTCATCAAAAAAATGGGGACTGATGGTTGGTTAGCAATCGGCTGGCCCAAAGAATATGGCGGCCAAGGCCTAAGCGATGCCGACCAATTAGCGTTCTTTGAGGAAGCATTGCTGGGCGGAGCGCCAATACCGTTTGTAACATTAAACACTGTTGGCCCTGCTCTAATGAGCTATGGCAGCGAAGAACAAAAAGCAGAATTCCTACCGAAAATCGCCTCTGGTGATATCCATTTTTCCATCGGTTATTCAGAGCCCGAGGCCGGTACTGACTTGGCTGTGTTAAATACAATGGCGGTTGAAGACGGTGATTACTATGTGATCAATGGAAGCAAGATGTGGACCAGCGCCGCCGAAGGCGCTGATTATATTTGGCTTGCCACCCGCACCGAAGCAGATACCCGCCACAAAGGCATCACTATGTTTATTGTTGACGCCAAAGACCCTGGCTTTAGCTATGCACATATAAAGACGGTCGGCAATGTTGGCACCAACATGACCTACTACGAAAATGTCCGAGTTCACAAATCAATGATGGTTGGCGGCCTTAATAAAGGCTGGGGCTTAATTATGTCCCAGTTGAACCACGAGCGCGTTGGTTTGGCGGCTTGGGGTATTCATGGTTGGAAGCTATATAAGCGAACCCTGGATTGGGCACGGCAAGATCATAACGGCAGTCGCCCTATTGATGAGCCTTCAGTGCAACGTAATTTGGCAGAGGCATATACCCGCTTAGAAGCGATGCGACTGCTGAATGCCCGGATGGCATGGGAATTAGAGCAAGATCGGCTCGACCCTGGCCTTGCCGGCGGCGTTAAAGTATTTAGCACCGAAGGTTTAGTAGAAATTGTGCGCTTACTAATGGAAGTATGCGGCCCAGGCAGTTTGGTAAAAGCAGGTAGCTCGGCAGCAATATTAATGGGCGACTTAGAACAAGAGTATCGTCGCAGCCAGATTAATACTTTTGGCGGCGGCGTTAATGAAATACAGCGCGGCTTGGTCGCGACATTTGGTTTAGGCATGCCCCGCCACCGTTAATAAAAATATCCACAGGAATAACTATGAATCCAGCAGAAACAAAAGCCTTTGAAGCTGAGACAGCCAGCTATGTAGGTCGCAGCGCCGCCCCGCCGAGTGCCGGTAAAGATAAAGTTAACCAAGCTATGATTCGTCAATGGGCAGAAGTGATGGGCGATGAAACTGGCTTATATAGCGATGAGTCGATCGGTAAAGCCTGTGGTAAAGGCGGCATTATCTCGCCGCCAGCAATGTTGCAAGTATGGGTGATGGAAGGTTTTCCAATGGCCCATAATCCTGTCATTGATACCCAGCGCGAGCTGCATCAATTTTTTGATGCTCACGGCTTTACCGGTGTCCTTGGTACCAATAGCCGCCAAGAAAACTTCCGCGATATAACACCCGGCGAGACCGTTAAAGAAAGCACTATCATCTCAAGTATTTCAGCGCAAAAAACAACCGCTAGAGGCATTGGTTACTTTATTGAAACAACCACAACCTATGATGATGAAAATGATAAACCCATCGGTAAGCAAGTCTTTCGCGTACTAAAATTCATTCCTAATGACAATAACGATGCCACAACTAGCAGCAGTGAAGACGACGGGCCGAAAGCGGCAACGCGTATTCCCTCGCCCCGCGGGCCGGACAATAAATGGTGGTGGGAAGCAGTTGATAATGGCAAGGTGTTAATTCAACGCTGTAAAAGCTGTCAAGCTCTGCGCCACCCGCCCAGACCAATGTGTGGCCAGTGCCAATCTATCGAATGGGACTCTATCGAGTCTAGTTTAGAAGGCGAAGTTTATAGCTTTATTGAAATGCATTACCCGAAATTCCCAGGCTACCCTACGCCGCTGTTGTGCGCAGTCATAGACCTGTCAGAAGGGACTCGCTTGGTTGCCAACATAGCAGGCTGCAGCGCAGATGACATAAGTATTGGGATGAAAGTAGTCGGCAAAGTAGAACAAGTTGATGCAGCAACACTGCTGCCTCAATTCTATCTCGCTTAATCAACTTATTCTGACTGGTAATAAACAATGACTACAAACATATTAACAATCAATGACATTAAGGTAGGCGACAAGCTGCCAGTGCAAGAAATACCGATTACCACCTCACTTATTGTCGGCGGCGCGGCGGTTACTAACGATTACACCCAAGTGCATCACGACAAGAAACAAGCCCAAGCAGCCGGCTTGCCAGACGTTTTTATGAACATTCTAACCAGTAACGGTTTAATGGGTACCTACATCACTAATTGGGCTGGCCCAGGTTCAACCACTAAGTCTTTAGATATAAAACTAGGAGCACCAAATATGCCCGGCTTTGTGATGACGATTAGCGGTGAGATAAGTGCGATAGATGATCAAACCGGTGTAATTGATATTGCAGTACTGGGTGAGAACAATGTTTGGGGGATGCATATGCAAGGCACCGTGCAGATCACCTTAGCGGGAGATGAATAATGGTTGCTAATATTAAAGACAAAAGCGCCATTGTCGGCATTGGCAATACTGAGTTTTCGAAAAATTCTGGGGTGAGTGAATTACAACTTGCCTGTGAAGCAATTAAGTCAGCTTTAGATGACGCCGGTTTAGCTGCTACCGATATCGATGGTATGGCAACCTTTACAATGGACAATAGCGACGAGATTGAGGTTGCCCGTGCGCTGGGCTGCAACGATTTAACGTTTTATGCTCGCACCCCTTATGGCGGTGGCGCAGCGACTGGGCTTATAAGTCAAGCCGCAATGGCCATTGCAACCGGCATGGCCGAAACGGTGGTTGTTTATCGCGCGTTAAACGGCCGTTCTGGGCATCGCTATTCTGCGGGAGTATCAGGCCAAATAGTTACTGCTGATGCCATCCATTGGGGCTGGTATACGCCGTTTGGCCTGCTCACTCCTGCTAGTTGGGTGGCCATGTATGCACAGCGCTGGATGCACTTAACCGGCACCACTAAAGATGCGTTGTTTGAAGTGGCGCAATCTACCCGCGAATATGCCGCTAACAACCCGGCCGCATTCTTTTATCAACAACCGTTTGATAGAGCAGAATATGATGCCCAAAAACAAATAGCTGGTCCGCTGTCTTTATATGATTGCTGCCAAGAAAGCGATGGCGGCTCGGCAGTAATTTTAACCACCCCAGAGCGCGCTAAAAAGTTAAAACACGCACCCGTTATGGTTAAAGGTGTGGCTCAAGTAGCCGCTAAAAATCAGGAACAAATGACATCCTTCTATGACGGCGAAATCATCAACACACCAGAAATGGATAAAGCAGCTGAGCTTGCTTACGAAATGGCGGGGATGAGCGCAGATGACATAGATGCGGCAATATTATATGACGCATTTACGTCAACTGTATTATGGCAGCTTGAGTCATGGGGCTTTGCAGAGCACGGTAAAGCTGGCGAGTTTGCATTGAGTGGTGCACTACGCACTGACGGTAGACTGCCAACGAACACCAACGGTGGGCAATTAAGTGAAGCTTATATTCATGGCGTAAATGGCATTGTAGAAGCGGTAAAACTAGTTCGTGGCACATCTGTTAATCAGCCCAACAAAGCTGTCAACAATGTGCTGGTAACCGCAGGGGTTGGCGTACCAACTGGCGGCGCTATCTTAGGTAAAATGGAATAAAACCGAGCTTATCATCTACTAACACTAAAATAATTTAGCCTAACGCCTCGCTTGAGGCGTTTTTTATTTTGTTGAAAATTCGCGGAAATCGACATCTCCTTCTATATTAATTTATGAGTATTAGATAAAAAAATTGATAGAGGATATTAGAACAACGGACTGTAATTTCTACTGTATCGGTATCGAAACATCCGCCATTCTAGGTATTCGCGACAAGCTTTCTTTAGCATCCGAACCGGTGATGAGATAACATCAATTGTCACCGCTGTTGTTTATAACCGAGCCACTATCAACGGTGAAACTAATCGCTAGGGCCTGCACTTTGATTACTTATCTGAGCTAAACAATCAAACTGTAGACACCCATTTAAAAAGCATTGAAGCTTAAGCTAAGCCAGCGCAAAACAAATTTACCTTTTCAGGCTAACTAAGTAGCTTAGCGCTATAGTTCGCCTTCAAACCTTTCTTATATATTTTTCCTGTCGCTATCCGTGGCAGCTGTTCAGCCTCTATCCAGCAATGGCTAGGGATTTTAAACGCCGCAATATTTTCAGCTAGAAAATCTCGCAACTCTTCTTTGCTTAGTTGCTCACCAGCATTTGGCACCACCACCGCAGCAACCGCCTCGCCTAAGCGCTCATCAGGCACACTAAAGACAGCAACCTCTAGTACTTTTGGATGTTCATATATAGCCGACTCCACTTCAATACAGCTAATATTTTCGCCACCGCGAATAATGATGTCTTTAATTCTATCAACAATCGTCAAGAATCCATCCTCATCCAGTTTGCCAATATCACCGCTACGAAACCAGCCATCAACAAAAGCTTCTGCGGTAGCTTCCGGCTTATTCCAATAGCCTTTGGCATTGCCTGGGGTATAAATACAGACCTCACCCGCTTCGCCTTCAGCTACCGTTTTACCATTTTCATCAATCAATTTAATTTCAGTCACAGCGGGTAAAACTCGCCCGCAACTATGCGGCTTTAACTGATAAAACATACCGCTTGTTATCGCACCAATACCATTAGTTTCAGTTAAACCATAGCCTAAACCCGCTTTGGCATTAGTAAATGTAGTGGCAAGCTTACGTACCTGCTCTGGCGGCCGCGGAGCACCGCCAGCGCTTATTTCTCGCAGTGTAGAAAGATCACGTTTAGTCTTTAATGCACCTTGCTCCAACTCTGCTGACATAGTTGGCACACCACTAAAGCTAGAGATTTTTTCTCGCTCAATTAGCTCCATCGCAACTTCAACATCCCACTTGTACATAATCACCATTTTTCGACCAACAATAATTGATAACAGAAAAATACTATGACTAGCGGTTACGTGAAATAGCGGTATTGTTAACAAAATAGCGGCTTGCTGCTCTAACGCTGGCGGTGCAAGATGAGGCGCTAATTGCTCAACTGTCGCCACTGCCGCAAAAGAGCCTGTCAGCCAACTATATAAAGCAGACAATATAGAACGGTGCGAGGAAAAAACACCTTTAGGCATACCCGTACTACCCGATGTATACAAAATAGTCGCACCGTCTTCTGGCTTTATTTTAGCCGCCGGCATCGCCGCACCTGGGTACTTATTTAGCATTGCTTCAAAATTCAGCTCACCCGCAATACCACCATTCAAATCGCCTACCACTAACTGAGTTAAATTCAGCTCACTAGCAAAAGGCCGAATGCGATTACAACGCTGTGGATCAGATATAACTAAGGTGGCGCCGCTATCAGAAAAACCATATTGCAGTTCTTCAGTAGTCCACCATGCATTCATTGGCACTGCAATTGCGCCAATAGAAACAATCGCCATAAAGGCAAAACACCACTGCGGGTTATTGCGCATGGCAATGGCAACTCTATCGCCTCTCTTTACTCCAAAGTCTTGTACTAATGCCTGCGCCAATTGAGCCGACAACTGGTATGTCTGACCATATGTGTAACGCTCGTTTTGATAGACTAAAAACGTCTCATCACTATGCTCACTCGACTGCTCTAGATAGTCGCGTAATGTGGGGCCGGCATTGCGATAAACGCGAAACGGCTGTCCGTCTATTTGCTGCTCTATAACTTCTAAATCTTTACCAGGCCCGGTAAGTTCAGCAACATTAGCGTCTAAAACATCAAGAAATTCTTTCATTCAACTGTCTCTTTTATCATTATTATGGCGTAGTTTATTGAACACTAAAACCACTGCAGATTAAAGCACTTAGGTGACATCTAACTCATAAGTCATCTTGTTCTATAGCTAAGAATAACGCATAGTATCTGGCTTTAATTCACACCAACTTTAAACATATAAACGAGGAATAAAAAATGACTGAAGCATGGATAATTGATGTCTGCCGCACACCACGCGGTATCGGTAAATATGGCAAAGGCGCATTGGGTGATATACATCCACAGCAATTAGGCGCCACAGTGCTTAGGGCACTAGCCGAGCGTAATAGTTTAAACACCGCTGACGTTGACGATATTATTTGGGGCACAAGTACACAACAAGGTGAGCAAAGTGGCGATTTAGGGCGCATGGCTGCGCTGGACGCTGGTTATGACGTTCGCTCTAGCGGCGTCACCTTGGACCGTTTTTGTGGCTCAGGTATTACCACCGTCAATATGGCGGCGATGGCTATTATGTCAGGCATGGAAGATGTAGTTATTGCCGGTGGTACCGAAATGATGTCTATCTATGGCAAAGAAAATGTAACCATGCCAATGTTTATGGACAACGGTAACCTGCGTCTGCGTGAAGCCCATCCACAACCACATCAAGGGGTTTGCGCCGATGCTATCGCAACCTTAGAAGGCATCGACCGGGAGGCTTTAGACAAACTGGCTGCAACGAGTCAGGAACGTGCCGCTCACGCCATAAAAAATGGTTATTTCGATAAAAGTTTAGTCCCTGTATATAACGAAGATGGAAGCTTAGCTTTAGATCACGAAGAGTTTCCAAGACCTCAAACCACAGTAGAAAGCTTGGCGGAGTTAAAACCGGCATTTGCCCAAATTGCTAACTATCCCCTGAACAAAGAAGGGACAACTTACGCGTCATTGGTTAACAAGGTTTATCCAGATTTAGAAATAAACCATGTTCATCATGCAGGTAATTCATCGGGCGTCGTCGATGGTGCAGCGGCAATATTACTGACTTCACCTGAATACGCCAAAGCGCATAACTTAAAGCCACGCGCTAAAGTAATTGCTATCGCCAATATGGGTGACTCACCTACTTTGATGCTAAATGCACCAGTGCCGGCAACCAAAAAGGTATTAGAGAAAGCCGGTTTAACCGTTGATGACATTGATCTATTTGAAATAAATGAGGCATTTGCCGTGGTTGCAGAAAAATACATTCGCGACTTAGACTTAGACCGCGACAAAGTAAACGTTAATGGCGGTGCTATGGCTTTAGGACATCCAATCGGTGCGACTGGTGCGATTTTGATTGGGACCCTAGTTGATGAGCTAGAACGTCGAGGATTAAAGCGCGGCTTGGCAACAATGTGTGCTGCTGGTGGTATGGCTCCGGCCATTATTATCGAACGCATAGAAGGCTAAATCTTTGTTGGCGAAACTGATTAGTACAACTCAGTTTCGCCAACATGATTTTTCTCGCAACAAATACTTCTGTAGTAGTTACACAAACTCAACAAATCACTCTATTAAATAGTTATCTTTCTCAGTTGATAAGTAGCCAATGTGGTAGCCACAATTTCTCCGACTGTATTCTTTAGTTCAGTTTCCATGATGAAATCAGCTTTACCATTTTTGCTAGCAGTGTCAATCAGTTCATTAATTTGTTCACTGGTTAAACGCATCTCCACGGAGATATCCGTTAGCGCTGGCGCCTTATACTTTATTTGCATGTCTTTAATAATTGGATAAAAAATATTCATATCAAAGCTGCCAATAGATAAAGCACCGCCAGCCATTTCTGATAAGGTAAACAGTGCACCGGCATACATGGTATTAATATGATTACCATTGCCTTCGATAGGCATGACTAATTTGGTATAACCGAACTCTAAAGCTTCAAGCTTTAGACCGCAGTTAGTTACAAACGGGAATGGTTGCTCTATGGCAGATCGCAGCTGTTCTAACATAACGACAAATAACTCCAAAAATTAAATTAATAACAATTACTGACTAAGGTATTTGTCAATTTCTTTAGCCACTAACCACAAACGGTCCTGACCCCAGGTGCCTAATAGCGTATTGCCGTTTTTATCTAGCAGACGAAAGCTGGGCACTCCCCAAGAATCAAATTCATACATTGCTAAACGATTAGCTTCCAGTTCATCTTGCCAATCGTCATTATCGATAACCGACTGTGCATCACTCCATGACAGACCGGCATTTTCAACAACCAGTTGCATCCCTTTATCGTTATTCGTGTTAACCCCATCAAAAAATGCCGCATGAAAAAAAGACCTTAGAAACTGCACGTCCTTGCCCTGTTCTCTAGCCCATGGAAATAAGGAAAATGCTTTTCTTGCTGGCGAACCAATAGGGTCATAAGTTTTTCTCCCCCAGTCAATACCCAAGGCATGTGCTTCACGACTGGCGTCGGCAAAAATATACAAACCTTTAGTCCGGGTCAATGAAACGCCACGCATAACCATTGGCATTACCGGCCGCAATACCATATTAATGCCAGTTGCCTCAACCAAGTCGATCGTTTTGTCAAAGATAAACGAACTATAAGGGCTACGTAACGAGGCATATATTTCAAGAGTTAGCGAACCATTATCTTTCAACTCTCCAGCACTTATTTCTGGCCTAGGCATTACCAATTTAGCATCGCCATTGTTAGCCCCTAATACTATTAACCTGTTCTCTAGGTGGTAAAAACGATCAACTCCCCAATACCATTCGCCGCCATAATAAAACATCGCACCAGAATAATGTTTAAGTTCAGCTTGGCGAGCGTCGCCTTGGGTTACTTCTGCCAACGACTGTTCATTGCTGGCAACGCCAAATTTATCTTTAAGGCGCATTAAGCTTTCGTAGTCGTTAGACCAAATGGCATTACTGATCTGCAGTAAACCTGACAGTCGCTGCTTCGGGCCTAAAGCGGTAAAAATCGCTATTGCTAAATTCATATTTTCTGCTGATGGAGGTTTAGTGCCCTGATTAAAGTTTAACCCGTAGTAAGGCGCAATCTTCATGCAGTCAACCACCGACAACTTACCCAATAGTTCAGGTTCTGGTGAGTTATTACCAGCAGGGCCACTCACCAAATGTACTCGCAGCTCAACATTGTAGACGCGTACTAATTTAGACAATAATTGAACAGCTAGGCAACTATAGGCATCGTCTAGTTGATGAAAATATTCCACCACATGCGGTTGCTTACTGCTAACACGCTGTTTTTCTATTTTTCGACGTTTTTTCTCTAACCGAGGCTGACTGGCTGTTTTAGTCATAACTTTCGACGTTAACCAACGGGCGATGGCCGATGGATTACTCGTTGCGGCGCCACCTTGATCGGTAAATTTCTCTGACATATGCGGCCTCAATTGATAGAATACGATCTTACTGTGAAACAAATTATGACATAAGGATTGGCATAATTCTTTAAATCAAAATACTAATTGAGAGCACTCCTTGAATCCTGCATTGCAAAAATTAACCTCAGTAATTACCCCAAGCAGAACCAGTACCGATGTCTATACTGGTCAGAATATGCATCCTAATGCATTTCGGATTTATGGCGGTCAAGTATTGGCGCAAATTATCCGCGCAGCGGCAGACACGGTAGGCGCAGATCGAGCGCTGCATAGTCAACACGCTTATTTTTTACGCCCAGGGGACCCAAAGCTTCCGATAACATTTGAGGTGGATCGCGCCAGAGACGGCGGTACTTTTAGCTCCAGGCGGGTAACCGCATTACAACGTGGCAAACCTATTTTGGTTAGCACCTTGTCTTTCCAGGTACCTTGCGACGGTGGCGAACATCAACCTGTAATGCCGCAAGTTGTTGGGCCAGAAGATCTAATAAGCGAGCGTGATATTGCTATCGCTAACAATGATCTAAACGAAGACTTTATGATCACCAGCGGTATGGATGTTGATATGCGCTGCATTAATCCAATTGACTGGAATGACCCAACGCCACGCGAGCCAAAGATGCAAATTTGGATTCGTGTTGATGGTGAAGTTGAAAATGACTTAAGCTTACACCAGGCACTACTGGCCTATATGTCTGACTCGTTTTTGATCGATATCGCATTAATTACTCATGGCCACACCTACAAAACTGCCAATATGCAAATAGCGAGTCTTGACCATACTCTATGGTTTCATCAAGACTTTAAAGCTAACGAATGGATACTGCATGAAGTCATTGGCAAAAGAACTGGTGGCGGCAGAGGTTTAAGTGAAGGTCGCTTTTATAGTCAAGATGGCCACTTGATAGCGACCACCATGCAAGAGTGCTTAATGCGCAATAAAGATTAACCAACCTCTTTAACAAATTTTTCTATCTCTTCAAACGCCTGCGTTGCTTCAGCCAAATCGGGATGGAAAATTTGCCATACGTGAACCATATTGTCCCACAGCTGTAATTTTGCTGGCGAACCCTGCTGTTGCGCTTTGTTGACATAGCGCTTGGCATCATCAACCAACATTTCGGTAGTGCTGGCCTGTATAAGTAGCGGTGGTAAATTAGATAAATCACCAAACAGCGGTGACACAATAGGGGCAGAAGGATTAATTCGTGTATTCAAAAAACCGAACCACAACAAAAAAGCAGTTGGAACTCCAGTGAGTTTGCCGAATATAGGCCCCAACATTGGGTCAGTTTTGATATTGCCTTTCATACTCGGACTGCTAATTGTATTGTCAGTCTGCGGCGACAAAGCAACTGCGCCATTAGGCGCACGTAAGCCTTGATCTCTCACCCAAGCAATCAAAGACAAGGTTAAATTGCCACCAGCTGAGTCTCCAGATACAAATAAACTATTTAGCTCTTCTGGCCCAGTAGGACCATTGTCCAAAATCCATTGATAAGCGCTGCGGCAATCTTCTATGCCATCTATGCGGCTATTTTCAGGCATTAACCGATAATCTATTACTAACACAGCGGCGTTTGCAAGCCGTGACCACTCACTAGTAATTGGACGATGACTTTTAGAGCTGCCCATTGTGAACGCGCCACCATGTATATAAAGCACTCGCCGCTTAGTATCTACTCCCGGTGCCATCACCCATTCGCCCGGCACGCCAGCGGCTACTGTTGTCTTAAATCCAGCATTAAATTCTTTATCGTTAAACATTGTATTCATCACATGGCGTAAAGCAGCAATATGCTTTTTCCCAAATGGGTTACCGCCAATGTCTGCGGTCTGAATATCACCTAGCCTACCGAGTATTTGTTGCTGCTCTACAACACTACTGGTCACTGGAAATTTATCATTTGACTGCTGATCAAAAGAAGAATGGTCTTTGCCTTGCAAATAAAATTTAGCGATAGCAAAAAACGCGATAACTACTGCGGTAAACCACAACACTATTATGCCTCCCAAATAAAAAAGCCCAGCCATCACTGGCTAGGCAATTACATCACTTCAACTTATTTTCAGCTATTGGTTAATGCTGAAAACTTCTGTTGTTGCGTATCAGCATCACCAAATGTGGTGTTAATCATCATTAAACGCTTAGCGTAATGCCCAACATTTAACTCATCAGTTATACCCATACCACCGTGTAATTGAATCGCTTCAGCGCCAACCAATTTACCAGCACGACCAACCATAACTTTAAGTGCCATAATGTTTTTAGCGACATCAACTGAATCGGCACCAGGATCGTCCATCGAACAAGCTGCACGATACATGAGCGATTTAGTTTGCTCGCAAGCAAAAAACATTTCTACCATGCGATGTTGCAAGGCTTGGAATGAACCAATCTTTACCCCAAATTGCTCGCGGGTTTTGCAGTATTCAACAGTGGTATCAGTAAGCTTTTGCATAATGCCATAAGCTTCGCCGCAAATAGCCACGGTAGCGTTTGCCACAACTGGAAGCATTACGGCTAGCGCATTACCTTCTGCACCAATCAGAGCATCAGCACTTACTGCTACGTTATCAAAACTAATATTGGCAACAACTTGTCCATCCATCATGCGATAGCTTGAACGCGTTACACCAACCGCAGCCGCATCAACCAAAAATAGGCTAATGCCATCTTCATCTTGCTGCTCGCCGCTAGTTCTCGCTGAAACAATAACTTTGTCAGCAGCCATACCGTTTGAAACAACAACCTTGTCGCCGCTAATGCTATAACCATCGCCAGTTTTCGTTGCTGTAACCGCAACATTATTTAAATCATAACGGCTTTGACGCTCCAAATAAGCAAATGCACCTAAAGTACTACCGTCAATTACGCTCGCAATTAAAGCATCTTTTTGCGCAGCGTTAGCACCAGCTTGCAACAATCCACCATACAACATAACGGTAGACACAAACGGCTCGACAATTAAGCCTCTACCAACTTCTTCCATCACCGCCATTACATCAACTGCACCACCACCAAAACCACCATTGGCTTCAGCGAACGGAATTGACAACCAACCTAATTCGGCGAAAGTAGCCCAAGTCGCTCTATCAAAACCTTCTTCTAGTGCAACGTGCGCACGGCGCGTGTCAAAATTATAATCGTCAGCTACAAAGCGAGATACGCTGTCTTTGAGCATGTTTTGTTCTTCAGATAAATTAAAATCCATCGTAAGTAACCCTTAATCTGTTCTTATAAAACTGTTGTTATAAACCAAGAATATACTTGGCAGTAATGTTCTTTTGCACTTCGTTAGAGCCGCCATAAATTGTCGCGGCGCGGCCATACATATACGAAAGGCGTGATTTGTTAGAAAAGTCATGTCCGGCAATGCCCACATTTGCATCGGTTTCTTCCAACCCGCAATAATGCGCAGCCAAGTCCATACTTAATTCTTGCAGCGATTGCTGAATCTCGGTGCCTTTTAACTTCAGCAAAGACGACTCGGCCCCTGGGCCATGGCCCTGAGACGCCGACGCCAATGCACGTAAGTCAGTGAATTCCAATGCCATAAGTTCAATTTCTATCTCAGCTAGGCGAGCTTGAAACAATGGATCTTCAATTAACGGGCGACCGCCACCGACTTCTTGCTTTGCTTGTTCACGAAGCAGCGCTAAGCCACGCTTTGAATCGGGGACAGCAGCAATAGAGGTACGCTCATGGGCAAGTAATGCCTTAGCATAAGTCCAGCCTTTATCTTGCTCACCAATGCGGTTAGCTTGCGGTACACGAACATTTTCAAACACGACTTCATTTAAAGTGTGTTTTGCGTCAATTGAATGAATCGGATTAACCGTGATACCAGGAGCGGTCATATCAATCAGCAAGAAAGTAATACCTTCTTGTTTACGCCCTGAGTTATCGGTACGTACTAGGCAAAAAATCCAGTCAGCATGCTGAGCATAAGTGGTCCAAATTTTGGCACCATTCACAATGTAATCATCGCCATCAGTTTCAGCTTTGGTTTTTAGCGAAGCCAAATCAGAACCAGAACCCGGCTCTGAATAACCCTGGCACCACCAATCTTCAGACTTCAAAATACGCGGTAAAAACTTCGCTTTTTGTTCATCATTGCCAAAGGTATAGATAACCGGCGCAACCATTTTTAAACCAAATGGCACAACATCAGGCGCCCCTGCTAGTGAACGCTCAGACTCAAAAATATAACTTTGCGTCAAGCTCCAGCCGGTACCACCGTGCTCAACTGGCCATCCTGGGGCAAGCCAACCTTTAGCATTCAGTCTGTTATGCCATTCTATATTAGCTTGTTTATTTGTGCTGGTAACGGAAAAAAGGCCTTTAATATGATCGTCGAATTCTTTGGCAAAAAAACCGCGAACTTCATCGCGAAACGCCAGATCTTCAGCAGAAAAATTAGTATCCAAGTGACTATCCTCTTATAAAAATATGATTATTATTGAGTTGCGAATTACTAACTACAACTAACTACGGCTTTAGTGTGAAACTGATACCAACGGCTAGCAATTACCTGCAAGGTTATACTGCAAAAACATAAAAAAAGGTCAAATTTAACTAAAATTTGACCTTTTATGGCGAACGTCGTTGCTATATGGCTTTTAGCGTCTCATTAAAGGTGTTACTAGGACGCATTGCCGCCGCAACCTTGTCTCTATCGGCATGGTAATAGCCACCAATATCAACCGGCTTACCTTGCGCGGCACTAAGCTCGGCTAAAATCGCTTCTTCATTGTGGGCAAGCGCTTTAGCTAAGGTACCAAACTTGGCGGCCAAATCGGCATCATCAGTTTGTACCGCCAATGCTTGCGCCCAATACATGGCTAAGTAGAAGTGGCTACCACGATTATCTAGCTGATATACCTTGCGCTTAGGTGACTTATTGTTCTGTAACAGTTTCTCTGTCGCGTCGTCTAGGGCTTTAGCTAATATCTTAGCTTTTGGGTTATTGGTCTTCTCACCCAAATCCTCAATCGACACGGCTAAGGCTAAAAACTCACCTAAAGAATCCCAACGCAAATGCCCTTCCTCAACAAACTGCTGCACGTGTTTTGGCGCACTACCACCGGCGCCAGTTTCAAACATGCCACCGCCAGCCATTAACGGCACAATTGATAGCATTTTGGCACTAGTACCCAACTCCATAATTGGGAACAAATCGGTTAAATAGTCTCGTAATACATTGCCGGTAACCGAAATCGTGTCCTTACCGCGAATTAGTCGCTCCATGGTGTAACGAATAGCAGCCACTGGCGGCATGATTTTAATCTTCAAGCCTTCGGTATCGTGATCTTTAAGGTAAACCTTAACTTTTTTGATCAACTGTCTGTCATGGGCACGTTCAGTATCTAACCAAAACACAGTAGTCGACCCAGTCGCACGGGCACGATTAACCGCCAATTTCACCCAATCACGAATAGGCAAATCTTTCGCTTGGCACATACGCCAAATATCGCCTTCCTCCACATCATGCTCTAACAACACCGTACCGCTGTCATCGATAACTCGCACAGTGCCATTGCCTGTCATTTCAAAGGTTTTATCGTGTGAGCCGTACTCTTCGGCTTTTTGCGCCATTAAACCCACATTAGGCACACTACCCATCGTCGTTGGGTCAAAAGCACCATGAGTTTTACAAAAACTCACCGCTTCTTGGTAAATCGTCGCATAAGTAGATTCAGGAATAACCGCTTTAGTATCTTTTAACTTGCCGTCACGACCCCACATCTTGCCAGAATCACGAATCATCGCAGGCATAGAAGCGTCAACAATTACATCACTAGGGACATGCAGATTTGAAATACCCTTTTCCGAGTTAACCATCGCCACTTCGGGACGATTTTCGTAACAGGCGCGAACGTCTGTTTCTATTTCGTGACGAATAGAGCTGGGAAGATCTTTAATCTTGTCATAAACGCTGCCTAAACCATTGTTAGGCTCTACCCCAATTTCTTTAAACAAATCGGCGTGTTTTTCAAACAAGTCTTTATAAAATACAGTCACCGCATGACCAAATACAATGGGATGCGACACTTTCATCATGGTGGCTTTTACATGCAGTGAAAACAGCAAGTTGGTTTTATGCGCGTCTTCAATCTGTTCTTCAAAGAACTTACGCAACGCTTTGCGGCTCATAAACATACCGTCTATCACTTCACCAGCAAGCAACTTCACCTCAGGCTTTAATAGCGTTTTGCTCCCATCTTTAGTTTCAAATTCAATTTTTACGCTACAAGCATCAGCTACCGTTAGCGACTTCTCACTAGAGTAAAAATCACCGCCACGCATATATGCCACATGCGAGCGTGATGCTTGGCTCCACTTACCCATTTTGTGTGGGTGAGCACGAGCGTAGTTTTTCACCGCCTTAGGCGCCCGACGGTCAGAATTACCTTCACGTAATACTGGGTTTACTGCACTACCTAGTATTTTGCTGTAACGGTCCTGAATACCTTGCTGTTCATCAGAACTCGGGGCTTCAGGATAATCAGGAATATCAAAGCCATGCGACTGTAATTCAGCAATAGCTTCCTTTAACTGCGGGATAGACGCGCTGATATTAGGCAGCTTAATAATGTTGGCTTCTGGCTGCAGGGTTAAATCGCCAAGTTCTGCTAAAGAGTCAGCAACTTTCTGCTCTTCGCTTAGCTTTTCACTAAATACGGTAAGAATTCTAGCGGCGACAGAGATATCGCGAGATTCAACGACTATGTCGGCGGCTTTAGTAAAAACGTTAACGATGGGTAGTAATGAATAGGTTGCTAATGCGGGGGCTTCGTCTGTTTCAGTGTAGATAATCTTCGATACTGACTTGGTCATATAGATCCCTTGGTGGTTGGTTTATTCGCCATTGTGGTTATTGATCTGGCAGCTTTTAGCTACCTATATCAGGCTGAATGTATCCGTGTATTATTCACACAGCATTATAACGACAATACACGAATAAGGATATTCCTATGGTCATTAGTTTTAGGAAAGGTTTGATGCCGCGCTTGTATAAATATATGCATCAACGCTACAGCATATCTATCATTCATATTAGTTGACGTTAACGTAAAGGTTAGTTAGATTAGTCGACTTCGACGCAAAGGTCAGCCTATGTCTCAGCAATACAGCATTTCAGAACTTGCCAGCGAGTTTGACATTACTACTCGCACTATTAGGTTTTATGAAGAAAAATCCCTGCTAAGCCCTGTACGTAAAGGCACCAAGCGTCTATACAACCAACAAGACCGAGTAAAGCTGCGGCTAATTATTCGTGGTAAGCGTCTTGGCTTAACTCTTGAAGAAAGCAAACACATAATCGACATGTACACCCCTACTGGCGGCAATGAGCAGCAACTGCAAGCGTTAATCAGCCAAGTACGCCACAAGCGCAGCCAGCTACAAGAACAACTCATCGACCTAAAAAACATGATTAGTGACCTTACTGACGCTGAAAAGAACTGCATGGCCGAGCTAGACAAGCGAGCTACCTCTTAAACCCATTTATCCCAAATTAAAAACAGCTAATCTAGGACAGCCCATGAACACTAACTACCCTACTTTGAATCACAACCTTGGCGAAGAGATCGACATGTTGCGCGACGCAACCTATTCACTATGCCAAAAAGAGTTAGCGCCGCGCGCCCAGAAAATTGATAAAGACAATGAGTTCCCGATGGACATGTGGCGCAAATTTGGCGACATGGGCTTATTAGGCGTGACCGTTAGCGAAGAATACGGTGGCAGCAATATGGGCTACCTTGCCCACTGCGTGGCCATGGAAGAAATCAGCCGCGCGTCGGCATCAGTGGGCTTAAGCTATGGCGCCCACTCCAATTTATGCGTTAATCAAATTCATAAAAACGGCAGTGAAGCGTAAAAGCAGCAATATCTGCCCAAACTTTGCTCTGGTGAACATATTGGCGCCCTAGCAATGAGCGAGCCTAACGCCGGTTCTGACGTGGTAAGCATGACCTTAAAAGCCGACAAAAAAGGCGACCACTATGTGCTTAATGGCAACAAAATGTGGATTACTAACGGTCCAGATGCCCATACATATGTTATCTACGCCAAAACTGATATCAGTGCTGGCGCCCGCGGCATGACCGCCTTTATCGTCGAGCGAGACTATCCAGGTTTCTCACGTCACCAAAAATTAGACAAACTAGGCATGCGTGGCTCAAACACCTGCGAGCTAGTATTTCAAGACTGTGAAGTACCTGCAGAAAACATATTGGGTGGCGAAGGCCGCGGCGTGAAAGTGTTGATGTCTGGCCTAGACTTCGAGCGTACAGTGTTATCTGGCGGCCCTGTGGGCATTATGCAAGCCTGCTTAGATATCACCCTGCCCTATGTGCATGACCGCAAACAGTTCGGCCAAGCCATTGGCGAATTCCAACTAATGCAGGGCAAAGTAGCTGACATGTACACCGAGCTTGGTGCGTCGCGGGCTTATTTGTATACCGTAGCGCGGGCCTTAGACAACGGCCAAGAGTCACGTAAAGACGCCGCCGCCGTTATTTTGTATACCGCCGAGCGCGCTACCCAAATGGCATTGCAAGCGATTCAGGCCCTAGGTGGCAACGGTTACATCAACGAATTCCCCGCTGGTCGCTTATTGCGCGACGCCAAACTATATGAGATTGGTGCCGGTACTTCCGAGATTAGGCGGATGTTAATTGGCCGCGAATTATTTAAAGAGTCGGTATAAATAGCCCACATAAAGATAAGAGCAAAAACCTATGGCTACCATCACTTCAAAAATAAACGTTCAAAGTAGTGCGTTTACCGACAACCAAGTTGCCATGCAGGCCTTAGTTGCCGACCTACACGCGAAAGTTGCCGCCATTAAGTTAGGCGGCGGCGAAAGTTATCAAGCCCGTCACATTGCCAGAGGCAAATTATTAGCGCGTGATCGAATCGATGCACTAATTGATGAAGGCTCTGGTTTTTTAGAACTTTCACAGCTAGCAGCCTATGAGGTCTACGGCGAAGACGTAGCCGCCGCTGGCATTATTACTGGAGTTGGTCGTATTTGTGGGCAGGAATGCATGATTGTCGCTAATGACGCCACAGTTAAAGGTGGTTCTTATTATCCACTTACCGTTAAAAAGCATTTACGCGCTCAAGATATAGCCGCCCAAAATAATTTGCCCTGTATTTACCTAGTCGATTCAGGCGGTGCTAACCTGCCCCGCCAAGACGATGTATTCCCAGACAAAGAACATTTTGGCCGCATCTTTTTTAACCAAGCCAATATGTCAGCCCAAAACATTCCGCAGATAGCAGTTGTTATGGGTTCTTGTACCGCCGGTGGCGCCTATGTACCGGCCATGGCCGATGAGTCAATTATTGTAAAAGACCAAGGCACTATATTTTTAGCCGGCCCGCCCTTAGTAAAAGCGGCAACTGGAGAAGTTGTCACCGCTGAAGACTTAGGCGGTGCCGATGTGCATTGCCGCATTTCTGGCGTGTCAGACCACTACGCCAATAACGACCACCATGCATTAGAGCTAGCGCGCCAAACCATTCGCAATTTAAATCGTAAAAAAGACATAAGCTTAGATATTAGCGAGCCGGTTGAGCCCCTTTATGACACTAGCGAGATTTATGGCTTAATCCCTAAAGATGCCAAACAACCTTATGACGTGCGCGAAGTTATTGCCCGCCTGGTCGATGGCAGCGAGTTTGATGAATTTAAAGCGCTCTATGGTGAAACCCTTATTTGTGGTTTTTCCCGCCTGTATGGCTACCCCATCGGCATTGTCGCTAACAACGGTATTTTGTTCGGCGAGTCAGCCCAAAAAGGCGCGCACTTTGTCGAACTATGCGCCCAGCGCAAAATACCATTAGTGTTTTTACAAAATATCAACGGCTTTATGGTTGGCAAACAATACGAAGCGGGCGGCATCGCCAAACACGGCGCTAAAATGGTAACCGCGGTAGCGTGCGCCAAAGTACCTAAGTTAACCGTACTTATCGGTGGCTCATTCGGCGCTGGCAATTACGGTATGTGTGGCCGCGCCTATGATCCTCGCTTTATGTTTATGTGGCCGAACGCCCGCATATCAGTAATGGGCGGCGAACAAGCTGCTGGCGTATTGGCCCAAATTAAACGCGACCAAAAAACTGCTCGCAGCGAAGACTGGAGCGACGACGACGAAACAGCATTCAAACAACCGATTCTTGAAACTTATGAGAAACAAGGCCACCCCTACTATGCCTCTGCGAGGTTATGGGACGATGGCGTAATTGACCCAGCCGACACCCGCCGCGTATTAGGGCTAGCCCTTAGCGCATCATTAAACAAACCCATCGAAGACACGCGCTTCGGTGTGTTTAGAATGTAAGGCGACTGTTATGACCAACCAAAGCACTGCTAACCAATTAGTACTGACAACCATCAACAACTCCGTTGCCACGGTTACCTTAAATAATCCGGCCAAACACAATGCCTTTGATGATGAAATTATTGCGTTACTAACCAGTACCTTTAATGCCTTAGCCAGCAACCCTGACATTAGAGCTATGGTGTTAACCGGCAATGGTAAAAGCTTTTCAGCAGGTGGCGACTTAGCGTGGATGAAGCGCATGGCAGGTTACAACTATGATGAAAATTTAGCTGACGCCCAAAGTCTCGCCTTAATGCTCAAAACACTTAACGCATTGCCCTTCCCCACTATTGCCAAAGTAGCAGGTACGGCATTTGGCGGCGCAGTAGGTTTAATTAGCTGTTGCGATATTGCCATTGGCGCCAGTAACGCTAAGTTCAGTTTAAGCGAAGTGAAAATAGGTTTACTGCCAGCAACAATTAGCCCCTATGTTATTGCTGCCATTGGGCAGCGAGCAGCGCGCCGATACTTTTTAACCGCCGAACGCTTTGATGCTAATGTCGCCCTGCAGCTGGGCTTATTATCTGAATGTGTTGAGCTTGATGCGCTAGACGAAAAAGTTGAAGAAATTATTAATGCCATATTAGGCAACAGCCCACTAGTCATTAAAGCCAGCAAGCAACTGATTTTTAATGTGGCCGGCAAAGCGTTAGACCAAAAACTGATTGATTACACCTGTGATGAAATTGCCAGTATTCGCGCGTCAGCTGAAGGCAAAGAAGGCTTGCAAGCATTTTTAGACAAGCGCTCTGCTCACTGGATAAAAACAGACGGACACTCATAATGTTTACAAAAATTCTTATCGCCAACCGTGGTGAAATCGCTTGCCGAATTATCACTACCGCCAAAAAAATGGGCATTAACACTGTTGCGGTTTATTCTGATGCCGACAAAAACTCACTGCATGTAACCCAAGCCGACGAAGCCATTTATATTGGCGCTAGCCCGTCACGCGAATCTTACTTAGTGATTGATAAAATCATTAATGCAGCGCTCAAAACTGGCGCTCAAGCAATTCACCCAGGCTACGGATTTTTAAGTGAAAACGCCGAGTTCTGCCATGCCTGCGAAGCTAACAACATAGTATTTATTGGCCCACCGGTAGCGGCCATAAAAGCCATGGGGTCAAAGTCGGCTGCTAAAACTATTATGGAAAAAGCCGGCGTACCACTAGTGCCCGGCTACCATGGTGATGACCAAAATCCTGCCATATTAAAACAAGCCGCCGACGACATGGGCTACCCAGTGTTGTTAAAAGCCACCGCCGGCGGTGGTGGTAAAGGGATGCGCCAAGTATGGAGCGCAATAGAGTTTACTAGCGCATTAGATGCCGCTAAACGCGAAGCACTAAACGGCTTTAATGACGACAACATGTTGGTAGAAAAATACCTTACCCAGCCGCGCCACATTGAAATACAAGTATTCTGCGACAACTTTGGCAGCGCCGTTTATTTAGCCGAGCGCGACTGTTCAGTACAGCGTCGTCATCAAAAAGTAATTGAAGAAGCTCCCGCCCCCGGCATGACAGCTCAGTTGCGCCAACAAATGGGTGATGCCGCTATTCGTGCGGCCCAAGCCATCGACTATCGCGGCGCTGGCACTATCGAGTTTTTGCTAGACCTTGATGGCTCATTCTACTTTATGGAAATGAATACTCGATTACAGGTTGAACATCCCGTCACTGAAATGATTACCGGCCAAGACTTAGTTGAATGGCAGCTGCGCGTTGCCAACAACGAGCCACTGCCGCTGAAGCAAGCGCAAATACAAATTAACGGCCATGCATTTGAAGCACGTATTTACGCCGAAGACCCACGCAATAACTTTTTACCCGCAACCGGCACCTTAGCGTTTTTACAAACGCCAACAACTAGTGATGTGGTGCGCGTAGACACTGGGGTCATTCAAGGCGATGAAGTTAGCGTATATTACGACCCAATGATCGCCAAGCTTGTAGTATGGAGTGACACCCGCGAATCTGCCCTGCGCCGATTAGCACAGTCGTTACAGCAATACTTAATTGCAGGGGTTACCACTAACATAGAATTTTTACATTGTTTGGCAACACATGAAGCATTTAAAAATGCCGACTTTGACACAGGTTTTATTGAAAAACATCATGATACATTAAAAATAAAAGACACTGAGCAACCAGAATTATTAGCGCAGCTGTGCGCACTGTATTTAAATTTAAAGCTGCCCCAGCAACCGCTAAAAAATTCCCATGATCCACATTCACCGTGGCAAAGCAGTGAAGGCTGGCGCGCTAATAGTGAAAACATCAATAGCTTTGATTTAATATTTGCAGAGCTGGCGTTTGCTATCACGATAGAAAACAACACCTCCCAATACACAATTACCACTAACACTGTCAGTGCTGTAGCCAGCGCAACGCTAGCTGGCAATGAATTAACAGCATGTGTTAATGGCCACAACGTCAAGGCGACTGTATTTAAGTCAGGCACCGACATTTATATCTATACCGCTGACTACCATAGTCGACTTGAATTAATACTGCCGGACTTAGGCACAGATAACCTAACCGCTGATGGCGGTGCACTAACCGCTCCAATGCCCGGTACAATTGTTGAACTGTTGGTTGCAACAGGCCAAGCTGTAACAGCTGGTGATGCGTTATTAGTTATGGAAGCCATGAAAATGGAACACACTATTAACGCCCCAAGTAACGGTAAGGTGGCAGAATTTTTCTATCAAGCAGGCGACTTAGTAGACAATAACGCAGTGCTGTTAGACTTTAACGCCGAGGAATAATAATGAGCTTACCTACCCACGTTAAAATTGTAGAAGTTGGCCCGCGCGATGGTTTACAAAACGAAGCCGTCGACGTGCCCGCTAAGGTAAAGGTTGCGTTGATTAACCAGTTGGTTGACGCGGGTATTAGCTACATTGAAGCTGGCAGTTTTGTAAACCCAAAATGGGTGCCGCAAATGGCCAACAGCGAAGATGTATTTACGCAGTTAGTACATGGCGACAATATTACCTACGCCGCTCTAACCCCAAATTTAAAAGGCTTTGAGCGTGCACTTAGCGTTAACGCAACTGAAGTCGCCATTTTTGCCGCCGCCAGTGAAGCCTTTAGCCAAAAAAATATTAATTGCTCGATAGCTGAAAGCATTGCACGGTTTGAACCTGTAATGGCTGCCGCTAAACAAGCCAACATAAAAGTGCGTGGCTATGTGTCTTGCGTTCTAGGCTGCCCCTATCAAAAAGATGTACCCGTTAGCGATGTGGTAAAAGTCAGCACGCAACTATTCGACATGGGCTGCTATGAAATATCTCTCGGTGACACCATTGGCACCGGTACACCCATTAAAGTCAAAGAATTAATTGCAGAGTTGTCTCAAGTAATCCCGGTTGAAAAATTAGCCGTACACTTTCACGATACCTATGGCCAAGCGCTAGCTAATATATATGCCGCATTGGAATGCGGCGTTGCGGTTGTTGACAGCTCAATATCTGGCTTAGGCGGCTGCCCTTACGCTAAAGGCGCATCGGGTAATGTGGCCTCTGAAGACTTAGTTTATATGCTTAATGGTATGGGTATAGAGCACGGAGTGGATTTAGATAAGCTTATTTTGGCCGGTAATAAAATTTCTGATTTTTTGCAAAGGGATAGTGGCTCTAAAGTGGCATTGGCAAACCATCAATAACACGGGGATCAACAGTTCGAGACTTTCTTTATCGACCTTTTTTAGTGGGTTACCGTTATTTTTTTATCATATTGACTCTGTTATTTCATCAACCTCGGCTTAACTGGATACTTGTCCCGTGGAAAAACATTCCCCAATAACGCCTCAATTCTTGCAACAACAACAACAACAACAACAACAACAACAACAACAACAACAACAACAATAGATAAAAGCCTCCGATTAAGAATAAGTTAACTCACTGACTGTATTAGGGGATGTATAGTTGGTTTTTTTAAGTGCGAGGCTCTATTAGCGACAGATGCAGACAATGAATAATAGACAGTAACTGCCAATAGTCGGCAATTATTGATATAAAAGAGGGGTATATATGAGACTGCATAAATTTTAATTTTATGAATAATTGCGTTTTGATATAGCTACACTCCCACGCTTCTAATGTTCAGATTTCAGTTATCTACACATAAAGCAATAGCTTAAACAGCCAATATCTAGCTTTTCAAGGGAGTTTATATATTGCAATCTAACAAATTATATGCTGTTGGTAATAACAATTAAATTAATTATTGTTAATAATTACCTCCATTACATATCGGCGGTAGCTATTCCTTAGTAAATATGGTCACGATACTAGAAAGTAATTTACTAATAACGTTTGATAAACTTGAGGAATTCCTATGAAAAATTATCTTTTACTAATTTTCGTAAGTCTCTTTTTGGCCCTCGCCTCATCTGCTAACGCCGGATCTGATACGGGTACACTTGATGTGACCACTACGGTCAGTAATAGTTGTTCAATTGGCGCCGGAGGCGAAATTGATTTTGGCGTCTATGACCCCTCAGCAATCAGCTTAGGTACAGCTACCGGACTTAACGTAACATGTAACGGTCCCACTGTAGCATGAGCAATTCACTCTACCGAGTCTGTTGCTACAAGGCTGATGGAAAGGGTCGGAGGCACTGAGACATTAATTTACACACTGACTAACTCCAGTGCTACAGCGCTTGCGGTGACAAACACATCAGGAACGGCTGATGGTGTTGGTACTGCAGCTGCAGTCATCAATGGCGCGATAGCAGCAGGACAAAACGTCGTTCCCGGCACTTATAGTCAAAACATTCTGCTAACCATAGTGTTTTAACTAATGAACGCGGCAATGAAAGGGAAACTTATTGCTGCTTTACTTGGACTAGGATTGTTTATAACCCTAGTACCACGTTCTCACGCGGTGATAATTTCGCCGGTTCATCTCAATATGTCTGTTAAAGAACCCATCATTAGCTTTACAGTAACGAACGATTCAGCAGACGTAATCACCTACCAAATTAATACCTTATCATGGCGACAAATTGACGGTAAGGACACTTATAATGAAACAAGAGAACTTATAGTAAGCCCACCCATCGTTAGCATTGAGCCTAATAGCACCCAAACCTTCAGAGTAGGACTTTTCAAAGAAAGCTCTCACTTGGTAGAACAAGCATACCGCGTAGTATTGGATGACATAACAACTTATCTCCCTGACCACTCAAAAAATAGCCTTAAATTTATATTCAACCACAATTTGCCCCTGTTCTATGCACCAGTAAAAAGGATCGATTCAGTTGTTTGGTCTACATGCGAATCGGCAGTGAGAGGAACAAGCTGTTTACTTATTGAAAACAAAGGCAATCGACATGTAAAACTAGTTAATTTTATTGCAGTATCTGCGACTCAAGAAAAAACATTACACAATGCAAAGACAGTACTTGCGGGTAGTACTAGCAAGCTGTTCTACCCGACAACGCAAGGAGGAATAGAGGCTACAACTAGCATCAAGGTAAGATCAGATAAAGGTCCTATCGTTTTGCTGTTAGCAGATTTACCCTATACGAATTAAATAATGAAACTTTTAATCAAGGTGAATCAATTTTTAATCAAATTGAGCCTAGCCTTGATTTTCTTCCCTGTCTGTCGAGAACCTGAGGCGGAGGAAAACGTCGCTGAAGTTAAGTCTGCGCAAACTGTAGTATCTCCAAAAACTGTCCATACAGCGACAAGCTTGCTTATAGCTCTGGAGGTAAACACAAAGAAAATAAATGGTATTTTTTATGCTGAGAAACATTCCGACGGTAAAATGGTCTTGGCTGAAAACGCTTGGACTGCATCGAACTTAAACGTCTCAGGTGATAAGTTTGCTATGCGTTTTGGTCTATTTGGTTATGATATTGGGTCATTAAAAGAAGCCAGTTACGGACTGGATACTTACTCCGAAGTTATTAAAATTAATGCGTCAACTCAGTCATTTGGTGTCATAGATCTTACTAATAAAGTAAATCTAGATCAATCAATTTATAAATCACCACTAGGTGTATATATAAACTATGACTTAGCCACAACAAGCACGAACGGCAAGCAAGAATATAGGAGCTATAATGCTTTTTTAGAAGGGGTTTTTTTTAATCATTATGGTTCTTTGGTCTCCAATGTATTTCAACGCGGATCATCTTCAGTTAACAACGACCAACCTAATACTGTTCGCGCTGAAACGTACTTCCAAAAAGATATGGCTTTAAGGATGAAAAAAATAATTATTGGTGACTCAATCAGTAGTGCTGGCTCTTGGAGCCGGCCGGTGCGATTTGGCGGTATTACTTGGTCTTCAGACTTTGGCCTTAATAGCGGCTTTGTGAGTATAGCCGCACCATCAATCTATGGCTCTACCGCGCTACCATCAACCATTGATGTATTCATTGATAATCAAAAACGTCAGTCAAATTCAGTCAATGCGGGCCCATTTAAAATTGATGATTTTCCGACCATGACTGGTACTGGTTTAATTAATATAGTTGTAGAGGATGCCTTAGGAGTCGAGACAATAAGTACTCAACGTTACTATTCAACTCCTCGCTTACTGAGAAAAAATTTAAACGAATTCTCCTTTGAAACTGGAATGGAGAGGAAAAACTATGGCTTTGAAAATAATTCATATGAAAACCCTTTTATCGCAGTCACTTTACGTCGTGGATTCGATGAATTCACATTAGAAGGTCGCACAGAGATACAAGCATCTAGGCAGGCTGCAGGTTTTGACATTGCCACCTTGATTAAAAAATATGCTGTTGTACATTTAGCCTTAGCGGCATCAAAAGCAGAGGGGAAAAAAGGTTTACATAGCATTTTTGGTGTTGAGCATTCATCAAAATATATCAATTCCAACCTACTATTGGAGAACTATGGCCGTGATTTTGTACAGATGGGAGCTACCGATAATGAAATAAACATTCGGCAAAAAAAAATAATAGTTTTCGGTATTAATATCTATAAAAACATATGGCTTAATACTAGCGTGATTAGTCAAACCAATTGGAACTCAGATAAATTTAACTTAATATCAACTAGCTTTGCATTACCGTTAACCCAGAGTATAAGTCTTAACTCATATGCGAGTAAAAAAATTAGCGGGGATCAAAGCTACACCATTGGCTTAAAAATAGTGGTACAGTTTAGTCGTTTGAGAAGCTTGGTAATTAATTCTACTCAGAATACCCGCGGGAAAATTAACAATAACGTACAATTTAATCATGACATTGTTGATAGTAATGGTGCCGGCTTTCGAATAAGCGTTGACGATAGTGAAGAGAAGCAAGTGTTCGCCAGTGTTAGCGCTTACACCCCAATAAATAAAATTGTCTTAGATGCAACCACGTTTAAATCAGTTAGATCTTTTAGATTACGTACTAGTGGCTCAGTTGGTTTATTGGGTGGAATGCCATTTGCATCAAAAAAAATTGGCCATGGTAGTTTTGCTATAGTAAAAGTGGCTGACGAACCTAACATAGACGTTTACCAAAGCAATCGTAAGATTGCTCGCACAAATTCAAATGGCTTAGCGCTTTTGCCAAATATTTTGCCTTACCAAAAAAATAAGATTTCGATTAAGCCTGAAGAACTTCCTTTTAATTTGCATATTAATGAAACCAGTAAGCTGATTACACCCTCAGCACGCAGTGGTATTTTTGTGAACCTAAAAATTAATAAAGTTAACAGCAGGTTGGTAAAGGTAGTAAACGCAAGGGGTAACATTATACCCATAGGCGCTAAGATAAATATGCTACCAAGTAATACTGTTTTTTTTGTAGGTAAACGGGGCGAAGCTTACCTGACAGGGTTAAGTAACAACAATACTATACTGGTTACATTTCAAGGCGGTAGTTGCTCTGCTGATATACCGTCGCCAATAATTAACACTGAAAATAATTCAATACTAATTATGGATTGTATCTAATGAAAAAAATCAGCCTGATGCTATTAGGCTTACTGTTAAGTTCAACGCTAACCGAAGCAGCGATAACTTGTCAGATTAGCTCACAAGTACTTTCCTTTGGGACGATAGAGCCTTTATCTTCAGCCGATATCACCAGTATTGGCGGGGTAAATGTAAATTGTTCAGGCGGCCCAGTCGCATACACTATACACTTATCCGAAGGGTATGGTTCTATGGCTCAGCGGGTGATGCGCAGTGGTTCAAAAAGCTTAAATTACAACCTTTATACGTCAAATTCATACTCCAACGTTCTTGGTGATGGCACTGGGGGAAGTTTGGTGATTAACGGGTTTTCAACTAGCAGCACTAGCGACTCATCCTATTCGGTGTATGGAAAAGTCTCTAATATAGGGTTATCAACAGTTGAACCTGGCACTTACACTGACAGTGTTTCAGTTACAATTTTTTACTAAGCTGATCATAATGAAAATATGAACTAGGCTTCCATGTAAAATTAATACGACACATTTATAATATAGATACATCATATGAACTACGATAGTTACAAGTACTCATGGAGCTTAGTGAATATTATATTTAGGACCATACGTGCTTTATTTTGGACCGGGGTTAACTTTTTAGCATTGCTTTAACAGTAATAATTTTAAAGAAAGTATTTTTTGCGTACCAACTTCAATGGTTTATTAATTGGCGAGTCATATATGTTCTATATTTTTCATGCATAAAAATAATTTATGTAACTTTTATTAAGTTCATATATAAAAATTATTTGTTTTATTAATTTCAGTATTTAATAAATTTTCCGCTATTAATATATCGGATAACAAAACAGACTTTCGGATCACCAACGTTATGATCACCGGCAAACCTTGATGCTATGAAAAAACTATATTCTCTCAAGTTAAATTATTGTAGATATAATGAGTATCATAATCACAACTTACTATATAGCTGGCAGCATTGCCTAGTTTGAAGTGGTATCGGCCGCAGCCGAATAAGCCGACATAAAAGTGTCTGGCTGTGTGTCTTGCGTACTAGGCTGCCCCTACTAAAAAGATGTACCCATTAGCGATGTGGTAAAAGTCCGCACGCAACTATTCGACATGGGCTGCTATCAAATATCTCTCGGTGACACCGTTGGCACCGGTATACTCAGTAAAGTTAAAGATCTCATTACAGAGCTATCAAAAGTAATCCCAATTGGGAAAATAGCCATGCATTTTCATGACACCTTTGGCCAAGCGCGGGCCAATATATATATATATATATATATGTCGCATTAGACTGTGGCGTTAGCGTAGTAGACAGCTCTGTGTCAGGCCTAGGCGGCGGCTCTTACGCTAAAGGCGCGTCTGATAATGTTGCCACTGAAGATTTGCTATAAATGCTAAATGATATGAATATTGAACACCGATTGGATTTAGATAAGCTCATTCTGGCTGGCAATAATATTTCTGGTATTTTGCAACCTGCTAATGGTTCTAAAGTAGCCTTGGCAAAAGCCGATAGCGATACTTCACCAAAAGATTTTTAGGTTTAGAGTAAAAACCATTTACTGTCATATAACTTGCTACTATAGCTGTTACTCTGACTCCAACAATTTTGGCTGCTATAGCGAGGTCAGTAAATTTAGCAATGAGATTAATACGTTATGGAACCGATAAATAGCATCACTAATCTAACCCACATAATTCAACTGGCGGTAGCGCCAGTTTTCTTATTGGCCGGCGTTGCTGGCTTTTTAAATGTTCTGTCGGGCCGATTGGGTCGAATTGTCGATCGCTCCCGAGTAGTTGAGCGCAGGGCACTGACGTTGAAAAGTACCGAGTTTATTGCGCGCAATCACAAAGAGTTAAAAGCCTTACGCAGGCGTATTCTGTTGATTAACTGGTCAATCGGTTGCTGTACTGTTTCGGCGCTGTTGGTATGTATGCTAGTTGTAACATTATTTGTGGGCAGTTATTGGCGTTTTACCATAGACCCTATTATTGCGGTCTTTTTTGTTCTTGCTATGGTGGCGCTGATCGCTGCGCTGTTGATGTTTATTAAAGAGACATTACTAGCCACCGAAACGATACGTGAGAGTGCTGAGTTTTTGGAACAAGAAGAAACAGCTCTAAGTAAGTCGGTAGAAGTAAAGGTAGACTGATTCGAATGGCACCAACTTAACTTTACGGGCAGAGAAAACTATTTCACCTCTGTATAACCGTTGATACTAGCCTTCTTACTCTGACTCCCAAATATTCAAAGCCCTTTTCATCCCCAAACTCCGAGATCAACAGCCCGAGGCTCTCTATATCGGCAAAGAGTGTCATAAGTTATTGATTTTATTGACACTGGATATAATATAGAGAGCCAAGCCAGCACAGTAGATATACATGCCAAAGGCTTACTATCTAAATAGCAGAAACAGTTAACCTCGCTAAAGCATTGAAGAGGATTTTATCAAATGGAAAAATATACAAACCTAGATAGAGAGCCAAATGGATATAAAGCCAAGCGCTCTATAATAAACTGTTATAGCTACTAAATAATTGGTCATAACTATATGTTTAGAGGGCAGGAATTAACAAAGCCTAAAAACCAGTCAATATTTTTCACTGTCATTGTTGCAGTCGTGGTTTTCTTGGGCTCTCTAGTATCACCTGTTGTTGGTTACCTTTCTGGTCTGATAGGGCTTTTAGCTATTATTTTTACGGATTCATTTTGGCCCACAAGAAACAAATCGGAAAACTCAATGGTATTCTCATTATTCTGGGGCGTAATGCTAGGGGGTGTTGCGCAAATGATACTAAGTATATTTTTAGAAGGCGGTTTTAAAGCAGTATATGAAATGCTTTTATCATAGCTATAACAAGGCAAGGCAAAATCGCCCTGCGGGCTAGACGCGCTAACGCGCGCCTTTGCTTGCGGCGTTATGTTCCCAACCAAATCTGGAGATTAGCTTTATGAGTTTACTGGGCAAGCTACTCATATCACTTTCAATCGTTGCATATGCGGTGATTCCGCCAATCGTAGACCTCACCACGGACACACATGTTTTCCACGCCGATTGGATGCCCCATGCTCGAATGCATACGGTTTGGCTACTTGGCGTAACTTCAGGAGTAGGACTTTTGGCCCTGTATTTACTTTGGAGTCCTGGTTCCGATTCGAAATTTCATACAAATATTGCAGCCTTCCTCAGCATCATCGTATTTGGGTCCTTCTACGTCAGCGCCTTCACTATATCGTTTTATGGTGGCTCCCTTAGTGATATGTCGGGAGGTGTCCAAAAGGGACCTTTGGGTATAGATGCCAATTTGTTTACCTTCACATTAGCCGCAATTCTCCTGCTAATCGGGTGGGGGCTAAATGTTCGTAATCGCACATAACAAGGCGGTTTTGTCGCCTTCGGCTGGGCGCTACAAATAACGACATTGCGCAAGTTCGACGCGCAATGCAGCAAGCACATAATGATGGTAAGTTGAGTTGGGACAAAATCACTAATTTAGGTCAACCATGTGGAGAGCTTCCATAAATAAAGCTCCTAACAAGTCACTGCAGTTGACCAATAATACGCCGCTTCGCTCTGTATTATGGTCAACTGAGTTCAAGCGTTAAAAATCAGGAGCACGTGGAAGCATGAGCAAGCAACTAACCGATGAGTGCCTATGCGGTATCGTAAAATTCTCCGTGTCAGATAGCTTTAAGGCATTTTATCAATGTCATTGTAAGCAGTGCCAACAAACAACTGGCTCTGCATTTGCGTCTAATATATTTACCGACCCAGACAACATCGAGTGGCTTAGTGGTCAAGACAGCATTACTAACTATGAGCACCCTTCACGAGAGTTCTCCAAGTCCTTTTGTAACGCATGTGGATCTGCTTTACCGTTCATGAACAAAACTAGAACGTCACTAATTGTGCCTGCGGGCTCACTAAATGAGCTTCCCGATATACAGCCGCAAGCAAATATTTTCACCTCTGAAGAAGCCTGTTGGCTCAGACAAGGTCTGCAGGCCGAGAATTTCAGTGGCTTCCCAGAGTAAATTTTTAGCAAGGCAAGCAAGCGGCGGGTTTCACCGCCGCTTCTTTTGGCATTATAAATTCAGGAGAGAACTGTGACTGAACGGAACAGAATAGCCCTTCTTATTGATTGCGATAATGTAAGTCATGCATCAATAGAGGGAGTAATCGACGAGCTATCTAAATTAGGAATGGTTAACGTAAGGCACGCACACGGAGATTAGAAAAGTCCTTTGTTATCGGGCTGGGTTGAAAAGCTACATCCTCACGCTATTCGACCCATGCAACAATTTGCTTATACCAAAGGAAAAAACGCAACTGACTCAGCAATGATTATTGATGCAATGGATCTTTTGTACAGTGACTCTATTGATGCATTTGCCTTAATGACCAGTGATAGTGACTTTACTCCTTTGATAATGAGGCTACTAGAGAGTGGGCTCCCGGTATATGGCTTCGGAGAAAAGAAAACTCCACAACCATTTGTAGATGCTTGTTCAACATTTATTTACACAGAAAATTTGGCGAAAGAAAAAGAAGATAAAGATAGTAACAAATCATCGAAAAAAACTGGAAAGGCCAAACTGAGGCAAGATACTGCATTAGTTAAATTATTACGCACTGCAGTGGAACAAACTTCGGAGGATGATGACTGGGCCCTTATGAGTAAAGTGGGAAATTACATATCAAATAATAGCTCATTCTCACCTATCAACTACGGCTATAAGAAGCTAGGTGATCTTATTCGAGTAATCGATTTGTTTGATACCGAAATGAGAAATGATGGAAAATCTCTGTATATTAAAGATTCTCGTAAATAAATTTATAACAAGTTACGCAGGCGGTACAAAGTGCTGCGCACATTGCTCCTTGGTAAGGCGTTAGCATGACAGGACCAAGGGCAGCGATTATTAACGGCACTTCACTGGCGCCCGAAATATTAAGCGAGCCATTAACTTTATATTGCTCGCCCGAATAACTAACCGCCTCACCTTTTAATAGCGGTGTAAGTACGTCGATATATTCACGCATATGTTTTGCTGGTTCGTCGTATGACATGCCAAACATATCTTCGATAACCAATTTATGTGACAAACCAATACCCAAAGTAAAACGACCATCCAGGCAACACTTGTGGTGAGTGCTTGTTGGGCTAACGCTAGCGGATGACAGGATAAGTAGGCGTAACGGCGGTGCCGAATTGAATGCGGCTAGTTTCCTAGCCTGCTATGGCTATTGTACCAATCGCATCAAAACCGAAGGCATTGGCAACCCAGATATTATCAAAACCGCGTTGCTCGGCGGTTTTAGAAAACTCTACGATATCTTTTAAACTATTGCCGGTTGCCGCGGTGGCTCCGGCCATTAGACCAATACGCATTATGCTTCTCCAATAGATTAGATAATGCGCATCAGCTTAACGTAATTTAGTCAGCAGCTGCACCTTTGTATAATGACTTCCTGGGTTCTGCAAATACGTTTCTTACCATTGCTTCAAAATGCTCCAAGGGATAAGACTCGAAATCTGGGTCAAAGGCTTTTTGATCATACTTAAAACAAAAGTCTACGGTGTGATCATAAAACTCGCTGTCTTTATAAGCATCGCGCGCATTGCGATCAAGACCAAGGTAGTGGAAGAAATAATAGCCTTGTAAAATACCGTGATGCTTAACCATCCAGTGGTTTTTCTCGCTAACAAAAGGCTCCAAAATAACCGCAGCAACATCGGCGTGATTGTAAGAGCCTAAAGTGTCACCCATATCATGCAGTAAGGCACATACAATATATTCTTCGTCCATGCCGTCTTGTTCGGCCAGAGTAGCGGTTTGCAAACTATGCTCTAAGCGGTCTACGGGGAAACCGCCGAAGTCATCGTCCAGTAAGCGCAGATGCGCCAACACTCTGTCGGCTAGCTCTGCTCTAGACTCTAAAGCTGCCATTCCTATATGCATCCAATCTTCTTGAGTGCCTTCGGTCATCGCTTTAAATTTTGCGCGTTCTATTGTTTTATCGGTGGTTTTATCAATAATTTCGCTCATTATTATTCTCCGCGTTGTTATATTAATTAGTCGAGTAAGTCAGGTTGTTCGGCGATGATGACATTGTAAAGCGTCTGGTAACTAAACCAGCCAGCCAGTTCACTACCAACTGCATCGCAGGTCTTTTTAGCAACTTCATCACCAATTATCTTTGGTGTGCCAGCCGCTTCAGCCATTAACTGAGCTTGGCATGATCTTTCCATAGTTATATACCACCACACAGCTGCATCAACTGTTTTCCCTACGGTTAACAAACCGTGGTTTTGCAGTATTGCTGCTTTATTGCCAGCAATGGCCGCACCAATTTCTTCACCATACTCTTTTTCAAGTACGACACCAGTAAACTCTTCTACCAAAATATGATCGTCGTAAAAGGCACAAGCGTCTTGGGTTATTGGATCTAATTTACGCCCTAGCGATGACCATGATTTACCACAGACTGAATGTGCGTGAGCCGCGGCGTCTATCTCAGGGTTGGCACCATGAATATTGGCATGAATAGTAAATGCGGCACCATTGAGCATGCCATTGCCTTCAACAACTTCACCTGCATGATTTACTTTAATCAGGTCAGAGACTTTTATTTGCTTAAAAGACACACCCATCGGGTTCACCCAAAAATGGTCTTTATGCTCAGGGTCACGCACAGTGATATGACCGGCAGCACCCTCATCAAAGCCGAACTTTCCAAACAGGCGACAAGAAGCGGCCAGGCGTTGCTTACGCTGCAATCTATCGGCTTCAAATGACTCGTATTGCATCGGAAAGACAAACTCTTCCTTTAAGTTCATTACCAAATCTACTTGTGCTTGTTCGCCCATGATGCACTCCTTATTGTTTGAATAACTAATATGAGGCATATAGTAATCAAGCTTTGCAGCATATAATGTCATCTAGCAGACAGTTGGCAAAATAATTACTATTAACTGTCACAACAGCGTTATTTAAGTGGAGACCACTTTGCCACAACAATACCTTGGTAACAATTGGATTAATCAATTGCCTGACGCCATTCAACAGTCCACATCGGCGCTAATGAAGCCGCGCCATTATACTAAAGGTGAAACCATTTATACCGAAGGCTTGGTGCCCGATGCGCTTTGGCAAGTGGTCAGTGGTAAGGTAAAAGTCACCAACACCAATATCGATGGCAAAGAAGTAATATTTGCGATTTTTGAGGCTGGTGACTGCTTTGGCGAGATCAGTATGATTGACGGAAAACCCTCGTCAAACTCGTCATCTGCCTTAGAAACCGTTGAATTACTTGAATTAAAACGCCAAGATTTTGACACTCTGTATCAACAACACCCGGCGGTGGTGCGCCAGCTTAATGCATTGCTGGCTGAACGTATGCGCCAAATGTTGAGCTTTTACGAAGGTATTGCACTGCGGCCCCTAGAAAGCCGTCTGGCCCATCGTTTATGTTATTTAACCGGTAATTTATTAGACAAAAACACCATAAGCCCTGCCTCACTTGAGATTAGTATTACTCAGCAAGATATTGGTGCAATGCTTGGCGCTACCCGCCAAGCAGTGAGTAAAATACTTAACCAATGGCGCGACGAAAACGTCATTAGTATTGAGTATGGAAAAATCACAATACTCAACACTAGCTATTTAGCCACCTTAGCCACCTTAGCCATATAGGCTAACTAAACAAACAAAGCGTCACAACCTGTGCCAGCTAAAATACCATCAACACTGGTCTTATCACTTTCATTTAGCTCGGCATATTGTTCACGCAACCAACGCAAACACTTAGCCTGATAAGGGAAAGTTCTTTGCGTCCACGGCTTACCATCGATGGTCGCCTGCCATTCTTTTTGCCCACCCATAACAGCCGCTTCATTAGCTAACATGGCGGGCACATAGACTAGCCCTACTTCAGCCAATATTGCTTTTAGGCTGGCTGGCAAAGCACCAACATCAAACCAATCACTGTCTTTCGGATCAAGCCCTGACAAGTCTTCGCAGCAATCTACCCACGCCACAATGCGTGGTGATAATTTAGCCGCTAGTGCGGCGGGCGTCGGATCAACTCTAGTCAACTGAGTAAATTGACCATGAATGGCGAAATCAGCCGAGCTTGGCCTTTCGCCTAATAAAAACCCGTTGCTATGAAAATGCGTATCAAGCAATTCAAGCAAGCGTTGATAGCTTTGCTCGATCACTGGCGCAGTTACTTCATTAGAGCCGACAACGCCAATACGCCCAACTTGGCGTTCACTAAATGATTTTTTAAATTGCTTAAAAGTTTCTGTCGGTAGCGTTCGAGCAATCCACATTGGAATCATGCTGCCGGCATTATCGATATCAGCCTCATATGCCCAGCGATAGTGAAACATATACTTGGTACACCATTCGTCGCCAAAGTCTTCAAAAATGGCACTGATCATTTTTAGTACAGGGTTAGCAGGAATAACTGACCGGCCTGCGTGCTCTTGCTCTAGGCGTTTAATAATTGGCGTTGAATCTGTTACCGGAGTTAGCTCGCCATTATCGTCTTGAAAATAAAACGTCGGTAACAGTATTGGCTTAGCTTTTGGTAAGTCATCGCGCAGACTCGGATCACCCCATATTAGGTCATACTCGATATGGCGATAGCGTAATACCGCCAACATTTTTCGCGTATAGGGTGAACCATTAGAACCGATAAGTTTTAAGCGATATGCAAGCGACATGTTGTGCTCCTCTATTTTATCTAACGTTAATTCTAACCGGAGCGAGCGATCAATACGATGGTGATTTTATCGTGAAAAAAGCGGACTGTGACTAGGCGCAGAACCAACACCAACATAATATGAATAGGTAATCTACTGCGATTGTTGGTGCCAACAAGCGAAGCTAGAGCAGCTCCGCCTGTCTGTACAAGCCTATAACTGTGGTATCGCTGCCAAATCTATTGGTAATTCAGCTCTGCCATAACGTTCTGCTCGGGCAGACAATTGCGCCTCAGCGTCTTCTACGTTAATCATAATAATAAACCGTTTATCTTTGACTCCCGCCACACAATAATCAGCGAGTTCATCCAAATCTTGAACCGGAAAGCTCATCCCAGCTGCTTCTGCCGCCTTTTGAAAATCCTCTACGGTGGGAACGGGATCAGTTGCTTTTTCACGGGCTAAATCTTTTGGACGATTTCTATCAGTAGTCCAAATCCCTGTGACCAGCAAACCACCTGAAGGATAAAATATTGATGCGCTTAAATTGGTATTTTCAGATTGCAGTTGAGCGCCTAGACACTCAGTAATACATGATACAGCCGCTTTGCTTGATGCATAAACAGATTGGTAAGGCAGTGGTGAAATACCGCCATCGCCTGACGAGGTATTGATAACATGGCCTTCTTCACCGCTGGCGATCATGCGTGGTACAAAGGCTTGGATGCCATAAACCACGCCCATTACGTTAACCCCATGCACCCAGGCCCAGTCATTAGGTGTTGTTTCCCACACATTAGAAGATGGCGCGGCAACACCGGCATTATTAAACAATAAATGACAATTGCCGTAAGTACTAAACACATGATCGGCTAATGCATTAACTGATTCTTTATTAGATACGTCGGTGACAATACCACTCACCTCACCCAAACTGGCTAGCTCAGTAACCGCTTTATCCAGAGCGCCTTGCTCTACATCGCCAATAACGACTTTAGCGCCCTCGCTCAATAAACTTTTAACTATAGCGAAGCCAATGCCACTAGCACCACCAGTTACAACTGCGATTTTATTATTCAAATTTTGCATGATCTGTCTCGTTTAGTTAGTTACTAAAGAGACATTAGCATAGAGAGATAACAGAATTACATGTATGAGTGATTGTTAATTTTCACGCCACTGACGGAGCATCTAATAAACACTCACTGCGGTGATCTAGCGTTCAGCTTCAGCAGGCATCAAAATCAACGAGCGGCCTGCATTGCCATCAAATTTTTCATTAACACTTTTATCGATAGCTTTTAACTGGCCAGCATCAGCGTCATCACTAGTAAATTTAATTACTTTATTTTTATTGCTAATGCGCCCATTGGTGTCTGTTGTTTCAACTGTAACTGACACATATCCTTTGCTATCGGTAAGAATTATGCTTATTTCAACTTCACGCATGGCGCCAACTTCAATATTTGTAAATACTTGCTGAGCAGCACCCGACTCTAGCATTAAACCTCTATCCGCTGCGACTGACACCACCAACTGCTGAAGATACATTTTGGCTGTAAAATCAACGGTGGTTGTTACAAGCTCTCCTACTACAAGATCTTTAGCAATATCATATCCAATGACGACTGGCCCCGACTGTTTAGCTTGTACCATTGTCGACTGGCTACATGCAGCAATAAAAAAACTCATTGCCACCACAAAAATCCTATTTATTAAGCTCATTTTCATAACCCCTAACAACCCGATATAAAACTAATATTAAAATGCGCATTATTACTAAAAGCGCCAACATTAAAAGTAACTACTTCACTAGCTGACAAGATGATATCCCTAGCTTCTGGCCTAATAAAAAATCTATCAACTTTTAATCCATCAGAAAATGTTAATAATAAATCTGCGCTAACAGTCGGCGTGACGGGAATTGCTGTCACCGTATAGCAAGCAGCAGCTGCGGCTGTGGCCTTAAAAAACCGTTGATTGAGTAATTTATTGCCTTCATTGGTGATATTTGCAAAGCCATAGTCGTCAGAAGTCTGCAATTGATAAAAATTGATATCGAAGGCTACTGTAGTTTCTGCTGCTACCTCCGTATACATGGGAGGTAAGGAAATATCACTAGGATCATCAAATTCATTAGCATTAGCAACATCGATATTTTCATTAAGGAACAATGCATCTATTCCAGCGCTATTGGCGGGAGCCTGCTGCTTAATATAATGTAAAAAAGGAAATAATGAAGTGAATGCCTTAGTGGTTCTAAGACCACCGGTTAGTACTTGGTATATTGGTGCAAAGCCAAGGGCGATAGTGTCATCGTCAGCTGGGCCGCCATCAAATACGTCATAAACTAGCTCCATCACCGAGTTTTCAGAATAATAACCATCAAGTAATGGCGTAACGCTACCGCTAAAAGTAGCGGTATCTGAGACACTATCTTGCTCGACATTAGTTACACTCGCAAAACTCTGACCAAAGCCCACGGTATCAATATACAACGGATTATTAAGAATCATAGCCGCCAGTGCAGTGCTAAAACCTTCAGCCCAAGCCAGCGATGGGTGTAGTATATCGCCCTGGCTGCGCCTCCCACCTGGACTATCTAACCGACTAAAATTATCGTCAAAATAATGCCCCCATTCATGGGCAATGATTCCTTTGTCATATTCATCAGTATCGGCATTTGCATTACCGAGCAGAAAAATATTGTCAGATTGATAGAAAGAAGTGCCTATGTCGCCATCGCTAACATTGCCATCTGCACTAGAATTTAGCGTGCTCCAATTAACAGTTAGCAGAGGAAAATCTGCTGAACTATCAACACTCAGAACAAACTTCTGTGCCTGATAGATAACATCCAAAATTGAAAATGGCCCTGCGCTTCTGGTGCCGGTGTAGCTACTGCCACCCCAACCAGACCCTGCATTGAGGTTTTGAATGACTCTACTGCCTTCAACATTGACCTCAGCAAACAAGGTATAGAGCGCCTGCCCACGGGTGTTGTCGACCACCCGCGTATTTATATTACCCGGCGACCCTAACTCTGCTCTAACCAATATACGTACCGTGCCACTAACACTGCCGCTTAATGAATAGCTGCCATCGCTATTAGTGTTGCTAGAGGCTAATTCAGTACCCGCCGAGTTAAGCAGCTGAATTACTGCACCCCTGACTGGCTTGCGCTGTTCAGAGTCGTAATCTATACCTGCTAAATTGACAGAATAGTCGGTATAAGTAACTGTTCCGCTAAAGGTTATAGTATCGCCAGCAGCGTCGCCAGCACTTGCAATAAACTCACTAGCACCAGAGCCTCCGCCTCCGCCGCCACAACCAGCCAAGACAATAAGCAAGCCGGATAGACAAATAAGCCTAGAGTGTTTTAAATTCATCAATATACCTAAAGCTTCATGTAGTTAATGCTATGTGACCTATAGCGTTGAATAATAATGAGATTAAGTTTGTTAATAAACCCATGCAAGCCGAATCTTCACATATTTAACTATAAGCTAATATCGGTTACTACCAATAACCAAAATCGCAGCTATACTTGAACGTAGGCTGCACAGGGAATGTGTTCGATATACTAATAAAAATGGTCGACACAGCATGTTACTAAGTTTAGTTCGAATAACGCTCATCTGTTTATTAATGGCGTTATCGCCTGCGATATTATCGCAGCCAGTACACGTTATATCATTAGAAAAACCAACCGACATTAGTGGTATTTGGAAATACAAAATTGGCGATGATGTTAATTGGGCGTCACCCGATTTTAACGACACTGACTGGGCCACGATACCCGTGCCATTAGATTGGGGGAAATTTGGCCTAAATAAAAACTTCAACTATTTATGGTATCGGCTAGATATTCATTTTGATAAGACCACATTAGACCAACAAGACTTAGGTCGATTAGGAATAAATATTGGTAGGGTGTTCTCGGCTTATGAACTTTATGCCAACGGTACTTTTATTGGCAGTGTTGGTAAGTTCCCACCCAATAGCCAAGCACGTTATGACCAAGAGGCAACATTTGATTTGCCACGTCATACACTCAATGATGACGGTACTGTTGTTATTGCGCTCAGAGTTTGGCGAGAGAATTATTTGTTCGGGGGTAACCAAGGCGGCGCAGGTGACGGTACCTATCAAGTGGGCACCAGGCAGAATCTATTAACCACTAATTTATGGTCGATAGTCATCCCTATTGGATTGGCAAGCATTTACTTTTTAGTGGGTATTAATCATCTCTATCTCTACCGCCATAACTCACAATTGACCGAATATTTTTGGGTCGGCGTAATGGCCTTAGCACTCTCGGTCTACACGGTGTTAATCAGCCGCTGGCGTGAACAGATACCGTTAGATTATTGGCTACTAAAACAGATCGAATATACAGCGATCTTTGCCACGCCAACGGCTGCCACCTTATTTATTACCAACATGCTTAAATTTAAACCGAGCAAATTAATTACCTTTTACCAATACTCATTCCTAGTATTTGTTTTTGTTACTTGGTTTCATCCAGGGCTGGACTGTATTTGTACCCTAGTTACACCATGGCAAATATGGTCGATGGCCGCCATCATAATCACCCCATGTTTCATTTTATTAAAAGCCGTTAAAGGTAATGCAGAAGCCCGAATTTTATTTGGTGGTGTGTTTTTGTTTTCGTTAGCGACAGCCAACGATTTAATGGTGGTTAATCGAGCATTAGAAACTCCACGTCTGTTGCCGATCGGGTTTTTGGCGATAGTACTGTCAATGGCTTTTTCGCTAGTACGTCGCTTCACCTATTCATACTCCGAGCTTGAGCTAACGGTTCAAAATCGAACCGAAGAGTTAGAACAGAAAAATAAAGAACTAGACAAGATGGCCCATATCGACCCTCTTACCCAAACTTTTAATCGCCGCTCTTTTGATGACACTGTGTTACAAAAAGTAGAACAACATCGACAAAACCAAACACCGTTTCATATCGCTTTATGTGACATCGATAATTTTAAAACGATTAATGATACTTACGGGCATAGCTTTGGTGACTTAGTGCTAGCGTCATTATCGGACGCGATAAAAACTGAGTTACGTGATGAAGATTTTTTAGCGCGCTGGGGCGGAGAAGAGTTTATTATCATTTTACAAGAAAGCGACAAGCAGCGCTGTGCACAAGCACTAGAAAGAATACGCCTAACGGTTGAGCAACTAGCACTTGCCACTGAGACCAGTACTGTCGGCGTTACCATTACTATTGGTATATCAGAATATGATGGCAGCAAAAACCTAAAAGACGTAATCAACGATTCTGACGAAGCCTTATATAAAGGCAAAGAAAATGGTAAAAATCAAATAGTATTTAGTTAATTCCAGCCAATAAAAAAGGTACTTAGGGGCGACCCTAAATACCTTTTTAATGCTTAAATAAGTTATGACAAAGTTGCTAACGAATCTACCGAGAACTCTTTCAATTCCTCAGTTTTCCCTTCGCGTATTTTATCAACCCACTGTGGGTCTTGCAGTAGAGCGCGTCCTACAGCGACTAAGTCAAACTCACCCTTGTCTAAACGCTCAACTAAATCATCAATTGATTTGGTAGTGGAGCCTTCGCCACCAAATGCGCTGATGAAATCAACATTTAAGCCAACAGAGCCAACGGTAATAGTCGGCTTACCAGTAATCTTTTTTGTCCAACCGGCTAAATTCATTTCAGAGCCATCAAACTCGTTTTCCCAATAACGTCTTTGCGAGCAATGAAAAATATCTACACCAGCATCAGCTAGTGGCGTTAAAAACTGCTCTAAAAGTTCAGGAGTCTCAGCCAGACGTGCCTTATAGTCTTGCTGCTTCCATTGCGAGTAACGCAACACTACTGGGAAGTCAGGGCCTACAGCAGCTCGGATTGCTTTCACAATTTCAACGCCATAGCGAGTGCGATTCTCTAAGCTACCACCCCACTGATCAGTACGCTGATTGGTTCCTTCCCAGAAAAATTGGTCAATTAAATAACCGTGAGCGCCATGTATTTCTACACCATCAAAACCAATTTTCTTGGAATCACTAGCAGCTTGCGCAAAGGCAGCAATGCTTTGCTCGATCTGTTGTTCCGTCATCGGCTCAGCTACTTGCTTACCCGGCGCTACCATACCTGAAGGGCCAATACTGGGCAGATGAGAGTCTGGTGCTTTTTTCGGGTTACGGGCCATACCTGTATGCCAAATTTGCGGCATTATTTTACCACCTACGCTATGTACTTCTTTGACCACCTTGGCCCATCCGGCCAACGCTTCGTCACCGTGAAAGCGAGGTATATTCTCAGCCATTGTCGCAACAGGGTCGTTTATTGTTGTACCTTCGGTAATAATCAAGCCGGTACCACCTTCAGCACGACGGCGGTAATAGCCAGCCACTTCATCGTTGGCAACTCCGCCTGGTGACTGCTCACGCGTCATCGGAGCCATTACAATTCTATTATCTAACTCAAGGCCATTATTACTAAAAGGTTTAAATAGTGCGTCTACTTTGCTGCTCATATAGGAACTTCTCAGTTAATTAAAATTTAATAGTATTCAATAATTCTGTTTGCTTAACCCGTCTTGCGGGTGACGCCTCAGCTGTCTCAGTAGACACTGCCCTACCTAAAGACCTCACCATTACTTCGGCCAACTCATTTATGGTTCGCTCATTACCCAGCATATTAGATAAATGCAGCGATATAAGACCATGTAACCCTGCCCATAGCGTATAGGCGATATTAATAGGATCCCCGTACATAACCCCTGCCGCCACTGCCGCCTCAACTCTATACCTTATTGGCTGTCCGCTTCGCTCTATCTGCTTCATCAGGTCAGGATACCGATGAGCATCTTCCTGATCAACTTCATACATTACTCGGTATGAAACTGGGTTTTCTATCGCAAACCGTAAATACTGGGATGCAAGGATAACCAACCATTGGCTTTCATCACTGTCATAACACACTGCCGACTCTAACGCTCGAGCTAAACCACTGAACTCACGTTGGCGCAATGCCGCCAAAATATCAGCTTTGTTTTTAAAATAACGATACGGCGTAGAGCGACTACAGCCAACTGAAGAGGCTAGCCCACGTAAAGTAATTCCTTCAACTCCACGTTGTGCAAAAGCTTCCAGAGCCAGGTCACATAACTTGTCTCGAAAGCAGCTTATTTCATCATCTGACAATATCTTTGGCATATATTGACACTGTCAATTATAAGACCCAATATGTCAATAGTTTCATAACACAATCAATTAAATTTTATAGGAGAACAACAATGGTCACTCTTCACCACTTAAGAATAGGTAGATCCATTTTCACCGTCTGGTTACTGGAAGAGCTTGGCGCTGACTACAATTTGAAAGAATATCTTAGAAACCCAGACACCATGCGTGCTCAAGATGATTTGAAAGTGATTCATCCCTTAGGGAAATCGCCAGTAATAGAGGACGATGGATTTGTATTATCCGAGTCTGGCGCTATTACTAGTTACTTGATAGAAAAGTTTGATACTGAGCACAAATTATCTCCGTCAAAAAGTAACTTACAGGAGTGGGCAACGTACACTCAGTGGCTGCACTATTCTGAAGCATCAGTTTTCGCGCCATTATTAATTAATATGTTGCTAATGCGCGACCCTAATCCGAGCCCGATACTTACTGGTTTTAGCAAAGCTGAGATTAAAGTTCACCTAGATCATATTGCCGACAAACTTGGCGACAATGATTTCATTTTGGGTGACAAACTAAGCGGCGCAGACTTTGGAATTGGCTATGCAGTGTCAATGGCTTTGATGACTGGCGAATTAGGCAGCCACCCTACTCTAAAAGCCTATGTTGAACGAATCACCTCACGCCCTGCTTTTATTGCCGCCAAAGAACGAGCGGTAGAATAAAGACCACTAAGTAGCTAGTTCATGCTGGCTACTTTTCCTTCTTCTACGGTATCGGTTTTAAGCATGCGTAGATGCGGCGAGGCAATTTCAATACCAGCCGTATTAAACTGGTCTAATATCCGTTGGTTCAGGTCAGAATATATCTGCCCCATTTTTTCAGGTTCACGAGTATAAGCGTTTAACTCATATTCTACGTAAAAATCGTTCAACGATTTTTGCAATACAAACGGCTTAAGAGACTCATCAACTCCGTCTACCCCTTTAACAGAATTAATTAATAACTCTTGTATTTTCTGCCACGGAATTTCGTAACCAAGAGTTAATGATATATTTAATATTAGGCCGCGTTTTTTAGCCTGATTACTTTAGTTAATAATATGATTATTTAGCACCATGGCATTAGGAATGGCGATGCCGACATTTTTAACGGTACGAATACGGGTAACAAACAAAGATTTTTCAACAACATCGCCTTCGGTATCGGCTATTTTCACCCGATCTCCGATAGTAAATGCACGCATATATGTCAACACGATTCCCGAAATAATATTAGTGATAGCACCACTAGAACCGATAGACAGTAGCACACCTAAAAATATCGACAAACCTTGAAACGCTGGCGAATCTGATCCGGGTAAATACGGAAACGCTAAAATAATAAAAAATATAATGGCGAACAGGCGGACTATTTTCTGCGTAGGGTCGGCCCATTCGGGATAAAAACCACTGATAAATATACGCTTAGATTCTATCCCACTAAAAAAGTGAGTTATTACTCTTAACACTCCTTTGGCAATAAAAAAGAATACCGCTAAAATGATTAAGTTTGGCAGATAATCAACTATTGACACTCCCACCGATGCCACCGCTGTATATACCGTCGTCAGTAAACTTTCAGCAATATTTTTTGTCCGGGGGAATAGCAAAAAAACATTTACTAAATAGCCATATACCAGCGGTATATAAAGAATAAATCATAAAAAAACAAATTATATTAGAAACGTATTTTTCAACATCTTGCTTTTCAATCAATACTTGGCTCTGAAATTTTATTGCACTGACACGCAATCCTAGTCGGTTCTCTATTCTGCTGAAGACAACAGGAATGAGAAACTTCAATAGCGCGACACAAGCTAGGAATATACCGGTAAGAATTGCTACCTCAACTAAGCGAGCAAACAAATGGTCACTACTACCCAAAGAGGCAATGAATTCTTCCATCTACGTATTCCTGTTATTTTTGAAATAGGTTGCGATAATAGAGTATCGCTAAAGATAATTCATGCAATTATTAACGTGTTTGGCACTTTTACCTTGAGGCGGCTCGCGCTTGAGCTTGCTCAAACAAGTCGTAATTACCGATAGTCCAATCAACCCTTAGATGAGATGTCACTATCTTCCATTGTCCGTCAATCAGCCTATAGCCATTAATGTACTCACCCACTAGCGTTACCAACTCTTGTGGTGTGATGTCATTTACCGCAGGATCTGAAAAGATAATATGATCGGCATTTATATAGACAATACAAACCGCACTATCCCCATCAACTGTAGTGCGGAAATTAGTCATTGCATGACGAGTAATATCAAAGCCATTGATTGACGCTTGCAGTATGGCTACCCAATCATCACTGCTGCAGGGCCTATTAGTACCAACAGTGGCATCGCTGAGCTCACCATAATCCAGCGACACTTCATCGGCAAAACAGCTTCTTACCAACTGCCAATTTTTAGTATCGACGCCTATAGCATAATTATTATAGGAGTCGATTAGGGCATTTCTTATAGCGATATCAGTCATGGATAAACCTATCACAAAATATTATTAAAATTTCGGCACAATGCCTTCGGTAATCGTAGCTGTATTATCTACCACCATTTCACTGCCGTTTATTGACACTGATTCACTAGAGGCAAGAAACAAAACCATATTAGCAACATCTTGTGGCTGACCAACCCAAATCTTATCCATTTGCGCAGCGGCTTCTGGATCAACTTCGCGCACTACCTCTAACATCCCATCCAACATCGGCGTGCTCATATTACCGGGATGAATTGAGTTACAACGGAAGCCATAACCGTTCTGCGCACTTAAACAAGCAATTGATTTAGTCATACCGCGAATAGCGCTTTTCGATGCGGCATAAGCAAAAATATTTGGTCCACCCATAATACTGGCGGTTGAGCACATATTAATAATTGAGCCATAGCCTTTGTCTTTCATCACTCGCACAGCGTGCTTGCAGCCAAAAAATGTGCCGTCGGTGCCGACTGCGTTAATTTTTCGCCACAGCGCTTCATCGGTGTGTTCTATGCTTGCCAGTTGCACAATGCCCGCGCTATTAAGCAAAATATCTAATTTACCGTAGGTGTTAACAACCTTATCAATCAGGTTTTCCCAATTCGCCTCTTTAGTGACATCGAGATGCTCAAAATGCACACTATCAATCTTACTGGCCGCTTGCTCCCCTAGCGTTTGATTAACATCGCCAATAATGACTGTGGCGCCTTCCTCTGCTAGCCGTTGCGCTGACGCCAAACCCAAGCCAGAGGCGCCGCCAGAAATTATCGCGACTTTACCGTCTACCCTTCCCATGTCTTTACCCTTGGTTGTATTTTATTTTTATTTGACCGCTCAATAGCGGTTGCAAAAGGTTAGTCTAATGGTACATTATAAAAACAATCAGTACATACTGTTTTAATAAAACACAGCAGAGAATAATAATTATGAGTGATAACAACGTAGAAAACTATGACGATGTGACTATGTACGGCCTAACCTCAGAACGCGAGGAAGACCTGCTGTTAAAGCAAAACGAGTTCACCTTTATATGGACTAACAAAGCCGGTCACGGCATGGGCGTAACCATGAGCTATGTTTGGCGCAATGGCCGCATTTGGTGTACTGCTACTGAACAGCGTGCCCGAATGAAAGCATTAACTCGCGACAATCGTTGTAGCGTTGTTATCTCTAGTGCTGGCACCGATATTGACGTCAGCCAATCAATCACTTTTAAAGGCCATGCGGTAATGCACAAAGACCAAGCCACTAAAGATTGGTTTTACCCCGACTTTGCCCGCCATGCCAACAGCCCGGCACCAACACCTGAAGAGTTTGTTGCGTTCTTAGACACGCCCTTGCGCGTAATAATTGAGGTTGTGCCAGAGAAAGCAATTAAGTTTGACGGCGCCATTATGCGCGACATGACTACTGCGGCACTTGAAGGTAAATAAAACTAGTAGGCGGCTCGCGCAGCGCGCTGCCTAGTTAATACCAAGCTAGCAAACCTCACTCTCACACTATTCCATTTAGTATCAAGGCAATAACTACCACTTGCGGCACCGTCACTAATGGCAAAAATAAGGCTATTTTCCACGATTTGGTGGTGTCTTTTAACACCATCACCTCAGTGTAATCGGTAGAGACACCAGTCATCATAAAAGCAAAACTATTCCCCGGTGCCGCTGCTCTAGTTAGTAAATCTGCAGCTATTGGGGTCGAGCCCTCTGAACAGACTTCAATAATTGTTGCCATCAACAGTGTCGCAAGCAGCCCTAACATGGTTGGGCCAAACCAAATCTGAAAATCCTCTAAGCTTAAAAATGCGCGCAATAGTGTTGCTAATACCACCCCAACCAACAACCAGCGCAACACCATCCGCGAGCCTTTAATACCATCCCAAGCAATATCAACAAACAATCTCGACTGCCAATTAACACCACCCCACTGCTGTTTAACTGCAGGCCAAAATTGATAATCTTCTGGCAAGTCTTGCTGATTGGGGTTGGCTGGCAATACGCCAGCATCTACTAAGCGGTCGAAGATATAACCACTAATTAAAGCAATAACCGCAGACAATAAAATGAACGCTAGCGTCCATTGAAAACCAATCAGGCTTACCATAATTATGGTTAACGACAGCGAATTCCAAGGGCTAGCAATAAGAAACGCCATTACCTGTCCTAGGCTGGCCCCGCGCTGATAAAGCTGCATACCTACCATCAATATGCCATGGCTGCATAAATCTAGCATGACACCGGCCAGCGTTGCACGGCCTAAGCCTTGTATACTGCCGCCTTCCCCTAATACCGACACCACCATTGCCTGCGGTATACGAGTCAATAAGCCAACAAACAAAGCACCAATCAGCACGCCCCACCACATCGTGTTCATTAGCTCAAAAACGCCGTGGCTTAAGGTCTGCAACCAAGCAGGCAGCGGCAGATCGGTCAAATGTAAAGTATAGGCAATCGTTATAATAGTAAGGCTGCCCCACAACAGCCAGTCAAAAGAGGCTTTAACTTGTGGGGTGTTAGTTGCGCAACAACTGCTTGCCGTTAAGTCTTTCTCCACAGGTTTAGGGGCGCAACAGTTTTCTACTTTGCTGTCAGCGCTACTCATCATCCACCTCCGCCTTATCGGCTAAATGACTAAGAATGGTGCATTGAGAAGACTCATCGCCGGGGCATGTTTTAGCCAGCGCCACCAAGGTATTACGCATAGATTGCATTTGTTTGAGCTGCTCATCTAGCTGGGCTACTTTGCCTTCAACTAAGGCTTTCACTTCTTTGCTATGGCGTTGCGGCTGTAGGTATAGCGATAATAATTGCCGGGTTTCCCCTACGCTAAAACCGGTGGCGCGAGCGCACTGGATAAAATGTAGCACCTCGACATCAAAGTCACTGTATTCACGATAACCGTTGGCGGCGCGACTAGGCTCAGTAATTAAGCCAACGCTTTCATAATAACGAATGGTTTTAGCGGGTAAGCCACTTGCAGTTGCTGCTTGGCCAATATTCATACCAATCTCTCATTGCTTATTCAACATAAGAGACACTATAAACCTTCCAGTAACAAGAAGGTCAAGCGGATAAAAACAATATAGTTAACTGGCCATAAAGCCATTATCAATAGTCAGCAAACTACCATTCACAAAAGACGACTCGTCTGAGGCAAAATAAACCACTGCGCTGGCAACATCCTCTGGTTTACCAATTCCTTCCGACAGTTCGGCTGTTTGCATCAACATCTCTGCAGCCATAGGCGATTTTTGAGCCAGTGTCATTAATGATTCAAGCATTGGCGTGTCCATGCCACCGGGGTGAATAGAATTACAACGGACACCGTTATTGCGTTGCTTACAATGGGTTGCAACAGTTTGAGTAAGCGAGCGCACAGCTCCTTTGGTAGCACTATATGCTGCAAATGCCGGAGTGCCAGAAAATGCCGCAACTGAGCTCATATTAATAATTGAACCGCCGCCAGTTTGCGCCATTGCAGGTATCGCATGCTTGCAACCTAAAAATGGCCCCTCAACGTTCACCGATTGAATTCTACGTAAGTCTTCTAGACTAGTGTCTTCAATAGTGCCCATCAACACAATACCGGCATTATTGACCAATACATCAAGACGCCCGAACTGGTCGACGGTTGCCGCTATAGCTGTCTGCCATGCAGCTTCACTAGTGACATCTAGCTCAACAAACAAGGCTCTATCACCAAGTTCTGCAACTAGCGCTTGGCCTCCCTTTAGGTTGACGTCGGCAACAACCACTGTCGCACCCTCCTGATGTAGGGCTCTAGCAGAAGCCTCACCTAAGCCTTGAGCAGCGCCAGTAATTATTGCCACTTTCGAATCAACTCTGCCCATTTAAGGTCTCCGTTTAGTTTTAGCTATTACTTCTCTTGGCCGGGTACGTCGCCATCATAAGAGGTTTTTGACAAGCTATCACCATCAAACTTAATTGCGCTGTCTGGAATAAATTGAATAATGACCCGCAGAGGTGTATCCAAATGCTCAATGGCCGCTTCTAATGTAGGCGCAGGATAGGGTGAAATAATTGCGCCCATTGCTGGGTAAAACCAATCTTTAGTGGCTTGATCTTCGTGTATAATGACCGAGCCTTTATAACTTAGCTGCTTGCCAGGCCCCATATCAGTACCCATGCTAGAAATAATAACCGAGGCCCGCGGGTCACGCTGTAATGCTTTAACACGCGGACGCTGCTTGGTAGCGGTCAGCCAAATATGACCATCCTTTGCCACATAATTCATAATCACACCAAGTGCATGGCCGGCTTTATTGGCCCAAACAAAGTTGCATTCAATTTGTTTGTCTAGTAATTCCTGTTCGCGATCTTCAGTAAGTCGATACAGAGTGACATCTTCATAGCCTTGCATTTTTTCGTCTGACATATTCTTATCCTTATTTTTGTTCAGTTTTAATTAATTCTATTAAAAGGTTGGCAGTAATCCCATTTGCTGACCACCCGACACATCCAAAATCTGGCCATTGATATAACTTGATTTAACATCATCAGCTAAAAATGCCGCTGCCTCTGCTATATCGTCTAAGGTACCCATTCGGCCCGCTGGAGTTGCTTTAAGATGAGCGGCGATGATCGGTTCCATCCCAAAGAAAACTTCTGTCATATCCGTTTCAATAAGGCCTGCCGCAATAGAATTAAACCGAATTTGTTTCTCAGCATATTCAACAACAGCCACTTTTATGGCGTAATCAATACCCGCGCGCGCTCCGGCATAAGCCGCCGTGGTAGGACCTGGTAGACGCGTGGTTAACGATGAAATAGTAATTACCGAGCCACCATTAACCATCGCTTTGGCGGCATGTTTAAAGAACAATAGCGCTCCAATAAAGCTTACTTCTAAGGTAGGTCTTATATCTTCTGCGGTAATATCGGCAATGAATACCGACGAATGAATTCCAGAAGAAAACACCGCAATATCAACACCACCATATTGTTCAGTTGCGGCGTTAAACAAGGCTTCAATTTGCGCCTCTTCGGTTACATCGCAGGCAACAGCCAAACCATTAATTTCAGTTGCCAGTGCTTCTAATGGTTCTTTACGCCTTGCAGAGACAACAACGTTGGCCCCCTCGCTGGCTAGTTTTCGTGCAATAGCTGCACCAAAGTTACTTGCGCCCGAAGCGCCCATCACTATTGCTGTTTTTCCTTGTAACGCTGACATAATTAATTCCTAGTTGCCGGTTTGTCGTTAGTTAAATTAAATTCTCTGGTACCCAAATACCGTGAAAACCAATCGGTACGCGCACCGGAAGTTTCACTTTAGCAATGGGCCCTTTACTGATGTCATGTGCATCCAGCACCCACAGATCACTGTTCTGAGTTGATGGCTCGTAGACATAACTGAATACATAACCATCATCTTCTGCGCTGCCATCTTGGCGGGTATATATAGTGGCTCGGACGGAGCAACGCCTTTGGGTAGCTCTAACGTTTGTGAGCTGCCACTGTGCAGATCAAACTTCATAAAACCTGAGGCGCCGTCATAAGAGATATGGCCATCTTCCATTCGGCTAGTTAGCGAATAGCCGTATTGATAATCCTTGCCCCATAACTCGCGATTTATCTGCGGAAATTCCATAGACTGTTCGTTTACACGAGTAACCGACGCTTTACCTGTTTTCATATTAAATGCAAAGCGAGTTAAATAAGCCGGATGATTAAAGTCACCAGAGCCCTTTACCCACAGCGCATCGTAACGCGCTGCATCCATAACAATCTCATCACCTTTTTCAAACGCATTCATGGTGTGAAAAACAAAACAGGTCGGCACATCAAACCATTTCATATCAACGGCGCTACCATTTTTGGGCAACACACCCATACGGCAAACAGCGTCTTCATCCCAGCCACAAGGGAACGGATCCATGGTTACTGCTTTATACATTGAGAATAGAACTGGCAGCTCCATAAAGACCACATAATTATCGGTCATCGCAAAGTCGTGCATCATTGCTGGCCCATTAGTGTCTAAGGGCACCGATTTAATTAGCTCGCCGTTAGCATTGGCCTGATGGTAAGTAAGAAATGGCGCAAATACTCCATAACCAAAAAAGTGCATCACGCCTGTGTCAGGCTCAATTTTGGGATGAGCTGTCATCGCTGTTTGCAATTTATTGTCGTAATTCATTACCCCGCGGGTCGACAAATCGGTGGGATCAATTTCGTAAGCCCAACCGGCTTCACCTAGTGACAATAATTTACCACCATGATGAATTAGCGAGACGTTACTTTCGTTAGCGTTAAGTTCTGGTGGCTTAAGTAAAATACCGCGCTGTTGTTTTAATAATGGCGTTTGGATATATTTATTTTTATACCATTTAGCGTTGCCGTTTTCAAAATGAACGCCATGCAGCATGCCATCGCCCATAAAAAAATGTTCGGTCGCGCCGTCCCATGCGTTGGGGCCATTGCGTACATACAAACCATTTAAATCGGCTGGTAAGCTACCTTCTATTATTAAGCTCGTTTCGGTGACTTCATTACTAACCGGCGGGTAATTGCCTGTTTTCCAAAACTCAGGGTTGTCTGGCGTATTGTAGCTGTCAGCACAACCGCCCAATAATGAACTGCTAGAAGCAGCGGCTAAACCCAAGCCCGAATATTGTAGAAACTTTCTGCGATCAATTTTATTAGTAATGATTTGACTCCTACAACAACTAGGTAATTACATCTTTATTACTGCCATGGTCAACCGACAGACACAGACTTTTTTACCATGATCGCCAACAATATCTATCGCCCAGACCTGTGTAGTGCGACCAAGATGAATAGCCGTTGCCGTGGCAGTGACTATGCCTTCACGCACACCACGTAGATGATTGGCATTAATATCTAAACCGACACAGTAATAACCTTCGGCTGCCGCCATTTGCGCAGCAAAGCTGCCTACAGATTCGGCTAAGGCTACTGAAGCCCCTCCGTTTAATAAGCCCATTGGCTGAATCGTGCGATGATCAACGGGCATGGTCGCCTTAACATAGTCATCGCCAATTTCAGTAAATGCCATCCCTGTATGTTCCATCAATGTTCCTTTTGATGTCTCATTCGCTTGCTCGACAGTAGGACACATATTCCAAATAGTCATAACTTTTACCTATCTCTTACTTACCTGTTTACGATGCGGACATCTGCGCTTTAATGCGTTGGCGTAGTATATCTTTTTTTACTTTCCCGCTCGCGGTTCTTGGCAAGTCATCTACCAGCTCTATATGTTGCGGCAATTTTTGTTTAGCCAAGCCAGCTTTGCCGGCCAACTCTATAATCTGACTAATATCCAATGTGCTACCTGGCACTTGGATAATATACGCACAAACACCCTCGCCTAACCTTTTATGGGGCATAGAGACTACAGCTGCTTCTTTGATCAAAGGGTTGTCATGCAATACATCTTCTATTTCTTTAGCACTTAAATTCTCACCACCGCGAATAATAATATCTTTTTTACGGTCGGTAATTAAAATGCCATTGTGTTTGGTGATATGACCGATATCACCGGTGAGAAAGTAGCCATCGCTAGTATGGCTAGCAGCATTCTGCTCTTCATTGGCATAACCCAACATCATACCCGCGCCTTTAACCGCTATCTCACCGTCTTCACCTAGTGGTAATTCAACACCATTGTCATCTAATATTTTTACATCGTAAGCATAAATTTCACCGTCAGTTTCAGCTGATAATTTTTGCTGGCCTGACTTTACAAAACCACAAGTAATAACAGGTGTTTCGGTACTGCCATAAACTCTAAATGCAGCACAATTATCTAATACCTCGAAACATTGATGTATTAACTGTGGCGGCACCGCAGCTCCGCCACAGGCAAAATAACGCATACTGGGCAAACCAGTATTATGGCGCTGGGCAGCAGCAATTAATTCGGATAAAAATGGCGTGGCACCAACACTGGCAGTGGCATTAACTTGCTGGATAAATTCAACAGCAGCATCCGCATCCCAGCGTGGCATCAAAGCCGATTTAACATCGGTTACAAACGGCAACACCATGCCTGATCCGTAACCCGTTATATGAGTAACCGGTGACGGCATTAACATCACATCATTGGCATCAAGCTCCCAATGGTCTACCGAGTTTTGAATAATACGCGCCAAGGTGTTGTGGCTATGCAACACAGCTTTTGGATCACCAGTGGTGCCCGACGTATACAAAATAACCTTAATTGAATTCGGGTCGACAACCGGTAATTGACCAAGATTGACGGGGTCGTTAGCAATCAAATTTTCATAGCGCAACATGCCTTCATAATCATTTTCCGCGCGCACGGTGACAATATTCTCTAGGTCAGGTAATTCTGGCTTTAATGTCGCAAACATCGAAGGAAATTCAAGACTGCGAATTTGCTCGGGAATATAAACAAGCTTGGTACGAGCATCTTTTAAAATAAACCGCAACTCGCGGTCACGATATATAGGAATGATCGGATTATTAATTAAGCCCATCGCCGATGCGGCAATATCTAACACCACGGCTTCGCGCCAATTAGGCAACTGAAAACTAATAACATCACCTTGCCGTAAGCCTAGATCGATTAAACCGCTAATTAGTCGTCTGGCTTCATCGGCAATAGAAGCATAAGTAATTGACTCTTCGCCTTCGAGATAAATAGCAACGCCATCAGGGTCGGATTCGGCTTTGCGCCAAGCGCCAGTGGCAATGGTTAAGTCACACCAAAAACTCCCATCTCTATCAATTCGCTGTTGAGTTAACGGGTTTCTCATTATTTTTCTCTTTAAAGGTCAGACAGTACGTGGCCGCCATCAACTGTAATTGATGTACCGGTCATATGTGAGCCCGCATTGGATGCCAATAGTAATAACGCACCGTTTAGCTCGTCATAGTTACCACTGCGGCGCTGAGGAATTCGTTTAATCAAGGCTTGACCGTCTTCAGTTTTAAACCATTCGTCATTTATTTCAGTACTAAAATAACCAGGACAAATAGCGTTAACCCGAATATTGTAGCGAGCAAATTCTAGCGCTGTCACTTTAGTGAACTGCACTACACCCGCTTTACTTGCTGCGTAGCTGGTTAACGCTTGTTGGCAACGCTCTGCCAATATAGAGGCTATATTAACGATACTGCCAGCAACTTTAGCCGTCACTAAACGCTGTCCTGCTTCACGGGTAACGTAAGCAACAGCATTTAAATTAGTATCAACCACTTGATTCCAATCATCGTCTTCAAGGTTCAACAGCGGCTTAGGAATGGTAATGCCTGCGTTATTAATAACTATATTTACAGTACCAAATTCTTTTTCAGCGGCATCAAATGCGTTTTTAATACTCGCAACGTCAGTGACATCTAAAGCAACCGCAAGCGCTTCGCCGCCGTCCGCAATAATTTCATCAACTGCCGCTTGAATTCTATCTACCCGCCGCGCACCTAATACAACCTTGGCGCCAGCTTGCGCCAGCACTCCGGCAAAGTGGCGACCAAAGCCACTTGACGCACCGGTGACTAGTGCAACTTTGCCATCGAGTAAAAATGGCTTTAATAAATCGTTCATAATCAATCCTGATACTTTATTTGGCGTAAACGTATTTATCTAATGTTTGATGAAAATGACGGATGCGGCTTTCCTGATAATTAGCCAACACTACTTCACCAGACTGCAAATTTTTCAGACCTTTATGAACCATTTTTAGATTACTAAAATCTTGATCAAACACTTTGCCTAAACCACCAGCCAAAGGCTCTGCTTCCGAAAACTGTTGGTCTTTATCGAGTTTAATGACGGGCACATCAGCGGGCCGCTCCGCGCCTTCAGGAAACCGCATCAAAACAATAATTTCCATTATGCACATATCATGGTTATCACCATAAGGCCTCATCCGATAGGTTAAGTTTGGATGAAAACCTGCCCACGGTGCAAAGTTTGGAAACAACGAATACAGAATAGAATCCATAATTTCACTTTTAGTACAAAACTCTTTTAAGTCCATATCATACTGTTGCCCAAAGGCTTCCATATAATAATTTGCCAACCACTCTCTGGCCGACACGCCTTCTGGCACAGTGACACTTTCGTCTTTACCCAATAAGTCTGAATTATGCAGCCAGTCATTAACCGTAGTGTCGGAATCAACATTATTTAGATGCGGGCTCACCACACCCATTGGCGAGATGGTACGACTTACATTGTCTCCCCAAATATCATATTGGGAGTTAGAATCGCCCAAGTAAGTCATGATTTGTGGATGCGTTTGGACTGTGTGGTAAGACTCAATAAAAGCCTCCCAAGCAACTTTCCAGTTACACTCAATTATCTTTTCAACATGCATGGCTTTAAATGTGTTCTCTGGCTTCCAGCGCGTAAAGTGCTCGTCCAAAATACCCATATAGCTTTGCAGGCTTTCTGCCTCTAAATCCATATTAATAAAAACCCAACCACCCCAGGTACTAACCTGCACCTGCGGTAAAGAGAACTCTTCTTCTTTAATATGAGGAAAATCCCACTGACAAGGAGCACCATTAAAGTCACCGTCTAAACTCCATTTAAAACCGTGGAACGGACATTTAAATTCACGCGCTGTACCACTGTTTTGACGTAGCTGACGACCTCGGTGCAAGCATGAATTATAAAAGCCTTTTAACTCACTGTTTTCATTACGCGAGACAACAATCGAATACTTGGCAATGTCGTAAACAAAGTAATCTCCAACCTTGGCAACTTCTGATTCACGACAAACCATTTGCCATGTTTTATTCCACATTTTTTCAACTTCTAAATCGTGAAATTCACGAGTCAAATACCGATCAGTTGAAATATTTTCAGAGCCCAAATACAAATCAGTGCTTTCGCGTAGAGATGCAGGCACTGCTACGTCTTCTTTATCAAGCATTGCCTGATAAGACTCACCGTTTGATCTCGCAGCGATTTGTTGTTCTGTCAGTTTTATTGTCTCGCTCATATCTTTACCCAATATTAGAGAATTAATTTTTATTGTTCGCTTTATAAAACTTCTAAAGTTCTAAGACTGCTAACGCTCAAGAATAGTGACTGCACTAATACCCGGCGCACCATACACATGGGTATAACCCAGCTTAGGGTCGTTAGGCACTTGGCGCTTACCCGCCTGCCCACGTAACTGCAAGCAGGTTTCAAAAACTTGACGCAAGCCGGTTGCGCCAATTGGTTCGCCATTAGCCAAGCAGCCGCCATCAGTGTTAATTGGCATAGCGCCGTTAATAGCGGTGGCACCAGAGTCAATTAGCTGCTCTTGCTCGCCGTGTTCACAAAAGTCGTTTTCAGCCATATGCATTATTTCAGCGCCACTTTCAGTGTCTTGTAACTGCATTACATCAATATCTTTTGGTCCTACACCAGCCTGCTCAAACGCTGCTTTGGCCGCGTCAACTGTTGGTCCATCAACTTGTTCCAAAGCTTGTGACGGTGCAAATACCTCAAATGATCCATAGCGACGCGATCTAAAAGCGGCCGCTTTCAAGTAAATTGGTTTGTCAGTGTATTGTTTAGCCTTGTCTGCACGACACAACACAAGGGCCACACCGCCTTCAGCCGGAGCACAAAACATATATTTAGTTAGCGGATCGCTGACCATTGGTGCATTGGCTATTTCATCAAAACTAATAGGCTGTCTGCGCCATGCATTTTCATTGTGCTCGGCATTGATAAAGGCTTTTTCTGAAACTTTAGCTAATGCGTCTTTGCTAATACCATGAATATGCATATAGCGCTGTATTTTCATTGCAAAAAACTGAGTGGTTAACATCATGCCAGCTTCGCCATACCACTCGCCCAAACCTAACGCTTTAGGGTCAGCAGCAAAAGCGCCACGATCGTGCTTATCAAAACCAGCCACCATGCCAATGTCATACTCGCCAGACTTAATAGCGTTATAGGCAGAAATCAACGAACTGCCGCCGGTTGCACAGCCATTAGCCACATTGATGAACGGCAAGCCCGTTAGGCCCAGCTCGTTAACTAAAGCGTCGGCACTGCCTGCGCTAGCGCTGCCACCAAAGCCAAATTGCATATCTTTCCATACTACGCCGGCGTCTTTTAATGCTTGGCGCACTGCATAGGCACCTTGCTGTAAACCACTAAGCTCAGGCGTGCGGCCAAAACGGTGGATACCGATACCTACAATTGCGACATCCATTATTTGGCCCCCTTAAATGCAAAATTAATAATTTCATTGCCATCTTCATGACGGAAAACTTCAAACACTACTTCCATCTCCATGCCAATGGTCAGCTGCTCTGCGGTATTTTCAAGTAGGCGAGTTTCTACACAAATTGCACCCGGCAACTCTACATAGCCTACTCCGTAAGGCCGAAACGTCTCTGGCGTTTCATCAGAATTATAAGGAGACTTTGGCATAAAGCTTTGAATAGTCCAGCTCCATAAAGTACCTTTACGCGGCAACTCTTCAGTTTTAACGTCTTCGCTACCGCAAGCTATGCAGTTAGTTTTCACGGGGAAATCAGCAATACCACATTGCTGGCAGCGACTACCTAGCAAGGCTGGATTGTCGCTAGACCAAGTAAACAAGCCTTCTTGTATTGGAATTTGTTTAGTCATTATTCTCTCTGCTAACTATCTGTTTAAACTGCCAACTGACTAACTGTGTATAGCTTTACCATAAGCGTCTAACACCGACTCATGCATTGCTTCTGACAAAGTCGGATGAGCAAAGACGGTATGCATTAATTCTTCTTCGGTTGTTTCTAGTTTTTGTGCGATCACATAACCTTGAATCAGCTCAGTTACTTCTGCGCCAATCATGTGTGCCCCTAACAGTTCGTCGGTCTCTTCATCAAAAATAGTTTTGATAAAACCTTCGGTCTCGCCCATAGCTTGGGCTTTGCCCATAGCGCTTAAATCAAACTTACCAACGCGAATCTTTAGTCCTTCATCGCGGGCTTGCTGCTCAGTTAAACCAACACTAGCAATTTGCGGCGAGCTATAGGTACAGCCAGGCACGCTTAATGCGTTAAGTGGCTCAATACCTTCAACGCCGGCAATTTTTTCTACACAGATTATTGCCTCATGGCTGGCTTTGTGGGCAAGCCATGGCGGCTTGGTCATATCGCCAATGGCATAAACACCTTTAACAGTTGTTTGTGACCATTGATCAACGGCTACTTGGCCACGGTCTAGCTCAACACCTAATTTTTCAAAACCTAAACCCGCAGTATTAGCACTAACACCTACCGCTAATATAACTTTATCAAAGCTTGCTGTTTGTGTTTTGCCATTAGCGTCAGTCCATGTCGCTGCAGCTTTAGTTTTTTTAACCTCAAGCTGGTCTAACTTTGCGCCAGTATAAAATGTCATGCCGCGTTTTTTAAAACTACTCTCAGCAGCTTTTGATACTTCAGCATCTTCTTGCGGCAAAATTCGATCTAACATTTCTAACACCACAACGTCGGTGCCAAAACTATTATAAAAACTGGCAAATTCAATGCCGATTGCACCCGAGCCAACCACTAACAAAGATTTAGGCAGTTTAGTTGGTGTCATCGCCTCTTTGGCAGTCCACACTATTTTCCCATCCGGCTCTAAACCCGGAATCACTCGTGGGCTAGCACCAGTAGCAAAGATAATATGTGGCGCAGATAACTTAGCGACAGTTTTGTTATCAACATTTACATCAACTAAATCTGCCGTATCGAGTTTGGCCCAACCAGTAATCACGGTGATGTTGTTTTTCTTCATTAAATAACTGATGCCATCACTTAAGCGCCCAGCTATATCACGGCTGCGCTTAACGATTTTTTTCATATTAAAACTGGCATCACCAACACTTATGCCATAGTCATCGGCATGTTGAATAGAATGATAAACCTCGGCACTTTTGAGTAAGCTTTTAGTGGGAATACAACCCCAGTTTAAGCACACACCACCCATATGCTGGGCTTCAACTATAGCGACATTCATGCCTAACTGAGCGCCACGAATGGCAGCCACATAGCCACCAGGGCCAGCACCAACTACAACTAAATCAAACTGTTGCGTTTCAATAGCCACAACCGCCCCCTATAACAACATTGAGGCTGGGTTTTCTAAAAAGCCTTTTAAGGCTTTCAAGAACGTGGCCGCTACTGCGCCGTCTATCGCCCGATGATCGCTTGATAAAGATACCCGCATCACTGTCGCTGGAACAATACTGTCACCGCGCACAACCGGTTTCTTTTTACCGGCAGCGATGGCAAGTATTGCCGCTTGAGGTAGATTAATAATCGCATCAAACTGATCAACGCCAAACATACCCAAATTTGAAACACTAAAGGTTCCACCTTGTAATTCATCAATACTTAGGCTGCCATTTTGAGCACGCTCAGCTAAGTCTTTCGATTCAGCGGCAATTTGCGGCAACCCTTTATTCGCTACATTGCGAATAACCGGAGTAATCAGGCCACCCTCTATTGCTACTGCCATTGAAATGTCTACTTGTTCAAACCGGCGAATAGTCTCGCCAGTGAACTGTACATTGACATCTGGCACTTTCACCAATGCACTAGCACACGCTTTAATCACAAAGTCGTTTACCGACAGGCTATGACCAAGTTCATCATTCATACATTTGCGTTGCGATAACAAACTGTCTATTTCGATATCAACACTGACTCTATAATGCGGAATAGTTTGCTTAGACTCACTTAAACGCGCCGCGATAGTTTTACGCATACCGCTTAATTTTTCTTCGCTGTAGTCAGCTACGCCGGTTAGTGCAACAGCTGCCCGTTCAACATCGTCTTTGCTAACGCGCCCGCGACTACCAGTAGGGGTAACGTCATGCAAATTAATATTAAGCTTTGCAGCCATTCGCCTAGCAACAGGCGTTGCCGCAATACGTGAATCATCTGCTGTTGTTTTAGCCGGGCTAGTTGATGCCGCAGGACTGCCAGCTAGCGGCGCAGCCATTACACGAATACCAGCCGCTTGCTCCACATCGCTTTTTGATACTCGTCCGTTACGACCAGTAGCGGTTATGTTATTCAAGTTTACGTTATTAGCTTTGGCTATTCTTCTGGCGACTGCTGACGCTTTTACATCGCTATCATCAGGTCCTTCAGACAAAGCCGACTTTGACGCTTGCGGCGCTGCAGCAGTCGCAGGCGTTACCGCCTTCACTTCTACTTTAGGCGCAGCAGGTGTACTCGTCCCACTGCCATCGGTTACCGATGATTTTGCTAAAGCAGCACCACCAGCTGCAACCACAAAATTGGCAACAAAGTCGTCAATTTCAGCTGCGCTAACTTTACCTTCAGCTAACACACCCAGCAGCATCCCTACTTGATGAGTCTCTCCCGGGTTGGCAATAATACGCACCAGCGTGCCCGCAATAGTTGTTACAGCAGTGTTTACAATTTTTGAAGTTTCGATATCACAGTATTCGTCGCCAACGGCCAGGGCATCACCAACGGCCACGCGCCATTCAGTAATATCGCCCTCTTCCATCGACATCCCCCACTTGGGAACCGTCAAGGCATGCAGTTTACTCATCTTTTGTACCCCAACACTTCACGCACAGCTGCTTCAATGTCAGCTTCTTGCGGCATCCACGCATCTTCAAGTGCCGGTGCAAATGGTATTGGCGAATGAGCAGCCGTTACCTTTTTGATTGGCGCACGCAATGCCCCAAATGCTTTTTCAGCGATGATACTGGAGATATCCGCCGCCAAACCACAACGAGGAGTCATCTCATCGACGATTACCAAACGCCCTGTTGTCTCTACACTTTCAATAATTGCTTCTTCATCAAACGGTGAGGTTGTGCGCGGATCAATAACATCACAAGTGATGCCCTCAAGCGCCAAACGGTCAGCTACCGCCACTGCTTTATTTACCGTGTTAGAAATACCAACAATGGTTACGTCAGTGCCTTCACGTAAGAAATTAGCTTCACCAAACGGAATGGCATATGGCTCATCAGGCACTTCACAGCTAGTCTCATACAAGAATTTGTCTTCTACAAAAATGACGCAATCGTTATCGCGAATAGCTTGAATCAATAAGCCTTTGGCGTCATAGGCGTTGGTCGGACAAACCACTTTTAAACCCGGCACCATGGTTACCATTTGGGTTAAGTTTTGTGAATGCTGAGCGCCACCACGCAGGCCAGCGCCAGCCATCGTACGAACAACCATTGGGCATTCGGCTTTGCCACCAAACATATAATGAAACTTAGCTGCTTGGTTATATATCTGGTCAAAGCAGACCCCTAAAAAGTCCATAAACATTAGTTCGGCGATTGGACGCAGTCCAGTTTGTGCCGCTCCTGCCGCCGCACCCATAATGGCTGACTCGGTAATTGGCGTATCGATAACACGGGCTTCACCAAACTCTGGAAATAGGCCTTTAGTCACGCCCATTACACCGCCGTATGCGTCACGGTCGCCGTCACAACCCGCACCGCCGGCAACATCTTCACCGATAATGATAATGGTAGGGTCACGCCGCATTTCTTGCGCCATGGCTTCGTTAATTGCTTGTCTGTATGTTTTTATTGGCATTATTTCTTACTCCAAATCTTATCTGCTATGCGTGTTGGTGATTAATATTCTGAGCTATATACATCGGTTAATAGCTCTGACACGTCTGGCGATGGCGCTGCCAAGGCCGCTTCCGCAGATTCAGCAATTAACTTCGCAACTTCTTTATCTATTTTGTCTAGCTGCGCTTTAGTAGCGAGCTTTGCCTTAATCGCTTTTTCACGAGCAATTTTCAAACAATCCATTTCTTCCATTAGTCGTTTAACTTCGCCTTTGCCGCGATACTGCTGAGCATCACCTTCAAAGTGGCCTCTAAAACGTGTAATAGTGGCTTCAATAGCGATAGGACCTTTACCACTGCGGCAGTGCTCAACCGCTTTTTGGCAAGCGTCGTACATGGCGAATATATCGGCGCCATCAACTTTAACGGCTGGCATACCAAAGCCTTTGGCACGGCTAGCAATGTCTTTAGAACCAACGGCATAACCGGCCGCGGTGCCCTCACCATAACCGTTGTTTTCAAACATAAATATTGCCGGCACTTTTAATACCACCGCCATGTTCATAGCTTCAAAGGTAGTGCCTTGGTTAGAACCACCGTCGCCAGTAAACGAAACCCCGACCCGGTCAGTACCTAATGTTTTACACGATAATGCGGCACCAACAATTAACGGCGGGCCACCCCCAACAATCGCATTGGCACCTAACATGCCTTTTTCGATGGCGGCTATATGCATAGAGCCACCTTTGCCATTACAACTGCCGCCAACCTTAGCCATAATCTCTTTCATCATTTCGCCAACGTCACCACCTTTGGCAATACAATGACCATGCCCGCGGTGAGTACTAACAATATAGTCTTCATCAGTTAAATGCGCGCACATACCTGATGCAATCGCCTCTTGGCCTGCGTACAAGTGTAAAAAGCCAGGGATGTTTCCCTTGCCAAATTCGTCACTCACGCGATATTCAAAATCTCGAATGGTGCGCATAGTGCGATATACTTCAAGGAACTTTTTTTTATCTAAAGACATTGCTAGCCTCTTAATTGTTTAAGGTAATTATTATTAAAGGGTTAAATTTTGCATCCAATTAGCGTGAAAGCCATTTGGCACTCGCGTAGGAATATGTACTTTTGCTATCGGCCCTGCGGCAAAATTGCCAGCACTGACAATTGACAAAAAGGCACCTTCGTCAGGGTTATACACAAAACACATCAACCAACCGTCTTGTTCACGGTCGCTATCGGGGTTTGGCACATAAACTGGCTCGCCGGCATTAGCCTCTTCCCCATATTCAACTAATGTCGTTTCACCGGTTTCAAAATCGAATCGGCCGGTGCAGTTATAGCCATGAGCATCACCCCAGTCACGGTTACTTGATGCGGCAAAGCCATAGCGATATTTTTTCCCCATACGGCGTTCGTCAATACGTGAAAACTCACAGAATATTTCAGAAAACCGATCATTGGTGACCGCTTTAGTCTCTAAATCAAGCGTCATGCGATACATACGACGCGGCTGCTTTTCAGTTCCGCTGCCTTGGGCAGAAGTAAACGGAATGGAGTTAATCCACACATAGTCGATAATAATTTTGCCGTTTTCTTCATAGCCATTACAAAAGTGCCAGCTAAAGAATGCTTCGGTTTTAAACTCAAGATTATTACCACTGCCATCGCGGGCTATAGCAATAATTTTGGTTCCAAGATCTGGCTCCCACATAAAAGGGTCTTCGCCTTTCATGGCTTTTTCTAAACTGTGAAACGCTGGAGCATAAAAGATGATGATGTAATTTTCAGTAATTTGAAGATCGTGAATAATACCTTTACGCGGAAAGGTAATAGGAATTGCCTTGATGTGCTTACCGTCTCTATCAAAGATCTGAACGGTATAGTCAGCGCTGTCCCAACGCTGGGTACAGGTAACTAATTGCCCCGTATCGGGGCAAACCTTGGGATGCGCCGTTAAGGCATCGCCTAGCTGTAACGCGCCTTCGTAGTCGTATAGGCCAACCGTGGACAAGTCATTGTTCATTAGATGCGGGAAACCGCCTTCCCACATGGCAAACAATTTATTGCCGTGATAGATGACATTAGTGTTAGCGGTGTTACGCACAGGGCTAGGTTCACCGCCCGCATCAATAATCTCTTGCGGCACCGGCACAACTTTACCAACGCTACCGTAAACCATATGGTCAACTTTACGCTCAGTATTTAAGTGATTGGTTTGCACCCAGCGATTTTTATATTCAACTTTACCGTCTTTAAAATAAACAGCATGCACCATGCCGTCGCCATCTAATGGATACACATAATGATTAGGTTGATAGGCAACATTAGCGCCATCGCGCATAAATGCACCAACTAACTGTTTAGGAATCTCGCCCTCGATACGTAATTCGTCGTGGGAAAAATCACTCTCTTTGTCGACCGGCGCATAATTGCCTTGAAGATACGGAAAAGCGCTTAAGTCCATAGTGCGAACCTCTTTATTGGTTTAATTTAGCTGTACTATCTATCGCTGAAACTGATACTACCAGCAATAACAATCTAAAAACAGTACGGACTGTTTCTTTTTTAGATAGAGCTAAATAGGCTTGCAAACACGCTAGGTTTAGCTAAAAAAAATACGTTACGCCGTCATTACACGGATCGGGACTACAGGCATAGATTGCGGCGTAAAGCGACCGCGTCACCGACAACAACCGGCTGACCTGGATCGATACCCAGTAGTAATCTGCAGGCATCTATTTAAAGCCAATAGTTTATAAGCACAAAGCCGGGCATAGTTACTTGAGTGTGTTAAATGCGGGGAATTAAATGCGACTGAAAACTCGCTCAATAACTCGATATAAGCTTAAATTTACTGACTAATTACTGACAAATGCTGAAAATATTTTAGGTTTTTGGCGCTAATATCATAAAAACATTTGGCTCACCGACAACATATATATGGTTATTTTTATCTACTGTTATGCCTTCAGGCTGGACAATACTTCGACCCAGGCCAAAAGGAAATCGGTCAAAGTTAAACCTAGAAACTACTTTACCCTGCTTATTAACCGCCAACAAACTTCGTGACTCATGACTTAATACAAATAATTGCTGATCAAATTCAGAAAAATGTAGACCAGAAATATCGTCTACGGGCAAGTCTCTAAAATAGTGCGGCATTACATTACCATCATCAATTGAGAATCTAGGACTAAACAATAATCCAGGTAAATGAATAACCTCGCTTGGAGAATGCTCATTAGCGACATAAAGCCCGGTATTAACCGACCAGGCAACGCCCTCTAAACCAGCATTATCAATTGCTGCCTTAGCTATATTGAACTGTCTAAAGGAATTAGCATCAAGTTCGATAGTATGATCAGCGATGGTAACAATACTTATGGTGCGACTACGCTCTTGAATAATAGCGTATTGATCACCTGCTATATGACTAATGCCTTCGGTATCAGTAAAATTAGCTAAGCCAATTTTACGAATCACTTCGCCACGCTTATTTAGCTCAATAATCTGTTCAGGATTGTTAATGATCGAAAACAAAGTACTTGAATCGGGGGAATATGTGATGCCCGATAAATTATGAGTGATGCTTTCTATTGGCTTAGAATAAATGATTTCATAATTAGCTAAATCTATACGGCTGCCTTCATCTTTGGCTGTTTGTGTTTTGAGATAGGCGAACGATAATATTGACAATACTGCCAATACTGCCAATAACAAAAATATGTAACGCATTGTTAAATGCCTCAACTAATTAACCACGTCCTTAAGGTTAGTTTAGCTAATGAATATTTCGTTATTAAGAAGGTTTGATGACATTTAACTGGGTTAACAGCCACGACCACTGGGGATTCTGACGCTACTCTATGCGATAAACCCAATCTAGTATAGTGGTAGTGTTGAGCGCTGGGATATATTTTTATAATGGTAGATTTGACTTAGCACCTGTTGTTTTCAGCACTTCCATCAATCGCAAGACAAGACATTGGCACTGCAGCTCTCTTTCAGAGCAGGCAGCTAGCAAAGTTTTTCAAATACAGCGTTCTAACTGTATAATTTAGACTCTTTTAATGGTCGACAAACTTACTCAGGAATTCGAATCATTAGCTTACCGTCATTAGAACCATCGAATAGCTTTAAAAAAGTTGGCAAGACGTTATCTAAGCCATCGACAATGTCCTCTTTAAACTGCAACTTTCCTGCCATTACCCACTGTACCAACTGGCCAATGCCCTCAGGAAATTGATCAATATAATCCACTACTACAAAACCTTGAATCGTGATGCTCTCGGCCACCAACTGCCATAGGTTTTTAAAATGAGGCACTTCACCGTTATAGCTTGAAATCCAGCCACAAACCGCTACACGCGCATGCTTATTTAAGCACAATAATGCCGAATCTAAAATATCACCGCCGACATTATCGAAATAAACATCCACCCCTTCTGGACAAGCCACTTTAATGGCTGCCTCAAAGTCACCACAGGTTTTATAGTTAATCGCTTCATCAAAACCCAAATCATCTTTTATCCATGCACATTTTTCATCGCTGCCAGCCATACCAATAACGCGGCAACCCTTAAGCTTAGCAATCTGGCCAACAACAGATCCTACCGCGCCGGCCGCCGCACTCACCAGTACTGTGTCACCAGCCTTTGGTTTGCCGACATTGAGTAAACCAAAGTATGCCGTTAGCCCAGTTGGCCCTAAAACACTAAGAAAGTTACTTAGCGGCACGCCCGCACTCTCATCCAGCTTATTTAAGGCTGCAGCAGGCGCAGTGGTATAAGTCTCCCAACCGCCAAAAGTCATTACTACATCACCCTCGACATAATCATCGCTGGCAGATTTATGCACCCGCCCAATAACAGAACTTCGCACGGCGTCGCCAATTGGTATTGGCTCTATATAGTTAGGGGCATCACTCATCCATCCACGTATTGCGGGGTCTAGCGAAATAAACATATTCTTAATAACCACTGCTCCAGTATTGGGAGCAGCCAGCGTCACATCCCTCATGGGCACTTCTTCCGGCGTTGGCGCTGCTTTGGGGCGTGATGCTAAGTAATACTGGCGATTCATTAATTCGGTCATGGCTGAGCTGCCTTTTTTTAAAATAATTAGTGTTGCATCGTTTATTAAATAGTTTGTTACAAGAACAGCAACATAGCGCTTACTAAAAAAGCAGTCAACCCTGATTGTTTTATTAAATCGCTTCTGTTACCTTTTGATTCTAGAAATATAAAGACATTACTGCGGCCTAGAAGGTGTCTGGATGGCAATTTTAATTGCTGGTGGCGCCGTTTTTTCAGCGAATAAAAATAAAGAGAGCACTCAATGGCTACTAAAGAAGTAAAAACCTATTGCCGCTTTTGTCATGCCTACTGCCCTATGATTGCAACGGTTGAAGACAACAAACTAACAAATCTGGCTCCTGATCCTGACAACGAGGTTTACGGTGGTTATACCTGTTTAAAAGGCCGCCAGATGCCAGAGCAGCTTTATTATAAAGATCGCATTTTAACGACCTTAAAAAAGAACCCTGATGGCAGCCACACAAAAATCGGTAGCACCGCCGCTTTAGATGAAATTGCCGACAAGCTAAAAGCTATTTTGAAAGAACATGGCCCGCGCAGTATTGCTAGCTACAACGGTACTGTGTCATTTCAAAACTCGGCAACCCACCCTGTTGCCAAAGCGTGGCATGTGGCTCTTGACTCACCTTCTTATTACACCAGCATTACCATTGATCAACCGGCGAAGGTTGGCATTGGACAGGCCCGCATGGGCTTTTGGGCTGGCGGTAATCATACTTGGACTGACTCGAACGTCGCACTAATTATTGGCAACAACACCTTAGTTTCGCACTTCTCTATTCCAGGCGGCATTCCTTCTTTTAGCCCTAGCAATGCTTTACGCGAGGGTAAAAAGCGTGGCATGAAAATTATTTGCGTTGATCCGCGTAAATCTGAAGTCGCATCACGCTCTGATATTCACCTGCAAATAAAACCTGGGCAAGACGCGGTATTACTCGCAGGGCTTATCCATATTATTCTTGCCGAGAACTTACACGACGCTGAGTTTTGCGCTGAAAATATTGAAAACCTGGCAGAATTTAAAACTAATATTAACCCCTTTACCCCTGACTATGTGGCTGAGCGTACCGAATTAGACAAAGACGATATCATTGCCGCCGCGCGACTATTCGCAGCCGGTCCTAACGGTTCAGCCAGCACTGGTACCGGTCCTGAAATGGGCCCTCATGGCAATCTAATCCAACATTTAACCCAGTCCATTAACGCTATTTGCGGCAGGCATTACCGTGCTGGCGAAAAATTACCTAACGCCGGTGTCCTCTCCCCTCTTACCCAACCATTAGCGCAAGCAGTGCCGCCACAACCAGAATGGCTAACAGGCATTCGTAGCCGGGTGTCAGATGATATTGGTGAAGTGACAGTACTTACGGCTAATGGCCCGATCAAAGAAATGCCAACCGCTATTCTAGCCGATGAGATATTGATGGAAGGTGACGGTCAAGTTAAAGCACTTATATGCGTTGGCGGTAACCCATTATTGGCATGGCCAGGGGAAGAAAAAGCCCATAAATCATTGCAGAATTTAGACCTACTAGTGTGTATTGATTACAAAATGTCGGCCAGCGCAGAGATGGCTGATTATGTGGTCGGTGCCAAGCTTTGCCTTGAACGGGACGACCTAACCGTACTAACTGACATATGGTATGAACAGCCCTATAGCCAGTACACCAAAAAGGTTGTCGATGCAGAAGGCGATGTAATTGAAGAATGGGAATTATTTTGGGAACTTGGAAAGCGCCTAGGGCTTGATTTAAGTATCAACCAACAACATCCATTGGATATGAAAAACAAACCGAGCAAACGAGACATTTTAGCAAAAATGACAACCGACTCGCGGGTACCGCTAGATGAGATATACCAACGTGAAGGTGGACATGTGTATGACGTGCCAGATGTTATCGTGGGGCCAGCAGACCCTACTACCAAAGGTTATTTGAATCTACTACCAGAGGGAATTAGCAGCGAACTGAGTAAAGCGGCAGCAGATGCCGATGCCAGTTTGCAACAAAAAACCGAATATCCTTTTCAACTAATTAGTCGTCGAATGAAAAATGTCTATAACTCTACCGGTGTTGAACTAAGCTTCCTCGCTGCCAAAGGCACTACTAATCCAGCGTTTATAAATCCTGCAGATATGACTGCATTGGGCATTGAAGATGGTGAAATAATTTCTATCAGTTCTAATCGCGGAGAAATCCCAGCTGTCGCCAAAAGCAGTCCCGACATTAAAGTTGGCGTAGTTTCTATGGCTCATGGTTGGGGCGGCATGCCAGGAAATATTGGCGATAGTAAAGTAAGAGAAATTGGTTCAAATACAAATCGCTTAATCAATAATTCAGATGAACCCGAAAGGTATTCCGGTATGGCCAGACAAAGTGCAATTGCGGTAAAATTAACCAAGGCTAGTCAAGCTGCACTTTTTATATGACAATTATTAATAATATAACTACTAATATCCTAACAAGGACTCACGGCAAATGTTAAATCTTTCAAATCAATCACTGCTATGCGACAAGCTCTATATCAATGGCGAATGGGTTGGCGCAGACAATGGCGCACTAACGCCGGTATTAAATCCAGCTACCAAAGAAAAGATTATTGATATTGCCGATGCTGGAGCAAGTGAAACTCAGCGCGCAATAGCAGCAGCTGATGTGGCTTTTCAAAGCTGGCGCAAGGTCCCTGCCAAAGAACGCGGCGCGGCATTAAAACGTTGGTTTAAATTAATTATGGACAACCAAGCCGACCTTGCCCAGTTAATGACGGCTGAGCAAGGTAAGCCGTTAGCCGAGTCTGCTGGCGAAGTAGCCTACGGTGCCTCATTTGTTGAGTGGTTTGCCGAAGAAGGCCGCCGCGTTTACGGCGACATCATCGCATCCAATAACCCGACGCAGCGTATTATTACGCTAAAACAACCCATTGGCGTGGTGGCGGCAATAACACCGTGGAACTTCCCAATTGCAATGATTACCCGCAAGGTTGCCCCAGCCCTTGCTGCCGGCTGCACTATTGTATTAAAACCCGCACCCGATACGCCTTTATGCGCATTGGCGCTGGCTAAGCTGGCCGAAGATGCTGGTATTCCCGCTGGTGTGTTTAGCGTAATCACTGGACTCGACGCCCCAGCTATTGGTGGTGAGATGACTAGCAGTAAGATTATTCGCAAAGTTACTTTCACTGGCTCTACTGAAGTTGGCAAAATACTAATGGCGCAATGTGCGGGCACTGTTAAAAGAACATCAATGGAGCTAGGCGGTAATGCACCATTTATTGTATTTGACGATGCCGACTTAGATGCTGCAGTGGTTGGAGCTATGGCGTCAAAATATCGTAACGCCGGTCAAACCTGTGTTTGTGCCAACCGCATACTAGTGCAAGAAGGCGTATTTGATGCCTTCGCCGAGAAGCTAGTCACTGCCGTAAAGGCGTTGAAAATAGGTAATGGCGCAGACGAAGGTGTCACTATTGGACCGCTTATAAATGATGCCGCATTCGATAAAGTTAGCGCTATTGTCAAGCAGGCAACTAGCAACGGCGCCAAAGTACTTATTGGCGGTAAAGGCACTGAAGAAGATGGCAAAAACTTCTTTGAACCCACGGTGTTGGTCGATTGCGATGACACTATGGACGTATACACCAAGGAGATATTTGGCCCAGTGGCACCACTGTTTAAATTTAAAACTGAAGAAGAAGCCATCCGCATAGGCAATGACACTCCGTTCGGATTGTCGGCTTACTTTTACTCACGTGACATTGGCCGTATTTGGCGGGTAGCAGAAGGTTTGGAGTATGGCATTGTTGGAATTAACGAAGGTATTATCTCAACCGAAGTTGCGCCATTTGGTGGCATGAAGGAATCAGGTGCTGGCCGTGAAGGTTCTAAATACGGTATTGATGACTACCTAGAGATTAAATATCTCAATATGGGCGGCATCGATAAATAACTACCATAGAGCCCCAGTAGGGGCTTTTTTATTGCTATAAACTAATAACTCATCACCTTCTAATAATTTTTAGTTTATACTCTGATCATACTGTGATTTTTTTAAACAGGATATCTTGTTTTTAATTAAATCTACCACTCTATGGAAACAAAATGGCTGCTGTACCTAAGAACAACACTAAAGCAAAAGCAAAAGACGGCGTAAGCTGGCAAGCACAAAAAAGTGCCATGACTCGGGACCGTATTTTAGATGCGGCCATCGATTGCTTTATAAATCTTGGCTACACCAATGTCACCACGGCTAAAGTAGCCGACTTTGCCGGTGTATCTCGCGGCGCAATGCTGCACCACTTCCCTTCTAAAATAGAACTTATTCGAGCTGCCATTGAGTATCTGCACGAAAAACTATTAGAAGATTATACCAACCGGGTGACGAATCTTGCGACTAATTTAACTGGAGCTAAGCGTCGCCGCGCTGGCCTAGAGGCTTACTGGGAGCATTTAACTGGCGACCTGTTTATTGCCTATCATGAGTTATGCGTTGCTGGCCGCACCGATACCGACCTACATGATATTTTGGATCAGTCGATTACTAGTTTTGAAGACCATGTCAATGAAACCAACACTGACCTATTTAGTGAATGGCATGACCGTGGAGAGCGCTATATGCTTGCAATGGATTTAACCAAGTTCTTAATGGAAGGTATGGCCGTAGGCCAGATTGGTAAAGATAAAGAAAAACGTATTAGCCGCTTATTAGACTATTTGACTGACCGTTTAGAAGAAATATTTGAAGAAGAAGGATCGAGCGCTATCGGCAGGCACTCAAGCTAACGGTTGATTAGCAAAAAAGGCAGAGTCATTAAACTCTGCCTTTTTTATCAACACAATAATTAACCTTTTATGCTGCTAACTCAGTGAACCGCTGCAAATAGAAATCTTCGTCGCCATACAACATGCCTAGCAGCATTAAGCGCTTAAAGTGATGACCCACAATTAACTCATCGGTCATGCCAATACCACCATGAAGTTGAATCGACTCTTGCGATACAAATTTACCAGCTTCACAAATTTTTACTTTTAGTGCGCTACACGCAGCATCTATTTCATAACTGCCAGCATCTATTTGGATTACGGCGTTAAACAATAATGAGCGCGTCTCCTCAACCTTTAAATACATATCGGCCATGCGATGTTGCAAGGCCTGAAACTTGCCTATGGGCTGCCCAAATTGTTTCCGGGTTTTAGTATATTCAACAGTTGTATCCAACAAGCTTTGCATGGCGCCCAATGCTTCAGCGCCCATGGCAATAATAGAATCGTTAACTGCTTGTTGTACCAGCACTAAACCGTTATCCAATTCACCTAATAAATTATCTGAAGGCACAGCGACATTATTAAAACTTATATTCGCGCCACGACTAGCATCGACAGCTGAAAATGCCTCGCGGCTAACACCATCTGCATTAGCATCAACAATAAATACGCTGACGCCATTGGCTGTTTTAGCAGTAACAATTAAATGATCTGCATGTTCTCCATTTAGCACTGCGATTTTTTCACCATTTAAGACAAAACTATCGCTCTGTTCGGCAGTTGTTTTAATAGCCGCCATATCATAACCACTGCAACTTTCGGCAAAGGCAAAAGCCCACTGACTGCTTCCCTCAATTATTGACGGGATATATTTGCCTTGTTGCTCGCTATTGCCACCGTGGCGTAAAAAACTACCACCAGTAATAACCGTGCTTAAAATTGGCTCACGCACCAAGGCTTTACCTAAAACTTCACAAATCACCATCACATCAACTGCACCGCCTCCAAAGCCCCCGTGAGTTTCGCTAAATGGCACGCTTAACCAACCTAGTTCAGCAAATTGCTGCCAAGCGCCTTTATCAAAGCCCCGCTTGGCTGCATTTAATTGTCGATGACGGTCAACATCACAATTGTCGCGTACATACTTTTCAACGCTGTCTTGTAACAGAGTCTGTTCTTCGCTAAGCGAAAAATCCATAGTGAATCCTTGTTGCTACTGTTATCTAATTTGAATCCAAAAACATTTGTTTCATCCTAGCAAAAGCACCCTTATAAAACAATCAGGACTGCCTGTTTTCTTTTAATAACAATTACTCTACACTAAAACTCTGTAACTAAATCCATGTGATTATCACAACACCTATATGGACGTCAGCAGCCCTAGCTAGGATTAGCAATGAACCAGAAAATTTGTGTAATTGCCGGTGTCGGTCCCGGTATCGGCAAAGCCTGCTGCGAACATTATGCCCAACAAGGCTATCGCATAGTTATGCTGGCCCGTAAGCAGGACTATTTAAATGAGCTTGCCAGCGCCCTACCCGCCAACACCATTAGTATCGCCGCAGATCTAAGCGACGAAACCGGCGTTAACCAAGCCTTTGCCCAAATCGAGCAACAATGCGGCGCAATCGATACACTTATATATAACGCCGCCCGAGGCAGCTTCGGTAGTTTTTTAGAGGCCAAACCCGAAGATTTGGCCAAAAACTTTGCTATTAACACCATGGGCTTACTCTATTGCGCCAGAGCCTGCGCACCGAACATGATAGAACGTGGCAGTGGCTCAATAATGGTTACCGGCAATACCGCCGCCACTCGCGGCGGAGCAAAGTTCGCCACCTTTGCGCCCTCTAAAGCCGCCGCTAGAAGCTTATGTCAATCAATGGCAAGAGAACTTGGTCCAAAGCATGTGCATGTAGCATATTTAATAATAGATGGTGCCATTGATGGACCCTTTGCCCGTGGTTTAAGCAAAGACAAACCAGACGATTTTTTTATTCAGCCCAAGGCAATTACAGAAGCAATTTGGTTTTTAGATCAACAACCCGAAAACAGCTGGACCTTTGAAATGGATTTAAGACCATTTAAAGAGCCTTGGTAACTAACTAGTCGCTAAAACTTATAACAACTCAATAACAATAAACAGCAATAAAAGGATATAACCATGAATGCCGTAAACGACCCTACTCAACAAGCACGTCAAGCTATGCAAACTGTTTTGGACGCACAAAAAAAGGCCTTTATTGCCGAAGGTGCGGTAAGCGTCGAAGTGCGTATTGAGCGCTTAGAACGCTGCATAAAACAAGTCCTTAAATACCAAGACAAATTAGTTGCCGCCCTTAGCGAAGACTTTGGCGCACGCTCAGTGCATCACAGTAGAATGATGGATGTTGCCACTGCAATTGGTCCACTGCAACATGCTAAAAAGCATGTAAAAAAGTGGATGAAAGCGGAAAAGCGCAGCACTATGTTCCCACTAAACTTATTAGGTGCGCGTTCGCGTATTGAATATAACCCCTTGGGTGTAATCGGCATTATTAGCCCCTGGAATTTTCCAGTAAATTTAACCTTTGGGCCATTAGCTAACGCGCTCGCGGCGGGTAACCGCGCAATGATTAAACCGTCAGAGTTTTCTCCTGCCACATCAGAAGTAATGAAAGAATTAATCGAAGAAGAATTTAATAGCAGCGAGATAGCGGTATTTACCGGCGGCCCAGAAGTTGGCCAAGCATTCAGCTCACTTGCTTTGGACCATCTTATATTCACCGGCGCTACCTCTATTGCTCGCCATGTTATGGCAGCAGCGGCACAAAACTTAGTGCCGCTAACCCTAGAATTAGGCGGAAAGTCACCAGTAATGATCGGCCGCACCGCAGATTTAAAGCAAGCAGCAGATAGAATTATGTTCGGTAAAACCTCTAATGCTGGGCAGATTTGTTTAGCCCCTGATTACGTATTAGTACCAGAAGAAAAGTTAGATGAGTTGATAGAAAACTTAACCGCTTCTACTAACATGATGTTTAGCTCTTTAGTCGATAACCCTGATTACACCTAAATCATCAATGATCGGCACTTTGATCGACTACAAAGTTATATTAAAGATGCTGAAGAAAAAGGCGCCAAAGTTATTCAACTTAATCCAGCGAATGAATCATTTGAAGGTCAAGCCCATCATAAAATTCCGCCAACGTTAATCATTAACGCAACTGATGATATGAAAGCCTTGCAGGAAGAAATTTTTGGACCGCTACTGCCAATCAAAACCTACAAAAATTATGACGAAGCCATCGCTTATGTAAATACACAGGAGCGTCCTCTTGCCTTGTACTACTTCGGTGAAGATCCGGTCGAAGAACGTCATACCTTAGATCACACAATTTCAGGTGGCGTAACGCTTAACGATGTCATCATGCATGTTGCCCAAGAAGACCTTCCCTTTGGTGGCGTTGGTCCAAGTGGCATGGGTTCTTACCATGGTTTTGACGGCTTCAAAACCTTCAGCCATGCCCGCGCCATATTTAAGCAAACCAAAAAAGATGTCGCTGGTATGATTGGTTTTCGTCCGCCGTTTGGTGAAAAGACCGAGAAGACTATTAAGGGTTTGATTAAGTAATCATTATTAACTAGACGTACTTTGGAATATTTGTCCGTTCAAGTTTACTGTCAAACATTCCAAAAGTTCTACCTCGTATTTCTAGAGACTAAAACATCTCAAGCTTTGAGCTACTATGAACATTCAAAAGACAAGACTTACAGCGCATAAGTTTCATTGAGATAAACGATAATATCACTGGACTCAAACATTTCTATACTCATATTCGGGTCAATCAAATAAGGCACTTGCACCTTACCCGTCTGTTCCAACAATTGCAGACGATTACGGCCTTGCACGGGCTCATCAGGAAATAGCCTCGCCCGTAGTCTTGGCGGGCCCATATCTTTCATCATTGCCTTACCAGTATTTCGCAACTCATAGGCAAGTTCTAATTCGCACAGCAACTCTCGTACCGGACGTGAAAAAGGGCTGGATTCGAAGCTGTATAGGATTAAAGGTTTTACTGATTTTTTAGCCAGCTTAACTCGCTGCCCTTTAATACCGCGGCTAGCTGAAGACAGCATGGAGCCGGCAAGTTTTAACCCATGTAAATTCATACGGCCGCTTTTATTACCATAAGTCTTACGTAAGTAGGCAACAATATCTGCCGACTCATACATTTCAACGCCGGTATTTTTATCGACCAAATAAGGAAACATCTCCTTACCTCCCCTCTCTTCAACCAGGGTTCTGTAACGCTCACCGCCCTTAGGGCAAGGATAAATAATCGCATCTATATCTAGTACCGCTAAAGCCTCACGTACCACTCGGCAATAAGGACAGTTTTCGATATCATATAATTCTAACAACTGCACCGGCTGGTTTGGCGCCGGCCGTGAGTTAGTGCCGCGCCATAAGCTAGCGGTTGAGGCTAGGGTTGAACCCAGTACATTGGTAAATTTACTCATATTCATCCTCTGTTAAATATCTACTAACACTGAATTACTAAGTTCATCTGGAAATGATAAACGTACTATGTAATGCCATGTGACTGGCTTTCAATCTTCCTAGGCCCACGCATCAAAAATATCGCTATCCATACACAAACACTAAAATAGCACGAGTGCCATAGTAGAAAACCGAACCCCCAGTCACCGTATTGTTTAGTTTCATTCACGATGGTGAATGCATCTGTTACCGCATTAAATCCACTTTTGATTGCTGGCAGGCCTGTTTCTATTTGGTCTATTGCTGATGCCCAATTTTCAAACGGTAGGTGATAGAACAAACCATAGCTGCAGTAAATAACACCCCAAGCTATAGTTAGTTTGATAAAACTTGCTAGCATTTTTATTTTTCGTTTTTCTATCTCATCGCGTATCGTCAACACTCGGCGTAGCTGCATAAAGGCCAATGGCATTATTGACATAAAACCAATCGTCCATAAAGTTTCTTCAATGGAAAATAAGGTGCTGTTTTTAAATATTAGTCCGCTGGTGGCGAAAAATTGCGCTATAAAAATACAGATGAATAGACAGTAAGGGCTTTTGGTGTTGATAAATTTTATAAGCCCACTGTTATGATTATTTGGCGGTAAGTCTTTATTTATTTGCAGCAAAGCTAAGGCGAATAGGCCTGCAAATGATAGCTCGGCGCAAAACGCGAACATGCGTATAAGTAATGCGCTATTGGCAAAATTGTCGAACCATGCCATTTGAGTAAGATAACGTGAAACAAAAACAGAACGGTAGGCCCCTACTATTACAAAAACAGCACCCATTATTAACATCCGTTTTTGATATGCCGCGGTGACTGCGTCATTAGAGCATGCAGTGCGCTTAATTATTAGCGCAGCTATTATTAGGTTAATGGCGTTTATAATTACCATTACTGCCCACCAAGGCCATGCCCATTGAGTGTCTGTAAATTCCATCTTTTTCTCTTTGTTATGTTTAGGTATTGTTAATTACTGCACATGAAAATGAAATAGCGATGATGCTCGCCTAAATTTAATATCGCTTTGGAGCTCCTTTATCAAGCTGAGTTTTAAACCGTCTATGCACCCACAAATACTGCTCCGGTGATATCCGCACCGCTTGCTCAATCACACTATTAAGTACTGTCGCATTATTGACATCGTCGTCGTTAAATTTGCCTTCAAATGGATCGGAGATACGTATTAAATAACGAATATTTTTACCTTTTCCTACTCGGTAATGACTGAAATAGAGCGGTTTTGCCTTTGTAAGTTTTAGCAACGTACCGATAGTTGAAATGGTGGCCGTTTGCTGACCAAAAAATGGCGCGAAGACCGAGTGTTTACGGCCAAAGTCTTGGTCAGTTGCATACCACATAGCACGCCCAGACTTAACCAATTTGATCAACCTGCGCATTTGTTTCTTTTCTACCATATTGGTAAAACGCTTTAGTCGATATTTTAATATACAGTAGTCAAATACCAGATTTTTTTGCTTTTGGTAGGAGCTATCTACGTCTGCTTTTAGTCGTAGTAGCCGTCCAGCAAGGTCCAAGGTTGTAAAGTGTGAGCCAATTAATAATACCCCTTGGCCTTGAGCTTGGGCAGCTTCAATTAACTCTACTCCTTCATAATCAGTGCGCTGATGCAGTTCTTCATCGCTTGCCCACCAACTATATACAGTTTCTAACATGCCCAAATAAGTCGAGATGATTATGTCAGTAACAAGCTGTTGCTGCTGCTCGCCGGATAACTCAGGAAAACATAGCCGAACATTAACCTCTGCTATATGACGCCTGCGCTTAAGTAGCGCTGAATTGGCGCTGATACCTCCCAGCCACTGACCAAATACAAGCAAGGTGCTTAGTGGTAGTAAGCACAGGCAGCGAGTGAACAGAATGCCCAGCCATGATGTCCAGTAGCGCGGATGATAAAGAGCTTTATTCACGATGGTAAGGCTTATCCTTAAGTAAAATAAGAGTCAATTCTACACCGATAACTAATCCATCTGTTTATTATCTGATGGCCGCCGATAGATAAATCATATTGGCAGCCCAAATAGTTATTTTGGTTGTGACAATTACAGTTAAGACTGCCTCTCAACTTAGCATTATCACTCTGAGCCATAACGGTGCAGTGCTTGCCCATTTTTGTGCAAATTAGCTAACTAGTCGCCAATTAAGCGCCTTGAAATTCCTTCAAACGGGTCTGAAGTACAAATTTCGCCAAACAAAATAATCGGCATGCTATTTGCATTACTGTATTTGCGAGACGCAGATTCTGAGATGGAACTTGCTGCACGCTAACACCGAACAACTAAAACACATTGCGACCGCTCGAGAGACTGGTTAAATTGAGGCATAAGTAATGAGCAAGGTCACTGATGAATCGGCCAACATGTATGGCATCACCAGAATTGATAATGAAAAGTATCGTACCCATGCATGGCGAGTAAGCTTGTCACGTCACAAAAAAATGCATGTTAGAAACTTCTCAGACAAGAAATGTGGCAGTAAAGAAATCGCCTTGCAACAAGCCATACTACATCGCGACGAGCTGGTTAGAACATATCCTCCTATAACTCGTAAAGAAATTTGCAAGCTTAAACGATCTAACAACAAAACAGGTATTACTGGCGTCTACCAATATGCAAAGCCCTACACATTAAGTGATGGAGAAATTCGTGAAAATTGGTATTGGGAAGCAAGCTGGCCTGACATTGAAGGTGAAAGCGTGGCCAAAGCATTTTCAGTTAAAAAATACGGTGAGGAACTAGCCAAGCAGATGGCGATACGCGCTAGAAATAATGGGGTAAAAAATGTTGAGGGTGTTTATTGGGTCTCTAAGCGCGGCAAGTTAGAACTTGATAGCTTTTCGCAACTATTTGCATCTATAAAGTCAGTTATTAGTCGGGTTGCTTAACAGCCGCGCGTTACCACAATAGAGTCTTGATTTTGGCTATCTATCAAAAAATCTATATGGATTAGCCGCTCAGCTTTTGATTTAGTTACCACCAACTTTGCCAATACGCTGTTTAATAATGCATTCAACACACCGTCTTCTGTCATCACCGACGACGCCTCAGCTTCAGCAATCGCTGCAGTCACCGCTTCGTCAGCAATCTTAAATTCACCTGCCATACAAACCTCTGTTCACATATTTTTCGAGCTATAAGTTTAACTATTAAGAATAAATTGGCATTGACGTAAATCATCACTATGACAAAAGCCAACAGCTAGAGCAGCCTACCAACTAGCTTTGTGCAAAAACCGCAAACTCTGCCAAAATATTTTAACTGGGATTATTACCCGTACAGCAAATTAATAACTGGCGCTCTAAGCCCGCCTCGCGGTGAACATGTGCGACTTGATATTCTGGCGAGCTGGTCATATCTAAAAATGCTTGCCGATTGGGGTATTGCATAATGGCTATAATATCGAAATCGGTTGCAACACTATCACCAATTATGCCTTGGACTACAGGTTCAGAAAACACCAATTTCGCATCAGCAGCTGCTAAAATACCCTCCTTATGCAAAGCAGTCGAATACCTCATGTAGGCTTGCATACCATTTTCACAACCACCGTTACTACCGTCAGCGTATTCTGCCTTTTGTTTGAACTTAAGCATGTTTAACATTCTTATCGACCCTTCTGCCGGACCTTTCATTAGTGCATCAATTTGCTCTTTGGTTGAATCAGTTGCCATAGTTATTCCTTAAACATTATTTATTTATTTGTTAGCTAAAATCGCTATTTTTTCCACCGCCTGTGCTATCTGCTTCTCGTCATTAAATAATGACGGTGCAAACCGTGCATAGCTTTCTCTATAGGGGGTATTACTCATCACTACGCCTTGGCCATACATATTTTTTACCACATCTATTTGCGCCATACCATTTATATCGAAGCAAACAAAACCCGAAGACAATTCAGTAGAAATTGGTGTATAGAGTTTTACATTAGGAATTACTGACAAAGCTAATTTAGTTTGAGTATTCAGTTGGTGAATGCGTTTTTGTATTTGGGCTTTACCTAATTGTAAATGTAGCTTAAAGGCTTCAGGCAATGCCCAGCGATGCTCGAACGAATGAAAACCTCCTGGCGTCATATGCTCTCCAGGAGGTACTTCATCTAAACTAGCGGTACCCCGCCACACCGCACCTGAGCGACCAAAGCCTGGAACAACCGGTTTACATTGCTCCCAGCCTTTAGCGCTACCCCAAATAATACCAGTGCCACGCGGACCAAATATCCACTTGTGTGTACCGGCAATAAAAAAATCGCAAGCCAGTGCGCTTATATCAATATTTTCAATTCCAAACCCATGGACACCGTCTACACAAAAAATAATTTGCCGATCGCTAGCGCGCTTAGCATTAATTTTATTTATTGCATCACTGAGTGCGCGAATAGGCAATTTCACCCCTGTTGAAGAGTGAACCCACGTTACGCCGATAACCTTTGTTGCATCACTAATACCATTAACCAACCGTTTTACACTTTCATCTACCGACACATCAAATGGATTGTCATACAACGATACCTGCCTAACTTTTGCACCGGTGCGCTCGGCTCGGCGAGCGATGGACATAAATGTCGAATAGTGATAATGGGTGGTATGAAGAATTTCATCTCCAGGCTGCAACGACAATCCGCTATAAACCATTGCCAGGCCCATCGTAGTACTGTCTGTTAGCGCTATTTGATCGCCACTAGTACCCATATATTGCGCAACAGAGTCGCGCACTTTGCCGTCAATTGTCGAATACATCGAGTACAAGGTTCCAACAGGGTCGTAATCTAAAGCTTGTCTATAAGCGTTAATCGCATCAGTAACAGGCTTAGGATGCGATGTTAACAAAAATGAAGCCAGCTGAATTTGATCATTACGCAAGGGAAATAAATCACGAAATGCGCTCCAGTCTCCACTTGCTAAGGGCTTTAAATCAGAGTGTTTGGAAATTTTCTGCTCGGCTGCCAGTAAACTATTACTCGCCAGCGCGCTAACACCAACCGCCAAACTTGTACCGGTTAAAAATTCACGACGTTTCATTATTTACCCCAATATTTTTATAGTTAGAGGATTTAAATACAGTAAAGCTAAACCTTATATGTGTAAACTTAGTGATATATTAGCTCATGTTCACTCTAGTTGACGCTAACTTAACGCTACCTTTTCAGGCAACACTCCAGCAGCTACCGTCAATTCATCAACCCGGCTTCGCCACTGACTAAGTCGAGTAAAGCGATTCATTAGCGCGTGCCCCTCTTGCGCGCGCGCCATTACCGTACACATACTCGCAACGCTAATATCTGCGATAGTTAACTCATCGCCTACCAACCAATCACTATTTTCTAACAACGCCTCAAGCGCTTTGAAATGGCGTTCTACATCTTCAAGTACTTGTTTTTTAGGCTTACGCCCGATACCTTGAGTTGCCGTGGTTTTACGCAGGGCTTTACCCACTATCGGACGAATTAATCGGCCAAATAAACCTGGATTTTCGATCAGTAAATCGTCTTCTAGCAAAGTAATATTGTTATCCCAGCAACGCATAGTGACATCGTAAAAGTACAAACTCTCGTCAGCCCAATCTTCTATGATATGGACCTGCGCTTGCTGTAACGAGTCTGCCGGAATCAGTGGCTTATCAGGTGTGAGCTCGTCCAGATACGCGGTAATTTCCGAACTGTCAGCGATAAACACCCCTTTATGTTCTAACACTGGCAACTTACCAATGGGGCTTAACTTTCGCACTTTACTAATATCTAATAGCGCATAATTTACCATGTCAAAACTTAGAAACTTGTAATACAACACCCGGCGAATTTTTGCGCAAAACGGTGATGCTTGGTATTGATGTAGAGTTATTGTTTCAGTAGCCATAATATTTTCTCAAAAGTGCGATAACTATTAAGCTACAGTAGCAGCGTATATATACCTAGCAAGCTATTATCCTCCTTTGCTGGTCATATTATTCAATAATACCAATTACTTAACTAGATAGTTTTATTGGATATATTAAGATACTCCAAATAAGTAAAGTGCTAGAGGTTAACTATGGCGATTAAACCAATACCCGCTGAACATGAGATAACCGCATTGGCCGGGCATCAGTTTGCTGGTGGCGACTATACGATAGCCCATTGGGAAAACTTTTTACTCACTGATTGTACGGGCGCGCAGCTACTACCAAATGGACTAGCCCATCCAGTTGCATTATTTCATGTGCCTATTATCGGCGCCGGCACTTCAATCGCTGAAATGTTCGAACTGGGGCAAGCTGAGTCGGATCTTTCGATAATAATAGAAAGCTATGACTGGGAAATATTCACTAGCCTAAAAGAAGAAACTATCTACCAAGTTAGCGGTAAAATCACTTCAGCTGAACGTTGTAACAATAAGCAAGGCCAAACCTATGACCGCATTCAATTCTGCTTTGAACTAAGCAAAAACGAGTGCTTAACTGCGCGCACTTCTATCACCTGGCATTACACAAGGAACATACTGTGATTTTAACACCGGGCGACAAAATACCACCCTGGATAATGCCAAGCGTAAGCAGTGAGCGAATGAAGACAATGGCAGCAATACTGCGTGACCCTAACCCTGTTCACTGGGACAGAGACGCAGTTGCCGCCCTGCCACTAGGCCTAGGACAGCGCACTATAAACCAAGGTCCACTAGGTTTGAGTTATATGATTAATATGCTGCATGCATGGCTTGGCCCAGAGTGCATACGTCGCCTTGTGATGCGCTTTCCGCAAGTGGTGTTAGAAGGTGAAGAAGTGATTGCCAATGGCATCGTAACTGCAGTAAGCATAGATGATGGCGCAGCAATAGCCGAGTGTAATATCTGGTTAGAGCATACAGAGCGCGGTATATTATTAGAGGGCAGTGCAACTATTGTTATTTAATTTTTCAATCAATGGCGATTGTTATTTCGTTAAGGCCTGGCCCCACCACAATACTCGCCTTGTAAAAATTAGGCGGACCAAAAGCGCCCATTGATGCGGAAAATCCAAATGGTTCTTGAGGATAACCAATAACATTAGTATCCAATTCATCATTAGCATTTACGTCATGAAAAATAGACAAGGCGTAGCTGCCTGTAGGTATATCTTCAATCAACAAGGACACTTGTGTTTCACCACTAACTGCTTGGCTGGCATCAGCAAAAGCAGCCGTATCAGCATCTGTGCTCAGCCAATTATCGGCGCTATCAAAAACAGCAACCACAATGCTGCCGGTGTCATGGGTAATACCGGAAACAGTTATCGCTAAACTGCTCTGTTGAGCAAACGCCATATTAGTGATAAACAACAAACTCAAGACTAAAAAAAACTTTTCCATAAACATACCTATCACAAGCAATATTTATTAATAATAGTTAGTAAAAAGCCGAGCATTGCCCGGATTTTTATTTAGTTGCCTTGACGCCAAGTACCGTGAAATCCGCCTGGTACATTATGCGACAAACGCACTACAGCTAAAGGCCCTTTTGATATTTCCAATGCATCGAAAATATATAAGCTACTGGTATGGGTTTCAAAACTGCTGCCAACCGTCAATAAAAACCCTTCGCCCTCTGCAGCACTCTCTGACTTTGGCACAAACAATGCTTCCGAAGCAGTGCTTTGCCCTAAAGAATAACGATCATCTTTGCCAGTTTCATGGTCAAAATGTCCAACCACATTGAAGAAGTGATCAGCATCTTTGCTTATCGTACTTGCCAATTCACCGTCAGGCGAGACATACCAACCGTGACGATAAGGCTTACCCAGATAGCGCAAGTCACACTGGGGGAACTCTGATTCATATTCATCGATTTTTTCAAATTCGACTCGCGGATTGTCTGCATTCATATCAATAGTCCAGCGATGCAAATACGGGATCGCTTTACCACTATCACTACCATCCACCAGCGGAAACAACGGTGCATGCGTGAGCTGGCAACAATCAACAGTGATGACCCCATCTTGGTCAAAGCCATTCATAAAGTGAAATACAAATGACAAATCCATATCCAGCCACTGGATGTTTTCAGCACTGCCACCGTCGCGCGCTAAAACACCTATTTTTACTGGCAGATCTGGCTCCCATGCAAATGGGGCTCCACCTTCCATCGCCCGCTCTAAACTGCCAGAGATCGGAAATACTGGAATCAAAATATAATTATCAGTGATAACAAAATCATGAATCATCGAAGAATACGGTGCCGGAATATGAATACTTTCCGTCAACACACCAGCAGGGTTTACTTTATGCAACATCACATCTGGGGCAAATGGGCCTGTCGCCATATAGGCAAAGAAAATCATCTCACCAGTAACTGGATCTATCTTAGGGTGCGCTGTCATGGCCGTATGTAACTTGCCGCGAAACGACCAACTGCCTATTGATTCCAAGGTGACTGGGTCTATCTCGTAAGGCCTATGCCCCTCTTCCAGCGCCAATAGTCTGTCGCCATGCCAAACCATAGCGGTATTTGCTAAGCCTTCTTTATCCACCAATACAAAATCACTATAATCTGGCTCGCAATCAAAAGGGTTCATCGCATTAACTAATGCCCGACCTTCTTTTGCTTCCATATTAAACTTGGCGGTGCGCACCCAGCGGTTGTTATAGCTAGCTTTACCATCTTTGATATGAAACGCATGCACCATGCCGTCGCCAGCAAATAAATGATATTCACCTCTTGGTGCATAACGTTGATTTGGGCCATTACGATACAAACTCCCATTTAACTCAGGCGGTATTTCACCCTCAACAACTAAATCATGAGCATCGCATTCCATCTGGATCGGGCCAAAGGGAAATTGCAAAAATGGATTATCGCTGGGCATTGGCTTAGCCATGTACTTATCCTTTGCTAGTTGTTGACACTGTAAACATTAGCAGTAAGACTGTATGTTTACAACAGTAACATTTGTCTCAGTTTGGTATTATGAGCACAGGCCTTCCAATTAGAGTTATTTATGCAAGCCAACAAAACTACTTACCACCACGGAGATTTGAGGTCAGCACTACTCGATGCCGCACTTACAGTGATCAATGAAGCTGGCTCAAGCCAGTTAACAATCCGTGAAGTAGCAAGACGAGCCGGTGTTTCTCATACCGCACCCTACCGACATTTTGCTGACAAAGATGAACTCATTGTGGCAGTTGTAGAGCAAGGCTTTGAGCTGCTCCAGCAAACGATGCAGACAGAAAAGGACGCCGCCCCAAAAGACCCTATAAGCCAATTCGCCGCATCTGGCACCGCTTATATAGACTTTGCTTTACAGCACCCTGCTTATTATCGCGTTATGTATAGCGGCGATTTACTAACCAGCGACGGCCATGAAAGCTTACAACATACTAGCTCAAATACATTTGCCCAAATGGTGGACGACATAACCACCTGCCAGCAACTGAATATAGTTAAGCCTGGTAACCCAGCCCTTCAAGCCTTAGCCATACTTTCTACCGTCCATGGCTTTGTCACCATGGTTAACGACAATCGGGTAAACGCCCTACTCGGTCAGAATCCAGACATTAATGCTGTACGCGATATGATTATGACTTCTATTTTTGAGGGCTTAGGTGCTTAGCTGCTGGGTAAAAATTCGCCCTCAGTGTAATTTCTGTAATACTAATAAAAAAAAACAGTCGTTACCGTTTGTTTTTAAAAAGCCCATTTGCTAGTATCTAAAACATAGAATATTCTGCGCAAAACAAATTTTAAGGCGTAGAGATATTACTAAAGCAACACAAACCACCACTAATAATTATAAAACGGTGTTAACAATGAAAATATCTACTCCTGCTTTAGCGACTCTGGTGCTTTCGTCTTTTATTGCTGCCCAAGTAAACTCGCAAGAGAACACAGACAAAATGGGCTTCGCATTAGAAGAGGTTATTGTAACTGCCAACAAGCGGGTACAAAGCCTGCAAGAAGTCCCTATGTCGGTAAGCGCGTTTACCGAAGACTTTCTCAGAGACTCTGGCCTAACCAACTTTGCAGATCTTCAGCAGTATGCACCCAACTTAAAAATATCAACTACCGCCAGCACTGCTTCTACCTCAGTGCGTATCAGAGGTATAGGTTCGGTTGGCACTAACTCAGGTATAGACCCAAGTGTTGGTATGTTTATCGATGGCGTCTATCAAGGCCGAGCAGGCATGAGCGTAGCAGACCTTGTTGATATCGAACGAATTGAAGTATTGCGTGGCCCCCAAGGCACTTTATATGGCAAAAATACCGCCGCTGGTGCTATCAGTATTATTACCCGCCGTCCTAATGACATCTTTGAAGGGTTGGTCGAGCTGACCTACGCCAATGATAATCGCATCGAAGCACGCGGTATGGTCAATATTCCTTTTGGTGATACCGAAAACGCTATGCGTGTAAGTGGTTATGTCGTCAATGGTGACCACATTTATGAAAATAAATTTAATGGCGAGGGCCTAAACGACGCCAACAAATGGGGGCTCAGAGCACGCACGTTATTAGTAGCTAGTAATACCAGCGAGTGGTTATTAACCGTTGATTATAGTGAAGAAGACACCGACTGTTGTGGTATTGCAGTAATTGATTACGACGGCTTAACAACACTTGGTACACCCACCTTAAATGCTGCGTCAACTGCCTATCAACAAGGGCTAATTGACGCTAACAACGGCTCTTCCTTAAATTTTAATTCATTTGAAGATACCGAAACCATTTCTCCACCTACTGCAGATCCATTTGACGATAACTATTGGGTAAATGGCGAAACCACTAATAATGTAACGGTTGGTGGAGTTGCACTTGAATGGAACAAAGAACTTGCCAACAACAGCTCACTAACTTTCATCAATGCGTGGCGTAATTATTCATCAGACTCGTTCTATGATGGTGACTTTACCGGACACGATGCGGTATCGGGCTCTACCGAAGTTGAACTAGATCAATACTCATCAGAAATCAGATTAGCCTCTGAAGCCGGCAATACGTTTGAATATCAAGTTGGTTTATTTGGCTACTATTCAGAATTCGACTCCCTAGGTAAGTTTGCACAAAGTAAGCTATTGGTTGATAAAATTGGCCTTGGCGGACTTTATTCAAACGGCACCTTAAACACCGACGATAATTTGTATACCACCGCCAGTGGCGCAGCGTTTGGTCAACTAACGTGGAATATGTCTGAAGAATTAAGCACAACCTTTGGCTTGCGCTATACCTATGAGAAAAAAGAACGCGATGGTTCGCAAATTACAACGCCGGACCCGGTTGGAGGAATAACTGCACCCAACTTACCACCTATTGCTGGACCAAACTATTTCACCGAAGTCGATCGCAGTGATACAGCAGTTTCTCCAATGATCAACATCCGTTACTTCGTAACAGAAGATGTAATGACTTACGCTAGTGTAAGCCGCGGTTTTAAATCCGGTGGCTTTAACCAACGCCGCGAAGCAACGCTGCCTGATGGCACCGCGCCATCGGGTGAGTTTGAAGAAGAAATCGCGACTAACTATGAAATGGGTTGGAAAGGTTCTTGGCTAGATCGTCGTTTGCAAGTAAACGGTACGTTCTTCTATGTTGAATATGACGACTTTCAATCGCAAGGTTTTGACGGCTCGACGGTCAAGGTAACCAACGCTGGTTCGATGGAAAGCTATGGTACTGAGCTAGAAATCGTGTATTTACCGCTGGCGGATTTAACTTTAGGTTCTGCTTTAGGCTATACCCATGCTTCGTATAGCGACTTTGAAAATGGCGAATGCACAGTAGCCGAAAATTATGACGTAACCTTTTACCAAAACACTAACTTTCTTGCCCCTGCTCTCGCGGGGGAAGCATGTACTAAAGATCTTACCGGTGAACAACTAGATAATGTACCCGAGTGGACTATCAGCTCTTTCGCACAATATAAAATAGGACTGACCGAGAATCTAAATGGAACAATTCGGCTAGAACATACCTATACAGATTCTTTCTTTTTAGATGTCGATCTTGACCCAAATCTAGAGAACGATGCAGTTAATCTATTCAACCTTAGATTGTCACTAGCTAATGAAAATTTAGACTGGGAAGTTGCCGCTTGGGTACGCAATATAACTGATGAAGAATACTTCGCCATCGGCCAAGACATACCAGTTTTAGGTGGTTATATAGGCGTTGCAGCACCAGAAAGAACTTACGGTGCCACACTGAGATTCTTCTTTTAATAGCTGACTATCACCGATGGGGTCATGATGAGCGATAAAGACGTAATTAGCACTGACAGTGGCTCCGGACGTGTAGCCCCCAGTAAACGCAGTGGTTTTATGTATAACTGGGGGCCGCAAGCGTGGATCGATATGTGGATGTCAAACTCCTTGTTAGTGAAAAAAGCGATGCCGATTATCAACCATACTTTTGTCCCTATTTTGCGCCTAAGCTGTAACGATCGAGATCAGTTAGAAGCTGACTACATTGAGATAAAATCACGCCGCGAAATAATAAAACTATTTGAAGCACCGCGTGAAAAATGGCGTAAGCGTTACGGTAATTTTGTTCGCGAAATGGAATGGGCATTGTTAGAACTGCGCAAATACTATAATCAATCTCAGTTTGAAGATATTGTTGTTGGCACCAGCGTAGCCCTCTCGCACGACAATACCCCTGAATTTTTGGACATGATGAACTCTATGTCTGACAAAAATAAACCGAAAAAAAATAATCGCAAGAAAAAACGTACCTCTACCGAACCCAGCTGGTTTACTAGCTTAATGTTTGAAATGTTTAACCCCGTAGGCTGGCTAACCGGCCCGGCAAAGATAACGACCTTCGACCCAGATAACGGTTTAACGGTTATGGAAATACCAGAATGCGGCTGGCATATATGCGCCTCACAAGACTCATTACCAAACCCCAATGCACTGCCCGAAGAAGGCTGTCTATATATATGTAAAGGCCCATTTGAGGCTCTATTTAAAGGCGAAAACGGCGGCTTGAAAATGGAGTTTGAGCCACATCTGCCTGAAACTTCATGTACTGTGCGCATGCGCTGGGCAACCGATTAATTCGGCGGTGAACGGATGCTTAAGTTGTTAAGAATTTTCAGTACGCAGAAAAAATTATTGCGGCAACAAATACAACAAACAAAAGACATAAAACAGCTTATAGCAGAACTAGAAAAACTGCAGACACAAAATGACAGTATGCGAGACGGCATGCGTCGCTGCGTCACTTGTGATTACCGCATCGATGTTAAACAACGACAACAACACGCAACTGACACAACAAATTTCAATTCTCATAGCAACTCAAACATTAACTCAAACATAAACAACAGCGAATAAATTAGGAGCAACAATATGTCTGTTATTTTAATTACTGGCGCCAGCACCGGCATTGGCCAAGAAACCTCTCTTCACATGGCACGCAAAGGCTGCGAGGTTTATGCCGCATGTCGCAGTCCCAATAAGGCTGATGAATTAAAACAAAAAATAGCTGAAGAAAATTTGAATGTGCATGTCATTCAAATGGATTTAGTCGACCCAGCATCCATCAAAACAGCTATTACCACAATTATGGCGCAAAGTGGTCGCATTGATGGCCTAGTCAATAATGCAGGGATAGGCGGTGGCCAAGCCGTTGAAATGACAAGCCTAGAAGATTCACGCGAGATTTTTGAAACTAACTACTTCGGCAACGTTAGCGTATTGCGTGAAGTCACCCCAATCATGCGCAAGCAAAAGTCTGGTCGTATCGTCACTGTTGGGTCACTAGCGGGCCAAACGGTAATGGGCTGCCATGCACACTATTCTGCATCTAAATGGGCAATGGAAGGCTTGTCAGAAGCATTGGCTGCGGAAATGGCAGAGTTCAATGTAAAAGTAGCAATTATTGAACCAGGCTGTGTTGTCACACCAATTTGGGGCAAAGGCTCATTGCCAGAAGGCGAACAACCTTACATCAACTCGTTAATGAAGCTAGGCCGCTGGTTTGAATTTGGCTTAACCCGCCCCGCTTACCCAACTGACTGCGCAACCGCCATCGAGCACGCCTTAACCGCCGACAAACCCCAGTTTAGATATCCAGTAGGCCATGATGCCAAAGAGCATGTAGCCGCCCGTAATAGAGTCACCGATGACGAATGGATGGACGCAAACTGCCTGCAAGGTGAAGCGTATTACGACCGCATGGAAGAGTTAATTGGCGTTGATTATTTTCGTGGCGAACTGCCTACTGCGGAGTAAACACCAATAACCGGAGTTAACGCATGCTCCGGTTGTTCGGTTAATTTATTTCTCTACAAACTCAATCGCAAAGTTTTTAGTTATATTTTCAGCACTCGATTGGCTGAGAATAATTTCATCAACAGTGCCCTGCCTGTTTTAATCAAAGACGATTTTAAAGATCTGCAAGTAGATGTAACAGAATCCAGCTATTAGCCCATATAAGAATCTAACTCCACGCTATGCGTTAATACTATCGTTTATAAGCTGAGCCCTATATTCTGCGGCAAGCAAGTCGCTAGTTGGGTTTAATACTATATACGGGTTAAAAGATTTCGATGAATAAAATCAATCCTAAGAAGCTCCTTAATAGTAAATGGACAGCTGTCATAACAGTTAACAAGGAGAAGCACTTTCTTGTCACAGAGATGGAGTTCGATGAAGATGGTGATGTTATCCATTGTTTAATTGAGGCCGTTATATCTAACCGCTCAGAGCCAATTGATTGGCAGGATCTCAAAAGTACTGAAAATTGGCTCCAAGGTTGGAAATACTGATGGCCAATTTGATGTAAATAGGTAAACATATATTCCGTAAACACGATAAAATAATAATCAACAACAAATTACCTTTAGCAGACTACTAGTGAAAATACCGAAACGCCTACAACCCCTTGTCGACGATGGCTTAATTAATGAAGTCAAAGGCCGACTAATGAGCGGTAAAGAAGCTGATATTTTCATTGTGCGCTGTGGCGATCATATTCGCTGCGCTAAAGTCTATAAAGATTCAATGAAACGCAGCTTTAAAAAGGCTGTTCAATACCAAGAAGGCCGAAAAGTTCGCAGTGGCCGCCGGGCACGAGCTATGGAAAAAGGCTCCAGCTATGGGCGACAACAGCAAGAAGAAGTTTGGCAAAACGCTGAAATTGACGCTTTATCACGGCTAAACAATGCCGGCGTGCGTGTGCCTAAAACATTCGGCTGTGTCGATGGCGTTTTACTAATGGAATTGGTCACCGACGAAGACGGTGATGTCGCACCGCAACTCGGTGATGTAACAATGCCTGAGGATCAAGCAATTGAAGACCACACGCTGATGATGCATTACATAATGCTGATGCTTTGCGCGGGTATTGTGCATGGAGATCTATCAGAATTTAATGTTCTGGTTGATGATGAAGGCCCGGTGATTATCGACTTGCCACAGGCAGTAAATGCAGCGGCTAATAACAATGCGCAAGAAATGTTTGCTCGTGATGTTAACAATATGCGTCGCTATTATGGCGAGTTTGCACCAGCCTTATTGAAGACACAATACGCCAAAGAAATGTGGGCATTGTTCGAAGAAGGTAAATTAACCACCAACTCAACTCTTACCGGCGAGTTTGAAGATGACAGTGATAGCGCCGATGTTGATTCGGTATTAGAAGAAATCAAGGCAGTGATACAAGAAGAGCAAGACCGCCAAGAGCTTATCAAAGAAGCCGAGCAAGACGACTAAGTCTTACCAAGGACTCCGCAAATCATTTAACTCATCGCTGAACTAAAACGCTTTTCAGCGCGTATTCCTTGCTAACTACCTGTTAACGATGGAACGTAAGATGAGCAATACTATTACCCTTGATAAAACTATTGAGGTCACACGCAAGCTAAATGAGGCATTTGCCTATGTTGCTGAGTTCTCACGTATTGAACAATGGGACCCTGCTGTCGCTAAAGCCTCAAAACTATCTAGTGGAAAACCCGGCGTTGGCAGTCGGTATAAGATAGACATGAAAGCAGGCTTCACCCTGTTCTATGAAATTATTGAATTTGAAGCCAATAAGCGCCTGCTAATGACGGTAGATTCAAAACTATTTACAGCTGAAGAAGAGATTTTATTTACCGTTAGCGATAGCGGCACTAAGGTCCGCTATACCGCTAACTTTAACTTCCCTGCGCCAGTTGCCATGATAAGTAGGTTAAGCCCAGCGGTAATGGACTGGGTCGGCAACACTGCACTTGAGGGCCTAAGAAAAGCCCTAGAAGGAGATTTTGCTATTCCCAAGGCCTCAAAAGCTTTGGCCGTGGCTGATAAGTTAATACTGCCCGGAGTTTGGCGTTTTACTCGCTTAGGCTATACAACTTCTCGTAAGCGCTGGAATGCGCTGTCGGCAGATATGAATGATCGCCATGCAGTAATAACAGGAGCAACTTCCGGTATTGGTTTGGCAGCAGCGAAACAATTGGCTGAGCTAGGTGCACAGCTAACATTGGTGGCACGTGACGAAACCAAGGCTAAGCAAATTGTCAGTGAGTTAATAGAGCAAACTGGTAATACTCGAATCAATATAGAGCTTGCCGACATGTCACTGATGAAAGATGTACATGCATTAGCAGGCCGTTTACTTAAAACAGGTAAACCGGTTGATATGTTAATCAATAATGCCGGCGCTTTGTTTAATCCCCGCCAGCAAACTACCGAGGGCTTAGAGCAGAGCTTTGCCCTGCTGCTACTTGGGCCCTATATCCTTACCGAACGATTGCATCCATTACTGGCAAAGTCTGAGTCAGCAAGAGTGGTAAACGTACTGTCGGGCGGAATGTACTCGCAAAAGGTGCAGGTAAACGACTTACAAAGCCAACGCGGTGAATACTCAGGCTCTACTGCCTATGCGAGAGCAAAACGTGGCTTAATGATTTTGACCGAAGAATGGGCTAAGCGCTGGCAAGGTGATGATATAAGCGTCAATGCAATGCACCCCGGCTGGGTAGACACACCAGGGGTTGTCAATGCCCTGCCAGAGTTTTATCGAGTTACTAAGCGCGTACTGCGAACACCTGAGCAAGGAGCTGATACTATTACTTGGCTAGCCGCTGCTAAAGAAGCAGGCAAAGTATCAGGTAAGTTTTGGTTAGATCGACAGCAGCATCCTAGTCATCTTTCAAAACGTACTGTTGAAACTGCCGCGCAGAGAGAGCAGTTGCTAGTGGAGCTGGAAAAACTAGAAAAAGTAACCGCGGCGACTCAACCAAAACGACAAAAAAAAGCCACAAGTTAACAACTGTAAAACTGCCTGAGCTTTGTCAGTAGCTTTAATCGCTAGTAACAAACTCACGGCAGTGGCCCATATGAGCCAGTCAACCTTGGGCTGAAGCGGACTTACAGTCACAGCGACTTAGGCCGAAGAGACTTAACTGGCTTTACTCATCTACTACCGAAACCCCTCCACAATGAACAATAGTCCTATACACATCATAAAATCTCCCTTGCAATTTATATTGCGCACAATATAATTGATAACAATTTATATTGTGACCATATTGAGAGAAAATCATGTCATTAAGCATTTTAGGTATTTTTCATACAATTTTTGGATTGGGCGCCATACTCGTAGCCGCTTACATACTCTGCGAAGACAAGCAATTTGGGCTCAACGGTGGCTTAAACAAGTTCTACCTTGCAGCAACTGTATTTACCGCAGCAAGTGCATTGGGCATCTACAAACATGGCGAGTTTAATGGGGCGCACGGTTTGGCTGTGTTGACTATTTTGGCTGTTGTTGTTGGTATTATTGCCACTAGACTGAATTTTTTGGGTGGCCTAAAAAAGTATCTAGTTGCGCTGTGTTTTTCTTCCACAATGCTGTTTCATCTGCTACCTACGACGACTGAAATTTTGACTCGCTTTCCGATGGACGCACCTCTGGTTGGCTCGTTGCAAGACCCATTACTGCTAAAAACATTTGCAGTAATAGGTGTATGCTTTGTGATTTTACTTGCCCTACAATTAAACTGGCTTCGTAAAAACGCAAATACATAAAAGGGCTTACTATGACGCAAGACGCTGGCGACTCGGCACTGTTGTTTGATAATCAAATTTGCTTTCCGCTATACAGTGCAGCCAATGCCATGGTGCGCGTTTATCGCCCGCTGCTAAAAGAGCTGGACGTCACTTATCTACAGTACATGGTGTTAATGCTGTTATGGGAACAAAAGGCGTTGAATGTTAAAGAGCTAGGCAAACAGTTGCGCCTAGATTCAGGAACATTAACGCCCCTGTTAAAGCGCCTTGAGCAAAAGGAATTGGTAACACGCAGCCGCAGTAAAGTTGATGAACGGGTACGTGTTATTGCCATTACCAAGCAAGGCTTGGCATTAAAAACTAAGGCCAAAGACATTCCGACTAAACTGGCCTGTAAAGTCGGCTTATCCAAACCACGCATTAAAGAATTTAATACTATGTGTTTAGAGTTACTGGCTTTTCTGGACGGTTAAACAAATGCCCCTAGGCAAACTTGGTTAATACCTTACATTGACCACTTGGCGTTCTTAACGCTTCAAACGCTTCAGGCAGTTCGTTTATGGTGACTATATCAGTAATCATAGAGGCGACCTCTATTCGGCCTTGGCCCATCATCGCTACTGTAGTTTCAAAATCGTCTTTGGTATAAGCGATAGCGAACTGTAGACGGACTTCTTTAATCAAAGCTAAAAATGGCATGATGGCATCCAGTTGTTCACACACACCCACTGGAATAATTTTACTGCCAAAAGAGGCTAGCTCAATGCATTGCTGCAGTAAGCCCGGCGCACCGACGCATTCAAAAATGATATCAGCTCCACCACCGGTAATATCACCAAACTGCTGACTAAGCCCTTCAGTACCGGCGTCAATATCTGGTCTAATAATATCGGTAGCGCCCATACTTTTAGCCAGCGCTGCGCGTGATTGGGCCAGTTCGCTAACGACAACATCGCGCGCGCCAAAAAAACGCGCCCATGCTGCTACTGCTAAGCCAATCGGACCTGCACCAATAATTAGCACCCGGTCGCCGGCTTGTAAATCAGCAACCCTCACGGCATGTAGTCCTACTGCCATAGGCTCAATTAGCGCAGCATGCTGCATACTGAGGTCATCTGGTAGCAATAGTGTTTCGCGGCTACCGGTGGTGACATATTCAGCAAAGCCGCCGGGAGCATCTACCCCAGAAACTTTTTTATTTAAGCATTCAAAAAACCGACCAGTGGCGCAGGCTGCACATTTACCACAGGCAATAAATGGCAGGGCACAAACCCTGTCACCTACCTGCCAATTGCCATCGGCTTCTTTACCTACTTCAGCAATTTCACCAACGTATTCATGCCCCAGCACTTGGCCGCAACAGGCTGTAGTTAAACCTTCACGGGTAGCATGCAAGTCTGTTCCGCACACGCCGCAGTAGCTCACTTTCATTACCAGTTCAGACGCTTCTGGGCTTGGGTCTGCAACGTCTTCGACTGCTAATGGTGTGCCAACTTGTTTAAATACTGCCGCTCTCATAGTCTATTCCAATGCTTGTTATTATTTTTTTGAACAGTAAGTGACTACCCTGCAGTGGCTGCAGCTGACGGACGTTTGCCTACTCGGGCAAACCATGCCTGCATGTTTTCTAGTTCAGCAGGAATACCTTGACCAATCAAATTACCAAAGTCTGCAAATGCATAAAGCTGAACATCCGCTAAGGTAAAACGCTCACCACAAACATATTGTTTACCGCTCATTAATCCATCTAACCATGCCCAGCTTTCCTGTACGATAGTTTTTAAATCATCAGCAGCATGAGGAATAACACGACAGCGGTTTTCAAACATTGGCAAGCCTTCAGAACTTCTGAAGGCCAGTGTTAACGGCTCGAGGATTTTGCCATCAATACGACGGCTCCACATACGCGTTTCTGCATGCTCTTCTGGGGTAGTACCAATTAAAGAATCACCATCAGAAATTTCATCTAAATAGGAGCAAATTACTGTACTTTCAGCCAAGGCCATACCGTTATCTAATATTAAGCAAGGTGACTGAGCTGAAGGGTTTATTTTTTTATACTCATCCTTAAGATTATCTCCAGCCATAATATCTATTTCGACTCTTTCAATCTCTATGCCGCGCTCGATCATAAACATATTTACAACCCGAGGATTTGGACCAACTGACGTATATAGCTTCATTATTCTCTCACCTATTATTAATTATTAATCGTTAGTTTTAAGCCGACATTATTACTTTTTGTCAAAGGTAATATGTAGCTCTTTTAGGCCACGCAATACAACATTGGGCCAATGAGTTAAGTCATTTTTATTTTCTGCCAGTTGTATATTGGTTAGGCGCTGTAATATTTTACTAAAGGCTACGTTCATTTCTTTACGACCCAACATCGCGCCGGGACAAAAATGTACGCCTTGGCCGAAAGCAATATGGTCTTTAGCATTACGTCGACAAACATCCATATTTTCAGCGTCATCAAACACTTCTTCATCGCGATTACCTGAAGCGTAACGCAGCATTAACAAGCTGTCTTTAGCAATGGCGACACCATCAATCTCGGTATCGCGAGTTACCACACGCCAAATACCCGCTGTTGGCGATGATAATCGCAGCATTTCTTCCACTACGTTACCCATTGTTGACATATCTTCTAGTACGGTTTTCATTTGCATAGGCAGTTGAATGAGGTTCATCAAACCTTCTGCAATCGATGACGTGGTGGTCTCATTACCAGCAACTAACAGTTGTTGGACCATGCTAAGTAGCTCTTCCATTGTCATCAAACGGCCATCGTCAATTTGGGTGTTGGCCAAATCTGAAATCATATCGTCTTGTGGCTGCTTACGGCGCTGCTCAATCACATCGGCCATGTAAAGTTGGTATTCAACAATCAGCTGTGCGTTTTCTATTTCTTCCTCTGCTGTAACCATGCCACCAAGGCGTGAAGCAAATGCATCTGACCAGCTTTTAAAACTGTCCAAGCCGCTACGTGGTACACCCAACTGGTCGGCAATAACATAAACTGGCAATGGCGTCGCAAAGTCTTTAATAAACTCACATTCGCCCGTTTCAATAAAACTATCAATTAATTCATCAGCTATTCGTTCAATATAGCCGTGCATTTTCTCTACTCGTTTAGCGGAGAAAACCTTATTGATTAAGTTGCGATATACCCGGTGACGCGGTGGATCCATAGTTAGCAATGTATCGACTTGCTCATAGCCATCTTCATATATTTTTGCCGCTGCCGGAGACGGTTCTGGCCCTTGTAGCAAATGCTTAAAGTCACTTGAGAACAGCTCGGTGTCCTTTAACGCACGACGAATATCGCCATATTTAGACACCATAAATATATTGGTTTCGGGCAGTTGGTAAACCGGCGCTTGGTCACGCAAAGCCTTATAAAACTCGAACGGGCACTCGATTGTCTCGGGGTCAAAGAAATAAAAATCAGCGACTGACTTACTCATTAAACTTACTCCTAGCAATAGCCATTATTGGAATTATGTATTGGCTATATTTGTTAATTCTGACCGTCACAGTATCCGAAGAAAAATAAACAGTCAAATCTGATTGTTTTTTTTCGAGAGGTTTGCTAATGTGACTTTTAACTTAAAAACAATAACTAACAATGCTCTTTCTACGGCACTGTAAGCTCATTTACACTGCCACAACCACCACAGGAGAAATTCATGGATCTCGGATTATCTGGCAAAAAAGCTGTCATTACTGGATCAACTCGTGGCATTGGCCGCGCCATTGCTAACCTTTTAGCTGACGAAGGCGTGGATCTAGCTATATGTTCACGCAACCAGGAAGAAGTCGACTCGGCTGTCGCCGACCTAAGCGCTAAAGGCGTTAAAGTTATCGGTAACGTGGTAGATGTTGCTGACAAAGAGACTTACCAAGCATGGATTGCCAAGGTAGGAAAAGAACTTGGCGGTATCGATATTTTTGTACCCAACGTCAGTGCTGGCGGCGGCATGCAGGGTGATGAAGGCTGGAAGGCGAATTTGGAAGTAGACGTGCTGGGAACCACCCGAGGCATAGAAGCCTGCATGCCGTTTTTGGAAGCGTCAGCAGCTGCCTCAATTATTATTATTTCCAGTACTGCTGGGGTCGAAACGTTTATGGCTGCCAATCCATATAACGCCATAAAAGGTGCATTAATTGTACACGGCAAGCAACTTAGTCAAGCCTTAGCACCACAAGGCATTCGCGTTAACTGTGTATCACCAGGCCCTATCTTTATTGAAGGTGGCGCATGGGACTTTATTAAGAACAACATGGCTGAAGTATATGACGCCACCCTAGCCCAATGTCCGCAAGGCCGTATGGGTACGGCGGAAGAGATTGCCAACAGCGTAGCGTTTTTGGCTAGCCCTGCGGCTAGCTTAATCACTGGTGTCAACTTAGTTGCCGACGGTGGTTTTACTAAGCGTGTCCAGTTGTAAGTAAGCTGTTAGCACTGCCTACTGGCCGGGCCCTGCTCGGCTAGTATTTTTTCTTAAAATAATTCCCTATAGTCAGCTTGCTAAGATCAGTCGTTAACAACGGAATAATTATTATGGGCAAAAGTGATCGCATAGACGTTTATTTGGTGGCCGGTGGTAAATACCACGATATTGACCACGCCAGAGTTGAGATTTTAAAACTATTAGCCGAGCAGCCCCGCATAAAAGTACAAGTAGGCAGTGATTACAGTGATATTGATGCTATTTGCGCTGCTGATTTTTTAATAACCTATACCTGCGATGTATTGCCCGAAGGCGACCAAACTCAGCGCTTAATTGAATTTATTCGAAGCGGCAAAAGATGGTTTGCACTGCATGGCACTAATTCTATCTTGCGTTTTTTAGAACCTGATGAAGACGGTAACTTTAAAGTCGATTGTCCAGAAGAAGATCTATCATTTATGGAGATGCTAGGCAGCCAATTCCGGTCTCATCCGCCCATTCATGAATATAAAGTACAAATAACAGAACCAGACCATCCTTTGGTAAAAGACATACCTCCCTTCAAGGTGGATGATGAACTTTACTTATGTAAATTTTATGGTGAGCACCGCACATTACTGCATACCAACTGGAGTGAGCCAGTGGCTAACTTTATCCGTGATGACTGGATGAAAGACACAGACCAACAGCCAGTACTTTATATCCACCCTTACGGCAAAGGCGAAGTATTGTATTTAACCCTAGGCCATTGCCGCGGTAAATATGATATGCAGCCGCTGATAGAGGAATATCCGGTGCCAGAAGAAGGTGCATGGCGCACCGAGGAATTCTACGAGCTATTACGCCGCGGCATTGCGTGGTCAATGCATGAGATTGCGTAAACCTCACAACGTAAAATATCACAATAACTAGGAAAGACTATGGATTTACAATTCAGCGAACAGGAACATGCTTTTCAATTAGAGGTTCGCGAATTTTTAGCTAACAACCTCCCTGCCCATATTATAGACAACGCCAAACGCAACGGCGGCGTTTTTATGGAACAGGCAGACGCTCTTGAATGGCAAGAAATTTTAGTTAGCAAGGGCTGGGCTGTACCCCAGTGGCCAGTAGAACATGGCGGCACTGATTGGACGCCAGCGCAAAAATATATCTTTAGTAAAGAGTGCTATCACGCCGGTGCACCGATGCTAATTCCGCTTGGCTTATTAATGCTGGCACCAGTTATTATGGCTTTTGGCAGTGATCAACAAAAAACTGAATACCTACCTAAAATACTCAGCGGCGAACATTATTGGTGCCAAGGTTACTCTGAGCCAGGGTCAGGCTCTGACTTAGCCAGCCTTAGCTTAAAGGCAGAATCAGATGGCGATGAGTATATAGTTAACGGCTCCAAAATTTGGACTACGCATGCCCACTTTGCTAGCCATATTTTTTGTTTAGTACGCACTGATAACAGCGTAAAACCACAAGCAGGTATTAGCTTTTTACTTATCGATATGAAAACTGCAGGCGTTGTGGTTGACCCCATTATTACCATGGCCGACGACCATGAGCTTAACCAAGTATTTTTTGAAGATGTTCGCGTACCAAAAACCAACCGTATAGGTGAAGAAAATAAGGGCTGGACCTACGCCAAATACTTGCTTGAATTTGAACGTGGCGGTGGTTTTTCAGCCCACCGAATTAAGCATGAAATCAATATGTTGCAAACGCTATTAGCCGATTTACAAACATCAAACCCTATGTTGAATGCTAATGGTGATATCAGCCGCAAACTAGCCCGTATTGAGATAGATTTAAAATCACTAGAGATTACCGAGTTGAGAATCTTGTCTGCTCTTAGCGCTGGCGGCAACCCAGGAGCTGAGTCGTCAATCATGAAATTGACAACTGTTCGTCTAGAGCAAGCGGTAAATGAATTAATGGTGGCAGTAACCGGCTACCACGGCTTTGCTATGAATAAACCAGCTAACAGTACGCCTTACCGCGACAATGATATAGCCACAGTAGTACCACGCTATTTAAATAATCGCGCGTCATCTATTTTTGGTGGCTCGCAAGAAGTACAACGCAATATTATTGCCAAAATGGTGCTAGGTCTTTAAGTATTCAGCAGCAGCTTAAACAGCAATGAACTAATTAGTAAAATAATTTATTAATTTACCAATATCTGTAATATGTAGATCCAAATCACCTCCTTCAATTGTGATAAGACGACTACTACTGTGATAAGACGACGACTACAGATGAAAAAGAGCTTTTCTGAAGCGAGCAATAGTAACGCTTACATAAAATACACTATTAGTGTGCTAATTTTTTCGCATATATTTAGTGCAATAACAATTTCAGCAGAAGAATACTCTGACCAGCAATCTTATGAAAACCTTACATTACCACTTAAAGAAATTGATTATGTAGATATTAACGAAAAAAAAGGTGTTACTAAGCATGGCGTCAGTTATGACGAATTAAGCCATGAAGCAATACTTTTTAAGGGGCAACAATACCACACGATGCCAGATTTTTTTCTGCCAAAAAAAACTAAAGCCAAAACCTTTACCATTGATGGCGCGCCCATTATATTAATGGGCGACACACCAACGGAACTGCCTACATTAGATGGCGCAACAATAAACATAGAACTAAAAATTCCCTAAATAAAAACTAAAGGACTCATCATGAAATCAGCATTAACCCATACTGGCCGCAGCCTACTCGCCCTCTATTTTCTTCTACCCGGCATCATGAAATTTGTACAGTGGGATATGCATGTGACATTAATGGAAAGCCACGGCATGACTATGGTGCCCGCGTTACTATTATTGGCTGGAATTATTCAAATTAGCGCAAGTATTTTCCTATTAATCAATAAGCAAGTAGTGATCTGCGCGCTTGGTCTAGCGGCTATGACTTTAATTATTAATGTAAACCTGCATGATTTCTGGAATATATATGAAGGGGTGAACGCCGAGCGTGAAACACAAAACTTTGTGAAAAATTTAGGCATTTTCGCCGGGCTGTTATTACTCGCTGCAGCGAATATACCCAGCTCTGAAAAAGCTGCTGCTAACGCGTAAAACGATAGTTAGGCTAGCCATTATTTAAATAAGTTTGATAGCTCTATTATGAAACGTGGGGGCATGGTAAAAACTCTGAATAGCCGCTAATTTTTTAAATTAGTTTTTACTCTGCCCCAAAATACCAGACCGGCGATGTATCGAATAAGGCACCACTCAGATCGCTGTACTGGTTCTACTTAGGCGCGGTGCAAAAGTTGCTAGCATTCTAAACTTATGGCAAAGGTGTTAGTAAAGTACCCCAGAGTTTGCCTAACAAGCTAGGATATATTAACCGCAATAAAGTATGGCTAGCCAAAGTTCTTTGGCTTTAAATTTAATAACATCTCCATTATTGCCAAATTTTGTTAGTCTTCGAAAAGTGTTCTTTAGTCTTTATATCTCTTATATGTTGATAATTAACAATCTTGGAGCCTATTCTCAGCTATATCGCTGCGCGCAGATTGCGAATCGCTAGTCGCAGATTGCAACTACTATGTCGCTATATGCGCTAGCTAACCTTGATAGGCTTGATCTGCATGTGATCAGATTTTAGATAATCGGCCTAAAGCCTCGTCATTGCTAGCTTCGTCACACTTGCCCAGAACTTGGCACGCGAGTTGCTTTAGTACTTTTACTAGAAGCGACTATCTAGCTGTTTGAGCATGACTCATGATCTCCTGTCGCTATAACATTCAAGGAAAAATATATGCAGTCGTCACGAAAAATGAGCATTGTGCAAGATAACGCTCTGTTACTGTTGTTTTTTCTATCCGGCTCAACTGCATTGGTTTATCAGGTTATTTGGCAAAAGCTACTGTTTACTGCCTTTGGGGTCGATCTTCAGTCAACGGCCATAGTCGTATCGACGTTTATGCTAGGTTTGGGGCTGGGTGCGCTTGTTGGTGGTCAATTTGCTGAAAAATACCCGAATGACCAACTTCTATTTTTCGTCTTCGTAGAGGTGGGAATTGGTCTATTTGGTTTTGCCAGCTACGACGTAATTCGCTTCGTGGCAGAATCTTTTTTCGAATACCCATTAGTTGTTATAGCGGCAGTAAATTTTCTGCTACTGCTGTTCCCCACTTTACTAATGGGCGCCACCTTGCCAGTACTGGTATCTCACCTTTATAAGCAATCTCGCAATGTCGGCACCTCGATAGGAAGCTTGTATTTTTCAAATACTTGTGGCGCTGCTCTTGGGTGCTTTTTCGGTGGTTTCATTCTTCTCAATTTCTTTTCCTATAGTGAAACGTTAGTCATCGCGGCGATAACAAATATGGCAGTTGCAGCTCTCGCTTACCTATTTATCTACAGGGTTGAAATAGTATGAATCAGCGACGCTATTTCATCCCATTTTGGTTATCACTATTCGTCGGCTTTTCTAGTCTTAGTATTGAAGTCCTCTGGATTAGAGTGGTCTCGTTTTCGATACACACAGTGCCACAAGCATTCTCTTATGTACTGATTCTTTTTCTAGCAGGCATCGCCGTAGGGTCATATATCGGCAAGCGCATGTGTGAGGCTCCCAACCGAGATTTATATGGTGTCTCTGCCGTAGTACTTATTCTCGCCGCGTTAGTAGATTTCTCGTCTCTGCGGCTAATCAACTTTGAAGATCGAATGCTGAATATTGCGCTATATTCTCTGCTGATCTTTGTGACCGCCATGCTTAAAAGCATCGTTTTTCCTATTGCTCATCATCTAGGATCTAATCAGAGCAAGAAAATCGCTGCCTCTGTCTCCTATGTATATTTTGGCAACATTCTGGGTGCGACACTGGGCCCGCTTGTCACCACATTTGTACTGCTGCGCATGCTGACAACAGCGCAGTCATTTATGGCAGTTAGTATTGTGACATTGGCGACCGCGTTGCTAGCAGTACTGTGCAGCGATAGAAAATTAGCGATTCTAAAGTTTTCAAGTGCTCCGGCGTTAATTGCTGCCATTATCTTCATTAATCTAACAGACGACAAACTTTGGTATCGACTCATCGATGTTGGCCGCACGCACTCCGAGCAGCCGCATGGACAATTCAGAGATAATTTCGAAAGCCAATACGGCGTTATCAACATCGATGCAAATGATACTGGCGACATAGTGTTCGGCTTTGGTAAATACGACGGCCGCCTAAATACCAGCCTAATGCGAAATTCTAACGAAATCGATCGAGCCTATCGTATCGCCGGTTTCCATACTACGCCAAAACGTGTACTCATAATCGGCTTTAGCACTGGCTCTTGGGCGAACGTTATTTCCTGGCTTCCGAGAGTAGAGGAGATGGATATAGTTGAAATAAATCCAGATTACATGAAGATCGCGAGTGACAGACCTGAAGTATCCGCAATACTCGATAATAACAAGGTTAACTACCATATCGATGATGGCCGTCGCTGGCTTAAGAGAAACCCCCATCTGCGCTTTGATCTCATTGTAATGAATAGCTCTTATCACTTCCGTAACTCAGTCACACATGTGCTGTCAAAGGAGATGTTTGAATTAGTACAGAGCCGCCTGAACAAACGCGGCGTTTTCTACTTTAATACAACTGGCTCGCCAGATGCTTTCAGAACAGCCGCCGAGGTGTTTTCTGTTACCAGTTCTTACAAGTATTTTGTCGCCGCTAGTAACTCCCCATTCGTGCTTGATCGAGCCACTACACTGATGCGCCTGGCTAGTATGAAAGACGGCTCAGAGCTAGTGTTTGGCAACAGTCCCGCTGAGCTAGAGACGTTTGATAAAATGCTAGATATAGACATGGTTGAATTTCCGCTGGTGGCGTCGTCATTGCCACGCAAGACGCACACCATTACCGACAATACACCGGTAACTGAATACCAATACGGATGGCTAGCTGGGAAGCTAGGCTTAATAGATCCCGAGCCATGGCAAGCCAGTTGGCCGCAATCTGGAAAATAACGCATGAAACCAGCAACTGAGATTGCAAAAGATCTATCTATTATTATCGTAAGCTATAATACCAAGGAGCTTACCCGTAGCTGTATACAGTCAATATATGATTCTAAGCCGACTACAAGCTTTGAGATAATCGTCTATGATAATGCGTCACATGACGGAAGCGTAGAAGCACTCGCTGACTATTTTCCTGAAATAAATATCATGGCATCGGACACTAATATTGGTTTTGCTGCTGCCAATAATATTGCTCGCAGTAGTGCAACAGGGAAAAGACTGCTACTACTAAATCCAGACACAAAAATAATCTCTGAGGGAATCGACACATTATTTCAGTTTGCCAGCACACATGGAAAGCCTGGAATCTTCGGTGGCGCTTCGTACACATTATCTAATGAGCTTGATTATGGAAGCTGCTGGGGTAAGCCGTCACTTTGGAGCCTTATTTGCAAGTCATTAGGACTGTCTATTATTGGACAAAATATCCAATTCCTAAACCCTGAAGCACTGCCCAATTTCCATAGAGACAGGGTAAGAGATGTCGCCGTGGTATGCGGCTGTTTTTTTATGCTAGACGCCGCTATATGGGACCAACTAAATGGGTTTGATGATGACTACTTCATGTATAGCGAAGAAGCTGATTTATGTGCCAGAGCACAACTAATGGGGCATGATTGCGTCTTCGTTCCAGAAGCCAAAATCATGCATATAGGGTCCGCATCAGAAAGCTCCAAGTCACATAAGACAACAAAATTACTCAATGGAAAATCACTCTATTATCAAAAACACTGGAGTGGCGTAGAGAGGCTGTGTGCAGGCTTACTGACTGACATCTTTGTGTTGTCGCGAACCTGTGGATTTAATCTCGCAGCTACTGTTTTCAAAAGATATAGCGATCAAGCAACACATTGGTCAACAGTCTGGGCAAGTAGAAAGAAGTGGCATATAAAATACACCATACTGGGAAGAACAGTCACCTATAAGAAAATGAAGTTCTGGACGAGCATCTGCATTTAGATACCGTGACGTACTACCAGGTATACGACTCGTCAAAGGGTCGATTACCATGAGTGACTGGATCGTAAAAAACCTATCTCGGAGCGAGTGGATGTCACTCGCTCCGACTTATAACGATTATAACTATCAACAAACGATTGGCTATCTTGAGACAATATCCAAAATCCAAAATTCACTTCTAGAATTAGTTGGTGTCTATGAAAACGCGGTGCTACAGGGGATTGTCGGTGTTCGCATAAAGAAAATACCAGGATTAAACAGCGGCATGGCCTATCTTGCCGGCGGACCACTAGTTCTGCGCCCGCGAGTGGATATGATTACGTTCACTCAGGTTATCAGCGCTCTCGCTCGTCACTATGCGCAAGAACACAACTATTTTCTGCGCATAGCTGTGCCCATCTGGGATACCTCGATTGTTTTCGAACAAATCAGCATTCTTGAAAAACTGGACTTTAGCCGCAATACCTTTCTACCTCCATACTCTACTTCACTACTGGACTTGTCTATTGGAGAAGAGCAGCTAAAAAAGAATTTTCATAAAAAGTGGCGCTACCTCCTTAACGCCTCTTTACGTAATGAGCTAAGCATAAGAACGGGAACTATCGAGCAGTACTATGAAGAGTTCTTCACACTATTTGAAGCCCACAAAGACAGAAAAGGCTTTAAAGTAAACCTTGAGCCCGACTTTTATCGTCAGGTAGAAAGGGCGTCAAAAAATAAACAGAACTATATTGTACAGCTCGTAGAGCAGGATGGCGTAGTCATTGCCGGACATATTGGATCTTATGTGGGTGACACAGCAGTGTATCTATTCGGCGCCTCGAGCGAGCAAGGTAACGCTGTTGGTGCTCCGTATCTGCTGCAGTTTCAGGCAATCCGGAAAGCTATTGAGCTTGGGCTCAGTCACTACGACACCGGCGGAATGGATCAAGATAAAAATCCTGGGGTGTATGTGTAGTGGCCTAATGATCTTGGACACCAACTTAGGTGGTAAAATCCATCTTACAGAGGTGTTTAATGACAACGAAAAGAAGAACATTCAGTCCTGAGTTTAAACGAGAAGCCGCGGAGCTAGTA
>JBKEHH010000005.1:0-263150 GCA_046710535.1 Pseudomonadales bacterium
GCTTTACTAAGCGACCACATACATTAATAACCACTCACCAATTAAGGCGGGCTTATCTTGGCCTTTAATTTCAACACTGATAGCTTGCTTGATTAAAATCTGACCGCCATCTTTATGGGTTACATCGGCAATGGTTACTTTGGCACGAACCTCACTACCCACTCGAACAGGATTTATAAACCGAACTTTGTCGAAGCCGTAATTAACACCCATCACTATATTCTCAGGCACTATGCTGCAATTCTCAGTAAGATGCACCAACATAGAAAGCGTTAGAAACCCATGCGCGATGGTACCTCCAAATGGCGTCTCTTTTGCTTTCTCTTCGTCTATATGAATAAACTGATGGTCTAAAGTTGCGTCGGCAAATGTATTGACTTGGTCTTGTGTAATGGTGAACCAATCGCCTGCATCTAGTTCTTTGCCGATATAATCAGCTAATTTTTCTTTTACTACTACTTCCAACATAAATAACCCCAGTATTAGAAAATAAATTTGAATCTGAAACATTACCACAGGCAAGCAACATATTGCATTGCCAGTTTTGCACTAAAACTTTACCTTTTATGCCATTTGGCTAATAGAAAAAACCCGGCCTAAGCCGGGTTTTTCTTGTCTTACAACAACGCCATAGTACCGAGCTATTTACTAGCCTCAAATGCTTCGCGGTAAGGCCGTAGCTCTCTGCGCGCGACTTGACGACGATGCACAGCATCAGGGCCGTCAGCCAAGCGCAATGTACGCGTACCCATCCACATAGCCGCTAACGGGAAGTCTTGTGAAATACCCGCCGCGCCGTGCATTTGAATCGATTCATTGATAATACGCTCAGCCATATTGGGGATCGCCACCTTAATTTTGGAGATCCACACATGTGCATCTTTGGCGCCCATAGTGTCAATGATGTGAGCCGTCTTCAATACTAACAGGCGCCCCATCTCGATATCGATACGAGCATTAGCAATTAGGTCAAAGTTTGCACCTAGGTTAACTAAAGGCTTACCAAATGCGGTACGACTAACACCGCGTTCACAAAACATCGCCAACGCTTTTTCAGCACTGCCTAGCGCGCGCATACAATGGTGAACACGACCTGGGCCGAGGCGACCTTGCGAGATTTCAAAACCACGGCCACGGCCAAGGATTATATTGTCTTTTGGCACGCGCACGTCTGTAAAACGAATATGCATATGGCCATGCGGCGCGTCATCCATAGAGAATACATGCATTGGACGCAAGATATCCACACCAGCAGTGTCGATTGGCACTAATATTTGTGACTGACGCGAATGAGCTGGCGCATCTGGCTCAGTGACAACCATACAAATCATGATTTTACAGCGCGGGTCGCCGGCACCAGAAATATAGAATTTCTCGCCATTGATTACCCAATCGTCGCCATCTAAAACAGCCGACATGCGGACATTAGTTGCGTCACTAGAGGCTACGTCTGGCTCAGTCATGGCAAAGGCTGAGCGAATTTTGCCATCCAACAATGGCTCTAACCACTCTTTTTTCTGCTCTTCGCTACCGTATTTCATCAATACGTCCATATTGCCGGTATCCGGTGCAGCACAGTTAAATGCTTCAGCGGCCAAATGGTATTTGCCCATCTCTTCAGCAAGGTAGGCGTATTCAACAGTTGAAAAACGACCACCAAATTTTTCATCGGCAATAAAGAAGTTCCACAAGTTTTTAGCGCGTGCTTTCGACTTTAAAGTTTCGACAATTTCAGTTTGTCGGTCGGTAAGAGTCCAGCGGTCACCCTTATCAATTTCTTCAAAAAACTCATGCTCTACTGGCGCAACTTCGGTTTGAATAAACTCTATTACTTCTGCTAAAACCGGCTTTAGCTTATCTGATATACCTAAATCCATGATCCTGCCTCTTCTTATACTATTTAATTCGATATCTACTAAGCCCAGATTAAGCGTTATACCTATGGTCTGACAAATAACTACTTATTATCTGTGTCTATCACTGAAAATAATAGCTAACATTAGCGTCCATAAAAAATATCTATGCAAACCCCAACTTAAGAGTAACGCTTTGACCAATTTCCCCTACCGAAAACTGTCACAATTGCTGGGGTTTTTAGAGTTAACCACTATTTCAGAGATGGAATATCTGACCACAGCATTAAAACGCTCTAGCCGTATATTTGGCGGGCAAGTGTTAGCCCAAGCCTTAATGGCCGCCAGCAATACCGTTAATGACGAAAAAACTCCACATTCAATGCACTGCTATTTTTTAAAAGCCGGCAATACCGCAAAAGACGTTCTGTATACCGTTACATCAATGACTGATGGACGCTCGTTTAGCGCCCGCCAGGTAATCGCCACTCAAGAAGGTAGGGCCATTTTTAGCTGTACTATTTCTTATCACATTACTGAGCCAGGCCTGCACCATCAAACTACAATGCCAGATGTTGCTCACCCAGATACATTAATTAGCCGAGCTGAATTTGCCCAACAGATGCAGGACAAATACGGCGAAGACAAGCGATCTAGCTATCGAATGCCACCCATTGAGATTAAACCCCTATCACCGCGGGACTCATTTGAACCCCATATTGACAATGAACCGACTGGCCACTGGATGCGAATAAGAGAGCCTCTAGGTGATGACAACAACCTGCACTTGGTAATGCTAACGTATATGTCTGACCTGACCTTGCTTGGAACCGCCTTTCGGCGACACCCATACTCCCCTGAATCAGCCGGAATGCAGTGCGCTAGCCTTGATCATTCTATTTGGTTTCACGATGCATTTAGAGCTGATGAATGGCTGTTCTTTCATCAAGACAGCCCGATTGGCAATGGTGCTAGAGGCTTTAATAGAGCTACCGTTTATACTCAAGACGGCCGCTTAGTGGCATCTCTTAGTCAAGAAAATCTAATGCGCGTTGCACCTAATTAACGATTGTTGTCAGTTGCTTCCCCGCAGCAAAGTTAACTAATTCGCCAGCTTCGATAGTGACTTGGTTAATAGACCCGTAGTTGGGCATCTGCTGTAACACCGGCGCTTGCTTAGATACCCAGCCTGCAACCGCGTTGATTACCATAAAATGACAGAACACAATTGTAGGCTGTGTTAACTCACTTAGCGCCGCAATAATATGTTTTTGCCACGCCAGCATTGCATCATCCATATCTTGCCAGTCCTGCTTCATAATATTCTTGAGCCAAACCGACCTGTCACCAATATCAATAGGCGTTGGAATTTCTGTTACCCGAGGCTCAATAGTTATATCAACATGCCATAGCTTTGCCAGCGGCTGAGCCGTTTCAACTGCTCTAAGCTTGGGGCTGGAAATAATAACTGCCTGCGCCAGCTGGCTTAATTCGTTGGCGACATTAATAGCCTGAGTTTTACCCAAAACTGACAACCCTGGGTCGTTACTTTCACCCCATGAAGCAGCAGCTTCGCCATGCCTAACCAGATATACTATTGCCATCGAAAATTTCCATCGTTTAAAGGTTTTATTATGCCAGCAAATTTAGCTAATCAAGTAGCGGTAGTTACCGGCGCCAGCAAAGGAATAGGCAAAGCCATCGCTGACCAATTGTGCGGTCAAGGGATGACGGTAATATTATTGGCTAGAACTGAAAATGAATTAGATAAAGCCACTAAATCAATGAGTGATTTGCCCGGCAGCGCTGTTGCCATAGTTTGCGACATTACCTTAGAAGACGAAGTCCTCAGTGTCTTTACTCAGATAGACCAGCGCTTTGGACGGATAGATCTGCTGGTTAATAATGCTGGCATGGGCTTTGGTGATTTAGTCAAAGATATGAGCCTTGCCACTTGGAAAGCAATAGTAGACGTCAATCTTACCGGTGCATTTTTATGCTGCCGCGAGGCCTTTAAACGTATGGAGCAAGGCGCAGGCGGTAGAATTATTAATATTGGCAGTATCGCTTCAATGGCTCCGCGCCCAGGGGCTAGCGCCTATACTGCTAGTAAAGCCGCATTGGATGGCCTGACTACAGCGCTTGCTTTAGAGGGCCGCGATAGCAACATTGCAGCCTGTATTATTCACCCTGGCAATACCTATACTGACATTTGGGCTGGCAAAGAAGAATTACTAAAAGTTGAACCGGTAATGGCCCCAGCACATGTGGCCAAGCAAGTACTAAACATTGCACTGCTGCCGCTGGATGTAAATGTACTTAGTACCGTGATGCTGCCGACCACTCAAAAATTAGTAGGTCGAGGTTAAAGCCCAGTGATAATAAATTGTCAGCTAGACAAGCTGTTGATCATATTTTCTAGATAAATATTGTTAGGGTTATATTCACCCATATAAATGCCATAACTGTCGACTTTCATTTCCCGATAAAAGTTCTTAACAGAGGGAATAAGCTCTGGATAGGCGAGCTGATCCCACGGCAGTTCATCATCGGAAAATAGAGCAACTTCTAAAGCCTCATCGCTAGTACCAAAACTGTCACTGGGTAACTCGGTTCTAAACGATACGTAAACCTGGTTTTGATGAATAATTGTACCGACGCCGTAGAGCTTTAAGTCATGCGGCTGAACGCTAACCTGAGTCTCTTCAAACAATTCCCGCGCTGCACCTGCTTGCAGACTCTCACCTATTTCAGTAAAACCGCCCGGAACACTCCACAAGCCTTTAGCGGGATGTTGCGCTCTGCGCATCCACAATGCTTTACCCTGCCAAGTGGCTAAGCACGTAACTAATACATTCAAATTATCGTAATAAACATGGTCGCAGCCAGTACACACCTGCCGTTCGATAAGCTCACCTTTCGGTATTTGCCACCGAAGTTGATCGCCACATTCGCCACAAAATTTCATCAGCTTAGCCTAACCATTTTTATCGACATAAATATTCCATGCAATTGCGATGCCCATGCTGGCCAACGCTTGCATTTGCGTCGGCAGCAAATTTGGCCCACCTTCAGAGTTGTTCGCACTTTGCCACAAACACATGATATCCACTTGTAAGCCTTGGGCGGTTAGCGCTGCCATATAAGATTTATTCGCTACCAACTGAGCCAAGATAAAATCAACATGACGCTTGGTGTCTAGTGATTCAACTTCTCCTCTGGAAGTTAAAAACCAACCGTTTTGTTTTCTTGGCACTGCGGTTTCGGCGCTACCTTTGTTCCATACCCGGCTGGGTTCTATCCCCAAGGCCTCACTTATCTCGCTAGGGTTTATCTCACCTGAGTAAATTCTTAAGGTTGCATAAGTGCGCAAACATCCAGCGTCATCATCAAAGCTAACTACTCCACTCATCTTTCACCTAGTTTTTCTAGCCTTTGCATGTGAGTCGCTACCTTTGTCAGCCATAACGACCTGTTAGTAAATATTATCTTTGCTTGCACCAGTATCTTTACACCGCATCATCTCGGCTGACAACTGGTCAGCGTGCTGACGCAACAGCATAGTTAACTGATAATCGCCGCGCTCAAGATAATTTTTTGTACTGTAGTGTCAACCTGTTTTTGCATAGCTAGCATTTTTTGCTAATGCGTAATTACACTTTTCAATAATATGTCGATCGCCCTTTGAGACCAAACACATACATCAACTCACGATACAGTTTCCATAGCTGATGCGTAATTGAAGGCTGCTGTCAGATTACCACCAGATGGTTGGGCAATTCGTTCTTGGCCTTTGTAGCGGGCACGAATTCCTCCAGTAATTTGCCACAACCTTCAATGCAGTCAATAAAGCCTAGCGCAGTGTTGCCCGCTTTAACTTCGCCAATAAAGCTATCAATTATACTTTGCCATTGGGCTTGATCGATAAATTTATCAATGCCTCTATCGGCGATTATCTCTACGTAATGCTCAGCCGCCGATACAAATATAAGCACACCACTCTCACTTATAGTGTGATGCAAATTATTTTCTAAAAATTGCCGCCGTGCTAAATTTTCAGCCCGCCAATATTTAACCCGCGTAGGCACCAGCTTTATCATTAATGGTTGCCACCTTAGCACTAGCGCTAACACTACAAAAACAATCCATTGCAGAACGAATAGATCGTCTGCCGTTAACCATAATGGCAGTAGCTTAATAAATGCGGGCAATATTAACGCTATTATTGCGGCCCACAATGTTGGTATATACAAATAGCTATCTGCTTGGCGAGCCAATACTGTAACCAGCTCGGCATCTGTTTTGACCTCTACTGCAGCAATAGCTGCTGCGACATGCTCTAACTCTCGTTCATTTAGCATCTTCATTACCAACCCCCCGACGCACCGCCGCCGCCAAAACCACCGCCGCCACCTGAAAAACCGCCACCAAAACCTCCTGAACTTCTGCCACCGCCGAAAACTCCAGGAATAAAGATTGATCTCGTTCCTCGACGCCGGCCACCACCAAACATTCCACCACCAATATTTAGCAACACGATGATGATGAAAATCACCGCACTAAAATTATTGCCAGCAGATTTTTTCTTTGCTGCCTTACGCATTTGATACTGACCACCCAACGCTTCTACAATACTTTTTGATCCTAACAAAATACCTTTAGGGAATTTACCCAACTTAAACTGTGGCAAAATTACAGCGTGAATAATGTTCGATGAAATAGCATCGGTTAAATCGCCTTCGAAACCATAGCCAACTTCTATTCTCACTTTGCGCTCAGTTTTTGCAACAATGAGTAATACCCCATTGTCCTTACCTTGCTGACCAATACCCCAATGCCTTCCAAGCTGATAGCCATAATCTGCTATTTCATAGCCTTGTAAATCATCAATAGTAACAACCACAACTTGATTACCGGTAGCCCGCTGATGCCCCAAAAGATATTCGCTTAACTGCGCGTTAGTATCGGCATTGAGCATTCCCGCCTCATCGACAACAATGCCGCTAAGGGCGGGGAACTTGGGTTGTGCAATGACGCTGCCGGCTAACAGCAATGCCAGCAATGCAACTAAACTGAGGCCAGTCGGCCTCATTAAAATTGAACCTGCGGTGCCGCTTGCGCGCCTTCGGTAGTTGCCTGGTAGGCCTCATAGGCTTCTAGATCACTATACATAATACTAAGCCATAGGCGGCCAGGAAAGGTTCTGATCTCAGTATTAAATGCCTGCACTGAAGCAATATAGTCTTTACGTGCGATGGCAATTCTGTTTTCGGTGCCTTCTAACTGAGACTGTAAAGTCAGAAAGTTTTGATTCGACTTTAAATCAGGATAACGCTCTGCTACCACCATCAGTCGACTCAATGCGCCACTCAGTGCACCTTGGGCTTTTTCAAAATTTTGCATTGCTTGTGGATTATTTAACATATTGGCATCAATTTGCATGGTGCCTACTTTCGCTCTTGCCTCAACAACCGCGGTTAAGGTGTCTTTTTCTTGCGCGGCAAAACCTTTTACCGTCGCTACCAAATTTGGCACTAAGTCTGCGCGGCGCTGATATTGATTTTCTACCTGGGCCCAAGAAGACTTCACTTGCTCATCTAGGGTGGGGATAGTATTGATGCCACAGCCAGACAACATAGTGCCGACCATTAATACTGTACTTAATTTAACAACCTGCATTAACTTCATAATTATCTCCAAGCTATTGCTGCGATGCTGAGACCGCAATAAATAGCAATTTATTTTATAAGCTCATGACACAAAAGCCGCACTAAAGTGTGGCTTTTAAATAATTTATTTCGCTACTTTTTATTTTTTACCGCTCTAAGCTTATTAACTATTTCCAAAGCAGTATTTTCACAAGGCGGCAAATCAATATCAGTTTCGTTAACCGGCTTATTACCACCGCGCCATTTTATCAAATGTGCACTCCAAGTAAGACCGCCGCCAAACGCTGGCATTAATACATTGTCGCCATCTTGAATTCGCCCTTGTTCAATCGCCTCAACAAATGCAACAGGAGCGGTAGCAGCCGACATATTCCCGTAGCGATGAATATTGATGAAAATATTTTCTCTCGACGCACCCATACGTTTTGCCAAGGCGTCGATAATCCGCAAATTAGCCTGATGTGGGACAATAACGTCAATATCTGAGCTGTCCATGTTGGCATCAAGCAAGGTTTTTTCACAGGCCTTGCTCATTCCAGCTACTGCTTTTTTGAAAATATCTTGGCCATGAAAATCCCAAACTGTATTGCCATAGGGTAGTCCTTGATTGGTCCAGTCTGCACCCCAACCCTCTATCGACAAAATTTTACGGGAATCGCCGTAACAGCCTAAAGACTGAGCAATAACACCACTCTCTTCTTCACTTTCTTCTAAGTAAAACGCAGCCGCACCATCACCAAATAGAACAGCAACGTTGCGATCTTCCCAATCCATAAATTTACTAATTACTTCAGCGGCAATCACCAACACAGATTTAGCCACGCCGCTTTGAATCATCGCGGTGGCAGTTGTTAAACCATACATACCACCGGTACAGGCAGTATTAATATCCATACAAGCAGCATTGCTTGCGCCAAGTAATTGCTGCACGCGCGATGAAGAGTTAGGGCAAATTTGATCAAAGGAGGTACTGGCAAACAAAATCATGTCGACATCTAAAGCTTCTTTACCGGCCACTGCCAGTGCTCTAGCTGCGGCAACATAACCTAAGTCGCTGCCACCAACATGTGAAATCCTGCGTTCTTGCATACCAGTTCGACTAACAATCCACTCATCGTCGGTATCAATAAAAGTCGCTAGGTCTTGATTAGTGAGAGTTGCTGGCGGCAAACATTTGCCCCAACCGGTAATTGCTGCATATGTCATATCAAAACATCCAAAATTCGTTATTTATTCATTCTAACAGGGTGTTGGCTAATAAATCAGCACCGATTTAGTGCTATTTATCATCTTTGCAAATCGTAAGAGGAGGAGGATATCGACTAATTTACTTAGCCGAGCACTTCATTTTGCATTAAGGCAATCGTTGCGCCGTCGGGATCTGATAACAAAGTAACCCACGGATCGCTATCACTGCCTTTTTTCCCGGTCTCAAAGACAACTGGTGGCATCGAAAAATTCACGCCCTCGGCTAATAAATCCTGATAGCTCTGTTGCACATCTTCGACTTCTAAGGCAAGACGATTAAAACCTAGATTATTAGCTACCTGATATGTTTGCGTGCCAGCGGTTGCCGGCAAATCCCACTGCTGTAATTGCAAGCCACAGTCAGCATGACGGCCGGGTAACTGCAGACGCACAGTTTTTAACTTTATCTTACCGGCAATACCATAAGATCTGCCCGTACCCTCTTGCTCCCAAACCTCTGAAACTATCTCGAAACCAAAATGTTGTTGATACCAACGCATAGATATTTCTATGTTGCTGCAGTTAATATTGACAAACCATAGCTCAGGTTCACCAATACCTTCAATAAATTGGTAGATACTGCCGTCGGCATTTAACGCACAAAAAAAGTGCTCGTCGGTATGCTTATCAATTTTTGGCTCGTCAAAAATCTCTACCCCTACATCTTTTAGCTGTTGATATATTTCATCCAAATTAGGAACTTTAATAGCAATCCGAGAAATACCCGCGTTATTGGCTCGCGCATAAGGCGCTAGCGTTGCTATCGGATGCTCCCATTCGACTAACTGAAAGGTAGTGGCATTAAGATTTTCTGAAATACTATTAAATCGATAACCACGCCACTTAACCGAAGATTCAATCCCAATCGGCAATCCATCTTGAGCGGCAACCTGAATATGCCCGACATTGCGCATTTTTAGACTTTCAGTATGAAAACGCAGCCCTTGATTTACTGAACTGACATTCAAATTTACATGAGCAATTTTCTTGGCCGAGATAGTCATATATTCCTTTTTATGATCAAAATAGCGTCAATTAAGAAAAATAGGCAGTGCAATTTACTATATTTAGCATAGTCGTTATTCTTAGACTCGCAAAGGGAATGCTAATAGCGTGCTTAGATACGGACTGAATAAATGACTTTGCCATCAACTAGATTAGTTAAAGTGCAATGATTTTGAGCGCGATCAACTAGCCTTTAATCTTACCGCTCGCACATAGCGCTATCACACCGTAAAAATATCAACGTAATCGCCGCCTTGCTTATTGGCGGTTGTGCGCTCAGCTTATGCATTGAAAATCACCACTTTGGTGCACGCTTGCGGCGCAGTGAATCTATCACCGCCAAATTGTGTTCACATTGTCACTACGGACAGCGATTTCACATCATAAGGTAGCAAACGACCGATAATCGTCTGCCATATTGATAGGCCCCGAGAAATTCCGGCTTTAGTGAACCGCCAGGCTCCCATTACCGTATTATTGTGGGTATAATTACGGGCCAACTTCGACTTTAATAGCCGGCAAATACAGGTAATCTTCAGCTTTTCATGTGCTATTAACTAAATATAAAAAGAGACGAAAAACTATGCGCGGATTAATGATGGACATGCCATTAACATTACAAATGTTGATGAGACATGCGGAACAAGTAAACCCAACTACCGAAATTGTATCAGTTACCAGTGACAACCCACGCCATCGCTATACCTTTAAAGACGCATTTAACCGTACCCGTCAACTTGCTAATGCACTTAAAAAGCTAGGCGTAGAGCAAGGCGACTTTATTGGCACTTTGGCATGGAACGACTATCGCCATTTTGAGATTTACTTTGCTACTGGCTGTGGTGGTGCTATTTGCCACACGATTAACCCAAGGTTATTCCCCGAACAAATTGAATACATCGTTAACCATGGCGAAGACAAATGGTTAATGGTAGATCCAGATTTCGTGCCCTTACTAGAGCAGTTAGAAGATAAGTTACCAGCCGTGCAGGGCTATATCGTATTAACCAGCAAAGACAATATGCCGGCGACTAAACTGAGCAATGTACACTGCTATGAAGAGCTCATCGCCGGCGAAAGCACTGAATTCAACTGGCCAGAAATTGACGAAAATGATGCCTGTGGCATGTGTTACACCTCAGGTACTACCGGTAATCCAAAAGGTGTAGTTTACTCACATCGCGCCTTAGTGCTGCATACCTATGCTGGCTGCATGCCCGATGTGATGAATATTTCTATTCGCGACACCATTATGCCAATCGTGCCAATGTTTCATGTTAACGCTTGGAATATGCCATACGCCGCCGCTATGGTTGGCTGCAAATTGGTATTCCCTGGCTCCCATATGGGCAATCCAGAAACACTTCAAAACCTCATTGAAGAAGAGCAAGTCACCTTCTCAGCAGGAGTGCCAACTGTTTGGTTAGGCCTATTAGCCTATTTAGCCAAAACTGAAAAACAAATCACCAGCCTTGAGCGAGTGGTAGTTGGCGGCGCCGCTTGCCCGCTATCTATTATGGAAGACTTTGAAAACAAACATGACGTTTACACCCATGTTGGTTGGGGTATGACTGAAATGAGCCCATTGGGCACATTAAATTCACTGCCGCGCCCACGTGAAAGCTATACCGATGTGGAATATGCCAGTGCTCGCGTCAGGGCGGGACGTCCGGTTTGCGGCGTAGAAATGAAAATTGTTGACGAAGACAACAACGAGCTACCTTGGGATGGTATTGCCTTTGGTACATTGAAAGTGCGTGGCCCTTGGATTTGCGCTGAATATTTTAAATTAGACAAAAGCGCCAGCGACGATGATGGCTGGTTTGATACCGGCGACGTAGCAAATATTAACGCTGACGGCAGTATGCAGATAACTGACCGCACTAAAGACGTGATTAAATCTGGCGGAGAATGGATTAGCTCGATTGAACTGGAAAACTGTGCGGTCGACCACCCAGCAGTGGCAGAAGCTGCTGTAATCGGCGCCTATCACCCTAAGTGGAGCGAACGTCCTTTACTAATTGTGGTTAAAAATGAAGGCATGGATATAGACAGAGATAGCATGCTGGAATTTATGACCGATAAAGTTGCTAAATGGTGGCTGCCTGAGGATGTTGTCTTTATTGACGAACTACCTCACACCGCTACCGGTAAAATACAAAAAGTAAAATTGCGCGAGCATTTTGCTGACTACAAATTCCCGAATACCTAACATCAAAATTTATTAAACGTATTAGAGATAGAAATTATGACTGATTACAATGCGCCGGTTAAAGACATGCTATTTACCATGAAGCACCTAGCAGGCCTTGACCAAGTTGCACAGCTGCCAGGTTATGAGGAGGCGTCTGAAGACTTGGTAACTGCCATTGTTGAAGAAGCAGCTCGCTTTAGCGGTCAAGTACTAGCACCAATAAACGCAATTGGTGACGAGCACGGCTCAAAAATCGAAGGCGATGGTGTGGTAACACCGCCCGGCTTTAAAGAAGCTTATCAGCAATATGTAGACGGTGGTTGGAGTAGCTTAGCTGGCGACCCTCAATACGGTGGTCAGGGCTTACCTGAATTAGTAGCCGCCCCACTAGGCGAAATGGTAGCGGCAGCAAATATGTCATTTAGTTTAGCGCCGCTGTTGTCAGCCGGAGCATTAAACGCGCTATTGTCACACGCTAGCAACGACTTATTAGCCACTTATGCTGAAAAAATGACTAGCGGTCAGTGGTCAGGAACAATGAATTTAACTGAGCCTCAAGCGGGCTCAGACTTATCCTTAGTGCGATCCAAAGCAATCCCTAGCGGCGACCACTATTTAATTTCTGGACAAAAAATCTATATCACCTGGGGTGATCATGATATGGCCGAGAACATTATTCACTTAGTACTGGCACGCCTACCTGACGCCCCTGAAGGCACCCGCGGTATTTCATTGTTTGTTGTACCTAAGTTTTTAGTTAACGATGATGGCAGCCTTGGTGAACGCAACGATGCCTACGCCGTATCGCTTGAACATAAGCTAGGCATCCACGCCAGCGCTACTTGCACTATGAGCTTTGGTGACAATGGCGGCGCAGTGGGTTACTTAGTTGGCCAAGAAAACGCTGGCCTAGCCCATATGTTTACTATGATGAACCACGCTCGTATCGGCGTTGGCGGCCAAGGCCTAAGCATCTCGGATCGCGCCTATCAGGATGCTGTTTGGTACGCTAAAGATCGCGTACAGGGCGGTGGCAAAACAATTATTAACCACCCTGACGTGCGTCGCATGTTAATGGTAATGCGCGCCAGCACTGAAGCTATGCGCGCTCTGCTTTACTCGACTTACGCCCATACTGACCACGCTCACAAGAACACAGATGAAGAGGCTGCTAAAGCAAGTAGCAAAAGAGCCGATTTAATGACTCCAGTGGTCAAGGGTTGGTGTACTGAAATGTCTAACGAAATCACCTCGCTGGGCATACAAGTATATGGCGGCATGGGTTTCGTTGAAGAAACAGGTGTTGCCCAACATTACCGTGACTCACGTATTCTTGCTATTTACGAAGGTACCAATGGCATCCAAGCAATGGATTTGATTGGCCGTAAGCTGACTCGAGACGGCGGCGCCGGTTACCAAGCGCTTATTGCTGATATGGAAGAAACGCTAGTCGCTGTAAAAGCTGAAGGCGAAAAACTAGCGGCTATCGCTACTCGTCTGACAGCTGGCATTGCTACTATTAAGCAAGCCGTTGCTTGGGCCTTAGACAATAAAAATGGCGACGAGTTAAACAGCGCATCGTTTAACCTGCTAATGCTAACTGGCTACATTTGTGGCGGCTGGCATATGGCTCGCGCAGCTGTTGCCGCTAACCAAGTGATTGCAGCTGGCGAAACTGATAGCTTTTACCCCAATAAGATTATCACTGCTGGCTTTTATGCTGACCACTTAATGCCACGCGCAACTGGTCATCTAGAGATTTTGCTAGCTGGTAGCGCTAACGTAATGGACTTAGCTGAAGGCGATTTTTAATCGTCTTTTAATTGCTTAATTAACTTAACAGCGGAAAAACTATGGAACAGAACGACAGCGAAATGACTATGGACGCGAGTGACTTATATCGCGAAGATACTTTTACCGATCGCAAGGTTGGCACTATTCGCCGCCTTACTCCAGTTACCGCTAATGGCGCTGATGATGCAAGTCGTGTTGTTATCTACAGTGGTGAAACACAAATCATGACGCCTGGCGGCGCACTGCCTCTTAACTTTGAAATCCCGGCGGCTGACTTAAGTAAAGCCAGCGAGAAATTCGGTATGGAAGCACAAGTAGCCTTAGAGAAAACCGTAAAACAAATTGAAGAGATGCGCCGTGAGCAAGCGTCTTCAATTATTGTGCCTGGACAAGGTGGCGGACCAGCCGGTGGGCTAAGTGGTTATTAGAAGATAGCTTTTGCCATATTTAACACCTGCTCGCTTCTTTTTCCGGACGCTTCAATAACTCTTCAATATTAGCCGATAACACTCAGTAACCGACATTGCCATAAAGCGTTTGACAGCCGCCGCCCATCACATAAGACGGGCTGCCCTTGATAGCATTTTGCTTGGCCTGCTGATAATCACTCATTAGTGCAGCAATCGCTTCACCGTTATTAACACTAGTTTTTAATAGCGTCACATCTAAGCCGCTGCTTTGGTATTTATCAGTAAACCAAAATACCACCTAACTTTGGTTTATCCCCAATGCTGTTTTTAATTTCTTACGGGCACCGCCACGCCATTTTTTTTGTGCTTTAAGCGCATCATCTAACATCAGATATATGCACGGCACCAGAAACAAGGTAATTGCGGTTGCAAACAACACACCAAACGATAATGAAATAGCCATTGGTACAAAAATCATGGTGGCTAGACTGGAGGTAGATATAAGCGGTACTAAGCCAACAAAGGTTGTCGCCGACGTCAGCACAATAGGTCTAAATCTTGCGCTACCAGCGGTTAACACCGCCTCTTCAATAGGCGTGCCTGAACGTACTTGGCGATTAATATAATCAACCAACACTAAGCTTGCGTTAACCACAACCCCTGACAATGCCATAATACCCAGTAGCGAGAAGAAGACTAAATCCCATCCCATAATATAATGCCCAATAATTGCACCCATCGCGCCGAACGGAATAACACTCATAATAACGAGCGGCTGCAAATATGAGCGCAGCGGAATAGCGAGTAAGGCATAAATGATCAGCATTGCCATAAGCGCCAAACTGCCCATCGCACCCATGGCTTCCATGCTCTCTTCAGCTTCACCAGCAACCGCAAAACTAACCCCAGGAAAACGCTCTTTTATCTCTGGTAAAGCAGAGTTGTTTAGTGACGCTAATATTTTTTCTGGGGTGGTAACCGTTCGATCTAAATTAGCCTGGACCCGAATAACTCGCTGACCATCTTCGCGCTTAATATCAGCGTAACCGATACCCAGCTCAACTTTCGCTACCGAACTAAAGGGAACTTCGATACCGTCTTTCGTGCGGATACGCATCTCTTCCAAGTCACCCAAGGAAACCCGTTCATTTTCAGGGTATCGCACCATAACTTTAATATCTTCACGTCCGCGTTGAATGCGCTGCACTTCAAAACCATAAAAGGCATGACGTACTTGCATTGCTAAATCGGCTGCCGTTAAACCCAAATTACGCGCCTCCGGTAACAGTGTTAATTTAACTTCTTGCTTGCCTCCTCTAAATGTATCTGACACGTCGTAGACACCATCATAAGCAGTAATAGCCGTACGCAGCATAGCCGTCGCCTGCTTGATTTCTTCCATACTAGTGCCGCGCACCTGTAAATCTATTGGCATACCCGCAGAGAACGTTGACACATCAAAAGTAAGCTCTACCGCATCTGCCACTGGCCCGGTTAGCTCACGCCAACGCAAGCCAAATACTGCCGGCGGGGTACCCGAATAATTAGGCGGTAAATTTAATTCAATCGCCACTTCGGCAATATTACTACCACCGGATTTATCTAAACTCATTGAGTTTTTTTCAAAATGAGTGCCAATGGACGCCATTACATGTGCAATTTTGCTATCTTCACCCAGCTCTAAATCTGCGTCTAACTCTATCTGTAACAACTTAGCACCACGCTGTAATTGCAACACTGCTTTTTCCGTTGTCTCAACCGGGGTACCTTCGGGCATAGTTAACATGGCATTAATTCTAGTACCGTCTACCGATGGGAAGAATTGAAACACAATGCGCCCACTAGCCATCATCGCAACAATAATAATCAATATTGCAACGGCAATTGAGGCGGTGAAATAACGCCATTCAAGCGCTTTTGCTAATAATGGTTGGTAACGATTATTGGCAACATCATCCAGCCAACTAGCAAACCGGTCTTGTACCTTGCCCCACCAACGGCCAATGGCTAAACCCTTTTTCTCTCGCTCAGAGCTGTGCGCTAAATGCATAGGTAAAATAAGCTGCGATTCAATAACACTGAAGAATAAGGTTAATAGCGATACAATACCGATACCGGCAAAGAATGGCCCCAGGTTGGTGGGGATAAACATAATCGGCATAAACGCTGCCATGGTAGTCAATACGCCAAAAATAACCGGCACTGACACTTCATAAGTGCCGTCAATAGCCGCTTGACGCGGAGTCTTACCCATCTGCTGATGAGCATGCACGCGTTCGCCCACAACGATCGCATCATCTACTAAAATACCCAGTACTAAAATGACGCCCATCACAGACAAAGTACTAATTGAAACATTTAATAACGGGAATAACATAACGGTTCCCATCAATGCGATAGGGATACCGATCGCTACCCAGATCGCTAATCGCAGCTTTAAGAATAGTGCCAGCACTAATAGTACTAAACACAAACCGCTAATCGCGTTATTGGAGAGCACATCGAGACGGTCGACTAAGTCTTGTGACTCATCTAACCAAATTGTTTGGGTAATACCCTCAGGTAAGGTCTGTTCAGCGGCGGCTACATAGCCTTTTACCTTACTAGCAATATCTAATACATCTTCATGGCCAACTCGCTTTACCACCACCACCGCTGCCGGCTCGCCATTAAAGGAGGCTCGCAAGTCAGTATCTTTAAAACCATCAATAATTGTCGCGATATCACTTAGTAAAACATTAGATCCGTCGGGCCGTGTCAACACCACAAGTCGCTCTAGGTCACGGCCATTTTTTGCTTTGGTTGCAGTACGTAATAGAATCTCACCATCTTCGGTTTTAATTGTGCCTCCAGGCAAGTCATAAGAATTATTTTGTATAGCCTCACCAACTTGCTGCAGGGTTAAGCCAAACCGACGCAGACTTTGCTCAGACACTTCTATAGATATTTCATAGGGCCGCACATACATCAAAGTAACTTGTGACACACCATCGAACTCTAGTAAGTCTTCGCGCATTCTTTCAGCAAGCTCTTTCAAAGTGCGCTCGTCCGCGTCCCCCGACAAAGCCACTTGCAAGACATTAGTAATGACCTGTACTTCAGAGATTATTGGGGTTTCAATTTGATCGGGAAAGCTATCGATACCATCAACTTTGCTTTTTATTTGATCGAGTACCTTGTCTTTGTCAGCACTTTTTTCAAGCTCAGCCACTACCGAACAAATGCCTTCGCTGGCACTAGAATTAATATGTTTAATACCTATCTCGCCATCAATCGCTTCTTCGATGCGCATACAAATTGCGTTTTCAACATCAATAGGGGACGCCCCGGGGTGCACCACCGAAATACTGATGGAGTTGATATCCATGTTCGGAAATTCTTCTTGATGAATTTTCGGTAGTGCCGACAGACCTCCGATAATCAAGATCCACATGAATAAATTTGTAGCAACTTTGTTATCAACAAACCAGGTGATTATACCTTTCACGAGGAGGCCTTCTCTACTGCATATTCCTTCGCCTCTTCTAAGGATTCTGATTCAACACTTTTCTCAATGCCACTATCCAAATTATCAACGGCTTCCGGTTCACCGCCAGCAGTAGTTGCTTCAATAGATTCGACCACTTCTGGCTCAGCTTTAGCCGGAGTGACATCAATCGGCTTAACTTGCATACCATCGACCACAACTTGCAACGGCGAAACACACACTCGCTCACCCGCTACTAGTCCGCCACTAACCAGCACATCGTCGTACTCTACCCGCAGAATTTTTACTTTACGAAATCGCAATCGATCTTCTTCATCAACCACTAGCAATTGGTTGTCATCACGCATAGCGCTGCGCGGTAGACGAATAACATTCTCTACCGCACGGCCCTCTATGTCAGCTTTAACAAACAGGCCTACAACTAAAGGCGGCCTACCTTTAGAGTATTCAGTTTTTACTCTAGCAACGCCGTATAGCATTCTGCTTTGTGCGTCGATAACCGCTTCGGTTCTCACCATCTCGCCCAACCACTCAAACTTGGCACCGCCATATTCACCGTAAATCGTTACCTTAGGGGCGTGCATTTCATCAATCATGCCTGATTCGGTTGATGACAAATTTAGATAGGCAAACTGACTATTAGCGACTGGCAAGCGAATCTCAAAGGTATCGGTAGCATAAATCGAGGCAACCGATTTACTTGAACTAACATACTCACCAACATCAACACTCTCATTTAATACCCGCCCAGTATAAGGGGCACTAATGCGAACTCTTTTTAAATTCAAACGAGACTGTTCAAGTGAAATTCTAGCTTCTATTAAATTTGCCTCGGCAACACGATAAGCACGGAGCGCCTGATCAACTTGTGACTGACTTGAAAGTTTTTTGCTAAATAATTGCTGTTGACGGGTGTTATCAGATTCAGCCAGCTCATATTCAACTTCGGCCCGGCTTACTGAAGCCTTACTACGGTCGTGTGAATTACGGTAATCACTATCATCAATTCGAAATAACAAATCGCCTTTATTAAAACTGCCGCCAGTAACCAACGCGGGAGAAAGCCACACAACGCGCCCAGATACCTCGGGGGTTAGCTGCCCTTCTACTCTCGGCTTAACCGTGCCTTGGGAGTGAATAGTTAATATCTCTGCTTGAGGATCAACAGTAAGTGTTCGCACCGCTATCAAGCTGCGCTCAACGCCCTGAGGCTCTAAATGAGGTCGAAACGACAGCAGCAGTACCGCAATACAAATAGCAATAGCAAGCATTACCACGGGATAGCGTTTTTTTGCCGAAATAGCCAAAACACGAGCTTTAATTTTATGCTGCAGAGAATCTTGCATTTACTCTTTCCTTAAGCCTGTTTTGGCCAATAAGACACTAGCGGGCATAAAACCAACCCTAATGCTATAAACTATTTCCATAATGCGGATTAACAAATCGCAACGGGAATAATATTCACTTAATCTAGCGCAATGGTTATAACTACAGCACTAAAAATAGCCTTATAAAAATTGAGGCTAATGATACGCCTGCGGAGCGCAAAGTGGAAAAAATCATTTACTTAATTTCTAGACAGGATGGGCAAAATCGAGACGATTTTTCTCGGCTAATAAAACAAGACGTTACGCCGCAATTATTGGCTGCCAAGCCACTCGGGCTGCAACTAAATCTTGCTGATGAAGCGGTAGCGGCAGGCGATGCCATGGCAATGGAGAGTATTGCAGCAAAGGCACATGCAGTTGTCTCAATATGGCTGCATTGCGCAATAAACCGAGCACCGATTGAGAAAATTTTGACCGCTACAGGGGCCAGTATTGCCGGATATTTGGTAACAGAGTCATGCCCACTGCGAAACACCACCCAAGTTGTATCGGCAGGGGAGAGAACGCCAGACTTTGCTCAAGTAGCCTTGCTACAAAGACCCGCGAGACTTAGCTTTGAACAATGGATAGAAGTCTGGCAGTACTCGCATACCGGAATTGCTATTGATACCCAATCGACTTTTTCTTACACCCAAAATTTAGTCGTCAGGTCATTGACAGAAAATGCCCCAAAGATTGATGCCATTGTAGAAGAAAGCTTTCCATTAGCAGCGCTGACAGATCAGGCGGTATTCTATGATGCCCAAGATGATAATGAGAAATTAGCGCGAAATTCTCAAGCTATGATGGAGAGCTGCGGTCGCTTTATTGATTTTGACAAAATTAATGTGTGCTCAACAAGCGAGTATATCTATAAAGCCTTACAGCTATAATAACGCTGTCTAGCTTATTCTAAGGTCCATTTAAGCCGCATTTCAGCAAACAATGACTGCCCAGGCGAAACAATAACTGGCGCTATGTTAAGGGCGTTAGGTGGCCCACTGATGGGCTCGACGCAGATGGCATGGTCTAACAAGTTGTATATGGTCCAGTCACTAACTGTTGAGCTTAATTCCATTCGCATAGCGCCCGGCCAGTGAATCACCGGCTCTTTATACATTTCTGTAAAGCTGTCATCCCATGGCCCATCGAGCGGCGGCGCTAACACACCAGTAGGAATCAACTCTGCATCACATAAGTATTGGGAGCCCGCGGTAAAACTCAACTCAGCTGGCGCACCTCGCTCTAACTGACGATTAAACCACGGGTGCCAGCCAATACTAGCGGGGAATTTATCGCCCTCTGACCGCACTTCTAAAGTCATCACTAATTCGTCAGCCTTTAAGCTAATTGTTTGATGGGCGCTGCCTGCAAACGGCCAGTCCTCATCAAATACAGTACTAAATTTCCCTGGGCCCTCTTCTTGCCAAGGCTTATCAAAGGCAGTGCCATGGATCGAGTGCTGGCCAAAATTTTTCCGCACCCGTTTCACTTTAGCGTCATACCAAAACGAGCTATTACGCAAGCGACCGACCCAAGGCGCCATTGGAAAACAACCCCAGCTCAGCGGGTTGGCGTCCCGTCCAACCAGTAAGTTCAAGCCGTTTACTTCTAGCGACGCTAACCTTGCGCCATTGTCAGTATCGACAATTACCGTTGCCGGCCCTTTCTGTATTTTTACTAATGCCATTACGCTACCTAAAGCTGTTCAATTACAACCTAAACTATAGGTCAAAATCGTTGAATCACTAATATTATAATCACAATATCGTGAGTATTATCGCTTTAGCGAAAATTAAATTATAACCAAATTGAAACCAATAACAGTGGCAGAAATTGCTAGACTGCATCGATTACAAAAAAGTGAGATAACAATAATGAGTCAATGCCCGTTTGCTAACTTGGTCGACCCGGACACATATTCACATGGCATGCCTTACGGCGAGTTGCGCCGGATCAATCAACAATGCGGTCCAGTAACTTACCTACAAGACCCGATCACCGGAATCCCCTACTGGGCTATTACGGGGCAAGCAGAGATGGATTTCATTTCCAAAAATCCCAAGCTGTTTTCATCCCGTGAACGCTTGGCATTCCCAATGGAGTTCTCTGACGACATTGTAGAAGCGCAGCGCAGCACCATTATTAATATGGATCCGCCCTTACACCAAAAAATGCGCCGCCTCACCCGTGCCGCCTTCACACCAAAAGCTGTAGACGCCTACTTGCCAGTATTTAAAATTCATGCCAAGCGTATTATCGACAATGTCATTAACAAGGGGCAGTGCGAGTTTGTTGAAGAAGTAGCCGCTGAGCTACCACTATTCGCTATCTTAGATCTACTGGGGGTACCGGCTGTAGATAGAATGCAATTTTTTGACTGGACTAACACAATGATTTTTGCCGACGACCCCGATATGGCAACCGGCGAAGAAGAAGGTCAAGTAGCCGCTATCATGGTAATCGACTACGCGATGAAGTTGGCTGCCAAGCATAGAGATAACCCACAGCAAAACGTATTAGACGCACTACTGGATGGAGAGTTTGATGGCCGCCCGCTAAGTGATGATGAATTTGGCTGGATGTTTATTCTTATTTTAGTTGGTGGCAATGAATCAACCCGTACTGTTATTGCCCAAGGTATGCGCTTACTGATGGAAAACCCCGAGCAGCTACAATACTTAGTCGACAACCCCGATAAAATTGGTAACGCCTGCGAAGAAATTTTGCGCTACAACACGGCCTTTACTTGCATGCGACGTACCGCTGTCGAAGACGTGGAAGTTGGTGATAAACTTATTAAAAAAGGCGACAAAGTTTTATTGCATTACCACGCCACCAATTTGGACGAAAAAGTATTTGGTGACGACGCCACGATATTTGATGTTACCCGCCAAGAACGCATGCCTGACTTATATAATCAATTGCGCTCTTTCGGCATCGGCCAGCACTTTTGTCTAGGCTCGCACATGGCAAGGTTAGAACTGAAAACCATGTTCGAGGAAATTATACCTCGATTAAAAAATCCGCAGTTAATTGGCGAGCCAAAATATGTCCGCTCATTTTTTGTTAACGCCATTAAGGAAATGAATATTTCATTCGGATAAAGATAATATAATTTTTAATTCTGCTGGCTACATTGCAACCATTGGCAACTATGCCTTAACTTGCTAGGGTATCAACGACTATAGATAGAAAGGCAAGAAAACCAGTTTTATCTAAGGATTACTAATGCGCAGACTATTTTTTCGCATACTCGTACTCACCGCCATTGTTTTAGCATCCAGCTTTTCGGGGCAGGCAATAGCAGCAAAAAAAGCCATGTTATGGGAGCTAAACAAAGACGATAGCACCATTTACTTACTTGGCTCTGTACATGTCTGGAAAGAGAATCTCTATCCCCTTTATGACAGTATAAACAAAGCATATGAGCGCTCGAACACCTTAACAGTTGAAGTGAATTTAAATGTGCTACGACAAAATGAGGTCGAAGATTTGATACGCAAAGAAGGATTTTACCCTGCGGGCATTTCCATTTTAGATTATCTCAGTATCGAACAAGCCCGCGCGCTAGAAAAAAAACTCAAAAAACTCAAACTGTCACTGTCTTCGTTTCAGCAATTCAAACCTTGGCTGCTATCAGCTCATGTCACTCAAGCTAATTTGGCCAAACTCGGATACTTACCAGAGCATGGCATAGACCAACATTTTTTAGCCAAAGCCAAAGCAGAGAACAAACCAGTTGGACAATTAGAGACGCTAGAACAACAAATCGCCATTATAGACAGCGTTTATGCGGACCTGTTAAAAATCGATCCCGATTTGCTGGTTGATGAAACCTCTTTAGATAGCGACTATCTACAGCTATTGATGGAAACTTGGGAAATGGGCCGCTACGAGAGTTTATACTCATTACTAGTCAAAGAGACCTTAACTAAACACCCACAAGCAAAACCTGCTTTAGATAAATTATTTGATACCCGTAATAAAAAATTTGTTAATCAAATTATTACTATGTTAAAAAATGATGGCACTCATTTTGTCATTATTGGCGCAGGTCATTTTGGCGGTAACAATGGAATCGTTGCGCTACTAAAAAACAAAGGCTACAAACTGCGCCAGCTTGATACTACTTCCCACTAAACCGCACCCAAAGCAACAAGCATAACGGCATTAATAACAAAGGAATACTAGCCAATACAACCCCCTGCCACTGCCATGCCGCTAATATCCAGCCAGATGAAGACGATGCTAAAGCCTGAATAGAAAACACTACACCATCATTTAATGCTTGCACAGTAAACTGCTCTCCGTCGCGATAAACTAGTGGTAGCAAGGAAGTACCACCGACAAACATAAAATTCCAACCAATACCTAGCAGAACTAACGAGAGCCAAAACCCATCTACACTGAAATATTGCGATGACACAATAAGTGCTGCAAACATTGCCACCAAACCAGTTGCTATTAAGCCGTGAATACCGATGTGAGAAATAATCCATGGAGCAAACAGCGACGGCAAAAACATTGCCATTACATGACTTTGCAATACCCACTTAGTATCTTCCAAACTGTGATGGAAATGGTTATGCATACTCACTGGTGTCGCCGTCATTACCAAACTCATCACCGCATAACCAATAGCCGCCGACAATAACGCCAGCCATAGTGGTGACAACGACAGTAATTTTGATAGCGGTCGCCCGCCTTTTATAACGACTTTTTCACTAGATTCAATGCTTTGATATAAAGTCATTAGTGAAATAGATAGCAAAATACAAACTGCTACAACATAGTATGAGCCTTCATAATCAACTGTCGTCAATGCTTTACCCCATAGCACTAACTCTGGGCCGATAACTGCTGCAGCGACACCTGCCAATAACAACATGGATGCGGCGGTGGGGGCTTGGTCTAACGAGACACTTTCCATAGCGGCGAAACGATATTGCTGCACACTGGCTAAAAACACTCCAAGTAAAGCAGAACCAGCGCAAAAATAACTAAAGCTTTGCTGATTTAACGCATAAATAATTAATAAACTGGCGACCACACCTAACGATGCTGCCGCGACAAAGACCGGTTTACGCCCAAATTTTTTCATCAGCAGAATAACTGGCGCCACCCCCACGGCGGTACCAATTACCATTGCCGCAATTGGCAAAGTCCCAAGTCGTTCACTACCCGACAACTCTGTACCGATAAGTCCGCCAACAAGCATTAATGAAAACGATGCGCTAAATGCCAATATTTGACACAGCATTAACACTACAACATTTCGATTAAGTATTTCAGACATGGCTTAGGCCTAGATATTTTTATTTTTGTACTAGTAATAAAAAAGGCTGCAATGCAGCCTTTTTTGTAATGTCGTTATAGTCTACTTTTTAAATCTCGTAAATACTGCTGTATGTCATTAGTATTCTCGAAACCAAGCCGCCATATAAGCTTGTCAATATCGCTAGCGGTTTCCAACGACTTATCTTGGTATTGATACATTACGCTAGGAAGTTTCAACTCAGGTTCTGCTGGCAAACTTTTTGCCGCCAACACTTTATCAATAGCCTGTTTAAAGCGCGTATCAAAACTGCCTGCTTTGCCCAATTCACGATAGGCCTTCTCCAACAGTGGCGACCAGCTATAATAATAGTCGGCCAGTTTTGCTGGAGGAATACTCATTACCCCTGCTAATAACGGTTTAGCACGCTGATAATTAGATGGGGCTAAATATTTTTTGTTACCGATGTTTGCGGCCACTAATGATTTCATCGAATATTGCCATGGACGGTGCTTAGCAATTAAGTCGCCATTGGCGGCATTATCAATAAACAAAACCCATTTTCTAATTTGCTCTTCAGGTACTAACCACTGAGCCAAATCGTTTGAAATATCTGCCACCGCCAGCATCACTTTTATATCACTACCGTCTAAAGTACTGGGCGCTTTAACTTTGGTATCAATCACCGCTGCAATAGGCTTTAGAGCTTCAACCGGAGTAGCTTTTTGCTCGACTGGTACTTCTATCGTAGGTTCTTCAAGCGGCATTACAGGCGGGGCAGCTACTGGCTCTGCTGGCTCAGGTTCACTAATGATAAAATAAGCGCCGACCGCAACTAGCACCGCACCTATTACAATTATAATAGTTCGTGTATTCACTTTAATCCTCGGTTCAATTAACGACGCACTTAAACCTTATCACAACATCAAGCGTGCGTTTATGCAAGGCGCTAACCGCTATCGTGTAAACGGTTATACCTTAAGACCAATGACCAGCGGTAGAAGTTCAATCAGAGAACGTTATTCATGCCCGCGATAAGCAGTGCAAACGCACTAATGCCAACAACAATCAATGCCAACACGCCCAGTAACTGCAACGGGCGAAACGGTTTACGCTCGGTAACATTAAAACCAGAGTTCAGGTATGCATCAACCCGCGCTAGGTCTTCATCCGACAATTTACGTTTTTCTGCCATTTTTAATCTCCCAAAAAGAAAGGCTGACTATAATAGCCAGCCTTTAAGCTTTACTACAAGAACCATTGAAACTTAACCCATGTACATTTGTTCTTCAGTAATCCCCATTAAACTATCGGCACCAGACTCAATACACTTAGCGTGAGTAGCGGTACGAGGTAATAAGCGTTCAAAATAGAACTTGGCAGTTTCCATTTTAGCTTTGTAGAAATCGTTGTCATCACCAGCGGCAATTTTCTTACCTGCTACTGCGGCCATCTGAGCCCAGAAAAAGGCGTAGACGATATAACCAGAATACATCAAGTAATCAACTGACGCGGCACCAACTTCATCAGCATTTTCCATTGCCTTAGCACCAATTTGACCGGTGATTTCACTCCATTGCTTAATTAGGCGCTGCAGTTCAGCAACATGCGATGCGACAGCAGCGTTATCAGCATTGGCCTCACAAAACTTGTGAATTAACTTGGTAAACGCAGCCAAGCTCTTACCACCATTACCAAACACTTTACGACCTAGTAAGTCTAGCGCTTGGATACCAGTGGTACCCTCATACAACATAGAAATGCGGCAATCGCGTACTTGTTGCTCCATACCCCATTCAGCAATAAATCCGTGGCCACCAAGGATTTGTAAACCGTGGTTTACTGACTCAAAACCAGTTTCTGTCATAAACGCTTTAGCAATAGGCGTTAGAAACTCAGTCATTTCATACAATTCAGCGTCAGGACCATCGGCACTTAACTGAGCTGCCTCTAATTGCTGAGCTAACCAATAAACAAACGCACGACCGCCCTCAGTTAGAGCCTTTTGGGTTAGCAACATACGGCGCACATCGGGATGTACAATAATTGGATCGGCTGGGCCGTCAGGATTTTTAGGGCCAGTTAGTGAACGCATTTGCAGACGGTCACGGGCATAGGCAGTAGATTTCTGAAGTGACACTTCGGAATGACAAATACCTTGCAGCGCAGTACCTACGCGCGCTGTATTCATCATGGTGAACATATAGCCTAAGCCTTTATTTTCTTCACCGATCAAGATACCTTCAGCATCGTCAAAATTGAGCAGGCAGGTAGCATTACCGTGAATGCCCATTTTGTGCTCAAGCGAGCCACATGTAACACCATTGGCCTCACCTGTTTCAATGTTGTAACGCGGCACTACGAATAACGAGATACCTTTGGTGCCAGCAGGGGCGCCTTCAACCCGAGCAATAACCAGACTCAAAATATTGTCAGTCATGTCATGTTCGCCACCACTGATAAAGATTTTAGTACCACTGATTTTGTAAGTACCGTTGGCAGTTGCTACAGCTTTAGTGCGCAACAAGCCTAAATCAGAACCGCAATGTGGCTCGGTCAAACACATGTTGCCAGTCCACTCTCCCGATACCAATTTGGTTAAGTAAGTCTTTTTTTGCTCTGGAGTAGCGTGGGCACGCAGTGCATTAGCCGCACCACCACTCAAACCAGGGTACATACCAAATGACCAGTTAGCAGCGCCAACCATTTCACTCATCACAACATTTAGCGACGGCGGCAACCCTTGACCACCAAATTCTTCTTCACCAGTTAAGCCAACCCATCCACCTTCAACAAACTGCTGGTAGGCCTCTTTAAAACCGGCTGGAGTCTCGACGCCGTTTTCACCAATTTTACAACCTTGCTGATCACCCACTTCATTTAACGGCACTAATACATCTTCACAAATGGCAGCCCCGGCATCCAAAATTTGGTTCACCAGCTCCATATTTACTTCTTCTCCGCCGATGATTTTTTTGAAATGCTCACCAGTGTCTAGCACATCTTCCAAAATAAATTCCATGTCTCGGCGCGGTACAGTATAAGAAGTCATATCTACTCTCCAAACTTCGTTTGCGGCCAAGTAGGCCTTAAAAATCAGACGCTATTATTAGAATTGGTGGCTAGAGGGTCAATTACCTAGTAGGTAATTTATTTAGCCTTTTATAACAGCTTATTTAGGGCTAATTTGGCCGCCACATCAGCTGGTGTGACATTAGGAATATAGGGCACCAAACCTAAGCATGGTGCGGCTATACGGCTTTGTAGAGCGGAAAAATTAGCCTCTAGCTCAGCCATGTCTTTATCTACTACATTGGCCACCCAACCAGCCAATACACAACCATCATTACGAATAGCCTCGACGGTCAAAATAGCATGATTAATACAACCAAGCTTCATTCCGACGACTAAAATTACTGGAATATTCAGTTCTTTCGGTAAATCAGCCAGTGTTTCGCGCTCATTCACTGGTACTCGCCAACCGCCCGCACCTTCTATTAATACCTTATCAACCTTATTTATTGACACTCCGCGGCAAAAACCCGCTAGCCTACTGATGCTGAGACGCCGACCAACCTGACTAGCCGCAATATGCGGGGCAATGGCGGGCTCTAAGGCGATGGGATTTACTTGTGAGTAGGCCAACTTTTGCGTGGCAACACTCATTAACGCCAAAGCATCATCATTGCGCAAGCCGTCATCAGTGCTTTCACACCCTGCGGCCACAGGTTTCACTGCAGCAGTCGTTAAGCCGTCATTAGCAAACGCTTGCAATAGACCACAGGCAATGACTGTTTTACCAGCATCGGTATCGGTGCCAGTAACAAAATAGGTTTTAGCCATTACTAATTACTCCATATAGCACTTCATAAGTAGCCGGCAACGCACCGGCTTCGTCACGAAACATCTCATAGCCAGCATGTAATTGTTGATAAGCTTTTCGACCCATCAAACCTTTTGGTCTACCGTCATTCATATTATGTGCGCCGATAGCTTTTAGCTCTCCGGTCAACTGGCCAAGTGTTTGATAGCTCAAGTGATGACTGTGCACAGCTAAACTCTCGATAGCCAAACCGACAGCGCCTATAGCGCCCTGCCAATGTAATGCGGGCATGAAACGATTGACGTGTACATAGCCATCAACACTTTCCCATGCTGATTTCAGTTCCGTCAAACTGCCTTCTACCAGAGTAGAAAATACCAACTTACCCTGAGGCTTTAATACTCTTTTTATTTCACTGAATAACAACGGCAACTGCTGACACCACTGTACCGCCATGCTGCTATAGATAAGATCAACGCTGGCGTCAGCAAACGGTAGGCTTTCGGCATCAGCCGCTAGCCACTGATTATTGCCTGCAAAACTATGATGTTTGGCAAAACCCAACATCCCTTCGGCAATGTCCACTCCAATAATAGGGTGGTCATATTTTTCAGATAATTGGCGCTGAAAAAATCCGGTACCGCAACCCAAATCGACTACTACGCTGCCACAATCTTTTGGCATAAAAGTGAGTAACCGACTGCCAACATCACGTTGAAACTGCGCTGCATCGTCATAACCAAGGGCGGCCTTACTAAAAGACTGCGCAACTGATTGTTTGTTTAGCGAAAATTCCATCAAGCAATAAAATCTTTAACAATAGCAGCAAACTCAGCTGTGGCCGATAACATAGGCGCATGGCTAACACCTCTCATCACTAGACTGTTGTGGCTAAAATCAGCCACCTCCAGCGGCACTAAATGGTCATTTTCGCCATACACATGCTTCTCTGGACAGCTCAATTTTAGCCAGCTGTCACGCTGATCAATGCTTCTCAAAATATCTAAGCTGGCAGCCAACACTTGCTTGTTTAGTTGTTGCCTTTCGCCAGTTAGTTCACGCAGTTTTTTGAGCACAGTTTTCTCATTGCGATCACTAACGGCTTGTAAGCCCGCAAAGATTTTTAACGCCTTTAGCTCATCGATTAACACCGACTGATAAAATTCATCAAAGGTATCGCTGGGCATGCCGTTATTCCAGCCATTGCCTTGAACAAATTTTGGGCTAGCAGCAACCGTCAGTAAACTAGCAACTTTAACGCTATATTTGTTCGCAAACGCCATCGCAACATTGCCGCCCAGTGACCAAGCGATAATATGTGTTTTGGCTATTATCTTTCGATCCAGCTCAGCCACTAAATCGTCGAGGGTAAACGCATCGCCTAAATCTGTTTCGCCACGTGGCAAATCAATAATCTTTATTTGATAAGCTGAGCCTAACTGTTCGACAAAGTCATTCCAGACAGCGGCCTGAGCACCCCAACCATTAATGATAGTTATATTTTTACAATCACTATTCATGATGTCCTCGTGGCATTAGTTCGGCTAATGCTTGCAGCAATTGCTCTACCTGCTCTTTGCTATGAGCAGCAGTTAGCGTAATCCGCAATCTAGCACTGCCAGCTGGAACTGTTGGCGGACGAATAGCCGACACCCAAAACCCTTTAGCCTCCAGTGCCGCGCTCAATGCCAGCGCTGCATTAGCATCGCCAATTAACAGCGGTTGAATAGGCGTGTTTGATTCCATTAACGGCAGCTTCAGTAATGCTGCCTCATATTTAAAGTAGTTAATTAACTCGGTTAGATGTTCGCGTCGCCAGCTTTCAGTTTGTAACAATCGCAGCCCGACGCGCGTGCCCGCTGCGATACTTGGCGGCATGGCGGTGGTATATATATAGCTTCTTGAAAACTGTATTAGTGTTTCGATTAAGGCGCTACTGCCGGCAACAAAAGCGCCAAAAGTGCCAACACCTTTTCCCAGTGTTGCCATCAGAATGGGTAGCTGCTGCTGGTTTAAACCGTAATGCTCGCTGCAGCCGCCACCATTTTTCCCCAGCACACCAAAACCATGGGCATCATCTACCATTAACCAAGCGTTATTTTGGCTTGCGGTTGCCACTAATTTAGGTAAAGGCGCAATATCGCCATCCATGCTAAACACGCCATCAACTGCAATTAACTTATTGCCGATTTTTGCTTTTGCTAACTTTAACTTCAGGCTTTTAATATCGTTGTGTAAAAAGCGCTGCATACGTGCGCCGCTTAATAAGCCTCCATCTAATAACGAAGCATGATTGAGTTTGTCTTCAAACAAATCATCGTCCTTATTAAGTAGTGCGGTAATTACACCAAGGTTGGCCATATAGCCGGTGGAAAATAGTAGCGCTCGATCACGCCCAGTAAATTCCGCCAGTTCTTCTTCTAAAGCATGATGTTCACTGCTATGACCGCAAACCAAATGCGATGCACCGCTGCCAACGCCATACTTATCAATAGTTTGTTTAGCGGCCTGATTGATCTCAGTGTGATTTGCCAAACCCAAATAATCGTTGGAACAAAAGCCCAATAATTGCTTGCCATCAACAACCACCGAGGCGCCTTGTGCACTGGCAATAGTCTTACGCACACGATATAGCGACTGCCGCTTGCGCTCATTTAGGCGATGTTGAAGAACTTGTTCCACGATGTGCCAGCTAAGCGTTAGCTAGCGGCGTTATAGAACACAGCATCATTTTCTTGCTGCTGAATTTTATCGGCCAACATGGCCGCTTCATCTTCTGGACGATGAGTTTGCGCATAACCTTCAGGTTTAATCCCAAGCTTGGCAAACAATTCCATATCTTTATTGGCAGAAGGGTTAGGAGTGGTTAGCAATTTTTCGCCGTAAAATATCGAGTTAGCTCCGGCTAAAAATGTCATCGCCTGCATCTGCTCATTCATTTCTTCGCGCCCTGCCGACAACCGCACATGAGATTTTGGCATCAGGATTCTGGTAACAGCGATGGTACGAATAAAATCAAACGGCTCTAAGTCATCAACATTATCTAATGGCGTGCCATCCACTTTAACCAGCATATTAATGGGCACACTTTCTGGATGCGTCGGCAGATTGGCTAATTGTATTAACAAACCGACGCGGTCTTTTAGCTCTTCACCCATGCCCACAATACCGCCACTGCAAACCTTCATCCCAGCGCTACGTACGTTCTCTAACGTGGTAAGGCGGTCACCATAGGTGCGGGTAGTGATAATGTCCTCGTAATATTCTGGTGAGGTGTCTAAATTATGATTGTAGTAATCAAGCCCCGCAGCGGCCAGCTCTTGGGATTGGTCTTCAGTCAACATACCGAGCGTCATGCAGGTTTCTAAACCCAGCGACTTTACGCCTTCAACCATGGCGACAACATAAGGCATATCTTTCTTCTTTGGTGACCGCCATGCGGCGCCCATACAAAAGCGAGTTGCGCCGCTTTGTTTGGCGGCCTTCGCTTCCTCGATGACATGGTCGACTTTCATTAATTGCTCTACCTTTAGGCCAGTATCATAGCGCGTGCTTTGCGGACAGTATTTACAGTCTTCTGGGCAGGCACCGGTTTTAATCGATAACAACTGACTTATCTGCACAGTATTTGGGTCAAAAAACTGTCGGTGGACAGTTTGCGCCTTAAACATTAAGTCGTTAAATGGCAGGTCAAACAGAGCCTGGACTTCAGCGGTTGCCCAGTTGTTGCGAATTATATTTTTAGTTATAGCGCTCATCAATGGAATCCATCTGTCCTTAGAACAGTAATTATTGTATAAATGATTTAACAGTATCTTACGGACTAGATAGAAGCTGTCAACCAGAAAGGACCCTTATGGTTAACTACTATATTTCTCAATTAACTTATGCGCTTTTTCCTGGGCGCTGCATCGTCTGTGACAAAGCTAGTAGCCGCGCCTTGGATCTATGCAGCGGATGCGAGAACTCACTGTCGATTATAGACATATATTGCAGAACCTGTGGTTTGCCAACCAGCTCTCCTGCCACGCACTGCGGCAGCTGTATCAAGCATACTCAGCCCTTTCACCGCAGCCTGTCTTTGCTTAGTTATGACGAGCTAGCCGCAAAGCTCATCCATCAACTTAAATACAACAATAGTTTTGCTACTATTAAAGTGCTTGGCGATTTATTTAGCCAGCACATCACAGCTTATTATAAAGAAGCGCTACCGCAGCTAATAATCCCGGTGCCACTGCATTGGCTTAGGCTGCATAACCGTAGCTATAATCAAGCACAGTTAACGGCCAAATACCTCGGTAAACAACTGGGGATAAAAACGAGTAATCATAGCTGTCGACGGATTAAAGCAACGCCAGCGCAGCAGAATTTGAACCGCGCTCAACGCAAAAAAAATATTCGCGGTGCGTTCAAATCAAAACAACTTCAAAATATCTCGCATGTGGCGATAATTGATGATGTCATCACCACCGGCGAAACTGTTGGCGAACTAACGCGCAGCTTGCAACAACATCACCCCGGTCTTAGAGTAGACGTATGGAGTTTGGCTAGAACACCTCTCAAATGACTAATTAGGTCTGAATGCAAAAAAATCTGCTCATCACGGTGCTACTGCTCTGCGTCAATACGGCCAGCGGCAACGACCAACTTCACCTTGGTGTTGCTAGTAGTTTTAAACCAGCAGCGGTTAAGTTGATTAGCGCCTTTAGTCAGCAGACTGATAGTAATATAAAACTCAGCAGCGCCTCTAGCGGCAAGCTTTTTTCTCAGGCACTGAATGGCGCACCCTTTGATATAATTCTTTTTGGTGATAGTAAGCATTCACTTTTATCAGAAGATATGAAACTCGCCGTAACCGCTAGTCGTTTTAGCTACGCTATTGGCGAAATTGCTTTGGTATCAACCAGCAGTCACTGCTTGAATCCAAAAATTGTTGAGTTTAGCGGTACAAGCTTAGCGATTGCCAACCCCAAAATTGCCCCGTACGGGCTAGCAGCTAAGCAAGTCATGCGCAATCAAGGCCTAGATCAGATAGAAAATCTACGTCTAATCAATGCAGAAAATGCTGCCCAAACTTTGCACTTTTTTGCTACGGGTAATGTCGATCATGCCATTACCAGCTCAGTATTAATTCAGCAATGGCTAGCGCGCAATACGGCCAAACAAATCATCTATTGCCCGCTTAGCACAGACAGCTATGATGCCATCATTCATCAAGGTGTGATTTTGCAACACAGCGAAAACCAACAGTTAGCCACAGCCTTAGTAAACTTTATTTTATCCAATCAAGGCCAAACTATTATCAGCGCATTAGGGTATCAAGCAGTCAGTGAATGAGCTTATTTCCAGCAACGATATGACCGCTATCTGGCTTACTTTGCAGCTGGCATTTGTTAGCACGCTGCTGTTACTGCTTATTTCAATTCCCATCGCATGGAAGTTGTCCCGCAGCCACAGCCGATTTAAACCATTGTTTGAAGCGTTGATTGCACTGCCCTTAGTACTGCCACCCACGGTAATTGGCTTCTACCTATTAATTAGCTTTGCGCCGCATTCGGCGCTTGGTCAATCCTGGCAAGCACTCTTTGATAGCCGTCTGGCATTTAGTTTCAGTGCACTGGTTATCGGTTCGGTTATTTACTCACTGCCATTTGTAGTGCAGCCACTAAAACATACCTTCGATCACTTGCCCTATAAGTTACTAGAGGCCGCCTCGACCATGGGCAGCAGCCCTAGCGATCAAATGTGCCATCTAGTTCTACCTTGGTCACGGGCAGGAATTATCAGCGCGGCAATGCTGGGCTTTGCCCATACTATTGGCGAGTTCGGTATCATTTTAATGATTGGCGGCAATATTCCAGGCGAGACTCAAGTGCTGTCGATAGCACTTTATGACAAGGTAGAAGCCTTAGAGTATACCCAAGCCCACTGGCTAGCCGCGGGCCTAATGCTGTTCTCACTGATGATGCTAACAGCGCTATATAGCCTGCAAGCCAATAAACCCCGCGGGAGCGCGTCATGGGTTTAAGTTGCAAGATTGTATTAGCCAAGCATAACTTAAGCCTAGATTTGGCCTTTGACACCGAAAGTAAAGGTATTACCGCAATCTACGGCCCGTCTGGCACTGGCAAAACTACTATCTTAAAAATTATTGCTGGAATTGAGCGCGGCGACAAGGGCAGCAGCATCTCACTCCATAATACTATTTTGCAAAACGACACTACATTTACGCCCACCCATCAGCGCAAGTTGGCTTATATATTTCAGCAACCGCGCTTGTTTCCTCACTTGACCGCCAGAGGAAATTTAGAATTTGCCTATACTCGCCGCCGAAATAGCAGCGGAATTTCGATTATCGATGCCATTACCCAATTTGGCCTCAGCGATTTTATTGACCAATTCCCCGAACAACTGTCTGGCGGCCAAGCCCAACGCGTCGCTATTGCGCGCGCCTTGGTTAGCGCCCCAGATATGTTGTTAATGGACGAGCCATTGGCGGCATTAGATGATAAATCTCGCAATGAGCTGCTAACCTTACTCGAAGGCTTGCATCGACAGCTTAGCGTGCCGGTCATTTACGTTAGTCATCAATTAGAAGAGGTAGCCAGACTGGCCGACAATGTCGTACTGATTGAACAAGGTAAAACCCTCGCCCAAGGCAAGCTAGTCGATTTATGTAGCCGGCCAGAATTACCGATTGCCCAACAAAGCAATAGCGCAAGCCTGTGGGAGGGCATTGTTAGCGGCCAAGACAAGTATCAACTGACCAAGGTAATAGTAGGCGACAAGATTGAGCTATGGGTCAGTGGCAAGCCAGTGGCAAGCGGTTTACCAGTGCGCCTGCGAATACCTATTAACGCCGTCAGTATTTCTCTGCAGCCGAACCTGCAAAGCAGCATTATTAATGTATTACCGTCGAAAGTGGCGGCGATTACTCAGCTCGGTTTTGGTAAATCCATTATAAAGCTTGCGGTTGATGGCCAAATACTACTTGCCAGTATCACTGATCGCTCGGTAATAGAATTAGACTTAAAAATTGGGAGACAGGTATTCGCACAGGTTAAAGGTGTGGCACTATTGACCGACTATGGCTGAGTGAGGCCAGTGTAATTAACACAAAAACTGAGCCTATTGTGACTGACCCAACTGCCACCGACTCAATGCCGTATTATCAACTGACCCCCAGCGCAGTTATCGATGCAGTTGAAAGCACTGGCAAGCTAAGTGATTCACGTATTCTGGCTTTAAACAGCTATAAAAACAGAGCTTATCAGGTTGGCATTGAAGATCAGTCGCCGGTAATTGCCAAATTTTATCGCCCTGGCCGATGGAGCGATGAGCAGATAATTGAAGATCACCAGTTTAGCCAGGAGCTACTCGACAATGAAATATCGATTATCGCGCCGCTTCAGAACGAAGATGGCCAAACTCTGTTTGTTCACGGTCAATTTCGATTTTGCTTATACCCCCGTGGCGGCGGCCATGCAACAGAGTTAGATAACCTCGATACGATTTATCGTCTTGGGTAATTTATGGAGCGCACTCATGCGGTCGGGAAAACCAGACCATTTCAACACCGGATAAGGTTTTCGATGTAACATATGATCGATGAAAATGCAGAATTTATTGCCAAAAACTTTATGCCCGCCGAATTGTTACCTGCTTACAGCAGTTTGATCGACGACATCTTGCCAAAGCTGCAAGAGATATGGTCAACACTAGATGCCAGTAGTCACGTTCGACTCCACGGCGGCAATATTTTATGGCGCGATAATAGCCCCACTTTTGTAGATTTTGACGATGCGATGAGCGGCCCGGCGATACAAGATTTGTGGATTTTTTTATCCGGCGACCACAACAGTCAACTAGCCCAACTGTCTGAATTGGCCGAGGGATATGACATGTTCAGCTCATTTCCCACTAAACAGCTGCCATTGATTGAAAGTTTGCGCACTATGCGTATTATTTATCATAGTGCATGGCTAGCAAGGCGTTGGGAAGAACCGAGGTTTAAACACAGCTTTCCATGGTTTAACACGAAATGCTATTGGTCAGATCATATTTTGACTTTGCGCGAACAACAATCCGCATTGCAAGAGCCCGCATTGGAGCTTTGGTAGAACTCATTAATGATTGCTAGAACATTCAAATATTTATTCTTATTGATACTCGCATTAACGCCAGTAATAGCAATTTTGGCTTATATGGCAACATCGCCTGCGCCAATTTATCCGCCAAAATTCTATCAACAACCTAGCCAAGCCATTTTGCAAAAAACGACTGATAGTAATAGTGAATCAATTACGGCAATTATTGATGAAGCAGAGCTAAACTTACTGATCAACGAATTTATCAAAGCAGGACTAGGGTTAGATATTTATTCGACCAGCACACTACTAGAGTCCGAGTTAGTTAATAGCAACGTCACCATAGCATTGCCTTATTTTGACAAACGTTATGTTAACTTCTCAATTGCGTTAAAGCCCGAGGGTAACAGCGCCTCCATAATGCAAGCCAGTATCGGCCAAATTAATATTCCGCTGGGACTCGCAGATACAGTCAAAAACAGAGTCATAGGTTTGTTGCAACGTCATCAGCTTTACCCAGTGATAGAAAATATTCATAGTAAAATTACCGACATTGAAATTCAGCAGGGTTTTTTACGGATTAATTATCGCGCTGATTTAAGCAGCCAAAATCAAACCATGCTTGCCAGCAACGACGATGTACAAATTTATTTGGCGCTAATAAAAAAATATGCAAGCAACAGTGATATTCCAGAAAAGCGATTGCGTTACCAAGGTTATCCGCTTAACCAAATATTAGCTGAGCTTTTTAGCGCCGCTGAAAATCGGACGGCTAACGGCGACGCACGACTAAAGGAACACACTGCTATTATTATTGCCTTGTCACTGCACTGCGCCGATCAACGTATTTTAAAAGCTACAAACTGGCTGGCTGAATACCATCAGCCAACACCAAGGCTGCCAATAGGCATCCATAAGCGATCAGATTTAGGCGAGCATTTTATGACTTCTGTCGCGGCTTATTATTACGCAGGTGGAGAGGTAGCTTTGTTAGTTGGTCTTTACAAAGAAATGTTGGATGCCCGAGTTAAGGATAGATTTGGCCTTAGGGATTTAACCGCCGATTACGCTGGTGTAGAATTTGCTAAACTGATGACAAGCAGTGCAGCAACAGACTGGCTGGCGAAAAACTATCACTTAACTAGCACTGAAAAAAATCTATTGCCCCTAATGACGGCAGCGGATGCTGACAAACTAAAAGATATTCCATTGCTGGGTAGAGCAGGAATTAATGCTGCCACTGTTGCCGATATCAAAACAACGATCACTGCTACAGTACAAAGATCGCCACTGTATTCAACTCAGTTTTAAGGCCCCGTTACACGATCCAATAATGCTTGCCTCATCTCAGTCGCCGGCGCCGAGAGTTGTTTTTACGCCGAGTAATAATCCCCACATTACGACTAATTTCACTTCCTATTAAGGGTTTGCACTCAACACCTAAGGACTCCATCTGTTTAATAGTTGACGACGGCACAATACTTAACCCTAAGCTGTTCGCTATCATAGAGCCTATTGAAGCTAACTAATGAGCCTCGAAGGCAATCGCTAATTTTATATCGCAAGCCTTGGTAGCGGTTTCAATTAACTGGCAAATACTCGACAGCCGCTGTAGGGCAATAAACGGATACGCAGGTAAATCGCGAAAACGTATTTTACTCTTGTGCATTAAGGCATGCGGCTTTGGTGCAGCGACAAAAAATTTATCTTCAAATAAAACCGCAAAATCTAACTCGTCATACTCAACGGGGTCAAAACTGGCGTCAATTTTCAACTCGCCCAGTTCACACCATGTCTACTACATTTTCCGCCACTACATCTTGCACCGCAATATCTATATTCGGACGCTGACCACAATAGTAGGCCAATATATCACGCAGCAAGCTACTAGCAAAGGAAGGCATGGCAGCAATACTCAACTTGCCACGGCGCATGGCATATAAATTGTGCACATCAGCAAAGGCATTATCCCAGTCGGCCAGCAATCGCTGCGTCACCGGATAAAAAGCTTCACCTTCAGGTGTTAACGTAAGGCTGCGAGTAGTGCGCGCCAGTAAGCTACCGCCCACTATTTGCTCCAAATTTTTAATCGCAATACTTAAGGCGGGTTGAGACAAATGTATGCGTCCACCTGCCTCGGCAAAGTTGCGCGCCTAGGCCCCCGGCTACAAAAGCTTTTAACTGTTTAATCGTCGCGCTCATTGGTTTCACCCAGTATTTTATATATTTGATTTATAAATAAATAGATCAATAGATCAATAGATCAATATTTTACGCTTGATAAATATAAAGTGTTAGACCATTCTTGCTAAATTGATACCTAACGGAGCAAAAAAATGGCAGGATTCGATAAGGTGGTTGCTACCTACGAAGAGGCAATGATTGGGCTAGAAGACAATATGACTGTAATTGCTGGCGGTTTTGGCCTCTGTGGTATCCCTGAAAATTTAATCAATCAAATTAAAACTATGGGCACTAAATACCTCACCATTGTCTCCAACAACTGCGGCATCGATGGCTTTGGCTTAGGGGTTTTGTTAGAAGACCGTCAGATCAAAAAAATGGTGTCGTCGTATGTTGGTGAAAACAAAATGTTTGAAGACCAACTCCTCGCTGGCGAGTTAGAAGTAGAACTAACACCGCAAGGCACCCTCGCTGAAAAAATGCGCGCTGGTGGTGCGGGTATTCCGGCTTTCTTTACCGCTACTGGCTACGGCACCCTAGTAGGCGAGGGCAAAGAAGTACGTAACTATAATGGTAGAAATTATATTTTGGAAGAAGCAATCACCGGTGACTTCGCTATTGTTAAAGCGTGGAAAGCCGATCGCTTTGGCAATGCTATATATCGCAATACCGCGCAAAATTTTAATCCGATGGCCGCAACCGCAGGCAAAATTACCGTAATGGAAGTGGAAGAGATTGTAGAGCCGGGCGAGCTAGATCCTGCACACATCCACACTCCGGGTATTTATGTTGACCGCCTGATTCAAGGAAGCTTTGAGAAACGCATAGAACAACGCATGGTTAGGGAATAAGGAGAAATCAGATGGGACTTTCTAGAGACCAAATGGCCATGCGCGTTGCTCGCGAACTGCAAGATGGCTACTACGTGAACCTTGGCATTGGCATTCCAACGTTAGTTGCCAACCACGTGCCAGCAGGTATAGAAGTTATGCTCCAATCAGAAAACGGTTTGTTAGGTATGGGGCCGTTCCCGACTGAAGCAGAATTAGATGCCGACATGATTAATGCGGGGAAACAAACCGTGACAGCTGCGACCGGGGCATCTATTTTTTCATCGGCAGAATCATTCGCGATGATTCGTGGCGGACATGTTGACTTGACTGTACTCGGTGCATTTGAAGTTGATATGAATGGCAGCATTGCCTCATGGATGATTCCAGGAAAATTGATCAAAGGTATGGGCGGAGCCATGGACTTAGTTGCCGGCGCTGACAATATTATTGCCATCATGACTCACGCTGATAAATACGGGAATTCTAAGCTGCTGAAGCAATGTAGTTTGCCGCTAACCGGCTCGAACTGTATTCAAAAAATACTTACCGACTTAGCTTATTTAGAAATACACGATGGTGCATTTCATTTAATAGAGCGAGCTCCAGGCGTGAGCGTGGAAGAAATTAAGACAAAAACTGAAGGGACGTTAGTGATACCAGATAATGTAGCCGAAATGCAATTTTAACCTTATCAGGTCACAACCCTATTTCGGCCGCTATGCTTAGTTTTAAACATAACTCTATCAGCCATTTTAACTACATCTGTGCTGTCTTGAAATGGCGAGTTTGATTCGGCGACGCCACAACTTACTATCATTGATATTCCAAACCGCCAAACGAATAACTAGCGATACTGTGGCATATCTTTATAGGCCACATAAAAATTAGTAGCTGGCATAAATACAACTATTTTTTCACCACCCCAACGAACCACAACATCATCGCCACGAACATAACTTTTAATTAGTGACGACGCCTCAACCAACACCTTATTGCCAATGAGACGACCATGCTTATCATTTACCTACTTAAAGTGATCTAAATCTATTAATACAATCGAAAAGTTAACTTTATTCCTATCCTTACGCTGATCTTCAGATATGTTTTCAAGAAAACCTCTACGATTATTGAGCCCGATAAGTTGGTCTATTTTGGCTAAACTATTTAGTTCTTCCTTGGCACTGTATAAACCTTTGCGCACGTCGAAATGAATGACTTCTATAGAGAAACAAGAGAAACCCAACACCAGGTATGCCATTAAATAACGCTGACTTAACTATTCAGTAGATTCAGCCAGCGGCAACATGCTAGAGGGGAAAGTTAATAAATACGCAGTAACTACAAATAAAACACCGGTGACAATAGCACCATTTTTACGGTCCAAAAAATAGAAAAATGTTGGCAGCATGACCAATGACCAAAGGATGCCAGGTCTTGCAGCAACGCCGCTAAGCATCCAAAAACTGTGTAAAACTACAACCAGAAAGATTAGTAAATACAGTTTAGGCTTACCGCCTAGCTTAATATAAATGGAGCGGGCAATAAACATAATGCCAGTTATTGTTAGCGCCAAAACTAGAGCTAGAGGACGATCGTCACGGACAAAAAAGTCAAAGATGGATATGCCACTAATAAAGACGCCACCAAGAAAACCCAACACCATAACAACGCTAGCACGGCGCTTCTGTTTCGTCCTTAATAACATTGCCTGACATAGAATCACTCATTGAGCGTCTTGATTTAGCATTGCCGAGCTAACTAGCCTAAATAAAATATAGGTATTACAGACTCATATTATCTCTGACAACAATCACTAGCTTAGTCCATAAAAGAAGTCGTTAAGCACTTTTTATCATATATTTTTCATCAATATAAATAGTTGATGTAAAGATTAAAACAAAAATATAACTTTAGCCCTAACTAAGGGCTACCAGCGGTCCTTTAACGTGCTGCCAAAACTGCTGTCATCGCGCGTGGAATGCAACATTCTAACCACTTATTCAAGGTCAAGGTTAATCTCGGGTACTGGGCTTAATTAATGTCCGCAGCCAATTCAATGTGGTGTTGTCTTTTAATACCATTTTGTCTACCCCGGCAAAAAATACTTCTAACCCTGCTGGGTCTTGAAAGGTGGACGCCCGCCCTATTACAGCACGATCTTTATCTAATTCTTTTACCACCTTAGCCGGATTGCCCGCCACTATCACATTTGGCGGTACATCTTTAGCAACCACCGCACCAGCAGCAACCACACTGTTCTCGCCAATAGTTACGCCTTTTAACACCATGCAGTGGTCACCTAACCAGACGTTGTCGCCAATTTTTACCGGAAACACCCCTTTAGCGCGCTGACCACGATCATACATTTCATGCCAGTCTGAATCAGTAATATACGATCCAGCGGCCATCATCACCCCATCACCGATAACAACTTCATCGCAGGCGCTAATGCGAGCACCAGGGCTCATTAAAAAATAATCGCCAATAGTGATACTCCCACTGGTTGGTTCTTGCCCCCACACACCTATTTTTACATGCTGAGTTGGCTCACCGATAATAGTTGCACATTTGCCAATACGAATATTTGGCCCAGATATCTTTATATACCAAGGTTTCATAATGGTGTGATAGTCCCCGAGGTAGTCACATGCTGGCCGTAAAAAATGATTGGCGTACCAGACTCGGAATTTTAAATAGTATTTTTTCACCCAATACGGGCGTCTATCTTGTCGCATTATCAATCCTAGTTATTTTTTTGAAATCTACATTACCATTGCAATCGTGAATTTTGCCCTAACTTAAGCTACATTAGACCTATGCTAACCGCCCTAATTAAGGATTACAGCCGTGACTGATATTATTTGGCAACATATTCGTGAAGAAACCACCAAAGTAATTGCCAATGAGCCTGTCCTCGCCAGCTTTTTGCATTCCACTATTCTAAACCACAAGAGTTTAGAACACGCTTTAAGCTATCACTTAGCCAACAAACTAGACAGCGTAACAGTACCGGCTATTTTACTACGTGAAGTGATCGAAGAAGCATTCAAAGCTGATCCCTCTATCGGTGAAGCAATACGAGCAGACATTAAGGCTATTAAAGATCGTGACTCGGCTGTTCGTTATTACTCAACGCCTTTTTTATATTTTAAAGGCTTTCATGCCTTACAATCTTATCGGGTGGCGCACTGGCTATGCCAGCAACAGCGCTATTCACTGGCGTTATTTTTCCAAAACCAAATTGCGATGGTGTTTGCTGTCGACATTCACCCGGCCGCAACGATTGGTAGTGGCATTATGCTAGATCATGCTACTGGTTTAGTTATTGGCGAAACAGCCGTTATTGGTGACAATGTATCGATTATGCAATCAGTAACCCTTGGTGGCACTGGTAAAGAAGGCGGCGACCGTCATCCTAAAATTGGTGATGGCGTATTAATAAGTGCAGGGGCAAAAATTCTCGGTAATATTCATATTGGCCAAGGGGCAAAAGTTGGTGCTGGTAGCGTAGTGCTACAAGATGTTGCACCGTATACCACCGTCGCAGGCGTACCGGCTAAACAAGTTGGTGCCCCAAGTGCAAGTGGCGCACAACCGGCCTTAGATATGAACCACGGCATTAGCTGTGATGTGGATAATTGCCTGGAAGGAAAATAAATCAGTCTTGCAGAAAATACCATAACTGGTAAATGTGATCATATAACCTGAGTGCGATATCAAGCTTATCGCGATCAAAGTCTAGGCTGCTCAAATCTTGTACCGACAGACTCCATTCTCGAATCAAACTCGCCACATCAAACTCGGCCTGTCCCATGGCTGCATACTCCCAATCCAAAACATATAATTGATTTTTACAGTCAATAATATTACTCGTGACCAAATCATGATGGGTTAGCACTGCAGGCTGGCTACTAAACTCATCAATAACGGTTAATAAGAATTCACGCTCACGATAAATCTCATCGGCTAACTTAATATCTAAATCCAATACGCCGTGCCAATAGTGATTAAGGTAACTGCGATAACGTCGCGGCGGCAGCTCGCATTCAACACGGTGTATTTGATTAAGCGCAGCTAATAAGCGCTGACGTTTAGAAAATTGTTGAACGGCAATATTTTGCCAGTAATTCTCGCCAACATATTGGCTAAGACAAATACCAGCATCGACATCGACGTAGAACACCTCTGGGCATAAACCCAGAGCACTAACTTTTTCTAAAATGATTTTCTCATGCTGGCGATTAATACCCAGTGCATCACTGTTAGAAGCATTGACTCGCAAGACCATTTGCGTATCGCCCGCCTTAATCAAATAACTTTGATTAGTTGAGCCACCTTCTAGACGACCAAGCAGATCAGGCTGCTGAGTTAAACCCAGCGGCCAATCCTGCCATCCCTGCAATAGATCTTCGGTCAAAACAACTACGTCCTCTTAATAATACAGCCAAAATAACAGTAACAAGATCATTGGCCAATGATTGATCGCGATTGCTGTTAAGCAAACCACAAATCATTTCCCAAAAAGTGAAAAAGCCTCGAAGATAACCTTCGAGGCTTTTAAATGCATCCTAAGCTAGCGGGTTACAGAAACTCGTCAGCTAAAACATCCAATACTTCATCTTGGTAAACTTGGAACAACAAGGTACCTACTTCATTGCGCTCACCTGATTCTTTCCAAACCTGGCAACGCTCTCTAATACGTGCCTCAGGGCCCACTAATGCCACTAGGTCAACTAATTCATCAGGTACAGCATTGGCTGCGGCTTCTTTGTCGCCACCTAAATATAACTCCTGAATTTTATCTGCCGCGTCACCAAAACCCAAATTGGTTGTATAAGTATGGTAAAAGTTTTTATTTTTAGCGCCCATACCACCAATATAAAGTGCCAAAAATTGCTTAATCGGCGCGCGGCAGGCATCAACGTCATCGCCCATTATCACCCCAATAAACGGCGCGACATCAAAATTGGCCAAAGACTTCCCGTTACCGGCTTTATCGAAACCTTTTTGTAAGGGCACACCAATGACTTCAAACTTTTCTGGCACCATAAACACTGGAAATACCCCATCGGCGACTTCAGCCGATGCCGCTAAACCCGCCGGCGTAATGGAGGCGGTATAAACTGGAATATCTTTTTCAACTGCCGCCATAATTGATTTAAGCGCTTTACCTAAGCCGGTTGTACCTTCGCTTTTATTTGGCAGTTGATACATTTTACCGTCAAATTCTACCGGGCCTTGGCGGGCGAAAATTTTCTTCATTATCTGAATGTATTCTTTAGTGCGCGTAACTGGTTTACCATAAGGCACACCATGCCAACCCTCTACTACCTGGGGCCCAGAGGCGCCAAGACCAACAATAAAACGGCCATTTGATAGTTGATCTAGAGTCATGGCGGTCATGGCGGTGGTTGCAGGGGTACGCCCTACCATTTGCATAATGGCCGTGCCCACTTTGATCTTGTCTGTTTGCGCTAATATCCATGCTGCGGGAGTAACCGCATCAGAGCCATAGGCTTCTGCCGTCCACACTGAGTCAAAGCCCAAAGCTTCCGCTTTTTTTATCAACTCGATGGGAACGGTGATCTGTTTACCCGAATAACCCATCAAAAAACCTAATTTTATTGCCATAACGCTATCCTCAATATTTGTACTTCCCCTCACCCGGGGACATGAGCCTAGTGCTCAATTGTTAATTTAAACCACTTATTTTGGCTAACAAAGGATAATACATTGTGGCTTGAGCCCATAGTTTTATAGCGCTATTTTTCGACAGATCCAATGCTTTCACCTACAATGCGGCCTGCACAGACAGACTAAAATAGGCTAACTATAAATATGAATATTGAAAAAGACTGTATTGTCGGTTTTAACTACAGCATTACAAACAGTGTAGGCAATGAAGTTGAAACCAGTAATGGCGAGGCCCACATTTATTTACATGGTCGCGAGCAAGTATTACCGCGACTAGAAAAAGAATTTGATGACCACAAAGAAGGTGACAATTTTACCGTTGATTTAGCTTGTATTGATGCTTATGGCCCCAGAAATGACGACAATATTCAACGTATTGCCGCTAAACACTTAACGCCGATTAAGGGTAAGTTAAAGACTGGAAGCCTAGCAGTTGTGCAAACCGAAGCCGGTCCGCGCCAAGTAAAAGTAATTAAAATGGGTAAGTTTCAAGCAACCGTAGATGCCAACCACCCCCACGCCGGTGAGGACTTAAGTTTTGCTGTTGAAATCACCTTGGTACGCGAAGCCACTAGCGATGAGTTGGCTCATGGCCATGCGCATGGCGCAGATGGCCACGCTCAACACCACTAAACAGTAGCTGCGAACTTGGTCGACAAGTTCGCAATTTGGTATACGGGGGGAATTTTATTTTGCCCATGCGCACGGTTAGCGCTAAGCTGAATATAAAGCTAAACCCTAAAAGGTTATTTATGGCACACCAACGAGCATTAGTATTAGCAACAACATTTGCCGTAATGAGCTTATTCACAAGTCAAGCCAGCGCCTTATTTGGCCCCAGTAACTATTCGGAATGCGTTTTAGATAACCTTAGCACGGGGGTATCAGCGCAAGGGGTGGTATATCTAGAAGCTGAATGCAGAAAACTGTTTCCCCGCAGCATCAACCAGCTTTTTCACTCCCGACTCGATACAAGAGTGTTACAAAAAGTATAAAGGCTTAGCCAGTAGCCGTAAAGTTGCCAAAGCTATTTATCGCGCCTGTGACGATTACAACTATCGCCCGGGCCAAATACCAGCCCGCTAAGTAAGCTTTTTAGCTAATAGCATACCCACTGTCATAGCGATAAAAAATATAGCAACTTGATGCTGCAAGTAACCCAACGCAACAAATACTGGCCCTGGGCAATAGCCTGCCAAACCCCAACCAATGCCAAACATTGCTGCACCAATAATTAAACGCCTATCTATTTGCGTCTGTATTGGTAAAAGGAATATTTCGGCAAACACAGGCTTAGGTTTTTTCAACACCACAAAGTAGCCCAGCGTGCTAGCCACTACCGCCGCGCCCATTACAAACATTAACGTCGGATCCCAGTTATGAGTAATGTCTAAAAAACCTATAACTTTAGCGGGGTCACTCATCCCCGACACTGCTAAACCAAAACCAAACAGTAGGCCAGACAATAAAGCAGAAAATAGAATAGCCATAACTACAAACCTACCAAGTAAACAGTTGCTATACCTGCGGCCATAAAGGTGAGCAGGGCTGCTAGTGAGCGAACCGAAAACCGTGCCAAGCCACAAACTCCATGACCACTAGTACAGCCACTACCATAAACACTGCCAAAGCCCACCATTAAGCCAGCAACGATTAATTGCCCATAGGATGCCGAGCTGGCACTCGGCTGGGGCTGCCATAATTGCCAAGCTGTCCCGCCTAATATCAAGCCAAGTAAAAATACTATGCGCCAACTACGCTCGGCCCGAACACTGGAAAATACAACCGCGAATATACCGCTGATCCCTGCTATTCGGCCATTAAGCGCAAGCAGCAGCACTGCAGCAAAGCCAATTAATAGCCCCCCTACTAGGGCCTGTAAATACTCCATTAATACCTCCGTAATAATCAGCAGATCAGAAATCTATTGCTGGTCGCTTTATATGTAACCACATTTCAATTAATCCCAAAACCACAATAGTTATGAACAATAGTTTTATTGTCATTATTATTGATACGATTAGATTTCTATAACGATTACAGGCCGATGGATATGAAAGATTTAATTCCAAGTCCAGATAGTGAAGAACGCAACTGGGCAGTGCTGTGTCATCTGTCGTCACTATTGGCGATGATTACGCTAGGTGCCGGAATCATTGCCCCTACAGTACTTTGGCTAATCAAAAAAGATGAGTCAGAATTTATTAATGAACAAGGCAAAGGGGCGTTAAACTTTAGCATCACCGTGCTGTTGGCATGGATTGTTTGCATCCCATTTACCTTTATTATTATTGGCTTTGCAATGATGGGAATAGTACTAATAACTTGGTTTATTTTTGCCATTATTGCCGCACTGGCCGCTAGCCGCGGTGAAAACTATCGCTATCCATTTTCACTGCGGCTAATTAGCTAAAACTTATAAATCAACCCGACTAACGGACCATGGGTAACCGTATCATAGGCAAAATAGTTGCTAGAGTTTTTATTACCCGTTTCATAGTCTACCCAAACAGCTTTGTAACTTATATCAATTAAAAATGACTCATTAAGATTGTACTTGGCGCCTACGATGGCCTGACTAGTAAAGTTAGATGCAAAACCAAAACCGCCAATATCGCCACGGGCTACAAAAGCCCAGCTGTCATTAATTGGTTTTTGCCAGCGCATGCCAACAACGAAATCTACCCAGTCTTGTTTGATGTCTACGCGAGGGCTGCCAGGCAACAGTGCAATATCTACTTGCGCTTCAATGTCGTTATCCCACCAACGAACACCGGCGGTGTAGTCTAGTAAACCACCAGTCACCTCATAACGACGAAATACATCTAACTCTAATACGCCTTGACGAAGCTTAGTACTCAACACACCACGGCGTGATATTGAAATCTCATCACGCATGTCCATAAACGAATAGTCGGCAATAAAACCCCAGCCATTGCTTTTATCAAAACCTTCAAAGTGAAGCATAAGAGCCGAATTTAGCGTTTCCAAAATATCGCTAGTGCTTATTTCCACTGGCAATCCATTAGCGCGCCCTACTGACGTATCTCCATCAATTGAGGTTGCAAAAATATACGGCTCTATTTCAAAAGCCCATTGTCCCTCATCGCCAGCAAAACCGGTACTGGCCAAGGTGAGCGCAATGGCGCTTATCGCTAGTTTCAATAAATTCATTACTTCCCCTAAAGTTTTTGCCCCAGAAACTTACTGAGGCGTAAGTATTATTGTGCCTCCTACTTTAGCCGCTTCAATCTCCGCTTCACAGTAAGGCATTCGCACCCATTGTTTCATAGCATATAGCTCAGTTTGGTCGCCATAGTATGGTGACGTAGGGTCGGTAGATTGAGAGTGAGTTAAGATTGTGTCAGCTATCGGGCAGTCAGTATCATCCCAGGTGACCGTCTGAATGTAAGAGTTACCGCCAGTAGGGTTCTTATAACCGCCCTCTGAAAGTCTGACTTTAATATCACTGTAAATACCCATAGTACCGTTGCCACCATGAATTGGCACCGGCACACCGTTGCGCTCTAAAAACTGAACATTTTGCCAAGGCTCGTCAAGGGCAACATTGGCCGCATTTAAGTTTTCTACTGCGGTATTTAATCCGTCGATAACGAGATCGGTATTTGCGGTAACGGTAAGATCAATACCACTGGGGGTATTGACTGGATCGCTGGCATCAAAGTTGATAGCCCAAAATTCTTGAGTATCGACCACATTGGTATAGTCACTACCACGCTCACGTCTAATATAAGCCCAAAACTCAGTGAATACCTGTGCCCCCACACTATCTAAATTGACCTTACGATCCCAACTTTGCAGTACCGTACAAGCAGCTAGTGCATTAACTTGCGTAGCTGTCGCGGTTGCTGCGTTAATTCTCCCACAAATAGTTAGCACATCGTCCAACACTAACGTGGCCGCATGGACGTCATTAGCATACATAAGGCCTTGCAGATTAGTTAAATTAAAACCCGGAGTATCACCTAAGCCGTCAGTCGCATTTTTACGCTGTTCAACCATCAGATTACCGAGGCGGGTGCGCAAAAATTGCTGTTGATTTTCATGCCCTAACCAGCCAAAAACGACGGGGAAACCAATCAGCGGATTATTGGCATCGCTTAACCAGTAACTATTATTACTATTGGCTACATAGTCACGAGTAGTAATTGTTGGCCGCGCCTCAAACCCATAGACATTACTCCCAGCAGGACTATCTGTATCCTCACCCCATTCACAAGCAGATGTAGATCCGTCTAAAGTAATAATAGCGCTGTTAGTTGCAGCTTTAAGAAGTGATCCAATACCATTAACGCAAGTATTTAACTGCTGCTGGGTAACATGGGGCACTACCGACACCTCACCATAAAATGCATCACCGAACCGGTCTGCCGCCAAGGTATGGAAAACAGGAATACCAATACTCTTGGTTGCATCAATCAATTCAGATAAGTTGGTTGCCTTGCCCATTGCTTGATACACATCAAAGCTGCGCGCGCCAGTCTCAAGATTCGCATCTCGAATAGCTAAAACGTTATTAGTACCTGTTATGGGCCATCCACCAATCCCAAATGAAGCTAAATTAATAACGGGGCCAAAATGAGACTCATAAAAAGTATGGCTGCGGGTTTCAACTGATCCATCAGCTAGGGTTACCTTAGCCTCAACCTCTATTGGGGTAATATCGCGCATGGCACCGTCAAATTCATATTGCAGCGGATTATCAGGATTGAGTTTCAGATCAAATAAGGTAAAGCGAGTTGCAAACGACACAGTATGCGTCCAGGCAATATCCTTATTAAAACCAATACCAATCCATGGCAGGCCTTGCAATGACGCCCCAGCAACGTCGTATTCACCAGGGATAGTTAAATGCGCCTCATACCAACGGCCACTGCCTTGCCAAGGCTGATGTGGATTACCCAGCAACAAACCAAAACCTGATTGCGTAACATTACCCCCCAGAGCAATTGCATTACTTCCACTGTCGGTAGCGCTCATGCTTTGCATGTTGCGTTTTACTTCATCGCCAACAGAATCCCAGTCCACCGATGCTTTAGTACTAGCCGAACCGCTAGTGGTCGGCCCGGTAACATCGGCTAAAGCTCGCCTGACTGTACCTTGATCAGAACTGCCGCCTAAAGCAATACGACTCAAATAAGAATACAAATCAATGGGGCGTATTTCTTGCACCCAAGGTGCGTTGCGACAACCAGCATCACCTTCGGCCAAATTGTCAACGCCGGTATCTGCCAAATAACGATTAAGCCCTGCCGCATAACCAGTAGCTAAGTTTTGACCATCAATCGACAATTCTGCTAGCGCCGCTTCTTTGTCAGCATCGGTACCAAATAGATAACGAAACAAAAAGTCACCATCTAAATCACCATCTTCTTCGCCCATTAATTCAGCCGAACGACCGGAGGCTAAAACAACTTCCCGCATAACCACACAAAAATTATCTTGTGCGTAGGCATAGCCGTAACCGTAGCCTAGACTACCCCAGCTATCAGCTTTGATATGGGGAATACCATACTCAGTGCGGGTGATTTCAGCGCGATAATCAGATTCAATAGCCTCATCGCTGAAACGCCCCCCTCCACTACTGCCCCCACAACCCGATAACAACAACCCAGCAACAAATATTGATGACAATGAAAACTTAAGCATAACGACACCTCAATAAATTTTTTAACTAAGTCAAACAGTATGGGGAATAATTAGGGCGACAATTAAGAAACAGACTTATCTAGCCCATCCCAATAAGGCTTACGTAATTCTGTTTTCAAAATTTTGCCTGCCCCCGACAATGGCAGCGCCGCTATTACCTCAATACTGCGCGGGCATTTAAAACCCGCAATACGTTCTTTACAAAAAGCGATTACCTCGCTGGCAACAATTGTTGCGCCTTCTTTCGCAATGACCACTGCATGTACCGACTCACCCCATTGATCACTAGGGATACCAATAACAGCATTGGCCGCAATATCAGGATGTTGCGATAAAGCGTTTTCTACTTCGGCCGAAAATATATTTTCACCGCCAGAAATAATCATGTCTTTCATGCGATCAACCACATAGATGAAGCCATCCTCATCTATATACGCGCCATCACCGGTTCTAAACCAGCCGCCTGGCAGCATATTTTTGGCGGTCTCTTCTTCGCGGCGCCAATAACCTTGCATTACCCCTGGGCCACGAGCAGCAATTTCACCCACTTTGCCAACCGGCAGATCATTGCCGTGTTCATCGATAATTTTTACTTCAACAGTGGCCACTGCCCGACCCGCAGAGCGCAGCTTATTTTTAGCTTGGCCTTCTGTAGAGTGATAATACGCTGGTAAAATTGATATAACAGGTGACAGTTCTGTCATGCCATAGGCTTGGATAAAACTCGAATTGGGGAATTTTTCCATGGCGCGAGTTAGCACTGCAGCAGGCATTGGCGACGCGCCGTATGACATAGCTTTCATACTGCTTAAATCAAACTTATCTAACTCAGGAAAATCGGCCAACATTTGAATCATCGTTGGCACCAACAAAGTATGAGTTACTTTCTCTTCTTCAATTGCCTTAGCTACCCAATCTGGCCTAAAAGCTGACACGATAACAAAGGTACCAGCGACTAAGCTCTGTGCTAACACGCAGCCTACTGCCGCAATATGAAATAAGGGCGACGCCACCATAAAATGACCGCCGCGCACGACTAGGTTTTCACACACCACACCAATAGCGCTGGCAAATAAATTGCCGTGTGACAACATAACGCCCTTAGGAAAGCCCGTCGTACCACCGGTATACATAATTGCTGCCAGTTGGTCACCGCGGCGCATCACGTCACTAATTGGCGGCAACTCAGCTAAATCACTAAAAGCAATCATGCCTGGTGGCGGTGCTCCACTACCAATATAAACCACGGTTTTAACAATGCTTGTTTTCGTTTTAAGTTCGCCAACCATGGGCGCAAAAGTGTCATCTACTAATAAGATAGCCGATTCGCTATCATCTAATGAATAAGCCACTTCGCTAGCACTCCAGCGAATATTGATCGGATTAATAACACCACCACCCCACCAGGTGGCAAAAATAGTCTGCACATATTCAATAGAGTTAAGCGACAGAATGGCAATGCGATCGCCCTCTGCCATGCCGATAGATTGAAGACCATTAGCCAGCCGCGAGATACTCTCAACGAGTTCGAGGTAATTTACTTTTTTACCGTCGCAAGTGGCCGCTATTTGCTGGGGGCATTGCTGCAGGCTACGGTGCAAGCCTTGAGTCATGTAATATGCAGAGTAGCTATTATCAGACATGAACGACCTCTTGTTATTATTTTGAGATAGTAGGTCAGCTACCAAGGGGGATACTTGGCGCTGAGCTTTTACACCAGTTCTTTTATCGCTTTTTTTCTTATCGTAGTTTTATAATTATTATTTATAATAAGGCTTTTACTAACGCTGCCACTTCTGCTCTGGCCATATAACGTGGCACTGGGTAAAGCTCTCCCGTTTCTTTAATTGCATCACTAACAATTTCTTCAACTTGGTGAGGAGACATATCTTTTGGCTTAAGCGGCATATCCATTTCAGTGCGCATTACTTCGATACGATCAATAAATGCCGCCGCTAAAGCCGCTTTAGAATCGGCCTTGTTGCCAAGCCCTACTTCAATGGCCAAGTCAGCTAAGCGATCGTCTACCACCGGCCCATATGCTCGTAATACCTCAGGAAGCAGCATCGCATTGGCATTGCCATGAGGCGTCCCACACAAACGGCCCAACTGATGCGCAATACCATGTACATAACCAACAGAGGTGCGGGTAAAGGCAGAACCGGCATAGAAAGATGCCAACACCATGGCATCTCTGGACTTCAAATCATCGCCATTGCTGTAGGCGTTCAGTAGATGTTTGAAAATCAATCTAACCGATGTTTTCGCCAGTAATTCTGTAGCGGGCTTACTGGATGTGGCCAAATACGACTCCACCGCATGAGTTAATGCATCCATCCCTGTTGCAGCCGTTAAGCCCGGCGGCAGGCCTTGCATAATTTCTGCATCTAAAGCGATAAAGCTAGGAATGATTTTTGCGTCAGCCACAGCAACTTTTTTATGAGTGTCTGGGTCAGATATAACCGCAACTAGGGTTATTTCTGAGCCAGTACCGGCTGTCGTGGGGATAGCAAACAGTGGTACAGATAAATTTTTGGCCGGTTTAACACCATCAAAATCGTCTAATGTTCCGGGGTTGGTATGCAGCAGCGCCACCATTTTCCCCGCATCTAATACTGAGCCGCCGCCAATAGCAATGACCGCTTCACAGCTATTTTCGGCCAGCATTTTTTCACCTGCTTGAACTTTATCAAAGGTCGGATCAGGTAATACGCCGTCATAAACAACCACTTCAACTTGGTTGTCCTGTAATGCTTGCTTTATATTACCCACAACTGGTGACGCCCCTAAAAACGCATCAGTAACAATAAGTACTTTTTTATACCCCAATAAGGCAACTTGCTCACACAAGGTAATAGCCGACTTAGGCCCTTTAAATACAATCGGCGATTCACGTGGCATTAGTCGCAATAACCAGGTCACTAAAAAGGCTCTAAATTTGTAATAAAAAATCATTGGGGACTCCTAAATTAAATTCATCGTTATCTTTATCATTATCATTCTACACACGGGTTAAATTTAACGCGTTTAACAAAACATGCAATGACCCTAAAGCAAATAAATGCTAGCGCTAACGACATAACAGCTAGCAATGATATTAATATGCCAACTATACGTATATACGCTGGCTATTGAAGGTGTATAAGGTAGCTGCTATCACTATATTGGACTAGCAACGGCATGCTAGGTAACCGGATTGGTTCAATTAGCGGCAGCAGGTTATCGTGCAAACACTAAATTTGCCATAAACAATGAATAAAGCGCTGCGCACAGAAGTAATCCATCACATGGTGGGTAGTTATGCCGTGATGATTGCACGCGGGCTTGAAGAATACGATATTGATCCGCAAATATTTTTTGAAGCATTCGAGCTGATTTTAAAAACACTAGATAGCACCAGCTTTCGTATCAGTGAAGAAATGCTGACGTCGCTATGGAAAAAGGCGGTAGAACTGAGTGACGATGAAACCTTCGGGATCACCGCAGGCAGACATGTCACACCGACCAGTTTTAATGCTATCAGCATGTCATTATGGCTATGTAATACCCTAAAAGATGGTCTGGATCGCCTACTGAGATACACCCCCATATTTACTACCCGCGCTAACGCCGCATTTATAGCAGACAGCTCAAACTATCGCATGGATATTCTGATCAAGACTAATATCAATAATCAGCCAGTTGTCTGCAATGAATCAATCGATGCCTTTATCAGTGCGGCAATAACTATCTGTCGCAATCGCTATGGCAACAGTTTCTACCCAATAGAAGTTCAGTTACCTCGCGACGAGCCAAGCGCAGGAGTTAAAAAGAAGTATGAAGATTTTTTTAGTTGCAAAGTAGGCTACAACAATGTTGTTCCGCATTTAATTTTTACCAAAGAATCATTAGACAAACAACTTTCCTCGGGCAATGTTCAGCTGTTCGAACTCACTGAACAAGCAATCATTAACAGCATGAACGAGCTAGAAATTGGTGGCATAGTTGGCCACATAAGAAATACCTTAAAGGGCCTGCTGCCCAGTGGTGATCTCAGCGTTAACAATATTGCCTCAGAGCTACACATGAGCGCTCGTAGCTTGCAGCGCAAACTGCTGGAGCAAGGCTTGAACTATCGTCAGGTGTTAGATGATTATCGCCGAGAATTAGCGATAATTTATATTCGCCAGCCTAAGTTATCCCAAGGCGAGATAAGCTACCAACTAGGGTTTTCCTCACCCAGTAATTTCTCACGGGCATTTAAAAATTGGACAGGCATTTCACTCGGTGAATATCGCAGCTTAGAAAGCCCATAAAAAAAGGGCTGCAAAATGCAGCCCTTAGCTAAAGCATTATCAATACTAGAAGTTATAGTTAAATTGAACTGCTACATTGCGTGGACGATTAACAAACGCGTAGTAAGAATTACCGGTTCCACCTGTCAACGTACTTGCCAGCGGAGTGTTACCGCCAAAGTTTAATATCTCTTCATCAGTTAGATTACGACCGATCAAAGCAACTTCCCAAACACTATCAACTTCTGCTAGCGCTATGCGCGCATTAACAACGGTAGTTGCATCTTGGCGAGTTTGCTCATCCAATGTGGCTGCATACAAGTAATCATCCATGTAATTCGCGTCAGCAGCTAGCTTAAGTACTAACCCGTCGCTAACCGCAGCTTCCCAATTTGCACCAATGTTGAATTGATATTCAGGAGTGAATTCTTTACGCTCATCTGTCTGATCGCATAATCCAGGAAAATCTGGTGAGTTAGGCGCTTGCCCAAAAGCACACTGTGAATTAGGGAAATCATCAAAGTTAAAGTCCAGATAGGCACCCGATGCGGTTAGCACCAAGCTATCCGTTACCGCCCAACGGCCGTCAACTTCTAGCCCCTTTACGGTTGCTTCACCAGCATTGGTTACATTAAAGCCTAAAGTGCCGTCAAACTGAGACGTTTGCAGGTCGGTAAACTCGGTACGATATAAAGCAACATTTAGTTCAGCAGCGCCGTCAGCAAGAGACATTTTTGAACCCAACTCAATGGTTTCTGCTTCTTCGCGGTCAAACTCGAAACTACCGGTAATGGTGCTATCACGACCGCCTAATAGCGCTGCAACGCTCTGAACGTTGTTAACGTTCTCATCAGGGTGGCCGTTTGATCGAGCATCAAAGCCGCCAGATTTAAAGCCCTTAGTCCATGTTGCATACAACATTGTCTCATCGTTCATATCCCATTGGCCTGTAACAACTGGGCTGAATGAAGTATCGTCAAGATCGCCCTTGATTTTTTCATAAGGCTCTATCGAGAAAAGACCAAACAAATTGTCATAGGTTCCTAAGTTCGCTAAATCTAATGCCCACGGCGTAGTTGGAGTAGGAACAGCAACACCTGCTCCTGTGAAATGGCCCTGCTCACGCGAGGCTTCTTTGGTTTCATCGGTATAACGACCACCGACGGTTAAGCGCAAATTATCATTAATGTTCCATGTAACTTGCAAAAAAGCAGCCCAAAGATCGCTATCATTCTCAAAGTTACGTTTAGTTGCTGCACCCGGTGCAAGTGCCGCAATAGGCGCAGCTAAAGGGCTCAATAGGTCAATTGCTATCGGCAAAATTCCGTTTGCGGGCAGATCGATAGAGTCGCTAAAATCTAACTCACTGCTTTGATAAAATAGGCCACCGATGTAGTCAAAGGTATTACCAAGTTCAGAGGTAAACCTGAACTCTTGACTAAATTGCTCATATTCTTCAACAAAGCTGGCGTCAAATACTACTGCACCAGAAAAGTCACAGTCACATAGCGCTTCTGTATCGTAACCAACCATTGCCGTCGTAGACGAGATGGTTAGGCCTTCTAATGCCCACTCTACATTTAAGGTAGCATTATCTAATTCTGTTTCACTAGTATCGCCATTGTTGTCACGCACTCTATTAAGCTGTCCATCAACCAATGGACGCCCTAGTCCAGCCTGAATACTGTTTAACACGGTTAAATGATCAACCGAGCCAGGATTGCCATCATCAACGCTATTGTAAACTTCAATGTTACGCCCTTCGGTATCAAAGTTTGCTTGCGAGACTTTTAAACTAGCAGTGACATTATCAGTAACATCCCAAGCTAAGCTTGCACGAACAAACGACTCATCTTCAACTTGCTCGTCTTTATTAAAAGTAGTGTTCTTGAAATAACCTTCTTGCTGACGATCCATTATCGCGATACGGCCACGCAAATTATCTGTCAGTGGCCCCGACAACACTAGGCGTAAGTCTTGCTCATCGGCATCAGGCTCATACAATGCGGTAAACGAGCCTTCAAATTCATCAGTTGGTTTTGCCGATATCATGCTAACGGCACCAGCAATACTGTTTTTACCAAATAAAATACTTTGCGTACCGCGCAATACTTCCACTCGCTCTAAATCAAACAGTGGCGCACGAGCTAATTGGTCACGGCCATAAAAAACGCCGTCGTTATACATGCCAACTGACTGTTCAAATCCAGGATTAATGCCTGAAGAAATACCACGTATTGTAATGCTGGTTGAAATCCCCGTCTCATTAATAGAGAAATTGGGCACGTAAGTAGACAGCCCTTCTAAATCTACAACACCGGCATTAGACATTTTTTGTGCCGAAATGGCTGAAACTGATACTGGAACGTCTTGTAGTGATTGTGCACGCTGCTGTGCAGTCACGACAATCTCTTCCAACATTTGTGCTGACGTTGTCGCACTAGCACCAGCAGCCAAAATTGCCACCGCTAGTTTTGTGTACGCAAAACGATTGGTTTCTTTCATACTTAAATCCCCAAGTTATTAATATTATTATAAGTAATTGGCTTTTCGGTCAGCCAGTCATCAATTTCACATAGATTAAGGCTCAAAACAATAGCCACTTATTGCGTATGGATAAGCATTAATTACCTTAAAGCGCCAAAAGTTTATCAACCCCTGACAAAAAAAGCGCTCTGAAGGAAAATCCTTAGAGCGCTCGCGGCCTTAATGGGCTGTGATATGGTGATTGACACCAGTAAACAAAGTATAACTTAAGCGCAGCCTATCGCTTTGACCGTCTTGTGCTATCACCAAAGCTGCTTGTAACTAATAATTATATAATCCCAAACACTATGATTTACGCCAAGCTCAGATAACAAACTGCAGTAATAATCAATGCGCCACATAGATTAAGCGCAAATCCCTCCCGCGCCATCACTTTGGTAGTCACCATGCCACTGCTATAAACAACACTGTTTGGCGCAGTGGCTACTGGCAACATAAAGGCACAGCTTGCGCTCATTGCCGCTGGCACCATTAGTAAGGCTGGGTCTATGTTAGCCGCCATTGCGGTGGCCGCTAACAAGGGCATCAATAAACTGGTACTCGCCGTATTACTAGTGGCTTCTGTTAAGAAAGTAACCGCCAAGGCAATTGCGGCAATCATTACGATAACGGGTAAGGCACTAACTCCTGAAATCAGCATTGCCACGTCTGAACTTAAGCCCGAATACTGGAAGGCCTTAGCGATGGTGATACCACCAGCAAATAACAACAACACTCCCCAAGGAATTTTAACTGCCGACTCCCAATCAAGCAGCCTACCGCCTTTGCCATTGGAGATAGTAAACAGCGCTATCACGGCTATAAATGCGACCGCAGCGTCGTTGGCATTAGGCGAGTTAAACCAAGCGCTCCAGCCGCCAAAAGGGTCTCTGCGGGTCATCCACGCCAGTGCTGTCAGGCCAAATACCCACATCACTCGTTTTTGCGCAACGGTCCAACTGCCCTCTTTGGCCAGCTCTACTCCGGGGTGGCCTCCTAAGTTTCGGCTTAGCCACAAAGCCATCACCGGAACTAGCAATATTACTACTGGGACCGCCCAGCTCATCCAGGTAAGAAAGCCTATTTCACTACCGGTATGGTCTTTATATACCTGCATAAAAATCAAATTAGGTGGCGTTCCTATCGGCGTACCAATGCCGCCAACCGATGCGGCATAAGCAATACCCAGCAATAGTGGTATGGCTAGACGATCATCTTTCGCTTTATCTAATACCGCCATAGCAACAGGCAGCAGCATTAACGTGGTCGCAGTATTGGATATCCACATACTCAAAATAGCGGCTGCGGCCATAAAACCAAACACTAATCTTTTGCCGCTGCTGGCGCCAAACAAGCCCACCATATACATGGCGACACGGTAATGCGCCCCACTGTATTCCATCGCCTTAGATAAAATAAAACCGCCTAGTAGCAGCAAAATTAATGGCGAGCCGTAGGCTTGCGCTACCTGCAGGCCGTCCAATACTCCAAGCAATGGTAGTAAACCCATGGGTAGCATAGAAGTTACAGGAATAGGTACAGCCTCACTAACCCACCACAGTAAACACCAAATAGTTACGCCAGCGGTTGCTGCCGCCTCGTGACTAAGCCCCGGGCTCATACACGCGACATAGGTAATTGCTGCCGCTACCGGTCCCAGCAGCAACAGCATGCCTTTATTTTCGCTCAAACTTTATTCCTCTACTTTTGTACTATTTTTATACTATGCAAACTGTACTTAAAGCACACCCTTGTTACTATAGGGCATTAGCAAAACTATAGATTATGAGCTTTGCCCTTCACAAACAACCGAGCCTTAACAAAAGCATCGAATGAATCAAACTATAGCCCAACATCCAAACAAACTTATTGACCGCTTCGGGCGACATATTAATTATGTCCGGCTATCAGTTACCGACCGCTGTGACTTTCGCTGTGTTTACTGCATGGCAGAAGAAATGACGTTTTTGCCACGCAAAGAAATTTTAAGCTTAGAAGAAATTGAAATTATCGCCCGCGTATTTACCGAACTAGGGGTTAGCAAAATTCGCTTAACTGGCGGTGAGCCATTAATAAGAAAAGGTGTTTTACGACTTACTCAAAAGCTAGGCGCTTTAACTGGACTAGATGAGTTAACTATAACTACCAATGGCTCCCAACTTGCCACCATGGCAAAAGACTTACAACAGGCTGGCATTAAGCGTATTAATATTAGCCTTGATACCTTAAAGGCTGATCGCTTTAAAAGCCTTACCCGCACCGGCGACTTACTAAAAGTCCGCCAAGGTATTGATGCTGCATTAGCCGCAGGCTTTGAGCGAATAAAAATAAATGCAGTATTACTTAAAGGCCGTAACGACGACGAAGCGGTTGATTTAGTTAATTTTTGTCGCGAACACAAACTGGATATTTCGTTTATTGAAGAAATGCCCTTAGGCGTTATCGACGAACACAACCGCGCAGTTAGTTATTTATCTAGCGATGAGCTAAAGAACACTATCGAGCAAGCACATACCCTTACTGCCAGCGATGATAAAACCGGCGGCCCTTCTAAATACTACCGAATGGCAGATAGTGATATAAAGGTAGGCTTTATTTCACCTCATAGCCATAATTTTTGCGGCGATTGCAATCGCGTACGAGTAACCGTAGAAGGTAAGTTGTTACTCTGCCTTGGTAACGAACACTCGGTAGATTTACGTGCCATATTGAGACAACAATCTGGTGATGCTAATAATATTAAAGACGCGCTGAAAACAGCCATTGTTAACAGCATGACAATAAAACCTGAACGCCACTATTTTAATTTAGACAACGAGCCGCAAATTGTCCGTTTCATGAACGCGACCGGCGGTTAAGCTAGCCCGCAATTATTTATACCAAGGATTCAGCAATGCCCCGCAACACCTTATCAAGCATAGATGCGACTTTAGAAGCACTAAAAACACAAAACTATATAGCCAGTGAAGAAATTGCCAGTGCGGTGTTTTTAGCCTGCCAGCTAGGTAAACCACTGTTAGTAGAGGGTCCGCCTGGCGTTGGCAAAACAGAGTTGGCCAAAGCGCTGGCACAAAGCCTATCCGCCGAACTAATACGCTTGCAATGCTATGAAGGCTTAGACGAGTCCAAAGCGTTATATGAATGGAAATATGGTAAGCAGCTGCTGTACACCCAAATTTTAAAAGAAAAACTCGATGACATAGTGGGCAGTGAATCGAACTTAAACCAAGCATTGGAAAAACTAAAAAGTGTTGACGATATCTTTTTCTCCCCTGATTTCTTAGAACCACGCCCGCTTTTGCAAGCGCTGCAAAGTGAAAAAACCAGTGTATTGCTGATCGACGAAATTGATAAAAGCGATGAGGAATTTGAAGCATTGTTGTTAGAAATATTGTCAGACTTTCAAGTCACTGTGCCTGAAATTGGTACTATAGTAGCGACTAATCATCCGTTGGTAATTCTTACCTCTAACAGCACTCGCGAGCTAAGCGACGCGTTAAAACGCCGCTGTTTACATTTGTTTATCCCGTTCCCTGAAAAAGAACTGGAACAAATTATTCTGCTCAGCCGTGTACCAGAATTGTCACAAGCGTTAAGTGCGAAGATGGCAAATTTTATCGATCGCCTGCGGGATTTAGAACTTAAAAAACAGCCTGCCGTTAGCGAAACTATCGATTGGGGCCGAGCATTATTATTGCTCCATGCTAATAGTTTAGACGCTAACGTTGTTAGCAATACACTTAATCTTATTTTAAAACACCAAGAAGATATTGACAACGTTCGCGCCGATTTAGACAGTTTATTAAAGGGCATCTAAGTGGACAATGTCCTACTAGGGTTTATTGATGTGCTGCGCCACGCGGGAATTCCTGTTGGTATTAATAACGCGCGCACCGCCCTAGAAGCAGTCAGCATTGTCGGTTACGACGATCGTGACCGCATGCGCCTAGCGTTAGCAACCGTCATCGCCGCCGACCAACATGAGCGCGAATTATTAGATGATTGTTTTAAACGCTATTTTTTATGTAGCGATAATAACCCAACAAACATGCCTGAAGCTGCCAGCGAAGATAGCGCGGCTAATGATGATTCAACCAATAACGACGAACAACAAAGTTCAGCTCTTCCTGAAAATAACGAAGCTAATGCTGATCTACACTCAGATATTCTTAACGACTTATTGGCAGGCGATGATGATGATTTGCAGCTCGCTATACAACAAGCGAGCGAAGCGATAGACAGTGATCAAATTCGTTACTATACCCAACGCGGGGTTTTCACCCGCCGTTTACTAGAGGCTCTAGACTGGCCGCAACTACAACAATCCATTATGGCAATGGAAGAAGGCTTAGAGGAAGGATCTGGTGGCGCTGGTGGTAGTAGTAGTGGCTTAGGTGATGCGCAAGAATTATCAGCCCGTATGTTAGCAGCAGCCCGCGACCAAATTGATCGCCAATACTACTTGTATGCCAAGCCGCAAACTCAGCAGCTGCGCGAGCAACGTCTGCTCACCACGCCGATTAGAATGCTCAGCCATAGGGAGCAAGATAGTGTTCATAAGTTGGTGCAAAAAATTGCCCGCAGACTGAATAAAAAATATCGCCGTCGTGCCATAGTTCATCAGCGCGGCAAGCTCGACGTGCGCGCAACACTACGTCGCAACATGGCGTTTGACGCTACTCCTTTTATTCCACAATGGCGAAAAAAGCATAAAGATCGGCCGCAGGTTTTTGTTATTGCCGATATCTCAGGGTCAGTCGCGGCCAGCTCTGGTATGCTACTTAGCTTTATGGCTAGCCTTAGTGAAATTCTGCCGAAAGTACGCAGCTTTGTTTTTTCTAGTGCTATGGGTGAAGTCACCGATCTATATAAGCAGCTAGACATTAAAGATGCCACCGAGCAAGCCAACAAGCGTTGGGGCAGTGGCGTAACCGACTACGGCAGATCATTTATTAATTTTGCCGAGCTTACTCAAGGACAAATCAGACGTAACAGCACGATTATTATTTTAGGCGATGCTCGCAACAATAATGGTGACCCGGCGATGAGCGTGTTCAAAGATATTGCTCGCTGCTGTCATAATATTTATTGGTTAAACCCCGAGCGAAAAAATATTTGGGGCACCGGCGACTCCATCATGAGTGACTACGGCAAGTATTGTCACTCTATTCATTTGTCTAATACTCTTGCCGACTTAGAAAAGTTTTGCGACTATTTACTTAAGAATAATTGACACGATCAAAACAGCGATAAAAACACCAAGGTAAACTATGATACTAGCTAGAGTTCTGCTGATATTTAACGGATTATTCTACGCCGTCTATGGCACCATGTGCTTTGTAGACCCAACCACTGCCGCTAATTTAGTCGGCTTTAGCCTTGGCTATACCTCGGGCCCAGTTGAAGTTATGGCCATGTATGGCGGCATGCAATTAGCCATCGGCTTCTATTCAACGGTAAAAGCTAAAGACGCACTCAGCGCCCCACATGGCTTGGAAGTATTAGCGGTATTAATGGGTGGTTTAGGTATTGCCCGATTAATCGGGCTAACCATATACTCGCCAGACTCTTACAATTTAACCATTGGCTGCTATGAAGTCTGCGTTTGTTTGCTCGCTATTTACGCTAGAAAAAGACTGCTAACAAAACAATAGGAGTAGCAATATCTCACACCGCTTATTGTATCGTTTGGATGGTCTTGGTCATTGCTGATATTGAAAGGCTAATAAAAAGGGCTCCACAGGGAGTCCTTTTTATATAATCCACCACTACTCTACAGCTAACTGGGGCAAACCCCGCGCATTCCATTTGCCATCATTATCTGCATCGATAAACACCGGATTAGTAAAAGCCATCGGCGTTAGCGTCGGCGCTATCAGGCTATATAACTCGTTAACTTGCCCGGTAACCTCAAATACCACAAAGCTGTCATGGGAGAAGTTAAATTCAAAGTCCTGCTGGCTATTGGCGACTGCACTGCGCGTCTCTTCAAGCACTCCGTTGACATAAATATTAAGGGTATCCACCGGCACCCAAGAAGCAGCATCAATATTTACCTGTAAACTTACATCGCTGCCGCTCAGCATTCTGGATACGCCTATTGCCTGCGCAACTTTAATTTCACCACCTTGTTCACTGACAGTAATTAGCGGACCAGAGCTGCCAAAAATTTGCCCGTCGCTAATCGCGCTGATAAAGGTATCACGATTAAAATTAGCTATATTGTCATCACCTACATACACATAGTTACGAGGCATTGCCACTAGCTCTACGTTGCCATGGCTATCACTATTGGCGCTGGCAAAAATAATTTCACCTTGCTGTAAAAAGGAAAACCAATCTTGGCGTAACACTTCATAATTGCTGAAAAATTCACCTAGAAATGAGCCGTTAGCGACTTCAATCAAATCTATATCGATATCGCGTAAACCCGTCTTGGGATCTTTTTCAATCAGCGATTTATTGTTATCACTGATTAATGGCAAACCCGGATCGTAGCTGTTGCCATAGACCAAATGATCTAGATAATACGAGTCATCATCTTTGACTGCCGTTTTTCTTGCATGGTTCATCTGCAAAATAACTTGCTCGCTATCGCTGCCGAACAATTCAATCAGCTCGCGGATACGATTACCTTCATGTTTGAGTAAACCGCCAGAATATTGAGTTTCTTTAAACTCCATGGGGAATACATTGGCGTGGCCATAGCTGTAAGGCGTTTTGGGCGTGCGCGTTAACGAGGTTAACTCTGTGCCAGCTAAAACGGCCATATCACCACCTAAGTTCTCTGCCGCCATATCATTTTCATAGTCGTAAATTATATTGTGTTCGCTGCTAATCATCACGTCGCCGCCTTGGGCAACAAACGATTTAAGACGCTGCCTCACTGAAATTTTGGTATCAAAACTTGGCGCTGAATGAACATGAAAATCACTGCTTAACCAACCGTCACTATTTACTTCCCGCTTTGGCTCTTTGGCAATCAAACTAACCGTTTCACCTTCTTTAATAGAGATCTTCGTTTTCGTTAAGCCATACTCTAAACCACGAGTAGCATACACTTCGTAGTTACCCGCAGGGATTGCAAGGGATTGCACAGCGCTTTCTTGGCCTGACAAAGACACATAGTTAACCGCTAAATTACTGCCAACCAAAACATCGCTCATGGCAAATTCAATAAGGTCGTTATTAAACAAAGGATCAGGGGTGCCATTAATACCTTTAAAGACTAAGCGCACTGGCTCACTCGAACTCAATTCAATACGCGATGGCTTAGTCGTATTAATTTTTTCTACCACAACATCGCTACTATCTATCGCAACAATTTTGGCTGGCAGGCTTTGCCATTGGGTTTTTATCTCAAGCTTAACGGCATCTAGCCCTAACGGCAGTTTGACAGAATAATTACCCTTCGCGTCGGTGACTACTGTGGTGATCGGCGCGCCGTCCAGGCGACTGATTAATAGCCTAGCTCCGGCCTGATCAACTGAGCCGCTAACAGTGCCTCCATTGAATATTTGATTGGTAATACCAGCCACATCACCAGACTTACTCAACCATAATTTTTTCACCATGGTGACTTTGTCACCAATAGCAATATCCATAAATTGGGTTTGCGCAAACTCTAACAAACCTAATTTATCATCACCCCCTAACCATGGCTGCTGGGTAAATACACCTTGCAAGGTATAGTCAGAGTGGGCTTGGGCAAACCGTGGTAACACTGATATTTCACCATCGGCTGTTTCCACAGTAGCCGCCGTCAGCTGTAAGCCATAGCTAATACTAGGACTAAGATTCTCAGCGCCCTCAAAAATAATCGTATCGGCAGGAAGCATTGCTTCCACCGCAGACAAGCGATCATCGCTGCTGAAGTTAATTTGCTTAAAGCCTGACGAATAACTTGGATGGGTTGTCGACAACACAAAAGGTGTTATCGACCGATGAACATGCATGGTTAAAACGCCTAGCAAAGGCACTGCATCACTTTCTTTAGTGCGTGTGGTTACATATTTTATATCCAACTCTTTGGCGTCACTACCCAATGTATAGGTGGTAACAACGCTGATACCATCAGCTTGCGCTTCGACAATTACTGCTGCCCAACCTGCTCCCTTTACGGCCGATACTTTAGTGGCATGCAAGGCACGATATTGATCGATGTTTATCATCAAATGATTAAAAGTCCATTGATCATCGCTGCGCCCACAGTGGCCAACATCAATTAATACCCCTCCTTGCCCGGTTAAACCGGTGTCGTGATTTTTATCGCTGACAGCCGCACATAAAATACCGTTAGACAAAACCCAGTCATCGACTCCGGCGATAGCATCACTGCCACCAATTCGATATTGGCCTAAGTTATCTTCGCTAAGACGCACTGCCACGGCCTCATCAGCCGCGGTGTAAGTACTCAGTACACTAGCAACTAACGCAGCAATAATTGTTATTTTTTTCACATTAACGCCTACAACATTATTTTTAGTTCACGAATTCTATAACGGTTGTGTCTACATTCATAATGACCGATTATAAATTTCTATTTATTCAGGTTTACCTTAGAGGCAGTTCGTAATGATCGAATGGAGTGAAACTCAGCTATTAATTCGTGATGCGGTGAGAGATTTTTGTGAAAAAGAAATTGCACCGAATTTAGATACTCTAGAACATGGTGATACACCGCCTTATGACGTGTTACGTAAAATGGTCACCACTTTTGGCATGGACGAAATGGCCAGAGACAACTTTAATAAAACCATTGCAGCGGAAAAAGCTGGCATTGAGACCAAACCAAGTAAAGCTGATGACGACAGCATAGAAGCGCGCACTCGCCGCGCCGATAAAGCCGCCATGACAATGCTGCCGACAATAGAGTTATCACGCTACTGCCCAGGCATGGTTACCGCACTAGGAGTAAGCCAAGGACTAGCAGCTGGAACTATCATGTCCAAAGGCACTATCGCCCAAAAAGAACGCTGGGCATTGCCATTGTTAACATTTGAGAAAATTGGTTCTTGGGCCATTACTGAACCTAATTCAGGTTCGGATGCATTTGGCGGCATGAAAGCGACTGCCAAGCGCACCGATGATGGAGGCTATGTACTTAACGGTAATAAAACCTATATTACTAATGGGCCTTACGCAGACACGATTATCTTTATCTGCAAATTAGATGAACCAGGCGTTGAGCCTAAGCAGCGCAAGATTTTGAATTTTATTCTAGATACCGGTATGGAAGGATTGGTTCAAAGTAAGCCTTTTAACAAAATGGGAATTCATTCATCGCCGACTGGTGAGCTGTTTTTGCAAGATGTAAAAGTTGGGCCTGAACGCTTAGTGGGTGAAACAGAAGACGGAAGTGGTCGGTCTGGTGCTAAGGACACATTCTCTGCCGAGCGCGCAGGGGTTGCTGCAATGGCTTTAGGTATTGTCGAGAAATGTTTAGAGCTTAGCGTTAAGTACGCTAATGAGCGCATTCAGTTTGGCAAGAGTATCGGCCAATTCCAGCTTATTCAGCTAAAGCTAGCTAAAATGGAAGTCGCTAGAGCTAACCTGCAAAACTTGGTATTTAGATATATAGAGCTAATTAGCTTTAACCGCAGACCCACACTTGCTGAAGCATCTGCAATGAAACTATATGCCGCGCAAGCCGCCGTTGAAGTGGCAATGGAAGCTGTGCAAATTCATGGTGGTAACGGTTACATGGCAGAATATCGCGTAGAACAACTAGCAAGAGATGCCAAAATTTTACAAATTTATGGCGGCACTGATGAAATTCAAATTACAGCTATTGCCAGAGACTTGCTAAGTCGCTGATCAATAACACACACAAAAACAGGCTTAAAGCCTGCTTTTTGTGTGTGCCAAGCTTAGCACATGGTTAGCCATAGCGAGGGTATGATCGCTGGCACCCAAAAAAGAAAACACAACGTTGATGATTTAATCTTTTCCTGCGCCTTTTTTCAAAAACACCGCTACCGGTGGAATCAATAGCGACAGAACAATTAAAACCAGCTTGTTATCCATTTATATCTCCAATGCTTTGTTAGCATTTATTTTTATAGTAGTTATTACCAATCTAGAATAGCACCACTTTTTATCGCTGACACCTAGCTTTGCTGACAGCCATTACTCAAACCATCGACAGAACACGACTAAGCGGCATTAGCTTGGCTAGAGAAAATTTCTGACCCTGCTTGCGTCAACAACACTGTAAATCCAGCTACGCCGGATGGGTGTGGGTTTTCTGCTAAGAATTGCTGACTGCCATGATCAAACTTCTGCATTTGTAATTTCATTGCACAGATCACTGGGTGAATTTTCTTAGAGATATTCTTACGTTCAACATCATCTAATCTGGCTAACTTTGCACCAACTTGCTTCAAGGTGTCACCACTATAAAACGGGAAACACAATTTAAGCCCGGCTAGCACTGCCATTGTTTTGATGTCGTCAACACCAGCATTGGCAGCCATTCTGTCTAGCTCATTTTTAATGATGCGAGAAGGCATCAGCGGTGTCACGTTATAAGTGGTCATCGTACAACTCCAAAATTATTATTACTCTACGGAGTTAATTTTACAGAGCTGAAAGCTATTAACTATAAGGGATGTAAGAAACCCTATCCGAGCAAACACCTACACTGCCGATCACCTGCCTAGAACGGAAGTGGTGACAGCCGTTAAAGAACACGACAAAACCTGTCAATGCGGCTGTCAAAAGGCCATGATTAATCACCAGCGCCATGAGCGTCTCAATTATATCCCGCCGGTCTATGAGATCATTGTCGAGTTACGTTAAGTGGTAGCTTGCCCCAAAGGCTGCCGGGGTGAAATGGTTACCGCCGAAAAGCCCAGGCATATTTTACCGAAAACTAAAGTGACGGGAGAGTTGTAAACATAATAATGGCACACACTGTGATGCCGGATATAGGAAGAAAGAGACCATCACATCGGACCAATCCAGCCGCCAGCAGAGCTGGTTTTGCGACAGAGCCGTCAAAGGTCCCAGTTTTCCAAATAAACTTGTAATAATTCAATTAGGGTGCCATCCGGGTCACGACAAACCGCAACATCGGCCAGACCACCATCATCTCTAAGCGGGGGAGAGATAAACTCAACGCCCAGTGCCGTTAAATTGTCGTAGTCCTGCTTGAGGTTTTCACTGATCAGGCAAACCCGCACCAACCCAAGATCTGTATTCGTTAACGGCGGTCTTTGCTGGTTCGCATCAAATTCAGTGATATCCAATTTAGGGAACCCATCACCCAACTGCATAATGCAGGCGCGCCCACGGGTATTTTCCGCCACGCCAAGAGCGCGGGCACTGGATTGTAGCAACGTCGCGGGTTGCGCTTGCGCTGCTAAGCCAAGATATGGAATGGCCGAAATAAACTGCTGAAACCCCAGCTTTTGATAGAATGCAATTGATCGTTCTAGATTGCTAACATTAATATTAATATGGCCCCAGGAAAATTTTGGCGCTTGATCAGTCATCGTCTACTCCGCTGTAAAGGTAAGAATTCATACTATGGGCGTTGTCGTTAGATGTACAGAGGCGAACCATCGACATACTTGGCTATACGGTGGGTATTGCTAATTCCCCCTTAAGCAGTAGCTTATCGTTACTTGATTTAGTAGCGAATCTATCTAGAGTTGTCGCATGAAAGAGGAAATGGAATTGCTTATTCATTTGATTGTTTCCCTTGTCCGCTACTCAAACCAAGCTGTATGAAGGTTGTGATGACTGAAACTATGATTATGAAACAACAACTCATCGTCATGAACCGGGGAAGGGCCAGGGCACCAAAACTCAGGACTTCTGACCGCTTCCTCATTGGCTTATTGGCCCATTTTATCGATGAAAAGCGCCTGCCCAAGGTAGCGGTTATTATCAGGCCCGCCACTATTCTTAGCTTTCAAAAAGCGCTAGTGAAAATAAAATACAACAGACTGTATTCAAAAAAAACGAAGAAAAAACCAGGTAAAAACCAGGTAAAAACCAGGTAAAAACCACAAGATAAAATACTTATTGATTTTGTCATCGAAATGAAAAAGCGCAATCTATAGGTGCCTAGCTTAACCATAGATTCAGTGTCACTGCAGCCACTTGGGATCCACTATTTTCTCAACACACTTTTAATGGGTAAAGGGTAAGACTGTCGACTCTATAACAGCGCCTAATAATAGCTAAACAGTCTTCTAGAGCGGCCAACGTTCCATCATCGAATGAGTAATTTTCGCCTTATATTAATCATGGTGGTAGCTTACAATAGCAACGATTAAATAGGAGCCGGTCATGAGACCGTATCACATTCGTCAGTTAATCGTTGTTGCCAGTATTAGCGCAACTATTACCGTGTTGGTGCTCAAAGTTTCAGGCTACCTATTATTGCCAACCACGGTAGTAAGCAGTAGTAATGAGCTGAAGTTCACCAGTATTAGTGCGACCAAAGATAGCACCTCATCGTTACTCAGCGACCAACCTGACACGACCCTTACCTGCTTAAACGGCTTTGCTTTGTTACAAACCAAGCAGAGCCCTCAGCAAACGTTGATTTTAGCAGATAAAAACGGCCTAGCTATTAAGTGCCAACCATAGATAACAGACTGTGATTACACTCACACAATCTATACACTGAGCGGTGCGTTACATCTTTGGCACAAAAGCCCAACTGACCAGTTACTTTGAAGGACTAAATTTTGTTAGATAACCTCCAGCAGCGATTAGCCAAACTAAGCGAGCCGAAAAATATTGGTAAGCTAAAAGGAATTCGACGCGGCATTGAAAAAGAAAGTCTGCGTGTAGACCAAAAAGGGCGCTTATCACAAGCTGACCACGCCCAAGGCTTGGGCTCGAAACTTACCAGCCCTTCTATTACCACTGACTATTCAGAAGCTTTATTGGAATTCATCACGCCTGCGCTCACCACACCTGAAGCAGCACTTGCCCACCTTGATGACGTTCATCGTTTTACCTATTCGCAAATAAATGGCGAGCTATTGTGGACGTCTAGCATGCCCTGCATATTGCCCAAAGATAGTGACATTCGTCTGGCGGATTACGGCACATCTAATATTGCAAAAATGAAAACGGTTTACCGCGAAGGGTTAGGCAACCGCTATGGCCGCGGCATGCAAACTATTGCTGGCATTCATTACAACTTTTCTATGTCTGATAGCTTTTGGGAATACTGGTATCAAGAACAAAAATCTAGCACTAGCTTACAAGATTTCAAAACTGAATCTTACTTTGCATTAATTCGAAATTTTCACCGCTACAGCTGGCTATTGCTATATTTATTTGGCGCATCACCAGCTTTATGCCAAACATTTTTGCAAGGCAAAAAACATAACCTGCAAACACTGCATGAAGGGACATTGTATGAGCCTTATGCAACGTCACTGCGCATGGGTGACTTAGGCTATCAAAGCGATGCACAGGAAGATTTATTAGTTTGTTACAATCACTTATCAACCTACATAGAGTCTTTGCATGAGGCTATTACCGCCCCGCACCCCGATTACCAAGCCATCGGTTTAAAAGACGCTAATGGCAACTACAAACAACTTAATACCGCGCTGTTGCAAATTGAGAACGAGTTTTACAGCACTATTCGTCCTAAGCGCACAATTGCTAGCGGAGAAGCAGCGCTTAACGCATTACTTGACCGCGGCATTGAATACATAGAAGTGCGCGCGCTGGATTTAAACCCTTACCTACCCTTAGGTTTAGACAAAACTCAGATGCGCTTTTTAGATACATTCTTAACCTTCTGCCTGCTAGATTCCAGCCCACTATTTGACCAAGCAGAATGTCTCAATAATAAAGAAAATCTTGCTATTACTGTTACTCAAGGGCGTGATCCAGAGTTAGAACTATCTGCGCCTAGTGGTAAAATTAATCTCCGGCAGTGGGCCGCGGATATTTTATTGAGCATGCAACCAGTAGCAGATTTACTCGACGCCACCTTTGATAACAATGCACATAATAGTGCCTTAAATATTCAACAGCAAAAAGTTGTTGATAGCAGCTTAACCCCATCTGAGCAGATCCTTAATACCTTGATAGCAGATAAAATAAGCTTCTATCAGTTCTCTATGGAACAAGCTGGAAATCATGCCAATTACTTTAATTCTCGCCCTCTAGACGAGGCTGTGCAGCAGCAGTTTATTGCCGAAGCAGCATTATCTTGGCGGCAGCAGAAAGATATAGAGGCTAATGACAATGAAGACTTTGATAATTTTTTAGCCAGTTATTATCGGCAATATAACCGCGACTGATGAATTATCTGGCCCATTTCCATCTGGCTGGCAACGACCCAGGCTTTATTGTTGGCGCGCTGCTAGGTGATTATGTTAAAGGCTCTATAGCTAAACAATATTCAGCTGAGCTTTTAAACGGCATTATTTTGCACCGTCGCATTGATCAATTTAGTGATACTCATTCGGTGCAACAAACAGTAATCAAAATCTTCCCAGCAGAGTTCAGACGCTATAACGGGATTATTTTTGATATGCTATGTGACTATTTTTTAAGCAACAACTGGCCGCAATATGACCAGCGTCCGTTAGAAGATTATTCAGCTAATATTTATCAAATTTTAAACGATCATCAGCATTTACTCCCCACTAACGCCAAAGCATTTAGCCTACGGTTGCAACAATATGATCTGCTGTGCGCTTATAAAAATCGAACGACTATAGAAAAAACGCTTAATAGTATTGGCAATCGTCTTAGCAAAGCTAATCCGTTGACTGAACTTAGTCACAACTTTTGGACTCGCAGTGACGAACTTGGAGAAATATTTCATAGTTTTTATCAACAACTGCTAAGCTATAGCCAACAGCAAAAGCACCAATTACTTGACCAATAGGAAGACCATGTTGCCAACAGCAAAAAATACCAATCTACTTATTTTTATTGGCTGCGCCATGGCTATGGCTGTTGCTTATTACATGCAATACCAAATGGGTCTGGAGCCTTGCCCGCTATGCATAACTCAACGTATTTTTGTGATAGCAACCGGTACGATAGCTTTAGTTGCATTTATTCATGCCAGCCTAGATCGACATTATAAATTTTATAGCGCATTCAGCTTACTAACCAGCGTTACTGGTGGCGGATTTTCTATGCGACAATTGTATCTACAAAGCCTACCACCAGAGCAGGCACCAGCTTGTGGTCCAGGCTTAGGCTATATGCTAGACAACTTCCCTTTGATGCAAGCCTTAGAGATAATGCTCAAAGGCGACGGTAATTGCGCCGAGATAGTGTGGACATTTATGGGTATTAGTATTCCTGGCTGGACACTAGTGGCCTTTACTACCCTGGCAGCAATCAGTATTTGGCAGCTACTACGAAGAAATTAAGCCGAAATGCTAAATTGCATAGGCTTTACAACCGGCGTATATTTTTTAGTATGCTTAACCGACTACTTTAACTAACAGAGAAACTAATGGTAAAGCAAAGCTCTAACCAAGAAGGATTATGGCATAACATTGATGCCATGCTGAAAGGCTGGCTAGATGGGCGTAAGCAAACTCTAGAACTATACTGCCAGCTCAGCGACTATCAAAACCCTACTCCCGAATGGGAAGAGGTCTCCGAATTTATGCAAGTGTTGCTGGACTTCGTTAGCGCTGGGCATTTTGAAATATACGACAAACTGTTGGGCGAAGCACGCTCATTTAAAGACAGCAACATGAAACTGGTGGACATTCTCTACCCAAAAATTCACGAAACCACCCAAGTGGCATTAGACTTTTATGACAAGTATTCCGGTCAGCAACATTGGGAGAGTCAACTTAACGAGTTTAACTTTGATGTCACTGAACTAGGAAAGCAATTAGCTATCCGCGCCGAATTAGAAGACTCACTGATCGAGCAACTGCACAACAGCCACAAACCTGAATAAACTGTTCTCTGTAGCGGAAATCTACGGCTAATAAAAAGTCCAGCATTTGCTGGACTTTTTATTCTTGCTAAACCGTCTTATTGCTGCGCAATAGACAGCAACTCCACTTCAAATAACAACACTGAATCTGGACCAATTGCGCCAGTCGCCGCAGGGCCATAAGCCAAGGTAGATGGAATCGCTAACTCCCACTTAGAACCAACTGACATTAACTGTAAAGCTTCAGTCCAACCAGGAATCACTGCATTAACCGGGAATGTCGCAGGCTCGTTGCGGGAATAAGAGCTATCAAACTCAGTGCCATCAACTAAAGTACCGCGGTAATGAACAGTTACGCTGTCACTCGCACCAGGCATATCACCCTCGCCTTTAGTAATAACTTTATACTGCAGGCCACTTGTCGTTGTCACTACGCCTTCTGCTGTTGCGTTATCAGCAAGATACTTAGCGCCTGCTTCAGCATTAGCGTCACTCAAGCCAGCCTGCTCTGCCTCATGTGCGGCCTCAAGCTTTTTAATCATATTGTCACGCGATGCATTAAAATCCGCTTCGCTAACTTTGCTAGCTGCGCCGCTATGAGCATCATCTATACCCGCTTTAAGCGCGACTATATCAACGTCAAAGCCGCCATTCACAAGTTGCTCCGCAATGGTACGACCCATGCTATAAGACAACTTTTGCTCGTCATTATCTAAAGCAACAACTGGAGCCTCGGCGGCTTTCTCGTTACAACCAAAAAGGACTAATGCGGATAAACCAACCACCGCAACTTTGTTTAACTTACTCATAATATTTCCTATTTATAGAATTTTCTTTCATTCAGGCCATCCGCATCAGACTATAAGTCATTAGCTTCTCGCCTTAATACGTCCACTAACCAAGTTTCATCACTTAAGGGTAATGCAGAGGCTAACAATATACCGATATTGTGCCATTTAGGCTGTTTTAAACCGTTGAACTGCAAATAAATACACAAATTTTTCACTGTAGCGACGACATTACCCACACTTTCCGCACTAAACCTATTGGCAAAGCCATAGATTTCAGCTTGCTCATATTGTTCCGCCAATATTTCTAAGGCCAATGTTTGCTTCGCTAAAAAACCAGCTTCAGCGCTACCATCATATTTTAACGCTGTTCTGGTTTTACGGAGCGGCAAAATAGCGTCTGTTCTTAGCTGTTCTACGTGGGTATCAGACAATAATTGGATAAAAAATTCCCTGCTTAGTAATTTTCCTTCACTGCCCTGCCAGATACATAGCAGCAATAGATTCACATCTAAGGCAAGCTCATTTTGTAAGTTTAAACATTGTCCAGCCACATTTGGCTGAGCATAAAAGCCGAGACTAAACTGCCAGAAAGGATTATCTAATTGGGGCACACAAACACCTGTTAAAATATTGGTTTTCATTATGCCCTAAAGTAAAAAATAAAATCCAGCTATGCTCTAGCCCTGCTACAATCGCGCCCCATGATTCGATTCAACAAAGTATCTCTACGCCGCGGTCTACGAGAACTATTTAAAGACGCCAATTTCACCATTCATCCGGGGGACAGCATTGGCGTGGTTGGTAATAATGGCAGCGGTAAATCTAGTTTATTTGCCTTATTACGTAAAGAATTCGGCACTGATAGCGGTGACTTAGGTATTCCGCAAAACTGGCGCATTGCCCATATGAGCCAAGAAGTTAGCGCTACTAGCCGCGCTGCTATCGACTTTGTGATGGATGGCGACGAAAAACTGCGTGAGCTAGAAACTGCCTTAGCTAGCGCTGAAAGAAATAGCGACAATGACGCCTTGGCGATACTCCATGCCGAGTTAGACGCTCATGATGGTTATCTTGCCCCGGTAAAAGCAGCGCAGTTATTGTCAGGTTTAGGCTTTGCCCAGGCCGACCATACTCGCCCAGTTGCCGACTTTTCTGGCGGCTGGCGCATAAGGCTTAATTTGGCACGCACCTTAATGTGCCCGTCAGACTTAATGCTACTTGATGAGCCAACCAACCATTTAGACCTAGACACCGTTGGCTGGCTTGAGCAGTGGCTGCAGCGCTATGAAGGCACTATGTTGGTTATCTCTCATGACAGAGACTTTTTAGACGCCACTACCCAGCGCACTTTACAGTTCGAACGTGGCACTTTGGTTATTTATAAAGGTAACTACTCCAGCGCCGAGCAGCAAAAAGCTGAGCGCCTGTCCCAGCATCAAGCCATGTTTGAAAAACAACAACAGCGTATTAGTGAGATTGACGCGTTTGTTAGACGCTTTAGAGCCAAGGCTACCAAAGCAAAACAAGCCCAAAGCCGATTAAAGGAATTGGAGCGTCTAGAAAAAATTGAAGCAGCTCATGTAGATTCTCCATTCAACTTTCGCCTGCCTTGCTGGCCAAGATTATCCGACCCACTGCTAAATTTATCTCATGCCAATCTTGGTTATAACCCAGATACTGCCATTGTTACTAAAGTCGATATCAGTATTCGACCCGGCGACCGCTTTGGTATTCTAGGCCCAAACGGTGCAGGTAAATCTACCCTGCTAAAAACCCTTGCAGGAATACTGCCGCCATTAAGCGGTGAACGTGTTTGTGGCGAGCATTTACGCACTGGCTATTTTACTCAACATCAACTAGAAACCTTGGACGAAGATGCCAGTCCATACTTACATCTACAACGTTTAAACGAGGCTGCAACCGAGCAAGAAATTAGAACCTTTATTGGTAGCTTTGGTTTTGATAATGATCAAGCACTAAATACTATCGAAAATTTTTCGGGCGGCGAACAAGCACGTCTAGCCCTAGCGATGATTGCTTGGCAACAACCCAATCTATTAATTTTGGATGAGCCAACTAACCATTTAGATTTAGAAATGCGCCACGCATTAACCGTTGCTTTGCAAACCTACGAAGGTGCGGTGATTGTCGTATCACATGACCGTCATTTGCTGAAGAACACGGTCGATCAATTTATTGTAGTTAACCACGGCAAGGCGCTAGACTTTAATGGCAGCATTGAGGACTACCAGACCCAACTAAACACTCCTACTGATGCGGGAAAACCCAGCAGTCGTGAAAAAATAGATGATAAAAAGAACAAGCGTAAACACTCAGCCGAGCAACGTAAAAAGCTACAACCGCTACGCAACGAAATCAGAAAGCTAGAAAAACAGATGTCAGCGCTAGAAACAACTATAGCCAATATAGAACAGCAATTGGCCGACAGTGATATGTATCTCAACGAAAACAGCGACAAACTTAAAAAGCTACTGTTGATCCAAGCACAGCAACAAAAAACCATGACCAATACAGAAGAGCAGTGGCTAACGCTTGAAGAGGAACTTCAAATGGCAGAATCCGAAAGTACTATTTAATGGTTTTAGAACTTATCTAACTCACGAAAAATAACGGTAAATACCGACAGTTCATCAATATCTTCCCGCTCAACATTCTCAACTAACTCGGCAAAACGGATAATCTCTCGCTCATTTTCATGCTGCCAACTAGCAACTAACTCCGGCGCATCGCTTGTGTCAGCCGTAGCCATTGCCAATACATTGCTGGTTATTTTTCTAGTGTAGCTTTCTAAACTATCTAAATGCGCATGGCGGGCAGATTCTTGCCAAAAATTACCCGGAATGATTAGCCCTACTCGGCGCATCAACCGCTCTAGGCCCAAAATAGCGCAAACGTTAAACCCCACCTCCGCGACAAATTCAATATCTCGCTTAGCATCTATAGCTACTGATGCAAATCCTGCGAGGATAAAAATAGCGTCTAGATTACAAATATATTGTGCCGTAGATTGCGGTATCCCATGCTCCTCCAATTCGCTTTCAGACACTTTTTGCTCGGCGGCCCACGCTGCTGGCTGTAAACTTGGTAATTTGTCGATAGTAGGTTTTATCGTCTGGGTCAATAAAACAGGGAGTGGCTCGTTCTGATGAGCTAAGTTATAGCGCAGGATAGAACGAGTCACACGATTACCTAATCTCATTAACTGTAAAAATGATCGATACTGAACAGCGCTATCGACCTCATTGTCCAGCAATTCCAGCTCTACCCATATCCTGTCTAGATCTAATACTTTTAATGCAATTAAGTAAGCCTTGGCCACGTCTGCCACGCTGGCACCGATCGTCTCTATTAACCCATAGACAAAAAGCAAACCCATTCGGTCTACTAGATCGTTGGCAACACGCATGGAAACAATTTCTTTACGCAGGCGATGATTTAATACTGCGTCTCTAAATTGCTCCGCTAGCTGAGTAGGAAAATACTCGCTAATAACAACGTCAAATTCTGCTTCAATACCAAAATTTGCTGCCGACAAAGTTTCTTGTAACTCAATTTTTGCATATGAGATCAGTACCGAAATCTCTGGCCGAACCCAAGATTTTTGATCACGCCCACGCTCTTGTAGGGCTTTAATATCAGGTAAATATTCTAGTGCCGGATCTAGTTTTCCCGCCGCTTCAAGCTCATTCATAAACCGCAGGTAGTTATGGTCGCTAGACTCCAAGCGTGCCACTGCTAAACTAATCGACAAGGTTTGCCGATAATTATTTTTTAATACCTGCGTGGAAACTTGATCTGTCATCAACACCAGCAATTTATTACGCTGTTTTTTAGTTAAATCATCGGCGGCAACAATTTCGTTTAGCAATATCTTTATATTCACCTCATGGTCAGAACAATCCACTCCAGCAGCATTATCGACAAAGTCGCTATTACAAATGCCTCCAGCCAAACAAAACTCAACTCTGCCACGTTGAGTCATACCCAAGTTGCCTCCTTCACCAAAAACCTTACACCGCAATTGACAACCAGTAACGCGAGTCTGATCATTTGCTTTGTCGCCGACTTGCTCATTAGACTCCGCAGTGGCACGCACGTAAGTACCAATCCCGCCATTCCAGATAAGATCAACCGGCGCTTTTAACAAACGGTGGATAAGCTCTGTTGGAGTGAGTTCGGTTTCCTTAATATCAAAACATTTGGCCATTTGCGGGCTAATGCTGATACTTTTTGCACCGCGCTCAAACAAACCGCCACCTTTGGAGACGATACCCAGGTTGTAAGCTTCCCAACCAGCAATGTCGGCAAATAAGCGCGAACGTTCAGCCCAGCTTTTTGCTGCGTCTGGATCCGGATCGATGAAAATATGCTTGTGGTTAAATGCCGCCACTAGACGAATAGTTTTTGACAACAACATACCATTACCAAAAACATCACCCGCCATATCGCCAATGCCAATTACAGCAAACTCTTGCTCTTGAATGTTAATACTGAGTTCACGAAAATGGCGCTGCACCGCAACCCATGCACCGCGTGCAGTTATACCCATTGCTTTGTGGTCGTATCCATTACTACCGCCAGAAGCAAATGCATCGCCTAACCAAAATCCTTCTCGCTGGGCAATTTCGTTAGCTATATCAGAAAAGGTGGCGGTACCTTTGTCGGCTGCAACCACTAGGTAGGGATCTTCACCATCTAAGCAAACCACATTTTCCGGGCTAGTAACTTCGCCCTGCACTCGGTTGTCGGCAAGGCTTAGTAAGGCGGCAATATATTCTTTATAACAGGCTACCCCTTCGGCCAAATATTCACTGCGCTCGCTTAACTGTGCGGCACGCTTGGCAACAAACCCGCCTTTGGCACCCGTCGGCACAATCACTGCATTTTTTACTTGCTGCGCCTTCACTAAACCGAGCACTTCAGTGCGGTAATCTTCATATCGATCTGACCAACGTAGGCCACCGCGCGCCACAGTGCCGCCGCGCAAGTGCACTCCCTCTAGACGGGTAGAGTAAAGGTAGATCTCGAACATTGGCCTAGGCTTTGGCGCAAAAGGTAATTCTGAGGTTTTAATTTTCAACGCAATTGGCACCAATGCCTTACTCTCGTCTATGGCAAAATAATTGGTCCTAATAGTCGCCAAAATAACATCCAAATACTGCTTAATAATTTGATCTTCATTGAGATTGCTAATGCCATCACGTGCTTCGCTAATTTTTTCTATTAGCCGCGCTTCACGCTCTCCATGTTGTTCTTCCCGCGCGGCTAAACGAGGATCAAACCGACTACGAAATAAGGCAATTAAATTACGCGCCGTATCTGAATGCTTAACCAGTACGTCGGCAACAAAAGCTGTACTTACAAAGCTACCTAACTGTTTAAGGTAGTGAGCGATGGTTCGCAATAACGCTACCGAACTCCATTCTAAACGCGCGCCTAATACTAGTCGGTTAAAGGTGTCGTTTTCAGCTCGCTCTTCCCATACCGCCATAAACGCGTTTTCAAACAAATGGCTTACCGAGGCAACATCTAATGCGCCATCTTCATTAAGAGAGAAACGTAGGGTAAATTCCAACATCCATACTTGGTCAGCACCGACTGGAGAAATTTGATATGGATGCTCAACTAATACTCTAAACCCCAAATTCTCTAGTTTTGGAATCATATCTGACAATTCAATTGGCTCATGCCGCCGATAGAGCTTTAATTGCAATACGTCACGTTCAGCGTCTGCGCGACGAAAAAAATTCATGGCGATATGCTGCCGGTCTTGCAAGGGGTGGTAATACCCTAAATCGCTGATAGCGAGCTGGGGCGAATGACTATTTTGATAAGCCTTACTAAACGCCCCTTCATGCATTTTCTCTAACGCGACGGCCTCTTCATCGCCCCATTGGGCATGAATAAGGTCAGCAAAGCTTTCCTCCCAGTCTGTGGCCAACTCAGTAATTTTTCGCTGTAATAGTGCATAATCTAAAGCGCGTGTAACATCTTTTTTTATCCGAAAAACATAGCGAATATGCGCAAGCCTTGAGTCTGGCAAAAAATGAGTTTCATATTCGCTAAGTTCGCCACCCAAAGCGTTAGTCAACAAAACTTCAATACTTTCACGCAGCTCAGTGCGCATAACGTCACGAGGTAGAAATACCAAGCAACTAACAAATTTCTCAAATGGATCGGTGCGCAAAAACAGTCACACCGAGCGCCGCTCATAACTTTTCCAAACACCTAGTAAGGTCGCTAACAGCTCATCGCACGAACTTTGAATAAGATCGTCTCTAGGATGACTTTCAATAATTGCATTAAAAGTTTTCCCCGTATGACCTTGAACATCTAGCTGTGAATGCTCGATTAACCACTCCCGCTTACCTCGCACCAAGGGGATCAAGTCGGTGCTAGTATGATAAAGCATCGATGTGTAGAGCCCTAAGAAGCGATGCTCACCAATAACGACTCCTGTATCGGAGTAGCGTTTGATAATAACGTAGTCGGAATAGACTGGGCGATGCACAGTAGAACGAACAGAAGATTTAGTAAAAGCAATATTTACATCCGATTCATACATTGAACCAAAGCCTTTGCTCAACTTAGATAGTTTAATCCGTGACAATAGTTCACGGTGTCGCATCAAACCTAACAGTTGATCATCCAGCTCGCCAATAGTGACCTCGTTGTCTTCATGCGCTAACTGAAAACATCCATAACCAAGAAAGGTGAAATTGTTATTACGCAGCCAGCGCAGAAATAGAATTTCTTCAGGATCTATCTTACTGTCTGGATAGCTCTGATGAACATGTTCTAATTCACCAATAATTGTATCCATCACGTCCAGCATCACTGAGAAATCGTCAACCACCAAATTGACATCTGTCAGTACTGAATGCAGCTCGGCTTGAATGTTTTGCTGCTGTTTGGGATTACGATTAGTGGTAACCAGCACAAAACCAAGGTCCTCCTTAGTCGCACTATTTGTATCTGGGCCACAAAAACTCTTAAGACCACCTTTGGCGTCACGAGTTAACCATACTTGGTTGCTCTCAAACTGATGAATATCCAATTGCAGGCGGTTTAATGCCATGCGAATAGAATCGACTAAGAAAGGCATATCTCGCTGCGCAAAATACACCACAGAATGACGACAGCTCCAGCCATCTGCTTGCACCGACGGATTAACAACACTTACCCCTGCCTCACCGTGGGTTCGATGCTGCGCAAATTGAAATAGCCCAAAAAAAACGCCGTGTAGCTCCTGCGCTGACCAATCAAGCAATGTTTCTTCAGGGTGGGGGTGAATAACTTGAGGTAAGAACTGCTGATAGACTGCCAGCACTGCGGGCTTTAAACGCTGCTTAGCCAAGCCGCTTATTTTTTCAATTAAAGCTTCACGCAGTGTTACCGATGACATATATCCTCCTAGCTTTTATCCATGCTAGTTCTGCGTATTTGCCGACCAGTAAGTGATGGACTCATAGCTATGTTATATTTTTAAAACTTCTACGCACAAAAATATCGCGCATAATCAGAATAGACCCGCTGTTTGGTTAACACAAGGGATGTTTATCACCCACACATTTACCTAGCTATTGGGTCGGTTTTCCATGTCGCCCACTGCCCGCACTAAACAACTTTGCGCCAGTTTGAGTCTCTCCACTGTTAACCACTGCCAAGCCTTTTTCAAATTCTTGTTCCATAGCTGCATCAAACGCATGGTCAAACTGTTCCATTGCACTTAGACGGTCGCTGCGCATACAAGCTTGGGGGAATTCACATAGACTTGCGGCTAACTCTTGGGCTTTTTCCAACGCCTGCCCTTTGGGTACAACGCGGTTTACTAAACCTATTTGAAAGGCCTCAGCAGCGCCAACTGGACGGCCAGTTAAAATTAAATCCATAGCGCGACTTTGCCCAATTAAGCGCGGCAACCTTACCGTACCGCCGTCGACTAGCGGCACACCAAAGCGGCGGCAAAATACGCCTAGCACGGCATCCTCTGCAGCTACGCGTAAGTCACACCAAATGGCTACCTCTAGGCCACCCGCTACGGCATAGCCTTCTATTGCAGCTATAACGGGCTTGGTTAATTTCATTCGGGTTGGGCCCATTGGCCCGTCGCCATCTGAGCTTAGCTTGTTTTCTCTTCCTTGCATTTCTGCCGCCGCTTTAAGATCTGCGCCAGCGCAAAAGGTTTGCTCTCCATACAGGACTGCTACATAAGCATCGTGGTTAGCGTCAAACTCGCGCATGGCCACAGCGATTGCAGCAGCTGTTGGTCTGTCTACTGCATTGCGACGTTCAAAGCGATGCACGGTAATCGTCATCACATGATTAGTTAATTCGCTGGAAACTAACATTGCAACTCTCTTAGAAGTGAAGGCTTATGAACGGCGCCAGTTGTGATATTTTTGCACCCAATTTAATAAGCCTTCTGGCTTGCGGGCCTTGCGCCAATTAGCGGCAGCAAACTTATTAGCCTCTAACATAGTTGGATAAATATGGATGGTACCCATAATTTTACCAAGGCCTAAGCCGTGCTTCATTGCCAGTACAAACTCACCAATTAGCTCGCCGCCGTGAGCACCTAAAATAGTTGCACCTAAAATTTTATCTTTGCCAGGAGGGGTTAGCACTTTAACAAAACCAATAGTTTCTCCGTCAGCAATGGCCCGGTCGTGTTCAGCTAAGTCGTAGCGAGTGACTTCAACCGCAATGCCTTGCTCTTTAGCGTCGGCTTCGTTTAACCCGACTCTGGCAACTTCTGGATCGGTAAATGTCGCCCAAGGCACAACAGAGTAGTCAATTTTAAATTTTTTGAATTTACCAAACAAAGAGTTAACCGTGGCAAACCATGCTTGGTGCGATGCCATATGGGTAAACTGATAGGGTCCGGCTACATCACCACAAGCATAAATGGTCGGTATGCTAGTGCGTCCATATTCATCAACAGCTACCGTACCCTGAGGGTTTAACTCAACGTTTAACTCCTCTAAACCCATATTGGTTACATTAGCTTTACGGCCAATGGCAATTAATACTAAGTCAAATTTGATTTGAATATTTTTGCCGTCACTTTCTGCCAGGCACCAGTTTTCACCATTGGTGTTTTTAAAACCTGTAGTTTTGTGATTAATTAATACTTTGATGCCTTCTGCTTCAAATCTCTCGGCCATGAGAGCAGATATTTCTTCATCTTCACGAGGCAGTATTCGCGGCGCCATATCTAACTGGGTTACCTTCGCGCCTAAACGAGAGAAGCTTTGTGCCAGCTCACAACCAATAGGACCGCCACCTAGGACTAGCAGGCGTTTCGGCAGCTCTGTTAGCTCCCATACGTTGTCTGAGGTGGCGTAGTCGACCTGATCTAAACCAGGGAACGGAGGCACTAAAGGGCCTGCGCCACTAGCTAATATAATATTTGGCGCGCTGATAGTACGGCCATTAATTTCAACTTCCCACGGCGAGATTATTTTAGCTTCGCCTTGCTCACAATCGACACCTAAACTGGTGTAACGCTCGACAGAATCATGAGGCTCGATAGTTTTAATAATGTTATGCACGCGGCTCATTACCGCCGCAAAATCAACTTCGCCGTTAGCCTTAATGCCATAGTCTTCTGAGTTGTTAATAGTGTAGCTTGCCTTGGCAGAACGGATTAACGCTTTGCTTGGCACGCAGCCAGTGTTTAAGCAATCACCGCCCATTTGATGCTTTTCAATCAAAGTGACTTTAGCTTTAACTGTAGCGGCAATCAGTGATGAGACTAAACCGGCAGAACCAGCGCCAATAACAATTAAATTGGTATCAAAGCTTTTTGGTTTTTTATATTTGCGCAAAACGGCATTAGCTTTAATGCCGTTAAGAATCTTTTTAGCGATTAATGGGAACACCCCTAAAACAACAAACGACAAGATAAGCGCTGGTGATAATAAGCCCGATACACTTTCTAACTGACCGAGCTGAGTGCCAGCATTGACAAAAACAATCGTTGCCGGAAGCATTCCCAGCTGGCTAACCCACATAAAACGCAATGTCTTAATTGGCGTTAAACCCATTAGTAAATTGATAACAAAAAACGGAAACAGTGGTACTAGTCTTAAACCAAAAAGATAGAACCCGCCTTCTTTTTCGATACCGGCGTTTATCGGCGCTAGCTGACTGCCAAACCTAGTTTGCACCCAGTCATGCAGCAAAGTACGCGATATTAAAAATGCGATAGTCGCACCAAAGGTACTACCAAACGACACAAGAGCTACTGCTGGCCACAAACCAAACAAAGCCCCCGCCGCCAAACTCATTATGGCAGCACCGGGAAGAGACATACCGGTCACTAATACATAACAGACAAAAAAGACTAGTGCAGAAACTACAAATTGCGCCTCAACTGTCGCTTTTAGTGCCTCGCTTTGACTTTTTAGCGTTTCAAAATTCAATAAAGTATGAAGATCGAAAATAAAAAAAGCCGCCATTGCAGCACCAAACAATATAATAATTCCTGATTTACGATTCATCATCCACTCACTTAGTAATAATTTTTAGTCTTAGTTGTTTATATATAATTTTACAGGCTTTTGGCCTTGCTTTGATAAATAATCCAACAATAAGCCTTCACGCAGCGCAGCGCTAGAAACCTTAATACCATTAATCGGTAAACTCTGCAGTAACGCCAATACTATGGCCATACCAGATGAAAAAAGTTTCTGCCGATCCTCTGCTGAACCCGCTATTTTTATGTCATCAACCTTACGGAAATCGGTTAGTAGCGCATCGCAAGCATCAGCTACTGACTGGCCGGTTATAGTATCTTTAGCCGCACCAAAACGTGCCGCCACTGCAGCGATGGCCTGCAAGGAGCCCGAACAACCAATAGCAGTATGCTGCACTAACGGCTCAAGTTGCGGCCGATACTGGCGAACAATATCCGCGCAGTAGTCAATTGCTGCTGCCATGCTGGCTGGCGATACCTCATTGCCAGACATAAGTATCTGTAATACTGACACGCAGCCAAATGGCAGACTGCATACCCGCAAGCCATTACCATCATTTATTGCCAATTCAGTACTACCACCGCCAACATCTATCACCAACCTGCCAGTGATATCTATTGTTTGTGCAGCTACCGCAGTGTAAATAAGCGACGCCTCTTCAGTCCCGTCAATAATTTCTACCTTTTTACCTAGCTGACGTCCTATCGCAGCAATGATGTCTTGTGTATTTTTGGCCTGCCTAAGCGCAGCCGTGCCAACTACTCTCACAAGGTCAGCATTATGCTCGCCAATAATGGCCTGAAAATCAGCCAAGCATTGCTTGGCGGCGTCCAGTGCTTGCGGGCCTACAACGCCAGCGTGCATATTGAATGCTAGCTGCACGCAACTACTTTTTTGCACTAAAACCTCTAGCGAGCCAGCCTTTATGGTTGCCACTACCAAATGAAAGCTATTAGAACCTAGATCAATTGCGGCCATTGTTGGTTGAAATATGGTCAACTTGTCTCCACCTTAGGTATTATCGGTGTTAATACAAAAATGAATCAGCTATCTGATACTATATCTAGTTTCGACCTTTGCCATCTTTGCAAACTGAATGCTATTATGCTCGACTGTAATTTTCTAACAATGTTCTCTTTGGAGAGAAGTGAATGAGCGACAATATTACCCACGCCACCGACGCAAGTTTTGAAGCAGACGTATTGAATTCTGATATCCCAGTACTGGTAGATTTTTGGGCTGAATGGTGCGGCCCGTGTAAAATGATTGCCCCTGTATTGGACGAGTTAGCCGACGAATATGTAGGCAAATTGAAGATCTGTAAGATTGATGTAGATTCGCACAATGAAATCCCACAAAAATTTGGTGTTCGCGGAATTCCTACTTTAATTCTATTTAAAGGCGGAGCTGCTGAAGCAACTAAAGTAGGCGCTTTGTCTAAGTCGCAATTAATCGAGTTCATTGATACCAATATTTAAGTTGAGCGATTACGACTCCTTTGGCTTGATCTTTGTCAAAGGCGTTTTTAGGCCTATTGCTAGACTCTTCATAATAACGGTGCTAAAATCTCATTATTGTCTAGTAATAAGTATTTCAAATAATAGATATATCACTTAAACAAACAAAACAACTCCCTAGCTGAAACCTTCCGTACGCCTGTGCAAACCTTTTAGGTTTCAAAATATCAATCTGAAAATTTCAAAAAACTTATGAATCTTACCGAACTAAAAGCAAAACCAATCCCAGAATTAATGGAAATCGCGAAAGAAAAAGGCTTAGACAATATGGGTCGATCGCGTAAACAAGACATCATTTTTAGCGTATTAAAACGCCATGCCAAAAGCGGCGAAGACATATATGGCGATGGTGTATTGGAAATACTGCAAGACGGATTTGGATTTTTACGCTCGGCAGACTCATCATATTTGGCAGGTCCAGATGATATCTATGTATCACCAAGCCAAATAAGGCGTTTCAATCTGCGTACCGGTGACTCGATTTCTGGCAAGATTCGCCCACCAAAAGACAGCGAACGTTATTTTGCCCTGCTCAAAGTAGATGAAATTAACTTTTCCAAGCCAGAAGAATCTAAAAACAAAATTCTATTTGAAAACCTTACGCCTTTATTTCCTAACGAGCGCCTAATTTTAGAAGCTGGCAATGGCTCTACTGAAGATTTAACCGGTCGTATTATTGACTTAACATCACCAATTGGTAAGGGCCAACGTGGCTTAATTGTTGCACCGCCAAAAGCTGGTAAAACTTTAATGCTGCAGCATATGGCGCAAAGCATTCTTCGTAACAATCCAGAAACTCATATTATTGTGCTATTGATTGATGAGCGTCCTGAAGAAGTAACTGAAATGCAGCGCTCGGTTGGCGCTAAAGGGGCTGAAGTTGTTGCCTCTACATTTGATGAACCACCATCACGTCACGTCCAAGTTGCCGAAATGGTAATCGCAAAAGCTAAACGTTTAGTCGAGCACAAAAAGGACGTAGTAATTTTACTAGACTCTATTACCCGACTAGCGCGTGCTTACAATACTATCGTGCCATCATCTGGCAAGGTACTAACAGGTGGTGTTGATGCGCATGCACTAGAGCGTCCAAAACGTTTCTTTGGTGCAGCTCGTAATATTGAAGAAGGCGGCAGCTTGACTATTATGGCTACTGCACTGGTAGATACCGGTTCTAAAATGGACGAGGTTATTTACGAAGAATTTAAAGGTACTGGCAACCAAGAGTTGCACCTTGATCGCAAGATTGCTGAAAAACGTGTTTATCCTGCGATCAATATTCGCCGCAGCGGCACGCGTCGTGAAGAGCTACTTACCAGTGAAGATGAACTGCAACGGATGTGGATTCTGCGTAAAATTCTTCACTCAATGGAAGATACCGCTGCTATCGAATTTATTATCGATAAATTGAAGAAAACCAAGTCTAATGCTGAGTTCTTTGATTCAATGAAAGGCGGCAAATAGGCCCTTCTAATTAGTTGCTCTTAGCACAGGCGGTAACATGAAATACGGTGATCTTAGAGATTTTATAGAGGCGCTAGAGCGACTAGGAGAGCTTAAGCGTATTACCGTAGAAGTAGACCCCGTATTAGAAATGACCGAAATTTGCGACCGCACTCTGCGCGCAAAAGGTCCAGCCTTATTGTTTGAAAACGTTAAAGGTCACTCTACGCCGGTATTAGCCAATTTATTTGGTACCGAAAAGCGCGTAGCTCTAGGCATGGGTAAAGACGATATTTCAAGCCTTAGAGAAGTTGGCGAACTACTAGCCTATCTGCGCCAACCTGATCCACCAACAGGCCTAAAAGACGCTTGGGATAAACTGCCAGTACTTAAGCAAGTGCTGAATATGGCCCCTAAAGTAGTCAAAAATGCGCCTTGCCAACATCATGTAAAGACAGGCGATGATGTCGATTTATACAAATTGCCTATTCAAACCTGTTGGCCCGGCGATGCTGGCCCACTAATTACTTGGCCACTAGTTATAACCCGCGGCCCTCACAAAGAACGCCAGAATCTTGGTATTTACCGGATGCAGCTGATTGCTAAAAATAAGCTGATTGTGCGTTGGCTGTCTCACCGCGGCGGCGCTATCGACTTCAAACAATTCCAAGCTGAGAATCCTGGCAAGCCTTACCCGGTATCAGTGGTGTTAGGGGCCGATCCGGCTACGACCTTAGGTGCGGTAACGCCGGTGCCAGATACTGTGTCTGAATATGGCTTTGCAGGTTTACTGCGCGGCAGTAAAACAGAAGTAATTAAAAGCCTAACTAACGATTTGCAAATTCCAGCCAGAGCCGAAATCGTTTTGGAAGGCTTTATTTATCCAGATGAGCTTGCTGAAGAAGGGCCTTTTGGCGATCACACTGGTTATTACAATGAAGTTGAACGTTTCCCTGTACTCACCGTGGAAACGATCAGTCATCGCGAAGCACCGATTTATCACAGCACTTACACTGGCCGTCCACCGGATGAGCCGTCGGTGCTAGGCGCAGCATTAAACGAAGTCTTTGTGCCCATTTTTCGAAAGCAGTTCCCTGAAGTAACCGATTTTTACTTACCCCCTGAAGGTTGCTCTTATCGCATGGCAGTTGTGACCATGAAGAAAGAATATCCTGGTCATGCCAAACGAGTGATGATGGGAGTCTGGTCGTTCCTACGCCAGTTCATGTATACAAAATTTGTGATCGTTACCGATGACGATATTAACGCTCGTGACTGGAACGACGTAATTTGGGCCATGACTACTCGTATGGATCCAGCTCGTGACACCGTGATGATAGAAAACACCCCTATCGACTATCTAGATTTTGCCTCACCGGTTTCCGGTCTCGGCTCTAAAATAGGTTTTGATGCTACTAACAAATGGGAGGGCGAAACAACTCGTGAGTGGGGCGAACCTATTGCAATGGATGCAAGTGTAAAAAACAAAGTTGATGATCTTTGGGCTAGCCTAGGAATAGACTCCTAACTTTTTCCTTTATTATAGATATGACAGAGAGATAACTATGGCCGATTTGGTGAGTTATAAACTAGATAAGAACATCGCCACTATTACTATGCACAACGGCAAAGTGAATGCCATGTCACCAGCCCATATCAATGCGATTAATAGCGCTCTGAATCAAGCAGAAGATGATAATGTAGTGGTTATGTTAGTTGGCCAACCTGGTATCTTCTCAGCAGGATTTGATTTAAAAGTGTTTCAAGCCGATGCAGCTGCTGGTGTTGAAATGGTTAAAGCGGGTTCAACTTTATGCCTCCGCATGTTGGCCTTCCCCACTCCAATAATTGGCGTTTGTACCGGCCACTCTCTTGCCCAGGGCTGCTTTACCTTAATGGCCTGTGATTACCGTATTGGCGTTGACGGTCCCTTCCAACTGGGGCTTAACGAAGTTCAGATTGGCATGACCATGCATCACTTTGGCATTGAGCTGCCGCGAGCACGCATGCCTCCATCTCACTTCAATCGCTCGGTAAATACTGCCCAAATGTATTCGCCTGTTGATGCTATTGAAGCTGGCTTTCTCGACAGGGTAGTAACAGTGGGAGACTTAATGCCTACAGCACTAGAAGAAGCTCAACGCTTAGCCGGCTTGGATTTATCTGCTCACAAAGCAACCAAGCTAAAAATGCGTACGGAGTTGCTGAAAACCCTAGATGATGCAATTACTAAAGATTACCACGAACAAATGGCTTTACTAAGATAGACAACTGACTGGCAGTAGAATCAGGTGGAATTTAACGTCAATGATCCCATTCACTACCAATACCCATTTGTTTTTTTGATTTTCGCATCATTGCATCGCCGCTAGTTACTTCATTACTTTCAGTAATAATATCGGCATAACTAGCGTTGCCATTAATAAACTTTTGAATAGTCTCGATAGCCACCGGGCTCATATCACCTTCGTACTCCCAATCGAAGATAGAGGTAATATTACCTCGTACTTTATTACCTTCTGCCTTTAACCAATAGGCTCCGCATTTTGGCAAGCTGTAGTCGCTCACCCGGCCATAGCTAACGTTTGGTGTACTGGGATCAAAACCGCCGACAGGAATTTCTTCTATCTGATCTAATGCAAAAACCCAGCGGCTATTATTAGCAAACATTTTGACTTCGGCTCGACAATCATCTTTTTGATGACCCCATATACGAATAGTTTGACGAAACTCTTTCCCTTTAAGCATTCTCTCAACTTCAATATCAAAAGAGTTACCTTTATGAGCAATTACTGTACCTAAAACGATGGCATCGGCACCGTCGGTAAGCCAGCTAAAAGGTCCTTGCCATTCACAGCTACATGCCACAACTTTAGGTGAAAGTAGCAAGACTGCCAAGGCAATTACTTTTTTATAGCTACTAATCACCGCTAACGTCTTTTAGCCGCTTGCGGCATCGGTAATTTTGGTAACTCATGAGTCGAATTAAGTAAGCCTTGCTGAAAATAACATACGCTTTTTTCAGTCTCACCTAAGTGAGCAGTCAGTCGACCTAGTTCTGCATAAACTTCTGCCGTTGCATTAAAACTTAGGCTAGCCTCGAAATAATCGCGCGCTTTGCCCCACAGCTCATTTGCTAAAGACAGCCGCCCCAAGGCCAGCAACAACGGCGCATTACTATTGCGCTCACGCAGCCATGCTTCGCAAACAATAAGTTGTTTTTGCGGATTGGAAGTTAGTACTAAGCCATAGAGTCGAATCAACTCTTCATCCCAGTTTTTTCGCAGCGCCGAATGTAACGCTGCTTCCGCCTTGTCATCACTGCCAGCGTTAATTAACGCTGTGGCATAAGCCTTTACCAAAGCCCCATTAGTGCGTAATGGTTTTGGCACTAATTGCCAGCTCGCTTCTATTTCAACAACGCTATCTTCACGTGCGGCAGCGGCCACAATTACTTGCGGATAAACTTCAATTTGTAATTTAGCGAAATCTGCTTCGCTCAAAATGTCAGCGTTTTTTAATGCCGGCAACAATTGTCGTAACTGCTCCCAATCGCCTAGGCCTCGATATACCGACACCAATAATTTAAGCGCACCAGGGTGCTCTGCCGACACCCCACGAACTCGGATTAAGGTTGCTAAACATTGCTCTAATTGGCCGTCGGCTAACTGCATCTCGGCTTGGGTTAAACCAACCGCCAGATCCGCACCATCGGTACTTTCAGCGGCACGACGCAGGTAGTACTCCATCTCTTTGGTTTCACCTAATTGATGGCTAGAGCGCGCCGCCATTAAATAATAAAGTAGTGGACTATCTGAACCCTCGGCGACTTTTACTAATAATTTACGCGCTCTGCGCCAATGTCCCTCAATGAAAGCGATCATGCCACGGGTGGTACGATTGTGATTCAACCGCAAATTACGACTATCGAACCAACCGCCAATAAAACGGGGTAAATGCCAAGTGCGACGCCATACTCGGAGCACGAAATACAGCAGCCAGGCGCTGCTAAAAAAAATGATGATAGCCGTCCAAACACTCATTTCTATGGTTTTACTACCCCAGGCAATAAGTACATAACCAGGGTCGGCGCTGACCGACCAAACAAAAACTGCACCGCTAGCCAGCGCAATTAATATACCTAAAAACAACCGTCTCACTGCATCTGCTCCGGTTGGGTTGTAGGTACATTGTCGAGTGAATTTTTTTGAACTAAGCGCGCATTAACATATTCCTTAATGGCGCGTTGCGATGCTGAAATATCTGGCAATACAGGACTTATCTCAAGCGAGGCTAATTGCGCGATTTGCGCTAGCAGGCGCTGCTGTTGCGAGGTTCCAGCTTGATAATACTTGGTAAGTAAATGCTCAGCTTGAGCCAAACTCGCCTGATAAATACTTGCCTGATTCAGCAACAAAGCGCTGCGCGCTTGCGCTAGGCTTAGCTTTAATCTCGCATCGACTAGCTGCCGCTGGTTTTCACTCAATAGTGGTTCAATATCAACCGTACGATCTTTAACAACGACTAGCTGCTTCAATATATGCCAAGCATAGGCTAATTTTCCCAGTATTTTATCTTGCATTCCCTCGCCAGTCGGGGACAACGCGGCATCTACATCAGCTAATTCTTTATACCCAGAAAATGGCACAGTAGAGCCCAGCTCGGCTAACGCCAGCAACTGCAAATAAACACCTTCATTGTCGGTATTAGCAGCACTACTAACTGCGGCAATATCTTGCGCCAACTGTTTGCGCACTGCATATAAATCACTGTAACCCAGTGCAAATAGAATATCGTCAGCGGTTTGTAGCAATTGTTTAGCGCCCCCTGCATCACGACTTAACACAATGCGCTGATGAGCTAGACGCAATAAATATTCAACTTCAGCCAGCTTCCAGTCGTCTCGCTCAACCAAAGCCAGCTCAGTTAACTGTTTGGCGTGTGTTTGCTGGATTTGTACTAGAGCCGAAAATTGATCAGCCATGATTTGTCGATCTACGCTCGATTGTTGATCACGCTGGCTTATATTATTCAATTGATTACGTAAACTACGAATATCGTTATCTATTAAAAGCTGCTTACTACCGCCAGTCTGCTGTTGCTGCCATTGCAACCAACCACCCGCGCCAGCTATAACAATAGCAATAATGCTGACTAGCAGTGCTAGCCAGGCCAAACCGCTTTTGTTTTTTTGAGGTGCAACTGCTGGTGCCGGCTGCTCTTTTTGTTGTGCTAGTTCCTGGTCGCTCACTACTAACCTCTTTTATTGTTATCCCGCTGCTGTTGCTAAACTACCTATGGTTGACCAACCCAGCTAGCGCTTTCATCATGGCATTATCTGACGCATCATCAGCTTTGATCACTCGCTTAAAGCCAAGTTCAGTCGTCGCAGCTACTACTCTGTCACCCGGCACGATAATAGGTATAGAGTTTATCTCAACTCCTAGCTCATCTGCCATCACCAAACTGTTTTTCGCAGTCTCAGTACTGGCGGCAATAATGACGTTAATCTTCTCACTTTGCAGAGCCTCGCGCCAATGGATGCAGTGTTGCGCAGGTAGATCGCGAGTATAACACTCGGCAATACTGACATCCGCGCCTCGCTGACACAGCTCATCAGCCAACAATTGTCGCCCACCTACACCACTAAAAATAATGGCCTTTTGACCTTTAGCCGAGACTAACTCAGGCAATGCCAATAGCTGCTCACTATTTTGCTCGCCAACTGGAGTCTTCGCTGTCACGCCAAAACGAGATAATGCTTTAGCGGTGGCGCTGCCAATGGCATACCAATGTTGGTCTATTGGCAACTGAGGCCAATAGTTTTCTATTAGCTCCATGCCCTGGCTAACCGCATTAGTACTGATAAAAATAAGATGTTTAAAACTATCTAACTGCAGCATTAGCTGTTTAACCTGCACTGCTTGTTTGCTGTTCGCAGGAACTGCATTTATTTCAATCGCTGGCTGATGAACAAAGCTATAGCCAGCATCGCTAAGCAATTGCGATATACTCTGCCCTTGATGGTGGGGGCGAGTAAGCCAAACCGTTAGCTCTTTATTAGAAGCCATAGCTAACTATTACTTTGCCTATAGACTTCAGCCAATATTTCGCCCGCGCCTTGCGCTAACACGTCTTCGGCTAAGGCAATGCCCAATGCTTGAGCGTCACTAACTGCACCTGAGATTTCTGCTCGCAAAATTTTGCTGCCATCCACGGCGCCAACTAAACCATTAAGACTAAGCTGGCCACTAGTCAAAATAGCATGAACTGCAATAGGTACTTGGCAACCACCTTCAAGGTGTTTATTCATCGCCCGCTCGGCCGTTACGCAAGCGGCTGTGTCAGCATGATTTAATACGCTAAGATATTGACTGATTCGTTCATCATCTACTCTAAGCTCAATACCAACAGCACCTTGGCCACCGGCAGGCAGCGACTGCTCAACCGACATACTTTCACTAATTCTATTTTCAAAACCTAGCCGTATAAGTCCGGCACAGGCCAAAATAATGGCGTCATATTCATCAGCATCTAGTTTAGCTAAGCGAGTATTGACATTACCACGCAAATCCAAAATTTTTAAATCTGGCCGGCTAGCGCGCAGCTGGCATTGGCGACGCAGACTTGAGGTTCCAACAATCGCACCATTTGGAAGGTCAGCAAGACTGGCAAAATTGTTTGATACAAAAGCATCACGCGGATCTTCACGCTGGCAGATAACGCCAAGTTCCAAGCCTTGCGGAAAGTCCATCGGCACGTCTTTCATCGAGTGCACAGCAATATCAGCGCGGCCATCTAACAACGCTTGCTCTAGCTCTTTCACAAACAAACCTTTACCACCCACTTTGGCTAAGGGTGTATCTAAAATTTTGTCGCCGCGGGTAGACATTGGTAGCAACTCAACCGTCAAATTAGCATGAGCAGCTTCTAACTCTGCTTGCACAAATTCTGCCTGCCACATGGCCAAGGGGCTTTTGCGCGTCGCAATACGCAAGATATCTTTAGTCATTAATTGATTTACCAAACTTGGTGAAAATAAGAAAGTTATTATGTCAGCTATTGCTCAGCTTTTCTCTAAGCTCTGACAAATGCCTACGACTAACCGCTGGTTTTATTTCGATGCCTTTGAGCACAACATTAAAGTGGCCGGTGGGATCTCGCTCCAAACCTTCTATATGGGCGTGTGCTACCAAGGCATTGCGATGAACGCGGATAAACATTGAACCGAATTCTTCTTCTAGAGATTTCAATGGCCGGTCAAATAAAACCTCACCTTTATCATGCAAAATGGTGACGTATTTCTGATCGGCAATAAAACAACGGATAGACGCAACCGGAATTAACTCCATACCCTTATGGCTGTTAATACACAGGTTACTAGGTTTGCTATCCGATTCTTTAGCGACTTGGGTTAACTGCAGCTGCGTTAGCCGGCTGGCTTTTTGCAAGGCTTGTGCTAAGCGCTCGCTTCGTATTGGTTTAACTAAATAGTCGACAGCTGCAGTATCAAAAGCAGCTAGGGCATATTCGTCATAGGCGGTACAAAATATCACTGCCGGTGGGGTTTCCAGCTCAGCCATATGCTTAGCCGCCTCGACCCCATCCATGCCGGGCATTCTAATATCCAACAACACCACATCAGGTCTCAGTGCTTCGACCGAGCTTAAGCATTCATAACCGTCAGCTGCCTCACCCAACCATCTGACTCCGTCTATATCAGCCAGCATCCGCTTAACACGGGCACGTGCCAAGGGTTCATCATCGACTACCAGCACATTACATTCAGTCATTTTGGCCACCTACTTTACTCAACCTGCCTTCAACACCCATTGGTACGACTAATTCAACAATAAATTCACTACCTTGCTGCTGAGCAGAAAATTGAGCTTTACCGCCATACATTGCCTCCATACGATAGCGAATATTATTCAATGCCATTTGATTACCTTGTTGTGACTTGCCGCTAGTAGGCACAGGGTTAGTAATCCTAATGCGACAATTACTATAGACCCGCTCTACCAACACACTGACCTCACCCCCTTCAGGAATTGGCTGCACACCATGGTAAACAGCATTCTCGAGCAGTGGCTGCAGTATTAATGCTGGTAGCAGCACAGAGTCACATTCCTTATCTAACTGCCAGTTTACTTTTAGCCGCCCCGCTATGCGGGCTTGCTCAATGCGCAAATAACGACGGCCAAAGCCAATCTCTTCAGCTAATGGCACTTGTAGTTTATCCGACATACTGGCGCGAAATAGGTCAGATAAATCCAATACCAAGTTTTCGGCGGCATCCGCATCAACACTAATTAAGCTGACAATACTGTTCATACTGTTAAACAAAAAGTGCGGTCGGATTCTGGCTTGTAATACTTCCAGCCTTGCGGTTAGCTCCGCTTTTTGCTGATCACGCAGTTGTTGCTGAACAAAAAAGTAGCGCCCGGCAATTCCAGCAACCACTGCCGCGATTAACACCTCTCTGCCTATTTGCATAAAATCTAATGAGTCTGCCATTGGGTTTAGAAATGTTTGCGAAACTGTACTAACAATCAACGCCACCATTAACACCAAGGCATAGCTAAGGCCGGCTAACACAGGGCCTGAAAAGCGTTGCAACCAAGGGCGCAAATTACACAATAAACCAACACTGAGCAAAATCACCCACAATGTATAAAGCGAAACCATCGCGAACACGCTCCAACTAAAGTGACGCAGGCCTGTCTCGGCAATACTTAATACTACGGCCAATAGCTCGCCTACCAACACCAAGAAGAATATCGCTGACATGGTACAAAGGTCAGGCAGCGTATAGCTTGAATTAGCTGTTATATTGGTTAACTTACTCACGATGTTGTTATTTCCAGTCGCTTAATCAGTTTAGGGTTACTATTTATACTTTTATTCGCTTAAGCACTAACTAATAGCTTAGGCTTGATGCTACCACCCAAATTAAGTGCAAGCCATGGCACAAGCCTTTAGCAAGCTCACAAATTCATCAACCAGTGGGCGCAGCGCTAGTTGGCAGGTATAATGTCGGCAGTTTATATACCTCTCTGCTTTTTAGCAGAACTATCACTAGGAAAACACCCATGAGTGACAACGATAATGCAGCCAAACCTTGGGGCGGCCGCTTTAGTGAACCAACCGATGCTTTTGTAGAACGTTTTACTGCATCAGTACAGTTTGACCAACGCCTGGCCCAGGAGGATATTCAAGGCTCATTGGCCCATGCCAAAATGCTCACCAAAGTAGGCGTATTAAGTGATGGAGAGCATCAGCAAATCCAAGACGGTTTAGCCGTCATTAGCGACGAAATAAAGGCTGGCACCTTCCCTTGGTCGATTGCGCTTGAAGACGTACACATGAATATTGAAGCGCGCCTAACTGATGCCATCGGGATTACTGGTAAAAAGTTACACACCGGCCGCAGCCGTAATGATCAAGTAGCGACTGATATTCGGTTGTTTATGCGCTCTGCAATTGCTGCCATTAGCGACGAACTAACGCGTTTGCAGCAAGGTCTGATCGGTTTGGCTGCAACAGAAACCGACACCATTATGCCTGGATTTACCCATTTACAAACCGCCCAACCAGTTACTTTTGGCCATCATCTGTTGGCTTGGAATGAGATGCTAGAGCGAGACTATAGCCGCTTGCAAGACTGCGCTGCGAGGCTGAACCAGTCGCCATTAGGCGCTGCCGCCTTAGCGGGCACAACCTACCCGATTGACCGAGCCTATACCGCTGAGTTACTAGGTTTTGATCGCCCAACGGAGAACTCATTAGATTCAGTTTCTGATCGCGACTTTGCTATTGAGTTTGCCGCCGCTGGCGCACTAATCATGACCCATCTTTCGCGCTTTAGTGAAGAGTTAGTGCTTTGGACTTCTGCCCAATTCAACTTTGTACGCTTGCCAGATCGATTTTGTACTGGCTCATCGATTATGCCCCAAAAGAAAAACCCTGACGTGCCTGAATTGGTACGCGGTAAAACAGGCCGCGTAAATGGCCACTTGATTAGCTTGCTAACATTAATGAAATCACAACCGCTGGCTTACAACAAAGACAATCAAGAAGATAAAGAGCCGCTATTTGATACGGTAGACACACTCCTTGATTGCTTAAAAGCTTACGCTGATATGGTGCCAGCTATTGAAGCAAATAAAGAGTCTATGCGCGAAGCCGCCAAGCGTGGTTTCTCAACCGCTACAGACTTAGCCGACTATTGCGTTGGCAAAGGCCTAGCATTTAGAGATGCCCATGAAGTCGTCGGCAAAGCTGTTGCTCATGGCGTTAATACAGAGTGTGATTTAGCCGATATGAGTCTTGAAGAACTGCAAGGCTTTAGCGACGTGATCGAGGCAGATGTCTTTGATGTACTTACCCTTGAAGGCTCAGTTGCGGCCAGAGATCACATTGGAGGTACCGCGCCTAGCCAAGTTAAAGCCGCCGCCGAGCGCGCCAGCAAACGAGTAGCTGCGCGCTAGCTAATTTAGGTTGGGTTGAGGTATTGCGCCAGCTATACTGCAAGCCTAACTCATCCTTGCGGACAAATTCGATGCGTAACATTGCATTAATCATCGGTTTTACTATGGCTTTAAGCGCTTGCGGGCTTAAGGGGCCACTATATATGCCAACAGCTGACAGTCAGCCGACTGAAGAAGCGGAGCGAGAACCGCAGCCTCAAGCGAACATTGAGCAGCGCTAGAGCCTAACTATTTTATTTAATCTGTACCCCTAGGTACTTTTAATCAGCAATGCAGCGACGATATTATGAACTGTTTTAACTACACTAACGGTAAGTTATATGCCGAAGGCGTGAACTTACAAGAACTTGCCGACAATTATGGTACGCCTGCTTATGTCTATTCGCGGGCGGCTTTAGAGCATAATTTTTTAGCTTACAAAAATGCGCTAAACAACGGCAAACACCTTATTTGCTATGCGGTAAAAGCAAACTCGAACATTGCGGTATTAAATTTATTGGCCAGATTGGGTTCTGGCTTTGATATTGTCTCGGCTGGAGAGTTAGATCGCGTGATAGCCGCTGGTGGCGATCCCGCTAAAGTCGTTTTCTCTGGGGTTGCAAAAACCGCTGTTGAGATGGCCAAAGCAATTGATGTGGGCATTCATTGTTTTAATGTGGAATCTGTCAGCGAACTTGAGCTATTACAGGATGTTGCCGCTGCGGTAGATACGATCGTTAATGTATCGCTGCGAGTCAATCCTGATGTCGATGCTAAAACCCACCCTTATATTTCAACCGGTTTAAAAGAAAACAAGTTTGGTATAGAAATTGACGAAGCGATTAAAGTTTATCGTCAAGGTAAAGACATGCCTAATCTGAAATTAACTGGCGTTGACTGTCATATTGGCTCGCAACTTACTGAAATGCGCCCTTTTTTAGACGCCATTGACCGGGTACTTGAATTAGTAGATGCGTTAGCTGAGGAAGGTATTACTATTGAACATTTAGATCTAGGTGGCGGTTTAGGCGTTTGCTACAAGGACGAAGTACCACCTACCCCAAGTGAATTCTTAACTGCAGTACAAAATCACTTGGCTGGACGAGATTTACAATTAATTTTCGAACCAGGTCGATCTATAACTGCAAATACTGGTATCCTGCTGACTAGGGTTGAGTACTTGAAGTCCAATTCGGCAAAAAACTTTGCCATAATCGACGCTGCCATGAATGACATGCTGCGCCCTGCTTTATATGGAGCATGGATGGACATTAAACCCGTACAACCCAAAAATGACATTGATGCGCTCCGCTACGATGTCGTTGGTCCGGTTTGTGAAACTGGAGATTTTCTAGGTAAAGACCGCGAGCTCGCCATAGCTGAAGGCGACTTATTGGCTTTATTTGGAGCAGGAGCCTATGGTTTTACCATGGCTTCAAACTACAACAGCCGAGGTAGACCCCCGGAAATAATAGTGGATGGAGAAACATGCAACCTCGTTCGCGCCAGAGAAACCGCAACCGATCTAATTCGAGGCGAAACGCTAATGGCGTAAATCGTCGCAATAATTCGAAGCGAAGTAACAGTAATAACGCACAACAAAACTTATTGTCGTTTACCAAAATGCACGGCTTGGGTAATGACTTTATTGTACTGGATTTTTTAACGCAACCCAGAGAGATATCGAGCGAGCTAGTTCGTAAACTAGCCGATAGAAACTTTGGTATTGGCTGTGATCAACTGTTAATTGTTGAAGCGCCAACTCGACCAGAAGCAGATTTTAAATATCGTATTTTTAATGCCAATGGTGAAGAAGTTGAGCAGTGCGGTAACGGCGCACGCTGCTTTGCAAAATACGTTATTGATAAAAAACTCACCGGCCTTGAGACCATTAAGGTTGAAACCAATACCGGCAATATCGAGTTAAAGGTACTGCCTAATAACTTGGTAGAGGTCAATATGGGTGCGCCAATATTGGAACCGAGCGAAGTACCTTTTGCCAATAATGAGCAAAAAGCCAACTATGACGTTGATGTTAACGGCGAAACGTTAAGCTTGGGCGCAGTGTCTATGGGCAACCCCCATGGGATCGTTATTGTTGATGATGTTGCTACCGCTGAAGTAAAAAAAGTTGGTACTGCCTTGCAACAAAGCTCAGCTTTCCCAAACAGTGTAAATGTAGGCTTTATGCAAGTGATTGACCGGAGTAATATAAAGTTACGAGTATTAGAACGCGGCGTGGGCGAGACGCTTGCTTGCGGCACTGGCGCTTGCGCAGCTGTAGTTAGCGGTATTTTACAGAACCAGCTAGATGACACAGTTATGGTTGAGCTACCTGGTGGCAAATTAACTGTAAGTTGGCTCGGCGGCGAACAACCGGTAATAATGACCGGTCCTGCAGTTACAGTATATGAAGGCCAATACAAATTATAAGGCCGTTAAAGAAAAAGGATAACAAACTGAGATGAGCGAACTAAATAAAAATAAACAAGCTGATCTAGACCCTGAAGCAGTAGCGGCATTTTTACGCCAAAATACAGAGTTCTTTCTTGATCGTGATGAGCTATTAACATCACTGACCTTAAAGCATGAAACCGGCGATGCGGTATCTTTAGTTGAGCGGCAGGTGAGCCTATTGCGTGAGCGCAACTTACAAATGCGCCACCGTTTATCGTCTTTAATGAGTGTTGCCAGAGAAAATGACGTACTGCTAGAAAAAACTCAGCGCTTAGTATTAGCTTTGTTGGAAGCGAAAAACTTAAACCAAGTTATTCGCGCTGTTAACAATAGCTTAACTGTAGACTTTAAGGCCGATGTGAGCGCGCTGACAATTATAAGTAGTCAGCAATATGATGACGCTCGGGTGGTAACGGTTGATGAAGCGAGAGCTGAAATAAGTAGCATTCTCAATAGTAGCCGCGCGGTATGTGGCGTGCTGCGACCTAAAGAACTAGAATTTTTATTCCAAGCGGATGCCAGTAAAATTGGCTCTGCCGCAGTGGCGCCAATTAGTAATGGCAACACTATCGGTGTTCTAGCCATAGGCAGCGTCGATGCAGACCGCTATCGCTCTAGCATGGGTACTATTTTTCTCACTTACGTCAGTGAAGTTCTTAACCGTATATTGCCACAGTTTGTTGAGAAATAAACTCAACTCACAATGAGCCTCAGCGCTAACAGCGAGCTTGAACAAAACATCCAGCAGTATCTGGAATACATCTTAGTCGTTAAGCGCTATTCCAAACACTCCCATGCCGCCTATCGGCGAGACCTAGATAAACTTGCCAACTATTGTGCTGACAAGCAATTGGCTACTGCTGCTGCAGTTCATACCGCTGACATCCGTCAGCTTGTTGCACAACTGCATCGGCAAAAGCTTAATGGTAAAAGCTTACAACGCTTACTTTCTGCGATCCGCAGTTTTTATACTTTTTTAAATCGCCAAGGGCTTTGTAAAACCAATCCTGCAACTGGTGTTAGCGCGCCAAAAACCCCACGACCACTACCCAAGGTGCTAGATACTGACCAAATGTCGCAGCTATTTAACGCGCCTAGCGATGACTGGATTGATTGCCGTGATATGGCGATGATGGAATTATTTTACTCCTCAGGGCTACGCTTGTCTGAATTAGCCACACTGCGAATTAATGACTTAGATATAAGTGAAGGCATTGTTAACGTCACCGGTAAGGGCATTAAACAGCGAGTATTACCCGTAGGGAAAATGGCCTTAACCGCGATAAAAAAATGGCTGAAAGTACGGCCAGCGAAATTATCAAATGCCAATGACAATACGATGTTTATTAGCTCGCGTGGCACCGCCATTAGCAACCGCACCATTCAAGTACGGCTTAAACAACAAGCGATAAAACAAGGCCTGCCACAACATTTGCATCCGCATATGCTGCGCCATTCTTTTGCCAGTCATATGCTAGAGTCCAGCGGAGACCTTCGTAGCGTGCAAGAAATGCTGGGGCATGCCAACATTACTACTACTCAGGTTTATACTCATTTAGACTTTCAACATTTAGCTCAGGTATACGATAACGCTCATCCTAGGGCCAATAAAAAAAATCGGGATTAATCATGAACACTCAATCAATTGCAGAAATTATTCAAATAATTAGTGCCGTCGGGGTTATTGCCTCAGTACTCTATCTGGCGATTCAAATTCGGCAAAACACTCGCTCGGAAAGATCCAGTACTCAACAACAATTAACCGACCGCATTCATAACCGGCTACTGCTAGTGGCCACCAACACCGACTTAGCGGCGCTTATTGCCGCCGATTGGAGCACTACAAAATTCACTGACACCGAGCAAATACAAATCCGCTATTGGCTTGCTGCCATTATCGCTGACATTAAAGGTATCCATGCTCAATACAAGCTGGGGTTAGTGACTAAATCTGCCTTGCTTGGAAGAATTACCATTATTAAACAGGGTGTTTTTAAAACCGAGATAGCTGTCTCTACCTGGAATAATGTCAAAGGGGAGTCTGAGGCCGACTTCATTAACTGGTTTGAAAAACATATTATCAATACCTAAAAATAATAAAAATATCTGGAGCAACGATGAGTTTTGACAGTAGTGAAAGAGCCAAGTCTTACTGGCGAGACAATCTTAAAATTATGGCCAGTTTATTGCTGGTCTGGTTTGCAGTCTCATTTGGCTTTGGTATTTTATTAGTAGATCAACTTAATGCCATCCAACTAGGTGGCTTCAAGCTTGGCTTCTGGTTTGCTCAGCAAGGTTCAATTTATGTATTCGTCGTTTTAATTTTCATTTATATCGCAAAAATGAATCGTCTTGATAAAAAATATAACGTCCGAGAAGACGACTAATCTATGGATATCCAATCACTAACCTTCATTATTATTGGCTCTAGCTTCGCCTTATATATCGCCATAGCAATATGGGCCAGAGCAAGCTCTACTAAAGAATTCTATATCGCTGGCGGCGGCGTTCACCCAATTGCTAACGGCATGGCAACAGCAGCAGACTGGATGTCAGCGGCGTCGTTTATTTCTATGGCGGGATTAATTTCATTTATGGGCTACGACGGCGCCGTTTATTTAATGGGCTGGACCGGCGGCTACGTTCTACTAGCTCTATGTATAGCTCCTTATTTAAGAAAGTTCGGCAAATTTACCGTGCCTGATTTTATTGGTGACCGCTACTATTCTCAGACCGCACGAACCGTTGCTGTGATCTGTGCGATCTTTGTTTCATTTACTTATATTGCTGGGCAAATGCGTGGTGTTGGCGTGGTGTTCTCGCGCTTTTTAGAAGTAGAAATAGCCACTGGCGTCCTGATCGGCATAGGCGTTGTGTTCTTTTATGCGGTACTGGGCGGCATGAAAAGCATTACCTACACCCAAGTTGCACAATACTGCGTACTAATATTTGCTTATATGGTGCCGGCTGTTTTCATCTCTATTCTGATGACCGGAAATGTAATTCCACAACTGGGTTTTGGTGACACTTTAGTTGGGGAACCCGGTGTTTATCTGCTGGACAAACTTGATGGCTTGTCAGCTGAATTAGGTTTTACCGAATATACTCAAGGCAGTAAATCGACTATTGATATGTTCTTTATTACCGCCGCTTTGATGGTGGGAACTGCTGGCTTGCCCCATGTTATTGTGCGTTTTTTCACTGTACCTAAAGTGCGCGATGCGCGTAAGTCAGCCGGCTGGGCTCTGCTATTTATTATGCTGTTATATACAACGGCACCTGCAGTTGCATCGTTTGCTCGGGTTAATATGATTGACACTATTAACGGCGTCGATGGCCAAGGCACCTTAGCGACACAAGCCCCAAGCTGGATCGAAAACTGGCAACGAACAGGGCTAATTAGTTGGCAAGATAACAACCAGGACGGTCGCATGTTCTACTCTGGTGACAACCGCAATGAAATGACCATAGATAGAGATATTATGGTTTTAGCCAACCCTGAAATTGCTAACTTGCCAATTTGGGTTATCGCGCTAGTTGCCGCCGGAGCAATCGCTGCAGCACTATCTACCTCAGCAGGCTTATTACTGGTGATTTCCACCTCTGTTTCACATGACTTACTAAAACGAAATTTAATGCCCAATATTACTGATAAGCAAGAGCTGATCTATGCACGGCTTGCGGCGGCAGTGGCGATTTGTATTGCTGGTTATTTAGGCATCAATCCGCCCGCATTTGTGGCCCAAGTAGTGGCATTTGCGTTTGGTCTGGCAGCCGCATCATTTTTTCCTGCAATTATTTTAGGTATTTTTTATAAACCGATGAATAAAGAAGGTGCCATTAGCGGCATGGTGGTGGGGATATTGTTTACCGCTGCCTATATTATTTATTTTAAATTTATTAATTCTGCGGCAAATAATAGTGATAACTGGCTATTCGGCATTTCGCCTGAGGGAATTGGCACACTGGGAATGATATTTAATTTTACTATCGCCCTGCTGGTGCATAGATTTACGCCAGACGCACCGCAGGAAGTTCAACAACTAGTTGAGACGATTAGATACCCTAAGGGAGTGACAAAAGCTTACGAACATTAGGAGAGTAAATGTTAGCCCTACTCTTCAATAACAATGTGATCCATAAAATCAGTGCCTGGGCGGCCGTAGTAGAAACCTTGAATACAATCAAATTCTAAGTCAATACAACATTTAGCCTCGCCTTCGCTACTAATGCCTTCTGCCAACGCTTTGCTACCAGTGCTTTTACACATAGCTACCAGCATTTTAACCATCTTACGACGTTTCTCGTCGGCCTTATCAATGTCACGTAGTAAGGCCATATCGAATTTTAAGTACGCTGCCGGAGCTTCAATTAGCTCTAGCAGACGCGCTTGGCCAGCACCAAAGTCATCATAGGCCAGCTTAATATCCATACTATCTAAGGTATTGCCTAAATCTTTCATCAGTTCAATATCGGTTACTGCTTGCTCATGAATTTCTAGTACTAAATTAAGATTAGGATATTGCTGTTGCGATGTCTGCAGCGATCTAAACAAGCGATCTGTATCGTGCATCTCATCGGGATGAATATTTAAAAATAGCTCACCTTTATAATTGTGTTCATGCGCAGTCTTAATACCTTCTTCTCGAAACAGCTCACTTAGTTCGACTGCCTTGTGAAAGCTTTCAGAAATATGAAACAAGGGCCCAGGGTTTTCAGACAAATTAGGGTGACGACCACGACCTAATGATTCGTGGCCGAAAATTGATAAGTCACTCACATTAACTAGAGGCTGGTAATAAGGCATGATCATTCTGCCATCAATCATTTCTTGTAGCTCTTTAATCCCAACCGGTAATTGAGCCGATAAGGCCTCCATTCCAATGACTGTCATTGACGATGAGTCTTGCTCTGCTTGTGCTTCAAGAATAACCCGCACTTCTACATTGGCAAAATGAACAACATCACCATGATTAAGAATTTGCTCGCCGCGGATACGGATACGATTTACAAAACAGCCATTAGTACTATTGTTATCTCGCAGTATTAGCTTGTCGCCATTGGCTACCAAATTGGCATGCAGCCGAGAAACATCGGTAGAGTTTAGGCTAAGCTCTAGGCCATCTTGACGGCCGACTGAAAAAGGAAAGCGACTCACAGGAACACGACTCATAGTGAAGTCGTCAAAAATGTAACCCTCAATAATCCAATTAGCCATGCAGTAATAATCCCACGTAAATCCGTGTCAATCTTATAGTCGGAGCTTAGTATAACGAGTTTTTAGCCCCAGACCACTACTTGTATTTTTGCTAGAAATAGCGATCATACGACTTTGTTATCTAACTGAAAATCAGTAAGGCTGCGCATGCCCCATATCCAAGTGATCACTTTCGATTTAGACGATACGCTCTGGGATATAATGCCAGTATTAGTTAATGCCGAACAGCAAGTATATAACTGGCTTACACTTCATTATCCGAGCTTATGTAAAAAGTACGATCGGCTACAGTTACGCCACCGTAACTTTGAGTTTGTACAAACATTACCCGAGCTAAAGCATCAATTAACGCAGCTACGCATAAGAGCACTAGCTGCTACCTTGGCCGCAGAGGGAATTGCAGAAGAAGAAGCACTAGCCGCATCTAACACCGCATTTGAAATATTTATTAGGGCCAGACACGAGGTCACACTTTTCGATCACACAACGTCCTTACTCTCATCCTTAGCTAAAAATTACCGACTAGGCGTACTGACAAATGGCAACGCGGATGTAAACAGAATCGGGCTTGGAGAATATTTCGACTTTTCACTATCATCAGAACAACTTAATGCCAGTAAACCGCAGCGAGACCACTTTGAAGCAGCCGAAAAGTATTGTAATTGCTTGCCTAAAAACATGCTGCATATTGGTGATCATCCTCGTAAAGATGTGCAAGCTGCTATCGACTATGACTGGCATTCTATTTGGGTTAATTTTGACAATACCAAATGGCGCGGCAGGGGTAATCCGAGTGCGATTGTTGGTTCCTTAGAAGAAATTCCAGCGGCAATTGATGCTATCGAGCGCTCGAGTAGTGATTGAGAAAAATAACCCAGTAATCGGCATAAGTAGCTGCTTGCTGGGCGAGGAGGTGCGCTATGACGGCGGCCATAGTCGACATCAGCCAATTGTTGAACTGATTGAATCCAACAATACAATAATTCGTTTTTGCCCAGAGGTTTCAGCTCAGCTAGGGACGCCGAGACCACCAGTGGAACTCATTACCAGTGACAGTCAGATTTATGCGTTAGGTCGCAATGACTCGACGCTAGACGTAACAACAGCATTAAATAAAGTAGCGACAACATTGATTAACAAGCTGATAACAGAAAATGCCGTTGCCTATATTTTTAAGTCTAGATCGCCTAGCTGTGGAGTCGGCTCCACGCCACTGCTCAACACCAAAAAAGAAGCGTTTAGTTTTACAGATGGGTTAGTAGCTGCAGCGGTATTAGAGCAATTACCTACTTTAATTGTAGTTGACGAAACAGCAGTTAATAGCATGGCCCAGTGCGAGCGTTTTAATGTTGCTTGTCAACTTGCCCTCGTCTATCACAGCGCTAGCGAGACAGAGCAAACCTTGCAACGCAGCCAAACACTGTTCCCCTCGCTACAATTTGTCCGGTCTACAATCGATCTAAGGTGGCAAGACATTCTGAACACCCATATTTTTCCTATACTAAATGCGTAAATAACAGGCATTAAAAAAGGGACGCAATTGCGTCCCTTTTTTAGAGTAACTGCTATGTTACTTAGTTGCAGTGAACTCTGGATAAGCTTCCATACCACACTCAGAGAGATCAGCACCATCGTACTCGTCCTCTTCGCTGATGCGAATGCCTACAACCGCTTTCAATATCCCCCAAACAATAAGGCTAGTTCCGAATACCCATGCAAAGATGGTAACGGCACCGATCAACTGGCCAGAGAACAAAGCACCATCATTTGTTAATGGAACAACCATTAGGCCTAAAAATCCAACCACACCATGTACCGAGATCGCACCTACCGGGTCATCAATTTTTAGCTTGTCTAACGCTATGATAGAACCAACTACTAACAAACCACCAGCGGCGCCGATTAAAGTTGCTTGCAGTGCAGTAGGAGTTGAAGGCTCTGCAGTGATTGCTACAAGACCTGCCAATGCGCCGTTTAAGGCCATAGTCAAATCAGCTTTACCGAACAACACTCTAGCTAACAACATAGCGGCGATCAGACCACCTGAGGCAGCAGCGTTAGTATTCATAAATACAATCGCAACTGAGTTTGCGCTTTCTACGGTTGCTGTCGCTAGTACAGAACCACCGTTGAAACCGAACCAACCCATCCATAAGATGAAGGTACCTAGAGTTGCTAAAGGTAAGTTAGCACCTGGGATCGCGTTAGTTTGACCGTCAGCACCATATTTACCTTTACGAGCACCAAGTAGTATTACACCAGCCAGAGCAGCAGATGCGCCAGCCATGTGGACGATACCCGAGCCAGCAAAGTCAGAGAAACCAAGGTCACCTAGGTTGTACATACCGAATACATCAGCACCGGCCCACGTCCAAGAACCTTCCATTGGGTAGATGAATCCAGTCATTACTACAGCAAACGCTAGGAAAGCCCAAAGCTTCATTCGTTCTGCAACCGCACCAGAAACAATAGACATTGCTGTAGCTACGAATACCACCTGGAAGAAGAAGTCTGCAGATGGAGCATAAGTTGCCGCTTCTTCGGCACCAGTGACACCGTCGCCAGTAATAGTTGATAGGAAGATGTCGCCACCGTACATAATTGCGTAACCGCAAACCATATACATGGTGCAAGACACCGCGTACAAAGCGATATTCTTCATTAAAATTTCAGTGGTGTTTTTAGCGCGAACTAGTCCCGCTTCCAACATAGCGAAACCGGCCGCCATCCACATAACCAAAGCGCCACAGATCAAAAAGTAAAAGGTATCTAGCGCGTACTGTAGTTCAAAGACAGAGTTTTCCATAGCCAAGCCCTCCCGAGCCTAGTAAAACGAATTTTGTAAAAAAGATGGTCTGGGTTTTATCCCAGACCAAAGGGGTTAGATCTTAAACCGCGTCATCGCCCGTCTCGCCTGTACGTATACGTACAGCTTGTTCGAGAGCAGTTACGAATATTTTACCGTCACCGATTTTGCCGGTGTTAGCAGCTTTAGTGATTGACTCAATTACTTGGTCAACAACGTTGTCTGCTACAGCTACGTCGATTTTTACTTTAGGTAAGAAATCAACAACATATTCAGCACCACGATAAAGTTCTGTATGCCCTTTCTGGCGACCAAAACCTTTTACTTCAGTTACCGTAATACCCTGTACGCCGATATCTGATAAAGCTTCACGTACATCATCAAGCTTAAATGGTTTTACTATTGCACTTACTAATTTCATTCTATTTCTCCATTCAGCCCAGAGGGCATAACGAATTGTTGATTAAAGGCTTTTAGAAATAGTGAAGATTACGCTATCTTCGCCCCATTCAGTATCAAATACTTCGCTTTCGTCCAAATCGGTGCCAACGTAAGCAAGTCCCCAAGTTACACCAGCATAGTCTTTGCTAACGCCAACGCTATAATCAATATAGCTATCTGCACCATCTGATAAGAAGCTTACTTCGTCAAATTCGTTCATGCCAACGTGCAGGTCAATTCCCCAGCCGTCACCAATTACAAAGCCATACTGGGCGTATATGTAGTAAAAATCGCCTGTCTCTGCATAGTAGTCACCAGAAATTGCTGTACCTAATGTGAAGTCAGCAAAAGATACACTGGCATAAACCTCTTCATAACCTTCATCAAAATCTGTTCCTGGGTAGGTGTACACCATATAACCCACATCAACACTTATACTTTCAGTTAGATCACCACCCCAACCGGCGTAGTAATCAAGCTCCATTGACCCTGATTCTGCAATATCAAAATCAACAGTAGAACCCCAAGTACCAATGTAAAACCCGTTATCAAAACCGAGATCAAAACCACCCTGAATAGCGGCCTCTTCTGAAGATTGTGAGATACCACGGAATTTGTAGTCAGTGGTTAACGCAACGTTACCAGAAATTTCCACAGCGCTAGCAATGCCAGCTCCAGTCATCATTGCCGCGGTAGTGGCTGCAAGAAGTAATTTTTTCATAAGTATTCCCCTTAAAAATAATTGATCGATTGTATTCGTGTTTTAAATCACACTGCCCACCCTAATGCACCGCCTGTGCCAAAAATATAGAAATTGTTTTAAATCATTTAGTTATAGTTTATTTTTGGTTTTTATGGCAAACCGAGCAACACACTTTTAACTCACCATTAGCAATTTCCCCACACCTAATAGCACTAAAAAGGTGCAAAAAGACTAAATTAGTGCGTGCGTATTACACTGAATCTACTAGAGTGGCTTATTGGTGCATAATCGGTAAACTAGAGCCTTGATTGCTTGGAGAAAAAAATGGCTCAGCCTTTTATTATCGAATTTGTGCGTCAGCTTGGTGAAATACTACCGACCAGCGCGGCCAAAGATGACATTCAAAAAGGCATTCATGCAGTAGCGCAGTCTGCTTTTGCCAAAATGGACTTGGTGACTCGAGAAGAATTTGATACCCAGCAAGCAGTGCTAAAGCGCACTCGAGCGCAGCTAGAAGAAATGGAAAAGCAACTGGCTGAACTAACTAAGCAATTAAACAACTGAGTAACTCTAAGTAGGTCCGCTTCACGGAAGAAGCGCCAAATACAGCAACCAAGGAATGGTTTATGTCTCTCGCAGCTATCTATTCTCGCGCCAAAACTGGCATTAATGCGCCGCTCGTTACCGTAGAAGTTCACATTTCTAATGGCTTGCCCGGCTTAGCTATCGTTGGCTTGCCAGAAGCGGCGGTCAAGGAAAGTAAAGACCGGGTGCGCAGCGCACTGATCAACTCCCACTTTGAATTCCCCACTCGTCGCATCACCGTCAACCTTGCTCCAGCCGACCTACCGAAAGAAGGCGGCCGCTTTGACCTTCCTATAGCCCTGGGTATTTTGGTGGCCTCAGGACAAATACCGCCCGCCGCTATTGAAAACTATGAATTTTTAGGCGAGCTCGCACTAGGCGGTGAAATTCGACCCATAAATGGCGTGTTGCCGGCGGCATTAAGCTGCAATACCAGTAAACGTACCTTAATTATACCTGTCGAAAACAGCGCAGAAGCTGCGTTAGTCGACAAGCTTACTGTTTTTGCGCCAAGTCACTTACTATCGTTAACAGCACATCTGCTTGGCAAAGAGCTATTAACCCTCATTAATAAAGCGGCAATATCAGTAACTCGCAGCTATCCGGACCTTGCCGACGTACAAGGACAACAACAAGCACGACGTGCACTTGAGATCGCCGCAGCGGGCAAGCATAACTTACTTTATATCGGCTCACCCGGCTCTGGCAAAACCATGCTTGCCAACCGTTTACCCGGCTTACTGCCGCCATTAACCAACCAAAAGAGTATAGAAGTCGCCGCGCTTTACTCTATTGCAGGTATATGGCGAAACGAAATGTGGCAACAACTTCCCTACCGCGCACCGCATCACACGGCGTCTCCGACAGCGCTAGTAGGTGGTGGTAGTAATCCTAAGCCAGGAGAAATATCTTTAGCTCATCATGGAATTCTATTCTTAGACGAACTGCCAGAGTTTAACCGCCAAGTATTAGAGGCGTTGAGGCAGCCTTTAGAGTCAGGAGAAATTATCATTGCTCGAGCAAGAGAAAAACTCCGCTTGCCAGCAAAATTCCAATTTATCTCTGCCATGAATCCCTGCCCTTGTGGCTATTTAGGCGATCCGCATCATCATTGTCGCTGCACGCCTGACAAAGTAGAGCGCTATCGCAGCAGAATTTCCGGCCCGCTATTAGACCGGATAGATATGCATGTAGCAGTACAGCCTGTACCCGCTAAACTCCTCACTCACCCAGAGCAGCCAGAGGACTCTAAAACCATACGTGAACGTGTTATTACCGCCAGAGGCATACAACATAGCCGCCAAAACTGCTGCAACGCAGAGCTGAGCGGGCCCCAACTGGAACGTTATTGCCAACTCACTGATGACGATAAAGACTACTTATACCAGACACTATCAAGGCTTAACTTTTCCGCTAGGGCGTACCACCGCATTTTGCGAGTCGCGCGCACTATTGCTGACCTCGCAAACAGCGTAAAGGTTAGCCGCACGCATTTAGCAGAGGCAATTTCGTACCGAAACTTAGATCGCAACACTTAACACAATTAGCGTTACTCACTGCACTGTCGTTGTTACAATAGAGCCCCTTACGAGACCGCGGCTGTAGTAATCGTTAATGAATAAACTTAACCCTCAACAAATGGAGGCGGTCAGATATGTTGACGGCCCGCTGCTTGTATTAGCTGGCGCAGGCAGTGGTAAAACCAGTGTTATTACTCGGAAAATCGCCTATTTAGTAGAACACTGCGGTATCCCCTCAAAAAATATAGCCGCTCTTACCTTTACCAATAAAGCCGCCAAAGAGATGAAGGCGAGAGTTACTAAGCTCATTGATTCCAGCGATATTACCGTGTCGACTTTTCATAATTTAGGGCTAAATATTATACGCCGTGAATATCGAACTCTTGGTTTCAAACCTGGCTTTTCAATCATGGATCAAGAAGATGCCGGCGCAATCCTTAGAGATATATTGCTGCAGGATAATGGCGATAGTGACTTAACTAACTTAATTCAAAACCTCATTTCTAGTTGGAAAAACAATCTTACTAGTCCAGAAATGGCCTTATCAAAAGCTGACTCTGCCGGTGAACAGCGTGCGGCATTAGCCTATGCACAATATCAGCGTCTATTAAAAGCCTACAATGCGGTTGATTTCGACGATCTTATTCTTATCCCCGCCCAGCTGTTTGCCAACAATGCTGAAATTTTAGTTAAGTGGCAAAAGCGTATTCGCTACTTGCTGGTTGACGAGTATCAAGACACCAATGGCGCACAATATGAATTGGTTAAACAGCTTATCGGCGACCGCACAAGCTTGACTGTGGTCGGCGATGATGACCAATCCATCTACACTTGGCGCGGAGCTAACCCTGAAAACCTGGCCCTATTGCAAGAAGACTATCCAACCCTGCGCGTTATTAAACTAGAGCAAAACTATCGCTCTACCAGCCGTATTTTAAAAGCCGCCAATGCAGTAATCGCTAATAATTCACATATATTTGAGAAAAAGCTGTGGAGCGAACTAGGCCACGGCGAGCCGATTAGAATTATTCAGTGTGCTAATGAAGGCGCCGAGCTAGATCGCGTGGCCGCCGAGATTATTGACCAACAAATGAGGTATCGCCGCCAGTTTAAGGATTTTGCCATTTTATACCGTGGCAACCATCAAGCCCGCGCCATGGAAATCAAGCTACAACAAAATCAGATTCCTTATAGTATTTCTGGCGGCCAATCCTTTTTCGCTCGCAATGAGATTAAAGACATCATGGCGTATTTTCGCTTAGTCGTTAATCCTAGCGATGATGCCGCTTTTTTACGCATAATTAACACCCCCCGCAGAAAAATTGGCCCCACCACACTTGAAGCTTTAGGTCAGTATTCGAACGAGCGTCAGATACCACTTTATCAAGCCTGTGATGAAGTGGGGCTAACTAGCCGCCTACCAGAACAGGGCTTAAGCAGGCTACGCGAATTTACTAGATGGTTAGATACTGTGCGTCAGCAATGTAATCAACAAGACCCAATTGCTGTTTTGCGCTCGATGATCGACACAATGAACTACAGCGACTGGCTCCACCAAAACGCATCTAGCCCTGCCATTGCCGATAAGCGCCTGCAGAATATAGAAATTTTATTAGACTCTGTAAATCATAGCTTACAAAAAAGTGATGATGAGTCCTTAGAAGATGCCATTGCACGCCTAGTTTTGCGAGATTTACTCGATCAGCAAGAAGAGGATGAAGAAGAGAACAAAGTCCAAATGCTTACCTTACATGCATCAAAAGGATTGGAATTCCCCCATGTCTTCCTGATCGGCTTTGAAGAGAATTTACTGCCTCATCGCAACAGTATTGAAGAAGATAGTATCGAAGAAGAGCGCCGTCTTTGCTATGTAGGTATTACCCGCGCCCAACGCAGCTTGACCTTAACCTTAGCTAAGCAGCGCAAACAATGGGGCGATAATATTGCTTGCACTCCAAGCCGGTTTTTAGATGAATTGCCCGAAGACACGATTCAAAAAGAGGGCTTTGGCGAAAACTGCCCGGAGAGAAATGAGGCAAAAGGAAAGGAAACGCTTTCGTCATTACGAGGATTGCTCAGTGGCTTCTGAACGCGAATATGGCGAAATACCTCATTCATCGCGGTAGCAGGAATTAGTCGGAATCAGCCAACCTGTTGTAGCTTTCTACCGACAGATGGATCAGCAACCTAATGCTAAAGTGATAGGAGCGATGCACAAAGAAGATCTAAGTGAATCAATAGACAAGCTAACGCGGTTTTTTGGCGACTGGCTAGGCGGTCCAAAATTATTCAGCGACAAGTACGGTCCGATCAGAATTCCGAAAGCCCACTCGCATTTAAATATTGGTTATGCTGAGCGAGATGCTTGGCTAAAGTGCATGGAACAGGTGATTTCAAAGCAACCTTATGAGCAGGCTTTCAAGAGATATTTATCAGCACAGCTGGCTGTACCAGCAGAACGAAGCCTGAACACTATTTAACTATCACAACAAGTACTCGTAAGATGCAACCGAACTAGCGCCATCATTTAGATCGCTAAAACATCATCAAATACGTTTTTAATACTATTTGCCAATTTCTCGGCACTATGGTTTTCTTTTACATAAGCAATACCATTCGCACCCATATTTCTCCTATCTATTTCATTGCTTAGGAAGAATTCTACGGCCTCGAGATATTGGTTGTTACTTTTAGCACAGAACCCATTATTCCCATTATCAACAAATTGGTGAAGTATTCCCACTGGGGAGGCGATGAGAGGCAATCCACTGGCCATATACTGAAGAGGTTTGAGCGTTGCTTTCGCTCTAGTCCATCTGCCATCGACAGATGGACTAGCCCTACATGGCAACTCTCGAGTTGTATCTGCTCTTGCTCTTGCGACCAAGCGATATTAGTAACTGGTAAATTTTGCAGGCTTATTTGGTTATGCCCAACAACTATCAGCTCAACATTCTTACAATGTTGGCCAATAGATTCAAGCTGAAGGGCAATAGATTCTAAGTATTTAAAGGTGGAACGCCCCCCTAGCCATAGTAGCTTAAGATTCTCTCCTGCCTTTCTATCATTCGTTTTTAAACAGTAATTTTCGGGCTCAGCACAGAGCGGAGCATAGTAAGTGTTGTTGTTTAGCTTACTGGCCAAAGCCACCAGTCCGGGTGAGGCCGCTAATATCGCAGCTGACGCTTTAACCGTTTGCCTAAATCGAATTGATTTTTTAAGCGAGAAATTGAGAAACGAGCTAGAACTAAAACAGACAGGATCGTCGAAGTCGAATACTATTTTTTGCGACATTTTTTTGACGTAATAAAGTTCTCTTCTGGTGAAAATAACTCTATGAAGCCAAACTAAATCATACTGACCGGCCTTTTCCAGTTGACTCAAACGACAAGATTTGACTTTATCAAGCTGAATGACCTCAAGCGTATAGCCATGAGCCTCCAAAAAAGGCTGCATTAAGATAACCCTTAAACGCAGCGTAAGATGGTGAGCAATATTGCATTTCGTCAATACTGCAATAGTTTTTATTTTACTTGGCTCAATCATATGCTGTTCTCTAAAGCGCTTAGGCTAAAATACCATGCTAACGGGCTCCGTCAACCTCCTAGCATCATAATGCGAGTCGGCCTAAACATAAATATATTAACGTGATGATCGACGCCATGGGCGCCAACGATTGAGCATAGTAAAATACATCTAGTCCAGCCATAGCTTGCTTGACGGTCTAAAGCTATGGCTTAGAGAATATACCTAAAGCATACCCCCATTAAGATATTAGCGCACAATGAGATGTATTGATCGGCTACATGGAAAAAACGATCTCAAAGCAGTACTATAAGCAGGATTTGTGAACACAACTGGCGGTGTAAGCAGAGCATAGTGAGAATGAACAATACTATTTATCTGCATGGGCTTTCTATAGATAAAGATTGGCTTTTCAACTTAAAATCGCACAATTAAAAAATTAGCGGTATTGCTTAACTGCCATGCTGAGATTAACAGCGATGGTAAAAAGCAGGGGGTATTAACAGCAGTGACAAAAAAAAATATACACATTGACCCGCGCTGGCTATTTGCTAGTATAAGTCTACTTATAAGTATTTTTATATATAGCCAATCAATTATTACTAATACAGATGGGGTTCTTTATCTTCGCGTTGCGGATACCTTCCTCAGTGACGGCTTTAATGCAGCAAAAAACTTATACTCAAATCCATATTATTCTGTGTTAGTAGCATTAATTGCAAAGCTCACCGGCGTAACAACATTTATCTCCGCGCAAGCTCTCAACGCCTTAACTTGTGCTGCTATCGCTTGGTTCATGGTTGATATCGCTCGATTAACCTCTCAGTCGAGCTACAACCCCTGGATAGCAGGATCTCTATTCATATTGTATCCACAGTTTAATGAGTATCGCGATTTCATAATTAGAGACTTTTTATTCTGGGCCCTTGTGTTGGCGTTTATGAGTTGTTACCTAAGATTTCTCTTATCGCTCAATAGTAAATTTTTGATCGCTGGTTTATTTTTGTTATCTGTTGGAGCAATGTTTAGAACCGAAGCAATCCTCTTCGCATTACTGCCAGTCATTTGTCTGATACCATTAAGAAAGCATATTATTGTGGTAAGAACTACGATAAGTTTTTATCACTGGCTATTGATAATTATCGTTCCTGTCATAACTGTTCTATATCTAGTGAACAGCTCTATTTTTGACTCTGCCACTCAATATATTGATAAGCTGGCCATGTTTGGAGATAGTTATACCCGACTATCGACCAACTTTGAAGACTACTTGCTAATGGGATATCTAACTGAATACTCTGGTGCTGCCGTACTTTTTTCATTTCTAATAATATTATCTTTAAAAGTACTGACATCATTCACCGCCCCCTTTCTACTACTTGCTGGGCTTAGCCTTAGCTCATCTCAAGACTCTAGGTTTTCTCGATTACGTATTATTCCTCTGTTAATGGGATTTATATTCTACTTCTCCGTTGTGTACATTTTTTTATTAAGTACAACAGTCATTCAAGGCCGGCATGTTCTTCTATTAAGTTTGCTGTTAATTCCGATTTTTTCAAGCTGGATTGAAAATTTTGGCATGGCACTTAATTCGCGCAAAAATGGTGCAAGAAATTTGCTACTGGTAACCACACTATTTACCGTTTATTTATTCACTGACTCTTTTTTTACCTTTGGTGATGCGAAGAAATATCGCACAGATGGAGTCCTATGGCTGCAAGGAAACCCGCCACAATGCAAACTGCTAAGCAACAATTCACGCGTCAACTATTTCTCACAGATGGACACCCAGCTCATTCATTTGAGTGAAATTGGTTTTAGTAGAAGTGATCTTTTGAGCATGGCTGGCAATAGTGATTTAGTATTATTGGAACTCGATAAACGTAACGATTTTCATATTAGAGTGACAGATATACTAGACACTAGCTGGCCGCGAGCGGCATCATTCAAGGGTGGAAATAAACACACTATTGTTTGGTCAAACCCTGAGCTGTCGCCGAGCTGCAATATTGAGGCAACGCAATGAAACCATCTCTACTTGTCATTAGTCACCTAAACCGTAGACCGATCATTGATAGTTTATTTGCAGAGCTATCAGCCACCTTCTCCACCACCATAGAGAAAATTGCACATCGAATTATCGATGATTTCGATCTGATCATTGAAGAGTTCAATATTAACGATTACGACTTAGTTCTTGTAGATATACCACACAAATATTTACGCCGGCATGTTAAGACGCTGTTACGTTATCAACAAAAAATCGTGATTTATGAAGAGGATTTGTGTCAAAACTATATGCCAGATTCTCCTTGGCATCGAGAATTTACAGATTTTTTTAAACAATTTGATGGCATTAGTATTATCGGTACTGGTAGCGCAGTTGTTAGACGCTATGAAAAAGAGGGCGGAACTGCAAACTTTTTACCCAAAGGATTCGATTCGAATATTATTGGGCAGCAGAATGTCTCCAGAGATATAGATCTTGGATTTATCGGTGCGCTTTCTTCCAACGTTTATGTAAGTAGATATAACACCTTGCGCTATATTGATCGTCATTCAGAACTACAGTGTTTTCGTACGTCTCCGGGTAAAGAGTACAATGATAGTCTAAACAGAATTAATACATTCTTTTCCGCCGATATTGGTATTGGTGAGTACATGGCGAAAAATTTTGAAGCAATGGCAGCAGGATGCCTTTTAATTGCCTATCGTCAGGGTGATGGTGAAGAAGACGCCTTGGGCTTTGAAGACGGGGAAAATATATTACTGTATAGCGACAGACAGCAAGCGCTGGGAAAAATAAAATGGGCGGAGGACAATCCAGAGCAAGCAAAAACCATCGCTCGCGCTGGAACTGAACATGTTAACACTCACTTCTCCTTTGATGTTTTATCGAAAAAAATGAGTACTATCTTATTGAAATGTTTAGATAGCATTTAGGACACTCACTATAAACACTGACAAACCAATGGCTGAAAAAAAGAATCGAAAATAGACTTGCCGTTGATTGCGATAGTAGTTCCAAGCTTTAATCATGCAAAGTATATAGAGGGCTGCGTGAAAAGTTTTTGCAGCCAGCTTTATAGCCCGTTGCAAGAGATTGTTATTGATGATGGATCAAACGATGATAGCGCGGAAATCCTTACTAAGCTAAAAACCATTTATGACTTTACATTTATTCTACAAAAAAAATATGGGGCTGGCGGTGACACTGAACCTGGCCCTAGCTCTGACAGAAGGCAAGTATTTTTGCATGATGGGATCTGATGACATCATGCTACCAAATAAGACTGCAACTCAACTCGACTACTTGATGCGTAACAATGATGTCGCTGTATGTGGAGGAAACGTCGAATACATTGACGGAGAGGGTATACGCTTGCCGCGTCATGAAAAAAAGCGGGCAGAGCGTAAATTGAATTTCGACGATCTGTTTACAAACAGCAAGCCTGGAATTGTTGCTCCAACTTCAATGTTTGTGACATCTATACTTAGAGATCTAAACGGTTTTGACACTTCGTCTAGGCTAAAAGACTTTCCACTATGGCTAAAAATGACTCATGCTGGCCATAAGATGGCGCTGTTAGCGATGTGATTTTACAATATAGAAAGCACAAATCGAATACGTCAAAAAATATTAGACTTATGACTAAGTCGGTATTGGATGCCTATAGCGCCTATTCAGGCCATAATGCATACACTATGGTTACTCAAAAATTCATTGCCAGTATGATACTGAAAGCTGCTAAAAACCATCCATCGCTAGCTCTCTAGCTGCTACTAAAGTTACAACCTAAGTACTAAAGCAGCAAAGTACCTCGAGCAATATTTAGACTACTACTAACCATTATAAAAATGTATTACAAAAAACTAAAAGGCAGTATTTAGAACAAAACTCGTGTTCGAATCGTACCTTCGATGGCTTTTAACTTACTCTTAGCAAGCTTACTACTATCTTCATCTATATCAATTACCACATAACCAACCTTGCCGTTAGTTTGTAAGTATTGCCCGCTAATATTGATATTGTTATCGGAAAAAACACTGTTGATAGAGCTCAATACTCCTGGCACATTTCTGTGAATATGGAATAAACGATGACTTCCTTCGTGTGTCGGCAAGGCCACTTCTGGGAAGTTAACCGATGATGTTGTGGTGCCGTTGTCACTATAACGAATAAGTTTTTCGGTTACTTCTAAGCCAATATTTTCTTGAGCTTCCATGGTCGAGCCACCAATATGCGGCGTTAAAAACACATTATCTAAGCCACGCAGTGGTGAAATGAATTCGTCATCATTGGATTTCGGCTCTACTGGGAATACGTCAATTGCGGCACCGGCAAGATGATTAGATTTAATGCCTTCAGCTAAAGCATCTATATCTACCACCGTTCCTCGGGAAGCATTTATCAGAATACCACCGGGTTTCATCTGGTTAATTTGCTCTGCAGCGAACATATTTTTAGTGGACGGATTTTCAGGTACATGTAAGCTAACCATATCTGCCTCACGCAATAGCTCTGCCATTGATCCTACTTGTTGCGCGTTGCCAATAGGCAATTTATTTGCCGCGTCATAAAACTTTACCTTCATACCAAGACTCTCGGCGATAACCCCTAACTGCATACCGATAGAGCCGTAACCAATTATCCCTAAAACTTTACCTCGAATTTCAAATGACCTGGCAGCGGACTTCTGCCAAATACCGCGATGGGCTTTTGCGTTTTTTTCAGCCACTCCACGTAACAATAATATAGCTTCTGCAATAACGAGCTCAGCGACCGAGCGAGTATTGGAGTAAGGCGCATTAAATACCGGTATCCCATATTCAGTCGCCGCATTTAAATCGACTTGATTGGTACCTATGCAAAAGCAACCTACTGCATTCAGCTTTTTGGCCGCGGCAAAAACCTTTGCGGTTAACTGGCTGCGCGAACGAATCCCAACAAAATGCGCATCCTTTATTTTTTCTATCAATTCATCTTCGTTTAATGCGGTCTTGTGATAGTCAATATTACTGTAGCCAGCGTCCTTTAAAGAAATCACCGCAGACTCGTGCAAGCCTTCCAACAACAGGAATTTAATATTACTTTTATCTAAAGAATTTTTAGCCATATTACTAACCGTCACTGTGCAAATACACTAGCATGCGTGTATTTGCGTAGGTAAAAAAAGAGCATTATGTTAACATATAGGCTTCTTAAAAAAAGTTTTAACCTGGCTTTATAGTGAATATAACGATGACTGATTCAAATGCCCACAGCCTAAAACCAGATCTTATCGCAGCGCTAACCGACATTATTGGCGCAGTTAATATCCGTCTGGACAAAGAATCTCTGGTTCAATACGGGCAAGACTGGGCAAAGATATTTGATCCAAAACCCTGTGCAATAGTTTTTCCCGGCACCACCGAGCAGGTACAAGCAATTGTAGTATTGGCTAACAAGCACAATATCGCCATAACCCCGTCTGGTGGGCGAACAGGCTTAAGCGGTGGCGCTACCGCTTGTAACGGAGAGCTGGTGGTTGCATTCGACAGAATGAATCATGTGGTCGATTTTGACGCTATCAACCAAACGGTTACGGTTGAAGCTGGCATTATTACTGAGCAATTGCAGAACTTTGCTGAAGACAAAGGCCTATTTTATCCGGTCGATTTTGCCTCTGCAGGCTCTAGCCAAATTGGCGGAAATATTGGCACCAATGCTGGCGGCATTAAGGTTATTCGCTATGGGATGACTCGCAACTGGGTAATGGGTTTAAAGGTTATTACCGGTAGCGGTGAGATACTGGAACTAAACCAGGGGCTAATGAAGAACAACGCAGGCTATGACCTGCGTCAGCTGTTCATCGGTAGCGAAGGCACTTTGGGGCTAATTTGTGAGGCCACTATGAAACTCACTAGAGCCCCTCATGATCTTAGTGTTTTAGTTTTGGCAGTGCCTGAATTCTCGGCAATCATGAATGTACTCAATAGCTTTCAAACTCAAATAGACCTAACTGCCTTTGAGTTTTTGTCCGAAAACGCTATGTCTAAGGTCTGTGAGCATCAAAACCTACAACGCCCTTTTGAAACTATTGCCCCCTATTACGCCTTAATTGAGTTTGAAAGTCAGACCGAGCTAGATATGGAAAACGCTATGAACGTGTTTGAGCAATGTGTAGAGAATGGCTGGGCCTTAGACGGCACTATAAGTCAAAGTCAGCACCAGGCAAAAAACTTGTGGCGCTTGCGAGAGGATATATCCGAGACGCTGTCCCAATGGACGCCATACAAAAATGATTTATCCGTTACAGTATCAAAAGTGCCCAACTTTCTTGCGGAAGTAGAAGCGGTCGTTAACGAAGCTTATCCGGAATTTCAAGTCGTGTGGTTCGGCCATATCGGTGATGGCAACTTGCATCTGAATATTCTGAAACCAGACGCACTAGCGCGCGATGAATTCGTTGCAAAATGTACCACAGTAAATGATAAAATATTTACCGTGGTAAAAAAATACGGTGGTAGCATATCTGCAGAACACGGCGTTGGCTTATCTAAAAAACCTTACTTGCGCTACAGCCGCAGTGAGGCAGAGATAGGCTTTATGAAAGCGATAAAGACTGTGTTCGACCCCAACGGCATCATGAACCCTGGCAAGATTTTTGATTAAGGTTGTATGATGAATTATCATCATCGCTTTAGTGGCGGCCAACAATGTGATTTGCCAATAGGGAAGATCGTTTGTGTTGGCAGAAACTATACTGCGCACGCGCTAGAGCTTAATAATCCAATACCACAATCACCACTATTGTTTATTAAGCCCGCAACCAGCCTTACTCATCTTGCTCCTTCGTTCGTCATCCCTACTAATCGAGGGGAAGTTCATCACGAACTGGAAATGGCGTTACTCATTGGTGAGCGGCTCACTAATGCTAGCTCTAATGAAACAATTGCGGCAATTTTTGGCGTTGGCTTAGCACTCGATTTGACCCTTAGAGACATTCAAAGTGAGCTTAAGGCAAAGGCGCAACCGTGGGAAATTGCCAAAAGCTTCGACGGTGCCTGCCCTGTGTCTGATTTTGTTAAGCTGAATATTATTGATAATATTCAGAGTTGTGATTTGCTACTAGAAAAAAACGGAGTGATACAACAACAAGGTACTACTAGTGACATGCTATTCCCCATTGCTGACTTGCTGGCTGTAATAAGTGAGAGCTTCAGCTTAATGCCGGGAGACATTGTATTAACTGGCACGCCTGCGGGTGTCGGACCATTAGCACGCGGCGACAAATTAGTCGCCAAACTCAATGACCTATTAGTAGTGTCAACAACCGTTAGTTAGCCTTTAAAAACTTTGCCATGTCAGTAAACAGCAATTCTCGAATTGCTTCAGCCTCATTGACTAGATGATGACGTGCTTCGCCGTGATGGCTAACTTGTATTTTACTTACCCGCTTTTCTAACGCATTAATGTTGAACTCGCCATCCACTGTGGCATCTTTACCACCTTGTATAACTAGCATATCTGCGTTTATTCGCTTCTGCTTCAGTATCCAAACCACCCATTGACGCATCGCCTTGAGCCATTTAAATGGCAATACTCTGGCCTGAAAAGGATCAGTATTTTTAATAAAAGACAGAAACTTAGCGTCATGTGAATTAGTAGAAAAATACCTCGGCCAATCCTCTTTAAACAAGCTTAGAATAGGCTGTAAAACTCGGCCTTTAATCGAATATTTTGGCCTAAGTAAAGGCGCAAAAAAAACAGTTTTAGCAAAACTATTAGCGGGTGATTTAATCAGGCTAAGTAATAAAACGGAACAACCTGTACTTTGACCAATGCCGTGCCAAGGCCTTGGTAGAAAGCTGCATTTTTTTAGCACCGACTGCAACGCATCCTCATAACTAAAAAAGCTATCTATATCTGCACGCGCGCCACTAGACAATCCATGACCGGGTAAATCCAGAGTTACCACAGTATACGAAAGCTCTAATAGCTTTTTTATCAAATGCCCGTATAAACCAGAGTGATCGAAATACCCATGTACAACAAAACAAGTCCCGATACTTTGTGGTGGCGTGAAAACTTGGCAACACACTTCAGACTTAGCCGATGGCACGAATCCGATAGCTTGTGAAACGCCTACCATTGTCTGCGCAAAATCTATTCCATAAAATTCCCAATAGACTTGTATAACATCGCTATCTATAAGCTTGCCCAATTCTAACAGGCCAATAGCCTCAACTATCTTTTCTCGCTCTAATGTCATGTGAATCCTAATAAAAAAGGCAGCTTACGCTGCCTTTAACTTAATTAATTTTAGCGTCTAACTCGCCTGCCTCGTAGCTGCCAAACATGGACTCTAAGCTTCGAGGAGTAATCTTACTTGCTTGACCAGCGCTACCAAAAGCTTCATAGCGCGCTTTACAAATATCCTTCATCGCCACTGTCGTTGCAGATAAAAATTTACGCGGGTCGAACTCTGACGGATTCTGCGCTAGAAAACGTCTAACCGCGCCCGTTGAAGCTAAGCGTAAGTCAGTATCAATATTTACCTTACGTACGCCATGCTTAATACCTTCACATATTTGCTCAACTGGTACGCCATAAGTTTCAGGAATATCACCGCCAAACTCATTAATAATAGCCAGCCATTCTTGTGGCACAGAAGATGAGCCGTGCATTACCAAGTGAGTATTAGGAATACGATGATGAATGGCCTTAATGCGATCTATATCCAAAATATCGCCAGTAGGAGGGCGAGTAAATTTGTATGCACCATGAGATGTGCCACAAGCAATTGCCAATGCATCAACATTAGTTTTAGCCACAAAGTCAGCAGCCTCTTCCGGATCAGTTAACATCTGTTCTTGAGACAAAGTACCTTCGGCGCCAACACCGTCCTCTTCACCTGCTTGGCCAGTTTCTAAAGAACCTAAGCAACCTAACTCACCTTCTACCGACACGCCACAAGCATGGGCCATTTCTACTGTTCGCTTGGTTACATCAACATTGTATTCATAAGACGCGGGCGTTTTGCCATCTGCTTCAAGCGAGCCGTCCATCATTACTGAGCTAAACCCTAACTGAATAGATCGCTGACAAATATCAGGACTAGTGCCGTGATCTTGATGCATACAGATAGGAATATGAGGGAACTCTTCGATAGCAGCCAAAATTAAATGACGCAAAAATGGTGCGCCCGCATATTTTCTGGCACCGGCAGATGCTTGCACAATAACCGGCGAATCTGCCTCATCGGCCGCTTCCATAATAGCGCGCATTTGCTCTAAGTTGTTCACATTATATGCGGGTACACCATAGCCATTTTCAGCGGCATGGTCTAACAATTGACGTAATGATATAAGTGCCATAATTCTATTCCTGCTGTGTTATTAACCATTCACTCTAGATTCTAAAACTGCCACTGCTGGCAATACCTTGCCTTCTACATATTCTAAAAATGCGCCACCACCAGTCGAAATATAAGATACCTTATCGGCAATGTCGTATTTATCAACAGCAGCTAATGTGTCACCCCCACCAGCAATAGAAAAACCGTCACTATTGGCAATGGCGTGAGATAAAACTTTCGTTCCTTCGCCAAATTGGTCAAATTCGAATACACCAACAGGCCCATTCCAAATAATTGTTTTCGCACCTTTTAGCATGGCGGCTAAATTGGCTATGGTTTCAGGGCCAATATCAAAAATCATATCATCGCTAGTAACGTCGTCAACCGACTTTAAAGTCGCTACCGCTGACTCGCTAAACTCGCTACCAACAACAACGTCAGTTGGTACTGGAATATTGGTTTTCTTCATTAAGGCTTTGGCGACATCAACCAAAGCTGGCTCGTATAAGGACTTGCCTACTGGCTTGCCTGTAGCCGCCAAAAACGTATTCGCGATGCCGCCACCAACAATTAGCTGGTCAACTTTGTCTGACAAAGTCTCCAATACGGTTAACTTAGTCGAAACTTTTGAACCGCCAACAATCGCCACCATAGGTCTAGCGGGGTTATCTAATGCTTTGCCCAAATTCTCTAATTCAGAGGCCAACAAGGGGCCAGCACATGCGGTTGGGGCAAATTTTGCCACACCATGAGTAGACGCTTGGGCGCGATGCGCCGTACCAAACGCATCCATAACAAAAACATCGCATAAAGAGGCGTAAGCTTTAGCTAAATCCTCATCGTCATTTTTCTCACCCACGTTAAAGCGCACATTTTCTAATATGGCCACATCACCAGGAACAAGTTCCACGCCATTTTCCCAATTCTCTAACACTGGCACTTCACGATCCAACAGACCACCTAGGTGATCAGCCACTGGCTGCATTGAAAACTCTTGAGAAAATTCACCCTCTGTGGGCCGGCCCAAATGAGACATTAACAATACCGAGGCTCCAGCCTCTATCGCAAACTCAATAGTTGGCAGCGCTGCTCTAATTCGTGCATCGCTACTTACCTTGCCATCTTTAATAGGAACATTAAGGTCTTCGCGAATAAGTAAGCGCTTACCTTTTAAATCTAACTCTTTCATTTTTAGTACATTAAATGACATGTCGCTTCTCTAAACTATTTATTTCTTTTAAGTGCATTACTTTTTTATATCGACTGCCAATAGTTCACAACATCTAGCATTCGATTCGCATAAGCCCATTCATTATCAAACCAGGTTAAAACCTTAACCAAATTAGTTCCAGCAACTCGCGTCTGACTAGCATCAACAATTGCAGACCGTGCATCGTGATTAAAATCACAACTGGCTAATAGCTCATTAGTTAAACCAAGGACACCATTAAACTGTTGCTCAGCTGCGGCTTGTAGTCGTTGATTTACAATCTCAGCCGTAGTGCTCTGCTTGACCACTACTGATAAATCAATAGATGACACATTGATCGTTGGCACACGCATCGCCTGTGCTTCAAAACGATCAGCCAAGGTAGGCAAAATTCTACCAATTCCTTTCGCTAAGCCAGTATCAACCGGAATAATCGACTGAATCGCGCTACGTGTTTTACGTAAATCAGTATTGTGATATGCATCAATCACTGGCTGATCATTCATTGCCGAATGTATCGTCGTTATAACGCCGCAATCAATTCCAAAATCGTCATCTAAGGCTTTTATTACTGGCACAATTGCGTTGGTAGTACAGGAGCCAGTCGAAATGATTTTATCACTACTTTTTAAACTGTATTGGTTAACCCCCCACACAATAGTAGCGTCTACGTCAGTGGTCGCCGGCTGCGAAAATACCACCCGCTTCGCGCCTTGGCGTAAATGTAATTCGGCTGTCGCTCGGTCTGAAAATGCGCCGCTGCATTCAAGTACCACGTCGACATCCAATGCCGCCCAATCTAGTTCAGTAATATTTTCCTGATGAAACACGGCAATATTTTGACCATTAACCGTTAGCACTCCATCACTAGTAGAGACTTCCCCAGGAAATCTTCCGTGGGTAGAATCGTATTTAGTTAAATGAGCAATAGTTTTACAATCTGCCAGCTCATTAATAGCAACGATTTGCATTCGGTCCTGGTAGCCAGACTCTACTAATGCACGCAGCACTGACCGACCAATACGGCCATAGCCATTAATTGCCAACTTCACCGGCATAAGCTGTTAAGCGCCCATTACTTTTTGGGCTTTCTCGACAACATTTTCAACCGTAAAACCAAACATCTTAAATAGCTCGCCAGCTGGGGCTGATTCACCAAAAGTACTCATGCCGACAATTGCGCCATCCATACCCACATATTTATACCAAAAGTCTTGATGAGCTGCTTCTATTGCGACGCGCGCACGAACGTTCACTGGCAATACCGACTCTTTATAGTCGCTACTTTGCGCATCAAAAATTTCAGTACATGGCATAGAAACTACCCGTACGTTTTTCCCTTGCTCGGTCAATGCCTGCTTAGCCGCAACTGCCAACCCAACTTCTGAACCAGTAGCAATCAAAATAACATCTGGCGCAGCAGCGCAATCGCTTAATACATAAGCACCTTTTTCTATGTCTGCTAATTGCTGACTATCGCGATCTTGATGCGGCAGCCCTTGACGCGAAAATATTAATGCTGAGGGGCCGTCTTTACGTTCAATGGCCACTTTCCAAGACATAGCAGATTCAACTGCGTCACAAGGACGCCAAGTATTCATATTTGGCGTAGTACGTAAGTTGGCAAGCTGCTCAATAGGCTGATGGGTTGGACCATCTTCACCTAAACCAATTGAATCGTGGGTGTATACGAAGATGCTGGGCTGCTTCATTAATGCGGCCATCCGCACAGCATTTCTGGCGTATTCCATAAAGATCAAAAAGGTCGCTCCGTAGGGGACAAAGCCACCGTGCAATACTATGCCATTCATAATGGCCGACATAGCAAACTCGCGCACGCCGTAGTAAATGTAGTTACCGCTAGCGTCTTCGGCGGTTATCCCTTTACAGCCATCCCATATAGTTAAGTTAGAACCGGCTAAATCGGCGCTACCACCAAGGAATTCTGGCAATAATGGACCGAAAGCATTTAAGGTATTTTGGCTAGCTTTACGGCTGGCAATAGTCTCGCCTTTTGCCTGGCATTGTTCGACGTAAACTTGCGCTTGAGCACTAAAATCTGCCGGCAAATCACCTGCTAGGCGGCGCTTAAGCTCTGCAGCCTGATCAGGATATGCCGCTTGATAAGCCTCAAACTCGTCATTCCACTGGGCTTCACGCTCACTACCTGCAGCTACGGCATTCCAACCAGCATAGACATCTGCAGGAATTTCAAATGGCGCATATTCCCAACCTAAAGTCTTGCGCACTAGGGCAATTTCATCTACGCCTAAAGGAGCCCCGTGGCAATCTTCTTTGCCTTGCTTGTTGGGAGAACCCTTGCCAATGATTGTTTTACAGCAAATCAGTGTTGGCCTATTGCTTTCAGCTCTAGCGGTGTCGATTGCTTGCTTAATTTCAACACTATCATGACCATCAACATTAGGGATTACTTGCCAGCCGTAAGCTTCAAAGCGCTTAGGGGTGTCATCGTTAAACCAACCTTCTACTTCACCGTCGATCGAAATGCCGTTGTCATCATAGAACGCCACTAACTTGCCTAAACCAAGAGTACCGGCCAATGAACAAGCTTCGTGGGAAATACCTTCCATCAAGCAGCCATCGCCTAAAAAAGTATAAGTATGATGGTCAACGATATTATGTTCAGGCTTATTAAACTGCCCGGCCAATATTTTTTCGGCAATCGCCATACCAACAGCGTTGGTAACACCTTGACCCAATGGGCCTGTCGTTGTTTCTACGCCTGGGGCATAGCCGTATTCAGGGTGACCAGCGGTTTTTGAATGTAACTGCCGGAAGTTTTTAAGCTCTTCAATCGGTAGCGCATAGCCACTTAAATGTAATAAAGAGTAAATAAGCATTGAGCCATGGCCGTTAGACAACACAAAACGGTCGCGATTAGGCCAATCGGGATTAGCTGGATTGTGGCTTAAAAAATCATTCCATAAAACTTCGGCAATATCTGCCATACCCATTGGCGCACCGGGGTGACCACTTTTAGCTTGTTGAACCGCATCCATACTGAGTGCGCGAATGGCATTAGCCAGTTGTTGGCGTTGAGGCATTGAAGGTGTCTCCTTAAAGGGGATAGAGCCGAAATTTTGAAAGGCGCTATTTTCCCTCACCCGCGTTGCAGGCGCAAATAAATGATAAGTTTTTATGTAATTAAGTTTGGGATTGTCGCTATATTAAGATCTATATTGAAATATTTTGATATAGATAGTCAGTTCTGCTACGCTAGGTAACTTATGATAAATCAAGTGACTAAAATTGAGGCTAATTACACCACTTCAGATGAAGCGGTGCTTCTGTCTTTTTGTAAAGCTAGCGGTGACCAGTTGAGGCTGAATGTCTTAAAAGTACTTAGCTGCGACTCACTTGGCGTACTTGAGTTATGCCAAATTTTCGATATCAAACAGTCAGCGATGAGTCATCACTTAAAAATTCTAGCCAAATCTGGGTTGGTTTCGACCAGACGGGATGGTAATTCTATTTTTTATCGTCGCTCACTGCGGGCGGCAACAGATACTTTAGCCGAATTACAAAACTCTCTGTTCAACACAATTGATCAACAGACAATTAGCACTGAAATCACTGAACACATGCTGTTGGTACAACAAGATCGAGCAGCAAACTCGAAACTGTTTTTTAGTGAGAACGCTGACAAATTCAGTCAGCAGCAAGAACAGATAGCAGCTTATGAAATTTATGGCCCTCATACTATTGAGTTAATAGTCGAGAACATCACTGCGGATGATGCCGGAATAGCCTTGGAAATTGGTCCAGGTGAAGGCTTGTTTTTAACCGAACTTTCTCCACGCTTTAAACAAGTTATTGCACTAGACAATTCTGAGGCCATGCTAAATAAAGCATCGCTGTTAGCTGCTGACAGAAATTTAGAAAATATTACATTCATTTACGGTGATACTAAAAGTTCGGCACTTAGTGCACTGCAAGCTAACTGCGTAATCGTCAATATGGTGCTACATCACACCCCTGCGCCAGCAGAGATATTCTTCGATGTTGCCAAAGTCATAACACCCAATGGGCAGCTTTATGTAACAGATTTATGCAGGCATGATCAGGTTTGGGCTAAAGAATCATGCGGTGATGTATGGCTTGGCTTTGAACCAGAAGATTTAACCCAATGGGCTATCTTAGCGGGATTTAAACCTGGAGAAGAAATTTATTTAACCCAACGCAATGGCTTTCGCGTGCAAATACGCCAGTTTATTAAAATTTAATGCAAGAACTCACTAATAGACGCTAGAGGAAACACCATGTCAGAATATTCAGTTTTTACTTCAGAGTCAGTATCTGAAGGCCATCCAGATAAATTGGCGGATCAGATATCAGATGCGGTACTTGATGCCATTATTTGCCGCGACCCCGTGGCACGTGTAGCGGTTGAAACCTTAGTAAAAACCGGTATGACAATTGTTGCCGGCGAATTGACAACCTCTTGTTACGTCGACTTAGAAGATATTATTCGCAATGTGATTATCGGTATTGGTTACAACAGCTCTGATGTTGGTTTTGACGGCGCTAGCTGTGCGGTATTAAACGCTATAGGCAAGCAGTCAGTAGATATCAACATGGGGGTTGACCGTGCCAAGCCTGAAGATCAAGGCGCTGGCGACCAAGGCTTGATGTTTGGTTATGCAACTAATGAGACAGAATCATTAATGCCAGCAGCCGTATTCTATGCACACCGCTTGGTAGAGCGCCAAGCACAGCTACGTAAAAATGGTGTCTTACCATGGTTACGCCCAGATGCAAAATCGCAGGTCAGCTTACGCTATGAAAACGGCAAGCCAGTGGCTATTGATGCGGTGGTTTTATCTACCCAACACGACCCTGATATTTCGTTAGATGATTTACGTGCTGCGGTTAAAGAACAAATCGTGTTACCAGTTCTGCCTGCAGAGTGGCTGCATGAAGACACTCAGTATCACATTAACCCGACAGGCAACTTCGTCATTGGCGGTCCAGTAGGTGACTGTGGTTTAACCGGGCGTAAAATCATTGTTGATACCTATGGCGGTATGGCTAGACACGGTGGCGGCGCCTTCTCAGGCAAAGACCCTTCAAAAGTTGACCGCAGTGCCGCTTATGCTGGCCGCTACGTTGCTAAAAATGTAGTCGCTGCTGGCTTAGCTGAACGCTGTGAAATTCAAGTATCATACGCAATCGGCGTAGCAGAGCCTACGTCAATTTCTGTTAACACCTTTGGCACTGGTACTGTGAATGATGACAAGCTGATCAAAGCGATTCGACAAGTCTTTGATCTTCGTCCATATGCGATAACAACTATGTTGGACCTACAACATCCAATGTATCAACTAACAGCTGCTTACGGTCACTTTGGTCGTGAACCGTTTGAACACACCTACACTTGGACAGAGAACGGTGAAGAAAAGTCAGACACTTTTACCGCTTTCACTTGGGAAAAAACCGATCGCGTTGATGCGCTAAAAGCGGCGTTAAACGCTTAATAATTATATAAACAATGCCTAGACAATCTTTAGGCAGCACACAAAGGACAGCACTATGAGTAATGACTATAAAGTTGCAGATATTTCACTGGCCGCTTGGGGCCGCAAAGAATTTGATATTGCCGAAGGAGAAATGCCAGCATTAATGGCACTGCGCAGCGAATATGCCGCCGCTCAGCCATTAGCTGGTGCAAAAATTTTGGGCTGTATTCACATGACAGTTCAAACCGGCGTATTGATCGAAACATTAGTAGCATTGGGCGCGGAAGTTCGCTGGTCTTCATGTAATATTTTCTCGACTCAAGATCATGCCGCTGCTGCTGTAGCCGCTGCTGGCGTTCCTGTTTATGCCTGGAAAGGTGAAACTGAAGAAGAATACGAATGGTGTCTTGAGCAAACTATTTTACAAGACGGTAAGCCTTGGGATGCCAATATGGTATTGGACGATGGCGGCGACTTAACCTTGATGCTGCATGAGAAGTATTCAATGATGCTTGATAATATTCATGGTATTACTGAAGAGACGACTACTGGTGTTCACCGTCTACAAGAGATGCTAGAAAAAGGCACTTTGAAGGTACCTGCGATTAACGTCAACGACTCGGTAACTAAGTCTAAAAATGATAACAAATATGGCTGTCGCCACTCGCTTAACGATGCGATCAAACGTGGCACCGACCATTTATTGTCTGGTAAAAAAGCATTAGTTATTGGCTATGGCGATGTGGGCAAAGGCAGCGCTCAATCACTTGTGCAAGAAGGCATGATTGTTAAGGTAGCTGAGATTGATCCTATTTGTGCAATGCAAGCCTGCATGGATGGCTTTGAAGTTGTGTCGGCTTATAACGACGGCATTAACACCGGCAAGGTTGAAGACACTAATACTGCATTGTTAAACAACACTGACTTGGTTGTTACTACCACTGGTAACTTTAACGTGTGTGATTCAGCTATTTTACGTTCATTAAAATCTAGCACAGTGGTTTGTAATATTGGCCACTTTGACAATGAGATTGATACTGCTTATATGCGTGAAAACTGGGAGTGGGATGAAATTAAGCCGCAGGTTCACAAAATATATCGCGACAAAGCATCCAATGATCATTTGATTCTGCTATCTGAAGGCCGCTTAGTTAACTTAGGTAACGCAACTGGTCACCCATCAAGAATTATGGACGGCTCTTTTGCTAACCAAGTACTCGCTCAGATACACTTGTATGGGAAGAAATTTGCCGATCAAGAAAATGGCGAAATCACTTTAGAAGTTCTGCCTAAGAAACTGGACGAAGAAGTAGCTGCTCATATGGTTAAAGGTTTTGGTGGTGTTGTTACCATATTGACTCAAGTGCAAGCAGACTACATCAGTGTGCCAATTGAAGGCCCATTTAAGGTAGAGAGCTACAAGTACTAAGTTATACTGTGTAACCACTACTCAGGGGTTTCCCACTGAGTAGTGGTATTTATATTAGTAATAACAATGTGTGATAACTATGACTAAATCAGACAAAAATTTTAGCTTCGAATTTTTTCCTCCACGCACTGACGCAGGTAAAGAGAAATTGGTGACCGTATGGGAAGAGTTAAGTGCTCTTAACCCAGATTATTTTTCTATCACTTATGGTGCTGGCGGTTCAACCAGAAAAAACACTTTAGGTATTGTTAAAGCAATGCGAAAAGCAGGTCTAGATGTGGCTCCGCATTTGTCATTTGGCGGCGATGACGACGCAGAAATACTAGCCTTAATCAATGAATATAAAGATCTCGGTGTAACCCGTATAGTCGCTCTGCGCGGAGACACTCCATCTGGAATGGGCGCAGGTCGTTCGCTCTATGCCAACGAGCTAGTAGAATTTATCCGCGCCAATACAGGTGATCACTTTGATTTAGCGGTAGCTGCGTATCCAGAAATTCACCCTGAATCAAAAAGTTATGACAGCGATATCGCATTTTTAAAACAAAAATTAGACGCTGGCGCCAATAGCGCTATTACTCAATATTTCTATAGTGCTGATGCCTATTTTTGCTATGTAGATGAGTGTGCGAGTGCAGGTATCGACCAGCCTATTTACGCTGGCATTATGCCAATCACTAATTTTGAAAATTTAACACGTTTTTCAGCGAACTGCGGCGCTGAAATCCCTCGCTGGCTTAGTAAAAAGCTAGCAGCTTACGGCGATGATAAAGAAAGTATTATTGCTTTTGGTACCGACTATGTATCACACCTATCTGAGTCGCTGTTGGCCGGCGGCGCCCCTGGCATTCATTTTTATACGATGAATCAGGTCGACCCAACGCGAGTAATCTGGAACAATCTTGGTTTAAGCGATAGATAAGACCTAAAGGCTATTATGCGCTCTACCAGAATCTATACACCTCAAGCTCTAACCTTAAGCTCAACCATAGAGCTTGAACAACAAGCCAGCCATCATCTAGGAAAAGTATTGCGAGCCAAAGCAGGCGATGACGTACTTTTATTTAATGGCGAAGGCGGTGAATTTCTTGGTCGTATTATTAGTATTGCCAAGCAAGCTGTTGCCGTCGAGTTACATCTATTTATAGATTCTGATAACGAATCACCACTGTCCATACATTTGGGAATTTGCATTTCCAAAGGCGACCGGATGGATTTCGTAATGCAAAAAGCCGCCGAGCTTGGTGTCAGTGAAATTACCCCGCTCATTGGCGAGCGCTCACAGACAAAACGTAACAAAGAAGCTTTAGCTAAAAAATTGCGCCATTGGCGACAAATTGTTGTCTCTGCATGCGAGCAGTCTGGCAGGAATTTTGTACCACAGGTGAACGAAGTTCAAAATTCTGCAGACTGGTTTACCCATTGCGAGTCTGAAGTTAAGTTAATTTTAGACCCGTTTTGCGATAGCGCTACTCATAGTAATAGACAGACTAAAACCGTAGCTCTTGCTATTGGCCCCGAGGGCGGCTTTAGTGACCAGGAAATTGGTCAAGCTGGGGTATGCGGTTTTAATGGCCTCAAACTAGGGCCAAGAATTTTAAGAACAGAGACTGTGCCAATAGCAGCGATTGCACTGTGCCAATCCAAATGGGGAGATATCCCTAGCTTGTAATGCTTAACTCATCAAAGATCTGATGGACTTGAGCTTCGATATATTCCAAATTTGGAATGATAGCCTCAACACCGTCAACCACAACACTCATGCTTTCAGCAATACCAAGGTCAGAGCTTTCCTGCGCTATGACTTCTTCTTCTACTAGCCGCGTCATGCGTGGTGTCCCACGCAAGGCAATAGCGTAAAAAGGCATTTTATCGCCATATTGGCAGCCATTCATTACTGCAATGCGAAGATAGTCACCGGCTTCTACAAAGGGTTCGTCATTAATGGCTTCAAACGATACCAGCGGTATTGTTTTTTTACGCCATTCCAACGTTCCCATCAACCAGTTTGGCATATCATCGATGGTTGACACCGCTGTAATCGGCACTACTTCAGCCAATGCTACATTGGGCACTAGCAAACTCTTTCCTGTAACTGGGAGAAATAAAGTCACCAAGTCTAAGCTTCTATTTACATTTAATACCTGCCCGCTCATACCTATCCTCTTACCTCAGATATCTTGTTATATCTTGCTACTAGTGCTTTTGCCAGCTCGGTGGGATTACCGGTCATATTAGGCTCTACAATATTTTTAGTCGCATCGACCATACCACTGCAAACACAGCTAGCCGGGGTTTGCAGCCATAACTGCCCGCCATAAGATTGCAACTTATTACTTGCTAACGCACCATCATCGCCCATTCCGCTAAACAATATAGCGCCGGAGTCTTTACCATAAATTTCACTTAACTCAGCCATTATCTGACTGATGGCTGGCGCATAAGGCCCCGACCAACGACGCCCTGAGGTGACAACTCTGCCCATGGTTAAAAAACGTATTTCTTCATCAACAGGAACAATTTTAACCTGCCCTCGTCCCATCACATCACCATGCTTTAACACAGCCACATCAAAAGAAGTATTTTTCGCTATCACATCCGATAATACTGAAACAAATCCAGTATCAATATGCTGCGCATAAACAAATGTAATTGGAAGATCAGCTGGAATATTTTGTAAAAACTCAACGACGGCTTCTGGCCCACCTAATGAGGCGCCTAATACCCAAACATGTTCTGGCAAGCCTTCTCGAATTGGAAAACTTTGTTTAACTTCACGTGCCGGTATAGCTTCAACATCGATACGAGGACCAACAACCAGTACGGCCAACTTACTGAGGACGCGCTTGATCCAACGATCATGAATCTCACCGGTAGGGCTGCAATCAGTTTCATCAAGTAATAAAGGTTGACTTACCTTGTCAAAAATTAGCTCAAAAATGTCGTCATCGCCAAAATCTGACGATAGACAAACCACCCATGCGTCAGGATAAAACTCCTGTAAAACTTGGCGTAGATTTTCATCTGGACGGCAAGCTACCGTAACTTCATAGTTCTGCTCTCGCAGCGCTTTTTGTAGGCTCAGTAAGTGTTCAACCGAGTCGGCTATAACACCTATTCCAATGCCTGTTCTTTCAACCACAACGCCTATGCCTCCGCATTTGCTGCAATTTCTTCAAGTAACCCTAATAGTTCTACTTCTTGGTAGGGTTTACCTAAATAATAATCCACACCAAGAGCAATAGCTCTTTCACGATGTTTTTCGCCAGTTCGTGACGTTATCATGATAATTGTAATGTCTTTAAGCGATTGGCTGCGCTTAACTCGGCTAGCTACTTCAAAACCATCCATTCGTGGCATTTCAATATCAAGCAATATAACATCCGGCTTTCTATCTTGCAGTATTGCCATGGCTTCAACACCATCTTTGGCTACAAATACATCTTTACCATTTCTTTCTAAGAACCGTGATGCTACTTTTCTGACTGTTACTGAGTCATCGACGACCATAACTAATTGATTACGATCTTCTTTAACCTCCGTAACATCTGACTCGATAAACTTAGTGCCAGCATTGGCCGCTTCTGCACGAATCATTGAATGTAAATCTAGTATAACAATGACACTACCATCACCAGTTACGGTTGCACCGGCGAGACCCGGCACTGCATTAAATTGAAGACCTAGAGTCTTAACAACTACTTCGCGGCTACCCAATAAACTATCAACTTGAATCGCCACTGCATGGTCGGCGCTGCGCACCAAGACTACCGGTAATGGTGCGGTAACACCTTCGAGATTTGGTCGGTTAGCTAAATGTAACATCGAACCCATATATCGCAGGTCATATCCCTGACCACCATATTCGAACAAGGGAGCGTCTGGCAGAAAATACGCCTCAAGCTCAAAAGGACTGATACGAGCAATACCTTCGATTGAATTTAGTGGCAATGCATAAGTATCGCCAGCCACTTTTACCATTAATGCACGGTTAACCGACACAGTAAATGGCAAACGCACTTCAAACTCGGTGCCAACACCGATCTCGGAATGAATATCTACGGTGCCACCAAGCTGCTTGATTTCGCTGCTCACCACATCCATGCCAACACCGCGACCAGACAATTGAGTTACTTCAGTAGCCGTGCTTAATCCTGCTTTAAGGATAAATTGCTGTATTTCATGATCGGTTAAATCAGCATCGGGCGCCATCAAACCTACTTTAATTGCCTTGTCTTTAATAGCACCAATGTTAAGCCCTTGACCGTCATCGGTAAGCCTAATAACAACCTCGCCACCTTCACGGGCAAGTTCAATACTTACAGTACCAGATTCTGATTTCCCAGCGGCAACACGCCCTGCGGTATCTTCGATGCCGTGGTCAACCGCGTTGCGTAACATATGCTCAAATGGTGCCAACATTTTTTCAAGCAGGGTTCTATCCATTTCCCCTTCAATGTTGTCCATTACCAAATTAACTTTTTTACCGACTTCATTCGAGACTTGTCTAACAATACGACGCAGGCGCGGGGCTAATCGAGAAAACGGTACCATGCGCGAACGCATTAACCCTTCTTGTAAGTCGGTATTTATTCGCGACTGCTGTAACAACAAAGTTTCTAAATCACGAGTATTGTCAAAAATACTAAATTTAACGTCTTGGATATCTGAGGAGCTTTCTATCAAAGAACGTGAGAGCTGTTGCAGCGCTGAATAACGATCCATCTCTAACGGATCAAATTCTTCTTCATCGCTAGATTCAACCTGCTCTTGTCTAAATAAAATTTGCGCTTGAGTCTCAATATCTAAACGCCGCAACTGCTCCCGCATACGTTCGAGGGTAACATCCATTTCATCAAGCGAGTAACCAATATCAGTTACGCGCTCTTCAACTCGTCCCCGTGAAATACTTGTTTCACCAGCCAAGTTAACCAAATCTTCTAACAACCCAGCAGAAACCTTAACTAGCTCCTGCGGGCCTTTTTCAACAATTGGCATCGCTACAGCTGTTGTAACATGGTCAACAACCGCGGGCAGTACTTCATCAGATTCAACCGTCTGAGGAGCCTCAACAATATCATCTTCTATAGTTATTACAGCATCAATTTCAACCGACGCTAATGACTCTTTAACAATCTCAACGGGGGTATCACTTTCAATAGCTTCGACTAACTGCATTAAGCGATCTTGAAATTCTTGCAAATCAGCAAAGAATTTTGAATCCGCTACCAGTCCCTTACGCTCAAAGTTTGTTAAATAGGATTCAAAATGATGACTGACATCACCAACCATAAACGAACCTGCCAACCGCGCACTTCCCTTTAGGGTATGCAAGTCTCTAAGCAACTGATCCATGCCACTATTTTGCGCCGGAGCAGACATCCATTTATGTGCTGCCACGTCTAAAGACTCTAAGATTTCATGAGCTTCTTCTACGAAGATTTCTTTAATGTCTTCGTCGACTTCTTCATTAGATTTAGATACAGGCATATCAGCAAAAACCGAATTACTAGATTCTCTAGCAACTCTCTGCTCAGCTATATCAATAACGACCTGAACTTTTCCCACATCGCGTTTTTCAGCTTCTACTCTTTCGACTTCTGCTCTTTCGGCGTCGCGTCTTTCAGCTTCTACTCTTTCAGCTTCTACTCTTTCAACGCTGGGGTTTCCAGCTTCTGCTGTATCGGCTTCTATGGTTACAACATTGCCAACTGCATGTATATCTGCAGTTATTACGTGTTCACTCTGTAAGCCCTGTTCTAGACCATTGTTAGCGTTTACTAGTAAATCATCAATTTCTTCGATTAAAGCTGGGCTCGCAGAATGAACATGCAAACCAGCGGCTATGCTATCTAACATGGCGGTAATGGCATCAATAGCTTTTGTACAAACAGCTACAAATCCGTCAGTAATTACAGCGTTATTTTTAGCAAACGCATCGCGCAATTTTTCAGTAACTTCAATTAGCGAAGTCCGCTTTATATCAACGGCTATAACCGCCATCTCATCCAGATGATCTTTATATTCAATCGTGTCTTCAGCGGCTATGGATCCATCATTATATGCTGTATGAATATCACCAATACGATATAAGCGGTCAGCAAAAGTCCCCATCAGTTCAGCTAAATCTTGAACCAACTGATCGCCGGAACCTTGTTCTGCATTAGCATGCAAGCTACCAACAACAGCTAGAAACTCTTCAACTCCATCAAATCGCTCGAGCTTATCGCCTTGGGTTAACTGAGCTAAACCGTCTCTGACATGGTCAGCCGCTGATGCCAGTATGCTGACAACTTCAGCAGAAGCAGGTATTTGGGCAATTTGCAGATGTTTGATCAATGCTTCTATCGGTGTGACTACTTCACCAATTGGCTTGGTTTCAGCCATATGAGCGCTGCCTTTTAGAGTGTGCAAAGCACGCTGCAAATCATCAGTAATTGGCTTACTCGCTACTGTTTGTCTACCGACAGCAACAAAATCGTCGATAGTTACCAAATGCCCCGCTGTTTCAGTCAGGAAGATTTGCAGGATTTCGTTATTTTCTTCTATGCTATGCGCTGCGTCTGTAGTTTCAATCCCAACTTCTTGGGTTGAGGTAGTATCGTCTGCTACTGAATCATCTTGATCACTCGCGCCAACAATGTCCAAACCTTCAATATCAACATCTTCACCAGCTTTAATCGCTCTGGCAGCAGCTTCATAGCTAGAAGCGAGCTCAGTATCCGCTTCAGCTTTGCGGCCAAAGGCGTCGATTAGCGATGGGATGATCGCAGTAACTTTTTCTAAATAAAGGAAGTGTTTCGGCTCTGCCTTAACGACATCATCTATAATGTCATTGAGCATGTCTTCAACTGCCCACGCTAATTCGCCAATTACGTTTGCACCAACCGTGCGACCACTACCTTTCAACGTATGGTATGAGCGACGCACATCAGCCTTTGCCTCTTGGTCGCTATGATCTTGTTTCCATACTGGTAGTTGTTGATTGATGGTTTCTAATACTTCATCAACTTCTTCGATAAAAATTTCGATGATTTCATCGTCAATCAAATCGTGATCATCAGATTGCTGGGCATCGGAAACTGCAGCAGATGTGGGGAAGGAGACTACCTCTGCCGACTTAACCTCTGGCTCTAGCTCAGATTCAATCTCGGGCTGAGCCACCTCTGGGACAGGTATTTGATCAAGCCCGTCTTCTGGATAGCCTAATTGCTCCATACTGGTAGCGGAAAAATCGAGCGACTCTGAATCTATGTTGCGAATATCGCTACTGACTAACTCCAAATAATAATCCAAACCACTGATTGCGTCAGCCAAGACTTCTAAGTTTTGCCAGCTTTGTGACGCTTGGCCTAAAAATAAAACTTCATCGATATAACGCTGGACAGCGTGAACAACTCTAGCAGCGCGCGCCAAACCAACCATTGCTAAACCGCCGCGAATTCCACCTAACGATGCGGACACTCCAGGTAGATGTTCAACATTCCACTGCGAGGCCACAAAATCAACAATAGATTCTTTAGCTCGGTCCAGCTCATTTCTGGCTTCTTTGACTACCTTATCTCTTGCTTCGGCGAAGTGTGGATCTTCACCTACACCAACTTTTGACTTTTTATTCACATATTGGTTTAGCAGATCTTCAGACCGAATAAGCTCACTAGCAATACTAACTAGGGCAATTTTATCTTCGATATTTCCCGCATCTACATAAGCGTCAAAAGCGATCGTTTGCGCACGCATGCTTTCGGTAATATTTCCCAAGCCTAATACAGACAGGGTATCGGCAATACGCTTATAAATAGGCTGGGCATCTTTCAGCTGATCTAGCGAACCTTCGCCGGTGCGGACGAAAATATCTAGCACATCTTTAACCAGTGAAATTTCACCAAGCAATACTTCAATTGCCTGACCCATCGCTGAGTCGTCAAGCTGACCTTGATTATCGCCCTCTCCCAAAGCCGCTAGCGCTTCTTTAAGATGGTAATCTTCTTGAACTTCTTTGATTAATGGTGAGTTAGCTTCGCTTTTAGCAATAAAATATAACAGTTGTCTTAGCAAATCAGCCGATACGTCTTTATCGAACTGCGAAGGTCCTTGCTCATGCAAGCCTTTAAGCTCTTTATCAATTTCTTTTAATAGTGACTTAACTGCGTTCGACGGCGGAATACTGCGATTGACCAAACCTTCGATAATCGCTAAAGAAATTTTCCATAGCGGCTCACGAGCATGACCTTGACTTAACTTTTTGAGGCGCTGACAGACTTTAGCTAAGGTTCTTAGATTAGGCCCCCAGCGTTTATTGCGCACAATATCAACAAAGGCAGCCTGAAAGACTTGGCGTAACTTTTTAACTAGTTCGTCGAACTCTTTTTGTGGCCAGTTTTCGGATTTAACAGCCGACGGCGGAACCTGTTTAATATCTGGCGAGAACAGCTCTTGATCGCCGGCGACTGCCTCGCCCTTAGCCGTTTTGATTTCTGCTAGCGCGGTCTGCAACATCCGCGGAGACTCTTCTCGCTCAGCAACGATACTGTTCAGGTACATGGGTAACCGCAGCATGGAACCCATTAAGGCATCTTCGCCTTTTTCTTGATCCGGCGCTTTACCATTGGCGATCATTTCGGCTAACGATTGTATCTCTGCTGCAAAAGTAACGGCGCCAGGGAAATCTACAATTTTTAATGTGGAATGAACTTGATGGAGATATGACAGACAGAATCTAATTTGAGCCTTATCGTTCTTATCTTCAACGTAAGTCTCTAACGCTTCACGCGCCTGCTTAAGCGTTTCTTCGATTTCGCGAAAAACACTTTCTAAAGCCAAAAAATTCCGGCGCTCTGACATAATTATCTAGCCATTCTGCTCATTAATTATCTGCGAATATACGCATTAATATTTCTGCTAGGCAAACGCTGCACTTTTGCATTGCGCCAACCCATCATCTCATTTTGACCAAAAATCAACATTCCGCCAACCTTTAGCCTATCTACCAAGTTATGTAATATCTCCGCTCGCCTTTCGTTACGAAAGTATAGCAACACGTTTAGGCAAACAATTACATCCATTTGAATTTTAGGCAGCTCGTTAATCTCTAATAAGTTAGACCGAATAAAACATACCCGCTCTCTCAGTTCTGGCACTACTCTATAGCCACCAACCTGTTGTTCAAAGTGACATCGCTGCCTGTTTACATCCATTCTTTCTAATGCCCGCTCAGAATAAATACCCTGACTGGCTGTAGTTAACGCGGCACTACTTAGATCCGTTCCCGTAATGCCATAATAAATCTGTCGACCAAAAGTCTCTGCACTTTCTCTGGCTACCATCGCCATCGAATAAGCCTCTTCGCCGGTGGAGCAGCCTGCACTCCACATATCTAATGACTGGATAGCACTGCTGCTAGTCATTTTCTGCTGGATGAATCCGCGCAAACAATCAAATACCGCCGTGTCACGAAAAAAACTAGTTTCTTGCACAGTCAGGGTATTTAGCAATTCCCGCCACTCCAGCATTGCTTCGCTGCCGCTCGCCACCTGCTGGTAATAATCATCAAAACTTTCGATATCCAGAGCGCGCATTCGGCGAATAACTCCAGATTCTAATATCGAACCTTGAGGGCCAAACCAAATACCAGCCCGCTCTTCAACTAGCTGTTGCCACTGCAGGTATTGGGTCTCACTCATTTGAGGAGCAAATTTTAAACTCCAGTCCATATCACTCCTCCACTAGCCTGAATAAGCAAGACGATTAGCCTCGCTTCTTCTCATCGTCAGACAAACCTAACTCATCATTTAAAAAGCCATCAAGCTCATCGTCAAACTCGTCTGACTCACCCTCAAACTCCATTTCTTCTTCCGCGTCAATACTGCCTTCTAATTGCTCTTGGGTATCAAAATCTTCGGCATCAGACAATTCGTCTATTTCGAAACCATCGTCTTCGAAAGCATCTTCTTGATGAAGCTCTTCAGCTGAAGATTCAAACGCTGCAAGCTCGTTTTCTTGTTGATAGGCAGCAGGCTCATGAGAACTTAAGTGATCGAACGCAGAATCATCTTCAGGTAACTTGAAGCCCTCAACCGAAGTTCTCAGCTGGACTGCCATCTCGGCAAGAGTACCGATAGAGCTTGCGGTTTCGGTTGTACCCCTAGACGTCTGCAAAGTGATTTCTTGAATAACGTTCATCGTATTTGAAATATGACCTGCAGATGCAGCTTGCTGACGCGCAGCATTCGAGATGTTTTGAATCAGTTCTGCAAGGTTAGCCGATACTGTTTCTATCTCTTCAAGTGCCACACCCGCATCTTGTGCTAAGCGCGCTCCACGTACCACTTCGGCAGTGGTTTGCTCCATCGAGATAACCGCTTCGTTGGTATCTGATTGAATCGTTTTTACCAAGGCTTCAATCTGCTTGGTCGCCGCAGAAGAACGTTCCGCCAATCTCTGAACTTCATCCGCAACAACCGCGAAGCCACGACCAGCGTCACCCGCCATCGACGCCTGAATCGCCGCGTTAAGAGAGAGTATGTTGGTTTGGTCGGCAATATCATTGATTAACGATACGATATCTCCGATCTCTTGCGAGCTTTCACCCAGTCGCTTAATCCGTTTCGCTGTATCTTGAATCTGCTCACGAATCGTATCCATGCCATCAATAGTGCTTTGTACGACTTCAGCACCTGTGTTAGCGATTCTTACCGATCTTTCCGCAACCGCTGCTGACTCAGAAGCGTTTGACGATACTTGGTCGATAGTTACCGCCATCTCGTTAATTGCTGCTGACGCACCTGCGATCTCTTGCGCCTGATGCTCTGCCGCTTCGGCTAAGTGCAGAGCGGTACCCTGAGTTGTTTCAGCTGAGTCCGATACTTCAACCGCGGTTTCGTTAATTCGCGATACCAAGATTCTCAATTGATCGATGGTAAAGTTAATAGAGTCTGCAATCGCCCCGGTAAAGTCTTCCGATACTGTTGCTTTACTGGTTAAATCACCATCTGCCAAGTTAGACAATTCATCAAGTAGCCGCAAGATCGCTATTTGATTAGCTTCGTTAGTTTCTTCCTCGGCATTTAGACGAGCACGTGTGTTTCTAAAGTTAATAAACGCAAACATCACCAGAATGGCAATAATAAAACCACCGATGATTAATACCGTATTCCCAGTAATAGGGCGAACGCTGCCGAGCGAATCAACCTCTTCGGCCAATTGAGTCAACTGTGTTTGCATTGCAGGAGATTTAGTAAGGATTCTGTCCGCAGCTTCTCTTGACTTCAAAAGCTCGGGAGAAGCTTGGAAAATCTTATCAACGGAGCTATTTACAAAGTCATAAAGCTCGCTAATTTGCGTTAAACTTTGTACCGCTTCATCTTCGTCAACTTTGCGAATACGCATAGCCGCATTACCTTTGAGCATACCCGCTAGCACGCTACCAAATAAACTCGCATCTAGGTTAAATTGATCCGCCGCATCTTTAGCTCCGTCGCCGCCTTCAAGCATTTTATCGACGTTACGAGCGATACGCTCTGCCAACCATGACTGCCTCTGAGCCAAAACAACTTGGTCGGCTTGGCCGCCACTTTCGATCAAAATCTCTACAACGAAATTGTACTCTTGCTGCAATTCAGGAATCGATTCATTAAGCGTTAAGGCAACTTCACGTAAGAATAAGATCCCCTCTCTATTCGATACGATAGTTTTAGACGCCTCGTCCACGCTATTCCAAAGCTGACTTAAGCCGTTGATATTACTGGCGAGCATGGCTTTAGCCTCAATGCCGTTTGCCAAGCTTTTTAAGCTTTTATCAAACCGGCTTCTTGATCGCTCCAACCGATCAAATGCCTCAGCATTGCCGTCAGTAGCCTCTCTAGATGAGGCCGATATTTGCTGCATCAATACGCGCAAATCACCAGTGGTTTCTAGATATTCAGCATCACGCTGCCCATCTTGAAGAACCACATAACCGGTATAAATAAACCCGGCAAGGGCTGCTATTAGCAACACCGCTAGAAAGATTGCGCCTCTATTAGTAGGCAAATTTGTTTCAGCTCGCTTAGCACTCATGACCTGGACTCCTGTCCCTTCTATTAATGAATTGTTGTTTTATACTGATGCATCTAAAAAGCGACTATCTCTAGCCAACAAAGAAAGACTAAAAACGTTCCAAGTCACTCCTTGATATTCATATGCCCCTGTTACAAGCGGAGCAATATTGTCTGCAACCTTATCAAGTCTATCCATATGAGTGTCGGCGGGAAAATGTTGCATTCCGAACACTTCACTTACAACTAAACCTGAATACAAATCAGACTGCTCGACAGATAAGATTCTACGACGTAAATTTTTAATGGGGGTATTGCCAAAAAAACTTTCTAGATCAACCAGAGGCAGTAAGCGACCACGCAAGTTGGCAACACCACGAACCCAAGGCTTAACGCCTGGCAGCTTAGTAATACTAGAAGGCGGAGTTAGCAATTCTGCTACCTCCATCATTGGCGAAACCATTCTATGACCATTCAACATAAAACCAACACCAGACCAAATCTCTACCGCTTCTACTTGCGCAGGCAGCCCCGCAGCATTAGCTATACTGCGTTCGGCTATTTCCTGTAAAAAAGTAAATGGCTTTTGTTCGGCGCTCATTGATTATATGGTCTCGACTGTTCGTTAAAGAACTTCTTCAATTGTCTTTAGTAATTTTTTTTCATCAATAGGTTTAACTAAATAACCCACGGCACCTTGGCGCTGACTCCAAATACGATCCGTATCCTGATTTTTAGTCGTCACAATAATGACGGGGATATGGCTAGTGCTGTCATTTTGTTTTATCTGACGAGTCGCCTGAAAACCGTTGACGCCAGGCATCACAATATCCATTAACACCACATCTGGCAGCTGGGCCTTAGCAGTATCAACACCTTCTTGACCGCCATTGGCTTCAATTACTTCGTGCCCATTTTTTGTCAAAATAGATTTCATTTTTTGAGTTTCAGTCGGTGAGTCATCAACTATTAATACACGCGCCATACTTCCTCCACTTATTATTTTTTACCCCAATTCGGCCAGCTATGCCGAGTTGCCTGTGCTATTCTCAATTGCGCCCAATAGTTCGTTGCGACTGAATGGCTTAGTTAGGTAATTGTCAGAGCCAACAATTCGCCCTTTGGCCTTATCAAACAATCCATCTTTACTAGACAACATAACCACTGGTGTTTGCTTGAACGTGCTATTGTTTTTAATTAAAGCACAAGTTTGATATCCGTCCAGCCGAGGCATCATAATATCAACGAAAATGATGTCCGGACTGCTGTCAGCAATCTTAGCCAACGCATCAAACCCGTCTTCAGCCGTAAACACCTGACACCCCTCTTTTTTGAGCAGTGTCTCAGCCGTGCGCCTGATAGTTTTACTGTCGTCTACCACCATCACTTTGAGATTTGAAAGGTCCATTTCTTATACCCCAAACTTATTATTTAAATACACAAGCTGGAAACGCCGCTTAATTTCTAAAAACATATATTTCCACCCTCACACTTTCCTTTGCAAACATCAAGAAACTATATAATTTTATTAGACAAAGGTCACGCTATAAGAATGAACACCTAGCTTATTTGGGATAAGTTCGCCCCCCATTTCACATTGATTCAAAGTCACCTACACTGAGTATAGAACCAAATTTTAATTTTGCCTCTTTTTAACCACTAGGATTATTTATGAGCATTCACTTAGGGGTCATTATGGATCCCATTGAGAACATAAGCCCAAAGAAAGATACAACCTTAGGTATGATCGTCAGCGCCCTAAAGCTAAATTGGAAAGTCAGCTATATACAACAAGGCAACATTTATAGCGCTGATGGGGCTGTTCGCCATATTTCACAACAGATAACCAGTGCCAGCTTTGACCCTGAAAACTGGTACAGCTTGGGCGAAGAAACAGATACTCCGCTAGCCGATCTAGATGCGGTGATCATGCGAGTTGATCCGCCATTTAACATGGAATACGTGTATACAACCTATATGTTAGAGGTAGCAGAACAAAAAGGGTTATTGGTGGTTAATAAGCCACAAAGCCTCCGCGACTGTAATGAAAAGTTTTTTGCTACCCATTTCCCGCAGTGCTGCCCGCCGCTAATAGTGAGTAGTAACCCCCAACTTCTGCGTGACTTTTATGATACACATGGTGATATCGTGGTAAAACCATTAGACGGCATGGGCGGCGAAGCAATTTTCCGGGTAAAAAAGGGCGATCCCAATTTTTCCGTCATACTTGAAACACTTACCCAACGCGGCAAAACGACCATCATGGCGCAAAAGTTTATCCCTCAAATTAGCGCTGGCGACAAACGGATATTAATGGTGAACGGTAAACCGATCCCTTATGGTCTGGCCAGAATTCCGCCCGCCGGTGAAACCCGCGGTAATTTGGCTGCTGGCGGCAGGGGTGTAGCCCAGGCCCTAAACGAAAGAGACCTATGGATTGCCAATGAAATTGGCCCAGAGCTGGTCAAGCGCGGCTTATTGTTTGTTGGCTTAGACGTTATTGGTGACTATTTAACCGAAATAAACGTCACCAGCCCTACCTGCGCCAGAGAAATAGACGCCGCTTTTGATACCGATATAACTGGCCAGCTGATGCTGGCTATCGCTGAACAGCTTGCCTAAAATGACTAGAGAAAGCCTAAGCTTATTAGCAGAAGACCGCTTTGCATTATGCTTAGGCTTTGCCATTGCTAGCCATGCTGTATTAATTTTTGGCGTAGTTTTTAGTACGGAATCTCCTCCTGATCGTACGCCGAAGCTTGAAATTAGCTTAGCCAGCTTTAAAAGCGATAACACACCTGAAGATGTTGCCTTTCTGGCCCAAGCCAACCAAGAAGGCAGTGGCACACTGGAGGAAAAAGCGGAGCTGACAACCACTGATATCAGCGCTAAACGTGCCCTAGAAATTGATCAGACAGCAAAAACTGCTAAAACCAACCAATCTGAGCGGCGACCTACTGGCAGAAAAATTCTGACTACTGTCAATAGCACCCTTTACAATACTCAGACAGAGCTTAGTGATAGAAAGACCGAGCAGCAACAAATCGCTGGCGAAGATAACCAAGACCAAATCAGTAAAGAAATTGCAAGCTTAGAGGCAAAGCTCGCACGACTGCAACAGGCTTATGCTAAGCGACCAAAAGTATATCGGATCACATCGGTGGCGACCAAAGCAGCAGAAGATGCAGCCTATCAGCTAGCCTGGCAACAAAAAGTCGAATATGCGGGCAATAAAAACTATCCGGCTCAAGCGCAGCGCGAAGGTATTGAAGGTGATGTTAGGCTAATGGTTGCCTTGCTTCCTGATGGATCAATTAGAAAAATAATAATAATGGCCTCTTCAGGTAGCCCTTTGCTAGACTCCGCCGCCGTACGAAGCATACATCTTGCTGCCCCGTTTGCGCCTTTCCCTCCAAAAATTAGCCGCAAGGCGGATGTATTAGAAATTATTCGTACTTGGCAGTTTCGTCGTGACGGATTCTCGAGCCGAGGATGATATAATACTATTTTTAGATAAAGATTCGCGATCCATATAAGGCAGCCTCATGAGCACTACAAACTCTCTTAAACATCATTTTCTCGTCGCTATGCCTGGACTAACTGATCCAGCATTTGCAGGCTCGATTATTTATTTGTGTGAGCATAGCAATGAAGATGGCGGCATGGGCCTCGTTATCAATAAGCCTTTAGCAATAACCTGGGCTAATGTGTTTCAAAAGCTGGTTAAAGATGACTTCCAAGACAGTAGTGAACCAGTCTTAATCGGCGGACCAGTAGAAGTTGAACGCGGCTTTGTCTTGCATACCAACTCCGCAACGCGCTGGGAATCCAGCATGCGGATTACCAAAGATCTGCTGATGACAACCTCTACCGACGTAATCTCTGCGCTTGGACAAGGAGAAGGCCCAGATAAAGCACTGATATGCCTTGGTTACGCCGGCTGGGAGCCTGGACAATTAGAACAGGAAATCGCTAATAACGCATGGTTATCAGTACCCGCTGACTTGGATATTTTGTTCAACACCCCCATGGAAGATAGAGCAGTGGCAGCAGCCAAATCAATCGGCGTCGATCTTAACCTTCTAAGCGCCGACAGCGGCCATGCCTGAAATAATCAGTGGCAAATTGCCCCCCCAACTTTATACCGCACTTAGCTTTGACTTCGGTTCAAAAAAAATTGGCGTCGCTAGTGGGCAATCACTTACTGGCACAGCAAGCCCGTTAGACATTATCAAGGCAAATAACGGCATCCCAAGCTGGGATGAGATTGCAATGTTAGTGCAACAATGGCAACCAGACCTGATCGTTGTCGGTCTACCGTTAAATATGGATGGCACCGAATCGGAATTATCATTAAGAGCGAAAAAATTTGCTCGGCGCATAGCAGCGAATTACACATGCGCAGTTGGCTTAATGGATGAGCGCTTAACTAGCCGCGAAGCTAGAGAACTATCAAGCCACAATGGCGAAATAGACAATGTGGCAGCAGCACTGATTTTAGAATCTTGGTTTAACTCACACTGAGCTAAAATTGTTCCTCGTCGCCGCCTTCTATTTTCAAACCGCCACTATAAACCTTCATATCATCCTTATTGAGCTTAATCAGCAACCGTAAGTCGTTGGTTGAGTCCGCATAAGCCAAAGCATCCTCATAGGTAATTTGCCCGGCCTTGTATAAATCATATAGTGCTTGGTCAAAGGTTTGCATGCCGAGCTCTCGCGATTTAGTCATTTGCTCTTTCAAACTATGCACATCACCTTTGCGAATTATATCGCTGACTAAAGGGGTGTTAATCAATATTTCGATACAAGCTTTACGCCCTTTGCCGTCTGGCCTTGGCACCAACTGCTGCGCAATCATTGCGTTTAAGTTCAACGACAAATCCATCCACAGCTGATTATGCCTTTCACGCGGGAAAAAATGCATGATTCTATCCAACGCTTGGTTAGCGTTATTCGCGTGCATAGTACATAGACACAAATGGCCAGTTTCAGCAAATGCTAGCGCATGCTCCATAGTTTCTCTTGATCGAACCTCACCAATCAAAATCACGTCTGGCGCCTGGCGTAAGGTGTTTTTTAGTGCCACTTCAAAAGACTCTGTATCAATTCCCACTTCGCGCTGAGTAATAATGCAACCTTCATGCTGGTGTACAAACTCAATAGGATCCTCAATAGAGATAATATGCCCTTTGGAGTGTCTATTTCGATGCCCCAGCAGAGCAGCTAGCGTTGTAGACTTACCCGCACCTGTTGCCCCCACTAGAATTAATAAGCCACGTTTGTCCATCACTAGGTCAGTTAAGACTTCTGGCAAATCTAAATCTTCTGGCCGCGGAATAATAGTTTCTATGCGCCTTAGCACCATACCCATATTATTGCGCTGATAAAACGCGCTAACCCGAAAGCGACCGGAACTGCCTGATGCTATTGCGAAGTTAAGTTCCTTTTTTTCCAAAAACACTTCGCGTTGCTTTTCATCCATAGTGCCCAACACTATCTTTTCTACCAGCTCTTCATTCAACGCTGTCTTGGCAACGGGTGTCATTTTGCCGTTTATCTTCATCGACGGGGCAACCCCAACCGTAATAAATAGGTCAGAAGCTTTTTTAGTAACCATCACTGCCAGTAGCTTTTCAATATCCACAGCTTAATCTCATTGCTAATATTTTAATTAAAAGTTATCCGGATTTGAGGCTTTCTCTCTCGCCACGTCTCTAGATACCATGTTCTTGCCAACCATATCTTCTAAGCATTGATCCAAAGTCTGCATACCAACCGCACCTCCGGTTTGAATAGCCGAATACATTTGAGCGACCTTTGCTTCACGAATCAAGTTACGAATTGCCGGAGTACCCAACATAATTTCATGAGCTGCAATCCGGCCCCCACCAGTTTTTTTCAGTAATGTTTGCGAAATAACCGCCTGCAGTGATTCTGATAACATAGACCGAACCATATCTTTCTCAGCTGCAGGGAATACATCAACAATCCTATCAATTGTTTTTGCCGCAGAGGTAGTATGCAAAGTACCGAATACTAAGTGACCCGTTTCTGCAGCTGTTAGTGCTAAGCGAATAGTTTCAAGATCTCGCAGCTCCCCAACAAGAATAATGTCAGGATCTTCCCGCAAAGCCGAGCGCAGAGCCTCGTTAAAGCTTCGAGTATCGCGATGAACCTCACGCTGATTTACCAGACATTTTTTCGACTCATGCACAAATTCAATCGGATCTTCGATAGTCAGAATATGCTCATATTTATTCTCATTAATATAATCAACCATGGCCGCCAATGTAGTCGATTTACCCGAACCAGTTGGGCCAGTTACCAAAATAAGTCCCCGCGGTTTTTGCGAGATATCTCTAAACACCTGCCCCATTCCTAATTGATCCATATTAAGTACTTCAGAGGGAATAGTACGAAATACTGCGGCAGCGCCACGATTTTGGTTGTAGGCGTTTACACGAAACCTGGCCACGCCTGGTATTTCGAACGAGAAATCAGTCTCCCAGTTTTCTTCAAAAGTTTTGCGCTGCTTGTCATTCATGATGTCATAGATCAGGGCATGCACTTCTTTATGATCCATCGGCGGTAAATTTATACGACGCACATCCCCATCCACTCTAATCATCGGGGGCAGCCCGGCTGAAAGATGTAAATCTGACGCTCCTTGTTTTTCACTAAAGGCCAGTAATTCGGTTATATCCATTTTTGATTCCTAATCTGCACTCGCAACTGATTACTGTTTATAATAGCTCTTTAACTAATTTCAGAGCTGAAAACTACTTGCCATGACTGACATAAAACAAAATATAGCAGACGTAGGCCATCGTATCTGCCTTGAAGCCGAAAAAAATAACAGAAACCCTGCCGATATCACACTACTTGCAGTCAGCAAGACTCGTCCGGCTGAACAAATACGCATTGCTTGGCAGGCTGGCCAGTCGTGCTTTGGCGAGAATTATTTGCAAGAAGCACTGGAGAAAATTGAGGAATTACAAGATCTTGCCATTGAATGGCATTTTATTGGCCCAATCCAATCTAATAAGACTCGCTCAATTAGCGAGAGCTTTCAATGGGTACATACGGTAGATAGACTAAAAATAGCCCAGCGCTTAAACAATCAGAGGCCTTTAAATTTACCGGCACTGAATATTTGCATACAAGTGAACATTAGTGGTGAAGACAATAAATCTGGTATTAGGCCATGCGATCTAGTCCAGTTCGCCCAAGAAATTACTGCATTGGACCATTTAAATCTGCGCGGCTTAATGGCAATTCCGGAAGCGACTGACGATCAACAGTTACAACGCCTACGTTTTGCTCAATTACACGCGCTTTACTTGCAAGTTAAAGCCATTGACCCAACTATAGACACATTATCTATGGGTATGTCAGCGGACATGGCGCAAGCCATTAGTGAAGGCTCTACCATGGTTCGCATTGGCACCGATATATTCGGTAAAAGGGACTAATTAATTATTAATTATAAAGAAGCGGCAAACAATAGGATCATAACGTGAAAGAAACGAATATAGCTTTTATCGGCGCCGGTAATATGGCCACTAGTATAATTAGCGGCCTAATTAACAAAGGGCAAAACCCCACAAATATCTGGGCCTCTGATCCAAGTGAAGCTAGCCGCTCAAAGGCCGCAGCGCTAGGCGTTAACGTTAGCGAAGACAACAGTGAGATCACCCGCAATGCCGATGTTATCGTTATTGCTGTCAAACCTCAGGTTCTTCAACAGGTTGTCTCTCCTCTTAAAGCAACACTTAAAGGTACTGATAAAGTTATCATTTCGATTGCAGCGGGGATTGATTTGAACAGCCTGCAAACATGGTTAGGGGGTGCCACCGCAATCGTGCGCTGTATGCCAAACACGCCAGCATTGCTGGGCCTAGGAGCAACCGGTTTATATGCCAATAGCAATACCACAGCCCTGCAAAAAGAATTGGCTAGCAATATATTAAATGCCGTTGGCATTAGTGTTTGGGTTGATAATGAAGCAGCACTAGATGCGGTAACAGCCGTCTCTGGCTCAGGGCCCGCCTATTATTTTCTACTAATGGAAGCCATGCAAGATGTTGGCAGAAAAATGGGTTTAGATACTCACACCAGCAAGTTTCTCACCTTGCAAACAGCGCTTGGTGCTGCTCAAATGGCCTTAGACAGTGACGCGGATGTAGGTGAGCTTAGGCGCCAAGTTACCTCTCCGGGGGGAACAACCGAACAAGCTGTAAATACCTTTGAAGAAGGTGGCCTACGTGAGCTAGTAGAGAAAGCGATGAACAATTGCGCCAAGCGAGCTAGAGAAATGGCCAAAGAGCTAGGAGAATAGTATGTCGGCGCTTATCGAAACTTCAGCTTATTTAATCAAAACTATCACTAGTTTTTATGTCGGCTTAATCCTTATTCGGTTTTTACTGCAAGTAGCCAAAGCTGATTTTTACAATCCTATATCCCAATTTGTGGTTAAAGCGACCAATCCTGGTTTGTTGCCGATGCGCAAACTCGTACCCGGTTTATGGGGGCTAGATCTCGCCTCGCTGCTACTAGCGGTTATCGTTCAAATGATAGCGATTCACGCGATTTTAATGCTGGCGGGTTATGGTTTTGGCAACCCCGCTAATACCTTTATCTGGTCGCTTATCGCCGTTGTTGCTACAGCTACTAAGTTTTTATTTTTCTCGCTTATTATTTCAATAGTCTTTAGCTGGCTTGCCCCAAGCAGTAATCACCCGGCGCTGGCATTACTACACCAAATTAACGAGCCAATTTTGGGGCCAGTGCGCCGCATGCTGCCAGCAATGGGCGGCTTAGACTTTTCACCAATTTTGGTTTTTATATTGCTAAATATTATCGATATTCTAATTCGGAATGCGGCCGCTGCTGCTGGTATGTTGTCTGGCTTAACAATGGTTATCTAAGGTTTATGCTGACCCACTACCAATAGCGAGGCGGTGACTTAATACTGCGTTGTCATGTTCAACCGGGGGCATCTAAAGACGAACATTCTGGTTTACATGGAGAGCGAATAAAAATACGTATTAGCTCGCCACCAGCAGCTTGCGGCGCCAACCAACAGCTGATTAAATTTCTGGCTAAACAATTTAATATCAGCAAAGTACAAATTGCGATTACGCAGGGCGAAACCAGCAGACAGAAACTGTATGTGTTAAAGCCCCGCGCTCTATTCCAAATGAATGCGAAGTAAATAAATCATAAGCTTGCGTAGTGTAAGTGCCATAATTAGACTGCCCACACAGATGTAACACATAGCCTCAAGTACATGAGAAGTATGCCAGACAAAATAACCGAAAACTCGGTGGGTATTATCGCACCGATAAGCCACCACTTCGACCAGCCGCTCACACTAGCGTCAGGTAAAGTGCTGCCCGCATTTGACGTGATTTATGAAACTTACGGCGAACTAAACCGCAATGCCAGTAACGCAATCCTTATTTGCCACGCCTTATCTGGCGATCATCATGCCGCGGGTTATCATAGTATGGATGATGCCAAAGCCGGTTGGTGGGACAACTATATTGGCCCCGGCAAAGTTATTGATACCAACAAGTTTTTTGTTGTCAGCCCTAATAACATCGGCGGGTGCGCGGGTTCTACTGGCCCCGTCTCTATTAACCCCGAAACAGCTAAGCCTTGGGGCGCAAGCTTTCCTCGCCTGCGTGCGCGAGACTGGGTTAACGTACAAGCAAGGCTTGCAGACGTATTAGGCATTCAACAATGGGCGGCGGTTATCGGCGGCAGCCTTGGCGGCATGCAAGCTATGCGCTGGTCATTAGAATACCCAGACCGCCTGCGTCACTGCATTGTCATTGCTTCAGCTATGAAGCTAACTGCGCAAAATTTGGCCTTCAATGAAATTGCCCGTCAAGCCATCACATCGGATTTAAATTATCACAATGGTGATTATTTGGCTCACGATACATCGCCTGAAAAAGGTTTGGCCTTAGCTCGGATGATTGGCCACGTCACTTATTTGTCTGACGGAGCCATGGGAGCAAAGTTTGGCCGGAATATACGCTCAGGTAGCTTTGAGCTTGGCCAAGACAGCGACATCGAATTTCAAGTTCAAAGCTATTTACGCCACCAAGGAAAGTCCTTCACCGGTAACTTTGACGCCAACACCTATATTTTGATGACGCAAGCTTTAGATTATTTTGATCTCGCCCGCGAATACGATGATGACGCGGCAAAAGCCTTCGCCAGTGCCCAGTGTAAGTTTTTAGTGGTGTCATTTACGTCTGACTGGCGTTTTGCGCCTGAACTTTCGCGTGAAATTGTTAACGCCCTAATCGCTGCCGGCAAATCTGTCAGCTATGGTGAAATAGAGTCGTCAGCCGGCCACGACGCTTTTTTACTCCCAAACGCTAGATATGAAAAATTCTTTGATGCTTATCTTAATAATATAATCGAAGAATGTGGAGGTGAGAAATAATGCAATTACCCCCTGAGGTTATCAACAGCTGGATTCAACCAAATTCAAGAATATTAGATTTGGGTTGTGGCGATGGCTCTTTATTGGAGCAGCTAATTAATGAAAAACAAGTCAGCGGTTATGGTTTAGAGATAGACCCCACCCAAATTACTCAATGCATTGCCCGCGGCGTTAATGTTATTGAGCAAAACTTAGATAAAGGCTTAAGCAATTTTGCCAATAACAGTTTTGATACTGTAGTGATGACCCAGACCCTACAAGCTGTGCACTACCCCGACAAAGTACTTGATGAAATGTTACGTATTGGTAAAGAGTGCTTAGTGTCATTCCCAAATTTTGGCTACTGGCGCACGCGTCTATATTTGCTGACCAATGGTAAAATGCCGGTATCTAACTTTATGCCCTATAACTGGTATGACACTCCGAATATTCATTTTTGTACTGTCAATGATTTCGAGGCTTTATGCCAACAAAAAGGCATCCGTATTCTTAGCCGGCGCGTACTCAATCAGGACAACGAGACTACAAACCTTGGCGTAACCTGGCCCAACTTATTTGGTGCAACCGCTATTTATCGTATTAGTAAGTGAGACTTATGAAAAACCTTATCGCTGCAATGTCATTACTATTGTTCTCTGTAGTCACTCATGCGCAAGAAAGCTTTGAATACATTTATCCACCATATGAAATTTACTACAGTGTTTTTAACAGCACATTTGTCACCCCTGATGTGGCCAAGGCCTACCAACTGACTCGGGGAAAAGACATTGCGATGATAAACGTGTCAGTCCGTAAAAACACAGATAGCGGCAAGAATATCGAAAAGCGTGCTGTTGTTAATGGTATTAAAAGTGATTTAATTCACAAACTACCATTAGAATTTATCGAAATTGAAGAGCAAGGTGCCGTCTATTATTTAGCTAGCTTTAAATTTAATCATCGCGAAACACTCAATTTTAATATTGACGTGCAGCCCGACAGAAATAGGGCTCCTATCAATATTAAATTCAGTAAGGCCCTGTACCAAGAAGGCAAAAAATGACCCAAATTGTCTTGGCTAGCGGTAATCAAGGCAAACTTAAAGAGCTAAACCAATTACTTAAGCCATGTAATATCACCGCAGTATCACAAAGTGAATTTAATATAGCGCCAGCGATAGAAGATGGCTTAAGTTTTGTTGAAAACGCCATACTTAAAGCCCGCTGGGCCGCCAAACATAGCGGTTTACCGGCCATAGCTGACGACTCTGGTCTAGAGGTGGATTATTTAGACGGCCAGCCCGGAATCTACTCTGCTCGCTTTAGTGGTGATGATGCGACTGATGAGACAAACAATGCTCTGCTTTTAGAAAAACTAGCCGGAGTGCCAACAGAGCAGCGAACCGCTCGCTTTCAATGTGCGGTGGTTTATATGCGCCATGCCACAGATCCAACACCATTGATTTGCCAAGGCACTTGGGAAGGATTAATCGGCACAGAGTTTGTTGGCGATAATGGCTTTGGTTATGATCCACTGTTTTTTATTCCCAACTTAATGTTAGGCTCAGCACAGCTATCATCAGAGCAAAAAAATAAACTCAGCCATCGCGGACAGGCAATGTTGGAGCTGCTTAAGAGCCTTTCCTAGCCCCACCAGCTTAATTGGAGTTAAGTGTCTTCAAAGAAGTAGCCTAAGAAAAGGCATATTAATAAACCCTCCCCGCGAGCCCTACCGCTACCTACCACCACGAACCAATCTAACTTTGGCTTCTAAAGTTCGATCATAAGTCGCATCAAACCCTGTGCTAAAAATAATTACCCAAGCTTCTTCACTGTCCAATCTACTTGGTGAAGAAGACCAAAATGCGCCTATCTCTACATTAGGATATATTCCCCAAGTTACTTCAAAATTAATTCTATCAATTGCAGGGTAATAACGATTATAGGAAACCAAAGACCGTAGTTCTTTGATATTTGGCAACCTCCAGTCAGTATACCCCGCAAAAGTAGCGTTCTCCGCTAGCTGCAATGCTGCTTGCCAAGTAAACGATTCCGCTTCCCCTTCATGACAATTTCCAACCCCATAGATTCCATAGGTACATTGTTGCCACATTAAATCTGTATATAGATCGGTTACTGTATTATCGTTATTTTGTATATAACGCTCTCGTTGAACGCCATTTTCTAAATATGCATGTGCGCCGCTAACTAATCGAATACTACCAGGTACATCCTTGCTGCCAACATAATCTTCGCCACTCCTAAAATCAAATAGCCATGCTCTTACTGTCGATTCAGCACTTATCGTTGACGTCCAATGATCGTCAGACGACCTATATGCTGTATTTGGGAAGAATACTGTATCTATTCGAGGGGCATATCTTTTACCCAGATCAACAAGACCACCGAGCTCTTTCAATGATGGTAGTCGCCAACTATTTTGTCCACATAACCCATTGGCATTAACTCTTGCTGTATACGCCTGGGTATTACAATAGGTACTGCTGTCTAGAGGATTATAGCCATTGCATACGCTACTTTCTTCATCATCAAATCCGTTTCTTCCGCCATTGGTAAGGCTGTCCGTACTGTACCAGCTGTATAAATCATCTTTGTCATGAAGCCCTTCATCATCAGTTTTTACTTCCCAAATCAAACCAGTGACATTATCTTGTACACAACTCCACTCAAGTGCACTGGCTGCTAGCACATTGCCACTAGCATCCAATTTGGTAAAACTAAAGCCGCCACTTCCATCAGTATCATTATTATGGCTAGCATCCCGCCCATGTGAGCAATCTTGCGCCGCTATCTCTTCACCAATACAAGTAGCGTTATAACCACTAGGGTAGTCACCACCCCAAGTAATACCGGTATCGTTTATTGCTCCAGTTATAGGCAAGCCTTTCCCCTCTATGCTTGAATCGCTCGTCACACCGCTATTAACTGCAACGACCACGAAATAGTATATCGTTCCCCCGGTAATATTGGTCAAGGTATGGCTCGTAGTTGTAATTCCAGTTAGTAGATCCCCTCCTATGTAACTCGCATAGTTATGTATATCTAAGGGGCTACCAAAGCTTTCAGTGGCGACATATAAATTGTAGCTAGTGGCGCCCGATACAGCGCCCCAGCTCACCTCCACTTCCCTTAGGCCTGCATTCACTACCACGTCTGTTGGTGTCGATGGCACTGGAACTGGCTCAAAAATAGCCTTTAAACTTGGCATAGTTTTAAACCACTGCTTACGCACAGTGGTTGCTGAAATATTATAGCTACACAGAGGGTGCTGATCACCGCAACCCTCCCAACCTACAAATTGATTACCGGCCTTTGGCACCGCTGTGTAGGTTTCGTTATAGTCAAAGACCACCAAATTTTCACAAGGCTGCTCTGCCTTAGAACAATCTCGCTCCCCGGTGCTTGAAACTATATCGCCCCGCCCTTGAATTTCTAATGGATGAGAACACCCAACAAGAAAAATTATTAGAAAAATAGCTACAAGATGATGATTGCGCACGTTTGAATATTCCATTATTGCTTGAGAAATCCCTGCTAGATATCACGGCGCATGATAGTACATTTTTAAAAAGCTGTCTAAATTACAACCAATAAAGTATGCAGCTCAGTAACTTTTAGGTCTAAACCAGAGACTGATGCTATCTGGGTTTTATTTCATTCCAGTACACAATACCGAACAGCATAATATTGATGAAATAAACGGGCATTGACCCGTCCATTTTGCGCAACTTTGGCAAATAGATAAAAAATTCAAGTAGGTGGGAAACTAGTAATACCCAAAACAATGCTATACCAGTAGTCACCCGAATCGAATCGTTCGTAATCACTAGGCACCAAGCGCATACTGCCCAAATAATTAACGTAATTATTTTACTAACTTTCATTGTTATCTCTCTATAAATTTAATCGACAATACCTTAGCACAGCTTAAAACTGCGGTATCATGACGGCTGTTTAATGGACACATTTATGCTTATTCAACAGCCCTCTCTTGGGCTTTACATACATATTCCGTGGTGCGTAAAAAAGTGCCCTTACTGCGATTTTAACTCGCATCAGCAACAAGGTGAACTGCCACAGGGCGGCTATGTTACCGCTTTGCTGAAAGATCTAGAACAGGAGTTGGAATTATTAGACAACCCCTCTCTTAGCTCTATTTTTATTGGCGGTGGTACGCCGAGTATTTTTTCAGCCGCAGCGATAAAAACCCTGCTTGACGGCGTTCGCGACAGAAATCCGTTCGATGACGATATTGAAATAACACTAGAGGCAAACCCCGGCACGGTAGAGCAAGAAAAATTTTCTGGCTTTCGTGCAGCGGGCATAAATCGGCTCTCTATCGGCATTCAAAGCTTTAACGACATACACCTGGCGAAACTTGGCCGTATTCACGATGCGGCACAAGCCGCTGCTGCTTTAGGGGCAGCTAAGGCTGCTGGCTTTGATAATTTTAATATTGATTTAATGCATGGGTTGTCTGGACAAACGCCAACAGAAGCAACTGAAGATTTACGTCGCGCCATCGACTTAAACCCTACGCACTTGTCTTGGTATCAGCTAACTATTGAGCCGAATACTATTTTTTACAACACTCAACCTAGTCTACCAAACGACGACTCACTAGAACAAATAGAACACGCAGGATTTGAGTTGCTTCATAACGCAGGTTTTAACCGCTACGAAATTTCAGCTTTTGCCAAAGCCGGCAAACAAAGTAAGCACAACACTAACTACTGGCAATTTGGTGACTATATTGGCATTGGTGCTGGCGCCCATGGCAAGATAACTAATACTATAAATGGTGAAATCAATCGACGCTGGAAGACCCGCCAGCCTAATGATTATTTAAGCAAGCCACCACTTGCAGGCAGTCGGCTAATAACAAATAGAGAATTACCACTAGAGTTCATGATGAATGCTTTGCGCCTAACTGACGGCGTTAACGAGCAACTGTTTAAGGAAAAGACTGGACTTTCTTTAGAGATTATCGCGCCTATGCGAAATAGATTGATTGCAAAAGGCTTAATGATAGATGGACCACGGATTGCAACAACCGCATTAGGTTTTCGATTTTTAGATACAGTATTAAACGAATTTCAAACCGTAGAAGTTATTTAGCTTTCTCGTTTAAACAACAAGTCCCAGACGCCATGACCCAAGCGTTCACCCCGCCGTTCAAACTTGGTTACTGGCCGCCAATCTGGTCTTGTCGCATAGCCTTGTGCGGTATTGCTGTAACCCTCAGCTTCACTCATTATTTCTAGCATTTGCTCGGCATATGGCTGCCAATCAGTTGCCATATGAAAGACGCTGCCAACCACTAGTTTTTGCCTTAACTGCTGAACAAAGCTCTGCTGTACTATACGGCGCTTATTATGTTTTTTCTTATGCCAAGGATCGGGGAAATATAACTGCACACGCTCTAGGCTGCTATCATTAATACAGTTTTTTAATACTTCAACCGCATCATCGCAGTATACTTTTAAATTAGTTATGCCCGCCTCTTCGGTCAACAACATCAACTTACCGACGCCAGGTCTATGTACTTCAATACCAATAAAATCCTTATCTGGATCGGCTTGCGCCATCTCTACCAATGACTGCCCCATACCGAAACCGATCTCCACGACCACTGGCGCGCTGCGGCCAAAAAGGTTTTCATGATTAAGCACACCATCAGCTTGCTCCAAACCCATCGCAGCCCAATGTCGATCAAATGCATTTTGCTGCCCAGCAGTCATTCGGCCGCCACGCAGTACAAAACTTTTTATGGTTCGCATTCGTTTGGAGTCTTGCTCGCTCATAATGAGCTGGCCAACGATTTATAGGCCGACCAAGTAAATAAGCCCCAGCCTATTAAAAAACATAGACCACCTATTGGCGTAATAGCGCCTAGAATTTTTATGCCGCTAAGCGCCAGCGCATATAAACTACCAGAGAAGATGATAATGCCAATCAAGAAGAAAACCCCCGACCACTGCCATGTACTAACAGCGGGAAACTTGAGTGCTAAAACAACAACGGCAATTAGAGCCAAGGTATGAAAAAACTGGTAATCGACTCCAGTGCGATAAACCACCAACATATCTGATGCCAAAATTGCCTTTAGTGCATGGGCGCCAAAAGCACCAAGTGCAACACCGATAAAACCGCTTAAGCCAGCGCCAATTAATAGGGCTTTAATCATAGTGATCCCAAAAAATTTATTTTACCCAAAACAAAGGCCGCTAAATAGCGGCCTTATTCAATTTCTCAAAAATTAATTAAGCAACCATTGCAGCTTTAACTTTTTTCATTGCATTCGCTTCTAGCTGACGTATACGCTCTGCCGATATACTGTATTTAGCAGCTAAGTCATGCAGCGTCGCTTTAGGTTCTGTTAACCATCTCGCCGCTAAAATATCTTGTGAGCGATCATCTAAGTCTTTCATTGCTGCATAGAGTTTTTGACTATTATTTTCTTCCCATTCATCTCTTTCTGATTGCTGGGCCGGGTCAAATGAGTGATCTTCCAAAAAATGCGCCGGAGTATAGCTTTCGTCATCTTCAGGATTGCCATCAAATGATGCATCCGATGCGGCTAAACGACCTTCCATTCGTTGCACTTCTTTTAGCTCAACGCCTAGATCTTCAGCAACTGCCTTGGCTTCGTCATGACTTAACCAACCAAGATTTTTCTTCGCTCTACGTAAATTGAAAAATAATTTACGCTGTGATTTGGTGGTGGCTACTTTCACAATACGCCAGTTACGTAAAATGAATTCATGCATTTCAGCTTTAATCCAATGCACAGCAAACGATACCAGACGCACACCTTTTTCTGGATTAAAGCGCTTAACTGCCTTCATCAAACCAATGTTACCTTCTTGAATTAAGTCGGCCATGGGCAAGCCATAGCCAGTGTAAGATTTTGCAATATGCACAACAAAACGCAAGTGACTTAGAACTAGCTGACGTGCAGCATCTAAATCTTCTTTATAAAACAATTTTTCAGCAAGCTCGTGTTCTTGTTCTGCAGTCAACATGGCTATAGCGCCCATTGATTGCATGTAAGCACTCAAGTCACTGCCGACAACTGCAGGAATTGCACTGGGTAGGCGATTACTCATGACTTCTCCTCTAAATAACTAAAATCAGTTTAGCACTCTTTGTTTAGAGTGCCAATAGGGAATAAGTTCAATAAAAACAGTCATATAAGAAAATATATTGAGGTTATTTTGGCACAATATCGCCTAAATGACGGGCCACTGCTAGCCAAGCACCAGCCCAGCCTAACACCGCGCCTCCAAGCCACAAACCCAATGTTTCATTGAAGTTGGGGCCTCCCAGAGCAAAACTTCCCTCATACAGGCCCACTAGCTCTACCACTGGGCCTGACAGTATCTGCAGGACCACTTGCACAATAAACCAAGCGCCCAAGCCACCACCCAAGCCATACCACCAACCGGTATATAAAAACGGCCTTCTGACAAATGCATTAGTTGCTCCAACCAGTTTAGTTACTACAATTTCATCGCGCCGGTTTTCAATCGCCAAACGAATAGTATTGCCAGTAATTAGCAACACTCCCAATGCCAGCAACGCGGCCAATGCATAAATAGCTCGGCGCGCCAGTTCCATCAACGCATATAGTCGTTGTACCCATTCCATATCGAGCTGCGCCATATCTACTTGTGGCAAGCTTTCTAATTTTTCCAATAATGCGCTAGTTGTTAACGCATTGACAATACTGTCGGCAGGCCTGATCACAATAACCGCAGGCAATGGGTTTTCATTTAACGAATCTAACGCTTCACCAAAGCCTGAAATCGCTTTAAATTCAGCCAACGCATTTTCCGATGAGATATATTCAGTCTGTTCAATGCTTGCGTCTGCCAACAATGACTCAGCTAAATCTTGGCCATCTTTACGACTTACCTGCTCAGACAAAAACAACGAGACTCTGGCGGTGCCGTCCCAGCCCGCGCTAACACGCTCCATATTATCTAGCGCCACATACATACCCGCTGGTAGCGCTAGTGCTATACCGATAACCAGCCACGTCATTGCGCTTGATCCAGGAATAGACAGCAGCCGCAGCAGGCTTTGCTTGCATTCCAGACGATGACTACCTAGCCAAGCCCGCAGTTTTTGGCGCACAGTTGTACTTGAGAGACTGGCACCGATTGCAGGTGCGGCTAATGGCTTCGGCTCAGCCGGTTTAATTCTTCGGTTTTGCGGCTTGTTCATAAGCCACTACCGGCAGTAACCAAACGACCTTCGCGCAAAGTGAGCAGGCGATAGGGCATCCGCGCTATAAGTGACAGATCATGAGTAGCAATCAATACGGTTACACCGACCTGATTAAACTGCTCAAACAGATTCATGATGTCAGCGGACAAATCTGAGTCTAAATTACCGGTTGGCTCATCCGCCAATAGAATGCTGGGCTTATTCACTACTGCCCTGGCAATACCGACTCGCTGCTGCTCACCGCCCGACAAAGTAATAGGATTGCTCTTTTCCTTACTGAGCAGGCCAACCTTATCTAATGACGCGCGCACCCGACGCGCAGCTTCCCGCGGCTCACAACCGGCAATCATTAGCGGTAATGCCACATTGTCAAACACACTGCGGTCAAACAGTAATTGATGATTTTGAAATACAACGCCGATATCACGTCGATGAGCTGGAATAGCAGAAGCGCGCATTTTGCGTAAGTTGCGCCCGTTTATCAGCACATCACCAGAGGTTGGACGCTCCATCAGCATAATCAGCTTTAACAAAGTACTTTTACCGGCACCAGAATGGCCGCTTAAAAAAGCCATTTCCTCTGATTCAAGATGAAAACTGGCACGGCTCAAGGCTTCCTGGCCGGACTCATAGCGCTTGCTTACATTATCAAACTGAATCATAGCCGTGACTGTCTGCAAATAATGCTTTAATAAAATCAGTGGCGACAAATGGACGTAAATCGTCAATTTGCTCGCCAACACCAATATAACGAATTGGCAGCCCTAGTTGCCTTGCAATGGCAAAAATAATACCACCTTTCGCGGTACCATCTAACTTAGTTAAAGCAATACCCGTCACCCCAACTGCCGACTGAAAACTTTGTGCCTGGCTTAATGCGTTTTGCCCAGTGCCGCCATCTAATACGAGCAACACTTCATGCGGGGCAGAATCATCCAGCTTGCCCATTACCCGCACAACTTTTTTCAACTCTTCCATCAAGTTGTCTTTGTTATGGAGGCGCCCCGCGGTATCGGCGATCAACACATCTACGCCACGGCTTTTTGCCGCTTGTAAACTGTCAAATATTACCGAAGCACTATCTGCCCCTGTGTGCTGGGCGATAACCGACACTTCATTGCGCTCCCCCCACACTTGCAGCTGCTCTACCGCGGCCGCTCTAAAAGTATCGCCGGCGGCTAACATTACTGATTTTCCTTCGCTTTGTAAGCGCTTGGCTAATTTGCCAATCGTGGTAGTTTTACCCACACCATTTACGCCAACAACCAAAATCACATAAGGCTGTTTTTCGGCTACTATTTGTAATGGCTGTTCACTAATTATCAGTAACTCCAACAATTCTTGTTGCAATGACTTGTATAAAGCCTTGGCATTGGCAAGTTCTTTACGCTCAATTTTGCTAGTTAAATTGTTAATAATAGTGCGGGTTGCCTCTACACCAACATCGGCAACTAACAGCTGAGTCTCTATATCATCCATCAGGTCATCATCTATTTCTTTCTCGCCCAAAAATAAATTACCCAAACCTTGAGAAAAGCCACTACTCGTTCTACTCAAACCACTCTTTAACTTAGTAAACATACCAATTTTTGGCTCGCTAGCAGTCACTTCAACAGACTTGCTATCGGCCTCAGGTGAGTCTGATTTTTGTTGTTTATTACGTTTAAATAAAGCCATTAACTATCTACTTATCTTTCAATTCACATCAGTTACTACAAGTTGGGTTATGCTAACACTTTCACCCGTTAGACAGACCATTTATGGTAAGAAAATCTAAAAATAACAAGCCGCAGCCACTTGGATCGGTACGCATAATAGGTGGCCAGTGGCGGGGTCGCAAATTACCTGTCCATACTAGCGACGGATTACGTCCCACCGGCGACAGAGTAAGAGAAACTTTATTCAATTGGCTAAGCGCAGAATTATACGATGCACGTTGTTTAGACTTGTTTGCCGGTAGCGGCGCACTCGGGTTTGAGGCGCTAAGTCACGGCGCTAGCCACGTAACGATGTTGGAGCTAGAACCAACTGTCGCCAAACAATTGACAGCAAATAAACAACTACTCAATTCAGGCAGCGCCGATATTGAACACACTAATAGCTTAAAATGGTTGGCCCACTATCAGGGCGATGCTTTTAAGATTGTTTTTGTCGACCCTCCTTTTGCCAATCAGCTATGGGATGAAACACTAACCGCACTGGCAAATTCGACAGCCGTAGACTCGACCAGCTATATCTATATCGAGCATCCTAAAAACCATGCTATTAACTTGCCCGCTGGCTGGCAATGGCATCGCCAAAAAACCGCCGGCGACACCGCTTTTGGACTGGCAATAATTGATTAAGCAAGACGCTATAACTGGCTTAAAAAGGTAAACTTCGCTACCATTAAAAACTTATCTCTTAGTGGATTTACTGACATGACTACGGTTGTTTATCCAGGTACTTTTGATCCGATTACCAACGGCCATATTGACCTCATACTTAGAGCGTCAAAGCTGTTTGATAAATTGATTATTGCGATTGCTTTTAGCGAAAAGAAGAATACATTATTCTCGTTCGAGGAGCGTGTTGCCTTAACCGAAAGTATATTGGTTGATAGCCCAAATGTTGAAGTAGTGGGCTTTTCAGGCCTGCTGGTCGATTTGGTCAAAGAGCACAACACCAATGTGGTGTTGCGTGGGGTACGCAACATAGCCGATTTTGAATACGAAATGCAGCTAGCGAATATGAACCGCGCGATGTCACCCCACTTTGAGAGCCTGTTTTTAACTCCTAGCGATAATTTATCTTATATTTCATCGTCGCTGGTACGAGAAATTAGCGCCATGCACGGCAATATTGAGCCTTTTGTTCATCCCGTGGTAGTCGCTGCATTAACCGAACGTTTTAAGTAATAGAGTTTTATAATGGCTTTAATCATTACCGACGAATGCATCAACTGTGATGTCTGCGAGCCCGAGTGCCCTAACGATGCCATTTACGAGGGCGCTGAAATTTATGAAATTGATCCAAATAAATGTACCGAGTGCGTCGGTCATTTTGACGAACCTCAGTGCCAACAGGTTTGTCCGGTAGATTGCATCCCATTAGACCCCAGCCGAGTAGAAACTGAAGACGAGCTGATGATTAAATATCTGCAGCTAACGGGCCAAGACTAAGCTTACTTTTGGCAGGCCTTGCAATAAACTGTTGCCCGCTGCCCTAAACGACTCAAACTTAAGGAGCGATCACAATTCAGGCAAGGCTGCCCATCCCGACCATAGACTTTTAACTTATTTTTAAAATAGCCTGGTTTGCCATCCCCATCAACAAAATCTTTTAATGTAGTTCCACCAACCTTAATAGCCGCAGCAAGCACTAACTTCACTTCCTCTGCCAGACGCTGATAGCGAGCTTTAGAAATACTCCCTGCTTTACGTTGAGGGCTTATGCCCGCACTAAACAAGGCCTCGTTGGCATAAATATTACCTACCCCAACAACGATTTTTCCATCCATCAAAAAAGGTTTTACAGCACATTTACGATTGCGCGACAGCTGATAAAGTAACTCACCGTCAAAATCCTCTGACAGCGGCTCTGGGCCCAAGTGAGCTAGCAATTTATGCTTCTCTGGCTCACCTGTTACCCACAACACTGCACCGAATCGGCGCGGGTCGCGCAGGCGCAGCGCGGTCCCATTAGCTAACACAATATCAACATGGTCATGCACGGTAGCAGGCTCAACTGCTTTGATAATCCTTAAGCTACCACTCATCCCTAAATGAATAACAATATGACCACCATCTAGCTCGATAAGTAAATATTTAGCACGGCGCTTAATTCCATTTATCGCCTGCCCTTTAGCCGCCTTGGCCAAAGCCGCAGGCACCGGCCATCTTAGCTTTGGCTGGCGCACGATCACCTTTGCTATGGTCTGACCAGTTATATGAGGGCTAACGCCGCGCATGGTAGTCTCAACTTCGGGCAACTCTGGCATGTCATGTTCTCGATCAACTAAATAAGACTACTGTAGCAAATTACAGACACAAAAAAGCCCGGTATTAGAACCAGGCTTATTGAAACTAAAGTTAATTACTTAATTTTAGCTTCTTTATACATAACGTGCTTACGAACAACTGGATCGTACTTGCTCATTTCCATTTTTTCTGGAGTATTACGCTTGTTCTTTTCAGTGGTATAAAAGTGGCCGGTACCGGCACTTGAAACCAATCTGATTAAATCGCTTCCGCCTTTAGATGCCATGATAATGCTCCTTAAAATTTTTCGCCGCGGGCTTTAAGATCAACTAATATTTGATCAATACCGCATTTATCGATGATACGCATGCCTTTAGCTGAAACGCGCAGTTTCACAAAACGTTTTTCCGACTCTACCCAAAAACGGTGTCTGTGTAAGTTAGGCAAAAAACGACGTTTAGTGCGGTTTTTTGCGTGTGATACATTATTTCCAGCTACAGGGCGTTTACCGGTAACCTGACATACTCTTGACATCTTGACTGCCTCTCCACCGTTTTGGTGGCCTTAAATCTGATCTGAATTAACTGCAGAACAATCCCTAAAGGGGACTACCCTGTGAAAGAGCGCGACTTTATACCAGAACGACTATTTCAAGGCAAGAGAAAGACTAAATTAGTACTGATTATTAGCTTTATAGCTGCCCTCGCTCTGCCAATGACACCACTTCGCCCTCTCCCACTACCATATGGTCCAAAACCCTAACGTCTACTAACTCTAGAGCTGCGCTCAATCGCTTGGTAATTCGAATATCAGCTTGACTGGGCTCGGCTATCCCCGACGGATGATTATGCGCAAAAATAACCGCTGCAGCATTGTGCTGCATCACCAATTTGACCACTTCACGTGGATAGACACTGGCGGCATCAATGGTGCCGACAAAGAGCTCCTCACTCGCTATTACCCCATGCTGGCTATTAAGCAGCAACACTAAAAACACCTCTTGCTGACGATGGCGCAGGCAGCTAGTTAAGTAGTCTCGTGTTAATTGCGGGCTAGTAAGGACATTGGCATTGCTTAAGCTCTGCAATTGATAACGCCTAGACATCTCTAGCGCCGCTTGCAGCTGAACGCATTTAGCAATGCCCACGCCGGGAGCCAAACACATCTCGTCCAGCGTGGCGTCGAGCATTTTGCGCAAACTCCCAAAATAGGTGAGTAAGTCTCTCGCTACATCGACGGCAGATTTGCCTTTAATACCGGTACGTAAGAATATCGCCAACAACTCAGCATCTGACAAGGCTTGTGGCCCTTTTTGAATCAGTTTCTCTCGGGGACGCTCATCGACAGGCCAATTTATAATGGACATGCAAACTCCTTTTGCTTGTTTGTTGCTACGCAATCCTTGCTAGCAGTGGTATCTTTAACGTTTTGTGGCTTTACGCCAACTTATAAATGCTTAGGGAATTCAAACTACCATGTTCAGGCTAGCAAACAAACATATCATCGTTGGTATTAGCGGCGGCATTGCGGCCTACAAAGCAGCCGAATTAGTTAGGCGGTTAAAAGACACTGGCGCGGATGTGCGAGTGGTAATGACCAAGGCTGCACAGGAATTTATAACGCCACTTACTCTGCAGGCCCTGTCTGGCAATCCAGTACATACCACTTTATTAGATACCAAAGCTGAAGCGGCCATGGGGCATATTGAGCTAGCGCGCTGGGCCGATCTAATACTCATTGCGCCATGCAGTGCAAATCTAATGGCACGCCTTGCTAGCGGCAAAGCTGACGACTTATTGACTACCCTGATACTCGCTACCAGTGCTCCCGTTGCTATTGCTCCAGCAATGAATCAAGCGATGTGGGCAGATCCGGCAACACAGCAAAATCTTGCTCAGCTGCAACAGCGTCACTTTCACATTTTTGGCCCAGCTAGTGGCGATCAAGCATGCGGCGACGTGGGTCTTGGCAGAATGCTAGAAGCTGAAGAACTACGCGACCTTGCCGCCAATCTTTTTGATAGTCGCGCATTAGACGGCAAGCGAGTTGTTATTACCGCGGGCCCCACCCGCGAAGCTATAGATCCGGTGCGCTACATTAGCAATAAGTCTTCCGGGAAAATGGGTTTCGCACTAGCTCAAGCCGCAGTGGAAGCTGGCGCAAAAACTGTATTGATTGCTGGCCCGGTTGACCTGCCAACCCCAGCTAATGCACAGCGGATTGATGTTGTCAGCGCAGAAGATATGCTTGCGGCAAGCATGAAAGCGGTTAGTGGCGCTGATATTTTTATCGCAACTGCAGCAGTTGCTGATTATCGCCCAGTAAATTGTGCTCACCAAAAAATCAAGAAAATGGCTAGCAGTACGGCTAAAATGACTATTGAGCTGGAGCAAAATCCCGATATTGTTGCAACGGTTGCAGCGCTCAGCCCAAAACCATTTACCGTTGGTTTTGCCGCCGAAACTCAAGATGTTTTGAGCTATGCACAAGCCAAGCTGACAAGTAAAAAGCTCGATATGATTATCGCTAACGATGTATCAAACACTGATATTGGCTTTAACAGCGATGACAATTCGGTTAGCGTAATCTGGGAGCATGGACAGAAAGAGTATCCGCAAATGAGTAAACATCAGTTAGCTCGTCAGCTCATTGACGACATAGCTAAGCGATTAATCGCCAATATTAAGTATTAGTACTGAAAAATCAGCTCCCGTTAAGGGGCGGCTGTGCTAATCTAGCAGACTAGGATAAAAAAATAAAAACACCTAAGCATCAATAGGACTTTGAGTTAGAGCGTGGCCAAAAAAAGTAATAGACAAGTAGATAGCTCGCTATCTGCAGGCAAGCAATTGCTAGCGAAGCCGCTGGCAATATTTGTTGCCTGCGTTTGCATTATATTGTTAGCTATAGCTGGAATAACCAACCTAGTATTTTTGAACAGCGCAAGTCAGATTCAGCTCAAGTTAACCGCCAATCAGCAAGCAGAGGATTATTCTAGAGCCATCTCCAGCTATCTTGAAGGCCATCAGAAAGACCTCGAAAGACTAATTACTCAGCCTCGTATTGTTAATATTTTTTTGAATAAAGATCCAGCTGAAATAGCTGCTGTCGAAGATGAATTTAAAAATGCGTTTGCCGATGCAATCGCATTAAAATTAATTCCTTTAACCGCGCTGGGCACTGCCGACCCGCACTTTTCAAAACTGCTCTTAGCCACCATCGAAGTTGACATGATTCAGCGCGCTATTGCTGGGCAAAAAGTTCTCGCTGAAGGCTACAAGCAAGAAGGAAATAGGGTAGGGCTGCTGGCGGTTCATAAAACCGAGACTGGCGAAGTTAACGGCGTTCTATTAATCAGTTTAAAACTTAAGGGCTTATACCGCCTACTCATTAGTATTGCTGAGAACCAGCGTCAATTAAAGCTCGCTCAAGCACATAGTCAGAATAACAAACTTTCACTTGCGGAAATTGGTAGCTCCGCCACTAACGCGCCAGTGATTACAAAAAGTATTGCTCTGGCACATAATTGGCAGCTGGAATTTCGTCCATCAGAAGCCTTAACGAAAACCGCATCTATAGATGGTGGAATTACCTGGACAATTTTTGGTGTGTCGGCGGTACTGATAATAGTCTTTGGCTGGATTACTTATAGACTAACGACCGCCCGCCTAGATGCTGATATCAACACAATTGGTACGACGCTGGTGCGCTGGAGTAAAGGTAAGCAAGGCAAATCCCCTGAGTTAAAAATCAGCGACCTAAACGAAATTTTATTTCTCGCTAAAACGCTAGTCATAGCTCGAAAAAAAGCCGCCAGCCTACCTGCTGAAACGACCTTAGATTCAGAGCCTCAAAAAGCAGCGCCATTACCGCAACCACCTGCTGAGCCAGAAGAGCTAGTGGGATTACCCGACGAGCTGAAAATGGATTTGTTTGGTTATCAAGACACGACCTCAGAAGCTGTTAAACCAGAGATTTTCAGAGCTTATGACGTAAGAGGTCTAGCAAATATCGAGCTATCTAAGTCTGCTGCTTACCAAATTGGCATGGCGCTTGGTAGTGAAGCAAAAGAAACGGAAAACTCTGACATTATCGTTGGTAGAGATGGCAGGAATTCAAGCCCCGATCTGTCAGACAACTTTATTCGTGGGATCATTGATAGTGGCTGTAACGTAATAAATTTAGGCGCTGTTCCAACTCCTTTAGTTTATTTTGCTACCCATAAACTGCACGCTAATAATGGCGCAATTATTACTGGCAGTCATTTAGACTCAGAATACAACGGAATAAAAATGGTTCTCAATAACGTCGCCCTCGCTGATGACGCCATTCAAAACCTAGCAACAAGGATAACTAACCAAAACTTTAGCTATGGCCTCGGAGACCACACCGACTTAGACATTATCCAGCATTATATAGATGATGTTGTCTCGGACATATCGCTGAGTAAAAGTCTAAAGGTAGTAGTTGATTGTGCCAATGCTATTCCAGCTATTGTCGCGCCTGAGCTACTGGCAACACTTAACTGTGAAGTGATCCCATTATTTTGTGAACTAGATGGTAACTTCCCTAATCATTCGCCAAACCCTAATAAAAAAATACATTTAAAAAGTCTTGTTGATAATGTAAAGCTGCATAAAGCTGATCTAGGACTAGCCTTTGACGGTGATGGCGATCGAGTAGTAGCGGTCACTGGGTCTGGACGCATAGTTAGCTCCGATAATCTGGCAACTTTATTTGTTCGGAATATCTTAAATGAAAGTAAAAATGCTAATATTGTTGCCGACGTTAAGTGTGGGCGAAATTTAGAAAGAGCTATAATACAAAATGGCGGTAATTTTATAATGTCGGCAAGTGGCCACTCTCGAATTAAAAGAGCGATGGCTGAGAACCAAGCTATTTTTGGCGCTGAATATACTGGGCACTTATTTTTTGCAGATCGTTGGCTTGGCTTTGATGACGGCCTATACAGCGCTGCCCGGCTAATTGAATTAATCGTAGATTCAGGCAAGTCCCTAGATGAACTCACAGCGACATTGCCGATAAGCCATTCACCAGAGGAAATTTTAGTTCCGGTAGCCGACGGTGATCAGTTTGCCATCGTCAATTCCATTAAAGACAACGCCTCTTGGCAAGATGCTAGTGTTAATACAATTGACGGCCTGCGAGTCGATTATGAGAACGGCTGGGGTTTAATTAGAGGATCAAATACAGCCTCAAATCTTTCTTTAAGATTTGAGGCTACAGATGCTAAAGCTCTTAGCGAAATTCAAAGTAAATTCCGCCAAGCTATAAAAGTAGCGAGACCTAATTTAAAACTAAGGTTCTAAATTAGCCCAAAGAACCCACGGTACCAAAAATGGAAAAAATAATGCCTCTTGATATAGACAGCTCATTACTGACGGCGAAAGTCCTTACTGAAGCACTGCCATACATTCAAAAATTTGCTGGCAAAACTGTGGTCGTTAAATTCGGTGGCAATGCCATGGTTGATCCAGAGCTAAATCATCATTTCGCCAGAGACATTGTATTAATGAAATCGGTCGGAATGAATCCCGTTGTAGTGCATGGCGGTGGCCCGCAAATAGGGGCGCTATTAGCAAAACTAAATATTGAATCTAGCTTTATCGATGGCATGCGGGTCACTGATAGCCAAACTATGGACGTTGTAGAAATGGTCCTTGGTGGAAGTGTAAACAAAGAAATTGTTGGCACTATAAATCAGCACGGCGGTAAAGCTATTGGCATCACCGGCAAAGACGGCAATCTTATTCAAGCTAAGAAACTTAATGTCACCCGTGTTACTCCTGAAACAGATGTATCTGAAATTATTGATATGGGCCACGTCGGCCAGATCACAAAAATCAATACTGCCGTAATAGATATGTTAACGCAAAGTGACTTTATTCCCGTAATTGCACCAATTGGTATTGGCAGCGACGGTACGTCCTATAACATTAATGCCGATATTGTGGCAGGTAAAATAGCCGAGGTGATGCAAGCAGAGAAGCTTGTGTTATTGACAAATGTACCTGGTTTAATGGACAAAAGTGGCGAAGTACTAACCGGCTTAACAACCAAACAAGTTGACGACTTTATTGCCGATGGCACGATTCATGGAGGCATGCTGCCAAAAATTCGCTGCGCATTAGAAGCGGTAAAGTCTGGCGTTCACGCCGCCCATATTATTGATGGCCGAGTGCCGCATGCGGTTTTGTTGGAAGTCCTCACCAGCACCGGGGTAGGAACACTCATTAGCAACGACACTTAATTTATGCTATTAATTATTTTCAAACTATAGAATCGAAGCAGACCAATGCCAGACAAAAAAATTAAAACCAATCGTCGCCAACAAATCCTAGAATCGCTAGTACATATGTTGGAGGTTAATCCTGGTTGTCGGATTACAACTGCAGCACTAGCAAAAGAAGTCGGAGTGTCTGAAGCGGCATTGTATAGGCATTTCCCCAGTAAATTTAAGATGTTTGAAGCATTGATCGACTATGCGGAAGAAACAATTTTTTCACGAGTGTCAACAATTTTAAAAGATCATTCCGGTGCAGAAGATCGAATCAATCATATTTTAACCTTGATGCTAACCTTTACCGGCCGCAACCCCGGCATAACCAGAATCTTGACTGGCGATGCATTGGTTGGCGAAAACGACCGCCTTCATGCGCGTGTTATCCAATTATTTGGTCGTCTTGAAACTCAGTTAAAGCAAATATTGAGGGATGCTGAGTTAACTGAAGGCCTGCGCCCCTCAACAACTAACAGCGTTGCTGCGAACATGCTAATGGCTTTCTTAGAAGGGCGGATTAGTCAATTTGTACGCAGCAATTTTAAAAAATTGCCGATGGAAAACTGGTCTGAGCAGTGGCCAGTTATTATGGCCGGGTTCTTCCACTCAGTTTAGCGTTTTTGATATGCATCTAGGCGTTCGCGTAGCATTTTAAAACGCTTTATATCGGCGTCATAATCTTTTGCCACGGTTATTTTCTCTTGCCCGCGCCGATCTATAGAGTCGATAACTAACTGCAGCTCATTCTTAAAAGCAATCAGGGTTACTCTTCTCGTTTCACTAAGCTCTTCACCTTCACGCTCTAGCTCTGCTGCCTCCATTTGTTGTACTTCAATGTCCTTTTTAAGTTTCTTTAAGCTATTTCGATTTAGTAAAATAGCCACATCAATAACACTCAAAGCGCGATTTTTAGCCTGGCTGATTTCGTCGACCTGGCTATAACGCAATAGCAATTTTTCATCCCATTCTCGCAATCGCTTTTTCTCAGCCTGCTCTGCTTGCAAGCGCTCTCTTTCTAGCTTCGATTCGTTAAGCTCAATGGTCGTTTTTTGTGGCGGTACAACGGTCACAATCTCACCATGATAGGTAATCACCTCATAACCTTTATCAGCGTACTCGGGTGGAATGACATCATTAATTACTTTAGTACCGGCAGAATTTGTATAGCGGTACACTTTTTTGGTCTGTCCATAGCTACTAACCGTCACCAATGACAGCGCGACAATTACAATAAAGCTGCTGCTAAGCCAGTTCATACGATCAATTACTAATGCCATATTGTTCTCGGTAACCTTCCATTTGTTGGATTAATTGGCCGTTCTCGCCCTGCATTGTTAAATAATCAACAATATTATTTAATCGAACAATACTTATGACTGTCAAATTAAAATCTCGCTCCACCTCTTGAATCGCTGACAACTGGCCTTTACCCCGCTCCTCTCTATCCAATCCTATTAAAACCGCCTTGGGATTAGCATTTGCTGCAGTAATAATATCTATCACTTCTCTAACTGCTGTACCAGCGGTTATTACATCATCGATAATAACAACATCACCTGCAAGTTGTGCCCCGACAATTGTGCCGCCCTCGCCATGATCTTTAGCCTCTTTACGATTGAACGCATAAGGAACTGATTTGCCGTCTGCTGCCAGTGCTATCGCAGTACTAGCCGCTAAAGGAATGCCCTTATAAGCTGGCCCGAATAGTAGATCATACTCAACACCGCTGCGGCTTAAAGCCTCGGCATAGCACCGCCCTAAAGTCGCTAAGTTGGCACCGGTACAAAAACTCCCCGCATTAAAAAAGTAGGGACTTTTACGCCCAGATTTCAATGTGAACTCACCAAATTTCAAGGCCCCAACTTCAATCGCCATTTCAATAAAATCGCGTTGGTATTGTTCAATCAAAAGTATTTCTCCGCATAAGATCTATAAATTATCACCATTCTACTTTTTTCTGCATTAGCTAGCACTCATCATGTCACATATTTCTGCTTGATTAGTTTTCCATCAGCGCGCGCCTTCGGTATGATGCAGGCTCGAACTTGAGGGTAGATTATGCGAGTTATTAGCTTTTGCGCCGACGGCATTAAAACAGCCGCTGAAAATGGTTTTTATGACTGGGTTAGTCAACAGGATGCAGACTTTATCTGCATTCAAGACCTGCGCGCGCAAGAATACGAACTGCAGGCAGATTTGTTTCATCCCCAAGGGTATTTCGGCTACTTTTTTGACTCACCCAGCCCGGCAACCAATGGTGTGGCCATTTACGTAAAAGATATGCCCAAAGCTATTATGACTGGCCTTGGTTTTGGTGAAGACGACATGGAAGCCCGCTATATTCAGGCTGACTACGACCATATTAGTATTGGCTGCCTATTGGCACCTCAAGCAGCAGCTGGTGATACCGATGGGCTTGAACGCAAAGCCAAATTCTACGAGATGTATCACAACCATCTCAATAAAATTCGCAATAAACGACGTGAATATATTATTTGTGGCAGCTGGTTTATCGCTCATCGCGATGAAGATGTGCAGTCTCTTAATGGCGCTACCGGTAAATATGGGTTTTTAGATGAAGAACGCCAATGGCTAGATATTCTCTACCGTGACCTAGGATATTCGGACGCATTTCGCCGAATTAACTCTGACCACGACGAATTTACCTGGTGGCCCGACAGTAATCGAGCAGCCAACGGCTGGCGCACCGATTTTCAGATAATCTCTAGCGGCGTGCGCAACCGAGTTGATTACGGCGCGATCTATAAATCCAAAGAATTTTCCAGTCATGCGCCACTAATAATGGATTACGAGCTAGAAATCTAGCTCGTAATACTTTGTTAATCGGCTAAGGCTTCCAGCTGTAACTCAATTAACTCTTTTATGCCTTTCTGCGCTAAAGCCAGCATTTCAGTCGCTTGGCTGCCAGTAAATATGCCATCCTCGGCAGTGCCTTGAATTTCGACAAAACCATCGGTACTGGTCATTACCACATTCATATCAGTTTCAGCATTTGAGTCTTCTGGATAATCCAAATCTAAAACTACTTGCCCCTGATAAACACCCACAGATACCGAGGCAATCATATGCTTCAACGGGCTCTCTTTGATCATGCCTTTTTCTTTCATCACAGTTAGCGCATCAACCAAAGCAACGCAGGCGCCAGTAATAGATGCTGTGCGCGTGCCACCGTCAGCTTGAATTACGTCACAATCAAATTTTAAGGTGTACTCACCCAAGGCCTGCATATCTACCGCTGCACGCATAGAGCGACCAATTAAACGCTGAATCTCCTGAGTGCGACCACTTTGTTTTCCTCGAGCTGCCTCTCGATCCATACGACTGCCGGTTGAGCGCGGCAACATTCCATACTCTGCGGTTAACCAGCCTTGGTTTTTACCCCGCAAAAAACGCGGCACGCCTGCTTCGACCGAAACCGTACAAAGTACTTTAGTATTGCCGTAACAGACCAAAACAGAGCCTTCCGCGTGGCAGGTATAGTTACGGGTAAATGAAATGGCGCGCAATTGATCGGCGTTTCTATCACTGGGTCGAAAAGTACTCATAGATAAATCCTTGTTGGGAAATTTTGGCGCAGTATACACCAGCTTCTTTCAACTATAGGCAGTGGATGTGAGCAACCAAACTAGCAATTACAGAAACCAGATGTGGCTTGCTCTGGACTAGGCTAAAATAATTAGCCTCATAATACGAAGAGCACCAAATATGATCTGCAGCATGACCGCCTTCAGCCGAATTGACAGCAATCTAGCATGGGGATCGCTGACCTGGGAACTACGTTCAGTCAATCATCGCTATTTAGAGCCATCATTTAAACTCCCTGAAAATCTACGGCAATTAGAAACTGCGCTAAGAGACATGCTACGTAAAAATCTAGCTCGGGGGAAAATAGACTGCTCCCTAAAACTAAGTTTAGGCACAACTGAAAACCCCAACATTGTGGTAAATATCAAGCAGGCCAAAGCTGTTATCGCGGCAACCGAGGCCATCAAGCAATTAGAGCCAAGTATTACCTCAAATAATGCACTTGATATTCTGCGCTGGCCCGGTGTGGTCGATGAAACAAGCGTGTCTAGGGATTCATTATTACATGATGCCCTAGCCAGTTTCGACGCTGCGCTGGCTGAGCTAATCGAAAGCCGTCAGCGCGAAGGCACACAATTGCAGCAATTTATAATGTTGCGCTTGGATAAGATGGATACGCTCGTCAGCGAGGTAAAACAGCTTGCTCCTGAAATCCTGACTCTACAACGGCAAAAACTAACGGCCAAGGTGAGCGAGCTTGTGGCCGAGCTAGATCAAAGCCGCCTAGAACAAGAGTTAGTATTAATGGCACAAAAAGCCGATGTCGACGAAGAGATGGATAGACTGGGCGCACATCTTAGCGAAGTGAGGCGCGTAGTGACTAAAGGCGGCGCCTGCGGTAGACGTTTAGACTTTTTGATGCAAGAGTTAAATCGTGAGGCAAACACCTTATCGTCGAAATCTATTAGTCAATCTACCACCCAAGCGGCGGTAGAAATGAAAGTGCTAATCGAACAAATGCGCGAGCAAGTACAAAACATCGAGTAAACATGCTTGCTCAGACTTTATTTTGTAAGATAATAAGCTGGTAATAAACTGAACCTCTAGTCCCGACCGAACAGGAATGCAGCATTGAATAACAGCAGCCAAGGCACTTTATATACTATTTCAGCTCCATCTGGGGCTGGAAAAACTAGCCTGGTGAACGCCTTAATCGAACAAGACCCATCAATTCAAGTATCAATTTCGCATACCACTCGCACCATTCGCCCGGCCGAGGCTAACGGCGTTAATTATCACTTTGTTGCTCAAGCCGAATTTTTGTCTATGCTCGATCAAGCTGCGTTTCTAGAGCACGCCAAAGTCTTTGATAACTATTACGGCACATCTCAGCTATGGGTCGAGGAAACCTTAGCTAAAGGCCTCGATGTTATTTTAGAGATAGACTGGCAAGGCGCAGCCCAAGTACGAAAACTGATGCCCGATGCTATTGCGATCTTTATTTTGCCGCCATCCAAAGCGGCGCTGGAGCAACGCCTGATGGGTCGAGGCCAAGATTCACAAGAAATTATCGACAAACGTATGAGCGAAGCGCAAAGTGAGATGAGCCACTATATTGAGTCTGACTATATCGTTATAAACGATAATTTTGATACTGCCTTAGTTGAATTAAAGGCTATCTTCGTCGCTCAGCGAAATTCCTTGGCCCATCAACAGCTTGCGCAGCAGTGGTTATTACAAGAGTTGCTATCCTAGAGCATAAATTTTAGGTATAGTAAAAGGCTAATTACGGCTTACCAAAACTGGTAGGCCTTGTTTTGTTAGAGATCGCGAGAAAGTTATGGCCCGTATTACCGTAGAAGACTGTCTAGAAAATGTTGATAACCGCTTTAGCCTAGTAATGGTTGCAAGCAAAAGAGCACGCCAAATTGCCATAGACGGCAAAACCCCAATGGTGGAACTTGAATCAGATAAACCAACGGTTCTAGCACTGCGCGAAGTGGCTGAAGGCTTTATTAATCAAGATATTTTGACTGAAGTTGAAGTCGACGTTGACTTCCCAGAAGAAGAACTAGCCAACCTTGTTCAAACTGACGCAGCCCAAGAGGCTTAAGCATTAATTCGGAATATTACTATGCACTGCATTTATTCATCCCGATGTGACGACTCTGTTTCAAAGGATGGATAATGCAGACCATAGACTCCTTAGCAGACAACCTACGCGGCTATCTGAATAAGGAGCAAGTCAAACAAGTTTGTCGTGCCTACTACTATGCTGAACAAGCCCACGACGGACAAATTCGTCGCAGCGGCGAACCTTACGTAACACATCCCCTAGCCGTAGCTTTTGTCTTGGCAGAAATGCAGATGGACCATCAAAGTCTCGTTGCTGCCCTATTGCATGACGTTATTGAAGATACTGGCATTGAAAAACATGCTATCGAGCAACAGTTTTCCTCGGTAGTTGCCGAGCTGGTAGATGGTGTTAGTAAGCTTACCCAAATCTCTTTTTCATCTAAAGCTGAAGCACAGGCAGAAAACTTTCAAAAAATGACCTTGGCCATGGCTAGGGATATTCGCGTTATTGTCGTAAAACTGGCCGACCGCTTACACAATATGCGTACGCTTGGCGTGCTGCGACCTGACAAACGCCGACGCATCGCCCACGAAACCTTAGAAATCTACGCCCCCATTGCACAGCGCCTCGGCATGAACACCATTCGAGTTGAATTTGAAGAGTTAGGCTTTGCCGCACTGCATCCAATGCGTTCGCGGCGAATTCAGTCAGCGGTAAAAGCGGCAAGGGGTAACCGGCGTGAAGTCGTCGCTAAAATTTCTGACGCGCTGGAAGCCAAACTTAAAGATGCCAGTATAGAAGCAAGCGTAGTGGGCCGTGAAAAACATTTATATAGCATCTACAACAAAATGCGGCAGAAGAAGAAATCCTTTGCCGACATCATGGATGTGTTTGCCTTTCGCATTATTGTGGACAGTACCGATACCTGCTATCGCGCATTAGGTGCAGTACACAGCTTATACAAACCCGTTACCAGCCAGTTTAAAGACTATATTGCGATACCTAAAAATAACGGTTACCAATCTTTGCATTCGGTTCTAATTGGCTTGCACGGCATGCCAATTGAAGTGCAAATTCGCACTCAAGAAATGGAGGAAATGGCGAATAACGGCATTGCCGCGCACTGGCTATATAAGGCTAGCACCGAACATGAAGCCGAAAGCCACAGCAGCCATCAACGTGCGCGCCAATGGGTACAGAGCCTATTGGAAATGAAAGAGCGCTCTGGCGACTCTATGGAATTTATTGAAAATGTCAAAATCGATTTATTCCCCGACGAGGTTTACCTATTTACGCCCAGTGGTGAAATCAAAGAACTTCCTGCCAGCGCCACAGCGATTGATTTCGCCTATGCAGTGCACAGTGATGTTGGTAATCGCTGCGTAGCCTGTCGTATCAACCGTAAACTAGCTCCGCTGTCTGAGCCATTGCAAAACGGTCAAACAGTGGAAATTATTACCTCACCAACTGGCAAGCCGCAATTAGCATGGTTAAATTTTGTTACCACAGGTAAAGCACGAACATCTATCCGCCACTATTTAAAACATCAACAACAAACCGAGTCGGTCTCTTTAGGCAAACAACTTTTAGATAAGGCACTAAAGGACTTGGGTGCTAGCGTTGATAAATTAAACCAAACTCAATTGGAGTTTTTACTGGAGCAAACGGGCTGTAAAAGTGTGGAGGAAGTACTAGAGGATATTGGTAAAGGTAACCGTGTAGCATTTTTAACCGCCAGACGCTTGTTATCAAAAATTGAACTCGACGACTCCAAGCATGGCAACAAAACGATGGCCATCAGTGGTACTGAAGGCGTAATGATGAGCTTCGCCCAATGCTGCTATCCAATTCCAGGAGATGCGATCTTAGGCCATGTTAGCGCCGGTAAAGGCATTATCGTTCATCGCGATAGCTGTAATCACCTGAGCACTATTCGTAAACGACCTGAACAATATATACCGCTTAGCTGGGCAGATGATGTCAGCGGAGAGTTCTCTGTTGCCATTCGTATTAGTATGGTTAACCGCCGCGGTATTTTCATGGAGCTCGCTAACAAAATTAATCTCATAGATGGTGATATAGAAAACATCGTTACCGAAAAACAAGATGCTACCCACACCGACGTTGTGCTAACTTTGGGGCTTGTTGACCGAGTACACCTAGCAAAAATTATGCGCCGGGCTAGATCTATTAACGGCGTGTATCGTGTTGAACGTACAAAAAGCAGCCCTCTAACAAAAAGGATAAAACCGAGTGACTCATAAAATCGTTATTCAAACTAATGACGCCCCCGCAGCTATTGGCCCCTACTCACAAGCCATTAAGGCAGGTAACACTGTCTATATTTCTGGGCAAATTCCACTAGACCCTACCACCATGCAAATGGAGACAGGCGATATACAAGCGCAAACTCGACGGGTTTTTAACAATATTGCCGCTATCGCCAGTGCTGCTGGAGGATCTTTTGAACACATGGTTAAACTTAATATTTCAGTGACAGATTTAGCCAATTTTGCCGCGGTTAACCAAGTGATGGAAGAGTATTGCAGCCAGCCATTCCCGGCTCGGGCCTGTGTTGGAGTAGCGTCTTTACCTAAAGATGCTGAAGTGGAAATTGAAGCAATTATGGTTGTGGATGACTAAACTTTATTAATCGATGATTATTTTTTAATCGACGATTGAGCGCTGTCGATAATCACTCGATACCCTTCCCGGTATGAAGGGTATTTAAATTTATAACCCAGCTCTAATAAACGGCGGTTACTGCAGCGTTTACTGCCTGCTCGTCGTTTTAGCTCATCACCGTCTTTAATAGCGCCATCGGCTAATTGATCACGCAACCAAGCAACCACTTCGGCTAATGGCGCAGGTTCACAATCCACCGCTACATAGCACTCAGCCAAATGTTGCCGGCTCTCATAGCACATAATTAAATGCTCCAACACTCCAGCACAGTCATTGCTATGAATACGGTTAGAATAATATTCCTGAGGTGGCGCCACCGCACCAGCTCGAACTTGATTCAAAAACACTTCTTGCCCGGTTCGATATATGCCACCAAAACGAACATTGACACTCGAATTTCTGCTCTGTGCCAACAACTTTTCTGTCTTTAGCATAACTTGACCAGAGTAACCTTCAGGGTTGGTCGGTGATGTTTCATCTACCCAGCTGCCATCGGCTTGATGATAGACACTAGTGCTAGAAGCAAACAACAATAAAGCTTTTGAATTGTGTTGCAGTGCTGCCAGAATATTTTTTGTGCCCTGATAATAAGACTGCATATAGCCTTCTTCACTGCGCGCAAAAGGCGTTAAGGTAACGACGACCGCATCAAAGTCCATCTTGGCTAAAGCACCTAATGTTTCTGGCTTAGTTACATCTGCGCTTATGCCTTCAAACTCTGCTGGCAATAGCGCAATATTTCTACGAATAGCGGTTACTGCATAACCGTGGGCCAGCATACGCTGACCTAACTGCGTCGCAATATCGCCACAACCCACTAACAACAACTTTTTGTTCGCTTTTACATCGTTCATGCTATCGCTGTAATCCATTTTATTGCACACTAAAGAACTATAACTTTAACTGAAATTTATCTGCTAATGGCATTATTTTACCGTTGTGACCAAACAAAATAACCCGACAGATCTAACTCAACTTTCGGTATCCTCGCTTAAGGGCGTAGGCCCTCGCTTGGCCGAAAAACTTGCCCAACTTGGAATCATCACTGTCGCCGATGTATTGTTTCATTTGCCGCTACGTTATCAAGATCGCACCAAAGTGGTCGCCATTGGTGGCTTACGTCCCGGCGGTGAAGTCGTCATCGAAGGCGAGGTCAAGGTAAGTGATGTCGTCTATGGCAAACGTCGCAGCTTAGTCTGCAAGCTACAAGACGGTACGGGTACAACTACGCTGCGCTTTTTTCATTTTAACGCCGCGCAAAAAGCGATGCTGTGCGCAGGCCAAAAAATACGCTGCTTTGGCGAGCCTAGACGCGGTGGCAGCGGATTAGAATTCTATCATCCTGAATTTCAAACCATCAGTACTAAGTTAACTTTAGATGCGACACTAACACCGGTGTATCCCTCGACTGAAGGTATCCATCAACCCAGTTGGCGTAAACTGAGCGAGCAAGCTTTAACGCTGCTCAATACTAATAGTCTGCCAGAATATTTACCCAATAATTCCAAGCAGCAAATAGGCTTAGCAGGGGCATTGCAGTATTTGCATCGCCCGCCGCAAGATGCGCAATTGGAACTGTTAAAAGAAGGCCTAGATCCGTGCCAGCAACGGCTAGCACTTGAAGAGCTAGCAGCCCATCACTTGAGTCTACTGCGACTTAAACAGCAAACCCAAAGCCATCCAGCACCACCAATGACGCCGTTGGCTGATAAGGGTAAAACCTTTCTTGATACCCTGCCTTTTACGCTGACCGATGCGCAGCTTAGGGTGGTAGAGGAAATCACCCTGGATTTATCCCAATCATTCCCAATGCTTAGATTAGTACAAGGAGATGTGGGCTCTGGCAAAACATTAGTAGCAGCGCTGGCAGCACTGCAAGCGGTTAACAATGGCTATCAAGCTGCGATTATGGCGCCCACTGAAATACTCACTGAGCAACACTACAATAATTTCAAACAATGGTTTGAGCCACTGGGAATCAGTATTGCTTGGCTAGTTGGCAAGCAAGGGGCAAAGCTGCGCCGCGAGCAGCTACAAAAAATTGAAGATGGCAGTGCACAAGTTATTATTGGCACCCATGCATTATTTCAAAACGACGTTATTTTCAGCAAGCTAGGCCTTGCAGTTATTGATGAACAACATCGCTTTGGTGTGCATCAACGGCTTAGCCTGCGCGAAAAGAGCAGTCAGCATAATTTTGCCCCACATCAATTAGTAATGACCGCCACCCCCATTCCAAGAACACTAGCGATGACCGCCTATGCTGATTTAGATTGTTCAGTTATCGACGAACTACCACCAGGGCGTAAGCCCGTGCAAACCGTTTTAATCGTCAATAGCCGGCGCCAGCAAGTAATGGAGCGTGTTAACAAAGCTTGTCAAACCGGCAAGCAGGCCTATTGGGTGTGCACCTTAATTGAAGAGTCTGACGTGTTACAGGCACAAGCGGCAGAGGCAGCTGCCACCGAGCTAACCGAGCTGCTTCCCGATCTAACCATCGCATTGATTCACGGCAGACTTAAACCGGCAGAAAAAGCACAGATAATGGCCGAGTTTAAAGCTGGCAACATTCAGCTATTAGTGGCTACCACCGTTATCGAAGTAGGCGTTGATGTACCAAACTCCAGCTTAATGATTATTGAAAACCCAGAGCGTCTTGGCCTTGCCCAACTACACCAATTACGCGGCCGCGTTGGGCGAGGCAGTGAGCAAAGCCACTGCGTACTGTTATATCAATCGCCACTCTCTCGCAATGGACAAATAAGATTAACCGCCATGCGCGATAGTAATGACGGCTTTTTTATCGCCCAAAAAGATTTAGAACTGCGTGGCCCAGGAGAAGTATTAGGCACTAAACAAACCGGCGACATGCAATTTCGCATTGCCGACATTATTCGCGATCAACATTTACTAGATGAAGTTAAGGCGCTCGCCGATGAAATTTTGTTAAGTCACCCTAATGTTGTTGAACCACTAATAAGACGCTGGCTCCATTTTGGCGAGCAATACGCTAAGGTTTAGCGCTAACCCAACGCTTATATAAAACATAAACAGCGGCCACTACTGCAACACCTAAAGCGTTAGCAACAATGTCTAAACCAGACATCATTCTGCCCGGCACAAAACTCTGCCCTACTTCCATTAAGGCGCTGTAGGCTATAACAACGGCACACAACACATAAAATGTTTTAGCCCTAGTCGCACTCCACCATGCAACCAACGCGAACATGCCATAACAGCCAAAATGCAGCAGCTTATCCCAAATACTAAAAAACACTTCATCAACCGGCGTTAAGGAGAAAAATGCTACCGCGGCGCCGTAACCAAAAAATGAAGATATACCTAAAAAGTTAACGCCTAGTTTTTCAAACATTAATAACCGCCTAATTCAATTTCAAGCACTTTGTTTCGACAAATCATAATTGTTCAATTCTCTCTAAAACAGCTGTTGCGCTATTATCCCAGTCAAACAAAGCCGCCCTTGCAACTGCCTTAATAGACAAGTCTGTATGAATTTCATCACTTAGCATTTCAATCATAGCGGCCGCTAACTGTTGCTCAGAGTAGGGGTCGACCAATAACCCTGCATCCGCCGCTACTTCCTTCATCGCGCCGAAATTAGAGCTTATAACCGGCACGCCATGGCCCATAGCCTCTAATAGTGGCAGGCCAAAGCCTTCATATAAAGAAGGCATGACCAATGCACGCGCATTGGCATAAAATTCCGCTAACTCTTGTTCTGACACTCGCGCGGTTAGTTTTACTCTATCAATTAGGCCTAGCTGTTCGATTATCTCACCTAGCCCTTGCTGCCCCCAGCCTTCTCCACCAACCAAGACCAAGCTAATCTCATCGTTTGTTTTTGCTACTTGCGCAAACGCATTCAATAGTCGCGGCAGATTTTTACGTGGCTCTACAGTACCCACAAATAAAAAGTATGGTTGTTTTCCTACATCAAGCTTAGCCGTCACCGGGGTGTAACTTAAACCCGCTCGAACCACGGTCAGCTTATCTGAACAAGCAGGGAAAAATTTCTGTAAGTCTAGCTGCGTAGCCTGTGAAACTGAAATGACTGCCTGCGCACGAGCTAAAGACGGTGGCATTAACGCTCGCTCTAACCAGCGCCCAAGGTAACTCATAGTCTCTGGATAAAATTTCCAAACCAAGTCGTGAATGGTCAACAGTGATTTAATGCGTTTTGGCAACAATAGTGGCAAGTGGTGACGTGGCGACCAAAATACATCTAATTGGTCTTGCTTCGCCCAAATAGGAAATATCGCCTGAGCGTATATAGTGCTCATTGCCCGCCTTTTTATTGCACCATAGCGAATGTGCACATTAGGTAGATCGGGGAAATCATGTATTAGCTCACGATCTGAATACAAATACCACTCATGGGGGGTTTGTACTAATCGCAGCAATAGCTCGTAACTGTAGCGAGTAATCCCTACCATTGGCATAGCCAAAGGCCTAGCATCAACGCCTATTCTCAAAGGAAGTCAAAAGTCGACATTGCAGCCCCTTTTGCCTCGCAAATACTTGTCGTATTGGTAAAATGTTGTTTTACAGTACATTCGCTAGTCACTAACAATTGGATGTATATCATAACAAAAGCGGAGAGTAGCGGCACAAATAGCTATCCTAACTACATAGACAGCAAAATAGGCCCCCTAAATAATGCCAAGCTCCTTTTCTATTATCACCGTTTGCCTCAGTGCAGAACAAACCATAAGACAAACCATCGACAGTGTCATAGGCCAAAACTACCCGCACATTGAGTATATTATTATTGACGGTGGCTCTGATGATTCCACACTTAGTATAATTGAAGAATACCGCGATCAAATCAGCACTGTCGTGTCAGAGGCAGATGACGGCATTAGTGATGCTTTTAATAAAGGCATTGCCCTAGCAACGGGTGACTACATCGGCATTATTAATGCAGATGATTACTATGAGCCAACCGCTTTCAAAACCATCGCTGACGCCATTGAACACAACGACTACCCTGCCGTTATCCATGGCAGCTTACGGTATATACCGAGCTCTGGAGCCAGTTATATAGAACATCCTGATGTAAATCGTATATGGGACTATATGTCGGTATTTCACCCTACGATGTTTATTAGTAATAAGGCCTACCAAGCAATAGGCGCTTATCGCCTCGACTTTCAATATGCAATGGATTCCGAATGGGTGCATCGGGCATTAAAGAATAATTTAACATTTGCACAAACCGACGTTGTTCTAAGCAATATGCGTCTTGAGGGCACCAGTCACAATAATATGGCCCGCAGTCTTAACGAATTTCGGCAATCATCTGTTTCCCACAATAAGCGCAAGATTCTAACCACTTACTATTTTGCCCGACAGCTTATAATACAGTCTTTGATTAATATAAAATTCATCAAATCATTAATGCTTAAAAGAAAGCACTAGCGTTACGCGCCAATTGACGTGTTTTAGTATTGTTTTCACGGCCTGATAACACTCATCAGCTGGCCTACATTACTGTAAATATGTTTAAATGCGCCATTATTTAACTTTATGTAGGAAAAACACGCCGTGAGTAAAAAAATTGCCCTGATAACAGGAGTCACAGGCCAAGATGGCTCTTATTTGGCAGAATTGCTGTTGGAGAAAAATTATGAAGTTCACGGTATCAAGCGTCGCGCATCATCATTAAATACAGACCGTGTTGATCATATTTATACTGACCAACATGAGAGCAACGTTAATTTCTTTCTTCACTATGGCGACCTAAGCGATACTTCTAACTTGGTGCGTATTATCCAACAAACGCAACCCGATGAGATATATAACCTTGGAGCTATGAGCCATGTAGCGGTCTCCTTCGAATCACCTGAGTACACTGCCGATGTCGACGGCATTGGCACTTTAAGAATACTCGAAGCTATCAGAATATTAGGCCTAGAAAAGAAAACAAAGTTTTACCAGGCATCCACGTCAGAGCTCTACGGCCTCGTACAAGAAACCCCACAGAAAGAAACAACTCCTTTCTACCCTCGCTCCCCCTACGCTGTAGCCAAAATGTACGCGTACTGGATAGCGGTGAACTATCGGGAAGCCTACGGCATTTATGCCTGTAATGGCATCCTCTTCAACCACGAATCTCCTCGCCGAGGCGAGACTTTCGTCACGCGTAAAATTACTCGTGCACTGGCAAATATCGGCATGGGTATCCAAGATTGCTTTTATCTTGGGAATATGGACGCACTGCGAGACTGGGGCCATGCCAAAGACTATGTTGAAATGCAGTGGTTGATGCTGCAACAAGAAACCCCCGAAGACTTCGTTATCGCCACTGGGAAGCAATACTCGGTGCGCCGCTTCGTAGAAGTTGCCGCCGCCGAATTGGGGCTCACATTGCGTTGGGAGGGCAGCGGCGAAGCCGAAATTGGTATTGTTACCAGTATCGACGACAAAGGTTTGAACTTACGGACAGACAATCTAGTTGGCAAAGCCATCGTAAAGGTCGACCCACGCTACTACCGTCCCACCGAGGTCGAAAGCCTGCTGGGAGACCCAAGTAAAGCCAAGAACAAACTAGGCTGGGAGCCACGTATCACCTTTGAAGAAATGGTCGAAGAGATGGTGCAGAGCGACCTAAACAATGCCAAGCGCTTCGCCTTGCTACAAGACCAGGGTTTCGACATGGCGCTAGCGGAGGAATAAGCCAAAATGCTAGCAAAAGACACAAAAATATTTGTCGCCGGCGACCGCGGCATGGTCGGTTCTGCAATTATTCGCCAGTTACGAGGTAAAGGACTTGAAAACATCCTCTGTCGCAACCGCAGTGAACTGGATCTATGCGACCAATCGGCCGTGCGCAATTTTATGCAGAGTGAACGACCAGACTTTGTCGTATTGGCAGCCGCTAAAGTCGGCGGCATACACGCCAATAACATCTACCCAGCGGAATTTATTTATGAAAACCTCATGATCGAGGCTAATATAATCCATCAGGCCCACCAGAGTGGCTGCGAAAACCTACTATTTTTGGGCAGTTCATGCATCTATCCAAAGCTAGCCCCCCAGCCTATGACAGAGGAAGCCCTGCTCACCGACACTCTCGAGCCAACTAACGAGCCCTATGCCATCGCCAAGATTGCCGGCATTAAGCTCTGCGAGTCATACAATAGGCAGTACGGACGCAACTATCGCAGCGTGATGCCGACCAACCTCTATGGCGAAAATGACAATTTTCATCCGGAAAACAGCCATGTTATCCCAGCCATGATGCGCCGGTTCCACGAAGCGAAGTTAAACCATGATAACGAAGTCGTAGTATGGGGCACGGGCAAGCCAATGCGTGAATTCCTCCATGTTGACGACATGGCCGCCGCTTCAATCTATGTTATGGAACTCAGCGAGAATACCTACAACAAAAATACTACTCCCATGCTCAGTCATATCAACGTCGGCACCGGTATTGATTGCACTATTGGCGAATTGGCGGAAACGATGAAAAAAGTTATTGGCTTTGAAGGTAAATTGACTTTCGACACTAGTAAACCCGACGGCAGTCCTCGTAAGCTGATGGATGTGAGCAGGCTTAAAAAGCTGGGCTGGCAGGCATCCATAACACTCGAACAGGGCCTAGTTAGCACCTACCAATGGTTTTTAGAGCAAGGGTCCAAAGCAGTCTGCGACTATGAAAAAAATGTTTAAAGGTTTTGTAGTCGACCTAATCAAGTCAAGAGAATTAATCCTAGACTTGGTCAAGCGAGACTACAAACAACAGCACCAGGGATCATATTTGGGTCTGTTATGGAATTACCTGCAACCCATACTCTTTATTGCCGTGCTATACACTGTTTTTACCCTAGGTCTGCGCACAGGTAGAGAGATTGACAGTATGCCCTTTTCACTCTACTTGATTTCAGGAATGGTCTGCTGGCTTTACTTTACGGCTAATTTAACAGCCATCACCAGCGTAATCAGAAACTACCGTTTTTTAGTTAAAAAAGTGGATTTCCGTCTAAGTATTCTGCCTATTGTGAAATTATTGAGCTCTCTGCTCCCGCATGCTGTTTTATTACTAATAACCATCGCCATCGCCATATACAACGGTATACTCCCCGGCTGGCATAGCTTGCAGCTACTCTATTATTATTGTTGTATGGTCGCCCTCCTCCTAGGCCTAGGCTGGCTCACCTCATCGACCAGCCTCTTCGTTAAAGACGTCAGCAACTTAGTTGCCCTCATTACCCAGTTCGGCTTTTGGCTCACGCCCATCTTCTGGCACATTGACTCTATGCCCGAAAAGCTGCAATGGATACTGAAGCTAAACCCTGCATATTATCTCGTGACGGGTTACAGAGACGCAATAACGGGCAATGCTTTTTTCTGGCAGCGACCGCAGGAGACACTCGTCTTTTGGGCGATCACCTTATTACTTCTGGTCAGTGGCGCCATGATATTTAAAAAATTAAAGCCTCATTTCGCAGAGGTTATCTAATGAACGAAAGTGTCATCTCATTAACGAACGTATCAAAGTACTTCAAGCTCTACGACAATCCGAAAGATCGCCTAAAAGAAGCACTACACCCACTTAAGCGAAAATTCCACACTGCCTACTATGCATTAAACAACCTTAATCTCGAAGTCAAAAAAGGAGAGGTTTTAGGCGTGGTCGGCCGTAATGGCTGTGGAAAATCCACGCTATTAAAAGTCATCACGGGAGTCCTACAGGCCAATGAAGGCAGCGTCTCGATCAAGGGAAAAATAACCGCACTACTAGAGCTCGGAGCGGGCTTCAATCCGGAATTCTCAGGGATTGACAACATCCAATTTTACGCCCGAATTCTTGGCATGAGTGAGGCTGAGCTGGCAAAAAAACTGCCTGCTATCATTGAGTTTGCTGAACTTGAAGACTTTATCTATCAACCAGTAAAGACCTATTCGAGCGGAATGAAGTCTCGCTTGGGGTTCGCGGTCGCCGTCCATGTAGACCCAGAAATTCTAATTTTAGATGAAGTGCTCGCAGTTGGTGATGCTGGTTTTCAAAGAAAGTGCTACAACGAGATTGAAAAATTTTTTGCTGCAGGAAAAACTGTCATCCTCGTTTCTCACAGCTACCAAAATATTGTAAAACTCTGTAGCAGGACCGTCCTCCTCCATGAGGGTAGTATTATTGCAGATGGCAAGCCAAAAGATGTATTTATGCTCCACCAAGAAATCATGCTTTCGGCCAAAGAGCACACCAAAGATATTATTAATGCCTACAACGAAAAAATAATTAGCAATTCAAGCGAACATGTAGATACCAGGCTAAACGAATCATTGGAACACGCTACAAAAGAAACACTAGAGAAGCACAGCGCGCCTGAGGTCAGTAACAATACCGGTGTTCTACAGTCTCTCACAATCCGCGATCACAGCGGCCAACAGGTAAAGCCCAACGGGCTCATCAAACAGAAAAAATACCAATTTAGCATAAAATTCAAAGCGAACACCCCTATATCCAATGCCAACTTTGGCTTTCAAATCCGCACGCTAACAGGTTTTGTTGTAACGGGGGCCAATCAATGGAATCTCCATAACAGCAACATAAAAAAACTGGAAGAAAATGAAGAAGTAGAAGTCAACGTAGACTTTAATTGTTTGCTAAACCATGGAGACTACACTCTCAATGTTTATCTGCTGGCGGACGATGAGCTCACCTTTATTTGCAACGACCATACGATGATAAAAGTTAATGACGCAACACAGCTTGGAGGAGTAGTGGATTTAATCGAAAAAATATCCCCGCGATCCACTCCAGTCGAATTACATGGTCAGAAAGGCGGGGCTTGGACCGAGGGAGTTCACAAAAAGCTCCATCCAACTAACTTTAACCATGGCATGGCCAACCATATAGTCAAGGCGTTTGACTTTAACTCAGTATTGGAATTTGGCTCAGGGCTTGGCCTGCTCGCAAAATATATCTCTGAGAACAAAGCTGTCGAGCAGTACGACTGTATTGAGCCAAACAAATTTCAGGAAAACTACCAAGATGAAGGAAACCCCAAATTAATCCCTGTAAACATCTTCAAACAGGATTTAGAGGGCCTCTTCAGCAGCCAATACGACCTCGTCTGCTCAATCGAGGTAGCTGAACACATTCCAAGAGATAAGCACGACTTTCTATTCGATTTCCTGGCAGCAAAGTCAAAACGCTGGGTTATTTTCTCTGGTGCAAGAATTGGCCAAGGCGGACATGGGCATATAGCAGAGCGAGACGAAGCCGACTGGCGCAGCGAATTTACTTCGCGCGGTTTTATTTTTGACCAACAACGCACCGCGGACATCAGGGCTGCATGTGATACAAAAAATATCAACCACCGGCGTAATGTCATGGTATTTCAAGTAGCCAACAAGGCAAAATAGAAACATGGGACTCGACGTCAACGGCATAAAATTTTTACTTCATTCGAAATCGAAAGGGGTATCATTCAAATCTACCCTGATGATTGGCCGGCAAGGCATCCACTTGCCTCTCGAAAAGCTTCAAACACTGTTGGCAGAATATCGGCCGGCTCTCCCTGAAAAATCACTTGAGCGCATTAGCGTAGCAAAGCCGCGCTATGCCGAACCGCTGCTACAATGCCTTGGGGCCGAGACGGTCGACTCCATGGACTGCTCCACCTATGAACACGCATCACTGCAGCACGACCTCAACTACGCAATCCCCATGCAGTATTATGCCTCTTACGACACGGTGCTTGACGGCGGCTCACTGGAGCACATTTTCGATATCAAGCAGTCACTGAAAAACTGTATGGATATGATTAAAGTTGGCGGCCACTATTTAGGCATCAGCCCAGCCAACAACTTTATGGGACATGGTTTCTATCAATTCACCCCAGAGCTTTTCTACAGCGTCTTTTCGTCAGCAAATGGCTTCGAGGTCGAGCAGGTTATCATATTCGAAAGCCGTAAAAAAACCACATGGTATGAGGTGCTTAAGCCTGAAACGATAAAGAGTCGTGTCCAGCTCCAGAACTGCGAAAAGACCTACCTTTTAGTTATCGCGAGAAAAGTAGCGCAAAAAGACGCCTTCCTTACACCACCACAACAAAGTGACTATCAGGCCGTCTGGTCTGGCCGCGGCAGTGCGGCACCCAACCTATCCCGCATTAGTCTAGGCAAAAACAGTAAACTCCAAGCACTTAAAGATAGAGCCCATCGCCTAGCTTATAAAATTGCACGAAAAACTTATTTCGAGCCGCTTTACTATAAAAAATTAACACCTTTAATTAACCCTAAGAGCCCATCTTAGAAATGCAGGAACATATAACAACTGACAATTTCGATAGCAGTCTGCAGACACTATCTGATGGCAAGCCTGTAACCATCGTCTTTATCAGCTCGGACTATCTGGCGATATTTGAAAACTGGCTTCGATTCGCGGCCCCCTATTCCGGCAAAAACCTAATCACTGTCTCATTAGACAGAGTTACAAACGATGCCATGACAAAACTAGGTTACTGTAATATCCAGCTAGAATGGGATGGTAACCTTAATAAGCTTTGGGTCGAACGGGTCAAGATCATCCATCTTTTGTTATCTCGCGGATTAGATGTTGTACATTCGGATGCCGATGCTGTCTGGCTAAAGGACCCTATCAATTATTGCTCAAAGCTCGGTGCAGATCTTTGTTTTAGCCAAGGCACTGTCTGGCCGCCGCTAGTACATGAACAACTTGGGGCCGTGCTCTGCTGTGGTTTCTTTCTCATCAAATCAACTACTAGAACTATCAAGCTTGTTGATGAATGGCTAGAGGCCACACTTATTGACGGCGATGACCAGCGTGCACTCAATGAACTATTACTGACAAAAGGGCTGAAATGGAGCTACCCTGAAGACTACACAATCAACTGGCAGGAAAAAGACTTTCGTTGCTTCAATCAAGTGCAATTCGCCTCTCTACAAGACCAAACAAAAGTTGCACTTCTGCCTCACCATCTATTTCAGCGTATCCCTGAAAAAAAGAGCGCCATAGTCAAGCACCCTCTATCTGATAAAAACGGCGACTCCACCGAAAGCATTTTAAAACAAAATAACTGTTGGGCAGACTCATGATTATTTGGCTAGCTTCATATCCCCGTAGCGGTAATACATTCTTTCGAGTATTGCTTCACAGTGTGTTCGGCGTAAAAACACACTCAATTTACAACGATAAAGTTGATATCGCATCTGACCCAGCAACGTCTGAAGCGGTCGGCCATGAACTGCTGCCCGATGATTTTGATATCGATGCATTAAGGAAAGGCCCGAAACTCTATCTTATAAAAACTCATGGCGAACCAGATGTAGTCAGACCCGAAGATAAAGTAATATATCTGATCCGCGATGGACGCGAGAGCTCACTGTCGTACTGCAAGTATATTAATACCTACAACGACCCTAACACCACTCTAAATGATGTCATAGATGGCAATGTCCCTTTTGGCAGCTGGGGAAGACATGTCGACATGTGGCAACAGAGCACCAAATCAGAGACCATGTTTATTCGCTTCGAGACTTTAGTTGATACGCCTCAGGAATACTTACCAGAGATATCTTCTTTCATTGGACTCCCTCCGCTTAATAACTCCATACCAACGTTCGAAGAACTTCAGGTAATTAACCCCAAATTTTTCCACAAAGGAATGAAGGACTCTTGGAAAGATGAGTATCAACCACAAGAGCATTTACGTTTCTGGATACAGAATGACTCAGAGATGACAGAATACGGATACAAAACACACAAACCCGAACTATTTTCTGATGCAGCACTTGCCGAACGTGCCTTACCTTTTACTCCAGATAAAAAAATAATTACAGTTACAGAAATTCGGCAGCTGCAAAAGTCAAAAAATCAGTCTAATGCCCTAAAGGGAAAACTTGAAAACACACGTGACCAAGTGAATGACCTAAGGGGAAAACTTGAAAACACACGTGGCCAGCGTGACGCTACACAGAAAAGCCTCACACACAAAACAGCCACAGCTGTAGTCCTAAGAGGCAAACTCGAAAGTACACGAGGCCAAGTGAATGACCTAAGGGGAAAACTTGAAAACACACGTGGCCAGCGTGACGCTACACAGGAGCGCCTCACAAAGAAAATCGCCGTAGTGGAAGGCCTTCTGAAAAACAATCAAGAGATAACACAAAGACTGAATTCTTTCAGCCACGAACTCTCCGCTAAGAATCGCAGGATCACCGAGATTGAAAAGGATTACGACTTACTAAAGTCTCCACTTAAAAATCTCACTTCAACCAGCTTGCTAAGAAACCCAGTAAGGAAGTATCGTCAATACAAACAAGTTTTGAATGCTTACCAAAATGGGAAAATAAGGTCTGCAAATCGTGACTTGCGTAAATCTCAACAAACAAAGAAGTTAAAAATGGTTAAGGCGCCGTTATTCTCAATAATAACAGTCACCTATAATGCAGAAGCGTTTCTTAATACGACCTTAAAAAATATTTTAAGTCAAACATTCAAAGACTTTGAACTTATCATAATAGACGGAAACTCATCAGACCAGACGCTCAGTATTATCAGAAAATATAATAGCCGTATCGATTACTGGGTTAGCGAGCAAGACACTGGAATTTACGATGCGATGAACAAAGGGATTGCACAAGCATCTGGAGACTGGATTAATTTCATGAATGCAGGAGACATATTTTCTTCCGAAACCACGCTCGAAGAAGTATCTAAGAGCATCCCCAAAGAAGCGGACATCATCTATGGTGACCGACACTATGTGAAGGGTCGCGAGCGAACATTGCAGAAGGCGAAAAGCATTAACTCTATTTTTGAGCGAATGCCTTTTGGTCATCAATCTACATTTATAAAAAACTCTGTACTCTCAAAAAATAAATTTAATCAGACCTACAAGTACGCTGCCGACTATAACCTTTTCTTAACGTTATATACCAAAAACTATCAGTTTCATTATGTCGATTTATCTATATGCGACTTCATTGCCGGCGGACAAAGCGAATCTGGGTTGGGGCCTTATATTGAATCTATAAAGATTATCCTCGATAACGCAAGATCCAAAGAAGAAATTTCTAAAAATCAGTATCTTGCAACTTTTAGGAAAATATCTCATGACCTCATCGATCAGGCGACTAAATAGATACAACATGCTGCATCAAGACACACTTAATTCTATCGACTGGGATCAAATTCTAGAAATTGACCTACATGTCTGCAGGTCACTACCAAAAAAGCAACTTCGTAGTGAATTAAATAGCGCTTTAAATTTATTGTTTTTCTATGAAACAGGAATTAAAAATAATGCGGTCAACTGTGAGTTCCTTTTTTTCAAATCAATGCCGAGAGATGACTACAAAGATTTATTCGACACTGTTTTTTCATGCTGCAAGCATAGTAAGTTTAGTCTCGACTTCTCGCCAATTAACAGCTGGCGCCTAAAATTATCCAAACTAAACACGATTAGAAAGCTTGTCAAACCACTTCGAAAAAAGCTACCTCGAAACCTATTTAAAGCCATATTTATTCTGACAAAAGCTTCCCACTATGTGAGTGTTTGCGAGGATATACTATCCTGCTATAGCTTTAAGCACCTTGTGGTTTTTGCTGACATGCAGCCTATTGACAACCTTCTAGCTCAGCTAAGTAACAATAAAGCCATTCCGACATCAACTTTGCAACACGGGCTGTATATAGATTACAGTAGGCAGCCAAATATCAATACAGTTAACTACGAAAATTCTCCTGCAGCAAATTTTTTATCTTGGGGGCGAGCTACAGGAAAGCTTATGAAGCAATGGCATCCCAAGAAGGCCGTTTTTATATGTGGAAAACCCACACTAAATCGCCCTAAAGCTACTGCGTCAGCGGCGCCCGCAAAATACTTTACGGTGCTATTTGATCAAAACCTTCTGGCAGAAAAAAACAGAGAAATGCTTAGCATTGCTTTTGAATTAACTAAAGAGTTGGGCATCTTGGTCAATATTCGGTTCCACCCCAGAAATAATCCGCGCGGTTACGGGCTAAGAAAAACAACGTTAATCAACCAAGACCCGCTAGTTTCAAGGTTCGTTCTTGCGCACACCACATCTATGATCCACGAAATTATGCGCCTAGGTGTTCCAGTTTTTAAATATGATACTGACGTACCATCCATTGATGTGCCTAGCGCTATGAAATTTCAAACGTCTAACGATATAATTGAAAAGTTGGAAAGTTTGGCCATACAGTCAATTGACCCCGAGGGTTTCTCGCTAGATCACATTGAGGTTATTGGTGATATTTCCAAAGAGAGGTACAGCGCCTTCTTCGATGATATGGTTGAAGCCAAACGCGATCTTCCGGTGGATATATAATCAACGCCCGCTTGTTATCTAAGTTTAAAAAAATTAGATATACCCTTAATTTTTTTCCGCCAACTTGCGGTATCTAAAAATATCGGCCTCTTGTCGATAATGGAGAAAGCAACCCCTCCATTATTCAGGGGGCTGGAAATACTCTTAAAGAAGTTATCCATGCCCTGGTGTTCGGGTGAAGCTTCAAACTTATAATTTTTATCAGGTAGTGCCTTGATATAGATGATGCTATCTTCTCCACGCTTCAGCCAATCCTGGGCTAAATTATGTAACACAAACTCAATATGTCTGAGTATAAAGTTTCTAAATATATAGCTCCGTCGAGCCTTCCTTCCGTCAGGCTCGCAATCAAAAACAACCTTGAGCGCTTCAATCATCGCCTTCATATGTTGCTGCCGACTTCGTCCTCCGGACTTAAACTTACTTACTGGGAAGGTTAAGTGTAGAAATCTATAGTTTGTAGAGTGTGCGTACGCCATATATTCGTAATCTGCAGCTAATGAAAGAAACGTGACGTACGGCCGAGCTTTCAAAATTGAGGTCCGGTTGAGCAGCGATTGATGGAAAATCACTTCTCTATCCAGGGTTTCTTCAATCGGGCCTGCGCGCTCGTATGTAGCACTACCACCTGCTTCTATTCGGTATCTGTCACCATATACGAAATCGTAATCGTCACTTACTTCTGCTACTAAGTCAGAAACTACGGATTCTGCAGCAAATTCATCTCCGGCATTAAGAAAAAGAACCCACTCACCACTGGACATTGATATGGCCTTATTCATGGCGTCATATATCCCGCTATCAGGCTCACTTAACCAAGGAGAAATTATATCTAAGTTGCCCTCAATGACATCAGTCGTACCGTCCGAAGAGCCTCCATCAACGACAATATATTCGATGTTTTTGTACGTCTGACTACGCACGCTGGAAACTGTCAGTTCTAAATCGGATTTTGCACAATACACGACGGTTACGATCGATATCAAAGGCCCGACCGGATCACTTAACGCACTTAATTCCATAAAATATTTACACCCATAAAATGACATTTTCTCGCATCATAATTATAATGCGAAAGGTTTCTTTAGTCCTAACCCCGTTACCGCTCATAACAAACCACCCTGAGCTTGCGGCATATCACCACTCGTTCAGAGAGGAAGAACTTACAATCAATCACGAATACTTCCTACTATAACTGAGACTATGGCGGGAGTACCATCATTACCCGCGCAGTTAAACAACCACACTCTTCATGTCTATTTAGCCAGAAGAGCCACTGAAACATATCCCCAGCTAAACGTTCCAGCAAAGCTGAAGCGCCAACTTGATCACTACACCCATTATTGAAAACATACTGATTTCTATTCCATAATTTCGCTCTGCATATCTCGCATCATTGAATCACTGATAGCAATAGAGCCGAAAGATGCACTCAATAGATTTTTCCTTCGCTATAGAATACTAACCGGCGCTTGGACTTGGGGAGCTGAATGAAAGCAAATATATTGCCCAAATATTAAAAAAAATATTTATCTGCTTAAGTATAATGAAATTATCAGCATCGTATTATTATTATTTGCAATAACCCGCGTAATAAGCGGACTTTCATTTTGTTAATATTTCATTTCTTGTGCCGTATTTATCTTTAAAAAACCGATACGACTTTTGTATCAAGGACCTGTTTAAAACTGTTCCAATTGAATTCCCATTTCTCCGCTTTAGATGTTTACCTCAATCTCTTATTTTTATTGGCACCTAGTTGTTGCTACTCTCTTCCATATTGAGGGTATTTCACAGCATTGCTGTAGAAGCTTCAATCTCATCACTTTATGTAAATAAATGGCAATGTAGGATCGCTTCTTTAACTCATGACTGCGGCGATGTAGCAATAGAAAATACATCTATTGCTATCATGCGCTTACCAATTTTTAGCTCCATCCGTCCAAATACCGAAAGATCTTCTTTTAGGATTAGGGTCAATAAATTCGGGCTCGACATGCTTCATATGCTCTCTCGTCGCACCAAATAAAAGGAACTTATAGCCCTTACCATTTGATTTATAAAAATATCCGACACCACATTTTTTATTTTCTCTAAAATCTACAGGCAGCGCTTGTAAATACTCAGGCACAAGCCCCTTAATGTATTCAGGGGTAGACTTTCCCCATTTTGAGCATATTCCTTGCCACCCAGAACTAACGGGGTACCCGCCATTAGCGTTAAAGTATAGTTGCAGAGCATCTTTCACTTCAATAAAAGTCTTCTGAATATTGTGAGTGTTAGTTGCTGGATTAAACAATTTTATTTTCGGGGAGCGCTCCATTGCAGCTAACAACGATTCTTTTCTTGTGGGGATTTTAACCGATATATGTGTATCATGTTTATGGCTTGAAGATGAATCTCTGGGCACATATAGATAATATGGTTCAGTAGTTTCAAGAGGGCTATCAAACAAATTTATGCCATTGTATTGATGGCATTCAACACCAACACCAGGCTCTTCACACAATGTTTTAGCTAGATCATTTAATAATACAAGCTCTTCTTTGATATCAATTCTCAGCTGGCTCGTGTTGAAATTTTTAATCATCAATGTAGGCCGATAACGATTATAGCCCCACTTATTATTACCGTTTATCTTCGTGTTATGAGGTGGTTTTGAAAAATATGACGCCGGTTCACCATGGTCTGATTTAAACACAATGAGTGAATTTTTATAAATCTCCAACTCCTTTAGTTTATCGATAAAACCAATCCACTTCTTAACTGCGCATGTGGCTTGTGATTTTAAACCTTGTTCATTTTGATTGCTTTTATGCCACTGCTCATCATCACTTCTATAGTTGCAATTTTCATCAAAATCAATAGGAAAATGTGTAAATGTAAAGTGCATATATCTAATACTATAATCAACATCCTTGACTGATAACTCACTGACAAATGAATCAAATTTCCCCAGCGTTTTTATATACTTTAAATCCCATGCAGGGCCTTTGTGCTGCTCCGTTTGCGCCTCAATGTTCAATGGGAAATTTAAGATTAAAGCATATGGCTTTATGGCTAAAGTAAGGTCCCTCCAATCAAAAAACCCAAGCGCCGCAGATGTCCACAAGCGAACTATTGGATACCTGTAAAAATCAATTGTGTCACTCCATGCCCTTTGTGTTTTAAATGCCATAGCCTTAATTTTAAAATTACCATAGCCATGTTGAAAGCTATCAGATATCTGATTGCCTATAAGTTTATCTGCCGCCCACTTGACTCTAGATTAGCTAAGATTTCTCGTCTATTTTTACCCATAGAATTAAAATCTTGCACCCCGTAAATTTCACCCATTATAGAAGAACCCGTGGAAGGCGCTTGTGAAATTACGTTATTAAAGAAAGTAAAATCCTTTAGCTCTTCTGACAAGTCTTTATTTTCATTGAGCACACCTGACACTATATGCCCAGGCACTCCGTCAAAGCTCACAACCCATATATTCTTGTTTTTTGATACGGCTAAAGACGGCTGTACTTCAGGGCCCTCGGTAAAACTCAGGGTGTCTGAGTTATAAATTGATAAAATCGAGGGCGGCACAGACGTCACAACTGTTATCAAAATAAAAGCTATTATATATTTTTTGTGTTTGGTTAAACTAACTATCGAGAACGTAACCGATAAAAATATCAAGAGTATTAAGTTAAAGCGATGTATTGGATTATCTTCCGGATCTATCATTCCGGTACTAATAGACAGCGGTAAAATTAATCCCGCCAACACAATCCAAAATAATACGAAATAGGATATGAAAGTTGACACTATGCTTAGTTTAATTAAATGCAATAAAATATTAAGAACACACAATAAACTGCCCAATATAAGAGAAAAAGCAATACTGCTTTTAAAAAAAACACTTGTATCTATAAACAAAAATTATTCAGGACTGCCACCAATCATATAGATTGGTACAATCAGAAACGCCATGATCGATGCGCAATAGGAAAGAATGTTATTTTTTAATAATCTATTACCCATTTAGATATATTCCTTCACGGATATCCCTGCGCAAATTAATAATCGCAAAAAGACCACGTCAAATAAAATTTTAGTTCTCGAGATCGCTCTCTGGCAACAATCGAGCGATGAAAACTACATGAGTTGGATCATACCTGCTATTACATTATATGAATAATTACAGGCAACTATATTAACCCGCTTTACACACCTAGCCAAGCCTGACTTGGAATTAGTAGCCAAATTTTTTTGCTAATAAAATAAATGAGGGAGGGGGATTCATAAAAACCGAAACTTATAAGCAACCGGCATCCGATAGAATGAAGAATTATGAATGAAGCACCGATTCGTCCTTCAGCTAATCGGTGCTGACTTAGACGCTGGCTACGCGCGCCAACATTGGCTCGGTAAACCATGCGCATAATCGACAGATGCAGCAGAGCCAAAACATCCTGCACTGACAGCTTTACAGAGAATATAAAACATTAGGTTGACGCCTCTCTTCTTTATGGCCCATTTCTAGTATACTTTTGCGGTATCCGACCTGACATACTCGGGATAGGAATTTTCGGTTTTTGATAGGCACCGGCCCTGCAAACCCACAATACGGAGTGTTTAAATGAAAATAGCCGCATTAGTGCCTTATTGGGTGGATTATCACCCTGACAATAAGAGTCATAAAAACCTTAAAAAGCTTGGCGGCCGATATTTGATCAATTACAGCCTCAAACTGTTGGAAAACACCGAGAATATCAGCATGACATATGTCTATGCTTCCAATGAGGATATTCTTGCCTACACTGACAGCACAATTGAGTTCAAGTATCTACAGCGCCCCAAGCGGCTCGATGACGACAATATTGCTATAGAAGACATCATTGATTCTTTTCTCGATGAAATCGATGCTGATGTAATTGTTTTATTACACCCAAACAGCCCTTTTTTACAACTTGCTACAATTACTGAGTGCGTTGAAAAAGTCATTTCTGGTGATTATGATTCTGCATTTACGGCAATTGCATACAAAAAACTGTGCTGGTATCAGGGCAGCCCGCTAAATTATTCTCTAACGGAACCAACTCCCAAGCCACAGGACATACCTCCAGTGATCTTTGAGCAATCATCACTGTATGTGCTCTCTAAAGCCTCTTATATCAAAAATAGAAAGCGCATTGGTGATACTCCCTTTATAAAATATGTTGACCATTTTGAAGGCCATGAAATAAGTATTGATGAAGATTTTAAAATTGCGGAGCTCATCGTGAATTCTGGCATGTATACGGAGCTTTAGTGTGGCGTTATTAAAACAAATAACTGCAAACTTGGACGGTACCCCTTACCCTATTTATATAGGCGAAGGCATCATAGGTAACATCTGTGAGTATCTCAGTGGTAGCACCTCTAAGGTGATCATAATATTTGACAACTTTTTTGAGCATATACTTGCTCGTGAATTAAAAGATAATCTAGAGCTAGAGGGATATTCAGTACTTCTTCACGGCATGGAAGCAGGTAAAGGCAACAAGAATATTAATGAAGCTCTCAAAGTTTTTGGCCTACTTGAAGAAAATAATTTCGCACGAGACTCGACATTGATTGCCGTTGGCGGCGGAGTTATCGGAGATATGGCCGGCTTTATTGCTAGCACCTGGCTGCGTGGCATGAATTTGATTCATATCCCAACAACTTTACTTGCAATGGTCGACAGTAGTATTGGAGGAAAGACAGCTATTAATTTTCGCCAGACAATAAACGGCATTGGTAGCTATTACCATCCTATTCTAAATATTATAGACCTGAATCTAGTTGCTTCGCTTACTAACCGAGACTATTACTCTGGTCTAGCAGAAGTAATAAAGTGCGCTGTTATAAACGACCATGATTTTTATTCTTATTTAATTGATCAACACGAATCAATACTGAGTAGAAGTGCTAGTCATGTTGTTGAATTTATCAGTAAGACTATAGATATAAAGATACGGCATGTACAAGGAGACGTTAAAGAAGGCGGTAAGAGGTTACTACTGAATTATGGACATACTCTTGGGCATTCGATCGAAGTCTCTACTGAGAGAAACCATCAAGAGCAGCTTCGTCATGGCGAGGGAGTCTCTATCGGTATCATGGCGGTGGCCTATATCGCGACTCGCCATCTGAATATAAACCAAGATATTTACGATTCTTTAGAAACTACTTTTAAAATGTTTAATCTTCCGACATACGTAAGTTCTCGTGAGCTGGGTTTTGATCGAGCTAAATTACTCGCTAACTGCAAGGTTAATGTTCACAAAGATAAGAAACGCTTAAACAATAAGCTGCGGCTAATCCTCGCCAACCATATTGGTAATGCTAGCGTTTATGACGATGTGCCATCTCAGCTTGTCGAAGAGGCCTTCGATCATATTATTAGAGACTAACAATGGATTCTTCTATGTTACTAAAAGATAAAGTTTGCGTAATTACCGGCGCAGGCAAAGGTATTGGAAGTGATTGTGCAAAATTATTTGCGCAACAGGGGGCGAAACTTGCCCTGATTTCGCGAACCGAGTCAGACCTTCTTAAGTTAGCCGAAGAGCTCAATCTTACTGATGACCGCCTAATATGGTGCGCAGGAGACGTATCTGACGAAAAGACGGTTCGTGACTTTACCTCCCTTTGTATTGATCATTTTGGACACATCGACGCGCTTATCAACAATGCTGGTATGCGGATGAGAAAGCCGTTTCTTGAAATGAGTTATGCCGATTGGTCAGAAGTTACTCAGGTTAATGCTGGCAGCGTATTTCTATTTTGCCATGCGGTTGGCGCCCATATGGTTAAACGCAAGCAAGGTAAAATTATTAATATGGCATCTATTGTTGGCACTCTAGGGCTTGCAGAGCTAGTGGGCTATGGTGCGTCTAAAGGCGCGGTAATAAGCTTGACTAAGGGGCTTGCAGTTGAATGGGCAGAACATAATATTAATGTAAACGTCATTGCTCCAGGGTTTTGCGAAACATCCTATGCAGATGCTTTTAAACAAAAAACTGATCTATATAACTTCACTATTGATAGAACACCAATGAAAAAATGGGGAACTGGCAAAGATATAGCCAATGCATGCCTATACCTTGCATCTGAAATGTCTGACTATGTGACAGGTGACGTGTTAAATGTAGATGGAGGATGGAGTGCTTGGTAAAGCTCTCAATCAAAAAAATGGAAAATAAAAAAACAATTCTAGGCGTAATACCTGCGCGCTATAAGTCTTCAAGATTTGAAGGAAAACCCTTGGTTAAAATAAAAGGTATTCCGATGATTAAGAGAACCTATATGCAGTCATTGAAATCCAATTTACTGGATAAAATTGTTGTTGCCACAGAGGATAAAAGAATAATTGATTATTGTGAGATGGAAGATATACCCGTCGTTATGACAACCGACAGGTGCTTAACGGGCACCGATCGTGTGGCCGAAGTTAGCCAGCAAATGGATTACGACTTCTACGTTAATATTCAGGGCGATGAACCAATAATAGATCCTTCTTCAATAGAGCAAATTGTGGAAATGTATCTAACACACGGAAATGATTATATTGCTTATAATTTGTATAAAGTCATCGACGACATGACAGAGGTCAATAGCGATACCATCATCAAAGTCATTACTAATGTAAATGATGAAGTAATGTATATGTCCCGCTTACCCATACCTTTCTCCAAAGGTAAATTGACCTCGGTATTTAAACAACAAATACCGGTCTATGGGTTTACGAAAAAGGCCTTGAGCTTGTTTTCTTCTTATGAAAAAACACTAAATGAAAAATTCGAAGACATAGAATTATTACGTTTTGTCGATTTAGGCTTTAAACTAAAAATGATCCCTACCACTGCTAGCTCTATAGCTGTAGATGTTCCAGCTGATCTTGCCAAGGTAGAAGACTACCTCACAACTCATGGTTTAGATTAATACATTTCCTGGCAATAATAATGTCATCCTCAATAGCCGCGCATCAATGTGGCTATTGAGGAAAGGTGGTTAGGCCAGAATTGCCGGTAATTCTTTCTGCAGCCGCATTTTCTCTTTCGTGCCATCGCCCGTTAAGGCAAAGCCAAGCAGTGCGCCGCTAGCATCTCTGAATTCAGCAACCACATTGTTACCGTCTTCATTGATCGTCCACTCGCCTGCTGCATCACGTGGTGCAGGGCTTACGACTAATGGACAAGCCGGTACTTTAACGGTTACCGGCATTGCTGGATAAACGACTTCTGTGGGCTCGCCAGTTAAGGTTTTCGCCAATGCTTTAGCGGCAGTCATTAATGGCGCAACGTATACCAATACATGGCCCGCTACTTCGGCACAGTCACCAAAGGCATAAACGTTTTTGGCGCTGGTGGCTAGTAATCTGTCGGTCACAATGCCACGGTTTACTTCAATACCCGCTTGCTTGGCCAGCTCAGTTCTTGAGCGCACACCGACCGCACTGATAACAATATCAGCCGCTAATACTGCGCCATTATTTAGACTTACTGCCAAGCCGCCGTCAGCTTTTTTGTTTACAGCAGTTACTAATGGCCCGAAATGAAACTTAGCGCCTTTTTCTTCTAATGCGCGCTGCACCGCTTTACCAGCTGCTTCTGGCAGCAATGTTGGCAGGCAGTAACCTAGCGGGTCTACGGTTTCAACGTTAAAGCCGCCATTGATTAAATCATTGGTGTATTCACAGCCAATTAAGCCGCCGCCGATTAAAACAACTTTTTTAACATCGTTCTGTTTTATCGCACTGCAGAAATCATCGTAGTCCATTAAATCGTTAATGGAATAAACCATGTCTAAGCCGTCGCCAGCAATTGGTGGGGTAATGGTGTCCGCGCCTAGTGCCAAAATTAGCTTACTGTAATGGACACTAGTGTCTTTGTCGGCCAATTTAAGGTTTTGGGCGTCAGTATCTATGCCAACCACTTTGGTCATGGTCCATACGCTGGCATTCAACTGCGTGCCCATAGCGCCTGCATCAGCCTGCACTAAGTCAGCAGGGCTTACGCCACGAGTAAAACCTGTTGATAGCATTGGCTTAGAATAGGCACGGCCATCATCGCTAGTAATTAAAATTAGCGGTGTATCACTGTCTAATTTACGGAATTCTTTGGCCAGGCCATAACCTGCTAACCCGGTACCTAAGATAACAATCGGCGCGGCTTCACTGCTATTTTGCGCCTGCTCGTGATGGGGCGCGGCTTCAACTTCTGAGCTTTCAATCAGTTCAAAGTCTTCTTTACCAACGCCGCAGTCAGGACATAGCCAATCTTCTGGAACATCTTCCCATTTGGTTCCCGGCGCAACATCATTCTCCGGGTCTCCAGTTACTTCGTCGTAAATCCAACCACAAACAATACATTCCCACTTAGTCATTAAAAACCTCTCCTACTCTATATACGTGGCATGTTTTAGCCAAATCAACAACTTGCATATTAGGCGCTAATACCCCAATGTGCCCCGTCAACTAATACATATTTTACAACTTTAAACAGCGCCTTTAACCGAACAATATGACAGACCGCGTATTCTACGACTTTAACCCCAAGCAGTACCACCCCGTCGGCATTAACTGGCGGCAACATAAGCAGATATTTAACGAAATACCGCTAAATATTAAGCATTGCCTATTAGATGAGGGGTCCTTGACCCAACGATTGATTACCGCCAGTGGTAACAACTTCTCCGTGCAAGTGCATTCTCAAGGCTGGAACACAGCATATTTAGACGAATGTCGGTCGTTAGACATAAATTCACGTCATTTAGCACAAGTGCGAGAAACCTTGTTGCTGTGTAATGGTACTCCATGGGTATTTGCCCGCAGCGTTATTCCCGCTTCCAGCCTTAAAGGGCATGCTCGCCAACTACTAAAGCTCAATAATCGCTCACTGGGCAGCTGGTTATTTAACGACTCAAGCATGCGCCGCGCCCCATTTGAGCTAGCTACTATTGATTCCAACAACACCGTGGTGCCGATAAATTTGCAAATGCAGCAAACGTTATGGGGCCGACGCTCAAAATTTACTGTCCAAGGCCTGCCCTTATTGGTGGCCGAAATATTTCTGCCTGCATTTAAGCCATGGCCAATGATCTAGCGCAAATGAACATCAGGCGTACTATTCGCCTACTGGCCATGATTAGTTTAAGATCATGAACATAAATAAGGATAAAAAAACAATCGGATTATTAAACAATGAGCGTTGCTAACAGAGTTTTAATCGCGCTAATTTTGGGTATTGTCGTCGGGCTTATTCTAAATATCTCTGACTTAGTGCATGCCGCGTGGATAGAAGAATATTTTATTAGCGGCATTTTTTATGTAGTGGGCAAGCTCTTTGTCAACGCGCTCAAAATGCTGGTAGTGCCATTGGTTTTATTTTCCCTTATACCGGGCATTATTGGTATTGGCGACATAAGCTTATTAGGCCGTATTGGCACCAAAGCCGTCGCCCTTTATTTGGCGACCACTGCAATTGCTATTACTACGGCGATAACATTTGCTGTGAGCTTTGGTATTGGTCAGGGTATGAATATTGAAACTCCGACAGCTTATGCTGGCAAGGAAGCAGGTGCGTTCTCTGACGTATTAATTGGCATAGTGCCTACCAATCCAATTGCAGCGATGGCCAATGGAGATATGCTATCGATCATTTTCTTCGCCATATTTTTCGGCATTGCAATGCTATCTATGGCCAAAGAATCAAAAGAGTTAGTGGCACTAGTTGAGCAAATCAATAGTGTCATTATGCATATGGTCACTATGGTTATGTATTTTGCCCCGATTGCGGTTTTTTGCTTGGTGACCAAAGCAATTGCTGAATTGGGTATTGAGCTATTAGGCCAATTAGCAGGTTATGTTTTAGTATTACTGGCAGCGCTTATCTTCCATGTGCTGGTCACTCAAATGATATTCCTTAAAGCCTTTACCGGCTTAAATATTCGCCTATTTTTAGAAAAAATACGCACCGCCCAATTATTTGCCTTTAGTACCTCTAGCTCTGGTGCAACTATCCCCATCACGCTGCAAACGGTACAAGAGCGCTTAGGAGTAGACCGGTCAGTCTCTTCTTTTTGTGTTCCTTTCGGCGCCACCATTAACATGGACGGTACCGCTATGATGCAGGGTGTTGCCACGGTATTTATCGCCAACATCTATGGTATAGATCTTGGCTTAAGCGAATACCTATTGGTTATTGTCACCGCGGTTTTAGCCTCTATAGGTACCGCCGCAGTGCCTTCTGTTGGCCTAGTGATGCTAACGCTGGTGTTCAGCCAAGTAGGCCTGCCGGTTGAAGGTATTGCTATTATCCTTGGGGTCGATCGCTTACTGGATATGGTACGCACCGCGGTTAACGTATCTGGTGATGCCGTAGTCACTACCATCGTCGCCAAAAGCGAAAACTGTATTGACCTAGATGTATTCAACGACCCAGCAGCTGGGATTATCGACGACCCACAGACCGCCTCCACGTCTTAATCGCCCGTAGAGTAAGCTAAGCTTTGCCCACAAGCTGAGCATACTCTATAGTCTGGGTTTTAATGGTCACACGTCAGAATTATGCTCCACCGCCTGTCATTATATAAACAGCTTATGCGCACCGACAAACCCATTGGCACACTGCTGCTGTTATGGCCGACGCTGTGGGGTTTACTATTGGCGAGTGGTGGTAGCCCCAGTGTTAAAAACCTTATTATTTTTTGTTTCGGCTGCTGGCTGATGCGTTCTGCCGGCTGCGTAATAAATGACTTTGCTGATCGAAAAATAGATGGCGGCGTTAAGCGAACTCAAGGACGACCACTAGTAACTGGCGCGGTGTCGAGCAAAGAAGCGCTAGGATTATTCGCCACGCTTTGTATTGCTGCTTTTATTTTAGTATTGCAAACCAATACGCTGACCATAATGCTGTCTGTTGCCGCCGTGGCGCTAGCGGCAACCTACCCGTTTATGAAGCGTTACACTCATCTGCCACAAGTTGTTTTAGGGGCGGCGTTTTCATGGTCTATCCCAATGGCCTTTAGCGCCGAAACCAACAGTCTACCCGCCGCTTTGTGGTTGCTGTATGCCGCCAATGTTGTTTGGACGGTTGCTTACGATACTTTTTATGCCATGGTAGACCGCGATGATGATGTGAAAATTGGGGTTAAATCCACCGCCATTTTATTTGGCCGCTATGACCGGTTAATAACCGCTGTGTTACAAATTATTGTTATCGCGCTGCTGATAGCTAGCGGCATCGTGTTCGAGCTAGGGGCTGTTTATTACACCAGCCTAGCTGTTGTTAACGCACTGTTTGTTTATCAGCAAATACTCATTAAAAACCGTGATGGCGAGCAATGCTTTAACGCTTTTTTACACAACAATTATGTCGGCATGGTTATTTGTATTGGCATTGCCTTAGACCTGTGGCTTAGCTAAATGCGCGTAGAATTTATCGACTCAATTAATGAAGTAAATGCCGCGCAGTGGAATGACATTAGCGGCACAGACTACCCATTTATGCGCCATGAATTTTTAGCTGCATTAGAGAATAGTGGCTGCACCAATGAGAAGTCTGGTTGGCAGCCATATCACGCTTTGGTTTATCAACATGATGTTCTTTGCGCGGTATTACCACTGTATTTAAAAACCCATTCTTATGGTGAGTATGTCTTTGATTGGAGCTGGGCCGATGCCTACCGCCAAAATGGTATTCCTTATTACCCTAAATTGGTCAGCTCCATTCCATTTACACCATCTACTGGCCCACGCCTATGCGTAAAAAATGCAGACTACAGCGTAGTACTTGCCACGGTAGTTGATGCTATTACCCAAGTATGCGAGCAAGACAATCTCAGTGGCTGGCATTTATTATTTACCGAGCAAGACAAAAAACTCGCCTGCACTCAGGTTAACTTAATGCATCGCATCGGGTCCCAATACCATTGGTTTAACAATAGCTATCAAAGTTTCGATGATTTTTTGGCCGACTTTAGCTCACGCAAACGTAAAAATCTCCGCAAAGAGCGTAAGCGAGTTTTCCAGCAAGACATTACATTTAAGGTGTTAACTGGCGACGACTTAACGCCAGAAGTATGGGAACGCTTTTACTATTTTTATCAAATAACCTACGCTAAACGTAGCGGTCACGGCGGTTACTTAAATGAGGAGTTTTTTAACGCCTTAAGCCAAACCATGAGCCAGCAAATAGTTTTAGTGATGGCTTATCAAAACGGTCAAGCTGTTGCGGGTGCGCTCAATTTTAAGTCAAGCGACACACTATACGGTCGTTACTGGGGCACAGTAGTCGACATTGACGGTCTACATTTTGAAACGTGTTATTACCAAGGTATAGAATACTGTATTGCCAATGGTTTACAAAAGTTTGACCCTGGGGCCCAAGGCGAGCATAAAATTCAACGCGGCTTTACTCCCATCGAAACCGACTCATGGCACTGGCTGGCACATCCTGGTTTTAGTGATGCAGTTGCCGACTTTTTAGATCGGGAAACAGTACAGATTAAACAATATATTAATGATGCGGCTGGATATTTACCGTTTAAAAATAGCGCGTAACACAGAAGGATTAAAATCCTGCTCAGAGCCTTTATTAGGCTGCTGTATTTCATCCGGTATCTCTTGCCACCGCTCTTTAATTTTTTAATGACAGTAGCCGTCAAATGCGACTCATCTTGAAAACCTTTGGTCGTATCAGAAAAATTGTAATCAGTGACATAAACCGTGAATTTTGATAGAGTTCTTGCTGACAACGCAATCGTTACAGTAGTTATCAATTAATTACTTATACAAATATATAAAGTCTTCTTTAATTGATCGTAGAATAACTAGACTTAAATTCGCAAAGCTTCGGATATGACGATTGTTGGAGCACGATAACTAATATCAGAGGTTTGCACCAAAAACTAACCAAACCAGCAGATACCCCTAAAATACCCCAAATGAGGGTGACGTTTGCCCTCGAAATATTCCAAGATATATCATAAATAATCGATATAGCTAGCAAGCAAGGCAAGCGTTGGAAACAACCAATAGTCTTAATGCCCTTTTACAGTAACGTTAGACCACTCAATAATAAGGTGATACATCATGGCCACAGCAAAAATTCAGGAACAATCGCCGGCGCAAGCAATGATGGATCAAATCATTGCCATGCAGCCTCGCCTGCGGGAGCGTTCAGGGCAAACTAGAACAGATCGTAAAGTAGCACAGGCTACTGTCGATGAATTGCAGGAGCTAGGCTTCTTCCTGGCATTACAGCCTAGACAATACGGCGGTCTCGAGTTTAGCCCTCAAGACTTTTTTGCCACGCAAATGGCCATAGCCGAAGGCTGTATGTCCAGCGCCTGGGCGTGTGGAATTATTGCGGTACATTCGTTTCAAATAGCGCTAATGGATGATCGTGCGCAACAGGATGTGTGGGGTAAGAACATAAATACGCGGGTGTCTTCTTCTTATGCCCCGATGGGTAAAGTCGAGCCAGTAGAAGGCGGATTTAAATTCAGCGGCCGCTGGGGCTGGTCCAGCGGCTGTGACCACTGTAGCTGGGTGCTATTGGGCGGTATTATCGCCGGCGAAGGTTACCGCACATTTTTAGTCCCGAAAGAAGATTACACTATCGAGGATACTTGGCAGTCTATGGGCCTACAAGGTACTGGTAGTAACGATATTATTGTAAACGATGTATTTGTTCCCGATTACCGTACCCATAAACAAATGGACGGCTTTTTGATTCAAAATCCAGGCAAGGCAGTTAATCCACAACCATTATTTCAATTGCCGTGGGCCCAAATTTTTGCCCGCACAGTTTCTACTCCGGCTATCGGAGCCTGTAAAGAAGCGCTGCGCTTATATAAGCAAGGAGCGCTTAACAAGCAAAGTAATGACCCCACTAAGTTAGCCGGCGATACCGCAACCCAAGAACGCATTGCTCGCGCTCAACACGAAATCGATGCCATGGAAGCGCTACTATTTCGCAACTTTGATCGGATGATGGATCTGGTAAATGCCGGTGAGGAAGTGCCTTTAGACGATAGAATTCACTACCGTTATCAGGCCTCTCTAGTAATAGAAAAATCGATCGAGATTGTTGATTTATTGTTTGAAGTCGCTGGTGGCGGCTCGGTGTTTTTGGGTAGTGAAATCCAACAGCGATTTCTTGATATTCACACCGCCAGGGCACATGTAGCGAACAATCCCGTAGGCTTTGCCCGCAACTTAGGCTCGGTAGCCCTAGGTTCAGAGAATACGGATATGTTTGTTTAAAACTGTGGCCAAACAAGAACCCAAAACATAAACTGCTAGTCGTGGCTGAAATTGAGATAAGCGCTAAAAAAAGTAACGGTGAAACCGCCAGCCTACTGCTTTTGCCAATGTAGCATTCGATTATTAGCAGGCATCTCATTGTCTGCTAATAACTTAAATCCTTGCGCGTTAGCTAATTCATTCACTGCTTCGAAATCACGGATCCCACTGCCTTGATTTTGCTGCGCTAGCAAAGTATCAAACCGAGCATTGCTACTACTTGTATATTTACCACCATAATTAAACGGCCCATATATACATAGCGTAGTGCAATTAGGTAGGTATTTGCCTATCCCTTTAAAAAAATTTTGTACCGAAGGCCACGACATTATATGCAGTGTATTAGCGGAAAAAACTCCGTCAATATCATCTGCTAACTGCCACGGTTCATCGTTTACATTAAGTGATATTGGTTTAATAAGATTAGATAAATTTTCCTCAGCCAACCATTGGCTAATGCCAGCATGATATTGCGGCTGGTCAGCCGTTTGCCAAACTAGCTGCGGTAAGCGCTTGGCGAAATACACGCTGTGCTGACCAGTACCGCTGCCTATTTCGAGTATTTTTTTATTATCGTTAAACGCCGTTGTTAGCAGCTCTAAAATAACGCCCTTATTATTTTCGCAGGCTTGTGAAAACGGCTTTGTCATAATCTCTATTATTGTTCTTGGCGGGTAAATACCCAATCGTTACCGACCGTCATATCACTATTAAAGCGGTAACCGTCAACATTAAAGTCTTTGATATCTTCTGCCTTTTTAATTTTGTTTTTAATAATATAAGCGGCCATCATGCCGCGGGCTTTTTTGGCGTAAAAACTAATGATTTTATATTTGCCGTTTTTATAATCTTTGAATACTGGAGTTACCATATCGGCGTCTAATTGTTTTAACTGCACTGATTTAAAGTACTCATTAGACGCTAGATTAACTAACACCTTATTACCAGAATCTTTAATGTCTTGGTTAAGTAGATCGGTGATTTTATTATCCCAAAACTGATATAAGTCTTTTCCGCCGTTATTGACAAATTTGGTGCCCATTTCTAGGCGGTAAGGTTGCATTAAATCTAACGGCCGCAATAAGCCATAGAGGCCAGACAAAATACGCAAATGCTTTTGTGCAAAGGTGAACTCTGCCGTACTAAAGGTCTCGGCTTGCATGCCGGTATAAACATCGCCTTTAAAAGCTAATACTGCTGCGCGGGCATTGTTGGTATCAAACGGTTGCTGGAACGTTTGAAAGCGGTCGTAGTTTAGCGTGCCTATTTTGTCGCTGACTGACATCAAGCTTGAAATGTCATGGGGTGCTAGCTTTTGCAATTGGTTAATTAATTGCTGTGACTGATCTAAAAACCTTGGCTGACTGGTTTTAGTGGTTGCTAAAGGTGATTCATAGTCTAAGGTTTTGGCAGGGGATATAACCATTAACATGGCAGGTTTTCTCCGTATATTTAGTACTGTGTCTGTAATTTAAGCTTAATTCTATTACACTACCACAGCTTAGATAAAAATTGGCCCGACATTTTTTATGGGTATTTAGCTTAATAATAAAAGGTAGCAGGAATGGATTTTATGATGCTTTGGCAGCAAACAGTTTCTCAGGTTGCCGCTGGTTTTTGCGTGGTGTTTATTACTGCTTGCAGCGTCAACCCAGTTACTGGCGAAAACGAGCTAAGCTTGATGTCGCAAAACGAGGAATTAAATGTTGGCAATCAGCAGTATTCGCCCACCCAACAAAGCCAGGGCGGCCAATATTATCTCGACAGTGAACTTATTTTTTATGTCTCGTCTGTGGGCAAGAAACTCGCGGCAGTAAGTGACCGCCCTGACCTTCCTTATGAGTTTGTTATATTAAATAATTCTGTACCTAACGCCTGGGCCTTACCTGGCGGTAAAATTGCACTAAACCGCGGCTTATTGTTGGAGTTGCAAGACGAGGCCGAACTAGCCGCTGTATTAGGCCATGAGATTGTTCACGCCGCTGCCAGACACACCGCGGCGCGGATGACTAAAAACCAAATACTTGGGATTGGGGTTGCCGTCCTAGGAATTGGTCTTAGCGGCAATGAATACCAAGGGTTAATTTTAGGCAGCGCGGCCCTTGGCTCGCAACTGGTACAAAGTAAATATGGCCGTGATGCGGAGCTGGAGTCAGACTATTACGGCATGGAGTATATGGCTAAAGCAGGCTATGACATACAAGGCGCGGTAGAGCTACAAAAGACTTTTGTGCGTTTATCAAAAGGCCAACAAAACGACATTATTAGCGGCCTGTTTGCTAGCCACCCGCCCTCGCAAGAACGAGTTGATACCAATATTGCCACCGCTATTGAGCTAGGTGCTGGCGGGGTTAGAAACAAAGCCCTTTATCAACAGCGTATTGCCCAGCTTAAAAAAGATAGGCCAGCTTACCAAGCCTATGATAAAGGGAGGAAAGCACTACAAGACAAAGATTATAGCGCTGCTTTAACTTTTGCTAAAACCGCTATTGCCATACAACCAAAAGAAAGTATTTTCTATGAGCTTAATGGGTTGGGTCTAGAAGGCAGCGGCAATCAAAAAGACGCTTTAGCCAGTTATGACCAAGCTATCAAACTGAACAATCAATTGTTTAGTCATTATTTACAGCGTGGTTTGCTGAAACAAACCATGGATGACAATAAGGGCGCTGAAGCCGATTTAACTGCCAGTAAAAAACTACTGCCAACTCAGGCGGCTGCAAATGCTTTAGGTAAAGCCGCTTTCGCCCAAGGAAAAACAGACCAAGCAGTAGCTAATTTGCAAGAGAGTGCAGAAGCTGGCGGCGCACTCGGCCAGCAGTCGCGACTGTTGCTAGAGAAAATTGAGCTGCCAACAAACCCTGCTAAATATGTCCCCACTAAATTAGGCTTAAATAGTAATGGCTACTTAACGGTTATTATCGGCAATAGAGCCAGTGTAAGTATAACCAACCCAGTTATTGAAATTTTGCAGTAGGACGGCCAATGGCGTAGCGCCAAGCAGCTTACCGTTAAGCAAACTATTGGCTCAGGGAAACAGCTAGCAGCAATTGACACTGGCATTGGTCCATTAACCGCGGAACAGGCTAAGTATTATCAAGTACGGGTAATTAAAGTTCAGTGGTGATTAGTTAAATACTGACGCTATAATAGCGTCACAATAATAATTTAAGCAGTATTGATGGTGACAAAAACTTTTATCTCCCGCATCACTGGTAACTTTGATGCGATTAGCGAATGGCTAGGCCGAACAGTTGCATGGTTGATTTTGGCCATGGCGATTGCTACCGGCGCAGTAGTCGTTGTGCGCTATGCTCTTGGCTCCGGCTCTATTGCGCTGCAGGAGTCGATCAGCTATTTGCATGCTACCGTTTTTATGCTCGGCATCTGCTATACCTTAAAGCACGACCAACATGTGCGGGTTGATGTTTTTTACCAAGGTTTTTCAGACACAACCCGGGCCTGGGTTAATGCTATAGGCAGCATTATTTTTATTTTCCCACTGTGTATTTTCATTATTTTTATTAGCCTTACCTATGTCGGTAACTCTTGGGTAATTAGAGAAGGCTCTGCCGACCCCGGCGGCATTCATGGGGTGTATTTGCTAAAGACCTTAATCCCTATTTTGGGTGTTACTTTGCTGATGCAAGCGGTTAGCGTTGTATTAACCAATTGTGCAACGTTAATGTCGTTTTATGGCAGCAAAGAATGATCGCTGAATTTGCGCCACTAATTTTATTCTTTGCTGTATGCGTCATGCTAATGGCAGGATTTCCCGTCGCCTTTACCCTTGCAGGCACGGCACTTTTTGGAGCGGCCATTGGTATTTTAACCGGCACTTTTGATGCCCAAATAATGGGAGCCTTCCCCAATCGTTTGTTTGGCACCATGACTAACACCACCCTTACCGCGGTGCCCTTGTTTGTGTTAATGGGCGTATTGTTAGAACGGTCTAAACTAGCCGAAGACTTGCTAGATGCCATGGCCAGTTTATTTGGCAAAATGCCCGGTGGCTTAAGTATTTCTGTCATTTTAGTCGGCGCGTTGCTGGCCGCTAGTACTGGTATTGTAGGCGCTACCGTGGTGACCATGGGCTTAATGTCGTTGCCCACCATGTTAAAGCGTGGCTACGACCCAGCTATTGCCTGTGGCAGTATTTGTGCAACCGGAACTTTAGGGCAAATTATTCCGCCATCGATAGCATTAGTTTTACTGGGCGACATTTTGTCCAGTAGCTATCAACAAACTCAGCTAGCACAAGGTAACTTCACCCCCGATACAATTTCTGTGGGCGATTTATTTGTTGGCGCGCTTATTCCGGGGCTGATATTAGTCGGTATGTACATTAGTTATATTGCTTTGGTCGCATGGCTAAAACCGCATTTAGTCCCGCCAATAGAGCAATTAGAAAAGCCAACGACTAAAAAGCTATTGCAAGCATTAGTGCCGCCATTAATCTTAATAGCGATCGTATTGGGGTCGATTCTCGCTGGCGCCGCCACGCCAACGGAAGCGGCCGGAGTGGGCGCAGTTGGCGCTGCTATTTTGGCTTTTGCCAAAGGTCAGTTGGATCTTAAGCGCGCTCATGAAGTGGCGATTACTACCTTAGAAGTTACCTCAATGGTATTTATGATTTTGATCGGCGCGGCGGTATTTTCGTTAGTGTTTAGAGGCTTTGGCGGCGAGCATTTAATTGCTGATTTATTTGCCCAGATGCCAGGCGGTGTTATCGGCGCAACGGCAGTGGTGATGCTGGTGATATTCTTACTCGGTTTCATTTTAGACTTTATTGAAATCACCTTTGTGGTAGTGCCAATTGTTGCCCCTATTCTACTCGCCATGGGCATAGACCCCTTATGGCTAGGGATTATGATTGCAGTGAATCTGCAAACTTCATTTTTGACACCCCCATTTGGCTTTGCGCTGTTTTATTTGCGTGGTGTAGCCCCGCCAGAAGTACAAACGCTACAAATTTATAAGGGTGTTTTACCCTTTATCGTGTTACAAATAGCCCTGCTAATAATATTGACCGTATGGCCAGAGTTAATAACTTGGCTGCCTAGTGTTGTTTATAAATAATTTTAGTAAACGAGAATAAATCATGTCACAAATAGATACTGCACCAACGCCAAACGGTGCGCTTGCCCTACAAACATTTGCTATGCCGGCAAATACCAATGCCCACGGTGATATTTTTGGCGGTTGGTTAGTGTCACAAATGGATTTAGCTGGCAGCATTGCCGCTGGACGCCAGGCGCGTGGTCGCGTGGCTACCGTTTCCATTGATAAAATGAATTTTATGGTACCAGTGAAAGTTGGCGCTATTGTTAGCTGCTATAGCGCTATTGGCTCTATTGGCCGCAGCTCGATTGAAGTCAATATTGAAGTGTGGGTTAGCTACACCGACAACCCAGAACAAACAAAAGTAACTGAAGGTGTGTTTGTTTTCGTTGCCATCGACCAAAATGGTCGTACTAGGCAGATTACTTAAACCTGTCTGCAGAGCTTATAAGTCTCTGGCTTCTAAATACGCTTGCTCTGAAATGTGATGATAGTTTGTCACACCTTTTTGGTAGGCAGTAAACGAGTCATAAATTTCCTTAGCGAGTGGCGAGTCTTCCGATAACTCCACTAATACCTCAGCTGAAATCGTTTTCAGTTCTTTTAAGACATCATCTGGCAGTTTGCGTAACTCTACTCCATGATTATCAACCAAGTCGGTTAGCGCTCTGTTATTAAGCGCCGTGTACTGATCTAACATGTCTTGGTTAACAGCTCTGGTAGCGACAGTTAGAATATGTTGCAAATCCGCTGGCAAGCTGTCCCACGCATCTTGGTTAACAATTGCTTCCAAGGTTGGACCTGGCTCATGCCAGCCTGGGTAATAATAATATTTTGCCACTTTATGCAGGCCAAATGCTTGGTCGTTATAAGGGCCTACCCATTCAGTTGCATCGATAACCCCGGTTTGTAGTGAGGTAAATAACTCACCACCCGGTAAGCTAACGGCAGTACCTCCGGCCCGGGTAAAAACCTCACCGGCAAGTCCAGGAATACGCATTTTTAAACCACGGATATCAGCTATAGAGTTTATTTCCCGATTGAACCAACCAGCCATTTGCACCCCCGTATTGCCACCGGCTAAAGGGTAAAGACCAAAAGGGGCATAAGCTCTGCGCCATAATTCTAAACCACCGCCATGATGCAGCCAGCCATTCATTTCTTGTGCAGTTAAGCCGAACGGTACCGCGGTGAAGAAAGGCGATACGGCCAACTTACCTTTCCAATAATATGCTGCGCCATGACCCATTTCCGCCGTACCTTCAGATACTGCTTCAAACACTTGCATGGCCGGAACAATTTCGCCAGCACCGTAAACTTCAATCAGCAAACGGCCATCACTCATTTCATTAACCCACTCAGCTAAGCGCTCCGGTGACGTCCCTAAACCAGGGAAGTTTTTTGGCCATGTGGTCACTAGCTTCCAACGGAAGATTTTATCTGATTGAGTAACTTGAGCGATTTCAGCCGTTTCTTGTTTGGCGGTAGATAACGTTAAAGCGCCAATACAAACCACTAACGCTGCAATGAGAACTAATATAACGACCGGCATTTTACTATTGAGTTTTGCGCTATTCATTTACTTTGCACTCTTATTTTTTTAATTATATTGCTTGCAAGCCGGCATATTGCAACACCAGCCACTTGCTACCCTCGTTATCAAAATTGACTTGTACGCGGGCATTGTCGCCAGCGCCCTCCACATTTAATACTGTGCCTTCACCAAACACTTGATGGAACACGCGGCCACCAAGGCTTATACCTTGTTGTGGCTCAGCATCATCTGGTGCGCCAAACAATACCGGCCTGGTAATCTGAGAGCCAAGCCGGACTTCTTGTAAACACTCTGCTGGAATCTCTCGCAAAAACCGCGATGGCGCATTGAAGTTATCACTGCCATATAAACGACGGCATTCTGCGTAGGTAATGTATAGTTTAACCATAGCGCGGGTAATGCCGACATAGCATAGGCGTCGCTCTTCCTCTAACCGCTCAGGGTCTTCAGCTGACATCTTATGCGGAAAAAGATTTTCTTCCACGCCGACGATAAAAACCGTATGAAACTCTAACCCCTTGGCTGAATGCAATGTCATTAGCTGCACGGCATCTTCAAACTCATCTGCCTGAGCATCACCAGCGTCCAAGGCTGCTGTGTCTAAAAACTGTTGTAATGGCGTACCATTTTCATCTTCATCCCAGGCAAAAGCCCTAGTAGCGACAACAAGCTCTTGTAAGTTTTCAACCCGCGCTTGGCCTTTCTCGCCTTTCTCATTGCGATGAAATTCTAATAAGCCAGAGGCCTCAATAATATGGTCAACCTGCTCATGCAGCGGTAGCTCATTAGTGCCTTCGGCTAGATCTGCAAGTAACTGCAAAAAATTAGCAATATTACTGGCAGCTCTCGCGGGTAGCAGCTTTTTGTCAACCATGGTGCTTGCCGACTGCCATAAAGACGCGCCATGCTCGCGGGCAAACAGTCTCAGGTTCTCAACTGATTTGGCGCCAATGCCCCGCGTAGGTGTATTAATGACTCGTTCAAATGCTATATCGTCGTGGGGATTATTTAGCAAGCGTAGATATGACAGCGCATTTTTTATTTCTAGCCGTTCATAAAAACGATGCCCGCCGTAAACTCTGTACGGCACTCCAGCGCGCAGCAATGAGTCCTCTAATACCCTTGATTGTGCATTGGAGCGATACAATATGGCGCAATCACTTTTAGCCACATCACCAGAAGCCTGTTCAATTTGCTCGACAATAAAGTTAGCTTCATCAACTTCGTTAAAACCTGCATACAGCGAAATTTTTTCGCCTTTTTCGCCTGCCGTCCACAGCTCTTTACCAAGGCGTCCTTGATTGCGAGAGATTACTTCATTAGCGGCCTGCAGTATGGTTTCAGTAGAGCGATAATTTTGTTCCAGCTTGGTTATTTGGGTATCCGGAAAGTCTTCACTAAAGCGCTGTATGTTTTCTATTTTAGCCCCGCGCCAACCATAAATAGATTGGTCATCGTCGCCGACCGCGGTTACTTTACAGCTATTGCCAGCTAACACTCTAAGCCACGCGTATTGCACAGCGTTTGTATCTTGAAACTCATCAACTAATAAGTGACTGAAACGCTGTTGGTAATGTTCAAGTATTGCTGGTTTTTTCAACCATAACTCATGGGAGCGCAATAATAGCTCACCAAAATCAACCAAGCCGCCACGTTGACACAACTCTTCATAATGCTGGTAAATACGCACCATAGTCTTATGGTGTAAATCACCCCAGTCATCAATATGTGCGGCGCGCTTGCCCTCATCTTTTTGACTATTAATAAACCACTGGGACTGCCTTGGCGGCCACTGAGAATCATCTAAGTCTAATGCACGGGTAACTCGCTTTACTACTCGCAGTTGATCGTCAGAATCTAAAATTTGAAAGTTCTCTGGCAGACCGGCATCCAGCCAATGACTTTTTAACAAACGGTGGGCCAAACCGTGAAAGGTGCCCACCCACATTCCTCGCAAACTTGAGCCTTGTAGATCCTCAATACGATTGCGCATCTCTTTGGCAGACTTGTTAGTAAATGTTACCGCCATAATACTGTAAGGCGAAACATTTTCAGTTTGCATTAGCCAAGCAATGCGGTGAACCAGCACGCGAGTTTTGCCGCTACCTGCACCAGCCAAAATGAGTTGATTACCCGACTCTGCGCAAACTGCGTTGCGCTGGGCATCGTTTAATGAGTCAATTATTGAAGTTACATCCATTGCGCCATTCTATCAGGCAAGAACATTCTAGGCACCGTAAAAAGTCGTAAACACTAGCAATGTTTTACAGTGCAGTTAAACTAGCGACAACTATTTTCAGCGGATACGACTTGTTTATGCGCCATCCAAATCTACTTCAAAAAATTGGCCAAACTATGGCCAACATGCGTAAGTCAGAACGCAAAGTAGCCCAGTACGTTTTGGCCCAGCCAAACGACGTAATTCATATGCGTATTGTCGACTTAGCTCAGGAGTCGATGGTATCTGAGCCAACGGTCGTCAGGTTTTGCCGCGCTTGTGGTTGCGATGGCTTTCAGGATTTTAAATTAGGTTTGGCTCAGCAATTGGCGTCGACGCCGAGTTTTAGCCAGTTTGCGGTTGATACTGACGACTCTCCTATTGAATATGCTTATAAAGTTTTTGACGCGACCATTGATACTTTACAGCGAGTGCGTGACTCACTGGACCCCGCGGCATTAAGTGCTGCCGTTGAGGCGTTAAGCCAAGCCAGACGAATCAGCTTTTACGGCTTTGGTGCTTCTGGCGCGGTTGCTCAAGATGCCCAACACAAATTTTTCCGCCTTGGTTTAGAAACCGTGGCCTATAACGACCCACATATACAGAACATGGCGGCGGTTTCACTGCAGCCTGGTGATGTAGTCGTAGCGGTCTCTCAAAGCGGACGCACAAAAGCGCTAATTAATTCTATAGATTTAGTTAAAGCTGAAGGCGGTATTGTTATCGGTATAGCGCCCAGTGCCAGCCCTGTGGCTAACCGCTGCAGCATTGCTTTATGTATTGATGTCGATGAAGACACCGATAATTATGCGCCACAAAGCTCACGTATTGCTCACCTAACCGCTTTAGACGCATTAGCGGTCGGAGTATCTCAAGCTAATAGTGAGCAAATTACCGAGCACCTGCAAAAGCTCAAACATGGTTTAAGCAGTTTACGACTGCCGAGTGATAAATATTAATAGCTGAGTGAAAACTTGTTCATCAATCACTGCCGGAGGTTTCAAGGCGGTATAGTTACGATCTAGTTATAACTTTTACTGAGCCGACCATGATTGTATATGATTACGTTAAAACTAAGCGCAGCGATATTAAAGCTTTTCCGAGTGGCAAAGAAAAACAAATAAAAAAATTCATTAAAATAATGACCAAAATTAATGTTTGGGTTTTCAAAAAAACCAATGGCCGGTTAATGAAAAATTTTCCAGGCGGTTATCCGATTTGTATTGTTGGCTCCAAAGGCAAAAAGACAGGTTCAAGGCGCGAGATAGCATTAATTCATTTGCCGAAAGACGATAAACTGTTACTAGTGGCCTCCCAAGGCGGGATGGATACTAATCCTGTCTGGTATTACAACATTGCGGCTAATCCGGACATCGATGTAATGATTGGTGGGGTGGAAACGAATATGGTTGCTAGGCAAGTTAGTGATGACGAAAAGCGAGTTTTATGGCCACACTTACTTTCTTTATATCCAGACTTTGATGAATATCAAGCTAGAACGGACAGAAATATCCCGGTATTTGAGTGCACTAAAGTCGAAGATTAATTACCTTTTTCAAATAAAATATCGATACGTAGTTCAAGCTCTGGGTTTGGATGCCATGAATCTTCCCGCAAAAACCTAACCCGTGGGTCTATAGTTAAAAATATCCAGTCTTTAAACAGTGGCCGCCGATAATTAGCCGCTAAAAAATAGGTGTTAACCCGGGGGTTAGGTTGGTTTGAGCCCGTGACTCCAAAGGTATACGAATGCCAGTTACTGTCGGGAATCCGCTCATACAAGGTGAAAAACTGGCCTAGTTCAAATTCTTCATATTGTTTTTGATATTGAGCCTCGGTGCTAATTCTTAGCTGGTAGTATTCATTGAGCTCAGTTTGTAAAAAATACTCTGACGATTCACCCCAACCGTCTTCATGGAGATACCAAGCCCTCTGCTCGAAACCGTTAACCCAATTATCACTTAAGTCACCGGTGATTTCTGCTTTCACTCTGGCGAAAGGATCTACCGGATACCTAAACTTTGCCCCCACTTGAGTTTCAAATTGAAAGTTTTTTGTTTCCCGCGTTCGCCCTACACCTATGGTGGTGAAAGTATCTTGTTGGGTATCAAGTTTTTTATCTACTAAACTGCTTTGATCATTGGCATCGCTGTCAATAAACAACTTTAACTTTCGCTTGGTATTTGGAATATCGAGCTTCCCTCGAATATTAATGTCTGTTTCCCAATCGCCGGATTTGGCAATGAACTGCACTATGCTTATATTTACGCGGCTTTTATTATCGTTTGTGCTTTGCGCATCAGATAACCAGGAATCAATATAGCGGGATGTCTCTAACCAATTTTGAGCTAGGTTGTCACGCATCTCTTGAGCGCTGTCCATTACCTTCTTGTCTTCATCATTTGCGGACAAAGACAACGGCATTAACAGTAGTAATGCCGAACTGATAAGAACTTCCAGGCTTGGTTTCAAAGCTTACCTTGATTATTGTTTTTTAATAATAATAACCAAGTTAACTATTAACACAAGCAAATAACCGCTATTCCACGGTGACTGACTTCGCTAAGTTTCTCGGCTGATCTACATCAGTACCTTTTAAAATTGCGACATGATATGACAGTAATTGCAGTGGAATGGTATAGATGATTGGCGCAATAATATCTGGCGTGTGGGGAATCGCAATCACCGACACACCATCTTCATCCTCAAATCCGGCCTCTTTATCGGCGAACACGAAAAGTTTGCCGCCTCTGGCCCTAACCTCTTCAAGATTTGATTTTAACTTTTCCAACAGCTCATTATTAGGCGCAACAGCTACCACTGGCATATCATCATCAACTAGCGCCAACGGGCCATGTTTCAACTCACCGGCAGGATAACTTTCAGCATGGATATAAGAAATTTCTTTCAGCTTTAACGCGCCTTCCATCGCAACCGGCCATTGCACGCCGCGACCTAAAAACAAGGCATGGTGTTTGTCGGCAAAAGCTTTAGCCATTTGCTCTATTTTTTTATCTAACTTTAGCGCTTCGGCTACTAAATCAGGCAGCTGATGCAGAGCGGCTACGATATCTTTTTCAGTATCCAGAGATAGGCCATGACGCCTACCCAGCAATACCGTTAACAGTAGTAGAGCTACCAATTGGGTAGTGAATGCTTTGGTTGATGCAACACCAACCTCTGGGCCGGCCTCAGTCATTAAACATAAATCTGACTCTCTAACGAGAGAGCTTTGCGCCACATTACAAATAGCCAAAGTGGAGGTATAACCAAGGGTTTTTGCTAAGCGCAAAGCGGCTAAAGTATCGGCCGTTTCCCCTGACTGAGAAATTGTTACCAGCAATGTGTTGGCTGTGACAACAAACTTTCGATAGCGGAATTCGCTAGCAACTTCTACTCGGCAAGCAACCCCCGCGACGCCTTCAATCCAGTATTTAGCGACCATTGCAGAGTGATAACTGGTACCACAGGCGACAATTTGTACTGCTTTAGTTTTGTCTAAAACAGCTTTCGCTTCAGTGCCTAAAATCTCTTCTAACACTCGATTACTGCTAATCCGACTTCTTAAGGTATTGGCTAAAACCACAGGTTGTTCGAAAATTTCTTTTTGCATGTAGTGACGATACTTGCCCTTGTCGGCACGGTCCGCACTGCCTGTCATTACGACAACATCTCGTTTCACTGTATTGTGCTGTGAATCAATAATGTCATAACTCTGCGGTGTAATAACGGCAATATCGCCTTCGTCAAGATATACAAACCGGTCGGTTACTTGGCGTAACGCTAACTGGTCAGAAGCAATAAAATTTTCGCCCATACCAACACCAATAACTAAGGGGCTACCAGAGCGCGCACAGATGATAGTGTCAGGTTGGTCAATAGAGATTACCGCTAAACCATAAGCCCCTTCTAGCTGAGCTACCGCAATCTTTACCGCACTAAGTAGGTCATTACCTTGGCTTTCTATTGAATCTAATAGATGAACAACCACCTCGGTATCGGTCTGCGATAAAAACTCATAGCCTTGCTTAGTTAGCTGATCTCTAAGTTGATCGTGATTTTCAATAATGCCGTTATGGACTAAAGCAATACGGTCATTTGAACAGTGTGGATGGGCGTTTACCTTGGAGGGTTTACCATGGGTGGCCCAGCGAGTATGGGCGATACCACAGTTACCTATGATGGGGGTTTTGGCGACAGCGTCGGCTAGCATTGCTACTTTGCCTTTCTCTTTGGCAACCGCTAACGCGCCACTTTCAATAACCGCTAAACCGGCCGAGTCATAGCCTCGATACTCGAGCCGACGCAGGCCTTCAACTAAGATTTCCGATACTTCACGCTTGGCGCTCGCACCAACAATTCCACACATAGTATTTCCCTAGTCCTGTTTTTTAGTTGGACGCTGCCAGCCATCCAAATTACGTTGCTTTGCTCTCGCAATCGCCAGCTGATCTTTTTCTATGTCTTTGCTGATCACAGAGCCTGCGCCAACAGTTGCGTTTTCACCAATTGACACCGGTGCAACTAATGCGCTGTTAGAACCGATAAAAACTCCGTCTGCTATTTCTGTCACAAATTTATTAACACCATCATAATTACAGGTAATAGTGCCAGCGCCAATATTGACGTCTTTGCCTATGTTGGCGTCTCCTAAGTAAGTTAAGTGACTTACTTTTGAGCCCTCGCCAATATTTACCTTTTTAGTTTCAACAAAATTGCCTACTTTAACGCCTGCCGCCAGATTAGAGCCTAGCCTTATTCTCGCAAAGGGTCCGATGGCGCAATTATCAGCTATAACCGCATTTTCGATTACAGTGTTCGCTTTAATTTCTACATTGTCGGCAATGACAGTGTCTGTAATGACACAGTTAGGGCCAATGGTTACGTTATTGCCAATACGGACATTACCTTCAAACACCACATTAATATCTATCACGACATCACTGCCAACTATTAACTCACCGCGCACGTCTAACCGTTTAGGGTCGCGTAAACTAACGCCAGCAATGAGTAATTTGTTGGCTTGCTCGGTCTGAAATTCCCGCTCTAAATTAGCCAGTTGCATCCTGTCATTCACCCCTTGAACCTCAGCCTCAGTCTGTGGGTGAAACGCTTTAACAGTTACCCCCTCACTGGCAGCCATGGCAATAATATCTGTTAGATAGTACTCCCCCTGGTTATTGCTGTTTGATAAAGCGGGTAGCCAAGTATTAAGATGCTGCGCTGACACAGCCATAATACCGGTATTAGTTTCTGTTAAAAGCAATTGCTCAGGAGTCGCTTCTTTTTGCTCAATAATTGCGGCAACACTGTTGTTTTCGTCTCGCAGAATACGTCCATAGCCATCGGGCTTATTAAGAACTACAGTTAACAGAGACATTTGATCACAGCTTACGTCTGCTAGCATCGCTTTAAGTGTGCTGGTTTTGATTAACGGCACATCACCGTACAAAACTAAGACAGTAGCATCGTTATTGATACTTGGCATTGCCTGAGCAACCGCATGACCGGTACCCAATTGCTGTGTTTGCTTAACCCAGTTTATTGATGCGGCTTTAAAAGCGGCTTCGACGTCTTCTGCTTTATGACCCACAACCACATGTATATTGCTTGGCTCCAATTCAATTGCGGCGCCAACAACATGGCCTAGCAACGAGTTAGCTGCCAAGATATGCAATACCTTGGGCTTATCAGAGCGCATTCGAGTGCCTTTACCAGCGGCTAAAATAACAACTTCTAGACTCATACTATTCTCTTTTATATTTAGCTAAATAGCTGTTTGCTGACAGATTATACTGGATATTAGGCAATAGGCGCGTTTTTGTCACAGATAACTAATGGGCGATCAATCGCGGCGCATGAACAGCCTGGGGCTTAACGTTCAGGCACAAAAAAGGCGGCTAAAGCCGCCTTTTTACTTGGATAGATCTATTTACCCATTTTTTTCTTCAATGCCCGCACCGCTCTTATTTGAGCAGCTGCCTCGGCCAGTCTAGCTGAGGCCAAAGTGTAGTCGATTTCACTACTTTGATCGGCTAAATCGGCTAAGGCTCGCTTTTGCGCTTCAACTGCAGCGGCTTCATCCATATCATCCGCGCGCAGCGCTGTATCAGCAAGAATCGTAATAGTGCCTGGTTGTATTTCTAAATAACCGCCAGAGACATAAAAGATCTCTTCTTCGCCACCTTGCGTAACAACACGAACCGGCCCGGGCTCTAGGCCAGTTAGTAACGGCGCATGGCCATAACTAACACCTAAATCACCTAACGATGCGTTGGCTACAACTAGCTCAGCTAAGCCAGAAAAAATCTCTTTCTCTGCGCTAACGATGTCACAATGAATTGTCATTGGCATAATAAGTCTCTCTTATAACTCGCTTACTAAAGTCTCACTGACTTGTATTATAAGTTACATATTTTTTGCTTTTTCGATGGCTTCTTCGATAGATCCAACCATGTAGAAAGCTTGCTCAGGCATATGATCGTATTCACCAGCAAGAATACCCTTAAAGCTAGCAATGGTTTCCTTAAGTGGAACGTACTTACCTGGAGAACCGGTAAAAATTTCAGCAACAAAGAATGGCTGCGATAAGAAACGTTCAATTTTACGAGCCCGTGATACCGTCTGCTTATCTTCTTCAGACAGCTCATCCATACCCAAAATTGCGATGATGTCTTTTAACTCTTTATAACGCTGCAATACAGATTGTACGCCACGAGCCACATCATAGTGCTCTTGACCGATAATTAGCGGGTCAAGCTGACGTGAAGTAGAGTCTAGTGGGTCGATGGCTGGGTAAATACCTTTCGATGCGATATCACGGCTTAGTACAACAGTTGCATCTAAGTGAGCAAAAGTCGTAGCAGGCGATGGATCAGTCAAATCATCAGCAGGTACGTATACCGCCTGGATAGAGGTGATAGAGCCGGTTTTTGTAGAAGTGATACGCTCTTGCAACACACCCATTTCTTCAGCTAGCGTCGGCTGATAACCTACTGCAGAAGGCATGCGTCCTAGTAATGCAGATACTTCCGTTCCTGCCAGGGTGTAGCGATAAATATTATCAACAAACAACAATACGTCTTTACCTTCGTCACGGAATTTTTCCGCCATGGTTAAACCAGTTAGCGCTACCCGCAAACGGTTTCCGGGAGGCTCATTCATCTGACCGTAAACCATTGCCACTTTCGATTCTTGTGGATTTTCTAAGTTTACAACACCAGACTCCGCCATCTCGTAGTAAAAGTCGTTACCTTCACGAGTACGCTCACCAACGCCAGCAAACACAGACAAACCACTGTGCTCTTTGGCGATGTTGTTAATCAATTCCATCATGTTTACGGTTTTACCAACACCAGCACCACCGAATAAACCAACTTTGCCACCTTTAGCAAATGGGCAAACTAGATCGATAACTTTTATACCGGTCTCTAGCAATTCGTCACTGCTTGAAAGATCAGCGTAAGCTGGAGCGTCTTGGTGAATACCACGACGTTCTTGCTCACCAATTGGACCACATTCGTCAATAGGGTTGCCCAACACATCCATAATCCGACCAAGGGTTTCGATCCCTACCGGTACTTGAATTGTTGCGCCAGTGTTATCAACGTCTAAGCCACGCTTAACGCCTTCCGATGAACCCATAGCGATGGTACGAACAACGCCGTCGCCTAGCTGCTGCTGAACTTCTAATGTTAAGCCTACAGCGCCAACTTTCAATGCATCATATACCTGAGGCACTGCATCTCTTGGAAATTCGACGTCTATGACCGCGCCAATAATTTGTACAATACGACCGCTACTCATTTGAGGATCCTCATTAAACCTTAAACTTAAAAAACTAATCTTTAACTAATTAAACCGCAGACGCGCCACTTACAATTTCAGATAATTCCTGAGTAATTGCGGCTTGACGAGCCTTGTTATAAATCAACTGTAATTCATCAATTAGATCGCCAGCATTATCTGTTGCGCTCTTCATTGCCACCATTCTAGAAGCTTGTTCACAAGCACCGTTTTCAACAACCGCTTGGTAAACCTGCGACTCAACATAACGAGTTAACAAACCATCTAATAACTCTTGTGCATCAGGCTCGTAAATATAATCCCAATGATGTTTTAAATCCTTATCTTCAGACGGTAATAAAGGTAACAACTGAGCAACCGTAGGGTCTTGAGTCATGGTATTAACAAACTCATTGCTAACCAGATACAGCTTATCTATGTTGCCTTTATCATAGCCATCCAGCATGGTTTTAACACTGCCGATTAAATCCGCTACTGTTGGCGCTTCACCTAAATCACGAACTGAAGCAACAACGTTGCCACCAACACTGTTAAAAAACGCTGATGCCTTGCTACCAATTAAGCACAGATCGATCTCTACATCTTGATCAGCCCATTCTTTAATTGATCTAAGCGCCGCCTTAAATAAGTTGGTGTTCAAACCACCACATAAACCACGATCAGAAGACACAATAACAAAGCCAATGCGCTTAACTTCACGCTGAGCTAAATATTGATGATGATACTCTGGATTAGCATTGGCGATATGCCCAACAACAGAGCGGATGCGGGTAGCGTAAGGCTTGCCCACTTCCATTCTTTCTCGTGCTTTACGCATTTTACTCGCCGCGACCATCTCCATTGCACTCGTAATTTTCTGAGTACTGGTGATAGAACCGATCTGTGTGCGTATTTCTTTTGTGCCTGCCATGTCTTAATGGACCTCGAGCAACTATTCTTAATTATCAGGAAAGAAAAGCCTTCCTGCTAAACCAATTACCAAGTCTGGGTAGCTTTAAAGCCTTCAACCAGCGCTTTGAATTTCGCTTCCAAATCTTTATTCCAGTCACCGGCAACAACGATTTCTTTCATCAAGTCACTATGTTCGCTATTAGCGTATGACAATAATGCCGCTTCGAAGTCTAATATTTTATTGACGTCGATATCAGTCAAGTAACCTTCGTTTGCGCAGTAAACCATCAAGCCCATTTCAGCAACCGACTGTGGCGAGTACTGTTTCTGCTTCATTAACTCAGTTACACGCTCACCATGGTCTAGCTGTGCTTTGGTCGCATCATCTAGGTCAGACGCAAACTGTGAGAACGCCGCTAATTCACGATACTGAGCTAGAGCGGTACGAATACCACCAGACAGTTTCTTCATGATCTTAGTCTGAGCTGATCCACCAACACGCGATACCGATACCCCTGCGTTCATTGCAGGGCGAATGCCGGCATTAAACATATCACTTTCTAGGAATATCTGCCCGTCTGTAATAGAAATTACGTTAGTTGGTACAAATGCAGATACGTCACCAGCTTGGGTTTCGATAATAGGCAACGCTGTTAATGAACCAGTTTTACCTTTAATTTCACCATTGGTACACTTTTCTACCCAAGCTTCCGATACGCGAGCTGAACGCTCTAGTAAGCGTGAATGCAAGTAGAATACGTCACCTGGGTAAGCTTCACGTCCTGGTGGGCGTTTCAATAATAACGAAATTTGACGGTATGCCCAAGCTTGCTTGGTCAAATCATCATAAATAATCAGCGCATCTTCACCGCGATCACGGTAGTACTCACCAATAGTACAACCACTAAATGGTGCGATGAACTGCATCGATGCTGGATCAGAGGCTGTTGCAGCAACAACAACTGTATGCTCCATTGCGCCGTGCTCTTCAAGTTTACGCACTACAGCTGCGATAGAAGAAGCTTTTTGACCAATAGCAACGTAAATACACTTAATGCCGCTACCTTTTTGATTAATAATCGCATCAACTGCTACTGCGGTTTTACCGATCTGACGGTCACCAATGATTAGCTCTCGCTGACCACGACCGATTGGCACCATGGCATCAACCGCCTTAAGACCTAGCTGAACAGGCTGATCAACAGATTTACGCCAGATAACGCCTGGCGCAACTTTTTCAATCGCATCAGTTATTTTGGCATTGATAGGGCCGCGTCCGTCGATGGGATTACCCAAGGCATCGATTACACGGCCTTCTAATTCTGGACCAACCGGCACTTCAAGAATGCGGCCAGTACATTTACATTTCTGGCCTTCTTGTAAACCCCTGGCATCGCCAAGGATTATCGCACCAACCGAGTCACGCTCTAAGTTAAGAGCCATACCAAAACGGTTGCCTTCAAATTCAATCATCTCGCCGTACATAATGTCGGCTAAACCGTGGATACGTACGATACCGTCAGATACGGATACGATAGTACCTTCGTTTTTCGCTTCTACCGCAACATCGAGGGAATCGATACGTTGCTTGATGATGTCGCTAATCTCAGATGGATTCAGTTGCTGCATGCCCTGTTCCTCAAACTTAAATCTTAATGGTTCATCGCATCAGTTAGCTGAGCTAACTTATTGCGGATTGAACCGTCTATAACCATGTCACCGGCTCTAACAACAACACCACCTATAAGGTCGGCATCAACTGTAGAGCTCAACTTGACTTCGCGTGACAAATTGGTTGAAAGCGCCTTTGTTAACTGAGCAGCTTCCGCCTCACTCAATTCAAATGCACTGGTTACTTCAACGCTTACTGTCTGCTCTTGTTGAGCTTTTAACGCTTGAAATTGCTCACTTATATATGGCAATAATGACAAACGCTTGTTCTGTGCTAAGGCACCAACAAAATTGGCCGCTTTAGCTGTTAAATCATCACCTAGCAAACCACCAAAGGTTTCCGCCATTTGACTCGAAGTCAAAGAAGGTGATGACAACAGTTCAGCTACTTTATGTTGCTGGGTAATTTGAGCCGCCAAAGTTAGCGTCTCTGACCACTTTGCCAAGGCATCGTTGTCCCGAGCAAACTCAAATGCCGCTTTTGCGTAAGGGCGTGCCAATGTCGATAATTCGGCCATCGTATCCTCGCTTAAAGCTGCTCAGCCAGCTCAGAAAGCAGCTGTTGATGTGCATTTGCATCGACGGTCTGTTGCAAAATTTTCTCTGCACCAGCAATCGCCAACGTTGCTACTTGAGCACGTAAAACTTCTTTTGCACGATTTGCTTGTTGCTCGATTTCAGCATTAGCAGCGACCTTCAATCGATCGCCCTCTGCTTTAGCAAGCCCTTTCGCTTCATCGACAATTTGATTAGCACGCTTATTTGCCTGCTCAACAATTGCCGCAGCCTGCTCTTTCGCTTCGCGCAACTTATGTCCAGCAGCATCTTGCGCCAATTCTAGATCTTTTGTTGCTCTGTCAGCGGCTTGCAGACCGTGTGCTATTTTTTCTTCACGCTCTTGCATGGCAGTAAGAATTACTGGCCAAACAAACTTCATGCAAAACCACACAAAGAATAAGAACGATATAGATTGGCCTATTAGTGTTGCGTTAATGTTCACAACGAAACCTCGTGTTAGTGATATACAAAGCGCGACTTACATTGCCGCGCTAAACCCATGTTTCTGTTATTAAACAGCTAGAGTTGGCACTACCACAAATAGAATGTACATACCGATGCCGACACCAATCATAGGCACCGCATCTAGTAAACCAGCAATCAGAAACATTTTACCTTGTAGCATAGGGGCCATTTCTGGTTGGCGTGCACTGCCTTCCAATAACTTACCACCTAACAAAGCAAAACCTATTGCGGTTCCAACTGCACCAAGACCTATAAGTAGTGATACCGCTATAAGAGCTAAACCCATTTTCTTTCTCCTAATATATTAAAAAGTAATGTAAAAATAAAAGTTAGTGATCTTCGCCATTATCAAAGGCCATCGACATATAGACAATGGTTAACACCATGAACACAAACGCTTGCAAGGTGATTACTAAGATATGGAAAATTGCCCAGGCTATTTGCAATACACCTGCAAACATGCCAAAAAAAAGTCCTGCGCCATACATAACCGCAATCAGGATAAATATCATTTCGCCGGCATACATGTTGCCGAATAGTCGCAAACCTAGAGAAATCGGCTTGGCGATCAAATCTATTGTTTCTAATACTAAATTGATCGGGATCATCCAAGGATTATTAAACGGATGCATCGTTAAGCCTTTAACAAAGCCCATTAAACCCTTTTGCTGAATACTGAAGAATATAATTAAACCAAATACAGTGAACGCCATACCCAGAGTGATATTAGGGTCAGTACTTGTCACCACTTTAAAATAGAGGTGTGGATTGCCAGACAAATAAGCAGCCAATTGCGGAATCCAGTCAACAGGAATTAAATCCATCAGATTCATAAAAAATATCCAGACGAAAATCGTTAGGGCTAACGGAGCTACAAACTTACTTTTGTACGGAAAAGAGTCTTTAATATTGGTGTCTATGAACTCTACTATCATTTCAATAAAGTTTTGAAAACCAGTAGGTACACCAGAATGAATGTTGACTGCCACCCGTCGAAACAAGAATATAAAAACAAGACCAAGCGCTATCGACCAACCCATACTATCCAAATGAATAGCAGAAAACCCCATCGCTGCGGCTTCACCGCCATCATGGGCCATAGTCCACGTTGGTTGTGCCAATGCTTCACTAACTTGACCCTGCGCATCTGAGCGCTCATAACCGGCCGGTAATTTACCGTAGGTAAGATTGGTTAAGTGATGAAGAATATAATCAGAGGTTGTTAAACCACCTTCTGCTGCCATCTATCTATTCTCTTTTTTCAACAATTCTGGTTACAATATAAGCCACCAGGCGCCAACTAACTGAATAAGTGCTATCACACCGTAAGCCGCAAATAGTGGTACTGCGTGAACCGGTACAATCAATATAAATGCTAAGGCAAAACCTAAAGCACTTAATCCAAACTTTCCTGCCTCTGCGCGATAAAATGATTGCGCAACTCTTGCCGCAGCTTTTGCTCCCCGGTATCTAAACACCCGCAGAGCGAAGTAACTGTAAGGTATAATAGCAATCAAAAATCCTGCTATTACCGAGGGCGTTAAAGCGGAGTCCAAAACCAGCAAAACTCCAATTACAGCAAGGGCAACAAAACACTGTATGACAATAACTTTATACACTGCTGGCTTGCTTATCACGCCGTTCTATCTCTCTAAAAACCCTAGGTTTTTCATGGTCTTAACCTAATCTTAGTGAGCACCCTAAAACCGCATCATAAGGAGGCCGTGTCGGGCGCGCAAGTATAGGGAGTTAGATCTAGAGGCGCAAGCCATTCACATAATATATACGTTGATTATGATAATTTAGCTACTGAATATGAGCCAAGATCCCTTCAAGCTCATCAAGACTGTTGTACTTGAGTACAAGCTTGCCTTTTCCGTTTTTAGTATGCTGAATAGAAACCGGCGCTCCCACCTTCTCACCTAAGCTTTGTTCTAAGCTAGCAATATCAGCACTGGGCTTATAGATCTCTTGTTTTGCGGCCGGCTTTTGAATCTTGCGCACTAAATCCTCAGTTTGCCTAACCGTCAAACCACGACCAACAACTGTACGCGCTACTTCCGACTGCTTATCGCCACTTAACGCTAGTAAAACCTTAGCATGCCCCGTTTCTAAATCGCCACGTTCTAGCATAGTTTTTACATCACTATTCAAGGTCAATAAGCGCAGTAAATTAGCAACCGTCGCGCGAGACTTACCTACCGCCTCACCAACTTCTTGTTGAGTTAATGAAAACTCCACTCGCAGGCGCTCTAATGCCACTGCCTCTTCCAAGGAGCTGAGATTTTCGCGCTGAATATTTTCAATCAACGCCATCGCTATCGCAGCTTCATCTGACACATTACGAATAATCGCAGGAATAGTGTCTTTTTGAGCTAATTGTGATGCCCGCCAGCGACGCTCACCAGCTATGATTTCATAGCGACCTTCGCCGACTGAACGCACCACAATTGGCTGCATGACTCCCTGGGCCTTTATCGAATTTGCAAGGTCTTGCAATGATTCCTGATCCATTTCGCGGCGCGGTTGATATTTACCGCGCTGCACCAAATCAATTGGCAAATGTTTTAGCTCATTGTCAGGCAGCTTCTCTGGAGTTTCTACCGCTTGGCGTAAATCTGAATTTCCAAGCAAGGCATCTAAACCTCTACCCAGTCTTTTTTTAGGGGACATAGTGTTTTCCGTTAATTAGCTGTCTTATCTAATTTATTCACAATTTCTTGCGCTAAAGCTTGATATGCTGCGCTACCGCGTGAAGATCGGTCATAACGCACAATGGGCAATCCATGCGATGGCGCCTCGGCTAAACGAACATTACGCGGTATAACCGTTCGATAAACTTTATCACCGAAGTGGGTTAACAATTGTGATGATACATCTCTGGTTAAACTATTACGCGGGTCATACATGGTGCGCAAAATTCCTTCAACGCGTAAATTGGGATTAATACTAGAAGCGACTTTGCCGACTGTATTTAGCAAAGCCGATAAACCTTCCAGCGCATAATACTCACACTGCATAGTAATAATTATTCCGTTTGCAGCAACTAATGCGTTAAGCGTCAGCATGTTTAATGACGGAGGACAGTCAATTAAAATAAAATCGTAATTCTCAGCAACTTCGGCCAAAGCTTCGTTCAAACGTTGCTCGCGCCTATCGCTATTTAATAACTCTACTTCTGCGGCGGTTAAATCGCCGTTAGCGGGTAGTAAGTCAAACCCAGCCACTTCACTTCGCTGTATACACTTTTTAGCGCTAAGGCCTTGGGCTAAAACTTCATAAACACTATTTGGTAAATCGTTTTTTTCTAAACCGCTACCCATAGTCGCATTGCCCTGTGGATCTAGATCGACTAACAACACTCGCTGATTAAGATCACTAAGACAAGCCGCCAAATTAACAGTGGTGGTCGTTTTACCCACTCCACCTTTTTGATTTGCTATGGCTAAAATTTTAGTCAATTTTATTATCCTAATTATTAATCTAAAGCTATCGCGACGAGATGGCGCTCTGCAACTAAGCCAGGTACTTTTAATTCATGCACCGCTGTGACTTTATAGCCTGCTGATAATCCACTCAACTCTTCTGTTGGGTAAACCCCTTTCATTGCCAAAAACTGCCCATTGGTTTGCAATAAATGATTAGTCTTGTCCAACATATCAGTTAGCGATGTAAATGCTCGTGAAGTTACTGCTGCATATTTTATATCGGCAGATAGTTGTTCCGCTCTTTTGTTTAACACAGTAATATTTGATAACCCTAGCTTAGTAACAGCATGCTGCATAAACCGTGTTTTTTTCCCATTACTATCAACCGTTGTAATGGCAGCGATAGGGTAACAAATTGCTAATGGAATACCCGGTAGCCCAGGGCCGCTGCCGATATCTATTATAGATTCCCTGCCTGCAAAAAATGGCACCACTGATAAACTATCTAAAATATGCTTAACCATCATTTCGTCTTCATCGCGAATAGCGGTTAGGCTATAAGCCTTATTCCAATGGGAAAGTAATTTAACATAATCCAACAGCTTTTTTTTCTGTTCATTATCTAAATCTAATTGCAATTGCTTGGCGCCATGTTCTAGTAGCACTAACAAATTATCCTCAGGCAATCTTACGCTCCAACAGGCCGCGTTTTTTCAATGATATTAACAACAGTGATATTGCTGCTGGTGTAATACCTTGAATACGCGACGCCACTGCTAGTGTTGCTGGTTTAGTTGCAATTAATTTTTGTTTTACCTCGTTAGATAAACCTTCAATCGATTGATAATCAAAATCAACTGGCAATATCGCTGTCTCATATTTTTTTAACCGACCAATTTCTTCTTGTTGCCGATCAATATATCCCGCATATTTTGCCGCTATCTCTACTTGCTCGACAACTTGTTCATCTACTAGCGCTTCGCCTTTTAAGCTTGCAACGTCTGCATAACTCAAACCGGGACGACGCAACAAATCCATTAAATTATATTCACGGCTAATTGGTTTTTCGAGTAATTTATTTACCCTTTCTGCCTCGCTAGTTTTAGGTTGAATCCAAGTAGTCTTCAAGCGCTTGGTTTCTTGTACTACTTGCTCTTGTTTGTTGCTAAAGTGTTGCCAGCGCTGGTCATCAACTAAGCCAAGCCCTCTGCCAATTTCAGTTAACCGAGTATCGGCATTATCTTCGCGCAGTGACAATCGATACTCAGCCCGTGAGGTAAACATCCGATAAGGCTCTGTGGTGCCCATGGTAATCAAATCATCAACTAACACACCCAAGTACGCTTGGTCACGTCCTGGATACCAAGCATCTAACTCTTGACTGCGCCTAGCGGCATTTAGACCAGCTAACAAACCTTGTGCGGCTGCCTCTTCATAACCTGTAGTGCCATTGATTTGCCCGGCAAAAAATAAACCATCAATAAAACGTGTTTCTAAACTGTGTTTTAAATCTCGCGGATCAAAAAAGTCGTACTCAATGGCATAACCGGGTCTTGTTATATGAGCGTTTTCAAAACCTTTAATCGATCGCACTAGATTTATTTGTACATCAAACGGTAAACTTGTTGATATCCCGTTGGGATATAATTCATGTGTATCTAAACCTTCTGGCTCGATAAATATTTGATGTGAATTTTTGTCAGCAAAGCGATGTATTTTGTCTTCTACTGATGGGCAGTAACGCGGACCAGCGCCATCAATCACCCCGGTATACATTGGCGATCGATCTAACCCGCCGCGAATTATATCGTGGGTTTTTTCATTGGTATGAGTTATCCAACAACAGACTTGCTCAGGGTGATCGTCTACCGAACCTAAGTAAGACATTACCGGCAATGGCGTGTCACCCCACTGCTCTTCTAATTCTGAAAAATCGACTGACTTAGCATCTATTCGTGGCGGCGTACCCGTTTTTAAACGGTTAACTCGAAACGGTAATTCACGCAGTCGATCAGCTAAAGCGATTGATGGCGGATCGCCTGCTCTACCGCCCGAGTGATTCTCTAAACCAATGTGAATTTTCCCACCCAAAAACGTGCCTGCGGTCAATACCACTGAGTCGGCATAAAACTTCAAACCCATTTGAGTCACAACACCAACGACTTTGTCTTGTTCGATAATTAAATCGTCGACCGAGTGTTGAAATATTTGTAGGTTATTTTGGTTTTCTAAAATCCCACGAATAGCGGCTTTGTATAACACGCGGTCAGCTTGAGCGCGTGTAGCTCTTACTGCAGGGCCTTTACGCGAATTCAATACTCGAAATTGGATACCGCCTTTGTCGGTAGCTGTTGCCATAGCGCCGCCGAGCGCATCAATTTCCTTTACTAAATGGCTTTTACCAATTCCGCCAATAGCAGGATTACAAGACATCTGGCCTAAGGTTTCGATGTTATGAGTTAGCAAGAGCGTAGTCACACCCATTCGGGCACTAGCTAGCGCTGCTTCAGTACCGGCATGGCCGCCGCCAATAATTATAACGCCGTAACGAGTTGGATAATCCATAGTGCACACATGGCTATTTCTAAAAGGGCAGGCAGTATAGGGGCTGTTGAAAAAATGAGCAAAGTAACTTTATATTTAATTTTTAGTCTTTTGTTTATTAATTACTTATATATAAATATAGTTATTAGGATATAGAGTAATTAAGAACTAGTTATTATTAATGAGCACTAATTCTGTTTATAAGTGATAAATAGTTATTTAAAACAATCATTTAACTTAATGATAACTACAGAGATAAGCGCAGTGTTTCAATGTGTTTTAGCTGTTGTAGGCCTGTGTACTGTTTTAGTGTTTTTTTGGACACTATAACTAACGTAGGCTTGTCTACTGATCTACACAGACCTTATCCACTAAGTTACTACTTGCTTATTTAGCGTAGATTATAATCGCAGCAAAATAAATGAATATGTGGATAACTACGGGTGAAAGCTGTGTAGTAGCTGTAGAATTGCTCTTAGTTACCAGTGTGAAAGAGTAAAAAGCACTTTTCACGTAGATACTCAATAAAAGTAAATTACAAAAAGGCCTTATGTAACAAAAACATTACTTAGGATTTTATGACTGTCCGTATTCTAAATATTAGTACAAATACACAGCTCCAGCAGAAGCTGCAGAGTTGTCCGATTAGTCTCCATAAATATCGTTAGCGTTTTTATCTTCTTCTCCAGCAACAACAGCTAATGTATTGCCAACACCATTTAAGCTAACCGTTGGTCCAAAAAAATCGTTGTCGTCAGTATTGCTGGCGTTGATGTAAGCTTGTTGAACCCAAATATTAGCTGTGCGGCTAAAGGCATATACAACACCGGTATCATTTTCTGAGCTGCTTGCTTGGTCACCATTTCACACCAGTGGCGTTAATGTCTTCACGAAAAGCTCCAACGACTAATGCATTGCCACTTCAACATACAGTTATAAAAATAAGGCTAGCTATAATAATTACAAACCTATTTATCTTGAATTTTTTAATGTAGTGTAAAAATTATGGATTGTGTTGTTAAAAGCGGTATTATTTTCCAATACAAAAGCTTGAAAAGATCTTTCCGAGCAAATCATCAGCACTTAGTTGACCAGTAATTTCACCCAGCGTTTTTTGTGCTTGATACAAATCATCGGCTAATAATTCTCCAGCACCGTGATTATTTAGTTGTAGCTTTCCTTGTTGTAAATAATCTAGGCTTCGCTCCAGTGCATCTAAATGTCTGCGCCTGGCAGTAAATGTTCCTTCAGCAGCGGTGTTATAACCCATTATATTTTTAAGATGGTCAGTTAACCGGTTTAAACCTAGTTTGGCCTTAGCTGATAGTTTGATTTGCACCACGCCATTTATTGTCTCTACACCCTGATTCGTTCCAGCTAAGTCACATTTATTACGGATAACAGTGACGTTATTTGGTAGCGGTAAACCGATAGATAAGCCAGCCCAAAGTTTCTCTATATCTGTTTCTTGCTCACAACTGGAATCAACAACAAGTAATACTTGATCGGCCTGTTCAATTTGATCAATTGCTCTAGCAATACCGATCTCTTCAACGACGCCGGGGTTGTCTCTAAGGCCTGCTGTATCGATAATATGCAGCGGCATACCGTCTAGCAGTATTTCTTCTTTTAATACATCACGAGTGGTGCCCGCAATATCTGTCACTATGGCGCTCTCTTTGCCAGCTAATGCATTCAATAAACTTGATTTACCGGCATTAGGTTTGCCAGCAATAACAACTGTCATGCCTTCTCGTAGCAGTGCGCCCTGTTTAGCTTGGTGTAATAATTGCAGTAATAGCTCTTCAATAGTATTTAGTTGGCGACCAACATGGCCATCGGCTAAAAAATCAATTTCTTCTTCGGGGAAATCAATGGCGGCTTCAACGTAAATTCTTAGTTGAGTGAGCTGTTCAACCAAATTATTGATCTGTAGTGAAAATACACCTTGTAGTGAGCGGATGGAATTGCGCGCGGCTTGAATTGACGATGAATCTATAAGATCGGCTATCGCTTCAGCTTGAGTTAAATCTATTTTGTCATTTAAAAAAGCGCGCTCGCTAAACTCACCAGGGTTAGCTAGCCGTGCGCCTAAGCGTAGCGTTTCTGTTAATAGAATATCGAGAATAACAGGGCCGCCATGACCTTGTAGTTCCAGGACATCTTCGCCGGTAAAAGAATTCGGCCCAGGGAAAAATAAAGCGATGCCTTGATCGATAACGACAGTGTTGTCATCACCATCAATACAGGCATGAAAGTCGCTATAGTGGGCGCAGCGGGGAGTTAATTTTTTATTAGTTATAGCGAAAGCGATATATTTAGCTAAAGGGCCAGAGATTCGAATAACACCAATACCACCACGGCCGGGTGGTGTAGCTAGAGCAGAAATTGTATCAAAGTGATCAATCATAACTCTAGCCTACCAGAACTTGTCAACAACTATTGCGCAGCAGCTGCAGCAGCTTCAATTTGGCGGGTGATCATCCATTGTTGCAAAATTGACAAGATGTTGTTTACACACCAATACAATACCAGCCCAGCTGGAAACCATAAAAAGAAGAAGGTAAAGAAGATTGGCATAATCTGCATAACCTTTGCTTGCATCGGGTCTGGTGGCGGTGGATTCAGTTTTTGTTGAATAAACATACTTACACCCATAATTAGCGGCAAAATGTAGTATGGATCCATAGTTGACAGATCTTGTATCCAACCCAGCCAAGGGGCATGACGCAACTCTACGCTTTCCATTAACACCCAGTAGAGCGATATAAACACTGGCATTTGAATAAGTATCGGCAGGCAGCCACCCAGTGGATTTACCTTCTCTTTTTTGTATAACTCCATCATGGCTGCAGATTGAGCTTGTTTATCATCCGCATGACGCTCACGTATTTCAGTCATTTTGGGAGTAACTAAGCGCATTTTTGCCATTGAACGATAACTGGCGGCTGACAAAGGATAGAACAACATTTTAACAAACATCGTAAGGAAAATAATTGACCAACCCCAATTACCAACAAAACCATGAATAAAAGTCATAATCCAAAATAACGGCTGAGCAATCCACCACAACCAACCATAATCAACAGTGAGCTCTAATCCGAGTGCTATTGCTTCCAAGCTTTCTTGATCTTTAGGTCCGGCATAAAACCGACTTTCAATAGTATCGATGCTGTTTGGTGCAACGGTTATAGCGGGACTGATATAACGAATAAAATTGAAGCCGTCATTGTTTACCTTAGTTGAATAGGCATTGGTTACATTAGTTGGCGGAATCCATGCTGAAATAAAATAATGCTGAACTATTGATAACCAGCCATTAGTGACGTCAGCTTTAAATGGCTCATCGGCTAAGTTAGAAAAAGTTGTTTTGATATAAGGCTTTTCCTCTGTGCGGGTAGCAACTCCTAAAAATGGTTGCATTCCCATACCGGTAGTATCGGCTGCCGGGTCTTCACTGCTATCACGTTTTAGTTGAGCGTAAAAATTAGCAGTCCAGTCATTATCGCCGTTATTTTCAATAATATATTGTTGTGTGACTAAGTAACTATTGGCTGTAAAGATAAAGCGCTTGATAATGTAGGCGCCATTGTTATCGGCAAAAGTTAAATCTACATTTAACGATTCTCTGCCATCTATATTATAGCTGCGAGCAGAGCTATTAAATAAAGGCTTACCATTAGCAGTATCTGTACCATTGGGGCCGATCAGCCCACTTTGCGCTATATAAGTTCGACGGGAGTTATTTTCAAGTAATACAAAGGGATTTTTTTCTTCGTCAAGCTTAGCTAAATACTTTGGTAACAACACACTAACAATATCGCCGCCATTTGGGTCGATGCTCATTATTAACGTGTCAGTTTCCACGGTGATTAAATTAGTATTGACTGGCATTACCATTGACTGAGTTGGAGCTACTACTGGGGCATTTAACTCAGGCGTATCGCTATTATTGCTAGTAGCAATCGCGCTAGGCACTTCGCCCGTATTTTGATAACGCTCAATCGGCGCTTGGTTAGCATCTAACAAAGCTTTATTGGTAGCTTTAAAATCAGTCCACTCGTTAACCAATATTAGTGAGACCGCAATAACGGCCCCGATAATGCTATAACGGATCAGATCCATGGGTATGTATACACCTATGCTTAGGTTGATGTGAATATTCAGGTACTGGGTCGTGACCACCGGCATTAAATGGATGGCAGCGCAGTAATCTTCGAAGGGTTAAATAACAGCCCTTTAAAAAACCAAAACGGCTGAATGCAGTTTGGGCATAAGAAGAACAGTTGGGGTAGAAGCGGCAATGATTGCCCAATAGCGGGCTGATAAAGTAGCGATAAAAAGCGAGCAGACACAACACTGCCCGAGCAGCTAGCCCAGGCTTGTCGGTATTATTTAACACACCGATTTCTCGGTCGCTCGTCGAATTAATCTTTTCCACTGTTTTTCCAGTAATCGATTAAAGCTAGGGTTATCTAAATCTCCACAACCAGATCTAGCAAGTACTACAATATCTAAGCTAGGTAAATTATCAGTCTGGAGTCTAAAGCTTTCTCGTATCTGTCGTTTCAGTCGATTTCTTGTTACTGCCAATTTGACATGTTTTTTAGCAATAACCAGCCCCAATCTGGATTGAGGTTGTTGGTTAAAACGTGCAAGCAATAATAGCTGGGGACATGATGTCTTTACTTCCGCCGAAGAGAAGACGAATTGAAAGTCTTTGGCTGTCAGTAGGCGTTTCGATCTAGTAAAATTAAGTCCCGTGACCATGCTGCTAGCAGCCAGTTTTATGACTTAATTAGGCAGATAGACGCTTGCGACCTTTAGCACGACGACGGTTAATTACCGCTTGACCGCCTTTAGTAGCCATACGTGCACGGAAACCGTGAGTACGAGCGCGCTTTAATACACTTGGTTGGAATGTTCTTTTCATAGCTATTACTCGGTATTTGCTGGTATTACTTAATGCAATACTAGCCTTAAAAAAATGAGGGCGAATTCTAGAGAATTAACCAGTAAATATCAATGCCCTTTTTTAATCTCTTGCCGTGTTAATCGAGATAGAAAGAGTAATTTGCAGAAATAGCTGCTAAAAAAAACTTATACACAGGTTAAATCAAAGTTATACACACTTTGTTGTTGATAAGGTTTGAGTAAGTCTAAATAGCGGTTCCATTACTTTTTGTTTTTATAAGTAACTGATTTATAAGATAATAAAATAAATATAAAATACTTGTGGAAAACTTTTTAGGATGTGGATAACCTATGCGACTCGGTTTTTTTGACCTTGTTTTTGGCATTTTATTAAAGTCAGCGGAAATATCCTTATATTCAGCGCTATGGCGCTAATAATTATAAAAATATCAGTGAGGAGCGACGTTAAGTCATGTTAAAAGGGGTAGGAGTGTTACCACAAGCAGCTTGGGCGAAATGTGTTGGTTATTTGCAAAGTGAATTACCACCGCAGCAATTCAATACCTGGATAAGACCGTTACGAGCTGATTCGAACGAATCGCAGTTGCTGTTATTAGCACCGAACCGTTTTGTTAAAGACTGGGTGAGCGATAAGTTCTTGCGAAGAATCACTGAGCTAGTCATAGAGGTAAGCGAGCGACGGGTGCAAACTGTTGTTATCGATATTGGTGTCCAAAAAAATGCAGTGGCTGCCAGTTTCATCGAGCAAGCCCCTCAACATATTTCACGCCAAGGAAATATCGTAAAAAGAGCATCAATTGATACCGGGTTTGCTAATAGGCCTGCGGTTGAATCGCCTCTGCTCAATATAGGTACCGGCGGTATTCAAACGTCAAATTCTGGTACTAATACAGTGGGTGGTTTTAGGCATCAAAGTTCGTTAATGCCAGGTTATACATTTAATAGTTTTGTAGAAGGTAAATCTAACCAGTTGGCACGGGCAGCCGCCACTCAGGTAGCGCAGAATCCAGTTGGCGCCTATAACCCTCTGTTTATTTATGGTGGCGTCGGTTTGGGTAAAACTCATTTGATGCATGCGGTGGGTAATGCGTTATTAGAAAAAAAACCAGACGCTAAAATAGTTTACTTACACTCAGAGCGCTTTGTTGCTGACATGGTAAAAGCTTTACAGTTAAATGCCATTAATGAGTTTAAACGCTACTATCGTAGTGTAGATGCACTGTTGATCGATGATATTCAGTTTTTTGCCGGTAAAGAAAGATCGCAAGAAGAGTTTTTTCATACCTTTAATGCCTTGCTTGAAGGCGGTCAACAGATGATACTTACTTGTGATCGTTATCCGAAAGAAATTAACGGTTTAGAAGAGCGTCTGAAGTCCCGTTTTGGCTGGGGTTTAACGGTTGCAGTGGAGCCACCTGAGTTAGAAACACGGGTAGCAATATTAATGAAAAAAGCAGAGAAAGCGCGCATCGACTTGCCGCCGGAAGCCGCTTTTTTTATAGCCCAAAAAGTTCGATCGAATGTTCGTGAGCTAGAGGGCGCGCTTAAGAGAGTGATAGCGAGCGCTCACTTTACTGGGAAAGCAATAGACGTAGACTTAATAAAAGAATCGCTAAAAGATTTATTAGCGTTGCAAGATAAGCAAGTTAGCATGGATAATATTAAGCGTATTGTTGCTGAATATTATAAAATTAAAGTGGCAGACTTGTTATCGAAAAGGCGCAATAGATCAGTAGCACGACCGAGGCAAGTTGCAATGGCTTTGGCGAAAGAGTTAACCAACCATAGCTTGCCGGAAATTGGCGATGGTTTTGGTGGTAGGGATCATACGACGGTGTTACATGCTTGTCGTAAAATTAAAGAGCTGCGTGATACTAGTGCAGACATTAGAGAAGATTATAAAAATTTAATTAGAACATTAACGACCTGATAGACCAGTTATAATCAAACATAACAACTGTTTTTAGGAATGATAGAAATATGAAATTCACTGTTACTAGGGATGCATTACTTAAGCCATTAAACCTTGTTGCCGGAGTAGTTGAGCGCAGACAAACCTTACCAATTTTAGCCAATGTGTTAATTGGTGTAGAAGGTAATCAGCTGACATTAACTGGCACTGACCTTGAAGTAGAATTGCTAGGTAAAGTGGGTTTAGACGGCGCTACGGTTGATGGTGATATTACCGTCCCAGCGCGTAAGTTGTTGGATATCGTTAAGTCATTACCTGATGACAGTGTAATTAGTGTTGAAGTAGAAGATCAGCGAGCCATTATTAAAAGTGGTCGTAGTCGGTTTACCCTTTCAACCCTGCCCGCTAGTGAATTTCCAAATGTAGAGCAAGGTTCAGCTACTCTAGAGTTCGATGTGTTGCAAGGGAACCTGAAAGGTCTGATCGACAAAACAGCTTTTGCCATGGCGCAGCAAGACGTACGTTATTATTTAAATGGAATGCTGTGGGAAATTAAAGATGGCGTGTTCAGAGTGGTGGCAACCGATGGGCATCGTCTAGCGTTGTCGACGCTATCGGGGATTACTACCAGTGAAGATAAGCAGGTTATTTTGCCACGTAAAGGTGTGTTGGAACTAAGCCGGCTATTAATTGAGGAGGCCGAGAGTATTCATTTGGCTTTTGGCGACAAACATCTGCGGGCAACCACTCAAGCCTTTACCTTTACTTCAAAATTGGTAGATGGGAAGTTTCCTGACTATGACCGCGTGCTGCCCAAAGGCAGCGATAAAGAAGTTGTAGCCGAGCGTGATGTATTGAAACAAGCATTGGCCAGGGCGGCAATCTTATCTAATGAAAAGTATCGTGGCATTCGTATGCAGTTTAATGCCGGTGACTTGCGCATTGTTGCGAACAATCCAGAGCAAGAAGAAGCCGAAGATGTAGTTGCTATCGACTATGATGGCGACACCTTAGAGATTGGTTTTAACGTCAGCTACCTGCTAGATATCATGAATGTGGTGTCAGGGCCTAAAGTTAAGTTCTCGTTGCTTGACGCCAATAGTAGTGCGTTATTGGAAGACAATGATGACGGCAACTCCTTGTATGTAGTAATGCCAATGAGGCTATAGGGGCTGTCTGCAAGAGTAGATGACTTATTTAAATCGCCTAAAAGTCACGGACGTTCGCAACATCCGTTCTGCAACTCTCCAGCAGTTTTCCCAAACCAACCTTATTTACGGGGCTAACGGTAGCGGTAAGACTTCGCTATTAGAGTGCATCAATATGCTGGGGTTGGGCCGATCGTTTCGCGGTTTGCAGATGAAACCAGTGATTAATACGGAGGCTGAACACTGTACTGTGTTTGGTGAGCTGTCTACAGCCAGCGGCGGTATCAGTCCGGTGGGCGTCGCTAAGTCTCGTAAAGGTGAAACTAAGCTTAAACTCGATGGCGAGCTCATAACATCGGTTGCACCGCTAGCTGAGCTACTGCCATTACAGTTGATTAGTACCGATACTCATCTACTACTATCAGGTTCCCCTAAGATACGCAGGCAATATATCGACTGGGGGTTGTTCCACGTGGAACATGACTTTTTATTTCATTGGAGGCGGCTGCAGCAAGCATTAAAACAGCGAAATTCTTTGCTTCGTCGTGGTAGAATAAGTGGTGTTGATATGGGTCCGTGGGAGCAGCAGTTATCTGCCGCTAGTGACATTATTCATGGGTTTAGATCATCTTACATAGCGGCGCTTAATATTGTCTTTAAAGAGACGTTGGCGGCTTTGTATGATGAGCACGAAGAGATAGAACTACATTACAGTTGCGGTTGGGACACTGATAAACAGTACTCGCAGTATTTAATCGACAACCGTGAAAAAGATGCGCAGCGTGGGTTTACTCAGGCAGGAGCTCATCGAGCAGATTTAAAGGTAAAGGTGGGTAAGCTGGCTGCCGCAGACGTGTTGTCGCGAGGTCAGCAAAAATTATTAGTTGCAGCTCTGCGCTTATCGCAAGGTAAGTTGCTGCAGCAACAGACTGGTAGAAAAGCCATTTATTTGGTTGATGACCTACCGGCAGAGCTTGATAAAAGGCATCGGCAGCGTTTTGTTAGCGCTCTGTTTGAGACGGGTAGTCAGGTATTTATAACCTGCGTTGAGGCAGAAGACCTGGCAGAGGCTTATACTGACAAAGAACAACCAGCTATGTTCCACGTGGAACATGGCAAGGTAGTACAGCAATAACACATAAAAATGAGACCTAACGGGCAGTAGCAACTGAACGGAGATAATATGACTGACGAAACCAGCAACGAAGAACAACAAGAATACGGCTCGGATAGCATCAAGGTATTAAAAGGCCTAGATGCGGTGCGAAAACGACCGGGTATGTATATTGGTGACACCGACGATGGTACCGGTTTACATCATATGGTTTTTGAAATCGTAGATAACTCTATTGATGAAGCCTTAGCTGGGCACTGTACAACGGTTAAAATTGTGATTCATCCCGATGAGTCTATTACCGTTTCAGATGATGGGCGTGGCGTTCCAGTGGGTATGCATGAAGAAGGCGTGTCTGCTGCCGAAGTTATTATGACGGTATTGCACGCTGGCGGTAAGTTCGATGACAATAGTTATAAGGTTTCTGGTGGTTTACACGGTGTCGGTGTATCCGTTGTAAATGCGTTGTCGGAAGAGTTAAAGCTGGTTATTCGCCGCGACGGTAAAGTGCATGAACAAATTTATGTTCATGGTGTGCCACAAGCGCCGCTAGCAGTTATCGGTGAAACTGACACTAATGGTACCGAGGTTACTTTTAAAGCATCTCCCGCTACTTTCACTAATATTCAGTATCACTTTGATATCTTAGCTAAACGCCTTAGAGAGTTGTCGTTTCTTAACTCTGGCGTTGGTATCCTATTAAAAGACGAGCGTAGCGGCCGCGAAGAAGAATATCGCTATACAGGTGGTTTAGGGGCTTTTGTTGAATATTTAAATCAAAACAAAACCCCCATTAATAACATCTTCCATTTAAAAACGATGCAAGATGATATTGAGGTTGAAGTCGCCCTGCAGTGGAATGACGGATACCAGGAAAATTTATACTGTTATACAAATAACATTCCTCAGCGCGATGGTGGTACTCACCTAGCAGGTTTTAGAGCAGCTCTTACTCGTTCATTAAATAGCTATATTGAAAAAGAAGGCTTGGGAAAAACCAGTAAAGTCAGTACCTCCGGTGACGATGCTAGAGAAGGCTTAACCGCTATAGTGTCAGTAAAGGTTCCAGATCCTAAGTTTTCATCACAGACTAAAGATAAGCTAGTGTCATCGGAAGTTAAGACCGCTGTAGAACAAGCTATGGGTAAACTATTTGGTGATCACCTTATTGAAAACCCAGGTGAAGCAAAAATTGTTGTGCAAAAAATGCTAGATGCAGCGCGAGCCCGTGATGCAGCGCGCAAAGCCCGTGATATGACTCGCCGCAAAGGCGCACTGGACATCGCTGGTCTACCCGGTAAATTGGCTGACTGCCAAGAGAAAGATCCCGCCTTGTCTGAGCTGTATCTGGTGGAGGGTGATTCTGCTGGTGGTAGTGCTAAGCAAGGCCGTAACCGTAAGCAGCAAGCAATCTTGCCACTAAAAGGTAAAATTCTTAACGTTGAAAAAGCGCGTTTTGACAAAATGTTGTCTTCCGTAGAAGTCGGCACTATCGTTATCGCACTTGGCTGTGGTATTGGTAAAGATGAATTTAATATCGATAAATTGCGTTATCACAATATTATAATCATGACTGATGCGGACGTTGATGGTTCGCACATCAGAACCTTGCTACTGACTTTCTTCTTCCGTCAAATGCCAGAATTAATAGCCCGGGGCCATATTTATATAGCTCAACCGCCGCTATATAAACTAGGTAAAGGCAAGCAAGAGCAGTATGTTAAAGACGAAGAATCATTGAGTACTTATTTAACTCAATCCGCTTTAGAGGGCGGCTCACTGCATGTTAACCAAGATGCGCCAGGAATTAGTGGTGAAGCATTAGAGGGGCTAATTACCCAATATCGCAAAGGAATGGCCACAATTGACCGGTTGTCGCAACTATATCCGCCTGCATTGTTGCACTCGGTTATTCATATGGACGAATTAGCGACAGACTCACTGATTGATGAAGACGCTGTTGGCAAATGGTGTTCGGCTTTAGATACACGTTTAAATGAAGCGAGTACGGGTTCTGGTAGTCATCGTTATAAAGTGACTAGCGAAAAATCGACTGAACGTGGTATTTGGTTACCAAAAGTTGAGGCCATCGCCCATGGCGTACCAACAGATTACCCTATCAGTCACGACTTTTTCTCTTCCAGTGAATACCGCTCTTTAGTGGCTTTAGGTAAATCGCTAGATGGACTAATCGAAGACGGTGCCTACATTAAGCGAGGTGAGCGTTCACAAACTGTAGACGCTTTTGAACAGGCTATTGACTGGTTGATGAAGGAAGCGAGAAAAGGCTATTATATTCAGCGTTATAAAGGTTTGGGGGAGATGAATCCCGAACAATTATGGAACACCACTATGGATCCAACGCAACGCCGAATGCTGCAGGTTACGGTAGATGATGCCATTGCCGCAGATCAAATATTTACTACTTTAATGGGCGATCAAGTAGAACCTCGTCGTGCCTTTATTGAAGCGAACGCATTAACCGTCGCCAACTTAGATGTTTAAGCTTTAGTGGCATAGTCAGAGGCGCCCTATCACTAGCGGCGCCTTTTTTGTATCTAGCGATTAGCAAGAAGGAAAAACAATGGCGGTTTTCATTGCAATGTGTGCTTACTCGCTCAGTATGTCGATTTCCCCTGGCCCAGTTAACTTAGTTGCGTTAACTTCTGGCTTAAACAACGGTTTTCGCAGCGCCATGCCTTTTGTGTCTGGCGGGGCTATAGGTTTTGCACTACTGCTGCTGACAATAGGTTTAGGTGTCGGAACCGTTGCCACAACTTTCCCCCTGTTTCTATCAGTATTAGGTTATGGCGGCTCGGCATTTATATTCTATGTGGGCCTTAAAATTGCGACTTCAGCTGCGCTAATTAAACAAACGAGCGAAACCTCTTCGTCATTTATCCATGGTTTTGTACTGCAATGGCTAAACCCTAAAGCTTGGATAGCGAGCATTTCAGGTATAGGCGCTTTTGAACTTGAAGCGATATATCCTCTGTTACAGTTTGTGACTATCTACTTTCTAATCTGCTATGCCAGCATAGCTTGCTGGGCGCTCGCCGGTGATAAAATGAATTTACTATTAAACGAGCCAAAAACACTAAAACTATTAAATGCTGTTATGGGAAGCCTATTAATGTTGGTAGCAATTTATTTATTAATCATACAGCTTATATAAAAAAGTCATCAACACTATTTGCCAAAAAATTACTCAACAATATTGACCGCCTAACGATAGCGCATGAAGCCAGCACTACTACCATGAATATAGCTGCGCTAACCGCATGGAACACTGATGAACCGGGTTAACAATACAAATAGAAACTTATAGCAGGCAAAGGCTGAGATAAAAATTAACTAGAATTCGTTACTGTCCAAGACTACGTTTTATCCAGTCCCACTAATAATGTTGGAATACCCAAATTGTGGCTTTTAATGGTCGCGACTAAAGTATTGGGCTTCATGCCTGTCTTTATGTCACTGATATCAACTTGACTGGCGCGTAAATATCGATGGTATTCATTGATGTCGTCGACCCGCAGCCCTAAGCCCCAAAAGCCATCTTCCTGCCCGTCTTTGTTCTTATACTCGCCCACTTCCAATAGCAAACTCTCCAGTGGATAAAAAGAAAGCGCTGAGCCGCTGTCACCTAAACTAATGGTATTTTTGGGAGTTAAACTCAACGGCGGCTTAGCCAAAGTTTCACGCATATTCAGCGGGGAGTTAGTCATATACACCACCATATCAATACCTACATCGGTGCTACCACTCTGCTCTGATGGCGTGCAAATTTGAAAATCAGCAATAGATGATTTCTCGCCTTCATCCCCCGCCAAATTAATTTTTGCAATGCGGGCCGTTTCAGTGTCGGTTTGCTTTAACCACAGGTCAACGTTTTTAAGTGCCAACAAGTAAACCGCGTCGCTAAACTTGGCAGTGCCACAATTAAATAAATACTGATATTCCTCTGCCGCGGCTAAGGCATTTGGTACTTCAACAACAATACTAATACAACGACGATTCATAATATTCTCTAATTAACGATGCTTTGTTTGGCGGCCCGCTGGCGACGAACGAAGATAATTCCACCACCAATAATCAACTGAACACCGCCGTAAAGTAGTAAAGTGAATAGAACCATATTACCAATAGGGTCTACCTGGCCAATAACTGCCGGGAAAATAGAGGCTTTAATAAGAAACCCTAAGTTAACATTGCGCACCACAACCTCCATCTCGATAGCGGTGCTGTCAGCTGACGATAAGTTTGCTAGCTTGCTGACTAACCAAGCTGAAAAATGCAATGCAATAATAAAAAAGCACACAATCAACACATTATTAAATCCAAAGGCGGCTGCATCTAAACGGCCGGCGATGGTAGACCCAATAACAATCATCAAAATACCGAGCATAGATGCTCTGATACACCAAGCAGAAACAACTGGCGCCGGTTTAGGGAAATATTTTAACAACAGCATTCCTAATCCTAACGGAGCTAATAAGGTAAACATTATCTCTCTAGCGATTTGACCTGTTGGCATCACGAATGACGCCGGCATATATTCTGAGATCAGTAAATCCATAATAAACGGTGTGCTGGCAAGGCAGGCGATTGTAGTAATTGCCGTTATGGCGATAGACAAGGCAATATTGCCATGGGCAAAGAAAGTAAACATATTGGACGAAGTGCCGCCAGGTATAGCAGCAATAATGACTAAGCCAACGGCTACGCCGCCAGCAATGCCAAAGGCATAAATAAATAGGTAAGCGGTAATAGGCACTAAAACCAACTGAATGAGAAAGCATATGCTAACTGGTTTAGGCTCGGTTACCACCTCGCCAAAATCCTTAATTGTTAAGGTAGCGCCCATACCAAACATGGCAGTGACTAACTGAAATACTGCAAACCAGTATTCATTTTGGACATAAAAATCTGCCATTACTTACTACCTGTTTATACTGACATTAAAAGCGTGCTGCCAATTCTGCTGCATAGAGATATGAATTGATACGCATTAAGCGCTAATTTTCTCGCTAGCTGATGATTAACAGCCAGCGGCTAAACCGTTATGATTTTATTAACGACAAATACAGGTGGCCTATTATGTTCAGCTACTGCAGTTGAGTTTTCACACATAGTCTTTGTGGGCGAGATTTAACCGCTACTGGCTGTGTGCCCACGTCTCCTTTAGCATAATGAAAACTATAATCATTGGGAAAGGTCGCGCCTATCAAAGCTGCTTTAGCTGAAAAATAGTCTAAATATGTATCGCTAAATAATGCTTGGTCGGTGACGTTTCGGTTAATGTAAGTTGAGTAAACTCAACTTGTCAGCGCCAGCAGATGCCTTTTTTCGCGGGTAACAGTGGCGCATAAATTAACTAAATGAGTGTTAGTAGATGTGGTTTGTTAGGTATGGCTACTGTTCTGTTGTATGGCGTCGCCACAGCAGGCTACGGTCGAGTATCACCAACAGGGCCTAAAAACAGCGGCAGTTTAACAACCCTGCCGCTGATAGTTTACTTAAAAGCTAATTCTAACTCCAGCGACAATAGATCGTCCCGCTTCTGGCGCTTGGTCTCGTAAAACAGACACACTATTGCGAATTTCTTCGTCAGTAATATTTTTGACTTTTAAGAACACCAAGGCGTTTTGGCTGTCTTGCTTGCCAACGCGGTAATCCATACCAGCATCCCAGCGGGTATACCCATCAGTTTTGTTTTCAAACTCTCCAGGGTTGTCTTGGTCGGCGGCATTGAGTACTGCAAGGTAAGAGCCAAAAGCACCGTTCTGGTAATTTAGCTCTGAGCCAAACCGTAATGGCGGCAATAAAGGCACGTCCCCGCTGTTATCTAGCTCACCGGTTATAGCGTCACCAAATACGCGTAGTTCAATCTCGCCACCCAATACTTGGCCTAGTGCTGCGGTTACATCAAACTCTACACCATAAAATTTAGCATCTTCTTGGCGGAAGAAATACACATCTGTTTCATCTTGTTCCATATTGCCATTAGCTAAATAGATGTAATCACTGAAGTCGTTGTAGTAAAACGTCAAGTAAGCATCAACCGTGTCACCATGATAATCCAACGACAAATCTAGGTTATTCGATTGTTCATTAGATAAGTTACTGTCCCCTACTTCAATTCTGTTAGTTGCCGCGTGCACAACATAATCGCCTAAAGCATTGGTATTATTGGAATATAACTCTTCCACTACCGGCGCTCGTTCTGACGAAGACAATGCTGCACCAAAATGCCAGTTTTGTGAAAGTGTCCAACTACCGGCAACCGATGCACTAAAACTCTTAAACGATTCATCGCTACCTACATCGGCATCGTAATCATCAACGTCATAGCGTAAACCGAACTCATAAATGGCATCGTTATGGTGAAAATCTTCCACAATAAACACGCCATAGCTCTGGGTATTAGTCGCCGGAATGAATGCTTCTTCGCCTACTGCGGCAAAGTCAGAATCTTCAAATTGTAAGCCGAATGCACCTACAAGACCGTTGATATCACCATGAACAAGTTCTAAACGGCCTTCCATGCTTTCGTTGGTAAATTTGGTACCTACTTCGCCATTACCTTCTATTTCTCGGTGTTGATAATCGTTGTAGGTTAGTGCAACCCGCATTTCATCAATGAAACCATCGATGTTGGTTAAGCCGCCGCGAAGATCATAACGGGTTTGCTCGACATCTATGCGGATGTTGCCCTCGCCCTCGTCTTCATCATGATCCTCGCCCTCATGTTCGTCCTCATCGTGATGTTCTTCGTCTTCGTGCTCATCTTCATCATGATCTTCGTCTTCATCATCGTGATGGCCATGAGTGCCGGCAGGAATACCATAATTATTGGATAGCTCGCTAACAGCTAAACCAAAAAAGCCATTATCACCGACAAAACTGGCACCAAAAGTAAATGTGTCCATATCGGAGTCGGTGTTTTCAAGCACATCTTTTTCACCTTCGGGGGTATCGACGGCAGGGTTAGTAGCATAGCCAGGAATATTTATGTCATTGCTGTCGCGTTTTACGCCGTCAAGGTGGAAGGCAAAAGGACCGCTACCACCTTCTATTTTTAATACCGCCGTAGTCTTGCCATTCACATCCCCATAGCGAATTTCTCCAGCCCCGGTAAGGCCTTCAATTTGCTTAGTAGGAATTCGATTATCTATTACATTGACCACGCCGCCAATGGCGCCGCCGCCGTACAATAGCGTTGATGGCCCGCGTAGTACTTCTACCGATTCTGCCAGCACAGGTTCAACACTCACCGCGTGGTCCGCGCTGTTATTAGAAGCATCACCGCTGCCAGTACCATTTTGCAGTACAGATACGCGTGGTCCTTGTTGGCCACGGATAACAGGTTGTCCGACAGAGGGACCAAATGATGCATTAGCAATACCAGGCATACTGCCCAAGGTGTCACCAATAGAGTTGGTAGATAAATTACGTAGTTCTTCACCGCTAACAACAGTAACAGGTAAAGCTGTTTCAGCTTGGGTTTTGTGTAGAACACCAGTAACGATAATGTGTTCTAGTTGATTTTTTGCATAAACATTATTTGTAGATACAGCGGCGCATGCCACTGCTAGGCATATAGATTTACGAGCAAACATAAGAAACCTCTTAAATTAAACAATAAAAAGACAGAATATTGAAAAACTAAGAGATGCTGGGCGGGGCCCGAGATAAATAGTTATTAGTCGGTAGGGAGGTAACATGCTCACCGCTAACACCAGGAAAAGAAGCGCTAGTGGTAATAGAGAGATCAAAATAAAACTCAGCGGTTATCGCTTGTGCTGTATGACCGTGCAGACAAACAACACAATGCTGCTCGTCACTGCTGTTGTCGTGCACATGGCTAGCTTCCCCAGCGCTGGTAAGCAGCGTAGTGAGGGCAAGTAAGCCAATTAATAATATGGACCGTAAGTTCATAGTCGGGATCGTAGTCATAAAGAATGACAAAATCAATACATATATGTTGTTAGTTGTTGGCGCAAGGCCTCGACCCGTTTAGCATTCACGCCCATATCACTGATGCCAAGACGCGATGAAGAGCGCACATGAATAAGCTGTTGTTGATTGATAAACAGCAATTGCAGGTCATCTTTAAACCGCAAGGTTGGTGTTGTGACTACAACGTACAAAAAATTAGCGTCGTCAATCATCAGCTCCCAACCTGCTTGTTTGCCAATCCACTGCTTTAATTCTAGCCATTGCTTTTGTGTGCTGGGCAATGGCTTGACATAGGATGAAGCGCTGTCATTTACACTGCTTACACAATTAGGAAAGCTACCGCAGGGGGCTACGTTTTCTTCAGCCGCCGGTTGTGTCGGCGGGCTTGTACATGCGCTAAGTAATAATGTTGAAGTGACTATTGCAGTACAAATAATTCGTTGGCGAGTTGTGTATTGCATTGTTGTTTTTCACCTGATAGTTTTTATCTATAAATAAATAGAAATAATATATTTTATTTATGTCTCTGCGCGCTTGATACTCACTTCATTCAAGCAATAACCAAATTTGGAGGCTCTTATGACAACTAGTATCTATGTGCGCAATTACATGAATTTAAGACCAACAAAAGTAGTAAGTGCTACCACATTGGGAGAGCTTACCAAAATACTGGCGGATAACCATGTTAGTGGTGTGCCGGTGGTTAACAGCAACAACGAAATAATTGGCTTTGTCTCAGAGCAAGACTGCATTAAGCAGTTGTTATTAGGCAGTTATCACTGTGATCAACCAGCTACAGTTGAAGATGTTATGAAGCGGGACGTAGTGAGTGTAAAGCCTGATGACAGTATTATCGACTTGGCTGAGAACATGGGAGATCACAAGGCGAAAACCTACCCGGTGACTGAAAACGTTAAGTTGGTAGGCGTATTTACTCGCCAACACGTATTGGCAGGTTTAGAGAAAAATCAACAACATTGCGGTGCTTGGTAGCACCTTTACTAAAACTAAAGAGGAAAACACTATGTCTAATACAGTCCCTAACGTCACTTTTAAAACGCGTGCTCGTGATGAATCCATTGGCGGCGACAATCCTTTCCGTTGGGAAGATAAAACCACCGCCGATATCTTCGCCGGTAAAAGCGTTGTTATCGTGGCCTTACCCGGAGCGTTTACCCCAACGTGCTCAAGCACCCATTTACCGGGCTATGAGGCCAAATATGAAGAGCTGAAAGCCAAAGGCATTGATGAAGTATATTGTGTCAGCGTTAACGATGCGTTCTCAATGTATCAATGGTCTAAACAGCTAGGTGTGGAAAAAGTAAAAATGCTGCCTGATGGCAATGGTGACTTTAGCCGCGGAATGGGCATGCTGGTGAAGAAAGAAAATCTCGGCTTTGGTGATCGCTCATGGCGCTACTCAATGCATGTAGTCGACGGCGTTATTCAGTCGCAGTTTGTAGAAGCAGGCGTGATGGATAACTGCCCAGAAGACCCGTTTGAAGTTAGTGACGTTGATACAATGCTAGCTAGTCTATAATTTTGACCTTAAGCACCCCGGTAACTACCGGGGTGCTTACCCATCGTTACTCTCCACATAATGGACTTTAAGCCAGTTAACTCGTAATCTTCCTTGTCGCTTAAAGACTATTTAATAAGTCGAATCAAGGAGTTGTAATGGCCTGTAAACCTACCCTTAATAAAGTAAACACTGCCTTTGCTGGCTTGTCTTTTATTAAAGATATCCCTATCCCCAGGGATCTTGAATTAGTCACTAACTATGGCCAAGAAGTGTCAGGTACTAGCGTAAATGTTTCCAGTGAGCAAATGCAAAATGTATGGCAAGCCGTTGAAGATTTATATAAAACACGGATGTACAACATGGTCGGCTTTACTGTGCGCCGGCAAGGTCAGCTCATATTCGACCGCAGCCTAGGAATGGCAAGTGGAGAGTATGGCGAGGTCGATGCAAAAGCAGCGACAATCGATACGCCGGTGTGTTTGTTTTCTGCATCAAAAGTTATCTCTGCATTGTTATTAATTAAGTTAGAAGAGCTTGGTCAACTAAGCATGCAGCATAATATCAGCCACTATATTCCAAACTTTGGTGCTCATGGCAAAGAAGACTTAACGCTAGAGGATTTGGTTTCCCACCGAGCGAAAGTACCGACCCTAGAATTTGAAAGCGCCGAGCAACTTACTGATCATGATTTGATTTTAAGACTGTTGTGCGACCAAAAACCGCATAAAAAGAAACAAGCTTACCATGCAGTAACAGGAGGTTTTATTGTTGGCGAAATTGTTCAAATTGTTACCGGGCAGTCAATTGACAAAGCCTTAGATAAGTATTTTCGCGAGCCACTTAAAATGAAGTATTTCACTTATGGTGTTGCCAAAAAATATCGTAACAAGGCAGCACAAAATCATTTTTCTGGCCTGCCGTTACCGCACCCGATTAGCAGGCTACCAAAATCAATTCTAGGCTTTGAATTCGAAGAAGTAATAACGCGATCAAACGAAGAGCTGTTTCAATCATCTGCCTTGCCGTCTGCAAATATGTATGCGACCAGTGAGGAGTGCACGCGCTTTTATCAGATGATATTAAATGGTGGCAGTTATAATGGGGTCGAAGTGTTAAAGCCAGAGACAGTTAAAAAAGCCCTTAAAGGTTATTTTTTACCAGGTTTTGATAGCACATTAAAAATCCCAATGTCATTTTCACGTGGCGGCTTTATGTTGAACAACAAATCTGTGCCATTGTTTGGTTTGCGAGCAAAACAGGCGTTTGGGCATTTAGGTTTTATGAATGTGATGAACTGGGGAGACCCAGAGCGTAAAATTTCGGTGGCGGTTATGACATCAGGCAAACCGACGGTGGGGCCCCATCTTGCAAGTTTGCTTAATGTCAGTAACACCATTACTAGAAACTTTTCTAAATTATAACCGTCGTCATTAAATTATTGGATCAGTGCTAATTCCGTTTCAATCCACTGCTGAACTGTAGCAGTAATCTCGCGCGCAGATTTTCCAGTAGTCTTAATTGGTCGGCCAATACTAACAACAATAGTACCGGGCTGTTTAGTAAAAGACCTTGCTGGCCAATGGCTGCCAGCGTTGTGAGCGACGGGTATAACATCAACCCCTGCAGCTATGGCAATGCCGGCGCCGCCTCTCGCATATTTTGCTTTAGTGCCAGGTAATTTGCGTGACCCTTCAGGAAATATTAGCACCGACATTCCATCACTTAAGCGTGTTTGGCCTTGGCGCATCATTTGACGCAATGCTTCGCGTGGTGAGTTGCGATCAATAGCGATTGGTCTCATGAGGCGCAATGCCCAGCCGAACGCAGGAATTCTAAATAGCTCGCGCTTCAACACTGTTGTCACTGGGCGAAAATAGAGTTGCAGAAAATAGGTTTCCCACGCGGATTGATGGTTAGCTAGGATGAGTACAGGTTGTCCGTTGACGTTTTCTGCGCCACGGACCTCAATGGTTACGCCGCAGCTGACGCAAAACCACCATACGGTGAAACGATTCCACAGCAATATATATTTAGAGACTGCGTTATAAGGGAGCCAGAATAGGAATAACCCTGCGCTAATACCGATAAAAGCCGTAGCTAAAATATAACCGACAACGAAAATAAAACTTCTTATCACTCGCACTAATTGTCGTAGTGAATTCATACATCGTCCGCGGTGAGGTAATTAGCTACTGCCATAAGATCATCAAAGATCTTAGCATTGCGTAGTTTGCTATCAGTTTGATCGACAAGAGTAGCAGCAGTCTTTTGCCCCTTACCAGTTCTAACGAGTAATGGTGTGCAGTCTTTCGCAATTCCCGCTTGTAAGTCACGCAAACTGTCGCCAACCATGGGGCAGCCTGCGACGCAGCATTTGGTATGGTTTTCAATTTGGTCCAATAAACCTGCTAATGGTTTTCGGCAGTCACAAGCATCGATTGGCGCATGGGGGCAATAAAAAATACCAGCAATACGGCCACCAGCTTGTTCAACTAAGTCGGTCATTTTGTTATGCATGGCATCCAAATCAGTTTGGTTGAAATAGCCCCGACCTAAACCTGATTGATTAGTGGCGATAAAAACCTCAAAACCATGCTCGCATAATTTAGCAATGGCATCCAAGCTGTTAGCTATGGGCAACCATTCTTGTGCATTCTTTACATAGGCGTAGGAGTCCTGATTAATGACTCCGTCGCGATCGAGAATGATAATTTTCATGCTTAGCTTACTAACCTAATTTTGTAGTACTGATATGTTGGCAATTTGAATAAATTGCTGATTCAGCACGCGCAATAAATTAACCCGGTTAGTCCGCACAGCTATATCGTCATCCATTACCATTACATCGTCAAAAAACATATCAACGCTATCTTTAAGTGCCGCCAGTTTAGTTAGCGCACTGGTGTATTCACGATTTTGAGTAAGCTTTGCAACAGCGCTAGTTAAAGTAGATATTTGCTCAAATAGATTGATTTCGGCAGCAGAGTTAAACAATTCAGGGTTTACATCAGTAGCAGCAATGTCGTCGCCCTGCTTAGCTAAAATATTTTGTACCCGTTTATTAGCCGCTGCTAGCGCTGTTGCTTCTGGCAATGCCCTAAAGCTTTGCACCGCTTGAATGCGTAAATCAAAGTCATAGGGGTTATGTTCACCGCTAGCTTTAATTGCCGCTTGTACCGCCATCACGGTATCGGTAGCAATATTTTGATCTTGATAAATAGCGCGATACCTGTCCATAATAAAGCTATTTACATCAGCGACTACATTGTCATTACTGATTTTCCCTACCAAATTATTTTTAGCCTCTGTCAGTAAGCTATTAATATCCAAAGCCAAAAACTGTTTTTCGCTGATAATACGGATAAAGCCTAATACAGCGCGGCGTAGCGCAAATGGATCTTTAGAACCAGACGGAATTTGACCAATACCGAAAATACCGACTAAGGTATCAAGGCGGTCAGCTAGTGCTACAGCGCAGCCGGTTAATGTCTCTGGCAGCTTGTCACCAGAAAATTTAGGCAGGTATTGCTCGCGGATAGCATTGGCAACCTCAATTTCTTCGCCATCGTTAAGCGCATAATACATACCGGCTATACCCTGCATTTTGTCAAACTCTAAAACCATATCAGAGACTAAGTCGGCTTTACATAATTGACCCGCGCGCTGGGCGTAGTCGGTGTTGCCGTTAATTCGTTGTGCTATATAGGCGGCTAATTTAGCTATACGCTGAGTTTTTTCGTAAGTTGTCCCCAGTTGTTTTTGGAATACAACAGTTTTTAAGCGCTCTACACGCTGGCCCAAATTCGTCTTTTTATCGGTGGCAAAAAAGAACGCAGCGTCATCTAAGCGCGGGCGAATGACTCGCTCGTTACCGCTAATCACTTGCGCTGGATCTTTGCTTTCAATGTTGGCAACTGTAATAAAATTCGGCATTAATTCGCCATTGGCGTCTTCAACATGAAAATACTTTTGATGTTCTTTCATCGATGAAATCAACGCTTCTGCTGGAACGTCTAAAAAGCGCTTTTCAAAGCTGCCGGTTAAGGCAACAGGCCATTCAACTAAGCCGGTAACCTCGTCTAATAAATCTTCGCCAATAACAGCATGTCCGCCAATATTTTCGCCTTCAGCTTTAACTTGCGCGGCTACCATTGCTTGACGTACTTGGTAGTCAACAATCACATAAGCGCTTTTAAGAGCCGCTTCATAATCGGTCGCATTATTAATAATAATATCTTCATTACAATGAAAACGATGGCCGCGGCTTTGGTTGCCTGAATCAATCCCGAGAATGGTTGCTGGTATAACCTCACTACCAAATAACATGACAACCCAATGGGCCGGCCGGACAAACTCAGTGCGGCTGGCACCCCAACGCATACGTTTTGCTATTGGCAGTTGGTCTAATGCGTTTTGCACAATTCCTGGTAGAACATCTACCGCTTTACTGCCGGTTTGAGTACTTCGCGCACACAACTTGTCTTGCTTGCCATCGTTTTCAACTTTTAAGTCTGCTACAGCAATGCCATTTTTGTTAGCAAAGGCGATAGCTGCTTTGTCGGGTTTGCCATCATCATCAAAAGCGATTTTTGCTGGAGGGCCCCAAGCAATTATTTCTTTCTGAGGGCTTTGCTCTGCTAAACCTTTGACTACAAACGCTAAGCGGCGCGGTGCGGCTAATAGCCCTTTGCTGCTAGTAAAGCTTAACTCTGCTTCTGTAAGGCCAGCTGCAATAGCAGCCGTAAAACTTAGTGACAATGTTTTCAGCGCCGTTGGCGGCAGCTCTTCTATGCCAATCTCAACAATAAAATCTTGCGCGCTCATTATATGGCCTCCTTACTAGCTTGCTTTGCCGCTTGGTTGGCAATAGTTGCCAGCGCTTCTTCACGCAAATGTTCTGGGGCCAGCGGAAAGCCTAATTTTGCGCGTGCGTCAAAATAGCTTTGCGCTACGGCGCGAGCAAGAGTTCTGACGCGCAAAATAAAACGCTGGCGCTCAGTTACTGATATCGCATGACGTGCGTCGAGTAAATTAAATTGGTGTGACGCTTTCAATACTTGCTCGTAGGCTGGCAACGGCAGGCCCGCTGCAATTAATTTTTGACTGGCACTTTCGCATTCGTCAAAGGCAGTAAGCAAAGCGAGCACATTGGCATGATCAAAATTGTAAGTAGATTGCTCTACTTCGTTTTGGTGGAATACATCACCGTAGGTGACAGGGCCTTCTGGGCCGTTAGTCCAAACCAAGTCGTAAACGCTGTCGACGCCTTGTAAGTACATGGCAATACGCTCTAGACCGTAGGTAATTTCGCCGGTCACTGGATAGCATTCAAGCCCGCCAACTTGCTGAAAATAGGTGAACTGAGTGACTTCCATGCCATTAAGCCAAATCTCCCAGCCTAAACCCCAAGCCCCTAGCGTGGGTGATTCCCAGTTGTCTTCTACAAAGCGAATATCGTGAATACCGGTATCAACACCTAGGCATGCAAGCGAGCCAAGATATAATTCTTGAATATTAGCGGGCGATGGTTTCATCACTACTTGGAATTGGTAGTAGTGTTGTAAACGGTTAGGGTTTTCGCCGTAGCGGCCATCGGTAGGACGCCGGCTAGGTTGTACATAGGCTGCATTCCAAGTCTCCGGGCCAATGGCGCGTAAAAAGGTACCCCAGTGGAAGGTGCC
>JBKEHH010000006.1:0-196080 GCA_046710535.1 Pseudomonadales bacterium
GTTACTTGATGGGGTACTATAATTACCAAAGGCCGCATACATTTAATCAGGGTTTAGCTCCAGCGATAGCTGAAGAAAAACCTTATTCAATGTCCAAAATTACTTGACCACTACAAGTTGCGTAAGGTAGTAACGGCCCATTCGGCGCGAGGGTCAATATAGTCGATTCTTTTCATTGTCATTTGAGAAGCGATTTTTTCATACTCAGCTTTTTTTAGTCTATCCATTGTTGGATTGGGATCATGTGGTATCCACGGATGCAGGTAAATTACTGTATTTACTTTGGCTTGCAGTAATTCTTTTGCACAGCCAAAGCAAGGTTGCATAGAGGTGTACATAGTGGCGCCTTCAACAGATATCCCAAAGCGCGCCGCTGCCAACAAAGCATTTTGTTCGGCATGAACACAAATACATAAATCGTAGCCGGTACCAGATTCAAACTGTTGATTAGGATTGTCGCAACGCAGACAGCCACCATCTAGGCAATTGGTCATGCCTGACGGAGTGCCGTTATAGCCAGTAGAAACTACCCGGTTACCCTTTACGATAGTTGCCGCCACACGGTTGCCTGTGCAGTTCGCCTTCTCGCGTACAGCAAGGGTTATACCCATATAGTATTCGTCGGTAGAGGGAAGTTGTTCTGAGGGCATAATAAAACCTAGGTTGCGGATAAAAAATACTAGCTAACAATATATCCGCTAGCGGGTAGTTGTTTGTTATCTAAAAAGCTGTGGTTATTGTCAATCTTTAGGCGGCCATTGGCAAACCAAGCTACCGCAATAGGATAAATTTTGTGCTCCAAGACTAGCACTTGTTGCGCAACCTCTACCGCACTGTTGCAGCGTGTTATATCAGTTTGCGCTTGAATAATTACCGGGCCGCCGTCGAGTTCTTCACTCACAAAATGGACTGCACAACCGGCATGGCTATCACCAGCGTCTAAAGCGCGCTGGTGGGTATTTAAACCGGGGTATTTAGGCAGTAGCGACGGATGAATGTTGATCAACTTGCCTTTAAACTGTTTTACAAAGCCATCACTAAGAATTCTCATAAAGCCTGCCAGCACGATTAAATCAGGTTTGTAGCCATCCAAGGTATTGGCGAGTACTTCGTCAAAAGCTTCACGTGTTGGATACAATTTGTGGTCTAAAGTGACTCGATCTATGCCAGCTTTGGCAGCACGCTCCAAACCTTTGACATCTGGCCGGTTAGAAATTACCGCACAAATTTGATAGCCAAGATTAGTCGTATCGCTAGAATTAGCCGCATCAATAATAGCTTGCAGATTACTGCCGCTGCCAGAGATTAATACCGCTACTCGGTAGCGCTGATTTTGACTATTAGCCTGCAATGGACTAAACCAGTTCTATCGCGTCTTCATCATCAGTTTTGTCTTTAATACTGCCCAATACCCATGCTTGCTCGCCTTGTTCGGCTAATAGTGCAATTGCGGCATCAACGTTTTCTGCATCGACGCAAGCTACCATACCTACACCGCAGTTAAAGGTGCGCAGCATTTCAAAGTCTTCTATACCGCCGTTTTTTTGTAGCCAGCCAAAAATTTCTGGTTGCTGCCAGCTATTGGTATCTACCACTGCTTTGGTGCCTTCGGGTAAAACACGAGGCAAATTTTCAGGCAAACCACCGCCAGTAATATGAGCCAGGGCTTTAACTGGCATAGCTTTAATAAGTGCTAACAATGCTTTCACATAAATACGGGTGGGGGTGAGCAGGGTTTCACCTAAGGTGCTGTCGCCAAATGGAGAGTCTACCGATTCACCGCTGACTTCTAAAACTTTACGAATTAGTGAGTAACCATTTGAATGAGGGCCGCTAGAGGCGATACCTAAAAGTACGTCACCTGATTTAACGGTACTGCCGTCAATTAATTCAGACTTTTCCACCACGCCGACACAAAAACCGGCTAAGTCGTAGTCTTCACCTTCATACATACCAGGCATTTCAGCGGTTTCACCGCCTATAAGTGCACAGCCTGAGATCTCACAGCCGGTTGAAATGCCACTGATAACAGCCGTTGCCGTATCCAAATCTAGCTTGCCAGTGGCGTAATAATCTAAAAAGAATAGTGGTTCAGCGCCGGTGACGATTAGGTCGTTAGTGCACATAGATACCAAGTCGATACCAATAGTGTCATGCTTGCCGATTTCTAAGGCTAGGCGTAATTTTGTACCAACACCGTCGGTGCCAGACACTAACACGGGTTGTTTGTAGCCCTCAGGGATTTCACACAAGGCACCAAAACCACCTAAATTACCCATAACCTCGGGGCGATATGTACGTTTTGCATGGGGTTTAATACGTTCGATTAGTGCATTGCCAGCGTCGATATCTACGCCGGCGTCTTTATAGCTCAAAGAAGGTGATGCTTCAGACTTGCTCATTCAAATGTTCCATGGGGGTTGGTTAAAAAGGCGTCGCTATTTTAGCAGGTGGACAGGCGCTGCACCATAATTTGAATTGGTTTTTGTTCCAAGCTTTAAATCACTGCTAGAATGGCGGCCTAGTGCGTTTTAACAGTACTCATATGGAGAATAATTTGTTCATTACCCGCCTTTTGCTGCTTTGTGGCATGGCTTTGTCTGCAGTTGTAGCAATTAATGCAGCAGCCAACCCTGTTGAAAACTTATATGTTGAGAGCGTTGCCGTCGCTGATCAGCAAGCAATTGCCCGCAGCGAGGCAGCAGCAACTGGCATGGCGCCAGTGTTGATTAGAGTATCTGGCAGTAGCACTGTGCTGCTAAATAGCGATATTCAGCGGGCAATAAAAAATGCAGCGCGCTATTTAAATAAGTTTTCCTATCAAAAAACGCCGCCATCGGCGGACAGTAGTATCGAGGGCCTTCAGCCGCTGCCTTATACTTTAGAGCTGCAATTTAGAAAACCAGCAATATTGGATTTATTGCGAGCGAGTAACGAACCTATCTGGGCTGAAGATCGCCCGGCAACATTGGTGTGGTTGGTGGTTGATGATTTGGCGGGGCGCAGACTGCCGCTAGGGGATGATGAAACCGAGCTCAGGCAAATTGTCGAGGAAAGTGCAGCTAGACGTGGGTTGCCACTTGTTTGGCCAGTGTATGATTTACAAGAACAAGCGACTGTAAGTTTGGATTCATTGTGGGCAGCAGATCCTGATGCGATTGCCTTGGCGTCCCAGCGTTATGATGTTAGCGGTACGCTGCTTGGGCGGTTACTAGGAACTTCTGATGGCAAGTGGAGAGTCGCTTGGGAATACAATTTTAGTGATGGATCCACTTATTGGGATAGCGAGTGCGAAGTATTAGCAAATTGTATTAACGGTCCAATTGATGCGGTGGCAGAGTTGATGTCGTCACGTTATGCCTTGATCAGCACCGACCAAGGTAATGTGGCAAAGGTTAAAATAGTAGGCGTTAGCTCGTTTGAAGATTACGGGACTTTGTTATTTTATTTTAAACAGCTAATTGCCGTTAGTGATGTTGCCTTGAGTAGCATTAAAGGTGATGTGTTTGAGTTTACCCTCGGGTTGACCGCTAACCGCACCAAGCTTGAAGAGCTTATTAGCTTAAATAAGCGCCTGGTGCCAGTGCCAACCGCAGAAGGTAGTGACGAGGCGGTTAGTGATAACAGTTTGGTATACCAATGGCGTTAACTAGGGCGCTTGTTAATTTTAAATCATCAGCAATAATTTTTGCTCAAGTAAGGTTGTCTTAATGCAGCAGCTTACCTTATCTGTTGGTCTGAATGATGAGGCCACCTTCGACAGTTTTTATACCAGCGACGCTAATAAATTAACGCTAAATACGCTTAGTGGTAGTTTACGTGAAGAAACCGATAGCATTATTTATCTCTATGGCAGTGCTAACAGTGGTCGGTCACATTTATTGCAAGCAGTGTGTCACCAGGCCGATGTGCTTGGCTTATCCGTAGTGTACCTGCCGCTTGCCGATATGCAGCTGTATGACCCGAGTGAGATTTTTGAGGGTTTAGAATCACAGCAAGTCTTATGTTTAGATGACATTGACACTATTGCTGGTAATGACTTGTGGGAGCATGAAATTTTTAATTTGTATAATCGGGTATTGGCTGTTGGCGGGTATGTGGTGTTTTCAGCAAATTGTGCGCCTAAAGCATTGGCATTGAAGCTGCCTGATTTACAGTCTCGCCTAGCTCAATTCTTAGTCTTAAAGATTCAGTCGCTAGCTGATGAGGATAAACAAATTGCATTGCAGTTGCGTGCAAAAATACGTGGTATGCAGTTAGATAATGAGGTGGTGCGTTATATGTTGCGCCACGGTCAGCGCGATATGACTTATTTAATAAATGGTCTTGATAAGCTAGACAAAGCCTCTCTTAATCAGCAGCGCCGAATCACCATCCCTTTTGCTAAACAAGTATTACCGGCTGTCAGCTAGTATGAATAAAGAACTAACGCCTCAGCAAATTGATCAGTTAGCCCTGCTAATTAACAATCAATTACATGAGTTCACAGTTCGAATAGATAGCTTACATGAGCAAGCAGAGCCAGTTGTGTTAGATCAGCAAAGTATCGGCAGGGTGTCTCGAATTGATGCGATTACGCAGCAGCAAATAGCAAAAGCCGGTGAACGCCAAGCAATAGAGAAAATAAAACAATTACACGCAGCGCAATTAAAAATATCAGACGATGATTATGGTTGGTGCGAGGCTTGCGGCGACGCGATTGGATTTGAGCGCTTATCCATTCAGCCCGAAGTAATAAAGTGTTTACGCTGCCAGCAAATTGATGAGATAAATAGTTAAGCGATGTCATCTCAGCAACAGCCCTATCCGGCTCGGCGTTATTCTATTTATGTGCTAGTAGTATTATTGCTGGCTTATATTTTGTCGTTTATAGATCGCAATGTACTAGCAATGTTGGTGGGGCCGATTAGGCAAGAATTTGAAATTTCCGATTTCCAATTCAGTATTTTGCATGGCTGGGCTTTTACGATTTTTTATATATTTTTGGGTTTACCTATCGGCTGGCTAGCCGACAGATACAGCCGTAAATGGATTATCACTGGCGGCGTATTTTTTTGGAGCATAATGACCGTCGCTTGCGGTTTGGCGAGAAGTTTCGGTAGTTTATTTGTTACCAGAATTGGTGTCGGCGTGGGCGAGGCGGCATTATCGCCGCCAACATACTCTTTGCTTAGTGACTATTTTCCACCCAATAGATTGCGCTGGGCCACTGCAGTTTTTGCCACCGGTATAACCATCGGCAGTGGTAGTTCTTACATTGTCGGCGGCCAGGTCTATGAATACTTTGCTGGTTTAGATGAGCTGGTGTTGCCGATATTAGGCCAGTTTAGTGCATGGCAGGCAACTTTCGTGGCAGTAGGTCTGCCAGGCTTGTTAATAGTATTGTTGTTGCTGTTTGTAAAAGAGCCGCCACGGCGAAAAGCGAATGCGCAAGATAGTGGCAAAGAAGTTCCAGTCAAAGAAGTTTTGGCATTCTTAAAGCAGCATTGGCAAGTCTATACCGCCTTAATGATGGGGGTGTCGGCCATGTCTATTATAGGCTATGGCACGCTTACTTGGTTTCCCGAATTTTTGCAACGCAGCTATGCCATGCCTAAAACCGAAGCCGGAAATTCACTTGGTTCTATCTTTTTAATAGCAGGTACTGCGGGCACACTCTGCGGCGCATTTTTCGCTACCTTGCTTGAAAAATTTGGCTATAAGGATGCCAATATGCGAGTGGTTATGCTGGCGGCTCTAATCGCCATGATGCCTGCCGTGGCTGCGCCATTAATGCCTGAGTCAGAATATGCTTTACTGCTCACTTGGCCGGTTATCTTTATTCACTACACCCACTTTGGTGTAGCGGTAGCCGGTTTAGCGATTATTACTCCTAATCGGATGCGCGCGCAGGTTGCTGCCTTATTGTTGTTTTTAACCAATTTATTTGGCTTGGCTTTGGGTGGTAGTTTTGTCGCATTTTTTACTGACTTTGTTTATGGTGAGGACTTAGCTTTAGGTAAATCAATAGCGACGGTGTCGGCTATTATGTATCCGCTGGCGGCAATATTAATTGGCTGGGGTTTGCGCCATTATCGAAACATGCTTGATTATAATGAGAGAATTTGTGATGAATAAATTATTAATTTTGGCGACAGCTGCGACCTTGACGGCCTGTACTTCGGTTGATTCCGAAGTTTCATTAGATTCACCACAGGATAATGCAACTGTTGATGTTAGTGAGCATCCAAAGACTAATGAATGGTATAGCCAGGGCCAAGCGGCAGTCGCCCAGCGCGCTAATATCCCACTCAATACTAATAAAGCTAAAAACGTTATTTTATTTATTGCTGACGGTATGGGTATTTCAACCATTACTGCCGCACGTATATATGACGGTCAGAGTAGGGGCGAGACAGGTGAAGAAAACAGTTTGTCGTTTGAGGCTTTTCCTAGCTTAGCTTTAGTTAAAACTTATAATACCGACGCCCAAGTACCGGATTCAGCCGGTACCGCAAGTGCTATGAATACAGGGATAAAAACAGCGATTGGCGTTATTTCTCAGGCGGCTGATCAAGAAAATGAATGTTACGGTCCAAGCAAAGATTTTCCTAAAACTATCGCTGAGATTGCCGAAGCAAAAGGCTTGGCAACCGGCGTAGTGTCAACCGCCTCAATTACTCATGCGACTCCGGCTGCAGTTTATGCCCATTCACCGACCCGTGACTGGGAGGCAGATGCAAATGTTCCGGCCGATAAAAGTGCTCTTGGCTGTCAAGATATTGCACAGCAACTGGTTCAGTTTTCAATCGGTGACGGCATTGATGTAGCTCTTGGCGGTGGTAAGCGCTATTTTTATCCTAATGATGATGGTGGCGAGCGAAAAGATGGCAGAGACCTAGTTGATGAATGGCAGCAGAAATATACTGATGGCGCCTTTGTGACTAATGCTGAAGAGTTGAGTCAGGCTACAAAAACTAACGACAAACTATTCGGTTTATTTAGCAGTAAACATATGGCGTTTGAGGCCGACAGAAGTGCAACGCAAGAACCGTCATTAACTGAAATGACGGCTTCAGCAATTGATGTATTAAGCCGCAATAAAGATGGCTATTTTTTGATGGTAGAAAGTGGTCGAGTTGATCATGCTCATCATGCGACCAATGCTTATCGTGCTTTAACAGACGCTCAAGAGTTTTCTCGCGCTGTGCAAGCTGCGGTTGAAACAGTGAATTTGGATGAGACCTTAATATTAGTAACTGCCGACCACTCTCATGTCTTCACCATTGCTGGCTACCCCGAACGCGGCAATCCTATTTTAGGTTTTGTTGCTTGGAGTGACGGTGGTTCGCGCGAATATACTAATGCCGCCGACGGTAAGCCTTATACAACTTTGGGTTATCATAACGGACCGAATGCTACTACCGATGGACGTAAAGAGGTTACTGAAGAGGAAGTGTTGAACGATAATTATTTGCAGGAGACAGCAATAGAAATGAGTTCAGAAACCCATAGTGGTGAAGATGTTGCTTTGTTTGCTGTTGGCCCTTGGTCGCATTTGGTAAACGGCGTAATAGAACAAAATGAGATCTTCCACATTATTGATCATGCGATGGGCTTGACTAAATAGCCGTCAGATAAGGAGCTTTAGTCTAGATAGTTTTAATGTAGATTAGAGCGACTAAAAAGGGAGCCAAATTACTTTGGCTCCCTTTTTTTGACTGTTTTTTTATAGCTTACTTTTTACCCATTAAGCCTTGAATAGCGGCTGGTATATCGGCTGGGAAGACAACAGATTTAGCATTGTCTGATTTTGCTAAAGACCCTAGCGAATTAATATATTTCTCGCCTAATAAATAAACTACCGGCATTTCACGCTCACCAATTGCCTCAGTTACTAGCTCGATAGATTTCTGACTGGCTTGCGCCAGAATAATTTGCGCTTCCGCTTCTAACTTAGAAGCTTCTAGTTTTCCTTGTGCGTCTAAAATTGCAGCCTGCTTGTCGCCGTCGGCGCGAGTTACGGTGGCTCGTCTGGCTCGTTCAGCGGCTGCTTGCTCTTCCATAGCATGTTGCATAGTACTGGATGGATTGACGTCTTGAATCTCAACCGTCTTCAGCGTGATACCCCAATCAGAAATATCATCTGAAATAGCAGCTTTTAGTTTTGCCTTAATATACTCACGCGAAGATAGCGCTTCATCTAATGCCATCTCACCGACGATTGAACGCAAGGAGGTCTGTACTAGGGTTTGGATAGCAATCACATAATCTTCAACACCATATACTGCTTTCTCGGGTGCGCTAATATTGATATAGGCAACTGCATTAGTAACCAATATCGCATTATCTTTAGTAATAACTTCTTGTGACGGAATATCCATCACAATGTCTTTAGTGGTTACTTTATGAGAAACGTCATCAACATAGGGAATGATGAAGTTTAACCCCGGCATCAACGATGCATGATATTTACCAAGACGTTGTACAATCCACTTGGAGCCTTGTGGCACCTGTCGTACGCCCTTTAATGCAGTGATAACTACAAAAGCAAATATTGCTAATGTGACAATTAAGCCTGAACTCATGATTTTCTCCGATTAATAAAATTGTTAGTGCTTTTTGACTAATAAAACATTGCTTGTGATGTCGATCACTTCCACGCGATCACCAATCTCTAGCTCGATATCACATTGTATTTCCCATTCATCTACCCCTAACACCGGCGCAGGGAAACGGAGTCGACCTTTTTTCTCACCAATAGGCGGGGTTAGTACAATGCCAACCTCACCTTGAATATCTTGTTGGGTAATTTGTGAGTTGTCATTAAATCCGGCTCTAGGTTTAAAGTACTTAAACCAGCCAATTGCTAATAACGAGGATACAATTGCCCATAGGAAAACTTGCCACATTGGGTCAAGCCCGGGAACAATATACAAAACGATGCCCACAGCAACCGCTGCTACCCCGAACCAAACAATAAAGAAGCTGGCTAAAAAAACTTCGCTAATAATTAAAACAACACCAAATACAATCCAGTGCCAGGGTAGAAAAGTGATTTCCATCGCATATCTCCGATTTTTACAATCATAATAATGGAGGCAGTTATCAAGTTATCAAGAGTAACACAAGCAACTGAGCCAAAAATAATTGCCATTATCATATGTGGTCTGAGTTACAAAAGTGAGTCTCTCACTAAGGTTAATCTATCTCATAGGTATATTTACGCCGTTGTCTCAAACCGACGAATGTTGGAAACTGGCTTTATAATTATTCAATAACCCCATAAAGGATGTGTATATGACTTCTCAAATATATAGTCGAATAACTATAGTTGCGGCGCTGGCATTACTTTTTTCATATTCCGCTTACAGTGAAGAAAGGCTATCAACAATACGTGTTAGCGGCGAAGGAGAGATAGCGATAGCGCCTGATATTGCCATGATCAATGTTGGTGTGGTGAGAGAAGCTAAAACCGCTAGAGATGCATTGACAGTCAATAGCGAGGCTATGGCTAAAGTGCTGGCAGCCATGCAAGCTAAGGGTATTCAGGATAAAGACCTACAAACCGCTAACCTTAATATTTCACCGCGCTATTACTATCCGCCACATAAAAATGGCCAAGAGCGTAAATCGCCCAGTATTACTGGCTATACCGTTAGTAATAATTTAGCCATTCGCATTCGCGATTTAACGAGCGTGGGCGATATTCTTGATCAAGTCGTAACGCTCGGGGTTAACACTGGCGGCAATATTCAATTTGCCAACGATAATCCTAAGCAAGCGATAGTCGCCGCGCGTGAGGCGGCTGTGAAAGACGCAATAGAGAAAGCCAATACCTTAGCCAATGCTGCTGGCGTCAAACTGGGTAAGGTACTTAGTATTACAGAAAGCTCTCGTGGTGGCCGGCCAGTGCCAATGATGAAAGCTAGATTTGCGGCTGAAGCAATGTCTGATTCAGTACCGGTTGCCGCAGGCGAAAATTCTTATTCAGTAACGGTGAATATAGAGTGGGAGATAGATCAGTAGCGATAGGCTACATTAAGCCGCTGCAAAGTTTTTATACTGACGTATTAGCTCATTAAGTTCAGGAATACATGAACCACAATTAGTGCCGCATTTAAGCTCATGACCAAGCGTTTTTTGGGTGCTGGCGCCATTGTTAATAGCGTTGATGATGGCGCCTTCGCTAACTTTAAAACAACTACAAATATGCCTGCTGGTGCTGCGCAGCTGGTATTCTTCTCCAGTTAACATCGACCAGTGAGTGGTACCTAATAATGACTTCTCAAATAGGCCTTTTAGCCAAGTTCTCTGTGGCAACTGGCGTTTGTCTCGGTGGCAGTAGATAGCCATTTCTAGCTGTTGATTATTATTACAAATAAAACGTTCGTCACCGATTAGCGGATTAGAAAAATGATCATAAGCAATGGTTGTCGAGGTATTGGCAGAAATATATTGTTGCCAATTGAAATCTTCTTCAAGCGCTACGTGGTAGAGATAACCGCTGTTTTGGACCAGACTTGAACAAGACCAATAAATAAAACTATCACAATTAATCTTACGGCGAGTCACTATGCTAGCCCATTTTGGTGCTGCCACCGCGGTTATCTCTATCGGCGTATATTTTAGTTCGGGCTGACCAGATATCGGGTCAGTAATAGGCGCAACCAAACTATCAATGCGGGCATTGCCACTGAATTGATCATTCCAGTGTATTGGCGCAAAAACCTGTTCTGTTTCAACATCGCTGTCGATATTGGCAATAACTAGTGCATTGCCATATTTGGATGAAAGTTGGATTAACTGATCTTGCTGAATATCTAGTTGCTTTGCCGTGGTCGGATTGAGAGAGGCAAACGGCTGGTCGCTGTGGTCTAGTAAGCGTGGCGCGCGCGCAGTTCGGGTCATGGTGTGCCATTGATCACGCAGGCGGCCAGTATTAAGCCACAATCGATTGAGCTTGCTGTTGGGTAGCGCGGCTTTTACGCTAACAAAATTCGCTTTGCCATTGTCGGTGTTGAATATGCCATCTTCAAACAAGCGGACAACACCATTACTTGACTGATCTTTTACCGGCCATTGAATGGGCTTAAGTAAATCGTATTCTTGCTCAGACAAGTTGGCTAAACCGCTAATATCAAAAAATCGACTATCGTTGTTTTTAAAACCACTGAGTTGGGCATGTTCAATAAAAATATCTCTAGCTGTCCGGTAACAAAAGCTAGCACCAAACCCCATTTTTTTTAGCAACGCTTGCCAGTATCCACCAATCATCTTTGGCTTGCCCTGCTGCTGGTTCCAGGCTGCGTTGGCGGGAGATGCGTCTTTCTGAATTAGTTACAGTGCCTGATTTCTCACCCCAGCCGGTAGCTGGCAGTAATATATTCGCAGTTGCTGTGGTGTCTGTTTCTTCGACGCAATCAGATACGATGACAGTGTCACAATTTTCTAACGCGGCTTTCACCTTATCGGCATTGGGCATACTGACAACGGGGTTTGTACCCATAATCCAAATGGCTTTTATTTCGCCTGTTGCTACTGCATCAAATAAATCTACCGCTTTTAATCCCGGCATCGTATTGACAGACTTGCTCTGCCAAAATTCGGATACTAGGGCTATATTGTCAAATGAGTAGTCCATATGTGCGGCTAATATATTGGCTAGGCCGCCAACTTCACGTCCGCCCATAGCATTGGGTTGGCCAGTAATGGAAAAAGGGCCAGCGCCAATCTTGCCAATTCGGCCGGTGGCTAAATGACAGTTTATAATGGCATTACATTTATCGGTGCCGGTTGCAGACTGATTTATTCCCATTGAATAAAAACTAATGGTGTTCGCTGTATCTGCATACCATCGATAAAATGTCACTATGTCGGCTTCACTAACGCCGGTGTTAGCTACTACGGCTTCAATAGTTAACTCAGCGGCGGCATTTAGTGCAGCGTCAAAGCCTTGGGTATGATCGCTAATATACTGATTGTCTAATTTTTTGTCACTAGCCAGATAGTTGAGTAAACCATTAAAAATGAAGCCGTCTGATCCGGGGGCAATCGCTAAGTGTAGATCTGCGATATCACAACTAGCCGTGCGACGTGGGTCGATAACCACTATTTTCATTTTAGGGTTTTGTTTCTTAGCCGCCACCATGCGCTGGTATAGCACTGGATGCGTCCATGCCGCGTTGGAGCCGGTTAATATCAGTAATTCACAATGATCAATATCTTCATAACTGCAGGGCACCAGATCATTGCCAAAGGCGCGCTTGTAGGCAGCAACAGCCGATGACATACAAAGCCGTGAATTGGTGTCGACATTAGCAGTGCCAATAAAACCTTTAGCTAGTTTGTTGGCGACATAATAATCTTCAGTAAGGAGTTGGCCTGACAAGTAAAATGCGATTGCATTTGGCCCATGTTGCTCACGAATCGCTGTCAGTCTGCTTGCTACCGTGTCGATAGCGGTAGGCCAGTCGACTTCTATGCCATCAATCTGTGGTGCTAATAGGCGGCCATGATGCCCCATGGTTTCGTTTAATGCGGTGCCTTTTACGCATAGCTTGCCGAGGTTAGCGGGATGAGATTTATCACCAGTAACCGCTATTAAACGGTCGTCTTTAAGCGTCGCTTCAACGCCACAGCCTACGCCGCAATAAGGGCATGTTGTTTTTATTGTGCAGGTATTTGGCATCTGGTTTTATAGAGTTATCTGCACATGCTCAACCACAATACTGGCGTCATAGATCGGTACCGATACACTATCGTCTTCAAGACATTGACCAGTAGTTAAGTCGAAATGTTGTTTATATAACGGTGATGCCACCGTTATGCGGCCATCTATATCGCAAATAATGCCCCGCGATAACACATTGGCTTTACCGATCGGGTCCCAGTTGCCAATGGCATATACCTTGGGTTCCGGTTTGGTTACGTAAAATAGTGCAACTTGCTGCCCATCTATTAAAGCATTGATTCCCGAATCTACTACTAACTCCGATTGGCGGCAAACGGTGACGATAGATAGTTTTTCTTGTGTATTATTCATTGGGGTATCTCTTAAGCGATCTTTTCAAGGGAGAGTTTTTCTTCTTCGCTAGCAGGGCGCGGCTGGCCACGTTCTTGAATAAAGACAATTTGCTCATCATCTGCATTCGAGTTTACAAATTGTTTAAAGCGTTTGAGTTTGTCTGGATCAGCAATAGTCGTTTTCCATTCGCACTGATAGGTGCCAACAATACGGTTCATTTGCGCTTCCAATTCGTCGGCAATACCAAGAGAGTCTTCAATAACTACTTGTTTTAAATACTCTAGACCACCGTCTAAGTTGTCTAGCCACACCGATGTTCGTTGTAATCTATCGGCGGTGCGAACATAGAACATCAAAAATCGATCAATGTATTTAATCAGTGTCTCGTCGTCTAAGTCGATAGCAAATAAATCTGCATGGCGCGGTTTCATCCCGCCGTTGCCGCCGACAAATAGGTTCCAGCCTTTTTCGGTAGCGATAATGCCAAAGTCTTTAGATTGAGCTTCAGCGCATTCGCGGGTGCAGCCGGATACACCTGACTTTAGTTTGTGCGGAGAGCGCAAGCCTTTGTAGCGATTTTCCACATAGATGGCCATGGCAACACTGTCTTGCACGCCATAGCGGCACCAAGTACTGCCAACACAAGACTTAACTGTACGCAGTGCTTTACCGTAGGCATGGCCTGTTTCAAAACCGGCGTCAATTAACTCTTCCCATATAGCGGGTAGGTGTTGCAGTCTTGCACCAAATAAATCTATGCGCTGTCCGCCAGTAATTTTGGTATATAAATTATATTTTTTTGCCACCTCACCTAACACAATTAGTTTGTCTGGTGTTATTTCGCCTGCTGCAATTCTAGGCACTACTGAGTAAGTGCCATTTTTTTGCATGTTGGCAAGAAAATTATCGTTAGTATCTTGCAGTGGCACATGCTTGTCATCAAGCACATAGTCGTTCCACAGTGATGCCAAAATAGAGCCTACTGCCGGCTTGCAAATTTCACAGCCTATACCCTTCCCGTGCTTAGTCACTAATTGCTCAAAACTGGTAATCTCTTCAATTTTTATAATGTTAAATAAATCTTGGCGAGTGAAATCAAAGTGCTCACAAATAGCAGTGTTAACTTCTAAGCCGCGGGCTAGCATTTCATCGTCGACTAAGGTTTTCAGTAGGGCGCTGCAACCACCGCACCCGGTGCTGGCCGCGGTGCTAGACTTAATATCGCCTAGCGAACAAGCGCCAGCATCCATAGCGTCAATAATGTCGCCTTTACTCACGTTATGGCATGAGCAAATAGTTGCGGTGTTAGGTAGTGCGCCAACCTCTAAAGTAGGTGCTGCGCCAGCGTTGTAAGGTAGAATTAACGTGGCAGGATCTTCAGGCAAATCAATTGCATTGAGAAAATACTGCAATAATGTATCGTAATCAGAGCAGTCGCCAACCAATACAGCGCCCAGTAATTTTTTACCGTCGCTACTGACAATAATACGCTTGTATACTTCAATGCCCTCGTCGCTAAAGGTATAAGTGAGAGAGCCTTCTTCTTTGCCATGGGCGTCGCCAAGCGAGCCAACATCAACCCCCATTAGTTTTAGCTTAGTGCTCATGTCAGCACCTTGAAATGGTACTTTGTCATCGCTTAATTGGCTAACTGCGCATTCTGCCATGCGATAACCTGGTGCAACTAAACCAAAAATTCTACCGCCGAATAAGGCGCACTCGCCGATAGCAAAAATATCCGAATCACTGGTTTTACAATGATAATCAATTTCTATACCGCCGCGCTCGCCAACGGTTATACCGGCGTCGCGCGCTAGTTGATCACTAGGACGAATGCCTGCAGAAAATACAATCATATCGGTATCAAGGTGCGAGCCGTCAGCAAATTTCATGCTGAGGCGGGTGTCACCATCTTTCACTGGCTCAATGACTTCAGTAGCTTTGCTAGTATGTACGGTAACGCCCAGTGCCTCAATCTTGCGGCGCAACATGGCGCTGCCGCCAGCGTCTAATTGCACGCCCATCAAACCGGGAGCAAATTCAACCACATGGGTTTTAAGACCGATATTTTTAATAGCGTTAGCCGCCTCTAGCCCTAGTAAACCACCGCCAACCACAACACCAACTTTGGCTTCTTCTGATTGTGCTTGAATCATGCCCAGGTCATCAATGGTGCGATAAACTAAACACGGCTTTTGGTCATGACCTGGCACCGGAGGTACAAACGGATAAGAGCCTGTTGCTAAAACCAATTTGTCATAACTAAAGGTCCTGCCGCCTTCAGTAATAACGGTTTTATTATCTCTATCTATACGACTTATCGGGTCACCAAAATGTGCGTCAACACCAATGCTTTCATAATGTTCACGTGTTGTTAACGCCAAATCTTCTGCTGCACGACCAGAGAAAAACTCAGATAAATGAACACGATCATAGGCTGGACGGGGCTCGCCGCCTATCACGGTAATTTTGGCTGCTACTTCAGATTTAGCTAAAGTCTCTACATAGTGATGGCCTACCATGCCATTTCCAACTACAACTATATTTAACATGTTCTCTTCCCTAATCTTAATATTGTCTTATGCGGCTTCATTGGATGACTTTTTAACGGCGACTAGTTCAGGTTTTTTCCCGCCATCACTGGAGTCAGTTTCTGTCATTTTTTTGTCTGCTGGATTGGATTGCTTTTCGTATAGGAACTTCAATACGCTTTGTCTGTAAGCATTAAATTTTGGGTCATCAGCAAGCTGCACGCGGTTGCGCGGGCGGGGCAAATCAATTTTTAGTATTTCGCCAATGGTAGCTGCGGGGCCGTTGGTCATCATCACAATTCGATCCGACAACAGAACTGCTTCGTCAACATCGTGAGTAATCATGATGACGGTATTATCAAGATTTTGTTGTATCTCCATTAATGAATCTTGCAGATGGGCGCGGGTTAGTGCATCCAATGCTCCAAATGGCTCATCCATCAATAAAACTTTTGGCTGCATGGCTAGGCAGCGGGCGATACCCACCCGTTGTTTCATTCCACCAGATAGTTCGCCTGGTAATTTTTTCATGGCGTGATCCATATGCACCAAGGCAAGGTTATGTTCTACCCACTGGCGAATTTCAGCTTTTGATTTAGTTTTTTTGAATACGCATTTAACCGCTAGTTCAACGTTTTGATAGACAGTTAGCCATGGCAGTAAAGCGTGGTTTTGAAACACAACGGCGCGATCAGGCCCCGGCTCATTGACTTCCTTACCCTCTAAAATTACACCGCCTTCGCTGGCCTCATATAGGCCGGCAACAATATTCAGTACAGTAGACTTACCGCAGCCCGAGTGGCCAATAAGAGAAATAAACTCTCCTTTATTAATGCCTAAGTTGACATTTTGCAGCGCTCTAAATGGCTCGTCATCTGTTGGGAATTCGATGCCCACCTGTGAAATTTCTAAGTAACAATCTTTCATAACCGTATCTCTTTAAAATATGTCGTTAGTGCGGTGTTTGTTAACGCTGTTTTGTTAGCGCAAGGTGGCTTGCTTGTCCCAAGAAATGCGTTTTTGAACTAGCAGCATTAAGCGGTCTAGAATAAAACCAATAATGCCGATGACTAATACTGCGACCATAATGCGACCCAATGAATTGGATGAGCCATTTTGAAATTCGTCCCAAATAAATTTCCCAAGACCGGGGTTTTGCGCCAGCATTTCAGCTGCAATCAACACCATCCAGCCAGTTGCCAGTGACAGGCGCAAACCAGTAAAAATATGGGGAATAGAAGAGGGGATGACAATAGTTTTAACGTGGACTAAAGGCGATAGTCTTAGCACGCGGCTAACATTAATTAGGTCTCTGTCGATGCTAGATACACCGACTATAGTATTAACAACGGTCGGCCATAAACAGCATAGAGCGACGGTAAATGCCGATGTTAAAAATGCTTTTCAAACATTGGGTCGTCGCTAACGTATAGCGCCGATACCACCATGGTAACCAGCGGCAACCATGCTAGTGGCGATATGGGTTTAAACGTTTGAATGATAGGGTTGATACTGCGATAAGCTGCATCGCTTAGGCCACATAAAATACCTAATGGTATGGCGATAACAGAGGCGACAAAAAATCCGAAGCCAACGGTATAAAGACTAGTAAAGATTTGATCAACAAAAGTCGCTTTGCCAGTGTAATTTCGAATTTTTACTACTGCAGCTGGATTTGTTGCTAGTTTCTTCGCATTACGTTTTTCTTGACGATCATAAAATGCCTGCTCTTTTTCTCGCTCAGCATAGTGTTCTGCCATTACACCCTTAGACTGCGTCCATACTTCACTTGGTCCTGGAAACTGACCGAGAGATGTCACTATATTGGTAGCAGTAAACTGCCATAACAGCAAAAATAGCCCGATACCTAGAGCGGGGAACAGGGCAGCGTTGACTAGTTTTTGGATAAATTGCTTAACTTGATTTTTGGTCAATACAATAGACCGTGGTTCAAACTCAGCAGTGGCAGTAGATTGCATGGATATTCCTTGGTTGTTTAAAACGCGTCAGGCCTTGCGGCCTGACGAGTCAAAGGTTTTCGCTATCTATGGCTTAAAGTGTTTCGGCTTTTAGCCCATTAGGAGATTTCTCTAGATAGGCATTTGGTTTGGTGCCGTCATAAACAATCTCGTCAATGAACTCACTTTGCGGTAAGCGAAAGCCAGTTTCGGTTTTCAGCGGTGGAAATTCTTCAGCAGACATTAAGCCTTCACTAATTAATTCCTGTGCTGCTGTCGCGTAGATGTCTGGACGGTAAACTGACTTGGCTACATCAAAATACCAATCATCTGATTTAGGCTCACTAATCTGTCCCCAGCGACGCATTTGCGTTAAATACCAAACCGCATCTGAGTAGTAAGGGTAGGTAGCGAAGTAGCGGAAGAACACATTGAAGTCAGGTACTTCGCGTATGTCGCCTTTTTCATATTCAAAAGTGCCGGTCATGCTGTTAGCAATAACTTCGTAATCAGCGCCCACATATTTACTTTGCGATAATATTTTTACTGCCTCAGGGCGGTTGGCATTGTTGTTTGCGTCTAACCATTTGGCGGCGCGCAACATGGCCTTAACAATTCTTACTGTGGTATTGGGATATTTTTCAGTAAATTCTTTGGTCATCCCAAATACTTTTTCAGGATTGTTTTTCCAAATTTCATAGTCGGTAATAACCGGAACACCGATACCTTTAAATACCGCTTGCTGATTCCATGGCTCACCAACGCAATAGCCGTCAATGGTTCCCGCTTCTAAAGTAGAAGGCATCTGTGGCGGAGGAGTAACTGACAGCAGCGCCTGGGCGTCGATTGTGCCGCTAGTATCACCTTTGTGTGGTGCATAAAAACCAGGGTGAATATTGCCTGCGGCTAACCAGTAACGTAATTCATAGTTATGAGTTGATACTGGAAATACCATGCCCATTTTAAATTGCTTGCCCGCGTCTCGATAACTGTCAACCACTGGCTTTAGTGAGTCTGCTTTAATAGGATGAACCGGCTTACCGTTTTCGTGTGGGATGTTTTTCTTCATCTCAGCCCAGACACTATTTGATACGGTGATGCCGTTACCGTTTAAATCCATGCTAAACGGTGTAACGATGTGTGCTTTGGTGCCATAGCCTATAGTGGCGGCTAAGGGTTGGCCGGCTAGCATATGGGCGCCGTCTAGCTTGCCGTCGATGACTCCATCTAGTAATACTTTCCAGTTAGCTTGTGCTTCTATGGTTACGTAGAGTCCTTCATCTTCAAAGTAACCTCTCTCATAGGCCACCGCAATTGGAGCCATGTCGGTTAGCTTGATAAAGCCAAATCTCAGCTCGTCTTTTTCCGGCTCGCCAACTTGGGCGAAAGTAGAGCAAGACAACGTTATTAGGCAGGCTTTACTTACCCACTGGATAACTGATTGACATTGTTTGTGGTGGATTAACATCTTCATAAGGTTTCCTATAAGTTTTAGCCATAAAAAAAGCCCACCTGTTTTTCGCATAGCAAAAAACATGGTGGGCTTCATTACCCGGTGCAACCCGAAAGGCTTGCAAATAAATTGTGATAGTTACTGGTTGTTAACTAAGTTAATACAAGAACTGTGCCAGCTTTTTTTAGTGGAGGAAATTAGAGGAATTGTTGTTTTGTAGGCATTTTTTGCGAGGTTTTAAATCAACTGCGCTATTTAATAGTGAATTTACTGCTAGCTTGCACCCATAAGGTGCGACTAGTTACCTAGCATTAGATCGCTACCTAGCTCTATATCGCCGAGCATCCAAGGGCTGCTGTGGTGTTCTTTTGGCTTATGGTCTTGCATAGGATACGGCTGATTTAATTTAGTGGCTGCTTCACGATAGAGATCGGTACGAAAACATTGTTGTGCTAGTGCTGCCATTTTTTCTTTTTCGATCGGTTTACCTAGCATAGGCGAAAATTCCGTTAATATAGTTTGTGCTTGGGAGCGCCAAGGAAAGCCACTACAGTAACGTGCGAACACATGAAAGTTGTCGTGTTGTTGCGCAGGGGTCGTGCGATCTTGTACTAATTTCCCGGTTAATGATGGACGCAGGTATTTCTCTGGTAGATCTAAGTATTCACTAGCGCCAATTATAGCCACCGCCTTTTCACGATTATCCCAGTCTTCTAGCCACTGGCAGGCTTGCATTACGGCCAAGCGCAGGCGCAAATGGGTGGTGGGGTGTTTTCTATGCCACGACTCAAGTGTCCCTAATACCTTGCTTGGCGCGTTGTTCCACACGTCAAAGCCGGTAGTTGCTATCATGCCAATGCCGTAATCAACCGCGATAGTGCTCCAGGGAGAGCCGGCACAAAAGCCGTCAATCACCCCTTGAGCTAAGCTATCTATCATCTGCTCAGGCGGCAATACGATAATTCGCACATCAGTATTTGGATTTATTCCACCCGCTTGCAGCCAGCGCCGGAGTAAAATGGTGTGGTTAGAAAATGAATGTACGGTAGCGAAAGTGAGTTGACCGGAGGTGTCGTTATCGACTATCTGTTTTAATCCTTTAGCGTTGCCAAGTGCACTTTGAGTGTCAACATTAAGCTTGCGTAGTTTGCTCCAGAGTGATGCCGAGACGGTAATGGCGTCGCCATTTAGTGACAAGACTAAGCCAGTTATCATTGGTGCCCGAATGCCAGTGGCGCCAAGTGTTGTCATCAGCGGCATGGCTGATAGCATTTGACATGCGTCGAACATTCCCGCAATAGCCTTATCGCGAATGTTTGCCCACGACATTTCACGTTCTAAGGAAACAGTTAATCCTAAGTCTTCATAAAAGCCTAATTCTTTGGCGATAATTAATGGTGCGCTATCAACTAGGCGCATATAGCCAATATTTATGTCTGTTAACTCAGCGGGGGGGAGATTTTTGATCGTATTTATATTCATCTGAGACTCTATTTACGCTTTATTTAAAATTTGGATAACAGAATTTGCGGCTTGCAACATGGTTTGATTGGTATCCATTGCCAGCTTTCGCAATACCTTATGAGATTCCTCTTCGCTCACTTTACGTTGCTCCATTAATAATCTTTTGGCTTGATCAATAGTAGAAAATTTTTCTAATTGAGTTCGAGTTTGGTTTAATTCATGGCGCATCGATTGATACGATTTGAACTGAGCAATTGCCACATTAATAGCGGGAGTAACAGTTTTCGCTTCAACGTCACCCATTAAATATGCAGTAACACCGGCGCGAATAGCATCTTCAATATATTTTTCATCGCCTTGTTGGGAATACATCACTACAGGAATAGGGTTTTGATCGTTAATAATCGATAGGCTATCTAACACATCGCGTCCTGGCGATTGTAAATCGATCAAAATAATCTCTGGTTTTAGTTGTTCTATTTGAAACAATAGACCAGCAGCAGATGGCAGTAGTGCAACTACTTCAAAGCCCTCTAATTGTAGTTTTTCTACCACGCGGTTAGCCCGCTGTGCTTGGTCATCGACAAGCATTACGCGTACCGGCTTATGAGTAGGAGTTGCAGCCATTAGATCCGTCAGGGTTATAATTCAAAAAGGGAAGCAGATTTTATCTGCTTCCCGTGGATAGTGCGACTTGTGTTTAGATTAAAATTTAAAGTTCATAGTAAGCCAAATTTTATCGGTATCGACGCTAAAATCTTCAGCATTATAAGCTGCATATTTTAGTTGTGCCGTTAGATTCTTATTAACCGGGTAGGTTACTACTGCATCAATTTCTGAACCGTAATCTATGCTGCCCTCGTCAGAGTCAAATTGGTGGTAAATAACAGCAAGTTTTGCCTTACCTATTTTCCCGCCAACTTTTAGATAAGTATCTTCAATGCCAGTTGCTGGTGTTCCCAAAAATTTGTCAGCCCAACCTTGAAATTTATGCAATGTTGCCAATGGTGTTCTAAAGGCCGCAACGCCGTCATCACTACCTAGCAGTTCATAACCTAGCGAGACATTAACTGGCGCTAAGTTCAAGCCAATTTCAGCAGCCATATAGTCTGCATCGTAAGAAACCGGATTATCTGCATTGTCAGACTGAGTTGCATAGCTTGCTGCCAATGAAACGATACCAATTTTGCCTTTATATTCCAGACCGTAGGTTGTTGAAGAATTGGCTGCCGCATCTTCAAAATCTAAGGCGTAAACAAAGCCTGAAAGAGTATGACTTTTAGCTGGAATAAAATTGGCTATAAATATATGAGAATCGGATTCCCATGTATCTGATTGAGCAGCACTACCTTCCGGTCCAAAAATGCGGCTTACTTTTGAAATATAAGCATAGTCGGCAGAAAATAGTTCATTGCCGGGTAATTTAAACCTAAATGCATCATAGGTTTGTTCGTTTTGGCGCCATGCAACTCCGCCAATAAAACGCTGCGCTGAATGATTAATACGTTGGCGGCCTAAGGCAGAAGAAAAGTCCTCGCTGGTGTAGCTAAGTAAGGCTTGGTTAACATCAGTACCCGCTGGGTCTGCTACAACCGGGTATTCAGTATTGCCGTTGACCACACTGTTGTAATTTGCATCGCCGATAACGGTGACATCATCCATTTCTACCTTAAAGCCAAAGCCATTATAAGCTGCCGACTTATAGCTTAAACGTGTTAAAAGTGTTGATGCGCCGGCTGTTTTATTAATACCGTCTTGGTCTACATATTCATAGCGATAACGAAAAGATAAATCTGTTTTGCCGTTACTGAGCATTGCGCTAACGCTGTCTATTTCTTCAGCGTTAACACTGCTGATGGTTGAAAGGCTGGCAATTGCCAATGCCAGTGTTGATAACTTAAGTGTAGCTTTCATAACTCTATTCCCCTGATTAATAAAGACATAAAACAAAAAAGCCCACCCACAACATCCATGCTTTTGGATGTTGTGGGTAGGCTTCTTTACCTATCGGGCTAATTTGTCTTTCCTATAACTACTTCAAGAAACGTGCCAACTTTACTATTACTTTTCTCTAGTGTTATTGGGCGCTTTGCGTATAGAAAATAGTTCTTATCGTCCTAAATTAGTGCATGTTGTTATTTATGAGACAAATTTGGGGCGTCGATAATAGTTTTCCTATCAATAGATACGCTAAAACTTCAAATTCATGGTCAGCCAAATCTTGTCTGTGTCAGTGCCGAAATCTTTGGCGTCATATGCAGCATATGTTAATTGCGTGCTTACATTTTTATTGATGGGATAGGTGACCGCCGCGTTTATTTCAGAGCCATAATTTAAACTGCCTTTGTCGGAATTAAACTGATGGTAAATTAGATCAAGGTCAGCAGCGCCAATTTTATGTTTAACTTTGACATAGATATCTTCAACCCCTGTTGTTGGGGTGGCGGCCAATTGATTAGACCAGCCTTGGAACTTATGAAACGTTGCCAGTGGCGTTTTAAAAACTGCAACACTGTCGTCGCTACCTAATAGCTCATAGCCTAATGAGAGTTCAACCGGCGCCAAATTAAAACTCAGTACGGCACTCATGTAATCAGCACTATACTTTGTTGGATTATTTGCATTATCTGATTGAGTTGCATAGCTGGCGGCTAGAGAGACTAACCCTATTGTACCAGTGTATTCTACGCCAAAAGTTGTGGATGAATTGGCTGCGACATCTTCAAAATCAAAGTCATAGATAAAGACTGAAACAGTATGCTGTGTAGAAGGTGTAAGGCTAGCAATGAATGCATGTGAGTTTGAATCCCAGGTTGCCAGTTGGGCCGCATTGCCGTCGGGACCAAATACACGATTAACTTTTGATATGTAGCTGTAGTTTACAGTGAACATTGTGTTGCTAGGCAGGCTTACACTTATCGCGTCGAATGTTTGTGAGTTCTGACGCCAAGGCGTGCTACTAAGAAACCGTTGCCCTGAATGTTTGATTTGCTGGCGGCCTAACACCGATGAAAGACTCTCGTTGTTATAGCTAACGAAAGCTTGGTTTACATCAGTGCCGTCTGGGTCAGCCACAATTGGGTAGTCAGTCTTACCGTTGACAACACTGTTGTAATTTTCATTGCCGACGACGCTTACGTCATCCATCTCCACCCTAAACCCAAAGCCGTTATAAGCAGCAGACTGATAACTTAAACGAGTTTTAAGTGTTGATGCGTTGGCAGCTTTATTAATACCCTTTTGGTCGACATGTTCAAAGCGGTAGCGAAATGATAAGTCAGTTTTACCATTACTAAGCATTGTGCTGATGCTGTCAATTTGTTCGGCGTTGGCCTTTATTGGCGATAAAAAGCTAGCAATGACTAAAGCCATTGTTGATAACTTAAGATTATTTAGCACTAATGATTTACCAGAGTTGTTAGCGACTGACACAATTAACTGCAACCGCTAATATTCAATGAGTGAGGAAAAATCGACGGCAATAGTACTGAGGTAAGTAAGTTTAATATATAAGGTTTAACACTTATGAGCCTACTATTTTTTAGTCAAACCAATGTTGAGTTTTATTAGCAAAATAAACGAGTGACAACATCACAGGTACTTCAACGAGTACGCCAACAACGGTTGCTAGTGCTGCCCCTGAATGAAGACCAAATAGGGATATTGCTACGGCAACCGCTAGTTCAAAAAAGTTAGAGGTACCGATCATGCTGGCCGGCGCTGCAATGTTATATGGTAGTTTTAGTTTTTGCGCCAAGAAATAAGCAATGGCAAAAATACCGTAGGTTTGTATTATCAAGGGGATAGCGATCAGAACGATGACTTCAGGCTTGTCAATAATCGTTTGAGCTTGAAAGCCAAACAGCAGCAGTACAGTTGCAAGTAGCCCAATAATTGATAAAGGTTTCAGTTTGCTAACAAAGTTATCGATACCTTGGGCTGATGATTTTGCATTTAGTCTTGCACGGGTAACAATGCCTGCTACTAGTGGCAGTAGCACATAAAGTACGACTGATATTAGTAGAGTCTCCCATGGTACTTGAATGTCACTTACGCCAAGTAACAAGGCCGTTAGTGGGGCAAAGGCAAATATCATAATGATATCGTTGATCGATACTTGCACTAGGGTGTAATTCGCATCGCCCTTAGTCATTTGGCTCCAGACAAAGACCATGGCGGTGCAGGGCGCAACCCCTAATAATATCATTCCGGCGATATATTCGTTAGCCGATTGCGGGTCAACTAAACCTGCAAAAAATACTTTAAAGAACAGCCAGCCTAAAGCAGCCATGGTAAACGGTTTAATAAGCCAATTAATCACCAGTGTTAATGCCAAGCCTTTGGGCTTTTTGCCAACGTCTTTTATCGACGAGAAATCTACTTGAATCATCATTGGATAAATCATTAGCCAAATAAGTACGGCTACAACAATATTGACGTGGGCATATTCTAGCGTTGCCACTAGCGCAAAAAAATCTGTTGCGACCAAACCAAGACCAACACCTATGCAAATGCTTAGGCCAACCCACACAGATAAATAGCGTTCGAATAAACCCATATTACTTTGCTCCTAAATTGAACGGTGGTTAACGCGTTGGCTAACTTGCTCTGCTGTTTCTACTCGCTCTGAGTATCGATCTACCAAATAATCTTTGCTGTCGCGTGTGAGCAGGGTGAATTTCATTAGCTCTTCCAATACATCAACAATACGGTTGTAGTAGGGCGATGGCTTCATACGGTTATTTTCATCAAACTCCATAAACGCTTTTGCCACTGACGACTGGTTAGGAATTGTCAGCATACGCATCCAGCGTCCTAGTATGCGCATTTGGTTAACGGCATTAAACGATTGCGAGCCGCCCGATACTTGCATAACAGCCAAGGCTTTGCCTTGGGTTGGTCTGACGGCGCCTATCGACAAAGGCACCCAGTCTATCTGTGATTTCAAAATGCCAGTCATCGCGCCATGACGTTCAGGTGAGCACCATACTTGTCCTTCAGACCAAGCCATTAAGTCACGCAACTCAACTACTTTCGGATGAGTTACATCATCGCCATCTGGCAGTGGTAAACCTTCGGGATTAAAAATTTTAGTTTCCGCCCCCATAGCATTTAGTAGCCTGGCAGATTCTTCTATTACTAGACGACTATACGAAACGTTTCGAAGTGAACCGTATAATAATAAGATACGTGGTTTGTGTTGGCTCACATCAAGGGTAAAGCTATCAACGCTAATATCTGGCTGCTGCTCGGCATGAAGATTAGGTATGGATTGATCGAGTGTGGACATTATTTAGCTCCTAATTTTTCTAGGGCAGCGGTTAAGGCTACTTTATCGTTTACATCAATATCTATAGTGAGTAATTGTTGTACCCGCTGGCTTATAGATAAAATGGTTTGTTTAAATGCAGCGGCTAGTTCCGCCTCGCTACCTGCTAGCTTTGAAGGATCACTTAGGCCCCAATGCACTTTTACACTAGCGCCAAACCAAATAGGGCAGCTTTCCCCCGCGGCGGAGTCACATACGGTTATTACAATATCTGGAGAGAAGTCTTCAAATTCATTCCATGACTGGCTTTGTAGGCCGTCAGTATTAATGCCTGACGCGGCTAAATACTTTAGCGATAGCGGGTGAACTTCAGCCGCGGGCTGGCTACCGGCGCTTTTAGCCACAAGTCTTCCGTGGCCAAGCTGGTTAGTTACCGCTTCAGACAAAATACTTCGGCAGCGATTATGGGTACATATATAAAGTATTTTCATAAGTAGTGGGTCTAAATAATGAGCTAGCAGCAGCTAGCTAGTGATTTTTTTAAGTTACTTAACTCTTTTCTGTAAAAGTTAGTAGTTGTTTGCGCCGTAGATGACAGAACATTCCTCGCCCAATCGGGCAGCGTAGGGTGTAGTTTGTAATACACCCATTTTCCGCGTCGTTCATCTATCAATATTTCGCATTTACGCAGCTCTGCTAAATGACGGGAAATTTTAGGTTGGCTTAACTCAAGCGCATTGGTTAAGTCACAAACACATAGCTCGCCATTTAAACTTATTAATAGCAGTGACTTAAGGCGCGTCTCTTCGGCTAAGCATTTATAAAAGGCTACTGGATTGATCATCGGTATTGCTCCAACTTATATATGAAATATCATATATATGATATTTCATATGTCAACTGTTGCTTAGCTTGGTGTGAATGACGTTCTATTACAGGAATTATCTTTTAGAAAATACAACGAGTATTAGGTTGTCAGCAGTTGGCTAGCAAGTGGCAACTTAGTCGTGTTTTTTATTTCTGTTACCGCAAGGTGAGAATGCACTTCACCAATCATCGAGAGTTCAAGTAGTTGATTGCGAACAAAGTTTTCGTAGTGGCGTATGTCACGCACTACTATTTTTAACATGTAATCCCAAGCGCCGGTCATTGTGTAGCATTCAATCACTTCGTCAAATTGCAAAATACCCGCTTCAAAATTTTCTAAATGCATCCGGCCCGCTTCTCTTAAGTTAATGGTGGTAAAGGCGACTAAGTCTATCCCCAGCTTTTCACGGTTTACTATGGCTTTTTTTCTCTATTACGCCGCTAACTTCTAGGCGGTTAATACGGCGCCAGCAAGGTGACTGACTCATGTTTAGACTTTCTGCGATATCGGTAGAACTACGATTAGCGTCTGTTTGCAGTATTTCTAAAATCTTTATGTCTTCTTTGCTTAACTCAATCATATGAATAAAAATTCCTTTAATTAATAATAATATGGTTAATTTAGACTTTTTATACTAAATATAGGTCTATAAAAGCATAATAAATACAAATTATCGTCTTTACAATGTCTAGACTCTTAACCAAGTTTAGATAATAAGGTTTCGCTAATGATAAGTACCAATAACATGCAGCCCTTAAAAGATATCTCGCTTGACGATAAATACAGCCTAGACCATACCAAGGCTTATATCACCGGTATTGAAGCACTGGTTCGACTGCCAATTTTGCAGCATCAACGAGACCAAGAGCGGGGCTTAAATACGGCAGGTTTTGTATCGGGCTATCGTGGCTCGCCTCTTGCTGGGGTTGACCAGGCTATGTGGAAAGCCGAGAAGTATCTTGAGCAACGAAATATTAAGTTTGTCCCCGGTGTTAATGAAGACTTGGCGGCTACAGCGGTTAGGGGCAGCCAAGAGGTTGGGTTAATACCAGGCAGTCGATTTGATGGCGTTTTTGGCATGTGGTACGGCAAAGGCCCAGGACTTGATCGCAGTATGGATGCTATTCGTCATGCCAATGTTGCTGGCACATCTAAGTTTGGCGGAGTACTAGCTGTTGTTGGTGACGACCATGGATGTAAGTCGTCTACCTATCCGTTTCAGTCAGAGCATTTGTTTACTAGTCTTTCAATGCCGGTGTTGGCTCCAGCTAATGTGCAGGAGGTATTGGACTTAGGTATTTTTGGTTGGGAGCTATCACGTTATTGTGGCTGCTGGGTTGGTTTAAAAGCCATTACCGAAAATATGGACTCGGCGATTTCAGCCGAAATAGATCCCAAGCGAATTAATATTAAAATTCCTGAAAATTTTGAGTTGCCTGCTGACGGTCTCAATGTTCGCCTGCCTGATACCCCACTTGCCCAAGAAGAGCGGTTAAACAAATACAAAATTTATGCTGCATTGGCATTCGCTAGAGAGAACAATTTAAACCGTATTGTTATCAACAGTAGTACGCCTAAGCTTGGCATCATTACTGCTGGGAAAAGTTATCTCGATGTTTTGCAAGCTTTTGACGATTTAGGTATTGATGAAGCATTAGCTGCAAAAATAGGCATTCGTCTTTACAAGGTTGGTATGCCATGGCCGTTAGAGCCGGTAACTACTCACGAGTTTGCCAAAGACTTAGATGAAATTTTGGTGGTGGAAGAAAAACGCTCGGTGATGGAAGACCAGCTTACGGGTCAGCTTTATAACTGGCCGTTAGATAAGCGCCCACGCGTTGTGGGTGAGTATGACGAACACGGTAATGACTTGCTGACGAACCTTGCTGAGCTAACTCCCGCGATGATCGCCAGAGTCATTGCTGCTCGTCTGGCGCGCTATTACACCAGCGATACCATCACCGCTAGGGTTGAATTTATTAATAGCAAAGAGCAAACCTTGGCCAAGCCGCGCATAATTTCTTCACGTGACCCTATGTACTGTTCTGGCTGCCCACATAATAGCTCAACAGTGGTGCCTGAAGGCTCTATTGCTGGCGGCGGTATTGGTTGTCATTACATGAGTACCTTTAGTGAAACCCGTCCCGCTCATGGTTTTACTCATATGGGCGGAGAGGGTGTTACTTGGACGGGTATGGCACCGTTTACCACCACCAAGCATATATTTCAAAACCTTGGCGATGGCACTTACTTTCACTCTGGCGTGCTTGCTATCCGTCAATCGATTGCCTCAAAAGTAAATATTACTTACAAAATTCTATTTAACGATGCGGTGGCGATGACCGGAGGACAGCCCCTTGATGGCAGCCTTAGTGTGCCGCAATTGATCCAACAACTAAAAGGCGAAGGCATACAACGCATAGAGCTGGTGTCAAATACACCACATAATCATAGAAGCTTGGCAGATGCTGTTGTTAGCGTGAGCCATCGAGATGATTTAAATACTATACAGCTATCATTGCGCGAAACCACTGGCACCAGCATCTTAATTTATGAGCAAACCTGTGCCACTGAAATGCGCCGCCGGCGCAAACGTGGCGTGATTAAAGACGTGCCAGATAGAGTATTTATCAATAGCGCGGTGTGTGAGGGTTGTGGCGATTGCAGTGTTAAATCAAATTGCTTGTCGGTGGTTCCAAAAGAAACTGAATTGGGGCGTAAGCGTCAAATAGACCAAGCCGCATGTAATAAAGACTATTCATGTACCAATGGTTATTGCCCAAGCTTTGTTACAGTCTCGGGCGGACAGCTTAGAAAAAATAAAGCCGCAGACTCATCGGTCGAGTTCCCCGTATTACCTCAACCACTGTTTCCAACTCTTGATAGGCCCTGGAATATATTAGCAACCGGCGTTGGCGGTACCGGCGTACTAACTGTAACGTCGGTTTTATCAATGGCTGCGCATTTGGAAGGCAAGGGTGTTGCGACTCTTAACCAAACAGGTTTGGCGCAAAAGTTTGGGCCGATAACGGGGCACTTACGTATTGCGAAAAACCAAGAGGACATTCATGCGGTGCGTATTCCTGCTGGCGATGCAGATTTACTGTTAGGTTGTGACTTGATCGTAAGCGCAATGGACGATGCGTTGGCCAAGCTTAATGTTGAGCGCAGCTATGCGGTTATTAACGAAACACTATCGCCAACGGCAGAGTTTGTTAAAAACCCTGACGCGGTGTTTCATGATGAGGCAATGAAGCAAAGTATTTGTGACGAGTTAGCTGAAGACAGGGTGAGTTTTCTTCCCGCTAGCGAAATAGCCAGTGCGCTATTAGGCGACACTATAGCGACTAACTTTTTTATGCTGGGCTATGCCTACCAAAAAGGTTTAGTGCCAGTAGGTGAAGATGCTATTTATAAAGCCTTAGAGCTTAATGGTGTTCAAGTAGAGTTTAATCAAAAAGCATTTTTGTGGGGCAGGCGTACGGTAGTTGATCAGCGTGAAGTTGAACGAATTGCAGGGATACACGACAAACGATTTACCGCGCTTGAGTCACTTGATGAGCTTGTTTCTTATCGCAGTGATGACTTGGTGTTATATCAAAATCAAGCCTATGCCAACGCCTTTACTCAGCAAATCAATCTAGTTAAGCAAGCTGAGTCTGTATTGAAAGATGGCGACAAATTTCTTCTTACTAATGCCGTCGCCAAATCACTTTATAAGGTAATGGCCTATAAAGATGAATACGAAGTTGCGCGCCTGTTTACCAATGGGAAATTTCAACAAGAGCTGCAAGACAAATTTGAAGGTGATTACAGCTTGAGCTTCCACTTGGCACCGCCGTTATTTTCAAAAACAGACCCCAGTACCGGGCATTTACGAAAAATAAAACTGGGAGCGTATACTCTCAAATTATTTGGACTGTTAGCGCCGCTTAAATTTTTACGTGGTACTAGGTTTGATATTTTTAGCTATAGCGCCGAGCGTAAATGTGAGAGGGAGTTAATAGACGAGCTTAAGCAAACCATAAAAAAAGTGCTAAGTGGCTTGAATGAAAACAATATTGACCACGCGGTTGAAATTATTCAGTTAGTGCAGCAGGTGCGTGGCTATGGCCATGTTAAAGCCGCTAACTATAAACAATATAAGCTGCGGTTAACCCAGCAACTTAAAAGATATAACAGTGGCGATGTGGAAATTTTTGAAATCCCAGTAATGAACGTTGCTTAAAATATTAACTAAATTAATAACATATAGAGGCAGTTATGAGTGTATTTTCATCCCCGTCGTTTGATCAGCATGAACTTGTGGCATTTACAGAAGACCCAGCAACAGGACTTAAAGCGATAATTGCTGTTCACGACACACATTTGGGCGTAGCCCTAGGTGGTTGTCGTATGTTTCCTTATGCTAATGATGCTGATGCACTTGAAGATGTACTGCGCTTAAGACGCGGTATGACATACAAGTCTGCCTTGGCAGGCTTGCCTATGGGCGGTGGCAAAGCGGTAATAATTGGTGATCCTTACACGCAAAAAAGCGATGCCTTACTTGAGGCCATGGGAGAATTTATAGAAACATTAGATGGTAAGTATATTACCGCTGAAGATTCAGGTACCTGTGTTGCTGATATGAAAATCATAAAGCGAGGCACGTCTTTTGTTAGTAGCGTTAACGATGAAGAAAAGTTTGGCGGCGACCCATCGCCATTTACCGCACTTGGTATTTATTGTGGTATTAAAGCAGCGCTGAAACATAAAACTGGTTTGGACTCTGTTAATAAACTCACAGTGGCAGTACAGGGCGCGGGCACTGTTGGTTGCTACCTTATAGAGCTATTGGTTAAAGACGGCGCTGAAGTGTATGTAGCCGACATTAATCAAGCTAACCTAGAGAAAGCGGCATTACTTGGCGCAACACCAGTACCTGTTGATGAAATATTAAGTCTAGCGGTTGATGTGTTAGCACCCTGTGCTATGGGTGGGGTTATCAATGACGAAAGTATTGCCACCTTGCGTACTAAAATTATAGCGGGCGGTGCTAATAATCAGCTAGCTGAATCTCGCCATGGTGAGTATTTACGCCAGCAAGGAATTTTATACGCCCCAGACTTTGTTATTAACGCGGGTGGGGTCATACATATACATCATCAACATATGGCCACTGTGGTTGACAGTAGAGCGCATATCGAAAATATTGGTAAAACCTTGCTGCAAATATTTGCGTTAAGCGATAAGCAAAATCTGTCCACGGTCGACGTTGCTGAGCAGATGGCAGAAGCCAAATTTAAGAAGACGATTGTTGTTGAAAAAGTCGCCTAATTATTTTTGTCAATCCTGCTTGTCTATCGTTACGGCAATGTTTTTAGTGCTACCTGCAAACCATTTTTGAACATAAAGTGTGCCTACAATGGGCGCTTTACCTTCTTCTGGAACTTCTTGGTAACGGGCAGAGTTTTTGGTTTCTTTTTCGTATTCAAAATTAACAATGACTTTTGACATGTGAATCCTTATTATCGGGTTGATGGGTAAAAACCATAAAGCCTTAAGCTAAAAGTTGGGGCATAAAAAAGGTGGCAAGGCTTAGCACAAAGAAAAACCCTGCCATGTCTGTCACCGTTGTGAGAAGTGGTCCGGCCGCTACTGCTGGGTCTATTTTGAACCGCTTAAGTATCAGCGGTACAGTGCCACCTATAGCAACGGCCAAAACTGTATTCATTGATAGGGCTAAACCTATAACAAGGCCTAGATACATATTGCCTTTCCAGATCCATGCCACTGCGCCGATGATTATGCCTAGAGCAATACCATTGATGATGCCGACCCCTAGTTCTTTTTTAAGCACATAAAATAAATCACGAGGTTTCGTTAACCCTAGCGCTAACTCACGCATACTAACGCCAACTGCCTGGTTACCTGAACAACCGCTCATGTCAGATACCATGGGTAAGAACACGGCGATAGCGATAACGGCAACTAAGGTTTCTTCATAACTAGATATAACGCTCGCTGCGATAATGTTTAACACGATATTAGAAGACAGCCAAACCAGTCGACGTTTTGAGCGCAGCCATGTGGGCATCGATCGCAGTTCGTCGCCGACACGTTGTCTTGACATGCTTTCATGTTTAACGCGTTCTAATTCGGCGTATGACAATTCTATGCGTGACACTATACCTAGAATCAATCCGTTCTCGTCTACTACGGGAATACCTAAAAATGGATGATCGTCGAACAGTAGCGCTATTGTTTCTTGGTCTGTATCAGGGCTCACCGAAATGGCGGGCTGCATAATGTCGCCCAGTATTTGCGAGCGTTTAGCTCTGATTATTCCTCGCAGCGAAATTACGCCAACTAGTTTGTTGTTCTCATCAATTATATATGGGTGTTGGCCATGATGACGCTCAAACTCATTATCTTGCTCTAATATTTTTTGTAATACCGTAGCAACAGTATCGGTGTCGCGAAAGGAAAAAGCCTTTAACTCCATTAAACCGCCGGCGGTATTGTCAGCGTATTGAGATAGTTTTCGTACTTCCTCGGCTGCTTCGTCTTCCATTTCAGCCAATATGGCTTCAGCGTTAGTGGGCGACATGTCTTGGATGATGTCTGCTTGGGTATCCGTTTGCAGCTCTTCCATGATCTTGGCAGCAACGCCGCTATCAAGGTTTTTCATTATAGTGACAGCAAATTCTGCTGGTGCTTCTTCAATTAGCTCTGCTGCCGACTCTGGCGGCAGGGCGGACATGAATTTATCACGTTCTTGCGGCTGCATTTTAGACGCTTGACGTAAGCTTTCTTGTGACGAAATTTTATCGACTAGCTCAACAAGCTGCTGCGGATCAGCTTGTTTCATAGCGTCATGCAGGCAATCATCATTAGCACTGTTGTCGGTTAGTTTCTCGTTTTTAGCTCTACTCATGACAAACTCTCTGAACTTAAATGGCGGGCGCTGATTTTTTAAGCAATTATTGTAATCGCTAAATTAGTAAAAAATATCACGAAACTATGACAGCTATTTAGGTGCTTTAATCTTCTTGGCAGCGCTAGTGGTATCTTCTAAACGTAATATAGCGTCAATATAAGTCACAAAGCGACTTAAATACTGAGGCGATAAATCACGTAGTGACTCTAGTGACCTAACTAATAGCATATGCGGATTAAGCGGACCCAGGTTTTCAGGGCGTAAGGTAATTATTTGCTCGACTAACTTATCGGTGTCGTACTTTTCTTTAAACTGTTTAAAGCTATTAAACGATTTTAGTTCAGCGGCTTTGTTTGTTTTGCTAATAGCGGTTTGTTGGGACGGACGCTGAGAATTCATCACCGCCTTTGACTCAATTAGGTTAAGCATGTCGCTAAAGCTTTCTTGCGGATTGTCAACAGCTTGGTCTTGCTCTTGGTTTATATAATTGTTTAAGGCTGCAAATAGGGACGGCTCAATGTGTTGCTGCTTGTTGGCTAATTTATCTAATTCATTAAACTGACAGTTCAGCATTAACAGCTGTACTTGCGCCGATGCCTTTGGGTGTTGTTCAATAATCTGCTCGGCTAAGGTTTGAGCCTTAAGGTGGCCGTTATCAAAATCTTGTTGATAGCTGCTTAGTGCAGACGCTACCTTTTGCTTTAAGGCTTCACTAACGCTCTGTTTTGCAGTTTGTGCTTTTGCCAGCAGTGTTGCTATATAAACAAAGCGGGCAGGAGCGAAATTATTGGCCTGAATCTGTTTCAGCGCTGTAAGCTTTGATTCTAATTTGCACGCCAACTCTTTCATTTAACTACTGTGCACCTTTGGGTACTGGCGCCATTTCAACCCGGCGATTTTTAGCGCGACTAGCATTGTCGGTATTTTCAACCACGGGCTGTTGCGCGCCAAAGGCGGCAGCAAACACTAGCGACGCCGGCATCCCTTCTTCAATTAAAGAGCGCGTAACCGTTAAGGCGCGTTGGGATGAAAGCTCCCAATTGTCTCTGAAATGTAGGTTACCTCTTTGGATCGGACGGTTATCGGTAAAGCCGCTTACCATAAGCATCTCGTCGCGGTCATCCAAATACACTTGCAGCGGCGCGACTAAGGTTTGTAATAATTCTCGGCCTTCTGTTTGTAGCTCTGCCGAGTTGGTCGAGAACAAAACACTGCCGCTAATACCTATTTTTCCGTCACGTAGCGTTATACGCCCGTTTGATAAAGGGTCGGCCAGTGCTTGTTCTAAGGCCATGCGGCGCTGCTCTTCTGCTTGGCGTTTTTGTATTTCTGCTTCTAATGACTGTGCTAGCTCAACTTGTATGCCTAAAGTCCAAACCAGCAGCAATACAAATACGCCGACTAGGCCTGCCATTAAGTCGCCAAATATTGCCCATACCGGCGTGTCTTGTGAAAGGCTGTCGTCTAGCTCTTCCACTAGCTGGCCTCGCTAAGTTGGCGCATTTTTTCAAACACTTCTTTTTGCGATAACAAACTGTGGTCAATTATCTCTCTTGCTTGGGCAACGTAATACCCCATTTGCTCTTCACTGCGAGTATTGGCTTTATCCATTGACTGCTCAATACGATTTAAATGCTCAACTAACTGAGTGTTCGATTCATTATACAGTTGTACTGCAGTGCCAAATGACTCACCAAGGCTGGACAATTCAATCGCACTGCCAGCAAACTGATCAGCAACTTCCGATATTTTATTTAATTCACCATCTACATGACCGCTAAACTGGGTGCCAATTTCGCTTAGCATAGTGGTTGAGGTAGTCACTAGTTGCTCTACCGCATCGCGTTGTTGGGCAGATGCTGCATCTAATGATGTTGAAAGAATGGCCAGCTGCTCCATCATTTCTTTGCGTTCGGCCAGTAAGTCGTTGTCGCGTTCAATATTGTTGGAAATCTCAACACGTAGTTTTTCAATAACTTCAGCCGCCGCTTTTGGTGTTTCAGACGCGGTTTGAATCAAGCGCGTCATTGGCTCTTCAAGTTCTTTGCCTAGGTTGCTGATGTGAGATGCAAAGGTAGTCTCTAAGCTTTCTAGGCGTTCAAGTGCGGCGCTGGCGCGTTTGTCTTCATCGTCGCGTAAGGTTGAAAGCTCTTTGCCTAAGGTGCTAACCAGCTGGTCCATCTTGTTGCCGGTTTTTTGCCATTGCTCACTAAGCTCATTCGATAAAACACCAAAGCTTGCGGTAGAGCCTGCAATCGATGCTTGCTGCGCCGTACTAATATCTCTTAGCTCATCACCGATAGTTTTAGTGGTTTGTTTAAATTGCTCGCCAAGCTCGGCTGATAAAACACCAAAGCTTGCAGTAGCGCCAGCCATTGACGCTTGTTGCGCGCTACTTACTTCTTTCAGTTCATTGCTAATTGTTTTAGCAACTTCTTCAAGTTGTTGCGTGGCGACCGAGTTCATTTTTTCAATCGATTGCTGTTGCAACTGCTGTTGGCTTTGCGCTGATTGCTCAATAGCACTAATAGTGGTTTTACTGACATCGCTTAGCTCGCTAACCAATGCACTATTGGCATGTTGCTGAGCGGCCAGCCCGTCTTGCCATGCGGTGGCGACTTCACTGCTGGTTTTGCCTAAGCTTTCAGACATGGCTTGTAATTGCTGCTTGGCCGTTGCGGTTAAATGCTGTTGTGAGTTTTTGGCCTCTTTACTAATTTCCGCCATGGTTTCAACAACCAAGGGCTTAATGCTTTCGCCCACTTGGCGGCCACTTTCAGCCAAGCTTTCGGTTAATGACTTATCTACTGATGCCGCCAGCGCTGTGTAAGCGCTTTGTACCTGCTGGTGAAAATCATTTTGATTATTGGTTAATTGCGCGCTTAATTTTTCACCCATTTGGGCAAGGCTTGCTGCCACTTTTTCCAATTGCTGAGCAACATTTGGTAATGCTGCCGCTTGTGCTTGCATCGCGTTATAGGTTTGTTGGCGGTTATACACTAACGAGAAGTGTCTAAGTACCGTGCCAATTTTAGTATCTAATAGGCGGGTGGCATTCATGCGGTCGCGGCGGCTTAAGGTAGAGCTTAACCCCAACATGGCTGAAGCAGCTACGCCGGCAACCGATGTACCAAAGGCTAGGCTTAAACCATTAATAGGCGCTGCCAAACCTTCACGAATGGCTTGTAGTTCGGTGCTGCCTTCAAGGGCAAATACCGCGCCTTGTAAAGTGTCTACCATGCCAATAAACGTACCCAGTAAGCCCAGCATTACTAGCAGGCCAACTAAATACGGTGTTAGTACTGGTGCGGGTAGGGCAACGCGTTCACTTTCAATGCGCAGACGCACAGAGTTTTGTAATGAGGTATCTAGCTTGCCCAGCCAAGCGCCCAGCTCGGTTATATCATCGCGTAATTCTTCTAATGCGGTATTAAGCGAGTCAGTGGCATGGCGATATTTGCTCAGCTCAACAAAACCGATGCCATAAGCCAGGCCAATAATTAAGGTGACCAACAGGGCGAGTACGTCTGTGCCGATAAAAATACTACTGGTCCATACAATGGCGCTGGCGCCTAGAATAAATGCAGCTATAAAAAGTAATCTACTCATAGTGGTTTAGTTAGTCTCTTCATCAATTGCTTCAATTAGGCCAAGTACTGGCAGCAGGTGTACTTCTACTTCTGCTAGCAGTAATGCCTGTAAGTCGTTACATAACTGCTCATGCAGTTGCTGTATTTCTGTGCTGCTGCTTGCGCCTTCGCTAAGTTCACGCTGGGGCTGTTGTATTGCATAAAACAGCGGGGCAAAACGCTGTTTTAATAAATTGCTTACCTGTGAAAATACACTGCGTGAGTGAATAAACAGCGTGTCATCTAATACCGCGTCTAGCTTGGCAAGTTGGGCTAGCTGTTGTGACACACCACTAGCAGCGTCTTGCACAAAGTCCCGCAGTTTTTTCACTTTGGCCATAATCTGTTTCTGATGCAGGCTGTAAAAGTTTAAATACGGCTTTAAGGCTTTGTTTACATCCGTTAATTGCAGTGACTCAAAGCCGGGTAGTTCGGCCCACAATAATTTCTCGCTAGGGCTAAAGCTTTCCAATATGCCATCAACAATAAGCGCATGTACGCGCAAAAACTCTTGTTTAGCTTCCAGCGCGCTGCTATCGGCTGGGGCGGCGCTTAATTGACCTAAGTTACTGTGAGCATTAGCAATTTTTATTGAACCCGACAAATCAATCAGTTGTGACAGGCGCTCGGCAAAGCGATTGTGCTCAATGGCATCGCTAGGTACATCCAGCTCAGACAAAAAGCGGATCATCCGAGCGTTAATAGCGTTTGGCGTGGCGGTTTGCGTCACTAAACTTAATTACCTAATGGATATGGTTAAGACTAAACCCTAAATTTGGCCGCGGTGACTTGCGAGATGAAACGGGCCTTAACAGAGGTCTTTATGTCTGAATGGTTACTATTTTTGCGGGGTTATTATGGCGATGTTACAAGATTATTCAAGGCTACTTAAGCCTTGATACAGAATAAGTTTTTGGTTGAATTTTGATCAATTTTTAAGGCTGTTAAAAAATGCCTTAGTTGCATCATCTGCAGGGTAAAACGCCTCAATCCGTCATTCATCGGTGGTGATGCCTTGGGGAGGGCGATAAGTGGGGGCAGAGTAAACTTTTCAGCACTCATATTTTCTGCCCCGCGATACAACTAAACACTCAACTCAGTTTCTATTTTAACTAATCTAAATCGCTATAAGACGCATCGATCTGGTCGACTTGCCTAACCATGGCATTAAATTCAAGTTCACCTGCTGGTACACCTGCCATTTGAATTTTCAATAGTGCTTCAGATTTTTGGCCAATATCGTCAGACACATCAATATTAGGTTTGCCCGTAGCATCGGTGGCGACTTGAATTTCACAGGCGCGTTGTAGTAACCACATGTTCATAAACATTTCAGGGATAGAGCGGCCACAGGTTAACAGGCCATGATTGCGCAGTATTAATATGCTTTTGTCGCCAAGGCTTGCAAGCATACGTACTTTTTCGTCGGGTGAGACAGTTAGGCCTTCAAAGTCGTGATAGGCGACTCGGTTGTATAGCAGCACTGAATAAAAGTTATCTATGCGCAGGCCGCTTTGTTGGCAGGCAACTGCCATGCCGGCGTCGGTATGCACGTGGCCTATACAATGGGCGTCATCGCGTGCGCCATGAATGGTGCTATGAATTAACATACCCGCTGGGTTGGCTTTGTATTCAGACTCGTCAATGACTTCGCCGTTTATATCAACTTTTAGCAAGTTAGACGCGGTGACCTCAGAGTAGGCAAGGCCATAGGGGTTAATTAAAAAGTGTGAGTCTTCACCGGGAATTTTAACGGTGATGTGATTAAAAATTAGTTCGCTCCAGCCCATGTAGTCGAATACTCGATAACAGGCGGCTAGTTGTATTCTTAAATCTTTTTCGACTTGGTTCATTGCTCTTACTCCACGATATTTTAGCGGGTACTTTTTTAGCTAGTGTATACCGGTGGCGGAGTTAATAAAATTTTTCTTGTAAATCATATTACTATTTACATAATCACTTATGTAAATATTGATTGGTGACAGTTGTGGAAGAAGAGCAGGATTATTTGAATGAGCTAGCAGAGCTAGCGCTAGGCACGCGGCTTAAGCGTTTAAGCGACCGCCTGACGGCTGATGCGACTAAGGTATACCGCGCTTTTGGTTTTGACTTACAGCCTAAATGGTTCACTTTATTAAGCCTTTTACACACTAAGGGGCAAGTGTCTGTTGTTAATGCCGCCGAGCTGTTGGGCTTAAGTCAGCCTGCTATTAGCCAGTTTTCAAGAGACTTGGTTGCCCAAGGCATTGTGGTGAGTACTGTGTGTGATGATGATTCAAGAAAGCGCCTGTTAACCCTCAGTAAAAATGGCAAGGGTTTAGTGAAAAAATTGCAACCTATGTGGGCTGCGGTCGACGCGACTGCAAAAGAGTTATGCCGTGAAGATGGCAATAACTTTTATCAGTCGTTAGTGAGTTTTGAGCAGGCATTAGCGCATAAGTCTTTGTTAAAGCGCGCACTGGAGGCCCATAATGGCGAGTGACTTAATTACTATTCGTGCTTATGCGCCGCATTTGGCGGAAGATTTTAAAACCATTAACGAGCAGTGGATAAAGTCTATATTCGTGTTGGAAGATGAAGACAAGAATATGTTGAATAGCCCTGCGCAGCAGATTATTAATCGTGGTGGTGAACTATTATTTGCTGAGCACAAGGCGGCGTGGTTGGCACTAGTGCCTTAATTAAACGCGGCGATGGTTATGTTGAATTCACCAAAATGGGCGTACTTGAAAGTGCGCGTGGTTTAAAAATAGGGGCGACCTTATTGCAGGCGGTGTTGGAAAAAAGTAAGGCGATGAATATAGAAAATTTGTTTTTGTTAACCAACAAAAAATGCGCAGCGGCAATTCACTTGTATGAAAATTCTGGTTTTGAACACAGTGATTTTATTATGCAGCGCTTGCCAGTAGTTATCAGCGTTGCAACGTTGCTATACTTTATCGTTATTAACAGTTATACCCGAGGCTAATGTGTCAGCTGCTAAAAGAAACAAAATAAAGCGCCGCGTAGTACTTAAAGCGACGATAGATATGCTGCCATTTTCACTGGCGGTATTACCTTGGGGCTTATTGGTTGGCTCGCTGGCTATTCAGCGCGGCTTTACACCACTTGAGGCGCAGTTGACGTCCACCTTGGTGTTTTCTGGAGCGGCGCAGTTGGTGGCGATTGAGTTGATTAGTGAAAATGCATCTTTGCTTACGCTTATGCTAACCACTTTTATTATTAGCTCGCGGCATTTTTTGTATGGCTTATCAATGCGAGACCGCTTAAAAACCTTGCCAACAATGCAGCGTTTGGCGGCCGGTTATACGCTGACAGACCAATCGTTTGTGTTAAACAATCGTGCAAAATCGTTTAGCTCACCCTTACATATTACTTATGGTTTGGCAGCGGCGGTTAGCTTTGGCATTGCTTGGAATATATGGACATTTATAGGCATTGTTGCAGGCAGCTATCTGCCAGATTTAACCAATATAGGGTTAGATTTTGCCATTGCGGTTACATTTATTGCACTGGTTATTCCGGGTATAAAAACACGCTCTGCGGTGGTGGCGGTTGTTGTGGCGGGCGTGATGTCGGTGGTACTTGAGCTAGCGCAATTTAACCTTGCGTTAATAACGGCGGGTTTGTCTGGCATGGCTGCAGGTTATTGGGCTTCGTTTTATGATAAGGAGGTAAAGATATGACTATACTGACCTTATTTATATTAGCGGGTATTACGTTTACTACGCGCTATTTCTTTTTACACCCAAGTTTACCGCTACGCTTAAACAATAGTATGCAGCGTTTGCTTAGTTATAGTGCGCCGGCGGTGTTAACAGCAATTTGGGCACCCATTATTGCTATTCAAGATGGCCAGTTAGCAGTGGGGATTACTAGCCCGTATGTAGTGGCTGGAACTGTTGCTGTGGTGCTTGCCTATAAATTCAATAGTATTTATATCACTGCTTTTAGTGCTGGCTTGGTATTTGTATTAATGCGGCAGTTTTTGTAAATCATGATTACCGATCCGTTTTTCTATATTTGTGCTATTCCAGCGATACTAATCTTTGGCATGGCCAAAGGCGGCTTTGGTGGTGGAGTGTCTGTGGTGTCGGTGCCGTTAATGGCGTTGGCGGTCTCTCCGCTGCAAGCAGCGGCAATTATGTTGCCGATATTAGTGGTGATGGACGCTGTTGCGATTTGGAGCTTTCGCGGTCAGTACAGCAAAATTAATTTAAAAATAATTGTACCTGCGGCTACGCTAGGGATTGTGCTGGGCGGTTTTACTTTTCAATACCTGTCAGACGAAGGCGTGCGAATTATTATCGGCGTTATATCGGTTTTGTTTTGTCTTCATTATTGGTTTAGCAAACAAGCGGCGGCTAATCAACAACCCAGTAAGCTTAAAGGTAATATTTGGGGCGCTATAGCTGGTTTTACCAGCTTTGGCATTCATGCTGGTGGTGCGCCAATTAGTGTTTATTTATTGCCACAAAAAATGGATAAAGTTGTTTTAATGGGAACAATGGCAATATTTTTTGCCATTGTTAATGTCATCAAATTAGTGCCATACACCTGGATGGGGCAGTTTGACTCAACTAATTTAATTACTTCGCTAATACTCATTCCGTTAGCGCCAGTAGGTGTTAGGTTGGGTTATTACTTGCTGCACAAAGTTAGCACTGAGCTTGTATATAAAATTTGTTATACGTTTTTATTTATTGCGGGCGGCTACTTGCTAATACAAGGGCTTAACGGGGTTGCAGTATAGTTGCAGTATAACTAGGCTATATGTTTTGTTAACGGTGATAAACAATCAGGCTGAAAATAATTACCTAGCGAACGCTATGCTTTATTGAGTTACTGAGTTTTGTGCAACAAATTTCAAAGTTGGATTGGTGATATCGACGTATCAATATGCCAACTTTAAACTTGTTTGATAGTGAAAACAGGGCTAGTTATTAGCTTTCGGTGTCATTGTTAGTGCGGTCAGTATGCTCTGGGCCAGTATCTGTTGGCTCTTCAGTCGCATTCGCTTCTAGTTTCTTCAAGCGCTTTTCCTCTTTCTTTTTCTTTTTAGCTTGTTCGCGTAGTTTTTTTTCAAAGTTGTAGTTTGGTTTGGCCATTGGCTTGTCTCATATTGTAGGTAAATAATTAGGTTAACGAAGAATGTCAGTGTGTCACTAAGGTCACTTAATGCTCGGTTTTACCTAGGTTTCAGATTTGATTTTGGTATTGCCCCAGGGGTTGCTGCTTTTAGCTGGGCCTTGGGATGATTTTTCTGACTGCCTGTCTGACTTGTAGAAACTATTGTCATCTCTGCTTCTGGGTGAGCTCGCGCGCTTGCTGCATAGCTTTTCTTCGCTCCATAACCACCACGATCGTGTTCAGCGGCTTTTTTGACGCGTTTATTTTGTAGCTGCTCGGCATCCTCAAGGCTTAACACTCTTGGAGCACCAGGTATTTGCCCTTCGGGGATAATTCTATCCCGTGGCGGTATTTCAAATTCCTCAGACGATGCTCTTGGTAAGCTTTTAAAGTCGTATAAATAAAGGGCTTCAACTTTTTCGCGGGCCCAATCAGTTTTCTTCAAAAAGTTAACACTGGAGTCTATGCTCGGGTTGCTTTTAAAGCAGTTGAGCAATAAATAGGCATATAAAAGCTCAAAGCCGTAGTGATCTACTAATTCAATTAGCAGATTTTTAAGGCTAAGGCCGTGTAGAGGGTTGTTCTGGTAATCAACGTCATCGCTCATGCGAGGGGCTTCTCATTGGCATTTCGGTGATTATACCTATTTTGAGCGTCAGGTCTGAGTCAATTTGACGCGATACCTCATCATTTACTGCTTATATTTAAAAAGCTTAGCTCCATCACGAGGGTAAGCGTAGGTAAAACGTTAATGAATCATTCACTATTGAGAGTGGAATATGCCTTTAAAGCTGAATTCACTAATATAGTGGTAATAACATTTGGCTCTGGTGGGGCCTGGCTGGTTAAAAAGCCGATGACAGTCTTGGTCGCTAACCGGCGCCGAGACGATGTTACTCATCTGGGCCATTTGAGAGTATGCTTATTATATTGATTTTCCCTATACAATACCTAGTTATGCAGATGGGTTTTAGAAGCTTGTCAATTGGAAATTTGCATTATCGAGCATGTCGGATAAATAGCTTAAAGCAGATCGACGGCTACTAATTAAAGGGCCGAGTACTTAGTCAGTGTTTTAATTTCGGCGTGCCCTATATTGATGCAGGCATTGCTCTCCATAGTCTAATAACTATGCCAACATTGGGTTAGCTATGGCGTAAAGGGCTAATAACACTGCACCAAAATCGTCAGCTGACATTACTCCTAATGGTGTTTGGGAGTTGGTGCGATTATTGCTAGTTCTAACGTAAGGCTTTTTAGCCGATGATTATTTAGCTAGTTTTTACTGGCTATAGCTTAGGTCCAACACAAACTGAATATTTAGGAGAAGTAAGTATGAGCGGTAATGAATCTCGTCTAAAAGCGGTGTACGACATCACTCGAGCTAAGCCTGTTGAAACCGAAATGACAGAGCCACTGAGTAAAATTTGGGCATGTGACGTATTTGGCTTAGAGCAGATGGAAGAATCACTGTCTAAAGCAGCGTTTAAGGCTATCAAAAAGACGGTACAAACAGGCGCTGAGCTAGATGCTGTTACCGCCGATGCGGTCGCAGCAGCAATGAAAGATTGGGCTATGGCTAAGGGCGCTAAGTTCTTCTCTCATATTTTCTACCCGATGACCAATGCTACCGCCGAAAAACATGACGGCTTTATTATTACCAATTCTGATGGCGGCTCGATTACCGAATTCACTGGCAGCTTGCTAATTAAAGGTGAGCCAGATGGTTCATCCTTCCCTAATGGTAGCTTGCGTATGACTAACGCTGCCCGCGGCTACACCGCTTGGGACCCAACAAGTCCCGCCTACATAATGAATACGGCTAATGGTGCAGTATTAACTATACCTAGTGTATTTATGTCTTGGACTGGCGAAGCTTTGGACAAAAAAATTCCATTATTGCGCTCAAATACTGCGATGGATATTGCAGGGCAAAAAGTATTAGGGTTAATGGGCGAAGATGACATTGCCACCTTAAATTCAAGCTGTGGCGCCGAGCAGGAATACTTCTTAATTGACGAAGCTTTCGCTAATGCAAGGCCAGATTTGTTATTAGCAGGGCGCACCTTATTTGGTGCTGCGCCAGCTAAAGGTCAAGAGTTTGATGATCATTACTTTGGAGCCATTCCTGAGCGCGTCCAAGTGTTCATGCAGGACTTTGAAGACCAGCTATATCGGCTAGGAATTCCTGCAAAAACCCATCACAACGAAGTAGCGCCGGGCCAGTTTGAAATTGCGCCATATTATGAAGCCGCTAACGTGGCAGCAGATCATCAACAGTTGTTAATGACTGTGATGAAGTCTACCGCTAAAAAATATGGCTTTTTATGTTTGCTACATGAGAAACCATTCGCCGGTATTAATGGCTCTGGTAAACACGTTAACTGGTCTGTGGGTAACTCAACCCAGGGCAACTTGCTTGATCCAGGCAGTACGCCAAATGAAAATCTTAACTTTTTGCTATTCTGTGGTGCTGTTATTCGCGGCGTGCACAAATTTGGACCACTATTACGTGCCGTTATAGCTTCAGCTGCCAATGATCACCGCTTGGGTGCAAACGAAGCGCCTCCAGCTATTTTGTCTGTGTACCTAGGCAGTCAGTTAGAGAAAGTATTCGACGACATTAAAACTGGCGCATTACACGTGCCAACGACTGGCGGCATGATGGATTTAGGTCTGTCGCAAATTCTAAAATTTGAGCGTGACCCAGGTGATCGTAACCGTACTTCACCATTTGCATTTACTGGTAACCGGTTTGAATTTCGCGCTGTAGGCTCATCGCAGTCAGTTTCTGGTCCATTAGTTGCCATGAACACCATGCTTGCTGACTCGCTAAATTGGATTGCAGCCAAGCTTGAAACTGAGCTAACTGGCGGCGCTGATAAAACAGCGGCTGTATTTACGGTATTAAAAGAGCTAATGGAAGAGCACGGCAATGTAGTATTTGGCGGTGATGGTTACTCACCTGAATGGCACAGGATGGCAGTAGAAGAACGTGGTTTAAAAAATATTCCAACCACTGCTGATGCATTGCCAGCACTTAAATCCGCAGAAGTTGTTGAGCTATTCGCAAGCACTGGCGTGTTATCAGAGTTAGAGCTAGCTAGCCGTTTTGAGGTTTATGCCGAGCAATATGTATTCTCGATCGAAGTTGAGGCTAAGCTAGTGGTAGAAATGGCAACCACCATGATTTACCCGGCAGCTATCAACTATTTGTCAAGCCTTGCCACTACAGGTTTTACCTTAGATTACTCGCCAGCGACTAAAGTTGCCGACACTGCCACCGCTATGATGGCATCGGTTGAGAAGTTGTCTGTGGCTTTAGCGACAGAGGGTTTTGATACTATAGAGGCACATTTATCTTTCTTAGCTGCAGATGTGCGTAGCTTGATGGATGAAGTCCGGGTATCAGCTGATACGCTTGAAATGCTAGTGGCAGACAATATGTGGCCATTGCCTAAGTATCGTGAAATGTTATTTATTAAGTAGTCTCGTTAAGTAATACCGTTGAGCACCAGCCTTTTTTGGTTGGTGCTTTTTTTATGGGTTTTCCTAAATGATTGTTGTATCGGTTTCTCCATTAGATAAAATCTGCCCACCTATTACTTACAAAAAAGCGAAGAAAATATTTTAAGCTATGGCGCTAGCACGCTTTCTAAATCGTTGGAAAGTTGGTATAGCCAAAGCAGTAATAAACATCACTGGGCTATAACAAGCGGCGGCTATCGCTAACTCGGGACTGTCTAATAAACTATAGGCAATAAAAAAAGCTAATGTACTGTTTTGTAGTCCAACCTCTAGGCACATGGTTTTAGTTTGCCTGCTGTTTAATCCTAGTAGTATCCCTAAACCAGCTCCGGCTAGCATTGAAGCAATATTAAGCGTAACTGCAGCAGGCCCTACTTTAGCAAATGAGTTAACTATCATGTCGTATTGGTCATGCCAGATAAACAACACCACTATGATTAAGGTAAACGTACCAAACCGGATAAACCATCGTTCAAGATTTTCTCGGTATGTGCCAACGTAATGCGCAGCCACCATTCCCGCACCAACCGGCAGTAATGTTAAAGTAAATATTCTGTTGATTGTGTCTAGCAAGGGCAATACAAATTCAGCTGACTCAACGCCAAAACTGGTAACTAAAAAGTTAAATAATAGAGGTACGCTAAAGACGCCAATTAAACTACTAATCACCGTTAAACTCACTGATAGCGCTTCATCAGCCTTCGCCAGTTTGGCCACAAGGTTTGAAGTGATGCCACCAGGGCATAAGGATAATAATAACAATCCAGCTGACATAGTTGGACTTAAGTCATATATAAATGCGCAAGTCATGGCAATTAAAGGCAGTAAAATAAGCTGGCCTGCCAGTCCTATAGTAATTGCCTTTGGCATTTCTATTACCCGTTTGAAGTCTTTAACGCCTAGGCCTAGGCCCATGGCAAACATAATAATTATTAGGCAAAAAGGCAGTAACTCTGATGGGGCCATGGTGTAATTCCTGTAGTTATTATAACGACGTAATAATGTCTAGAGTGGGAGGGTAGTCAATGAGACTTCCGTCTAATTGACTTTGATCCTCGCTAACATAGTTAAAAGCGGCCATTAAACTGCCAAAAGTCTGCGGCCCTATCAGGTGCTTAACGACTTCCCCTGCAGGATTAATCACCACTGTCATCGGTAAAACAGAAGGCCTGTCATAACCAAACTGTTGATGAGGATCTTGGGTAAGAGTAGCAAATTCAATACCGAATTTTTCTTCAGCAGCTTTTAATGCTTCACCTTGTATACCGTCAAAGTTAACACCCAGTACAACTAAATAAGGGTTTTGCGCTGCAAACTCATTTAGCTCTGGGATTTCTTCAATACAGGGTTTACACCAGGTCGCCCAGTAGTTGATATAGGTCCACTTCCCTTTGGCATTTGCCAATGGGTCGTTGTTAGATGAGCTACAGGCACTCAGTAATACAGATAGGACTATTACAAATATAGTATTTAGTTTGCTCATAGGGCTTGTTGTACCTTGGCTTCAACTTGTTCTTCGCTTTCGCTAAATAGATCTTCAAGTGGTGTCGACATAATATCGCGTTGTGTTGTGTCTATATTTACCAGTTTTTCACTGACAGCTTTAAACCAAGGTGGTTCGTGGTTGGTGGCAGCCTTTGCTCGCCGGTATGATGCAGGTAGTGGAATTAATATACTTAGCTGATACAAGCTTACTTGATCTAAGTCTTTGCCTAAAATAAATTCGCCGCCTTCTGTCTGATGGATGAGTTTGGCGCGGGTAAATATGTCGCGCAGTTGTTTCCATTGTTTACTGCTGATGGCTTGTTTGTTCAGCATCCACTTAGAACCCAATATTTCTTGCTCATCTATGGTGCGGCCTTGTTGGTGGCGGCGATAGAAAAATTCCAGCAGGGTGACGGCGGTTAATACCGGGGCGTATTCATTGCTGTCACGATATTGGTAGCTTGAAAGCGCATGAGTAAATACCGCGCCAGCTAAAATAATTAGCCAAGTTAGGTATATCCACATTAGAAATAATGGCACTGCCGCAAATGCACCGTAAACTAGTGCATAGCTAGTATTGGCAACAATTCCGGTAAACAAGTTTTTGGCTAGCTCAAAGGTGAGTGCGGTAGTTAAGCCGCCGATTAAAGCGTGCTTATAGTTAACATGAGTGTTGGGCACGGTAGTAAATACCATGCTAAAGGCAGCGCCTTGCAGCAGTATGGGGGCTAGTTTTAATAGTGGTTCCACTAGTCCAAGGCCGCCTTGGTTATCAATCAATAAGGCGTATGAGACTAAGTAGGTACTCATTAAAAATGCCGCTCCAAGCATTATTGGGCCAAGACTTAACACTGCCCAATACAGCATAAAACTCGATAAGCCTTTACGGTCACCATTGGCATGCCAAATATTATTAAGTGTTTTTTCAATATTCTTGAGCATTAGAAAGGCGGTAGCGCCCAAAAATGCTACGCCAATAAAGGTGAGTTTGCGTGCTTGGCTAGTAAAGTCAGTTAAATAGTCTTTTACGTTTGAGCCGCTTGATGGCAACAGATTTTCAAAAATCAAATCTTGAACTTGCTCACCAACGCCGCTAAACGATGGTACTAGCGAAAACATGGTAAAAGTCACTGTCATTAGCGGCACAACAGCAAATAGACTCATGTAGGTGAGAGCGGCGGCACTTTGTTGGCAGCCGTCTTCTTGGTAGCGTGAGATTATGTATTTAACAAAATCTACTACTGTTTTTAGTTTGTCCATTGGATAAAAGCCATACGCGGTTATAATTAACAGCTTTGAAGTATAGCAATGTTTAGCCAGAGAGTGTTTTTATGAGTGAGATTGCAATTTATCACAATCCCCGTTGTTCCAAGTCGCGCCAAACTTTGGCTTTACTAGCAGACAGCGGTGTAGTGCCTGAGGTGATATTGTATTTGGAAACACCGCCTAGTGAGGCTGAGTTAAAAGATATACTGGCCAAATTAGGCATGGTCCCGCGTGACTTGATGCGTAAAGGTGAGGCTGAATATAAAGACAATAATTTGAAAGACAGTAGCTTAAGCGATGCTGATTTATTGGCGGCTATGGTGAAGTTTCCCAAGCTGATTGAGCGACCAATTGTGATTAAAGGCGATAGGGCCAAAATAGGGCGCCCACCTGAAAGTGTACTGGGGCTGCTAAGTTGAGCATCCCTTATGTGCTAGTACTGTATTACAGCCGTCACGGTGCTACCGAAGCCATGGCAAGGCATATTGCTCGCGGTGTTGAAAGTGTGGCGGGGGTTGAGTCTATGCTGCGCACAGTGCCTCCGGTGTCGACCACTTGCGAGGCAACAAGTGACGATATTCCAGATAGCGGTCCTTTATATGCCACTGTTGATGACCTGGCCGGTGCTTTTGGTTTAGCAATGGGTAGTCCAACCCGGTTTGGCAATATGGCGGCGCCGTTAAAATACTTTTTAGACCAAACATCCACCTTGTGGATGAGTGGTGCATTAATAGGCAAGCCTGCCGGTGTATTTACTTCAAGTTCTAGTCTACATGGCGGTCAAGAGAGTACATTACTGACTATGGCAGTGCCGCTTATCCATCATGGTATGTTGTATTGCGGTCTGCCTTATAGTGAAAGTGGTCTACATACCACCAATAGCGGCGGCACTCCCTACGGTCCGTCACACTTTGTTGATGGACAAAATAATAGAGATGTTGACCCTACTGAGGCAGCATTATGTTTTGCGTTAGGTGCACGCTTGGCTAGCTTAGCTGCGAAATTAAATGGCGAGAAAATATGACAGTAATAGAAAAGAAAGCGTTTGTCTCTTATTGGGTTTTGGTTGTTTGCTATATCGATATACTGGTGTTATTTACGGTTAAAACGCTTATTTGGCCATCGGCAGATAGAGAGCCAAATTTAACGATTTGGCTGTTTCATATGATCCCTATGTTGCCATTTTTACCTGGGTTGATTAAAAAAAATCATCGTCATTATGTCGGCTTATGCTATATCACTATTGTTTATTTTATGTCTTCAGGGGGTAACTTATTTAACGAGAACGTCCATATCTATGACTGGTTAACAGTTGTTTTGTGTGTACTTATATACATTTCAGGGCTGCTTGCCGCAAGATGGCAAAAACAAGTAGAAGCACAGAAAATCGAAATTGAACAAACAGTGGATAGCAGCAATGAGTAAAGTAGAGAATGCAGCAAAAGTAGGAATAGTGCGGCGTTTTTTTAGAGCGCTCTGGCGTTGGGTAGGTTATATCCGGCTAATCGTACTTAACCTATTTTTCTTGGTTATGATTGGTGTTGTCGTTACTGCTATTTATAGTCATGAGTCTTTTGACGTGCCTGAAAAAGCAGCTTTAGTTTTTGCTCCGTCAGGAATGGTATTGGAGCAGCGTAGTTTTATTGACCCTATTACTCAGTTGATCGATCCTAAAATTTTAGATGCACAAACCCCGCAACGAGAATTAGTTAAAGCGATTAAGGCGGCGACGGAGGACGAGCGTATTGGTGTGTTGGCTATTCGTTTAGACCGCTTAGATAGTATCGGGTTAACCAAAACTGCGGAAATTGGCGAATATATAAAAGCTTTTAAAGCGACTGGACGAAAAGTTATTGCCTACGGCACTAATTATAATCAACAACAATATTTGCTAGCTTCATATGCCGACGAAGTGTATGTACACCCTATGGGTGGCGTGCTGGTAAATGGCTTTGGCGTTTATCGCTCTTATGTGAAAGACGCATTAGATAAATTAAATATAGATTTTCACTTGTTCCGTGTTGGTAAATATAAGTCTGCAATGGAGCCTTATATTCGCAATGACATGTCAGCAGAGTCGAAGGTGTCGACGCAGCAGTGGTTAGATATTTTGTGGGGTCAGTACACCACGTTGATCACAACCAATCGCGAGCTACCGCCGGAAAGCTTAGACCACTATGCCAATAATATAGACACTATTATGGCCACCTTTAAAGGCGATGTCGCTTTGGCAGCGTTAGAGTATGGCTTAATAGATGGCTTAAAAACCAAGGAAGAGTTTATCGATTATATTGCTAACATATCTGGCTACGACGACGACCGTTTATATACGCGTGTTGGTTATCGCCAATATGTAACGTCGATGGAAGGTCCGCTTGATAAATTAGGCAAAGCGCAGCCAGATTCTGTTGGTATTGTGGTGGTGGAAGGGAATATTGTTGATGGTTCACGGCCAGCTGGTGTTGCTGCTGGCGATACTATTGCCGGGCTGATACGCAAAGCCCGCTTAGATGAAAACATTAAGGCATTAGTCTTGCGCGTGTCTACCGGTGGCGGCAGTGCCTTTGCCTCTGAGATTATTCGCGAGCAATTAGCGCTAACCCAGCAAGCAGGTAAACCAGTGGTGGTTTCAATGGGCAGTGTGGCTGCGTCTGGCGGTTATTGGATAGCTGCGGGGGCTGATGAAGTATGGGCAAGCCCATCTACCTTAACTGGCTCTATTGGTATTTTTGCGGCCGTGCCAACTATTGACCGTGCCATGGCAAAGTTAGGTGTTTATAACGACGGCGTGGGTACGACAAAAATATCTGATGCGTTGTATATCAATAGGCCAATGAACGAAACTGCGGCTCGAGCATTTCAATTAAACATTGAACGCGGTTATCAGCGGTTTATAAACTTAGTTGCCGACGGCCGTGAAATGACGATTGAAGCGGTTGACGAAATTGCCCAAGGCCGAGTATGGATTGGCGAAGACGCGCTTAAAATTGGTTTGGTTGATAACTTAGGTAATCTAGAAAAAGCAATAGCGTCTGCTGCAAAGCTGGCTAACTTAGAAGGCGAGCCTATAGTGTATTGGCTTAAAGATGATAGATGGGCAGGAATGAGTTTGTTTGATCAATTACTTGGCGGCCTGCGTGCTAAGACCTTATCTATTGAGGGTTTAAAAGAAATTGTAGCGCCGTTTAGTAAACTATTAGATATGAATGATCCTGCTAATGTTTATATGGTCTGCAATGAGTGCGGTACCCTATAGTTAGTATTATGAACGTACTTGATCTACTTAGCCGCGCGCCAGGCCTCAAAGCCTCCATCCATACTGTAAACTTCTTCTAGCCCTTTTTCGCACAGAAACTGGGCTGCACCTTGGCTAGAATTGCCGTGATAGCAAACCACAATAACGGGGTGGTCGGGGTCTGCTTGTTCAACAAATTCGGCAATATTGTGATTGCCTAATAGCAATGAGTCGTCCATATGCCCATTGGCATAAGATTGGTCGTCGCGTATGTCTACCACTACGGCCTTCCTCTCGGTTATTAATTGGCGAGCTTGCTCGGTGTTGATACGAGAAAATTCTGTCATGTGAGACCACTTTGTTGCGCTGTTTAATAGGTACGGTACTATAACCTGAATTAGTTATTTCTTGGAGTTATTGTGAAGCAAGCTTTGTCACCTAGCCAGCGTGTAAAGAGTATGGGTTATGCTATCGAAGGCATTGTTACCTTGATAAAAACGCAACCCAATGCACAGCTGCATTGCTTAGCTTTAGTAATTGTTGTGACAGCGGGCTGGTTAACTGGAGTCACTAATTCAGAATGGCTGGCCATAGTTGTTGTGATTGGAATGGTGTTGAGCTTTGAAGCCTTAAATAGCGCATTGGAAGTACTGTGCGATAAAGTTGAGCCCAATGACGACCCGCAAATTAAAGTAGTAAAAGACATCGCAGCAGGCGGCGTTTTGTTAGCATCAATAACTGCTGCAATTGTTGGAGGTATGGTGTTTTCCCCTTATTGGTTTTAGTTTAAGGCTTAAAATTTTATGGATATTCCCAAGATAACGCTAGCAACTGAAGCCGACAGACAGCAGGTTTTTTCGACCATTATGCTTAGTTTTGCCAATGATCCAGTGACTCGCTGGTTGATGCGCAGTGCCAACGACTATGTGACTCATGCGCCAGTGGTTAATCAGGTGTTTTGTGGTGCTGCGATAGACCACCACAGTGCATATAAAACTGAAAATATAGAGGGCTTAGCTATGTGGCTACCGCCAGGTGTGTTGCCTGACGAAGAGCAGTTTGCGGGCTTATTATTTGGGTTGCTTGCTGAAGAAATAGTCGAAGATGCGGCAAATTTTTATACTGCAATGGCTGAGTATCATCCGCAAGATCCTTGTTGGTATTTAGCAGTACTAGCAGTAGACCCTGCTTGCCAAGCTAAAGGTTACGGCGGGGCGTTAATGAAAGCAGCCTTAGCGATGGTTGATAAGCAGGGTATGCCTGCCTATTTAGAGTCGTCTAATCCGCGCAATATCTCGCTTTATCAGCGCCACGGCTTTGAGCCTATGGGTGAAGTTCAGTTTGGCTCGTCGCCGGTATTAACGCCAATGTATCGCGCGGCTAGGGTGTAATAGTTAATCGCTTAAATCACGCAAGTCTTCGACAAAGCTGTTTAGTTTCCTGACTAATTTTTGGCGTTGCTTATCAGTTAAGGTTTGGTTGATATCAAATATCAACTGCATCACCAAATGTTGATTTTTTTCGATAACGCCTCGGTATTCATCAGTCCAAAGCTGATCTGGGTTGGCAAACAAAACTAGTAAGGTTTCTTCAAGTTGTTGTTTGTTTTGACGATCAGCCATTGCCGACTGCATTTTAGTGCGCCACTGAATAGCATGATCTAGTGACAATTGTGCGGTCGGTTCAATGCGCGGTGCCCATTGAGCGATTAAGGTTTTTTGCTCATCGTTTAGTTTGCCGATTAAGTCAGTAATTTTTTCACTGATATATTCTGCACGCTCTTCACTGAGTTTCTCTTCAGTGTCGCGTTCAATGTCTCCCGCGTCATCCCGCTCTTCTTCGATTAATATCTCAAAGAAGTCATTAACTTGTTGATCAGTCAGCTTTGACATGATGTCTGCGGCGGCGGGTAGGGTTTTAATAACGATGCGCTGCCAGCCATCGCTAAGGCTAATATAAGTCTCGTCTAATAGTTCAACCGTCAGACTATTCTCTAGCCCATCGGAGAGTTTTGCTAACTGGTCTGCGTATTTTGGTAATTCAGCGTTACGATGCCAGTCAACTAGCTTGGAAATTTCTTTTTTAACTAGGGGGCTCTGGTCGCGATTAAATTTAACATAGTCTTCCATCTCCCAGTACAAGCCCCAATCTAGGAAGTTGTAAACAAGTTTAATGGTACAGCCGCTAGCGAATACGCTGATAACAAGCACTGTCAATAACGTACGAATACTTTTGTAATGCAGTTTTAGTCTACCCATTAACTAAATCATCTCTCGGTTTTATTCGGCTTTACTTAGATACGCTCTGAATAGGTATCAAGGTAGACCAATTAAATTATCATAAGTTTAGCTAACATTTTATGCTGACTAAGGATTTAAGCCAAGAACTTGCTTAAAGGGGAGGATAAGGTCAAAGGTAGTAGCAGAAAGTTAGAAGTCGAAAGTGACTCCAATGCTAGTAATGTTTACTGAGTCATTTGTCGCCGGGATGTTATACATCTCGTTTAAGTCTATGTTGTAGTGGTCCCAGGCGAGGCTAAAACGCACATTAGAGTCGATGTTTGGTTGAAAATGCATACCAACACCGGCTGTTGAAATAGTGCCATTGTCAGTAAAGTTAGAACCGTAGGAAGCGGCGGTGCTTTGAATAACACCTGCGCCAACATGGCTAGATAATTCCATACCGCTGTCGCCTAAAGGAAATACGCCTTCGGCTGTGGTTGCAGTAGTCGCTAAGTTTGCATTGCCAATAACCTGACTGCTGATCTTTTCGCTTTGCAGGTTTAAGTCTTTGCTACCAATATTTAAATAATCAACAAAGTTTCTGCTGGCATGAGATTGTTCAGTAGTTAAAACTATGTCGACAACGTTGTTTAAATCTGCAGCAGCTATTATTAGGCCAAATGCTTGAGCACTTGGATTCATACCCAACACTAAACCGCCGCTGGCGATTAGTAGTATTGTTAAGTTTTTAATTGTGCTCACTCTCAAACACCCCAGGTTTTTATTGATTAGATGCTTAAAAGTATAGTATTTACAGGTACTTATGTCGGTACGGTCATACCCGTATAGGGGTATGGATTTTGTGACGTGGTAGTAATTTTTGCTTGAGAAATGTCTCAAATATCAGGTGTATTTTGAATTCCAGAGCATTACCTGTCGCTTATTAAGGTTATAGCATTAGGTTAGTTTTAGTCGTTCGAGCTTATTGTTCTGTTGATAACCATTGGTAGCATATTGGGTTAATAAGCTACTATGTCTGAAGGTAGTAATAAGCACGGTCGTTTGGCACATCCTGTAGCCTTTTAAAAAATAGTAGATATTGCGTATTGTCGAGATATTACGTTTGTGATTTTATGCTCATTTATAGTGTTATTTTCTGCTGGTTCATTGAGCGCCTCCATTGATATCGAAAACGCTAATAAGGTATCCGTCGCTCAACAGTGGGCGTTTTCAGCCGGTAATAATATGCGCTGGGCGCAGCTTTCATTTGATGACTCAGCTTAGGAGTTGTTAACTGTGCCAAGTGATTGGCGTAGTCATGGCTATGGCGATTATTTTGGTGCAGCATGGTACCGCTTAACCATAAGTTTGTCTGACAGAATACTTGATAGTGATCAACGATATCGTTTAGCTATTTAAGTAGGCAAAGTTTACACATCTTACAAAATTTACGCAGGCGGCGAGAAACTGGGAGGAGTAGGTCAGCTACCACCTAATGCGAAGGCTCGGTATGACCAGCTAGCAATATATCGTATTCCGGCTTCTGCAATTGATCAGGATGTTAATATCGTTATTGCTATGCGAGTGTGGCGCCAAGATATGGCCGGCGAGAATTGGAGTGGTGGTCCTTATCATAGTGATTATTATCAAATAAAAAATGACATTTATAGTCATCAATCAGTCGCTTTAATTTTAGCGATTATTTATTTGGTGATCGGTTGTTATCATTGTTATTTATTCATAAGACGCCAAAATTTAACCGATTATTTGGCCTATGTAATGTCAATGATGGTATCGCTTGCTAACAAGGTTTTGAACTTTAATAATGTTTTGGAAATTGAGGTAGCGCAGCGTACTCAAGATTTGGGAAAAGCCACACAAAGGTTAAAAATAATTGCAGATACGGATATGTTAACTGGTTTATTAAATCGTCAGGCGTTAACTGAACGTATGTTGCCACTTGCCGATAAGCAGATTGATGGTTGTTTTTCAGTTCTTGTTCTTGATGCGGACCATTTTAAAAGGCTCAATGATACTTTTGGAACTAAATTCGGCGATTTTGTATTAATTGAATTGGCATCAATTTTAGCGAAAAACATTGATGCTAAAGACTTTATTGGACGCTGGGACAGCCAGACATTTGTTATTGTTTTACCGTCGATACAGATGGCAAAAGCAGAGGAAGTCGCAGAAACTATAAGAACCAATGTTTATCGTTTTAATTTTGAACTAGATGATAGCTCGGTAAGTATGACGGTTACTTTAGGCGTTGCAGCGTCGCGAGATGACGAGTCGTTCGAGGCTTTATTGGATAGAGCTGGTCAAGCTTTATATGAAGGGAAAAGCTCTGGTCGTAACAAGGTTGTCTGTGATAAATAATATTTTTGTACTAGTTGAGTGAACTTTACTCTGCCATCCGTTATAAATTCTTGACATTAATCTTCAATCAATTATTCTGCGCATCTCTACATTAGGTCCTGTCTTAGTCATTTTATCCAATGGCAAATAGACAAGTTAAATGGGAAGTGTGGTGCGTTATAACAACCTTGGGTAAGTTATAACTAATCCTCCGCTGCCCCCGCAACGGTAGCTAGCGTTTTGCTAGAAGCCCGGAACCAGCCTGAAGTAGTTAGTGTTTTGATGAAGCGGAGGGCTTTATCTCGGGCTGTTTGTGGGCTTATTTTTACCTATAAGCTCTATTAACCTCTCGTAATCCCCCTGCCTTGTTTGAGCTAAATTTTAGCAAATGAGGATGTAAAATGAAAAAACCTTTAAGTAAATTTATTGCAGCGGCTACCGCTGTGTCTTGCTCTACAGTTGTATTTGCAAATTCTGCGTTGGAAGAAGTTATTGTCTCTGCTAGTCGAATCGAAATACCTTTGCGCCAAATTGGTACGTCGGTATCGGTGATTAATGGCGAAGAAATTCAACTACGTGGCTATAACTCTCTTACTGATGTGTTAACTACTCAACCGGGTGTTGCGGCTAGTAATGCTGGTGGCTTGGGTAAAACAACATCACTAAGAATCCGTGGTGAGGAAGGCTATCGTACTTTGATGATGATTGACGGTGTCGATATTTCTGACCCTAGTGGTACCCAGGTAGGCCCAAGACTAGAAAGCTTTATTGCCTCTAACGATATCGAAAAAGTAGAAATTCTTCGTGGTTCGCAAGGCTTTATTTACGGCGCCGATGCCGGCGGCGTGATTAACATATTCACCAAAACAGGTGAGGGCGAGCTAGGTGGTAGTGTTGGGCTAGAAGCTGGCCGTTACGGCACGCAACAACTAGACGCCAGTGTATCTGCAGGAAATGATAGCGGCGACTTTTTTATTGCAGTAACCGATTTGGAAAGTGATGGTTTTAATTCAAGATCAAGCGATAATATTTCGCCCGATGACGACGGTGCAGAAAACACAACTATTCATGCCAAGCTAGGTTGGAACGCAACTGAAGACTTACGTATACAGTTAGTGGTACGTGATATTGATACCGAGGCTGAGTTTGACGGCTTTTTTGGTGGCGCGCCGCTGTTTAATTCAACCAATGATTGCACCAGTGAAACCAAGCAAACTACCGCCAAGCTTGCTGGTACCTACGATATAGGCGATTTCAGTCACTATCTTGCGTACGCAGAAACTGATATTACCAGAGATAATTTTTCTGACGGGGCCTTTTCAAATGGTTCTGAAGGCGAAATTAATCGTGCTGAATATATGGCAAGCTATCGCTTCAACGACACTACAACAGTGGTTGCCGGTGTCGATTTAGAAGAAGAAATTGTTTCCAGCAATTTTGGTTTGGATGCAGATAGAGAGCAACTAGGTGTTTATGTAGAATTCAATGGCGAGATAGCCAGTAATTGGTTTTTTTCTGCCGGTGTACGCAATGATGACAATGATGATTTTGGTAACTATACCAGTGGACGCTTGTCTTCAGCTTATGTAATGGACTTTGACGATGGGAGCTCAATTAAGTATCGCGCAAGCTATGGTACTGGTTTTAGAGCGCCAAGCTTATTTGAAGTTGACTATAACGCTTTATCTGGTACTGGTGTTGCTAGTGACTTGGCAGAAGAAACCAGCAGTGGTTACGATTTGGGTGTCGAGTATTATGCCGCGAATGGTCTGCGCCTCGAATTGGTATACTTTAACCAAGAACTTGAAGACGCTATTGAGTATCAATATTTAGGTGATCCGGTTACTTTTGCTGCGATAATTGATGGCTATGTGCAACTTGATGGCGCTAGTCAGTCAGAGGGGGTTGAGTTGGTGCTTGAGTACCCAATTACTGAAGATGTAGCTATCTTAGGTAATCTTACTCATAACGAAACTGAAGACCCTAATGGTGATACCCGTATTCGTCGCCCAGAGCTGGTTGGCAATATTGGCCTGAAAGTATCTGCGTTGGATAAAGACTTAAATATTATTGTTAATTATCGTGTTGCTCGCGATGCAGTTGATAGAGACTTTAGTACTGGTGGTACTATCAATTTAGATGATTATGCGGTATTTGATATTAGTGCTAACTACATTATTAATGAAATGATTACTGTATTTGGTAGAGTGGAAAACGCACTTGATGAAGATTATCAAGTGGTCACGGGTTTTAATACAGCTGGCTCGGCAGCATATGCTGGCGTTAGGTTTAACTTTTAATAGCTATTATTAATATGCACTGTGACTAATGAGGAAGCACTATGACTGACGAAAAAGACGATAAACATAAGCGCTCGATGAAAAAGCAAAAGGAGAAGATCGATCAGCGTGTTGAGGAGGCTTCAACTGAACGCGGCGTAATGATCGTATTAACCGGTAATGGTAAAGGTAAAAGTAGTTCTGCCTTTGGTATGGTTATGCGCGCTTTAGGTTATGGTTATAAAGTTGGCGTAGTGCAATTCATTAAAGGAGCAATGTTATCTGGTGAAGAAATCTACTTAAAGGAGCAATGCCCGCAGGTAGATTTCTATCAAATGGGTACCGGCTTTACTTGGGATACCCAAGATAAGTCTGGCGACATTGAGGCGGCAAAGAAAACATGGGCGGTAGTTGAGCCAATGCTAAAAGATGAGTCCTATCATTTGGTAGTGCTTGATGAGCTGACCTATATGCTGGCCTATAAATATTTGCCAGAAGCTGACGTGTTAGCTGCACTTGAAAATCGTCCAGTTAATCAAAGCGTAGTGGTAACCGGGCGTGGTGGCGGTAGTGCCTTGCAAGCGATTGCTGATACCGTGTCTGAAATAAAAGAAGTTAAGCATGCTTTTAAAGAAGGTATAGCTGCCCGTAAGGGCGTAGATTATTAAACGATGTTAATAAAGGTATGACTACCTTAATGGTGCAAGGTACTACTTCTGACGCTGGTAAAAGCACAGTGGTAGCAGGCCTTTGTCGAGTACTAGCGCGACGCGGCTATAGCGTCGCACCATTTAAACCTCAAAATATGGCGCTTAACAGCGCCGTAACCTCTTCGGGCGGAGAAATAGGCAGGGCGCAAGCGCTACAAGCGGCAGCCTGTTATTTACCGCCTCATGTTGATATGAACCCCGTGTTACTTAAACCGTCTAGCGATACCGGTGCGCAAGTTATTATTCATGGCAAAGCAATCAGCCATTTAAATGCGGTTGAGTATCACGACTATAAGCTTACTGCGATGACGGCGGTATTGGAATCTCATGCTCGCTTAGAACAGCAATATGACTTAGTCATTGTTGAAGGCGCAGGCAGCCCTGCCGAGGTCAACTTACGTGATAAAGATATTGCTAATATGGGTTTTGCTGAGGCGGTAGATTGCCCGGTGATAATAGTCGCCGATATTGATCGTGGTGGTGTGTTTGCGCAATTAGTTGGAACCCTAGATTTACTATCTCAGTCTGAGCAAGACCGGGTTGTGGGTTTTATTATTAATAAGTTTCGTGGCGATATCAGCTTGCTAGAGTCTGGTTTAGATTGGCTTGAACAGCGCACCAAAAAACCAGTGTTGGGTTTATTACCTTATGTGATGGGGTTGTATATAGATGCGGAAGATGCGATTGATACCCAGCAAATCATTGATGAAGACGCTGAGCTGGTAAATATTATTGTGCCAGTTTTTTCACGTATTAGTAATCACACTGACTTTGACGCACTGCGGATTCATCCGCAGGTAAATTTACAGTTCATTGGTGCTGACCAACCTATACCTGCCGCCGACTTAATTATTTTACCGGGTAGTAAAAATGTAAGAGCCGATATTCAATGGCTTAGAAATAATGGCTGGGATACGGCAATTGACAAGCATTTACGTTATGGCGGCAAGTTATTAGGTATTTGCGGTGGTTTTCAAATGTTGGGTGAGTCGATAACGGATAGCCAAGGTATAGAAGGGCCAGCGGGAACATCAAAAGGTCTCGGTTTAGTCGACCTACAAACTGACCTAGAAAGTGAAAAACAATTGCGCAAGATAAGTGGTAAGCTATTCGATGGCGCTGATGTAGAAGGCTATGAAATTCATTGCGGCCAGACTACCGGTAAAGCACTGGCTAATCCGATGATTCGATTTGAAGATGGTCGCAGTGATGGTTTTGTGTCTGCTGATAACCAATTAATGGGGACTTATCTGCACGGTTTATTTGATACACCCAAGGGGTGTACAAGTATATTGCAGTGGGTGGGTTTGAATGAATGCAACGCAGTCGATTTTCAGCTTCGCAGAGAGCAAGATTTGAATCGCTTAGCCGATGCGGTTGAGATCGCCATTGATATAGACAAATTACCTCTTGATCTAGCTAAGCTCACTACTAATACTGTGGTGCATAACTCTACTAAGATTACTGCTTAATGCGCTTACTCTCGCCACAGAGACTGCTGTTTTGTTTGGCTATTTTGCTACCAAGTTGCATGCTATTGAGCATGATTATTGGGCCAGTTAATATTTCTTTAAATATTTTGTGGGATAGTTTTTTTGCTGGTGAGGCTAACTCGCTAGACACTATGATTTTGACCAATATTAGAATTCCACGGGTATTACTAGGTGCTTTTGTCGGCGCAACACTTGCTTGCTGTGGCGCGGTGTTACAAGGCTTGTTTCGTAATCCGTTAGCTGACCCTACTTTGATCGGAGTTTCCGCAGGCGCTTCTGCTGGCGCCAGCTTTGCAATTGTTTTAGGTGCATCTATAGTTCACGGCGGAGCACTTTTTGGTATATCTTTAGTTGCGATAGCAGCCTTTACTGGCGGCTTAATTACTTCTTTAATCGTATATCGTCTTGCTAGTGGCCCAGAAGGAACATCGGTTGTGACCATGTTGTTAGCCGGTATTGCCATTAGTGCTTTGGCCGGTGCAATCAATGGTCTATTTAGTTTCTTTTCCGATGATGAATCACTGCGCCGTATTAGTCTGTGGCAAATGGGTAATTTGGACGCTTCCACTTGGCAGCATGTCTGGTTGATGGGCGCTGTATTTATTGCCTTAATAGTTGCCTTTCCACGTGATGCCAGAGGTCTAAATGCAATATTACTAGGCGAGTCTGAGGCGCGTCATTTGGGTATTGAAGTAGAATGGATGAAACGCCGCCTGATTATATTTACCGCGCTTGGTATCGGTGTATCGGTTGCCGTTGTTGGTATGGTGGCATTTGTCGGTTTGATTGTTCCTCATTTAGTAAGGCTGCTGATTGGCCCAGACCATCGTTACTTAATCCCTGCATCAGCCATGGTAGGCGCAATACTATTGATGCTAGCCGACACACTTGCTCGTATTATAGTAGCCCCTGCAGAGTTACCTGCAGGGGTGATAACCGCTTTATTGGGTGCGCCTTTCTTTGTTTCGTTGCTGATCCAGCAACGGCGAGTAATTTAGTATGCTAGCGGCAAATAATATAGATCTGTCTATTAACGGCGTTAAGTTACTCGATGATGTGTCGCTAGAGTTGGCGCCAGGATCAGTTACCGCAGTCATTGGCCCCAATGGTGCAGGTAAAACAAGTTTGTTAAAAGCGATCACCAATGAAGTGGCTATAAATTCTGGTAGTGTCGTTTTTAATGGTAAACACATAGACCATTGGAGTGCTCGCCAGCGCGCGGCAATGATGGCCGTATTAGCACAAGGCTCACAGCTTAATTTTCCTTTTACGGTTGAAGAGGTTGTTGCGCTAGGACGTACCCCGCACAGCAGCGGTGTTGAGCGGGATAAAGAAATTGTCGCACAGGCTTTGAAGTTGGTTGACTGTGAGTATTTACGCGATCGAATTTTTACCCGTTTGTCTGGTGGCGAAAAACAGCGAGTACAGTTTGCCCGGGTGCTTGCCCAGATATGGGAGCCGAGCGATGACGGGGAACAGTTATTGGTATTAGATGAACCAACGGCATCGTTTGATTTAGCTCATCAACAAATGATGTTAGAAACCATTGCTACTTTAACTAATAAAAACATAGCCGTATTGATCGTATTGCATGATTTAAATTTGGCAATTAGCTGCGCTGACCAAATTGTGATGATCGGCTGTGGACAAGTGCAAGCAGTTGGACTACCTAGCCAAGTGGTTAACCCAGAAAATATTTTACGAATCTTCGGCGTTAATATCGATATTGTGCCTCATCCTAAGACTGGTGCACCGGTTGTTATTCCGCTTTAGTAGGGCATGCTAAAAAATGACTTTAGACAGTGAATTAATCTTAGGTGGCGCTCGCTCTGGCAAAAGTAAATTGGCTGAGCAGCGGGCCGCTGAATCGGGTTTAAAACTGGTTTATATAGCCACCGGGACAGCAGGTGATAATGAAATGCGTGAGCGCATTGCGCATCATCAAACTAGCCGCGATAAAAAATGGCAGTTAGTAGAAGAGCCGATAAATTTGGCAGATGCGTTGTTGTTATATTCCAATACCGAAAACTGTATCTTGGTTGACTGCTTAACACTTTGGTTAAGTAATTGTTTGCATCAAGACTGCTGGCATGAACAACGAGATAAGTTATTAGCAGCGTTTAGCCAGCTTAACGGCAGAGTATTATTTGTTAGTAATGAGGTGGGTATGGGTATTACGCCAATGGGTGAGCTGACGCGCCGCTTTGTAGATGAAAGTGGATTTTTACACCAACAACTTGCGAGCATGTGCGACCAAGTGATGTTAGTCGTTGCCGGCCTTCCCCTGCAAATAAAGCCAACAGCAGAAAATCGATGAGTAACTGGTGGCAACAACCGGCAAAAACAATTTGCCAGCCCAGCAGGCAGTTGGCGATAACGCGGCAACAGCAGTTAACCAAACCAGCCGGGTCACTCGGTTTATTAGAGCAGATAGCAATTGATTTTGCTGGCTGGCAGCAATGTGAAATCCCGCAATTAGAAAAAATTCAAATATGTGTGTTCGCTGCAGACCACGGTATTGTAGAAGAAGGCGTATCGGCATTTCCACAAATTGTTACCGGTGAAATGGTTAAGAATTTTGCCAGCGGCGGGGCGGCTATTTCAGTGATTGCTAAACAAGTTGGAGCTAGCTTTTCGTTAGTCAATATGGGTTTAGCAGTCTCTCTTGATGAGGTTGCTGGGGTGATTGATTGCAGCGTAGCCAGTGGCACTAATAACTTTGCTAAAGCCCGCGCAATGGATAGTCATCAAATGGCTAAAGCTATGCAGGTAGGTGCAGAGCAGGTAGATAACGATACACAGCTGTTTGTTGGTGGTGAAATGGGCATTGGTAACAGTACTTCTGCCGCTGCAATTGTGAGTGCTGCATTGGGTTTATCTACCGATCAAACCGTTGGTAAAGGCACCGGAGTTGATAGTGCTGGCTTAGCTAAAAAGCGAACAGTGATAGCCCGAGCTCTAGACCTACATGGAGAGCAATTGACTACCCCTACCAGTATTTTAAGTTGCCTTGGTGGGTTTGAGATTGCGGCGCTAGTTGGTGCATATATCCGTTGTGCCCAAATGGGTATTCCTATACTGGTAGATGGCTATATTAGTTCCGCTGCGGCATTGTTAGCCTGCCAGTTGAATCCTAGCGTACGTAATTGGATGTTGTTTGCTCATCGCTCCCAAGAACCAGGGCATCAATATGTATTGACTGAACTTAAGGCGACGCCTTTGTTAGATTTACAGCTACGCCTGGGCGAAGGCAGTGGTGCTGGGGTAGCGTTGCCGTTAGTGAAAATAGCGTTAGCTTTACATCAGTCAATGGCGACCTTTGAACAAGCGGAAGTTTCTAATAGGTAACATAAGTTTTTATACGAGATAACACCAATTATGCGAGATAATAGTAACTTTACTTTGATAGATATACTGCGCCACGGTCAATGTCAAGGCGGTGAAATTTATCGCGGCTCGACTGATGTGCCGCTAACAGATTTAGGTTGGCAGCAAATGCGTAATGCAGTAGCTCCTCACAATGGTTGGGATGCAGTTGTTAGCTCGCCGTTAACTCGGTGTAAGTTGTTTGCACAAGAGCATGCAGTTGGACACAGTATTCCAATCACCGTTGAAAATGATTTTCGTGAAATTCATTTTGGTGAATGGGAGGGGCAGCTTGTTAGTGAGGTTTGGAAAAACGATCAAGAATTTGTTATGCAGTATTACTCGCAGCCCGGCAGCGTGACCCCTAATGATGGTGAGCATATTCAGGATGTGCAAGATAGGGTAGTAGCAGCTTTTGATAAAGTGTTGGTCGATTACAAAAATAAACATGTATTAGTTGTGCAGCATGGTGGGACCATTCGTTTGTTGCTGGCGCACTTAATGCAATCGCCTTTAACGGCAATTACCCGTATTGAGGTAGCCTATGCCTCAATGACAAGAATAAAAGTGTTTCATCAAGGTGACTCGGTCTCACCCATAATCGTAGGGCATTATCCTGGTGAGGAAGCTTGAGAAAGTTTATTAGTAGCTTGCAGGGTTTGGTTATAGCAATGCAGTTTCTTTCCCGCATACCGATGGGAGAAACCATTATAGCTAGCGATCAGCAATGGAGTCGGTCGGTTTACTTCTATCCGCTGGTTGGGGCGGTTCTGGGTGCATTGTTAGTGCTGTTAGCTAGTGTGCTTAGCAATGTACCTTCCTTTTTAGCAGCAGTGTTGATTTTGACTGCTTGGGTGGCATTTACTGGTGCGCTTCATATTGATGGCTTAGCCGATTGCAGCGATGCATGGGTTGGCGGACAAGGTAGCCGAGAGAAGACTTTAGCGATAATGAAAGACCCTGCAGCAGGCCCAATAGCCGTTGTCGTTATCGTTTTATTATTACTGTTTAAGCTCGCCGCAATAGTCGTTCTCTTGGATTCAGCTAATCTGTTTACTTTATTAATAATTCCTCTGCTTGCTCGTACGACTTTGTTAGCCGCTTTCATCTATGCGCCTTACGCTAACCCTGCTGGTATTGGAGCAAAAGTGTCGCTATATTTATCGCCCAAACTAGCGCAGGCTCTGTTACTAATTGCCGCTGCAATAATATTTATCGTTTTACCAATTCTCAATTCATTAATTTTGCTATTAGTTATCATAGTTGTGTTTTTGCTCTGGCGAACAGCCTGTATCAATCGCTTAGATGGGATTACCGGCGATTGCATGGGCGCGTTAGTTGAGTTGCAAGAAGTATGTATGCTGATAGCGCTTGCCTTGATGTTAACTGGAGGGCTGTAATGACGTTACTTGGTAGAGCTGTGTCGGGGTGCTTGGCTGCTATTTTTGCGGTATCGGTGAATGCAGCAATCACACTGATTGACGGGACTGACACTGAAGTGATGTTGGCTAAACCTGCGCAGCGTATTGTCAGTTTGGCACCACATATAACTGAGTTGGTTTTTGATGTTGGCGCTGGTGAAAAATTAGTTGGTGTTGTCTCCCATAGTGATTATCCAAAAGCGGCCTTAGATCTGCCTCAGGTAGGGTCCTATAAAAAAGTAAGCTACGAAGTAATTGCAGCTATGAAACCAGATCTGATTTTGGCCTTTGGTAGCGGCAATGGCTGGGAGATGATTAATCATCTACGTAGCTTAGGTTTCACTGTGTATGTTGATGAGCCCAAAACTGTTGCTGATATTGCTAAGACCCTAAAATCTTTTGGCATATTGACTGGCAACGAGACTGTCGCTAATAAAAAAGCCGAACAGTTTTCAGCGCGGGCTGGCGCTTTACGTGAAAAGTATATAAACCTCGAAAAAATTGATGTGTTTTATCAGGTTTGGGATGATCCACTATTTACCATTAATGATACGCATTTAATTGCTGATGTTATTCGACTATGCGGAGGCCGTAATATTTTTAGCGACGCCATTCCATTAGTACCGAAAATTAGCGTCGAAATGGTTGTTAGACGTGATCCACAAGTGATTATCGCCAGTGGCATGGGTGAAGAACGTCCTGAGTGGTTGGATGACTGGCGTAAATGGAAGTCGCTACAGGCAATTAAAAATAACCAGCTATATTTTATTCATCCCGATCTGTTGCAGCGCCACACTCTAAGAATCTTGTCAGGTACAGAGCAAATGTGTGCCTTTTTAGATCAAGCCAGGGCTTTGGATTGATGACAAAAATAACTGAGCAGGATAAGCAGGGCTTTAACCGAGTTTTATATAATAGGCGGGATATTAGATCTAACTTTTTATCGGACTCTGTTGATGAAAACGTATTGATGGACATTTTGACAGCTGCTCATCATGCGCCTTCAGTTGGATATTCACAGCCGTGGAATTTTATTGTTATCAAAGACGATAAAGTAAAGCAGGATGTTTATCAGGCATTTACCGAGGCAAATCTTGAGGCCCGTGAGATGTTTGACGATCAGCGTAAGGATCTTTATCAATCCTTGAAACTACAAGGCATTTTGGACGCCCCGATTAATATTTGTATTACTTGTGATCGCAGTCGAGGTGGTGAAGTTGTTTTAGGAAAAACCCATCAGCCTGATATGGACCTATATAGTACTGTTTGTGCTGTTCAAAATTTATGGCTTGCAGCGAGGGCCGAGAATATCGGAGTTGGCTGGGTGTCTATTATTAAGGAAGACGTCTTAGGTCAAATTTTGAAACTTCCTGGCCAAGTAGTACCCGTGGCATATTTATGTGTTGGGCATGTTAGTAGCTTTCCTGAAATTCCTGAGCTGGAAACTAAGCAGTGGGAAGTGCGAGAGAAAGTAAAAAAACTTATCTATAATGATGTATGGGGCAATCAGGTAAGTTGATTGGCAAGTTTGTATTGTTAGTTTCTGAGTGAAGAGAAATAATCGTGAGTAATAATTCAAAATTTAGTCCATCTACTGCAGCGGCTATTGTTATCGCTAATATGATTGGTACCGGCGTGTTTACTAGCCTTGGTTTCCAGCTTATTGATATTAAATCAGGCTTTGTCATTTTACTGCTGTGGATATTAGGCGGTGTTATCGCTATTTGCGGCGCGCTTTGTTATGCCGAACTTGGCGCAAGGTTGCCAAGGTCAGGCGGTGAATACAATTTTCTCAGTCAAATATATCACCCTATGGCTGGCTTTATCTCTGGCTGCGTGTCAGCCACTGTTGGTTTTGCTGCACCTACTGCGTTGGCTGCTATAACATTTGGTGTTTATCTCTCTTCGGTGTTTCCGCAATTATCACCGTTGTGGCTGGCAACAGCGCTGATTGTCGTAATGACCTTGGTACACGCTACTAGCCATCGTAATAGCGGCAATATGCAGACCTTTTTTACCATTGCCAAAATTGCTTTGGTTACCGGTTTTTCTATCGCCGCTCTGTACGCTGTAGATAGCTATCAGTTAGTTAGATTTACGCCGGAAGCTGCGGATATTGAATTAATTACCACTGGCAGCTTTGCTGTTGCGCTTATTTATGTGGGCTATGCCTATAGCGGCTGGAATGCAGCAACTTATTTAACTGGCGAATTAGAAAACCCTGCTAAGACCTTACCTTTAGTGTTAGCCGTTGGTACTGGCGTGGTGATGCTGTCTTACATGCTGCTTAATACTATGTTTTTGCTAGTTGCCCCTATAGATGCCATGGAAGGAAAATTAGAGATTGGCTATGTGGCGGCAACTTATGCATTTGGCGACATTGGAGCTTCGATAATGGGGGTTAGCTTAGCACTGCTGCTTGTCTCTACTGTCAGTGCGATGATTATTGCTGCGCCCAGAGTATTGCAAGTAGTTGGTGAAGATTTTTCTGTTTTTCATTTTTTAGGCAAGCTTAACAAAAATGGGGTTCCTGCTACTGCGGTTTATTTACAAGGCGGAATTACTTTGCTTTTTTTATGGACGGCCTCGTTCGAAAGTATTTTGATATTTTCAGGAGCAACTATGGCGCTAAATACATTGTGTGCAGTGTTGGGGGTATTTATTCTTAGGCATAGAGAAGGTGATGAGGGCGTTGAATCAATGCCGGTTTTTCGGGTGCCGTTTTACCCACTACCGCCATTACTGTTTGTTTTTTTAACTGGTGGCACATTAATTTACTTAACAATTGAACGGCCGGTAGAAATTATTTTTAGCTTCGTTGTTATTGGAGCTGGTGCAATAGCGTATCTGTTGTCTAAGCGCTTTGAGCGCTGAGCTATGCAGAATAGTATTGTAGCGGTAGTTAGGATTAGTGAGGAATAGTTACTCGCACTAAAGCTGAGAATATATCGAGAGATAAAAATTTATGACTAGTTGCGTCAAACTCCGATAGTCTACGGTCTAGTCGAATTATCTTGTCCTTCCCCTTGATCGATATATGGTTTCCTGAGATGCTAACAACATAATATATAACATTTGTTGATAAAACATGGTTGGGGTAAAAGATGAGTCAGAAGTTACTGTGCACTATCGGTATTTTTGTATTACTTGCTAGTATTAACAAAGTAAATTCTGTTGAGCGTTTATCTGCTTCAGAGCTTGTCTCTCACTGTGAGTTTTCCTCCAAGCAAGCTGCAAGTGTCGACGGACAGTTTTGTATACGTTACATACAGGGTTTTATTGATGGTGCCGTGGCAACAGATGAACGTGTGTTACTTAATGTCGAAGCAGAATTAGATAAAACTGAAACTTACGTAGAAAGAGCAGCTCGTGTTCGTGGGGTAAGTTCTCCTGATCGTGCTGCGCAGTGCGCCGAGCTTTGTCTTGGTGAGCCGGAGTCATTGCAAAAAGTAGTTGGCCACGTGGTTGACGATCTTAAAACAAGCAGTTTGGCCGCAGACGCAATGGCTCGAACAGTTGTCTATGGCTCACTACGCAAAAGCTATCCCTGCGAGTCGAGTTCTTAAAGCCCTTGCAAGAGAGCTCTCACTAGAGAATTTTATGGCGATCACTAAATCTAGTTATTTACGAAGAGTGGCGGTGCTGTCGATGATATTGGTTGTTGCCTGGCTATTATGGTCGGGTCTTTATAAACCGCTGTTGTTAAGTTTAGGCGCGGGTTCCTGTCTGCTGTCATTATATCTTGCGCATCGCATGGGGGCGCTGGACAGATCTGTGTATTGTTGGCATGTTGTACCCCGATTGTCGGGCTATTGGTTATGGCTATTGAAGGAGATTGTCGTATCTAGTTATGAGGTTTCGGTGATTATATTAAAGCGAGATTTGCCTGCTAGTCCTATTAAGATTGAATTTGACTCCATAGCCGATGACCCTGTAGGCCAGGCCATTTTAGGTAATTCAATTAGCTTAACTCCGGGGTCGGTGACACTGGATATTCATGAAGGCAAGTTAACCGTTCATTGCTTTACTCAGGCAGGCGCTGACGCCTTGCTTGAAGGCGAAATGAATCGTCGCGTTGCTGCGCTAACTAAGGCTTGAGTATATGTATTATGTTGCATCAATAGCAATTCTTATCACCATGGCTCTAGCTCTAGCTCGAGCTATGTTGGGGCCCACTGTTTATGATCGAGTATTGGCGGTGAATATGTTGGGTACCAAAATAGTTTTACTGCTATCGGTTATGGCATTTCTAATTGGTCGTCCTGACTTTCTAGACTTGGCGCTTGCCTATGCCCTTATTAACTTTATTGGGGTGTTGGCCGTACTTAACTTTTTTCAAAATGCTGCAGCGCGCAGTACAGTTAATAAATCGTCGGGAAACTAGCATAATGGCTTTGATTGTTGATTTATTAAGTTGGGGTTTATTGTCTGTCGGGGCGATTTTTATTTTTATCGGTGGTATCGGCGTTGTTCGATTGCCTGAGTTTTACACCCGTATGCACGCGGCAAGTTTGACTGATTCCATCGGTACTATACTTATACTTGTTGGCATTATTCTGCAAGCCGGTGTTTCGTTGGCAGCGTTTAAACTCATGGCAATATTAGCCTTCATGTTACTCACAGGTCCAACTGCTACTTATGCGTTAGCAAATGCAGCGTTGATGTCGGGCTTTAAACCTGACGATGCTGTGCCAACCAATGAGGAAGATTAAACAATGGTTCTTTTGTTTAGTGCATTCCTGCTTGCATTATTGGTAATTACTGCAATCTCAATTATTCGCACCACCGATCTTTTTTCGGCGGTTATGCTTAGCGGTGTTTTCAGTCTATTAATGGCAGCGATATTTTTCACGCTTGATGCCGCTGATGTTGCGCTAACTGAGGCCGCGGTGGGCGCTGGTATATCGACAGTGTTGTTTTTAAGTGCCTTGGCACTTACTGAGCAACACGAGAGATCTATAAAACCAAGTGGTTGGTTAGCAGTGCCCGTATTGGTGGCAACTGCGTTAATTATTTATGCCACTTTTGATAAACCTAGGTTAGGTGACCCTGATGCGCCAGTTCATCAACATGTTGCGCCTTGGTATTTAGAGAAAACCCCAGAGTTAATAGACATTCCTAATGTTGTTACCGCCGTGCTAGGTAGCTTTCGTGGTTATGACACACTGGGCGAAGTATTTGTCGTTTTGACTGCTGCCATTGGAGTGATGATATTGCTGGGTACTAGGTATAGCAGCGCGGCAAGTCCGGTGCAGCCAGCGTCGAGTTCAGACAGTTTGCGTCATCATCTTATTCCGCGAGTGATAGGGCGATTAATGATTCCCTTTATCGTCTTGTTTGGGCTTTATGTGCAGTTTCATGGTGATTATGGGCCCGGCGGCGGTTTTCAGGCTGGTGCATTGGTGGCGGCGGCGATTATTTTATACGCATTGCTAGAAGGTGAGGGGCCAGCGCTGACGGTAGTTCCGTTATCGGCTATTACCGCAATGATGGCGGGCGGGGCGATACTCTACACCTTGGTTGGTTTGGCTGGCATTGTGATGGGCGGCAATTTTCTCGATTATTCGGTATTACTCAGAGACCCTATTGCAGGTCAGCATCTAGGTATTTTACTCATCGAACTAGGCGTAGGTGTTACTGTATGTGGTTGTATGTTGTCTATTTTTCATGCGTTTGCAGCAAGGGATAATCAGTAATGGAGTGGCTAGGTTTATATAATTACTGGGTATTTTCCATTGTATTAATGCTTGGTTTTTATACGGTTATCGCCAAGGGTAACCTCATTAAAAAATTGCTGGGGCTGTCTATTTTTCAATCAGCAGTGTTTCTCCTTTATATCTCTATGGACAAAGTGGAAGGTGGCACGGCACCCATTATTCAAGCAGGGGTGAGCGACCAAATATTTTCCAACCCACTACCTCAAGTATTGATTCTTACCGCGATAGTCGTTGGCATTTCAACAACGGCATTAGGTTTAGCTATTGTGGTAAGAATAAAGGAAACATACGACAGCATTGAAGAGCATGAAATTCAGGCTAAGGACGGTCATCGATGAGCATTGCCTCACATTGGCCTGCCTTACAGGTCGTGGTGCCTATGCTAGCGGCACCAATGGCAATGTTACTGCGGGGCACAATGCTACCTTGGCTTACTGCGTTGGTGACCAGTTTTATGGCCTTTGCCATCGCTATTTTTATGGCAGGCATGGTCTTACAGGGACAAGTTATTGTTTATGAAATGGGCTCTTGGCCTGCTCCAGTCGGTATTGAGCTTCGTATAGATGCGCTAAGTGCGTTGTTGTTACTGATTGTCACTGGCGCCTCTAGCATAACTTTATTAGCCGCCAGACATAGTCTTACGGCTGAGTTAGAACCCGAGCGTCATATGTTGTTTTATGCAGCATGGTTGCTAGCACTAGCTGGCATGCTGGGCATTTTGGTTGCTGGCGACGCTTTTAATATCTTTGTTTTCATGGAGATCGCCGCACTTGCCAGTTATGTCTTGATTTCTGCAGGTTCGAATCGGCGGGCGCTGCCGGCGGTATTTAAATATTTGATAATGGGAACTGTCGGGGCGACTTTTTACCTTGTAGGCGTAGGCCTTGTTTACATGATGACTGGCACGCTAAATTTAGCTGACATGGAAATCCGCCTAGCTGATGTAGCCGAGCTAAAACCTATATTGGTTGCAGCAGGATTCATCACGGTTGGTCTGGCGCTTAAAGCGGGCTTATTTCCATTACATGCTTGGTTACCAAATAGTTATACCTACGCTCCGCATATTGCTACGGCGTTTTTAGCGTCTTGTTCAACCAAAATTGCTTTGTATGTATTGCTGCGTTTCGACTTTGTTGTTTTTCAGCCTAATTTGATTGGACATGATTTACAGTTCGCTGGTTTTTTTATGCCATTAGCACTGGGGGCAATTTTAATCGCTTCTGGCGTTGCATTGTTTGAAACCCATCTGAAGCGCTTGCTAGCTTATTCGTCTATAGCACAGCTTGGCTATATCTGGCTGGGTGCTAGTTTTGTGACCACAGCGGGACTGACGGCAAGTGTTTTACACATGTTTAATCACGCATTGGCCAAAGGCTCTTTGTTTCTGGCGGTAGCATGTTTAGGGCTGCGTTTTGCCAGTTTGAATTTGCCTGACTTAAAAGGTGCTGCACGGTCGATGCCGTGGACAATGGGCGCTTTTGTAGTGGCGGGTATGAGTTTAGTTGGTGTGCCGGGCACGGCGGGGTTTATTAGTAAGTGGTATTTGATTTCGGCGGCGCTGGCAGAAGGCTATTTTGGTATAGCTATTGTTGCGGTTATTTTAATTAGCTCGCTAATGGCGGTTGCTTACCTATGGCGCGTTGTAGAGGCTGCATATTTTGGTGAGGCCGCGACTTCATCAACTGGTGAGGCAGAAAAAATTGACGAAGCACCACTGCTATTGTTGGTAACAGTGTGGGTAGCAGCGTTAGCCAATATCTATTTTGGTCTTGATCCTTCTGTGCCATTGGCATTAGCGGAACAAGCCGCTGCTGCTTTACTGGAACATGTACAATGATTATGCAAGCGCAGCTACTATGGATTATAGGTGTGCCACTGCTCGCTGCGGTGGGTATCGGCCTAGTTGGTCAACGTCATCAGAATATTCGTGAAGCGATTACGCTTATCGCCGGGATTATCCTTGCGGTATTAGTTTGGAGTCTAATTCCAGAGGTACTAGCTGGTGAAAGGCCGAATGCTCATCTGGTAAGTATGCTGCCAGGGATTTCTCTAGAATTTAAAATTGAACCTCTGGGAATGCTATTTGCAGCGCTGGCATCATTGTTGTGGATCGTCAATTCGATTTACTCTATTGGCTATATGCGCGGCAATAAAGAGCACCACCAAACCCGCTTCTATATTTGCTTTGCCGTTGCCATTGCTGGTGCAATGGGTGTTGCGATGGCGGAAAACTTGCTTACCCTGTTTGTGTTCTATGAAGTACTGACGCTTTCTACGTATCCTTTGGTTTCTCATAAAGGCGATGCCAAGTCAGTTGCTTCAGCGAGGGTTTATCTGGGTATTCTACTGGCCACGTCAATGGGGCTGTTCCTGCCTGCCATTATTTGGACATATTCGGTAACCGGCACATTGGCCTTTACGCCTGGGGGCATTCTCACTGGAAATATCGCTGGTCCTGCTGTGGGGCTATTACTTGCGCTATTTGTCTTTGGTACCGGCAAGGCAGCATTGATGCCGGTACATCGTTGGCTGCCCGCAGCTATGGTTGCCCCAACACCTGTTAGTGCGCTACTACATGCCGTAGCGGTCGTAAAAGCAGGGGTGTTCACTATAACTAAAATAATTGTGTATATTTTTGGTCTCGATTTACTAGTCGCTTCACCGGGAACAGACTGGCTGATTTATGCGGCCATATTTACAATTATTACGGCAAGCTTTATTGCCTTGCGCCAAACTAATCTTAAGCGCCTGCTTGCTTATTCAACCATTGCGCAACTGTCCTACGTGATTTTGGCTACCGCTTTGCTTATGCCTTTATCACTGATGGCCGCAGCCCTGCATATTGTGGCTCATGCATTTGGTAAAATTACTTTGTTTTTTGCCGCGGGTAGTATTTATACCGCTAGCAAAAAGACCGAGCTAGCTCAGCTTCATGGAATTGGTCGGCGTATGCCTTGGACAATGGCTGCATTTACCATTGGTGCGTTAAGCATGATCGGTATTCCACCGACGGCCGGTTTTGTGTCTAAATGGTATTTACTTACCGGCTCGTTTCAAGCTGAAAACTATATTGCTATGGCGGCTATCGCTGTTAGTACGGTACTTAATGCCGCGTACTTTTTACCCATTATTTATAGTGCTTGGTTTAAGGTTGAATCTGAGCCTCCCAAGGTTGATCATCGCGAGGCACCGTTAGCGATAGTTATAGCGCTAACGATAACGGCGACCTTGACCGTCTTGTTTTTCTGGATAAACCAGCCAGCGATAGATCTTGCTGCACAAATGGTTGGAGTCAAATAATGCCATCAAAACAACAAGATGAGCACGAGCATTGGTTAGTAAGACCAAAGACAATTCGATTGTTCTGGATAGGGGGCAGCTTATTGCTGGCACTGACTGTGCTTTTACAACTAGTCATAAAGGTTAAAGGCTACTTTGTGGTTGATGGCTGGTTTGGTTTTGGTGCCGTATTTGGTTTTTTATGCTGTGTGGCAATGGTTTTAGTTGCCAAAGGTCTTGGCCGCTTTATTAAACGCGATGAAAATTATTATCAGGATGGAGATTCAGAATGATTGAAGTTCTGCCTCCTGCGCTTGTTTTATTTACCGGGTCTGTATTAATTGCCGTTAGTCGCGGCGCTTTACGTAGTGGCGTTGTACTGCTATTGCCATTACTTGCGTTGTGGTTGGTATGGCAGGTGCCAGACGGTGTATCAGTTAGCCTAAGCTTTATGAATCAAGCGATTGAACCAGTTGAGGGCAGTAAACTACGGCGCTTGTTCGCCACCATTTTTGCACTAATGACCTTTGTCGGTGGTATTTATGCCTTCCGACATGCCAAGGGTGTGGAACTTGCGGCGGCATTTGCCTATGCCGGCGGCGCTATCGGCGTTGCTTTTGCTGGAGACCTCATAACCCTATTTATTTTTTGGGAAATAATGGCTATTTTCTCGACGGTTATTGTGTGGTGTGGGGGTACCCCTGAAGCACGGGCCGCCGGTTTACGTTATGCCATGGTACATTTTTTGGGTGGTGTGATTTTGATGGTTGGTATTGCCGGAGTAGCAGTGCAAACCGGCTCGATCGATATTGAAGCCATGCGCGCTAACACTATTGCCACTTGGCTGATTCTGATCGGCGTGTTGATTAATGCAGCAGCGCCGCCAGTATCTGCATGGCTTGCTGATGCATACCCCGAGGCAACAGCTACCGGCACAGTATTTTTATCGGCCTATACCACTAAGGCCGCCGTGCTAGCGCTAATACTATTGTTTCCCGGCGAGCCGATACTAATAGGTGTTGGTCTCTACATGATTTTTTATGGCATTATTTACGCCTTATTGGAAAATGATGCGCGAAGAATTCTCGCTTACTCCATTGTTAACCAAGTTGGCTTTATGGTGTGTGCGGTTGGCATTGGTACTGAGCTCGCATTAAACGGCGCAGCGGCCCATGCGTTTGCGCATATTATTTACAAAGGGCTATTGTTTATGAGTGCAGGCACGGTGTTATATCGAACCGGTATGCGCAAATGTACTGACCTAGGCGGTTTGTTTCGCACTATGCCCGTCACCTGTATTTGCGGCATTATTGGCGCACTGTCTATTTCCAGCTTTCCACTGACCTCTGGTTTTGTCACCAAAGCGCTAATCTCAGAAGCTGCGTTGACCCAAGGCTTAGTCTTCGTCTATTTCTGTTTGGCCGCTGCATCGGCGGGGGTGTTTTTGCATGCCGGTATCAAATTCCCTTGGTTTGTCTTTTTCCAAAAAGACTCAGGGCTTCGCCCCAAAGATGCACCGTGGAATATGTCTTTGGCGATGGTGTTGTTCTCTCTAGCTTGTTTAGGCTTGGGCATGTATCCGCAGGCCATCTATCATCTACTACCTTATTCGATGGACTACGTTCCGTATTCGATGGGTAAGATTTTGTTTTACCTACAATTGTTATTATTTTCAGGCTTAGCATTTTTCCTATTGCTACCGCTGATGAAAAGGACGCTGACAATATCCCTAGACTTCGATTGGTTCTGGCGGCGTTGTTTGCCTTTTATGGGTGGTGTGGTTTTAAAGCTGCTTTCAATATTAGCTAGCGGTGTGGAAAAATTAAAAACAAATAACCTTAACGGTATAGAGCAATTTGCAACCCGTTATCTAGGCGTTAACGGAGTGTTTGGCCGGTCTTGGCCGATAGGCATGACCGCCATGTGGATTGCAATTTTGTTTAGTGGTTATGTGTTTATTTATTATGTGTGAGTGCTCTTACGTGTAACTGATGATATGCCCGAGTTAGGTTGACGCCCCGTCTGGTTTAAATACCTCTACTAGCTTAACAGTGATATTGTAAGAGTTATCAAAGTATATTCTTAGAAATACTAGCAGTTTTACCCACTACTTCATCAGGTACTATCGGGCCGTTACCCCAACTTTTTAAACAAACGGTTGCTTATGTGTCTGAACATGGAATGGAGTATGTACCGCGTGACCTTCAGCTAGATGTAGTTCTACTAACGCTTACTATTGCCATTTTCATTTGGTTTATACGCAAAGGTGCTGGCTCTAAAGATGCAGGCGGGCGTGAGCGTAAGGTAGACTTACTGCAGTTTCTATTCCCTAAAGATATTTATACCCATCAATCTGCCAGAGTCGATTTATGGCTATGGATTACCGAGCACGTACCGCATCCCTTTTTAGGGTTAGGTGTTTTTGTCGCGGTTGTCTCAGCAACAGAGCAGCTGGTTATTAGCTTCTTGGAACACAGCTTTGGCGCATCGCCGGCACTAATATCTACTATTGGGTGGATGCTGCTATATAGCCTAGTAACCTTACTGAGGCTGCTGCCAAGTTAACTTTTTTCGATGAAAAATTGAGATTTTATGTCAAGTTTAAAGCTTGATCTGGCTTTAAACTGGGCTAGAACCATTTTAATGGTAGATAGAGCGAGTTTGCGTAACTCCATCCCATCCTTGAAAGTTAGCTTGGCAGTGCCCAGCCGCGGTATCAGTTGCTATAGGGATACCCCATCCAATATCCGAATCAAGCGACCAGTTGAACAATAAATAGATCGCCGTCGGGCACACCATTCCAACGATGGAGCAGAGAATCAGCACGCGCCGGTTTTCTCTGCGAGCAAGATCGTCCGCTGCGTCACTCGATCTATTTCGGGAAATACTCTCGGACAGAATGTTCGCCACCGCACAGATGATCGAGTGCTGGTGTGAAAACCTCATCTCACCAAGCAATCTAATCCGTGATCGGATTTCAGCGCAAATTGCGGATCATATGAACACCTCAAAACGACTAATAACCGCTTCGCCGTAATAGTTGACTAATTTAGTCTGGTATTATACAGTGAATACCAGACTAAATTAGTCAACTATTACAGCCCGATGTCGTTTTGATAGCAGATATCGAGTCAGTTGGGCCATCGGGGCTGACTGCCACAAAGACGAAGTCCATATAAAAGGTAAATACGAATGGCGATTACATTGACAGAAAAAGCAGCGGAAAAAATTCAGGCCCAGCTTGCAAATAACGGCAAGGGATTGGGTATGCGGGTAGGGGTCAAAAAAGTTGGCTGTTCTGGCTTTGCATACACATTCGACTATGCCGACGAAGTGCGTACTGGCGACCAGGTGTTCGAATCGCATGACGCGATGCTAGTGGTGGATGCTACCAGCCTGCCATTTATCGACGGCTCACTCGTTGATTTCGTCAAAGAAGGATTAAATGAGTCATTCAACTTCGACAATCCGAACGCCGAAAGTCAGTGTGGCTGCGGTGAGAGCTTTAACCTGAAAAAAACGACTAATTCGCCGTAACTGGCCATTGGGGGCGCGTATGAGTGTCGCCCGGAAAGAAAGCTCTTTGATATTTTTTAGTTTTTCAACTAGCTCCATTTTCTTATTTTCGGACTGGATAATATTGAGGTAAATTTAATGAGTGAAGTACTGCAAAATCTGGTCAACCAACCCTACAAACATGGTTTTGTCACAGACATCGAATCGGATGTCGCGCCGAAGGGGCTCAATGAAGACATCATTCGTCTGATTTCGAGCAGGAAAAATGAGCCCGCATGGCTGCTTGAATTTCGACTCAAGTCTTACCATGCATGGCTCAAAATGACTGAGCCGGAGTGGCAAAACTGTCACCATCCGAAGATCGATTTTCAGGCAATCAGCTATTACGCTGCGCCTAAAGTAAAGCCCAAGTTAAATAGTATGGATGAAGTCGATCCTGAATTACTGCGCACCTTCGAGAAACTTGGCGTGCCCATGCACGAGCGCATGGCGCTCGCCGGCGTCGCGGTTGATGTCATTTTTGACAGTGTGTCGGTGGCCACCACCTATAAAGACAAACTGGCTGAGGTCGGCATCATTTTCTGTTCAATGTCGGAAGCGGTGCTGGAACACCCAGAGTTGGTGCAAAAATATCTTGGCAGCGTGGTCCCTAGCGGCGATAACTTTTACGCTGCGCTCAACTCGGCGGTATTCACCGACGGCTCGTTTTGCTTCATCCCCAAGGGCGTCAAGTGCCCGATGGATTTGTCGACTTATTTCCGCATCAACACCGAGGAGTCAGGGCAATTCGAGCGCACCTTGATCATCGCAGAGGATGACGCGACAGTGTCCTACCTGGAAGGTTGTACCGCGCCAGCCTTTAGCAGCAATCAGCTGCATGCGGCGGTGGTCGAACTGGTTGCTCTCGACAATGCAGACATCAAATATTCAACCGTACAGAACTGGTATGCGGGTGACGAAAATGGAGTCGGCGGCATTTATAATTTCGTGACCAAGCGTGGCCTCGCCAAAGGTGTCAACTCGCGTATTTCGTGGACTCAGGTCGAGACTGGGGCAGCGATCACCTGGAAGTATCCTTCCGTGGTTTTGCTAGGCGATAACTCGGTCGGTGAATTCTATTCGGTCGCGGTCACCAACAACTATCAGCAAGCAGATACCGGCACCAAGATGATTCACGTCGGCAAAAATACGCGCAGCACGATTGTGAGCAAAGGCATTTCCGCCGGTAATTCGAACAACAGCTACCGCGGACTGGTCAAAATAGCGGCCAGCGCCGACGGTGCGCGCAATTATTCCCAATGCGATTCGATGTTGATTGGCGAGGATTGCGGTGCCAACACCTTCCCTTATATCCAAGTACACAATAACAGCGCCCAGGTTGAGCACGAAGCTTCGACATCAAAAATAGGTGAGGACCAGATGTTCTACTTTGCCCAGCGCGGAGTCGATGCGGAGGCCGCGGTATCGATGATCATCAATGGGTTTTGCAAAGACGTATTTCAACAACTACCACTGGAGTTTGCGGTCGAAGCGACCAATCTCCTCAGTTTCAAACTAGAAGGAAGTGTCGGATGATTAACCAGAACAGTAAAACCTTGCTCGAAGTGCGCGGACTATGCGCGAGCGTGAATGGCATCGAAATTCTGAAAGATCTTGACTTCACTGTGAAGAGCGGCGAAATACACGCCATCATGGGGCAAAATGGTTCGGGTAAAAGCACCTTTGCCAAGGTACTTGCGGGTCACCCCGCCTATGAAGTGACGCAAGGTACGATCCTCTTTGAAGGTAAGGACCTGTTCGCGCTAGAACCCGAAGAACGAGCGCGTGCTGGATTATTCCTGGCCTTTCAGTATCCGATCGAGATACCCGGCGTGGGCAATAGCCAATTTCTACGGCTGGCTTATAACACGGTGCAAAAACAGCGCGGCAAGGAAGAGTTGGCCCCGCTAGAGTTTGATGACTTCGTACGCGAAAAGATGAAGTTACTTGAAATGAGCCCCGATTTTCTCGACCGTAGCGTCAACGCAGGTTTCTCCGGTGGCGAGAAAAAACGCAACGAAATATTGCAGATGGCGTTGTTAGAGCCGCTTGTGGCGGTTCTGGATGAGACTGATTCGGGTCTAGACATCGACGCCCTCAGAATTGTCGCCGAGGGCGTCAATCAGCTTTCCACCCAGGACAATGCGATCGTGATGGTGACAAATTATCAGCGTATGCTGAACTATATCGTGCCCGACTATGTGCATGTAATGGAGGCCGGGCGCATCATCAAAACCGGCGATAAAGAGCTTGCTTTGGCGCTTGAGTCGCACGGCTACGACTGGGTCCGCACCGAATATAAGAATGCAGCGAAGATTGCGGAGGCTGTGACCACATGAGCGAAGCCATCGTACCGACTCGCACCATTACCGGGGGCGATATTGCAAACCTGTTAAAAGTCACCCACGGGCACTGGCAGCAGGCTTCGAGCCCGTTGGCGTGGCTCAATACGCTGCGCAATGAAGCGATCGAGCGCGTCGGCGTGCTGGCCCTACCCACTACGCGTGACGAGGAGTGGCGCTTTACTGATATTGCTCCCTTCACCAAGATGTCGTTTACTACGGCACAGAGTGAAACTCATCTGGTATTGGGCGATATCGCTCACTTTTTTATTGAAGAAGCGACTAGGCGACTGGTGTTTGTTGATGGTATCTATGCGCCGCAACTATCCACTGCCAGGCCAGTTGTCGATGCAGAAAGTGACCTGGTGATATCCAACCTGCAGGGGGCGAATGCTGAGCAGGCGAGCAGGGTCGAGCCGCATCTCGGCCGTCACGCGGTATTTAGCGACGATGCATTCGCTGCGCAAAATACTGCATCTCTGCATGATGCTGCCGTGATCGTCGTGCCGCGTGAAGTAGCTGTGGCGACGCCAGTACATCTGTTGTTTATCGCGACCCAAAAAGAGGTGGTCAGTAGCCCCCGTTGTCTGGTGGTTGCCGAGACCGGTAGCGCGGTGACGGTGATTGAGGATTACGTCGAGTTGTCCCAGCCAGGCTGTCAAGAGGAGGCCTATTTCACCAGCGCCGTGAGCGAAATCGTGCTGGCAGATAATGCGCGCGTGAACCATTTTCGGATTCAGCGCGAAGGTAGTAAAGCGTTTCATATCGCAAACTGTGCGGTGTCACTGGGCCTCGCCAGCAATTATCAGTCGGTGAGTATTGCGCTTGGTGCGCGCATTTCGCGCTACAACCTGAATGTGTTGCAAAAGGGCGAAGGTGCTACTTGCGCGCTCGACGGACTGACACTGATCTCAGGCCGACAATTGGCCGACACCCATACCTGTATGGATCACGTCAAGCCACAGGGTTCAAGCCACCAGCTGCACAAATGCATCGTCGGTGGCAGTGCGCATGCAGTGTTCAACGGCAAGGTCATGGTGCGCGAAGGCGCGCAGCGCACCGACGCTCAACAGTCAAACCGCAACCTGCTATTGACAGCCAGGGCGCACATCGACACTAAGCCGCAACTGGAGATTTTTGCTTCTGATGTGAAGTGCACGCATGGTGCGACTATTGGACAGCTCGACAGCGAAGAAGTGTTTTATCTACAGAGCCGTGGATTGACTGAGGCCGCTGCCCGAAACCTGCTGACGTATGCGTTCGGAGCTGAAGTCATTGACCGCATCCCGGTTGCATCGCTCAAGCGCCAGCTCGAACAAACCGTGTTCGAACAAACCACGAGCCAGCTATGACTACTATTCAGACTGCACCGAAGGCACCAGCAGCGCAAACGGCAGCGGGATTAAGCATCGAGCGGATTCGCGCCGATTTCCCGATCCTTAAGCTCCAGGTTAATGGCAAGCCGCTGGTGTATCTCGACAATGCGGCATCGAGTCAAATGCCACAACAGGTTATCGATAGCCTAGTGCGTTATCAGACTGCGCAGCACGCCAATATCAATCGTGCAGTGCATACGCTGTCGGAGATTGCGACCAACGAATTTGAGGCAGCGCGTCGCAAGTTGCAGCATTTCATCAATGCACCCGAAGAACGCGAAGTGATCTTCACCAGCGGCACCACCGATGCGATCAATCTAGTGATGCACGGTTACGGGCGCAAGTTCATCGGGCCAGGCGATGAGATTATCCTGACCACGCTCGAACACCATTCGAACATCGTGCCGTGGCAGATGCTGGCTGAAGAAAAAGGCGCGACGATTCGTGTGGTGCCGGTCAACGATGCCGGTGAGCTGCAGATCGACGAATACGAAAAACTGTTCAACCAGCGCACCAAGTTCGTTGGCGTAATGCACGTTTCGAACGCGCTTGGCACGATCAATCCGATCAAGCAGATGATCGCCTTCGCCCATTCGCGTGGGGTGCCGGTGCTGGTTGACGGTGCGCAAGCCACGCCACACATGCAGGTCGACGTGCAGGATCTCGATTGCGATTTTTACGCATTCTCAGGACACAAGATGTGTGGTCCGACCGGCATCGGTATTCTTTTTGGTAAAGCTGCACTGCTGGAGTCAATGCAGCCATTCAAGGGCGGCGGCGATATGATTTTGTCGGTTACGTTCGAGAAAACCACCTACAACACCATCCCGCATAAATTCGAGGCTGGTACCCCACCGATCGCGGCTGCGATCGGGCTTGGTGCCGCCGTTGATTATCTGTCCGCAATCGGTATGGACGTGATCGCCGCATACGAACTTGCCCTGCTCAATTACGCCACTGAGCAAATGGATCGACTGCCGGGCGTGCGCATTATCGGTACTTCTTCTTACAAAGCCGCCGTGCTGTCGTTCGTAGTGGAGGATGTACATCCCCATGACATTGGGACACTGCTCAATCTGGAAGGCGTCGCGGTGCGCACCGGACACCATTGCGCGCAGCCGGTGATGCAGCGCTTCAAGGTACCGGCCACCTCACGCGCCTCGTTTGCGTTTTATAACACCATGGCAGAAGTTGACGCCCTGATCGTCGGCATTCGCGCCGTGCAGAAGGTATTTTTATAATGGCCGATCCGAGAGCGTTATATCAAGAACTGATCATCGAGCACAACAAGAAGCCGCGCAACTACGGTACGCTTGAATGCCGGAGCCATCATGCAGTGGGTCACAATCCGCTGTGTGGCGACCACATTGACGTTGAACTCAATATGGGTATAGAGCTCGGCGGTGACATCGCTGGCGAGTGCATCGACGGGATCGCATTTCAGGGTTCGGCCTGTGCGATTTGCAAGTCGTCGGCATCGATGATGACAATGGCCGTTAAAGGAAAGACGCGGACCGAGGCGGAAGTATTAATTAGTGAATTTCTCGATATGACGACCGGCAAGCTTGATATAGCTGACGCCCACAACATTGGACGGCTGCGCGTATTTTGCGGCATCTGCGACCTGCCGGTCCGCGTTAAATGCGCGATCCTGCCGTGGCATACACTGCATGCCGCGCTCAATGCCCGTGAGAGCACCTCGACCGAGGCAGAAGATGATCCAATGCAGGCGTCGATCGATGATGCCTGAACCTGAACCTATATAGTTAGGGAGTTACCATGCCAAAAATTGCTGAAATCGAAGGCACCCCCAATCCGAATGCAGTGAAGTTTACGCTCCATGAGCCCCTGAGTTGGGGCATTACGCGCTCGTACGAGAATGCCGAGCAAGCCAAGAACGATGTGCTTGCCGCCGCGCTGTTTGGCATCGAGCATGTCAGCAATGTGTTTTACGTTGACCGCTGGCTCACGGTTACGCAGGACGGCGATGCCGACTGGCCGGATTTGGTACGCCTGATTGCCGATCCACTGCGCGCCGCACCGGCGGCGAAGGCGCAGTCGGCCGCCACGGTTACCGCAGCGAACGCTGCAATCGCAGATCTCAGTGCCGAAGATCAACAGCGACTGGAAGACATCAACGATCTGCTCGACGAGCAAATCCGGCCCTATCTGCAAGGTGATGGTGGCGACCTGCAGGTCATCGGCCTTGTTGGCAATCATCTCAGTGTCCACTATCAGGGCGCTTGCGGCACCTGCCCGAGTGCGATTAGCGGCACCCTCAAAGGCATCGAAAATCTGGTTCGGACAATTGAACCGAAGATCGAAGTCTTGGCAGTGTAAACTTTGAACCGCCGTTCTATGAGGCAGTTGGTGATGCCGTACTCGCTGTCTCGTAAATAACTGAATGAAGGATAGTAATGAATAATTGGGTAACTGTAGCGCGTGTCGAAGAGCTGGCCCCCGGTCAGCGTCGGGTTGTCGATGTGGATGATGCGCAGATCGTAGTATTTAATCTGGAAGGGTATTATTACGCCATCGAAGACGTCTGCACCCACGATGGCGGAAAGCTCACTGGCGGCAACGTCGAAGGCGACCAGATCATTTGTCCGCGCCACGGCGCACGTTTTTGCATTCGCACCGGGGCGGCTTTGTCCGCGCCGGCATATGAGCCGACTAGTACGTTCCCAGTACGCATGGAAAATGGCGTAGTTCAGGTGCGTGACGATCGTTGGGATTGATAACTAAATTCACTTTTGTGAGGAGGGGAGTAACATGACCACCGAGGCCATCACCTTTAGAAATATTGTATCTGTATTACCGCATGCATCCGAGACCAATAACTTCCAGAAATGGGGTTTAGATAAAGGTTTTTTTGAGGTCATATCAGATGCGTTGGTTCGCTCAAGTTATTGTGCAGAGTAAGTGCTTCAAAAAATAATATTGGCCGCTAACTAAAAGTATAGGTTAGCGAAAAATCATTCCATAGCCAGTTCAGGACAGATGCATGAGGAAAGGTAACCAGATCCCCGCAGTACAAATTGAAAGCGGTCGTAAGTTTGTCAAGCCCAGTGGCATTACCGCGATCAAAAATGGTATTAAAGACTCTGCGCAAAAGCAAAGTACTATTCAGCGTAAACCCTCATGGTTACGCATTAAGGCGCAGAGTAGTCCGCAATACAGTGAAGTCAAAAAGATCGTTAAAGAACACCGCCTGGCAACGGTTTGCGAAGAAGCAATGTGCCCTAATATAGGCGAATGCTGGAGTTCGGGTACGGCGACCATTATGTTGATGGGTGATGTATGTACGCGTGCCTGTCGGTTTTGTGCGGTCGATACCGGCAATCCCAAAGGCTGGCTAGATCTAGAAGAGCCCGCTAACACCTCTGCATCCGTTAAACTCATGGGGCTTAAATATTTAGTCTTAACCTCAGTGAACCGTGATGACTTACCTGACGGAGGCGCGCAACATTACGCCGATGTGGTAACCCGGGTTAAATTAGAAAACCCGGATACGGATGTTGAAGCGCTCACCCCCGACTTTTTAGGCATACTCGATAGTATTGAAACCGTTGTAAACAGCGGTATTGTTGTGTTCGCGCAAAATATAGAAACGGTTAAGCGCCTGACGCATCCTGTCCGTGACCCCCGTGCAAGCTACGAACAAACGTTAACTGTTTTGGCGCACGCGAAAGCGCATAACCCCAGGGTACTAACCAAAACCAGCCTCATGCTAGGTTTAGGTGAAACGGAAGCAGAAATCCTGCATACCATGGATGACTTACGTGCAAATAACGTTGACATCTTAACGATGGGGCAGTACTTACAGCCGACTTTTAATCACCTAGCAGTAGAACGGTATGTTACGCCTGACAAATTCGATAAATACCGGCAATGGGGTTTGGAGAAAGGTTTTCTTGAGGTTGTTTCAGGTGCGCTAGTTCGCTCAAGCTATCGTGCGGAGCAGGTGCTTCAAAAAAATAATGTTGGCCTCTAACGATCTTTAATTGACTGTATAAAACTATAATACGACTTGTGGCTATTGGTGATGGCATGGCTGGCATAAAGGCTGTTGACGACTTGATCTCTGCTGCGCCCGAAAAATATTAAATAACTGTGTTTGGCGATGAGCCTCACGGAGAATTAAAGGGGTCGTAACGGTTATTTTTTAACCAGTTGTCCTCGTCGCGTCAGGAGTTGGAGTCAAATCTCGTTAGGATACTGATTGCCATAACTTCAGTGGATCGAAGTCAGTATTATATCAAACGGATCAGAGTCAATCTGACTCAGACCCAGTACGCAGCACATTGCACTTGACCTAACCCCCTCCCTTTTTTTAGAAGTTGCCTGAGTATTGCTTAAATTAACGGTATAAAGCGAGGGATGTTTGAGCCATAGGCGAGTTACCCAGCGACCGTTAATTTCAGTGATACTCAGGTTGCCCGAAGGGCGACTTATAAGGGTGTGCTTTCTTTGAACTACCTTTCTTTTCACACAAAAGAAAGGTAGCTCGCCAGTAGGCGAAACCTGACTATCAACTAATTAGTTAATTGATTGTGTCTGCGAATATCAAAAAACTGTTCTTATGCTTTGAACACAAATAAAAAATGCCCACCTAAAAAGGTGAGCATTTTGTATTTGGTACCAGTGGGCGGACTCGAACCGCCACGCTTTTAAAGGCAACGGATTTTGAATCCGTCGTGTCTACCAATTCCACCACACTGGCATTGCGGGCGGCATTATAGCAATCATCAATCCAGTTGCAAGAAAGACTGTTGTCGCTGGTCAATTTAGTCATTTTCGGCTACTCTGCGCCCAAATTTTGACCATTAAATGATGGTGAAATAGGTAATATCTGATGAAACGCACTGATTTTCAATTTGAGCTCCCTGACGAGCTAATCGCCCGCTATCCGACAGAGTCTCGGGTGGGTAGTCGCCTGTTGTGTCTGAACGGACACGATGGCCAGTTACAGGACAAGAGATTCCCTGATGTATTAGGTCAGCTAAACGCCGGCGACCTGTTAGTTTTCAACAACACTAAGGTTATTGCTGCGCGTCTGTTTGGCCAAAAAGACACCGGAGGTAAGTTAGAGATACTAATTGAGCGTATTGTCGATGAGCGCAATGCTCTGGCTCACGTGCGTGCCAGTAAGTCGCCTAAGGCCGGCAGTAATATTAGTTTATTTAACCGAGACGATGAGCTGTCTGGCGAGCGAGTCGTGGTCACTGGTAGACAAGATACTCTGTTCGAGCTGTGTTTTGATTCGCCGGTGTTAAAAGTATTGGAAGATATAGGACATATACCATTACCTCCCTATATCGACCGGCCCGATGAGTCTACGGACTTAGATCGCTATCAAACAGTTTATGCTAAAACGCCGGGTGCGGTTGCAGCGCCTACCGCTGGCCTTCATTTTGATGAAAATTTGATGCAGGCAATTACTGCTAAAGGCGTTAATACGGCGTTTGTGACTTTGCACGTTGGCGCTGGTACATTTCAGCCAGTGCGTGCTGACGACCTAGAAGACCACATAATGCACAGCGAAACTATCGAAGTGTCCCAAGAAGTATGTGATGTTGTGGAGCATACGGTAGCTAATGGTGGCAAAGTCGTAGCGGTGGGTACAACGAGTGTGCGCTGTTTAGAGTCGGCGACAAAAAACGGGAAAATAAAGCCAATAAGTGATGATACTGATATCTTTATCTATCCCGGTTATCAGTTTAAATGCGTAGACGCCTTGATCACCAACTTTCATTTGTCTGAATCCACCTTGATCATGTTGGTCAGCGCATTTGCGGGTAAAGACAATATTCTGCACGCATACAGCCATGCGGTTGAAAATAAGTATCGATTTTTTAGTTATGGAGACGCAATGTTTATCACCCCAAATCAGTCTTCGTTAATGCGCCAGCGCTTGGTAGAAAACGCATGAGCAGCGAATGTAGAATGAATTTCACTCTCGCTAAGAAAGAGGGTTTGGCGCGTCGAGGTTGTATGAGTTTTCCGCGCGGTGATGTGCAAACTCCAGCATTTATGCCAGTGGGAACATATGGCACGGTAAAAGGGATGACGCCAAAAGATGTGCAAGCTACCGGTGCGCAAATTTTATTAGGTAATACCTTTCACTTATGGCTGCGCCCAGGCACAGACATTATTAAGGCTCATGGTGACCTGCATGACTTTATGGGCTGGGACGGCCCGATACTGACTGATTCTGGTGGTTTTCAGGTATTCAGTTTAGGCGATATGCGCAAAATTACCGAACAGGGCGTGCATTTTAGGTCGCCAGTTAATGGCGATAAAGTGTTTATGGGGCCTGAAGAGTCAATGCAAGTTCAGCGTGACTTAGGCGCTGATGTGGTGATGATTTTTGACGAGTGCACACCGTTCCCTGCGACTGAAAAAGAAGCTGAAGACTCAATGGAGTTGTCTTTGCGCTGGGCCAAGCGCAGTAAACAAGCACATGGAGATAATAGCGCCGCATTGTTTGGCATTATTCAAGGTGGTATGTATGAGCATTTGCGTGACCGCTCGCGCGATGGGCTAATTGATATTGGTTTTGACGGTTATGCTATTGGTGGTCTATCGGTGGGTGAGCCTAAAGATGAAATGTACCGCATGTTAGATGTGGTGGCATATAAAATGCCAAGCGATAAACCCCGCTATTTAATGGGGGTGGGTACACCGCTCGATTTAGTGGAAGGCGTTGCGCGTGGTATTGATATGTTTGACTGTGTAATGCCAACGCGCAATGCGCGTAACGCACATTTATTTACATCTACCGGGGTGGTGAAGCTACGCAACGCAAGCAATAAAACGAATTTGGACCCATTAGATAAAAATTGTGACTGCTACACCTGTCAAAATTTCACTCGGAGTTATCTGCACCACTTAGACAAGTGTAAAGAAATTTTAGGTGCTCAACTTAATACGATTCACAATCTGCGTTATTACCAAACGGTGATGGAAAATATTAGAACGGCCTTGGATAATGGTCGCTTTATGGAATTCAGGGAACAATTTTACCAACAGTTTGATCAACCAATACCTGAATTGGTCGATCATGTATAAGCTATGCTTCTATGTGCCTGAAAGTCATTTAGAGCTGGTTAAAACAGTGCTGTTTAATACTGGGGCTGGAAGTATCGGAGATCATCAAAAATGCTGTTGGCAGGTGTTAGGTAAAGGGCAGTTTCAGCCTAACGACTATGCCAAACCATTTATTGGCGATTTAAATAAATTGGCTATAGTTGATGAGTATCGAGTAGAAACGGTTTGCGCAGATATTTATATTGAAGCGGCGATAGCTGCATTAAAGTCGGCACACCCCTACGAAGAAATAGCTTTTGACGTATTAAAAGTAGAGCAGTTTTAAGCGGAGATAACGATGATATATAAATTAAAAGACAAACAGTTAACACTAAAAGGTGACGGGCATTTTATTGCACCTAACGCGACGATAGTAGGCGATGTCACATTAGAGGCTAACACCAGTGTTTGGTTTAATGTGGTTATTCGTGCTGAAAATGACAGTGTCGTTATCGGTGAAGGATCCAATATTCAAGATGGCAGCGTATTACACGTAGATCCGGGCTCGCCGATTAATATTGGTAAAAATGTTACCGTTGGCCATAAGGCGATGATCCATGGTGCGACTATTGGTGATGGCAGTTTGGTCGGAATAAATGCGGTAATACTTAATGGCGCAAAAATTGGTAAGGGTTGTTTAATTGGCGCTAATGCGTTGGTGCCGGAAGGTATGGAAATACCAGACGGCTCTATGGTCTTAGGTAGCCCTGCTAAAATTAAGAAAGTGCTAAGCCTTGAAATGCAGGAGCTATTATTGCTTGGAGCTGCTAGTTATGTCGATAACAGTGCATTATTTAATGCCGGAATGGAAAAGGACGAGCGTTTTGACTGAAAAAGAAAAAATGGTTGAGTCGCCTTGCGTGGCAATTTGCTATTTAGATGAAAAGGATATTTGCGCCGGTTGCTTTCGCAGCGGTGATGAAATAACGGCATGGGGCTCGTATAGAAATGACCAGCGCCGTGAAGTATTGAAACTAGTTAACCAGCGCCGCGCAGAAAGTGGCTTTGTCCTGTAAGGCCAAGTGTATTATTAAAACTTAGTTGTTCTTGGTGGTGCCTTGGTCCTTTAAGGTTGCTCTTACTACTTCAATTTTCTTGTCTGCAGCATCGATAATTTCAAATTGATAGTTGCCTATTTTTACTCCGCAACTAACATCCGGAAATGACTCTAAATGCTCTATCAATAGACCGTTTAAAGTTCTCGGCCCTTCGGTAGGTAGATCCCAGTCTAGGGCTTTATTGATATCTCGAACGCCAGCGGTTCCTTCGATCATAAAGCTGCCGTCATTTTGCGGCAGGATTTCTTCGATAGTCTCGGCAATGTTTGAGGTAAAGTCGCCGACAATTTCTTCTAGTATATCTTCAAGAGCAACTAGGCCCATAACATCGCCATATTCATCGACAACAATGCCAACACGATTTTTTTCTTTTTGAAAGTTGGCGAGCTGTACGTTGAGAGGAGTGTTTTCCGGAATAAAGTACGGCTCTGATAGTAGCTCTATCAAAGTCTCTCTATCCAAAGTGCCATCTTTAAAAGCCAAGACTGAATGGCGTAAATGAAAAATCCCTTCGATAGAGTTTATATGCTCTCGGTAAACAGGTAGGCGAGTGTAGTCGCTGGAGGTGATTTGCTCGGCGATTTGTTCGTCGCTGCTATTTAGATCGATACCAACTATTTCATTACGCGGCACTAATATATCGTCAACATCCATATGTTCTAAGTCGAGAATGTTTAACAACATACCTTGGTGTTGTTGGGGAATTCTACTACCTGCATCGCCAACAATGGAACGTAATTCTTCACCGCTTAACGACTGTTCGTCGTGTTTGGCAGGATTAATACCAAACAGCCTCACTATGGCGTTGGACATATGGTTGACCACCCACACCACAGGATAGAGCAAAGTCATTAGTGGTTTTAATACTATGCTGGCGGGGAATGCTACCCGCTCGGGATGATAGGCCGCTATTGTTTTTGGTGTTACTTCGGCAAAAATCAGAATCACAAAAGTAAGAATCAAAGTGGCGATAACAACACCTGCTTCACCATATAGCTTTAACGCAAGCATGGTGGCAAGCGCTGATGCAGCAATATTGATTAAGTTATTGCCAATTAAAATTAAGCCAATCAGTCGGTCGGGACGTTCAAGCAACTTAGTTGCTCGAATAGCGCCTTTATGACCTTTTTTCTTCATGTGCTTAAGCCGATATCGGTTTAGCGACATCATGGCTGTTTCAGAGCTTGAGAAAAAACCTGAGAGTAAAATGAGTAAAGCTAAAATAGAGAATAATATCTCCGGAGACACGCTGTTCAACGAGGGGGACTCTTTTTTCGATACGGGCGGACATGTTGAAGAAAACGTAGGGTTAGCGCAAGAGAAATAGTGCTTTGCTAGAGATTATTTTTGCAGTATTAGTTCTAGCACAAACTTACTGCCAAAGTACCCCAGCATAAGGGCTACAAAGCCAATCAGCGTCCAGCGAATAGCCACTGTTCCACGCCAGCCGTTTTGGTGTCTGCCCCACAGTAATACGCTGAAGATGGCCAGTGCGGCAATAGAAAACGTTGTTTTATGTACAAGTTGTTGAGCAAATATGTCATCTAGAAATATTGCGCCAGTAATAATTGAGCCCGCGAGTAAAGCGGTACCGCTGGTAATCATTTGAAACAGCATTTCTTCCATTGTCTGCAGTGGCGGTAGTACTTTAATAATACCGCTAACTTGATGTGATTTAAGTGCATGATTTTGCAGCCATAGAGCGATAGCTTGGCAGGCGGCTATAGTGAGAATGCTATAAGCAAGAATAGAAATAATGATATGTGCGCTAATGCCTGGGCTAACTTTGGTGGGTGTGCCATCTACCTGTGGAAATAGCAGCATAGCCAGTAGGGTTAGTGCCGCTAGCGCATACAGCGGAATTAGCAGCTTGTCGATTGCGATGCGTAAGCTGCCGACTAGGGTGGTGGCAGCAACAAACCAGCCAATCAAGGCGGCAATAGGAAAAAAGTCGAGTACTAAGCCACTGGGGCTATAAATAGCGTTAAAACAAACATAGCCGTGTGCGCTTAAGGCGGCGATGCCTAGCACAAAGGTTTTGTCTATGCTGTTGCGCGCGCTATTACCGGTTGCCTGTTGGATTAACATTACAATCAGTAGGCTATACAAAGCGAGAGCTATTAAGAGTATCAAGGTTTATTCCACAAAGAATTAACGGTGTTGTGTATATAAGCACTAGTGTGGCATATCATCATCGGTGGGTGAACCCCGTTTTAATAAGTCTTGCGAAGTAATTGGTATCAATTTTTGCCTTCTTTAAGGACGCACAGGTATACTTCCGCCCTGAATTTAATACTACTGACTGAAATAGAGATAGACCATGTTTGACAGTTTGCAGGATCGCCTTTCTTTAAGCCTAAAAAAAATCACTGGCCAAGCGCGAATTACTGAAGAAAATGTTAAAGAAACCTTGCGCGAAGTGCGTATGGCCTTACTAGAGGCTGACGTTGCGCTGCCGGTTGTTAAAGACTTTGTCGAGCAAGTTAAACAGCGTGCATTGGGTGTAGATGTATCTGAAAGTCTTAATCCTGGCCAAATGTTCCTCAAGGTTGTGCAAGAAGAATTGCAAGCGACCATGGGTGAGGCTAATGAGTCTTTAAACCTAAGCACTACGCCGCCAGCAATAATTTTAATGGCGGGTTTACAGGGGGCAGGTAAAACCACCTCAACAGCTAAATTAGCCAAGTTACTAAAAGAGCGCGACAAGAAAAAAGTCATGGTAGTGAGTGTGGATGTCTATCGTCCTGCTGCTATCAAGCAGCTTGAAACTTTAGCGGCAGAGTTAGATGTAGGCTTTTTTCCATCGAATGATCAACAAAAGCCAATTGATATCGCTACTGCGGCTATAGATGAAGCCAAAAAGCGTTTTTATGATGTGTTAATCGTTGATACCGCCGGCCGTTTGGCGGTAGATGAAGCAATGATGGCTGAAATATCTGGCTTGCAAAAGGCTATTAAACCGGTTGAAACCTTGTTTGTGGTTGATGCCATGACGGGGCAAGATGCCGCCAATACGGCTAAAGCCTTTGACGATAATATGCCGTTAACCGGCGTTATTCTGACTAAAGCTGATGCGGACACCCGTGGTGGTGCTGCACTGTCAGTAAGAGCCATAACAGGCAAGCCGATTAAGTTTATTGGCATGGGCGAAAAAGCCGATGCGCTAGAGCCTTTTCATCCAGATCGTATTGCCTCACGTATTTTGGGCATGGGTGACGTACTGTCGCTGATTGAAGAGGCTGAGCAAAAGCTTGATAAGAAAAAAGCCGAGAAACTTGCCAACAAAATTAAAAAAGGTAAAGGCTTTGATTTAGAAGACTTTCGTGACCAACTGCAACAAATGCAAAATATGGGCGGTGTGTCTGGCATGTTAGAAAAGCTGCCAGGTATGGGTAATTTGGCTCAGGCTGCGGCTGCGGCTAATGTTGATACTAAAATGTTTAAGCGTATGGAGGTCATTATCGATTCAATGACTCCGTTTGAGCGCCGTAAGCCTGATTTGCTTAATGGCTCGCGTAAGCGTCGTATTACTGATGGCTCGGGTACTCAAATTCAGGATTTGAACCGTTTGCTTAAGCAGCACAAGCAAATGTCTAAAATGATGAAAAAAATGGGTAAAAAAGGTGGTATGGCTAATTTAATGCGCGGCATGGGCGGAATGATGCCACCTGGGGGCATGCCACCTGGGGGTTTTCCACGCTAAGTCATTGATAATTAATTAAGTTTTTTTTATTGTAATTGCAGTTTTATGGTCGTTAGACACTTTAAAATTGCAAAACCACTAGTGTTGACGTAGAATGCGCGCGCTTCACGGTTCGTTATTGTTTGATTAACTAGCCGTCTTAATTAATTTTTATTGAAATCTCATAGGATTTTAAGTTTATGGTAACTATTCGTTTGTCTCGTGGCGGTTCTAAAAAGCGTCCGTTCTATCACATTACAGTAACTGACAGCCGCAACTCGCGCGATGGTCGTTTTATTGAGCGTGTTGGCTTTTTTAACCCTGTAGCTCGTGGTGCGGAAGAGCGTCTACGTGTAGAAAATGATCGTATTGATCATTGGGTTTCTCTAGGTGCTCAAGTTTCAGATCGAGTAACTTCTTTATTGAAGCAGGCTGAAGTACAAGCTGCATAAGCAGCTGTAGCTAATGCAGGCCTCTGCTGAAGAGTTGTTGGTAGTTGGTAAAATTACCGCAGCGTACGGAATCAAAGGGTGGGTGAAAATTCATTCCTATACCGACGAGCCAGGGCAGTTATTTAGTTATAAGTCTCTTTTAATAGATCGTGGTGGAAAGTTAGAGCCTATTACTATTAGTAATTGGCGACAGCACGGCAAGGGGACGGTGGCCCATATTAAGGGCGTTGACAGTAGAAACTTAGCCGAAACTTACCTTAAGTGCACATTGCATGCAGGTAAAGATCAGCTGCCCGATTTACCAGTAGGTGATTATTACTGGAACCAGCTGATTGGCTTGACGGTATATACCCAAGTTGATGGCAGTGAGGTTGAATTGGGTGACGTTGCTAGCATGATGGAAACCGGTGCTAACGACGTGGTGGTGCTAAAATCTACTGCGGGCAGTATTGATGATCAAGAGCGTCTAATTCCTTATTTAGTCGATCAGTATGTGTTGAAGATTGATCTTGAGGAAAACAGAATGGACGTTGATTGGGATCCTGAGTTTTAAGTAGGGGTTTATACGGGAGATAAGGCAATGCAGATAGCGATTGTAAGCCTGTTTCCAGAAATGTTCGCAGCGATAAGCGAATACGGTGTGACTAGCAGGGCGATTAATAATGGTCTTGCGACACTGAAATTTTATAATCCTCGGGATTACACCACAGATAAACACCGAACTGTGGATGACCGCCCTTACGGTGGTGGCCCGGGGATGTTGATGAAAGTAGCGCCACTTAGGTTGGCGATACAAGCTGCTAAAGCAGAGTTAAGTGAAGTAGGCGAAGCTAAAGTGGTGTATTTATCACCCCAAGGCCAACCAATTACTCAGCAAGTTATGGCAGAAAATAGTAACGCTAAGCCATTAGTCTTAGTGTGCGGGCGTTACGAAGGAATAGATGAGCGGGTAATTACCGCAGAGGTCGATGAGGAGTGGTCGCTAGGCGATTTTGTCCTTAGCGGTGGTGAGATAGCAGCAATGGCTGTGATTGATGCCATGATTAGATTGATACCAGGGGCTTTAGGCCATGCTGATTCAGCTGATCAGGACTCATTCTCACAGGGTTTACTAGACTGCCCACACTACACTAGGCCAGAAATATTAGATGGAAGCCAAGTGCCTGAGATATTGCTCAGTGGTGACCATGAAAAGATTCGACGTTGGCGTCTTGAACAGTCATTGGGTAGAACCTGGCAGCGCAGGCCTGACATCATCGAAGACTTGGAGCTCGATAGCGAGCAGCAAGGTCTACTGGCGGATTATATTCGCAAGCTGGCAGACGAAGGCTAAGGCTAAGGCTAAGGTCCTCCTCTCTGTACAGCGCTTCTACAAAGAGGGCATATGGTCACTCTATATAGATTGAGGAGCAAGAAAATGAGTAGTAAAAACGCCATCATTCAGGCAGTTGAAGCTGAACAAATGACTAAAGAGATCCCTGCGTTCTGCGCCGGTGATACAGTTGTTATTCAGGTAAAAGTAAAAGAAGGAACCCGTGAGCGTCTACAGGCATACGAGGGTGTATGTATTGCTAAGCGTAACAAAGGTTTAAACTCTTCTTTCATCGTCCGTAAAATTTCTAACGGTATCGGTGTAGAGCGTACATTCCAAACATATAGTCCTTTAGTAGACAGCATTACTGTGAAAACTCGCGGTGACGTCCGTCGTGCTAAACTTTACTACTTGCGTGAGCGTAGCGGTCGTAGTGCACGTATTAAAGAGAAGTTGGGCTAAATATTGTTCGCAGTACTTATTTGTTATAGGTGCTGTGTGTAATAAATCAAAAGGTGGCTGAGGCTACCTTTTTTTATGCCTGACTATTTTTTTTAAAGCATTGATTGACGGTGCTTAATTTACTGCGAATAATCATCCAATGACAGACGTTCACTGGCAACAGCAAATAGATACCTACCTAGACGCACTGTGGATGGAAAAGGGTTTTTCACAAAATACCTTATCCTCTTATCGCAGTGACTTGCTAGGTTTTACCCGCTGGTTAAGTGATAGCGACATTTGTTCTAAGTTAGCCGCGGTTCAACAATATGATATTGAACGCTATTTAGGGGTTAAGTTGGCCGCAGGATGTACTGCTAGATCTTGTGCGCGTCTAGTTAGTTGCCTTCGAGGGTACTATCGCTGGTTATATCGGGAAGGTGTTATTCAGTTTGACCCGACCATAGATGTAGAAAGCCCCAAGCTTGGTAAGCCATTACCGAAAACATTGACTGAAAAAGATGTAGAGTCGCTGCTAGCAGCGCCGGACATTGAAGAAGCTTTAGGGCTGCGTGACAGGGCTATGTTAGAACTACTTTATGCCTGTGGTCTTAGGGTGACGGAATTAGTTAGCTTAACTATTAGCCAAGTAGGATTTAATCAAGGCGTATTACGAATTATGGGTAAGGGTTCGAAAGAGCGGCTGATACCAATGGGCGAAGAGGCGCAGTATTGGTTGCGCCACTATATACAGCATGCCCGACCAGAGCTGATGGGTGAAAAACAAGATGATGTCGTGTTTCCCTCTAAGCGTGGGCAGGTGATGACTAGACAAACCTTTTGGCACCGAATTAAACATCATGCGTTAACTGCAGGTATATCAAAGCCAATATCACCGCATACTGTGCGCCATGCTTTTGCCACTCATCTGTTAAATCACGGCGCTGATCTGCGAGTGGTACAACTTTTGCTCGGACATAGTGATTTGTCGACCACACAAATATATACTCACGTTGCGCAGGCGCGCATGCAAGAGCTGCATTCTGCTCATCATCCGCGGGGTTGAACCAAACCCAAGCATGATGTTCTAAGTGTTAATTATTCACCCTGTTATGAGAATTTTATTGTAATGAATAAGTTATCTATACTGTCGTTAATTGCCACTGTTATTTTTTCGGGTTCTGTTGCTGCTCTAGCCCCTGGAATTGAAGCGACGGTTAAAAAGCAAATGCAAATATCGCGCGCTGATTTAATTATCGAATCAGTGAAACAGTCACCTATGAAAGGCGTTTATGAAGCGACTTTAGCGGGTGGGGGTCAGGTATTTTATGTGTCTGCTGATGGCAAGCACATGATGGTAGGTGATCTATATCAAGTCGCGCCGGGTGGTTTAGTAAATCTTACCGAACAAGCACAAGACATAGAGCGTAAAAATTTACTGGCTAGCATAAGTAAAGACGACATGATTGTGTTTAGCCCTAAGGGGGAGGTGAAAGCATCGGTTACTGTATTTACTGATGTAGATTGCGGCTATTGTCAAAAATTACATGAAGAGGTGCCAGCACTTAATGCTAAAGGGATAGAGGTGCGCTATTTAGCTTATCCACGTTCTGGCATAGGTTCCCCTTCTTATAATAAAATTGTCTCTGCTTGGTGTGCTAATAACCAGCAGGACGCTTTGACTAAGCTGAAGCTGCGTCAGACGATACCAACTAACATTTGCGCTGGTAACCCTGTAGCGGCACAGTTTGCACTGGGCGGTAAAATGGGGGTGCGTGGCACGCCGGCCTTGGTATTAGAGAGTGGCCGCATGTTGCCTGGCTATATGCCTGCCGACAGATTGGCAGCTGAGCTAGGCGTCAATTAAACCATCACTTTAATTTATATTAAATGGCTGATTTCAAGAGTAAATTTACTCTTACTTGCTAAGCCATTGACACAGCAGGGGCGCACTATTATTGTGGCGCCCTTTGTTTTATTAGTCGTTTTATTTGCAGATGAGGAAGGGCTTTGAAACCCGTTAAAATAGGAATATGTGGGCTCGGTACAGTAGCCACAGGCACCATTGATGTATTACGGCGTAATGCGGCTGAAATTTCAGCCCGTGCTGGTCGAGATATAGTCATTGAACATGTTGGCGCAAGACGCGACAACCCCAGTTGTGATACCAAAGATATTCGCCTTAGCCGCGATATATTTGCTGTGGTGGAAGACCCATCAGTAGATATTGTTGTAGAACTGATCGGTGGCTATGAACCGGCTAAAGAGCTAGTGCTAAGGGCGATAGCTAATGGCAAGCATGTTGTTACTGCTAATAAAGCTTTGATTGCCATGCATGGCAATGAAATTTTTGCCGCGGCCAAAGAGGCCGGAGTTACCGTTTCTTATGAAGCAGCTGTTGCTGGTGGAATTCCTATTATTAAAGCTCTGCGTGAAGGCCTAAGTGCTAACAAAGTACATTGGTTAGCCGGTATTATTAACGGCACGGGTAACTTTATTTTGACTGAAATGCGCGATAAAGGTCGTGCATTTGACGACGTATTAGCTGAGGCGCAGGCGCTGGGCTATGCTGAAGCTGACCCTACCTTTGATGTAGAAGGTATTGACGCGGCTCATAAATTAGTGATTTTAGCGTCTATCGCCTTCGGTATTCCGCTGCAGTTTGATAAAGTATTTACCGAAGGTATCAGTGCTATCGATCTACAAGATGTTGCCTATGCAGAAGAGCTAGGTTACCGCATCAAGCATTTAGGTATAGCGCGGCGGGTAGCGGACGGCATTGAAATGCGTGTGCATCCAACGCTTATCCCAGCTGCTCGTTTAATAGCAAACGTAGACGGCGTAAAAAATGCGGTATTAGTGGAAGGCGATGCAGTCGGCCCAACTTTATATTACGGCGCTGGTGCCGGCGGCGAGCCAACAGCTTCTGCAATAATAGCCGATATTGTTGATGTGGCTAGAAGCTTTGAGGCTGCTAATGAAAACAAAGTTGCACCTTTAGGCATCGCTAATGATGCGTTAACGAACGATGCAATTTTGCCAATTGAGCAAGTCTCTACTGAGTTTTACTTACGCATTCAGGTGTTAGACAAACCAGGCGTTTTATCTAAAGTTACTCAGCTACTGAGTGACAGTGGTATTAGTATCGAGGCGGTTATTCAGAAAGAGCCTAAAAATGGCGCGCCAAGCGTGCCGTTGATTTTGCTAACTAACGAAATTGTGGAACAGTGTTTACTCGACGCCGTAATAGCGATTGAAGCATTGGATACAGTAGAAGGCAAAGTAATGAAATTGCGAGTTGAGAATTTAGACGGTTAAGCGCTTAGATGAATAGGACGTTTGTTAGTACCGGTAAATCATATAGGAAAACAACGTGAAATATATTAGTACTCGTGGCAAAGCACCAAAGCTTAATTTTGAAGAAGTATTGCTAACCGGTTTGGCATCTGACGGCGGCCTATATGTGCCGGAAGTGCTACCAACTTTTAGTAAAGAAGAAATTGCCAGTTGGGCAGGACTTTCATATGCCGACTTGGCATTAAAGATTATCACTCCGTTTGTTGACGATACTATACCGCATGACGATTTGGCCGCTATCGTTGATGAAACCTATGCTGCATTTCGACATGATGGCGTTGCGCCGCTAGTACAACTTGGGCATAACGAATGGATACTAGAATTATTCCAAGGCCCTACTTTAGCATTTAAAGATTTTGCACTGCAATTGCTTGGTCGTTTGTTTGACTATGTATTAGAAAAGCGCCAGCAGCGCGTGGTGGTCATGGGGGCAACCTCTGGTGATACAGGTAGTGCTGCTATTGAAGGCTGTAAGCGCTGCAAGCATTTGGATATTTTTATTTTACACCCGCATAATCGTGTATCAGATGTACAGCGCAAGCAAATGACGACGGTGCTCGAAGACAATATTCATAACATTGCTATCGAAGGTAACTTTGACGATTGCCAAGCAATGGTAAAAAACAGCTTTGCAGATCAATCATTTTTACCAGATGGCCGGCAATTAGTTGCGGTTAACTCGATTAACTGGGCGCGCATTATGGCGCAAATTGTTTACTATTTTTATTCGGCTATCGCCTTAGGTGCGCCACATAAAGAAGTTGCGTTTTCGGTTCCTACTGGAAACTTTGGTGATATTTATGCAGGTTGGTTAGCTAAACGTATGGGTTTGCCGATTGATCAGCTAGTTGTGGCAACCAATAAAAACGATATTTTACATCGTTTTATTAGCGGTAACTTATACGAGAAGCATGAGCTAGAACATACGCTGTCGCCAAGCATGGATATTATGATTTCTAGCAATTTCGAGCGCGCCTTGTTTGATCTGTATGGTCGTGATGGCGCCGCTATTGATGAGTTTATGACAAGCTTTAACGATGGCTCTGTTTCAGTTCCTGAAAATGTATTTGAAGAGGCGCGCAAAACCTTCGATAGCCATGCTGTCAACGATGAAGAAACTTTAGCAATAATTAGTGAAGTATTTGAGCGCAATGAATATTTGCTGGATCCCCATTCAGCCATAGGTGTTGGTGCCGCTCGTGCCTGCCGCCGTCGGCAAGATATTCCGATGGTAACATTAGCCACTGCACACCCTGCAAAATTCCCAGAGGCGGCAATTAAGGCGGGTCAGGCTGCTGACCCTAAGCTGCCTCATCACATGGCTGACTTATTTGAACGTGAAGAGCGTTTTACGATATTGCCAAAAGATTTGGTAACAGTGCACGATTTTATAGCAGCAAATATTTCCTAATCTTGTCGGGCTCATGTTTTGGCAGCTAGAGGATGTTAACTTGATATGCCAAGAATAATTAAACAGCGTGATTCTGCAGTAGCTCAACTTTCTTCAGTTCATCCATTGTTGAGTAAAATTTATAGTTCTCGATCTGTGGTTAGCGAAGCCGAACTTGATTGCAGTACCTCCCAGTTACTATCCCCTAAAACACTAAAAGGCATCGATACGGGTGCTAGTTTATTAGCAGATGCTATTTGCGAACAAAAGAAAGTTTTAATTGTTGCCGATTTTGACGCTGATGGTGCTACTAGTTGCGCGTTATCAATTTTGGCCCTGCGCGCAATGGGTTTGGCCGATGTTGATTTTTTGGTGCCAAACCGTTTTGAATATGGTTATGGCCTCACTCCAGAAATTGTTGAAGTTGCTAAGCAGTTTAATCCTGCGCTAATAATGACGGTGGATAATGGTATTTCTAGTGTCGATGGAGTGCAGTTAGCACGAGACAGTCAAATAGATGTTTTGGTCACTGATCACCATTTACCTGGAAAGGTATTACCTAATGCAAATGCAATAGTGAACCCTAATCAGCCTGGTTGTGAGTTTGAGTCGAAAAACTTAGCTGGGGTAGGCGTTGCCTTTTATGTCTTAAGCCAAGTTCGAGCGCAGCTCAGGCAAAGGGGTTGGTTTACCCAACAAAATATTATTGAACCCAATATGGCGCAATTTTTAGACATTGTGGCCCTAGGTACGGTTGCCGATGTTGTGCCATTGGATGCTAATAACCGGCGCCTGGTACATCAGGGCATTCAGCGTATTCGTAAAGGTGTGGCAAGGCCTGGTATTTTGGCATTGTTAGAAGTCGCTAAACGTTCCCACAAAAATGTCGTTGCTTCCGATTTAGGTTTTGCGGTTGGGCCACGTTTAAATGCGGCGGGGCGCTTAGATGATATGTCAGTCGGGATTCGTTGTTTACTGACTGATGATCCTTTTGCAGCAAAACAAATTGCCGAAGAACTTGATGGGCTTAATCAAGACCGCCGCCTAATAGAGCGGGGAATGCAGGCTGAGGCCGAGCAAGTTTTAGAAAGCATGAGTCTTAATGAAAAAGAAATACCCTATGGCTTATGTTTGTATGAAGCCCAGTGGCATCAAGGTGTTATTGGTATTTTGGCCTCACGCATTAAAGATAAATTCCACCGGCCAGTGATAGCTTTTGCAAATAGTGATGATGGTGAGGTTAAGGGATCTGCTCGCTCAGTTTCAGGAGTGCATATCCGCGATGTATTGGACGCTGTTGCCAGTCAACGGCCCGATATTTTGCAGAAATTTGGCGGTCATGCAATGGCGGCCGGTTTAAGTTTAAAGCTAGCACACTTAGACGAATTTAAAGCTTTGTTTGACGTAGCGGTGCGCAAGCATTTATCAGAAGAAGATTTAACCCAAGTATTGTGGAGTGATGGCGAACTAGAGCCAGACGATTTTAATTTAGCCACTGCGGGCATTTTACGCGACGGCGGCCCTTGGGGGCAGCGTTTTCCAGAGCCTGCTTTTAACGGTGTATTCAATTTAGTACAGCAACGCATTGTTGGCCAAAATCATTTGAAAATGGTAGTTGCGCCAATTGATAACCCGCAGCAGGTAATTGATGCGATTGCGTTCAATGTTGATACAGCGCTGTGGCCTAACCTGGATGCGCAAGCAGTGGAACTTGTTTATAAGCTTGATATTAATGAGTTTAGAGGAATTCATAGCGTTCAGTTGTTGGTGGATAGCGTCGAAGCGGTATAAAACGTTAATTAGTCGCTTATAAGCCCGTCCGACGCTAGTGTCCTGCTTGGTGCTGGGGTAAAATTGCGGCCTTTTAAAGCATCGGTAAAAATTACTTTATGTTGGAAATCAATCCCTTAGTTGTAATGATTAAAGACCTCACTGAGCGCACCGAAGTGCTTAGGGGGTATCTTTGACTATGACACCAAGAAAGAGCGTTTAACTGAGGTCGAGTTAGAACTTGGCGAAGCTGCCGTTTGGGAAAAACCTGAGCGTGCTCAAGCCTTAGGTAAAGAGCGTTCTAGTCTAGAAGCCATCGTTTCAACCATTGATAATTTAACCGCCGGCGTTGAAGACAATAGCGAACTTTTGCAAATGGCAAAAGAGGAAGAAGACCAAGAGTCTTTTGACGCAGTGGATCAAGACCTTGCTGACTTGGAAGCGCAATTAGCCGTGCTAGAATTTCGGCGTATGTTTTCCGGTGAAATGGATGCCAATAGCGCGTACCTGGATATTCAATCTGGCTCGGGTGGCACTGAGGCGCAGGACTGGGCAGAAATGCTATTGCGGATGTATTTACGCTGGGGTGATGCTAAGGGCTTTAAAACTACCTTAGAAGAAGCGTCTAGCGGTGACGTAGCCGGAATTAAATCAGCAACGATTCGATTCGAAGGTGAATACGCTTTTGGTTGGTTGCGCACAGAGACAGGTGTGCATCGGCTAGTAAGAAAGTCACCGTTTGATTCAGGCAGTCGCCGTCATACCTCATTCAGTTCGGTTTTTGTGTCCCCAGAAATTTCAGAAGATATCGAAATTGATATTAACCCTGCTGATTTACGAATAGATACTTACCGCGCCTCTGGTGCCGGTGGTCAGCATGTTAATAAAACTGATTCTGCGGTGCGTATAACTCACGAACCTACTGGCGTGGTAGTGCAGTGTCAAAGTGAGCGTTCTCAGCATCAGAATAAAGACAACTGTTTTAAAATGCTGCGAGCGCGACTATACGAGCGTGAAATGTTAAAACGTAGCGAAGATAAACAAGTCATGGAAGATGGCAAATCGGACATCGGTTGGGGCAGTCAAATTCGATCTTATGTGTTGGATGACTCCCGCATTAAAGATTTACGTACCGGCGTCGAAACCCATAATACTCAAGCGATACTAGACGGCGACTTAGATAAGTTTATTGTAGCTAGTTTAAAAAGCGGTCTTTAATTTTTTAACGAATAACTTAGTTTAAAATGAGAGTAATAATGAACGAAGAAGTGAATACTGAAAACCAAGCGGAAGAAAATAAGCTAGTTGCTGAACGCCGCGCTAAGTTAGATAAGGCTCGTGAAAAAGGCAATGCCTTCCCTAATAGTTTTCGCCGCACAGCTTATGCCGACGAGCTTCAAAAGCAATATGGCGAAGCTGAAAAACAGGAGCTTGAAGAAAAAGGTGAAGTGTTCAGTGTCGCTGGTCGTATTATGGCAATGCGTGGTCCATTTATTGTGATACAAGAAGTGTCTGGTCGCATTCAAGCTTATGTTGATAAAAAGAAGTTGCCGGAAGCGTTAGCTGCAGATATTAAAACTTGGGATATTGGCGACATTATCGGTGTAACAGGTGCGTTAAATAAGTCAGGCAAAGGTGATTTGTATATCTATATTGATAGTGCAGAGTTGCTAACTAAATCTTTGCGTCCGCTGCCTGATAAACACAAAGGTTTGGTGGATACCGAATCGCGTTATCGCCAGCGTTATGTCGATCTGATTGTTAACGAAGACTCGCGCAATGTATTCATTATGCGCTCAAAAATTATTGAAGCGATTCGCCAGTTTATGATTAAGCGTGACTTCTTGGAAGTTGAAACACCAATGATGCAAGTTATTCCTGGTGGCGCTGCGGCAAAGCCGTTTGAGACTTATCATAATGCTTTAGATTTACCCATGTACTTGCGTATTGCACCAGAGCTTTATTTAAAGCGGCTGACAGTTGGTGGCATGGAGCGTGTATTTGAAATCAACCGTAACTTTCGTAATGAAGGTTTGAGTACTCGTCATAACCCTGAATTCACTATGCTTGAATTCTATTGGGCTTATGCTGATTATCGTGATTTGATGGATTTAACTGAAGAAATGTTTCGTCATGTGGCAAATAGTGTACTGGGGAGTACGACTATTACCTATCAAGGGCAGGAATTTGATTTAGCCAAACCGTTCGATCGCATTAGTGTATTTGATTCAATTTTGTATTATAACCCGAAGCTTAAGGCTAGCGATTTAGATACCTTGGAAGCGGCTACTAAAGTAGCAGAAGATTTAGGTATTCCACTAAAAGACAGCTATGGTCTAGGGAAAGTACAAATTGAGATATTTGAAAAAACGGTAGAGGATCGGTTAGAGAAACCAACGTTTATAACTCAGTATCCAGCAGAGGTTTCTCCATTAGCTCGTCGTAATGATGACGACTCATTTGTGACAGACCGGTTTGAGTTTTTTGTTGGTGGTCGTGAAGTGGCAAACGGTTTTTCTGAGCTTAATGATTCTGAGGATCAAGCCGAGCGTTTTATGGCGCAGGTTGCTGATAAAGATGCCGGTGATGACGAAGCGATGCATTATGACGCTGACTATGTCACTGCCTTAGAATATGGCTTGCCGCCAACAGCGGGTGAGGGTATTGGTATCGATCGCTTAGTAATGTTTTTAACTGATCAGTCGTCGATTAAAGATGTGTTGTTGTTTCCACACATGAGGCCGCAGGCCTGATTCTAACAGGATAGAGATATGGATTTAGGTGAGCTGCGACGCGAATACACTTATGGTGGGGTGTCAAAAAGTGATTTAGATGCCGACCCTATTAGGCAGTTTACTCAATGGTTTGATATTGCTAAAAATGCTGGCTTGCGTGATCCCAGCGCTATGGTTGTGGCCACTGTAAATGGCGACGGCCGTCCAAGCCAGCGCACTGTATTATTGAAGTACTTTGATAAAACTGGCTTTGTGTTCTTTACCAACACGGGTAGTACGAAAGCCCAAGAAATAGCGATTAACGCACAAGTATCATTATTGTTCCCTTGGTATCAATTAGATCGCCAAATTATTATTCGTGGCGATGCTGAAAAAGTATCCGCCGTTGATGCTGCTAAGTATTTTTTAAGTAGACCCAAAGATAGCCAAATTGCCGCTTGGATAAGCGAGCAGAGTAGGCCGATTGTATCTCGACAAATACTGGAAGAAAAATTTTTAGAGATGAAAACCAAACTCGCTGATGGTGAAATGCCGGTGCCGTCGTCTTGGGGTGGTTATAGAATCAAACCGCTCACCATGGAATTTTGGCAGGGGCGAGAAAATCGCTTACATGATCGGTTTTTATATAGTCAAAGCATTAGTGATAAATGGAAAATAGAACGGCTTGAACCATAGTGCTTAGTTTAGCTGTACTTTAATAAGATAGAGTGAATTGTGAAATATAAAAAACCGATCGTATCAAGCCTATTAGTTGCCTCATGTCTTGTTATATTGGCAGCTTATTTCTATGAGGATCAACGCCTTAACATCGTTATTATTATTGCTGATGACCTCGGGTGGAATGATGTCGGCGTCTACGGAAATACATTTGTAAGGACACCGAATATCGATGCTTTAGCCGCTCAAGGGTTGCGGTTTGATAATGCATTTTTGGCAACCGCTTCGTGCTCTGCTAGTCGCGCCAGTATTCTAACGGGCCGTTATCCTCACTCCAACGGATTAAAGCATCTTCATCAAGCTTTACCGGAGGAAGAAGTTACACTAGCTGAAATACTGCATGATGAAGGCTATTATACGGCGAGTGTTGGAAAGTGGCATATTGGTAAACATGCCAAAAAAGGTTTTGATTTTGTTTACGATGACGCAGGGAAAAATAGTGACAGTGGCAGCGAACAATGGTTACAGTCGCTGAAGAACAGGCCAAATAAACAGCCATTCTTTTTTTGGTTAGCATCAAGAGACCCTCATCGTCCATACCGAGATAGCGCCGACCTGCCAGAAAAATATTTGGCTGATGAGATCGTTGTTCCAGATCACCTTTATGACGGCCCCGCCACGCGTCAAGAGCTTGTTGGATATTATAGAGAAGTTTCTAGATTTGATTCCTACATAGGTTCTGTTATCGAAGAGCTGAATCGTCAGCAGGTATTATCTAATACCTTAGTAATAGTAATGTCTGACAATGGGCGGCCCTTCGCTCGAGCAAAACCGCTGTTATATGATGATGGTATAAAAACTCCATTTATACTCTTCGGCCCCGATAGTGTTCTGTCTGCTGGTATTAGAAATCAGCTGATTAGCATGGTGGATTTAGTGCCAACCATTCTAGAGTTATTGAACATAGCTATACCGAAGAATGTACAAGGTATATCATTTTTCTCAATGTTGAAAAATCCTGAAAAACTTACTCGAAAATTAGTTTACGCCGAACGAAATTGGCATGGTAGCAATGCCCATGAACGCGTCGTTCGAAGCCATGATTTTTTATATAAAGAAAATCAATTTCCACTTAGTGGCGATTGTTATAGTAATGGTTATAGTTCTACCTATCACTTCGCAGAACTAAAAAAATCCTATAAGAATGGCATGCAGAAAAATTTAACTACATGTTTTGCAGATAAAAGAGCTGCTGTTGAACTTTTTGCTGTGGATGTTAATGGCGGGAAGTCGGCTAATTTGGCACAAGACCCACTCTATAAGGATGAGCTTAATCGCTTGAGTTCTGCACTTGAATACTGGCGTAGCAACACCAACGATACTGATTATGAACATTATGAAAGACCATAAATAGATGGCTGCGATATGTTTTACTGAGGAAGATTTTCAAGAATAAAATCTACCGCTAATCCTACTTCCTGTCTTGTACAGTCTGTGCAATTTCCTTTTGCAGGCATATTATTTATCCCCAAAATAGCATTGACTTTAAGATTAAAATTACCTTTTTCCAGACGGCTACGCCAGTCATCAATAACACCAAACTGTGGTGTGTCTAATATATCGTTGTTGTGACATGTTTGGCATGCAAGTCTATATATCTCTTCGCCACTGCGCTGTCCTACTACAACTTCTTCTTTGTCCAGATTTTTCTTTCGCCGCTTAAGTTGAAATAGATGGCCATTCTCTACCAGAATATATATAGAGCCATCCGATGCTGTTTTTATATCTCTTATGCGTCCATTCACCTCATTTAATATCGTGGACTCAGATATTATCTTCCCATCTACTAAATCTAGTTTGCTAATTGAGAGAGCTCTTAAAGAGCCAACTAACAAATCACCATTCCATTCCGGGAACATATCTCCATAATAAATTTCAATAGGAGATATAGCTCTGGAGGGTAGGTAATAAAATAATGGCTGTGCGAGCCCTTTGTGTTCTGTGCCTATGCCCATCCTTTTATATGTATAGTTCATGCCATATGATATTTTTGGCCAGCCGTAATTAACTCCTGAGTTTATTATATTTACTTCATCTCCTCCCATAGGGCCGTGTTCTGTTTCATAAATCAGCCCGCTTTTTGGATCTATCACCATTCCCTGTGGATTTCGCACCCCTGTTGCGAAAATTTCAGGAAGAACCATGCTGTTGTCGATATAGGGATTATCTTTTGGAATCGTTCCATCATCATTGATGCGTATGATTTTCCCGAGATAATCTAGAGGGTCTTGAGATTTTTTCGCAAAAGATCTGTCCCCAACGCTTAATATTAATTTTCTATCTTGGTCAAATAATATTGCTCCACCAAAGTTTGATGATGACTCTGAATAAGGAAGCGCGGTAAATATCGTTTTTACATTCGTTATCGTTTTATCTTCTAATTTTGCGCGTGCTAGAACTAAGGCGTATTTTTCCTCTAGATCAGATTTAGCTACATAACTGAAATAAATTAACTGGTTCTGAGCAAATAAAGGATGTATTGCGACGTCTAATAAGCCTCGTTGACCTTGACCGAAGGCTACCGGCGGTACTCCAGCTAATTCGACAAGGTGGTTAGTCTGAATATCTAATGTTTTCAGTTTCCCTTTAAATTCAGTTATCAATAATTTGTTGTCACTAATAAACTCCATTGCCCAAGGTCGATCTAAATTTTGATTGATAAGTGTAAGTTCTGCTTCTCTTATATTAATAGCAGCAAGAGAGACTAGTGAGCCACAATACGGTTTTGGTTGGCCCGGCAAGCGATCTTTTTCATCCATACACCATGGTCCCAATGCAGGAGCGGGATCTTTTTTAATCTTATCCAGAGTGTTATCACTGCATGCGGTCAACACGGAAAAGAGGGATATAAAGGCGATAACCGTAGTTACTTTTATTGTCATGAGTATTAATTTTACTATTGCTGAATTTGTTGTAAAGAATATATTACTAATCATCGGTTGTGTAATGAAAATTAGTAAGTGTCATCTTATAAGTATTAGCTCGTAGAGATAGCATCAATACTAGTGCTTTATAGAGTCGCTCAGGTCGATTTTTGTATTGTTGGTCTTGATCGAATAGTCAATCTAATGCTTGGATCATTAGGTTGTTGGTGGTTATATTTTTATTATTTAAGATCAAAGATAGTTGAATAAATTAGCTTTAGTACTGGTGTTAGTGTAATTAAAACGCTAAAGTAAACGATATTGATTCTCATTTACCTACACTGGCTGTTAGACAATGACATTAGCTGAATTACCCATAAGTTTTGCAGGGCTTATTATCGGCTTTACTAAGCAGGGCGAGACCTTGAGCAGACTCCATTCTATGGGGGTAATTCCTGGTGCCAAAGCGATGGTGTTACGTTCGGCTCCTTTTGGCGACCCTATTCAAGTTAGAATTGATGGCGGCCTATTCAGTCTTCGCAAGCAGGATGCATTACAGATTGAAGTAGAGACGATTTGAGTAAGCTAACCTTTGCCTTAGCGGGCAATCCAAATTGCGGTAAAACAACTGTTTTTAATACCTTAACCGGTTCTCAGCAAAAAGTTGGCAACTGGGCTGGTGTGACAGTTGAGAAAAAAACCGGCATTTTGCATTTTGAGCAACAAGATGTAGAGCTGATTGATTTGCCCGGTGTTTATTCTTTGACCGAGCAAGATCAGGGCATAGACGAGCAGATCGCTCGAAAATTTATTACTGACGAATCGCCCGATCTGATTATCAACGTTGTTGATGCCTCGAATTTAAATCGACATTTGATACTTACCCACGAATTGCTCGATTTCGGCTTGCCTACAATCATCGTATTAAACATGACTGATGTGGCAGAACGCCATGGCATTCATATTGATGTTGAAGAATTAGAGCGCCGCTTAGGTGTACCGATATTGTCAATGGTTGCTAGCCGCAACGTAGGCATTACCCAGCTAAAAGATAAGCTTGCTGAAATTGCCGGTGACCCCGAGCACGCCGTTCGCCCCAAAGAAGATTTACTGTGCGCGGAAGAGTCGTTAACCCATCGCTACCATTGGATTAACCAGCAAACCAATGGCGTTGTTATAATGGATTTAGGCCGCGATTCATTGACCGAAAAAATTGATCAGTTTGTGTTAAATCGTTGGCTAGGCGTGCCGATATTCCTATTCATGATGTACCTAATGTTTTTGATCGCGATTAATTTGGGTGCTGTATTTATCGATTTTTTCGATATTTTATTAGGTGCTATATTCGTTGATGGTTTTGGCGATGTACTGCGCTTTATCGGCTTGCCTGATTGGCTTATTACTATCTTGGCCGACGGTATAGGCGGTGGCATACAATTGGTCGGCACCTTTATTCCGGTTATCGGTTTTTTATATTTATGTTTAAGCCTGCTGGAAGATTCAGGCTATATGGCTAGAGCCGCGTTTGTGGTCGATAGGCTAATGGCGATGATCGGTTTGCCGGGCAACTCATTCGTTCCGCTAATCGTCGGCTTTGGCTGTAATGTGCCCTCGGTTATGGCGACTCGTACCTTGACCCGTGAGCAAGATCGACTGTTAACTATTTCAATGTCGCCGTTTATGTCATGTGGTGCACGGCTTACTGTTTATGCTTTATTTACCGCAGCATTCTTTTCTGAAAACAGCTCGATAGTCGTTTTTGCTTTGTACTTGTTTGGCATTGTGATGGCAGTCTTTACTGGTTGGCTATTTCGTAAGACTTTGTTTTCTGGTGAGTCGTCGCCGTCTTTTCAAGAAATGCCTACATATAATATGCCAACGGTTAACAATGTGTTGATGACCACTTGGCATCGCCTATATGGTTTTGTGAAACGGGCGGGCGTAACTATTATTAAGGTAGTGACTGTTCTCACGGTGATCAATTCCGCGGGCATCGATGGCACGTTTGGTAATCAAAATTCAAAAGACTCGGTGTTGAGTTATGTCGGTAAAACCTTAACGCCAATTTTATATCCCATCGGAATTCAGAAAGATAACTGGCCAGCTACGGTTGGTGTGTTTACTGGTATTTTTGCAAAAGAGGCGGTAGTAGGCACGCTAGATACCCTGTACCAAGATATTGCTGGGGTAAACACTGATGAACAGACTTTGTCATTGATAGAGAGTGCACAAGAGGCTTTCACCTCAATTGGGGATAACGCCATGGGTTTAGCTGATGCGATTGGAGATCCATTGGGTTTGTCTTCAGTTAACGACTCTTTAGAAGACCAGGGCGTTTCTAATACCGGTTTAAACGCCATGCGTAATTTGTTTGGCAATAGCTATTCTGCGTTTTGTTATTTAGTGTTGATTTTGCTGTATACACCGTGCGTAGCGGTAATTGGTGCGATGAACCGTGAAGCTGGGCCAATGTTTGCAAGCTTAGTGGTTGCTTGGTCAAGCTTCTTAGCCTACTGGGCGGCGAGCTGTTTATATCAAGTTGCTAATATTGTCAGTAATCCATCGTTTGCCTTGCCATGGTTAGCTGGTGCAATGGTATCGATGTATATTGCCGTGCTCGGTTTGCGGCGTTTAGGGCAGAGCGCGAGTTATCGCGATGACAATATCATTGCTAGTAGCATAGATTAATTTTTATTAGCTATTGCTCGTACTGTTGCTGTAAATATCGTTTATAGAGTTTGCCGTTTTCTAGTCTCGGTAGTTCTTTTATAAAATCTATACTGCGAGGCGTTTTAATTGCTGAAAGCTGTGCTAGAGTCCATTCTTTAATTCTACGTTCTAGGGCTTCTTCGTCGACGGGCCAAACGAGAGGCTGTATAACAGCTTTTACTTCTTGACCAAACTCTTCATTGTTAATGCCAAACACAGCAACATCGGCGACTTCTTCGTGCATGATCAGTTTGTTTTCAACTTCTAACGGGTAAATATTTACACCGCCCGAAATGATCATAAAATCTTTTCTGTCAGACAAGTATAGAAAGCCATCCTTATCTAAATAACCTGTATCTCCCAAGGTTCCCCAGCCTTCGGGCGTTAGTGATTTAGCTGTTTTTTCTGGTGCATTGTAGTAACAAAACTTTTCGCTGGCGCCGACAAAGTATATGTCTCCTATCTCACCTTGCGGTACCTCGTTACCGTCATCATCTAACAGCTTTAACTCGCTGTTTAGTGGATAGCCTACAGAACCCGGGTGTTCTAACCATTGTTGCGAGTTTAAGGCCGTAAATCCAATGCCTTCGGTGCCACCGTAGTATTCAAAAATTATCTCTCCCCACCAATCAATCATTTGGTGTTTGATTTCCTCTGGACATGGAGCTGCGGCATGAATGGCGAGTTTATGAGAGCTAAGATCATATTGGTTGCGTACTTCTTCTGGTAAACGCAGCATCCGCACAAACATAATGGGCACCCACTGGCTTTGAGTAACCTTGTATTGCTCTATTAACTGCAGGCAGCGTTCTGGATCAAACTTTTCCATGATGATGCAGGTGCCGCCGCCATACATTGTAATGGTGTTGTAAGTTAGTGGGGCTGCGTGATAGAGCGGTGCAGGGGATAGATATATAGTTGAATCGTTAAATCCAAACGCTTGTCGTAGAATGTCCGCCGCAGGAATCATTTGGTCAATCTTTAGTCCACTCTGACTTGGCAGTATTCCTTTAGGATTGCCTGTTGTGCCAGATGAATAAAGCATCTGAACACCTCCAGTATTGTTATCTGTAGGCTTATTGGGTTGTTTGTCGATTTCTTCTTCCCATGAAGTAAAGCCATCAATGCAGCCATTAACCATAAAACACTGCGCTATGTTTTTTAGCAGTGGGTGTATCGTAAGTGCAAGCGGCGCGAGCGCTTTTGAACTAATAAGCACCTTGGCGTGGCTGTCATTGATAATGTAAGCAATTTCTTCATCTCGCAGATGGGTACTTACTGCGGTATAAGCGAGGCCAGCTGCTTGGGCCGCCCAAACAATAGCCATAAAATGCAGATTGTTTTCCATATGAATGGCAATATGATCACCAGTGTTCAAGCCCAAGCTTTGAAATAATTGCGCTCCTTGATTAGAAAGCTTATCTAGTTCGGCATAAGTTATAACGTCGCCGCTGCTGGCCATAATGTAGGCCGCTTTATTGGGCGTGGTTTTAGCAAAGTGTCTTGGGTGCATTTTTTTATCCAAGTATTTTTTAGCCAGTGTACAATATTTCCTCACATGTAATTGCAGCATATTTTTTCTTATGTCATCACTGAAGGTTAAATCACATTGGAGTTGTTCGGTTTTAGCGTCGAAATTTTAGGTTTTCTATTTTTAGTAGGAATCTTTGCTGGTTTTATTGATACCTTGGCTGGTGGTGGTGGGCTAATTACCTTGCCTGCACTAGTGATGAGCGGCCTGCCACCGCTAGCCGCGTTAGGGACTAATAAATTGCAAGGCTCGGTAGGTACCGCAATGGCTACCTTGATGATGTTGCGCAAAAAACGCATTGTACTTTCTCAAGTTAAGACATTAATGCTGGCTGCTTTTATCGGCTCAGCTTTGGGTGCCATTGCTGTTCAGTTTATTAATCCCAACGCTTTGTCTTTTGTTATCCCCGCCGTACTGATTATTATCGTGATTTATTTTTTACTTGCGCCAGTGGCATATACCGCGGGCAAAGAAAAACTTTCAGCGCGCTTGTATCAATGCATAGTTGTGCCAGTCATTGGTTGGTATGACGGTATGTTTGGTCCTGGCACGGGATCATTTTTTGGCTTAGCGGGTGTGTCATTGCGCGGGCAGAGTTTAATCGATTCCACAGCAGTCGCTAAGTCATTAAATTTTTCTACTAATGTGGCATCATTAGTTGTGTTTATGTTTGCCGGAAAAGTTATCTGGGTGGTTGGTTTTGCGATGATGGCAGGGCAGGCCATTGGCGCTTGGCTAGGCTCACATTATTTAGTCAGTATTAATCCAAAATACTTACGGGTAATAGTAGTTGTTATGTGTTTGGCTATGTTGGCTAGATATGTAGCAACAGAGATCTTATAAGGTTTATTGGTTTGTACTGGTCACTTTGGCGTTGATTATTCCGTCAGCCAGCTGTACGTCAATATCCTCACCTTGTTTTGTTTGCCTGACAGACGTGACGATTTCCCCCTCATTAGTTTTAGTAATAGAGTAGCCCCTTGCAAGCGTAGCTAATGGACTAACTGCATTAAGCTGTGCGGCGTTTATTTTTAGCTTGTTTTGTTGCTTCACTATATTTTGTTGTGACGCTAGTTTCAGTCTGTAATGTAGGTCGCTAATTTTTCCGGCAAGGTTGATTATATTTTTTTGTGGCCGAGCTTGGTCCAAGCTATGTTGCAGATAAATAAGTTTTGATTGGTACTTATTAAGCTGATGTTTCATTTGGCGCTGTAAAGCTATTTCAATCTCATCAAGACGCTGGTACTGCTCAGTAATTTTTTGCCCCGGATGGGTTAAATCTTTTACCACATTATCTAAGTGCAGCTGTTGATAATTTAACCTGTTGTTAATTGCACTTTGCAGTCGCAGTACTTTTTGCGCTAAGGCCTGTTTTGACTCTTTACTATCCACGCTTAGAAGTTCCGCTGCAGCAGATGGCGTCGGCGCTCTGACATCGGCGACAAAGTCACTAATAGCAAAGTCTACTTCGTGACCAACGGCGCTAACTACCGGCAATTCACTGTTGAATATAGCCTGTGCAACCGCTTCGCTATTAAACGCCCATAAGTCCTCTAACGAGCCACCACCGCGACCAACTATCAGAGCCTCGATTGGTGGTTCGAGCTCACTAGCGTAATGATTAGCACATTCGATGGCATCAGCTATTTGTGCCGGTGCTTCGCTGCCTTGCACTAAACAAGGGAAAATGGTGATCTGAGTACTTGGGCTGCGACGTTTTAAGACAGTTATAATGTCATGCAGCGCGGCGGCATTAGTCGATGTAACAATACCTATATGTGCGGCGGCATTGGGTATTGCTTGTTTGTGTTCGGCACTGAACCAGCCTCGCCCTGCAAGCTCAGTCTTTAATTGCTCAAAGGCTCTTTGTAATGCCCCTTGGCCGCTTTCGACTATGTTTTCAACAATAAGCTGATAATCGCCTCTAGCTTCGTAAATACTGAGCTTAGCTCGCGCGATCACTTGCATGCCGGTCTCTGGCATAAAGCGTAGAGTTTGATTGCGGTTTTTAAACATAGCGCAGCGCACACTGGCATTGGTGTCTTTTAGGGTGAAGTAAACATGACCAGATGATGGTTTGCTTAAATTAGATATCTCACCTTCAACCCAAACGGTTTTAAAGTTAGTTTCTAGCAATTGACGGGCGCGCTTGTTCAGCTGGCCAACTGACATTACGTCGCGATTAGCCAACGAGGCTAGGCCGTCTGCTGATAAAGGTGCTTTGTATTGCATCTATTGCTTACTCTTAGCTAATTATTAACGTATAATTGCGTGCTTCATTTTTTCGCACTCTATAGGCAGATATATGCTCCGCGTATCCCAAGAAGCACTTACCTTTGACGATGTTTTACTCGTACCCGCTTATTCTGAAGTAGTCGCAAAAGACGTTAGTTTACAGACTAAACTTACTCGTAACATCACTCTTAATATACCTTTAATTTCGGCTGCTATGGATACTGTGACTGAGTATCGTCTTGCTATTGCCATGGCCCAAGAGGGTGGCATCGGTATTATCCATAAGAGTATGACCATAGAACAGCAAGCTGAAGAGGTTCGCATGGTTAAGAAGTACGAAGCAGGTGTGGTTAAAGACCCTATTACTATTGATGCTAATGCGACTATTGGCGATTTGATGGCGTTAAAGGCTAAGCATAATATTTCTGGGGTACCAGTTGTTAAAGGCGATAGTTTGGTTGGTATCATCACTAACCGTGATGTGTTGTTTGAAGAAAACATGGATGAACTAATCGCCAACGCGATGACACCAAAAGAGAGATTGGTGACAGTATTAGAAGGCGCTGATAGAACTGAAGTTAAGCACTTATTACATGTCCATCGGGTTGAGAAAGTATTGGTGGTTGATGAAGCCTTTGCCTTACGCGGTATGATTACTCTCAAAGATATTTATAAAGCACAGACGTTTCCGCATGCGGCAAAAGATGACCAAGGCCGTTTATTAGTGGGAGCATCTATTGGCACCAGTGCTGATACTGACGCTAGAGTAGATGCCTTGGTGGCAGCTGGCGTAGACGTATTAGTAGTAGATACTGCTCACGGTCATTCACGTAATGTTATTGATCGAATTAAGAAAATTAAGGCTAATTACCCAACCATGCAGGTTATTGGCGGTAATATTGCCACCGGTGAAGCGGCAAAGGCTTTGGTTGAGGCTGGCGCTGATGGCGTAAAAGTTGGTATTGGCCCAGGGTCTATTTGTACCACTCGAGTTGTTACTGGTATTGGCGTGCCGCAAATATCAGCCATTGCTAATGTGGCAGCGGCACTTGAAGGCACGGGTGTCCCACTTATTGCTGATGGCGGTGTTCGTTTCTCCGGTGATATTTCAAAAGCAGTGGTTGCTGGTGCCTACACCATTATGATGGGCAGTATGTTTGCCGGTACTGAAGAAGCGCCCGGCGAAGTGGAGCTTTATCAAGGACGTACTTACAAGTCATACCGTGGTATGGGTAGTATTGGTGCAATGGCGCAAACGCAAGGTTCTAGCGATCGTTATTTTCAAAGTGCCTCAGACGGTGCTGAAAAATTAGTTCCTGAAGGTATAGAAGGCCGAGTGCCGTACAAAGGGCCATTGGCGACTATTACTCATCAGATGATGGGTGGGTTGCGCAGTGCGATGGGCTATACCGGTTCTAAAACAATGGATGATATGCGAACTAAGCCTCAGTTTGTGCGGGTAACGTCTGCCGGTATGAACGAGAGTCATGTGCATGATGTCAGTATTACCAAAGAAGCACCGAACTATCCGACCGTTAGATAGTTAAATAGGCGGAGCTGAGAAGCTCCGTTTTTGGTATAAGCTGTTGATATTATTAACAATAGGTTTCAAATAGGTTTAATAGGCAATGACTCAAGATATTCATTCACAACGAATTCTCATTTTAGATTTTGGCTCTCAATACACTCAGCTGATAGCGCGCAGGGTGCGTGAAGTTGGTGTTTATTGTGAGATTTATGCTTTTGATGTCGATGAAAAATATATTAATGAATATAAACCTGACGGCATTATTTTAGCTGGTGGCCCAGAGTCAGTAACTGCCGGTGAGTCACCGCGGGCGCCACAATTGGTATTTGAATTAGGCGTGCCAGTGTTGGGTATTTGCTATGGCATGCAGACTATGGCCGAGCAGTTGGGCGGAAAAGTTGAAGGCTCAGCTGTTCATGAGTTTGGTTATGCGCAAATAAAAGTAGAGAACGACAATAGTTTGTTGCGTGATATTAAGGATCATGTCAATAGTGATTCCGGCGCCAGTTTACTAGATGTGTGGATGAGTCACGGCGACAAAGTTGTAGCGATGCCTGAGTCGTTTAGCATTATGGCGTCAACACCATCGTGCCCAATAGCGGGCATGTTTGATGAACAGCGTCGCTTTTACGGTATTCAATTTCATCCGGAAGTCACCCATACACTGCAAGGCGAGCGTATTTTTGAACATTTCGTTTTAGAGCTATGTGGCTGTGAAGGGCTATGGACGCCCGCACAAATTATCCAAGATGCTATTGCAAGCATCAGAGAGAAAGTCGGCACCGATAAAGTGTTACTTGGTTTGTCAGGTGGCGTTGATTCTTCAGTAGTGGCAGCACTATTACATCGCGCCATAGGTGATCAGTTAACCTGTGTTTTTGTTGATAACGGGTTGTTGCGTAAAGATGAAGGCAATGCTGTTATGGACATGTTTGATAAAAACATGGGTGTAAAAGTAATCCGAGTAGACGCCGAAGAATTATTTTTAGGCCGTTTAGCTGGAGAGTCTGATCCTGAAGCCAAGCGAAAAATTATTGGTAATACATTTATTGAAGTATTTGATGATGAAGCTACTAAGCTAAAGAATGTAAATTGGCTAGCACAAGGGACTATTTATCCGGATGTCATTGAGTCTGCTGCATCCAAAACAGGTAAAGCCCATGTTATAAAATCTCATCATAATGTCGGTGGTTTACCAGATGATATGGCGATGGAATTGGTAGAGCCATTACGTGAGCTTTTTAAAGACGAAGTAAGAAAAATAGGCTTAGAGCTAGGCTTGCCGTATGACATGGTTTATCGCCATCCATTCCCGGGTCCAGGATTGGGCGTGCGAATTTTAGGTGAAGTGAAAAAAGAATATTGTGATATTTTGCGCGAAGCCGATGCTATCTTTATGGAGGAACTGCATGCTGCAGATTGGTACCATAAGACGAGCCAAGCGTTTGTGGTATTTTTGCCCGTTAAGTCTGTAGGTGTAGTGGGCGATGCCCGTCGTTATGCATATGTGGTGTCGCTAAGAGCGGTAGAAACTATCGACTTTATGACAGCACGCTGGGCGCACTTGCCGTATGAGTTGCTGGAAAAAGTATCCAACAGAATTATTAATGAAATTTCTGGTATCTCTCGGGTTGCCTATGATGTGTCGAGTAAGCCGCCAGCTACGATTGAGTGGGAATAAGCTTGATAAGCCATGCTGACGATGAAATATGGATGGGCTTAGCGCTATCGCTGGCCCAAAAAGCTGGGTCGATTGGAGAAGTCCCCGTCGGCGCGGTGTTAGTTAAAGACGGCGAGGTGTTAGGACAAGGTTATAACTGTCCTATTTCAACTGATGATCCTACCGCTCACGCTGAGATAGCGGCTCTGCGTGATGCTGGGCAGCGGCTAGGCAATTATCGTCTGCCCGGAACAACTTTATACGTGACACTAGAACCTTGCATTATGTGTACCGGAGCGCTTGTTCATGCTCGCATTGAGCGTTTAGTGTTTGGCGCGTTTGAACCCAAAGCTGGCGTCGTTTGTAGTCAAAATAAATTACTCGAAGCAGATTATCTTAATCATAACATTGACGTCACAGTCGGAGTGTTGAGTGATCAATGCTCAAGCATCGTAAGTGAGTTTTTTTCCCAGCGGCGTAAAAATCGTTAGCCTTTTGTATCCCCGCTCTAGCCGTTAGTTTCTTGTTGAACAGCGCGTTACTGGTTTTCAAATTCCGAATAAACCATTGTTAATAGTAACTCTATTCTTACTGTCTGAGGCTTATGCTAGATTGATTATAAATAATGAACTAGCGTAGCAGGAGATATAATGAGTACTTGTCCATTTAGCAATATCGTCGACCCGGATATCTACCAAGGCGAAGTGCCTAGGGAATTATTTGCTGCAATGCAAAAAGAAGCGCCAATAGTTTGGCAAGATGACCCAGTATATGGAGTTGGTTACTGGGCAGTAACAAGTCAGCAGCACCTAGATTATGTTTCTAAAAATGCCGCGATCTTTTCATCGGAAGAAAAAAGCTGTTTTTACCCTGAGCATAATGACGATATTTTGGCCATGATGCGGACTCAATTAATTTGTATGGATCCGCCTGATCATGTGAAGTTTAGACGCGTCATTCGCAATGCTTTCACGCCTAAAATGGTTGAGTCATATACTGATCATTTTAGAGAAATTGTTAAGGGCGTGGTTGATAAAATTATAGATAAAGGCGAATGTGAATTCGTTACCGATATAGCCTGTCAATTACCGTTGATAGCCATTTGTGAGCTAGTCGGCGTGCCGCTAGAAGATCGAGACGACTTTTTTAACTGGACCAATACTATGATTGGCGGTGATGATCTCGAACTTAATATCAGTGAAGAAGAAGCTCAAATGGCCGCGGCTAATGTTTATCTTTACGCAGACAAATTAATGGCAATGCATAGAGAAAATCCTAGTAACGATTTAGTTGGCGCACTATTGGACGGCGTAGTGGCAGGTGAGAGTTTAACCGAAGATGAGTTTAGAGGTTTTATATTACTGTTAATGGTCGCCGGCAACGAAACGACGCGAACAATGACTAGTCAAGGTATGCGCATTCTTATGCAGCATCCAGATCAATGGCAAATGTTAGTAGAAAACCCTGCTCTAATACCCGATGCGATAGAAGAAATGCTGCGTTATAACCCTGCAATTATTCAGTTCCGCCGCACTGTTATGCAAGATATAGAGTTTGGTGGCGTGAAGATGAAAGCGGGCGATAAGGTTATTCTCAATTATCAGGCTGCAAGCCAAGACCAAGCAAACTTTAGTAATCCAGAAAAATTTGATATTACTCGCCCCCAGCGAGAAGATGTAAAAAATAAGCATCGGGCCTTTGGTATCGGTGAGCATTTTTGTCTGGGGTCTCACTTAGCTAGGTTAGAGCTGAAGTTGACTTTCGAAGAGATAATTTCCAGAATGAAAAACCCTCGTCTTAATGGTGAGGTGAATTATTTACGGTCATTTTTAGTGCACGGAATAAAAGAAATGCATATAGAATTTGAAAAAGTATAATTATAACAAAAGGGTATTTTATGAATCTATTAGTCAAAATTTTAACTGTGGTGGTAGCAATTATTTTTGTTGCTAGCGGTCTTCAATGGGCCATTATCCCTGCACAAGCTGCCGCGCCTTTAGGTCTAATATTACCTGAGGGTATAGGCCTTAGTTCTATGCTAGGAGACGTTGGTGGGTTTTTTATGGGTGGTGGCATTATAGTAATACTTGGTTTAAAAACCAAAAACGCTACCTGGTTTCATGGCGCTGCGATTTTAGCTGCAACCGCTGCCGTCTATCGCATTATTGCTTGGGCTGCTCATGGTGCGCCGTTCGCCGTCGCATTTATTGTTATAGAAATATTAATGACTATCATAATGATTTTAGCCGCTAAAAAGCTATGCGACTAAGGTAGCGACATGTTGATAGCGAGCTTCGGATTCGTCTGGACGTTATTAGCTCCTCTCTCAACCTTAACCTAAGATGAACGAAAACATTATAAATATCAGTAAGTTAAAGGTATATTTTTTGCATATTTGATGATCAGTCCTATACTTAAGCCATTATTTTTAATGCGACAAAACGGCATGGAAACAGAAAATCAAGTTAATATACCCAGCGAGGAAAAGCCTTCACCGCTATTGTCAATAGAGCAATTGGCCGAATTGGACTTTATCGAGAGTATGCGTCACGAACTGCCTTACCTGGCTAAATTTATGGCGTGGAGTTATTTAGTTTTAGCGCTACTTCACCTGTTTTTTGTCTCTGAGGATGTGAGAGGGTATCTAATAGCCACGGTGTTACTCAGTGCTACTATTTGTTCTTATATCTCTTGGTATTTATACCGTTGTGAAAAGCCAACCAGAACGTTATTAATCTGTGTTCAGCTTAGCTTCGTTTTTGTCGTAACAACTAACGTTATTTTTCATATGCTATTAACGAAGGAGGTATTTCAAAGTACCAATATTATGATGGTCTTGATGTTATTGGCTTATTTAAAATTACCATTACGATACTATTCTATATCGTTGTCTATAATCGCAGTGGTATGGGTTGTGGCCATCATTATTATCGCTGAAGCAGGAGACCCGTTGGTTCCGCATTTTGCATTTGCTATGTTGTTTGGTGGAGTCATAGCAACGGTTATTAGCATGGCTCAACATAAACTGATTGCTCGCAAAACCGCTGAACTACATGCACGATTAGTGATAGAGCAACAATTACATAGCGCCAATAAAAAGTTGGAATATAAAACTCAACATGACCCGTTAACTGGTATTGGTAACCGACGAAAAATGTCTGCGCAATTAAATATCATGTTGAAACAAGCGATAGAAAAACAACAATATATGACGCTAATGTTTTGTGATATCGATAAATTTAAGCTATTTAATGACAGGCATGGACACTTAGAGGGTGATGAAGTTTTACTTGGTGTGGCAAAAATTTTGGCTACTAACACAAGAGCTGAAAATGATTTAGCTGCACGAGTTGGCGGCGATGAATTTTGTTTGTTAGTCACTAACTGTGACGCAATTGCTGCAAGAAGAGTTGCAGCTCAAATTTGCTCCCAAGTGAGAGGCTTGGCTATTGACGATCGCAGTACGACTATTACTATTGGCAGCTACAGTCTTATACCTGACGGCAATACTTTTATAAGCAATGTTTTAGAGCTAGCCGATAAAGCGTTATACCAAGCAAAAGATTCTGGCAGAGATGGGTTTTTGTGTACTGAGTAGTAGCTTAAATGGACTGCTCTGGTCTAATAACTGCGGCGGTTCTTGTTAACGTCATTCCCAGAAAACTCTGCTTCTCAGCCTCGATTATAATCGGCCCGCGTATTTTTCGGTCAATAGTTACTACCTTTGTGCTTGAGGGGCTAAATACTAACTGGTGCACTGACACCTTTGGTAATAAGCCTTTATGCTTATCCTGTGTCACGGCAATTCCTCCACCATAGATTCTAGTTAGCGATTTCTGTTCTATTTTGCTGGCGCGCAGCGCGGCAACATCAATTAATGTCAATTCAATAGCGGCTAAGTGTTGCATTAGCTGGGGGAAGTGCGGATAATCCGCGCCGCAAGCATTGCTTGCAGTTGTTATGGTGACTTCTGTCGGTCCCCTCGCAACGATAGATAGTGAACTCCGCCAGGCCTGGAAGGGAGCAACGGTAACTATCAGTTCGTGTGCCGAGGTGTGGCTGCCAGGAGTCGCCACCTTATATCTGTTAAATCTCCCTTATTCTTGTTGTTCTAACCTGTGCCTACTGTTGTGCCTGTGTATAATGGCGATCTTTCTATGATGGTTTTCAAAGGCCTCTAATTTTATATGTCATATCAAGTATTAGCCCGTAAATGGCGCCCTAAAACATTCCGCGAAATGGTCGGGCAAGAGCATGTGCTAAAAGCTCTTATCAATAGCTTAGACCGTGATCGACTGCATCATGCCTATCTCTTTACCGGTACTCGTGGGGTTGGTAAAACCACTATAGCTCGTATATTGGCGCGTTGTTTAAACTGCGAAGTGGGCGTTAGCTCCGAACCGTGTGGCCAGTGTGGTGCATGTTTAGAGATAACCGAAAACCGTTTTATAGATTTGATTGAAGTTGATGCAGCGTCGCGCACGAAGGTAGAAGATACGCGGGAGTTATTAGAGAATGTGCAGTACGCCCCGACTAGAGGCCGCTATAAAGTTTATCTGATTGATGAAGTCCATATGCTCTCTACCCACAGTTTTAACGCTTTGTTAAAAACCTTGGAAGAGCCTCCACCGCACGTTAAATTTTTGCTGGCAACCACTGATCCACAAAAACTACCGGCTACTATTTTATCTCGCTGTATGCAGTTTAGCCTTAAAAATATGGCGCCAGAGAGCATCGTTGGTCATCTTAAGTATGTACTAGAGCAAGAAATGGTCGCAGCAGAAGATGCTGCTTTGTACCAGCTAGCTAATGCTGCTGATGGCAGTATGCGAGACGCCCTAAGTTTGACTGATCAAGCTATCGCATTTGGTAGCGGCAAAGTAAGCGACAGCGATGTGACTACTATGCTTGGCAGTGTTGATCGCAATGTGGTTGCTGATTTACTGAGTAAAGTCATTGCTAAAGACGGCAAGGCCGCGCTGGCTAAAGTAGGTCAACTGGGTGAGCACGGCGCTGATTACATGGCAGTGCTAGAAGAGCTGTTGTCGCTGTTGCACCGATTAACGATTGCACAAGTGGTACCCGATGCGGTTGAAGAGCACTGGGGCGACAAAGACGCGCTGGTTGCTATGGCCAAAGCAGTACCTGCTGAAGAAATACAACTATTTTATCAAATGGCATTAAATGGTCGTAAAGATTTAGCCTATGCACCAGATTTACGCAGCGGCTTTGAAATGATTTTAATGCGCATGTTAGCGTTTGCGCCACTGGCTATCCCTGAGTGGGCTGAACGTGGGGCCACGGTAGCTAGCGCACCAGCTGAGGCGCAACCAGCGTCGACAAACCACGAAAAAGTTTTAACGCCTGCTGCTCAACCTCCATCTAAGCCAGAGGCTGAGCCGCCACCCTGGGCGAACGAGCCAGCTGGAGACAGCTCGGTAAAAAAGCCCCTTAGCCGGGAGGATGAAAAATCCGTCTCGGCTATAAGCTTGGATGAGAAAAATTTGGTTAAACCTCAGTTTTTGGCTGTGCCAGTTGCTGCCACCAGAGACCAGCCGGTTATATCCAGCGCCGTAATTACGGCGAGTACTGTGGAGCTTGCAGAGGCCGCAAAAGCGGAAACAGCGTTAGCACAAGATAGCGATACTATTGTAGAAGAAGAACAAGCACCAGTGATTGATTTGTTGCTCGAAAAAGCAGCAGAGCAATGGCATTCAGTTTTCGCCCAGATACCCCTTCGTGGTGTGGTACGCAGTGTTGTCGCAAATTGCTCATTAGAAAAAGTGGTCGGCAATACGGCACATTTCACCTTAGATGAAGCCCATGCTAGTTTGTTTAATGACTCATACTGTGTTCGCATCGCTACTGCGATGAGCGAATTATTTGGTCAAGTTGTGCAAGCAGAAGTGCTTATTGGTAAGCCTAGCCGCGAAACCCCTGCGACCTATGCTGATAGATTAAGACGTGAGCGCCAACATAATGCTGTGCAGAGTCTACAAGTTGATGAAAACGTGCAAAAAATTATTGGCGAATTTAGTGGCACGCTAATTATTGAATCGATTAAACCCTTAGATAGTTGAGGTAATTATGTTTAAAGACGGAATGGATGGCTTGATGCAGCAAGCCAAGCTGATGCAAGAACGCATGGCCAAAATGCAAGAAGAGCTGGCTAATGCCGAGGTACAAGGTGAATCTGGTGCTGGGATGGTCAAAGTGATTATGACCGGCCGTCATGATGTTAAAAAGATTAATATCGACCCCAGCTTGCTTACCGAAGATAAAGAAATGTTAGAAGATTTGGTTGCTGCAGCAGTTAACGATGCAGTACGCAAAGTTGAAGCTAATAGTAAAAATATGATGAAAGATATTACCGGTGGCATTGATATGCCCGCTGGTTTCAAAATGCCGTTTTAAGTTGCCATATATTTATGTCTAGCCCGTTAATTGATGAACTAGTAGAAGCACTGCGAATTTTACCGAGCGTAGGGCCCAAATCTGCTCAGCGTATGGCAATGCATTTGTTAGAGCGTAACCGTGATGGCGGGCAGCGCCTGGCCGACAGTTTGGCCGAAGCCATGAGCAAAGTAGGGCGCTGTAATAGTTGTCGTACTTTTACCGAAGAGACTAAGTGTAAGATATGCGCCAGCACTAAGCGTGATGAAAACATATTGTGCGTAATTGAAACACCTAGTGATATTTTAGCAATAGAGCAATCTGGCGGATACAGGGGTAAATACTTTGTCCTTATGGGGCATTTGTCACCGATTGATGGCATTGGGCCCGGTGAAATTGGGGTAGACCAATTACTTGAGCGGGTAAGCGAATATGAGGTTAACGAGGTTATTTTGGCAACAGGAACAACAGTAGAAGGCGAAGCGACCGCTTATTATATTTCGCAGCAGTTAAAGCCTTTGGGGGTGACTGTGTCGAGAATTGCTCATGGCGTGCCATTGGGTGGTGACTTGGAATATGTAGACGGAGGCACTCTGGCTCATGCCCTATCAGGCCGCAAGGTAGTAGATTAATTATGGCTGATTTACCGCATTTTGATTACATCACTATAGCCACCGATGACGACTTAGCTAAAGTTTGTCAGCAATGGATGCATTGTAGCGTGCTCGCGCTGGACACAGAGTTTGTTCGACGCTCGACTTTTTACCCAATTTTAGGGCTTATTCAAGTTAGCGATGGCGTTACGCTATATTTAATTGATCCAATAAATATCGACGATTTCTCGCCTTTTGCGAAAGTATTACAAGCTGAATTGGTGTTAAAACTACTACATTCTGCCAGCGAAGATTTAGAAGTGTTTGACCGTTATATTGGCTGCCTTCCTAGTCCGATGCTAGATACGCAAATAGCCGCAGGGATGGCTGGGGTTGGTGTAGGTTTAGGTTTTAATAAACTGGTGATGGAGCTGTTAGATGTTGACCTGCCAAAGGGTGAGACTTGCTCTGATTGGTGTAAAAGGCCACTAACTGAGCAGCAGTGTCAGTATGCCTGTGCTGATGTGTACTATTTATACGCAATGTATCCAATGTTGCTTGAACGTTTGCAAAAAAATGACCGCTTAGCATGGGCATTGGAAGATGGTGCCACTGAAAATGTGGTAGTGCCATCGCAAGTGCCGACAGATGAATATTATTTACGAGTGAGTGGGGCAGGTAATTTAAACCGAAATGAGCTAACAATATTTAAAGGCTTATGTGACTGGCGTGAAACTATAGTACGCAAGCGCGATATGCCTCGCGGTCGATTTGTTAAAGATGCTGTGCTACTAAAAATTGCTAAGCAAATGCCAGCTTCTAAAGCCAATCTAGCTAAAGTAGCTGACCTTTCGCCGGGGGTGATTAAGCACTATAGCGATGATGTTTTAGCCTTAGTAGAACAGTACCAAAACGTAGTGGATGAGAATAAGCCTGCGCAATTAGCACCACCGTTAAAACCTGCCCAAAAAGAGTTAGTCGAGAAGTTAAAGCGATGTTTAGTTAGTACTGGTGAACAATTAGATTTCCCCTCGGAGCTGCTGGCTAGTCGAAAAGATTTGGTTGCGCTAATTAGTTCTAACTTCGATGGTAGCGGCTATAGCTTGCCACCAAAATTAACTGGTTGGCGCGAACAAGCGGTAGGCCAAGCCTTATTAAACTGTATCGTTAAGGGTAGTTAATGAAATTAATAACCAGTATATATAGGTCAAAACGCAAAGAAGGTATGTACCTATATGTTGAGAAAAGTGTTGGTGTGGACAATTTACCAGAGGCATTGTTAAGGCAGTTTGGCACCCCAGAACATGCAATGGTATTGGTGTTAACGCCAGACAAAAAGCTGGCCTATGCCGATGTAAAAAAAGTGATAAACGCTGTTCAAGAGCAGGGGTTTTATTTGCAAATGCCGCCAGTAATCGATGGTGCAATGTCGGCAGTAGCAGAAAAAAACTCTAAAATGCCAAGGTAGATTGGTGACAGATTTTTGGGAAAAGCCACTGCAAGAGCTAACTGCTACAGAGTGGGAAGCGTTGTGTGACGGCTGTGGTCTGTGTTGCCTGCATAAGCTAGAGGATGAAGACACCGATGAGGTATATTACACCGATGTGGCTTGCCGGTATTTAGATGATAAAACCTGTAGCTGTAAAGATTATTCCAACAGACTGAGCAATGTGCCTGAATGCACAGTGTTGAGTATAGATAATGTTGACGACTTTCATTGGCTGCCAAATACCTGTGCTTACCGCTTGCGGGCCGAAGGTAAAAAATTGCCTAAGTGGCATTATTTAAGGTGTGGTAGTAAAGAGTTAGTGCATGCGGCAGATATGTCGGTGCAAAATAAAGTAATAAGTGAAGAGTTCGTCAATCCAGATGATATGCAAGAACATATTGTGTTGTGGGTAGACTAGGGAATTAACCAGAGGAATATCGATGTATTGGCAGGTTTGGCTTGTTTATTTAATAGCGGCAGTTGGCGTCACGGTGTTGTGGTGGCGATTTACCGGCAAAATGAATGACGGTTTTATCCGTCGTGTATTGCGGCTGGTTGTTGCTATCATTTTATTTGTGCCAGCCCAGAGCGTACCAGCTAGCCCTGATTTAGCACCGGCATTTATTGTTGCTTTGTTTGCTAGTTTAACTGGCGACCAAATCAGTGTTCAGGCAGGGCTGGTGCCGCTGACAATTGGCGGTGCATTAATGCTGTCGGTGGTTGCAATCACCTCGTTAGTACAACGCATTCGCGGGTCAGCAGCTAAAGTTGATAGCACTGAAGTTGACAACAGTGCGGCTAAAGACAATAGCGAAGCTAGTTAGTTACTGTACGGTTTCGTTATCAGTAAACATGCTTGCAAACAATGCTGTAGTTAAATAGCGCTCTGCCGAATCCGGCAAGATAACTACAATGGTTTTGCGAGCATTTTCTGGGTATTTAGAGACTCTAATGGCAGCTGCGACAGCCGCTCCGCTTGAAATTCCTGCCAAAATTCCTTCTTCTTTTATTAGCCTATGCGCATATTTCATCGCATCCTCATTGCTAATTTGTTCACAGCTATCAATCAAACTTAAGTCCAAGTTTTTTGGAACAAAGCCAGCGCCAATACCTTGAATTTTATGTGGCGCATGGCTTGGCTCTTCGCCTTTAAGCGTATTAGTTATTTGGCTAGAAGAAGTTGGCTCTACCGCAATACTTTGAATGGCTTTGCCTTGAGTTTTTTTATGTAACATGAAATCCCACTAATGGTTCCGCCGGTGCCAACGCCAGCGACGACAATATCAACTTCGCGGTCGGTATCATTCCAAATCTCTGGCCCGGTAGTTTTCTCATGAATTGCAGGGTTAGCAGGGTTTTGAAATTGTTGCAGCATAATATGCGTAGCCGGATCAAGATCAACAATTTCCTGTGCTTTGGCAATGGCTGCAGGGATACCTTTTGCGCCATCGGTGAGGATAACCTTAGCGCCTAAAGCTGTCACTAGTTGACGCCGCTCAAGGCTCATGGTGCTGGGCATCGTCAAAACTAAACCGTAACCTTTTGCCGCCGCAACAAAAGCTAAAGCAATACCGGTATTGCCGCTGGTAGGCTCTACAATTGTCATGCCTTGTTTTAACGAACCATCTTTTTCTGCAGTTTCAATCATACTGGCACCAATGCGGCACTTAACCGACATCGCCGGATTTTGGCTTTCAACTTTAGCCAAAATAGTAGCGCCATCAGAAACCTTATTAAGGCGTACTAGGGGCGTATTACCTATGGCTAGGGCGTTATTATCGAATATATTGCTCATGCCGGTCTCCTGTTGCAATCAGCCGCTGAGTATAGCGCTTGTTAATAGCTAGAGGCCCGTAGCCACAAGGGATCGAAAGTTTTGTCATATAGACTGACTTCGCTTGCACTAAGCAGTGCTGATCTATAAAGTTTGCTCCGAAAATTGAACCCCGTTTTGGAATATGGTGAAAAAATGACAGATTTTAAAGGCACTGATGAATATGTCGCGACGGATGACCTTCGTATGGCAGTTAACGCGGCTGTAACTCTGCAGCGCCCATTGTTGATAAAAGGTGAGCCCGGTACCGGTAAAACCATGTTGGCCGAGCAAGTGGCTCAGTCTATGGGAATGAGGCTTATTCAGTGGCATATCAAGTCAACCACTAAAGCTCAGCAAGGTTTGTATGAATACGACGCTGTCAGCCGCTTGCGTGACTCTCAGCTTGGCAACGATAAGGTTGAAGACGTCGGTAACTACATTAAGAAAGGAAAAATGTGGGAAGCGTTTGCTGCCGATGAGCAAGTGGTATTGTTGATCGATGAGGTCGATAAAGCCGATATTGAATTTCCAAATGACTTGCTAGTTGAGCTAGATAAAATGGAATTTTTTGTCTATGAGACCGGCGAGACAGTAAAAGCAAAGCATCGGCCGATTATTATTATTACTAGTAATAACGAGAAAGAGCTGCCTGACGCGTTTTTACGTCGTTGTTTTTTCCACTATATTAACTTTCCAGATCGTCCAACCATGGAAAAAATCGTGGACGTTCATTACCCAGGAATTAAAGGAAAAATGGTGCAGCAAGCTATGGATATTTTCTTTGATGTTCGCGCTATCCCGGGTATGCGGAAAAAGCCGTCCACATCTGAATTGATCGATTGGTTAAAGCTTTTACTATCGGACGATTTACCTGATGAAATTTTGAAAAATCACGATGCCAGTAAAGCGATACCGCCATTATATGGAGCGCTGATTAAAAATGAGCAAGATGTACATTTGCTAGAACGCCTAGCTTTCATGCATCGTCGTGAAACTAAATAACTAGTTCTGAGACTTTATAGATAATGTTAATTAGCTTTTTTCAAATTCTTCGTACTGCGGGTATTCCGGTAACGCTGAAAGAGTTGCTAGATTTAATGGCTGCTTTACAAGCGCAGCTGGTGTTCGCCAATATGGATGAATTTTATTATTTAGCCAGAACTGTCATGGTTAAAGATGAAAAATATTTTGATAGGTTCGACAAAGCTTTTGGCGCCTTTTTTAAAGAAATGGAGGGGCTGGACGACTTGATCGAAGCGCTAATACCGGATGATTGGTTGCGCAATGAATTTGAAAAGCATCTCACCGAAGAAGAAAAAGCTAAAATTGAATCTTTAGGCGGTTTGGAAAAGCTAATTGAGGAATTTAAAAAGCGTTTAGAAGAACAAAAAGAGCGGCATGAGGGGGGTAATAAATGGGTAGGTACCGGTGGTACATCACCATTTGGCCAAGACGGTTACAATCCTGAAGGCGTGCGTGTTGGTTCTAATGGCAAACATAAAAAAGCGGTTAAGGTTTGGGAACAGCGAGATTTTAAAAACCTAGACGACAGTGTTGAGCTAGGCACGCGAAATATTAAGGTAGCGCTGCGCCGTCTGCGTAAATTTGCGCGCACTGGTGCAGCCGACGAATTAGACCTAGATGACACTATTAGTTCGACCGCGCGCAATGCGGGCATGTTGGATATAAAAATGGTGCCAGAACGGCATAATGCAGTAAAAGTGCTGCTGTTCTTAGATGTGGGTGGTTCTATGGATCCGCATATAAAAGTCTGTGAAGAGTTATTTTCAGCGGCTAAATCTGAGTTTAAACATTTAGAGTATTTTTATTTCCATAATTTCACGTATGAGTCTGTCTGGAATAACAACGTTCGTCGCCACAATGAACGAATTCCGTTGTTAGATATTTTGCATAAATATTCACGCGACTACAAAATAATCTTTGTTGGCGACGCAGCTATGTCACCCTATGAGATCTTGCAGCCAGGTGGTAGCGTTGAGCATTGGAATGAAGAGCCGGGTGAAGTCAGTATGCGTCGCATATTGTCCACCTATCATAAAACGGTGTGGTTAAATCCGCTGCCTGAGTCTGAATGGGATTGGTCACAGTCGGTGTCTATGGTGCAGCGTTTGTTTGAAAATAGAATGTACGCTATGACCTTAAATGGCATGGAAAAGGCAATGGCCGAGTTAACTCGGTAATTTTGGTTTATAGTTACTACTCTTAATCACGATAGCGGATGGAAGTCGCATTGAATAATTTGTCCGAAGCAGTGTCTATCAAGCTAATTATTGGCTTAGCTCTGATAGCGGTAGGATTATGGCCGTTGTCCGTTTATGTTGAATTTTTCGCTACTAACTATCACCTCGATATTGCTAGAGTACTTATTCTGGTCGCGATTTGTTGGTTAGCGATGGCTAGCTCTGCAAGCCATATGTTAATGAAAAATGAGCGCGAGACTCTACAGAGAAAGCTAAGTATTCAAGAACTGCAGATATCTGAGGCCAAAGATAATACCGTATTTGAAGTTAAAAATTTGAATACCAAACTTGAAGCTGAACGCAAGGCTGCGGCTATTAATATCGCAGAAGTAGAAGATAAGTTAGCTAACGCTGAAGTTTTACTACAAGAAAAAGAAACAACAACTATCGATGCCTCTACTGAGGTAATGACCAGGCAGTATTTTGATATTAGGTTTGAATCAGAATGGCAGCGGGCCTATCGCAATCAGCGGTTTTTATCATTATTACTTATTGATATAGATGACTTCACCTCAGTAAATCTTGAGCATGGCGTTGACGCTGGTGATGAGATATTACAGATTGTCGCGGCTATTCTGGCCGAGACCATTGCTAGGGCGAGCGATGTTATAACCTATTTTGGGGATGACCAGTTTGCCGTGATTTTACCTGAAACTGACATAGACGGCGCTGGCGCCGTGGCTGATAAACTGCGTCAGCGAGTTGCCGATGCGATAATGACCAATGAAGATATAGAGGTGTCGTTAACAGTCAGTATTGGCGGTTTGTCGGTCTTACCGTTAGCACCACAAAGTTGGAAAGGTGCCTTAATAAAGGTTAGCGAGGCCCTAGGCGCTGCCAAGGACGCGGGTAAAGATACTGTTAAATTTTCCGGTGTAAAGGGCTTATACACGCCATAAACCAATCCCTTCTAACGTGTTAGCCCATAAATGCGATAAGCGCGGCGGCCACTGCGACATTCAGTGACTCAACGCCATTGTGCATGGGTATGCTTAGTCGCTGATCGGCCAATTTTTCAACCTCAGAACTAACGCCATCACTTTCATTGCCCAGTACATAAATCGTAGGCTTGCTGCTTGGCTTATCAAGTAACGATTGCTCACCATCACCTTGTAAACTACATACCTTATAGCCATAGCTTTGCAGCTCTACTAGCGTAGGTGCCAGCTTATCGCATTGATAAATGGGAAATTTAAACACCGTGCCGGTACTCGCTTTAATCACTAATGGCGATAAACGAGTATTGCCAGGCTCTGTGGGCAGCAGTAAGCCATCCATACCACCCGCACAGGCGGAGCGAATAATCATACCTAGATTCTGGGGGTTATTAATTCTGTCTACTGCCAGCAGGCGACCATTGGGCTTAATGTCTTTGAGATTCACCCATGGCTGTAAAGTAGGGCAGTAAATGTCGGCAGCAACGCCTTGGTCTTGCTTGCCGTTACGTGAAATACGCGAAAGCTCTAGTTTGCTGTGGTAGCGCATATCCACATCTTGCTGCTGGGCTAAGCGCTCTATTTTCCTTATCGCATCGCCAGGTTTGTTGCTGTCGGCAAGATGGACGCGCAGTACCTTAATGTCGCTGCTCTCTAATGCTTCTTGCACCGGATTGCGGCCAAATATTGTTAATGAGTTATCAGGTTTTGCTTTCATCGCTTGAAATATCGTATGTTATTAATGGCTTATTGCTGGCTAGTATAAATGGCTTATGCACTTTTATGGATTTTGTTTTTAATTATTTTGATAAAGCGAATATTGATGGAATGCTTATTGCATACATTCAGTGCGGGAATACTATTTATTGGTGCGTAAATCGATATTGTCACTAATATGGCTACTTTTTGCACATAAATAGAGCATTTTTAGATCGAAACTTCCTTTAAGTGGTTTCAATCGGTGCACAATAATAATTACCGCACTACTTTAGTGCTTTAAAAGAATTTTAGGGGACAGGCATGATCCGTAATATATCGAGCAAGCTAGCCATTGGTTTAGCTTTGGCAATAATTCCAACCTTGGGTTGGAGTGAAGAGTTAAATCAAGCAAACACCGCGTGGATATTGACATCTACCGCCTTGGTTTTGTTTATGACCATACCGGGCTTGGCATTATTTTATGGCGGCTTAGTGCGTAGTAAAAACGTTCTAACTATTTTAATGCAGTGTTTTACAATTACCGGCGTCGCATCAATATTGTGGTTTATCGTCGGCTACAGCTTAGCCTTTTCTGAGGGAGGCCCATGGATTGGCGGGCTTTCTAACGTACTGTTTGCATCAGTTACGGCTGACAGCTTGAGTGGCAATATTCCTGAAACCACATTTGCTATGTTTCAAATGACTTTCGCCATTATTACTCCAGCTCTGGTTATTGGTGCGTTTGCCGAGCGTACTAAATTTTCAGCAGTGGTGTTATTTACTATTCTTTGGTCGCTAGTCGTATATGCGCCGGTGACTCATTGGGTTTGGGGTGGCGGTTGGCTGGGCGAGAAAGGCTTGCTAGATTTCGCCGGTGGCGTAGTAGTCCACGTTACGGCAGGTGTTGCAGCGCTAGTTTGCGCCATTGTCATTGGTGCTCGCAGAGGCTTTCCTCAGCAACCAATGCCGCCACATAATATGACTATGACAATTACCGGTGCCGGAATGTTATGGGTAGGTTGGTTTGGCTTTAACGGCGGTAGTGCACTAGCGGCCGATGGCGCAGCGGGCATGGCTATTTTAGTCACCCACCTATCAGCAGCTGCTGGCGCGATAGTGTGGATGAGCATTGAATGGGTTAAATACGGCAAGCCAAGTGCACTAGGCGCAGTGACCGGCATGGTTGCAGGTTTGGGTACTATTACTCCAGCGTCAGGTTTTGTTGGCCCTGCAGGTGGACTGCTTATTGGTGTTAGCGCCGGCTTTGTTTGCTTTTACGCCACTATGTTTCTTCAACATACCTTAAAAATTGATGACTCATTAGATGTCTTCCCTGTGCATGGTGTGGGTGGCGCTTTAGGTACCATTATGGCCGGAGTGCTGGTAAGCAACGAGCTTGGTGTATTTAGTGGTATGGGCTTAGCAGAAGGGATGACTATTAGTTCGCAACTGATGGTGCAAATCACTGGTGTAGTGGCAGTTGGTGCCTATACCGCAGTTGTTACCTATATATTGCTGAAGATAATCGACCGTATAACCGGTTTACGCGTAACCGCAGAAGAAGAAACTTCTGGCTTAGATGTTGAATATCACAACGAGCGCGGCTACGATTTGTAATATTCACAATTAGAACACCAAAGGCGTTAGGTGATGAGCTTAACGCCTTTTTTATTACGTACTTAATATAAAATACACACATAGAGTAGCCAAAAGAAAAGAGAAAAGCATGCCGCAATTACTACTTTATACAACGTTGGGTTGTCACCTATGTGACGATGCATTGGCAATCGCCCAACCGACTTTAGATAAAAAAGGCTGGGAGGTTAGCTTGGTAGAAATTGCCGACTCACCAGAGCTGGTGGATAAGTATGGTATTCGTATTCCGGTATTAGCGCGCGTTGATAATCGCGATGAGATTGGTTGGCCGTTTGGTGTGGAGCAGATAGAAGAATTGTTGGGTTAGCGTAAGGTCGAATTGGTTTTTTTTATATGGTTTGATTACAGTTTTCGCCTGTTCATTAATAATCACAAATTTGAAATGTTAACGCAGATTAAATAACCGCCGCGCATTAGCACTAGTCGCGACCGCAAGCCCTTCATAAGAATCCCCCCGCGCTTCACAAACAGTACTCAAAACCCAAGGCAACAAACAAGGCTCATTGCGCCGCGACCTAACATCTCCCAAATCACTTTTGGCGACATTTTTAGGCATTAAATAGGGCGCATCCGTTTCAATCAACAAACGATCACTAGGAATAGTCTTAACCAGTTCATAAAGCTCTTTGCCACGTTTGGGGTTACACACCCAACCGGTAATTCCAATATACAAATCTAAATCTAAATAGTGTTTTAGCTGCTCTGCGTTGCCAGTAAAACAATGCACAACACCACCGCATATTTTGTCGCGGTAATCTTTAAGCAGGGGATATTGAGTATCGAAGGCATCGCGCTCATGTAAGAAAACCGGCTTTTCTAACTCGACGGCTATCTCTAGCTGAGCAGTAAAAGCCGCAATTTGATTTTCAGGGGTGGAAAAGTTGCGATTAAAATCCAAGCCCATTTCACCAATAGCGCAGACATTGTCAGATTTTGCTAATTGTTTGATTGCTCGCCAAGTGTCGTCAGTGGCGCTGTCTGCATCGTGCGGATGAACCCCGCAGGTATGCCGCAAGTTTGCTGGGTTTTGCTCACACAAGGCGTTAGCGGCTTGAGATGAGGCTAAGTCGGTACCAGTTACCACTAATCTAGACACCTTGGCAGCCAGTGCCCGCGAAATAACGTCGGCTCTGTCATATTTAAACTGACTGCTGGTTAGATTTACACCTATATCAACAAGTGGGTGGTCGTTAGTCAGGATGTAGCCCTCATCAGGATTTCACCCTCATTAAGAGCGTTCCGTTATCAATATATTGCTTTTATTAAGATTTAACACGCACTGCCAAGACGTCACAACCCGCGCCATGCAATACACCGTTAGCGGTTGAACCAAATATAAGCGCTAAGCCATGACGTCCATGGCTACCGACAACAATAAGGTCCGCATCAATTTCTTCAGCAAGGCCGTGGATTTCGTTTTCAGGTCGTCCCAGCATAATGTATTGATCTTCCTCATTAATACCGTATTCGACACCGAGTTTCGCCAGTTGAGTTTTCGCTTGTGCTTGAATGTCCTCTTGAATAGAAGTGAAATCCAGCGGTATGTCGCCACCGTAGCTAAAACTGATAGGTTCTATCACATGAATAACACTGAGTTTTGCATTGCTGGCATCAGCGATATGGCGTGCTTTAGCCTCCACCTGATCTGAATGCTCTGATAAATCAATCGCCAATAGTAAGTGGTTGTAATCCGACATGGTCATTCCTCATGCGTTACTGTTAAAGTATAAAACAACATATCACGCCTGCGGCCGCTGTAAAGACTAAACACTCACCTTGTTGAGATAGATCAAGGCCGCAATAGATTATAGAAGAGCAGAGTTGTGTCATTCGAGAGTTTATTTCCGTATTTTTTAATTATTGGCGTTGTTAGCTTAGTTGTTGGACCGATAATGTGGATGCAGCCGTCCACTCGAGAAAAACAATTAGCGCAGCTTAGAATGGATGCTCGCGCTCAAGGATTGAACCCTCAAATAGTCCCTCGGCCTGAGCAGATTAGACAGGTCGAATCCGACACGGTGGCAAAATACAGCTATTTTTTAAGAGGACATAAACGCTCTGTCATTGATAGCAAGCAGCTCTTTAGTCCTGTACGCAATAAAGCCGGAATAATCATCGCTTGGCAAAATGAAAAAGAGCGCACTGTAGAGGGGCGGTTGGGCGAGTTGATGATGCAATTGCCGCAATCGAGCTATTTACTTGAGATGGTTGGAAATAGTGCAAGCCTGTGCTGGAAGGAGACTGGTGGGATAGATCAGCTAAAAATAATTTCAGGTACTTTTTTGCAGCTCTTATTATGGTATAAAAATAATCCTTAAGTATTTGATTTGAAACAGTTTTACCTATGTGCCAATAGCCCCCATAAAACTACCTTTTTCCTAGTCTAATCAATTACCTATATAGGTATATTTTTAACTAAGCCCTTGACCGATGCTTGGTGGCAGCTTATAAATCGCACCTTTCAAGCAAACACTGCCACATTTTTAAGTCAACTGGGTTGTAAAAAATACACTATGAGCAAATCGCTAGTAATCGTAGAGTCACCTGCCAAAGCCAAAACTATCAATAAATATCTGGGTAAAGATTTTATTGTTAAATCGAGTGTTGGCCATATTCGTGACCTTCCCACTGGTGGCAGTGGCAAAGCTGTAGATCCCAAAGAGCGGGCTAAACAAGCGGCTATAACGCGTAAGTTGTCGCCTGACAAAAAGGTTATACACAAAAAGAAGAAAGCCAAAGAGCAGTTAATTCGCCGTATGGGTATAGACCCTGAAAATGGCTGGGCTGCTGAATACCATATATTACCCGGCAAAGAAAAAGTTGTTGCTGAGCTGAGAAAGCTTGCTGAAAAAGCCGATAAAATCTACCTCGCAACGGATTTGGATAGAGAGGGAGAGGCTATTGCGTGGCATTTGCGCGAGGCTATTGGTGGTGATGAGAGTCGTTATCAGCGCGTAGTGTTTAATGAAATTACTGAAAAAGCGATCAAAGCAGCATTTGATTCCCCCGGTGAGTTAGATATAGACCGGGTAAACGCGCAACAAGGTCGTCGCTTTTTAGACCGCATTGTTGGTTTTATGGTGTCGCCATTGCTGTGGGCTAAAGTTGCCCGTGGTTTGTCTGCCGGACGTGTGCAATCGGTTGCAGTAAAAATGCTGGTAGAGCGTGAGCGTGAGATTCGTGCCTTCATCCCAGAAGAATACTGGGAAGTAAAAGCCGACTTAACTACGGCTAAAGATGCACTGTTGGCAATGGACGTAAAAAAATTCCAAGGTAAAGGATTTAGACCAACTAACGAAGAAGATACTAATAAAGCCTTGGCGGTATTAAAACCGGCGCAATATATTGTCCAAAGCCGTGAAGACAAGCCAACCAGTAGTAAGCCAAGCGCGCCTTACATTACTTCTAGTTTACAGCAGGCTGCCAGCACCCGCCTGGGCTATAGCGTTAAAAAAACCATGACCATGGCGCAGCGTTTATACGAAGGTGGTTACATTACTTATATGCGTACTGACTCGACCAATTTGAGTGAGGGTGCTGTTGCGCAATGTCGCGAATTTATAGTCAAAGAATATTCAAAAAAATATTTACCTGAAGCGCCGATTAAATATGGTTCTAAAGAAGGTGCACAAGAAGCGCATGAGGCGATTCGTCCAGCCAATGTAGATGTTAAGTCTACTAATATGGATGACATGGAGCGTGATGCTCAGCGTTTGTATGAGCTAATTTGGCGTCAATTTGTAGCTTGCCAAATGTTGCCTGCTAAGTTTACTAGTACAAGTTTGGTTGTTACCGCTGAAGAATATGAGCTGCGTACCCGTGGCCGTATTATGTTGTTTGATGGCTTTTTGCGAGCGCAACCAACGGCGTCAACTAAAGATGACGATATTGAATTGCCAGATGTAAGCAAAGGTGAAGTACTTGACCTGAAAGAGCTTAAGCCAATTCAGCATTTCACTAAACCAACCGCTCGCTTTAGTGAAGCGGCGCTGGTAAAAGAATTAGAAAAGCAAGGTATCGGTCGCCCTTCGACCTATGCTGCAATTATTTCTACTATTCAAGATCGTGGTTATGCACGGCTTGAAAATAGACGTTTTTACGCAGAAAAAATGGGCGACATTGTTACTGATCGTTTGAATGAAAACTTTGGTAATTTAATGAACTACGACTTTACTGCCACTATGGAAGAGTCGTTAGATACAGTTGCCGCCGGCGAAGCTGATTGGAAAGAGTTGTTAACCAATTTTTACCAAGGCTTTGTCAAACAGTTGGAACAAGCTGGTGCAGATGAGGGCGGTATGCGCCCCAATGATCCGACGCTTACTGATATTCCTTGTCCTGATTGCGACCGCCCAATGACAATTCGTACTGCGGGTACGGGAGTGTTTTTAGGTTGTTCTGGTTATGCCTTGCCGCCTAAAGAACGGTGTAAATGCACTGTTAATTTAGTGTCGGGCGATGAAGCAGTGAGCGTTGACGCTGACGAGGAAGCTGAATCTCGTTTGTTGATCACTAAGCATCGTTGCAAAATTTGTAACCTAGCGATGGACTCTTACCTGATCGATGAAGATCGTAAGCTACATGTGTGTGGTAATAATCCAGACTGTTCAGGTTTTGAAGTAGAGCAAGGCAAGTTTAAAATTAAAGGCTATGAAGGCCCTGTTTTAGACTGTGATAAGTGTGGCGAAGACATGCAGCTTAAAACCGGCCGCTTTGGAAAATATTTTGGCTGTACCAGTGATACCTGTAAAAATACCCGCAAGCTGCTGAAAAGCGGTGAAGCAGCGCCACCAAAAATGGATCCAGTACCAATGCCAGATTTGGCTTGCCGCAAAGTTGAGGACCATTACATTTTGCGTGATGGTGCCGCAGGGCTATTTTTAGCGGCGAGTAAATATCCCAAAAATCGCGAAACACGCTCGCCCCAGCTGGCAGAGATATTGCCTTACAAAGACCAGATTGATAAAAAGTACAATTTTATTTTTAAAGGCCCAACTAAAGACCCTGATGGAAACGACGTTGTAATTCGCTTTAGCCGTAAAACTAAAGAGCATTATTTAACTTCTGAAGTGGACGGCAAAACTACATCTTGGCGCCTATATTATCGCAAAGCTAAATGGCAAGAAGAGGCCTAGCGATAAATGATGGCCATGGAGCGCAGGCGCAGAGTTAGTCAAAAGATTAATTTTGCGAATGCTCATTTACCATTATTATGCCAAAGCCTAACAATTAAAATAATATTATCGCGATCGCGCAAACATCTATTGTTGCCAGGCTCAACGTACAAGGCTGGCAGCGGTGGCGTAAACAACTACAATTATTAATAGTCGATTTTCGTGAGTTAGTGATTGAATGTTAGCAAAATTTAATGTGAGCCATTTTTATTGGTTAGGCGTATATTAAAATATGATAGCAACAGGAACAATATTATGTCCGCAACAAGTGCTGTAGATATGTCTATGTTAAATAAGCAATCTGCTGAAATTATTTTTGATGATGCGATTATTAACATCCGTGACTTGCGTTTGCGAACCTATATTGGTTTCAACCCAGAAGAATTAAGTAAACGTCAAGATGTTGTGGTCAATGCTGCAATTAGTTACCGTGCAGGCCAAGCGTGCGAAAGCGACGATGAATTGAATGCACTTAATTACAAACCTATTACCAAACAGATTATAAGCTTGGTAGAACAAGGTAAATTTAGATTATTAGAAAAGCTAGCAGCCGAGCTGTTAGCGGTAGTAATGAGTAATGCAGAGGTTACCCGTGCACAAATCACTGTAGATAAACCCCATGCACTGCGTTTTGCAGATTCAGTCGGCATAACACTTAGTGCGAGTCGTCAGAACTAGACTGATCTAACTAAGAGTTGTTTTCGTAAGTAACTCTGATGAATTAAACATAAACAATCGCGACAACGAGGCGAATCCTATGGAAACTGCGCGCGCAAAACTAAACTCACTTGGTTTACAAAAAGCATATTCTGCAGAGGCTCTGTTAGTAAGAGCTGCGTTGATTGATAAAGGCTTAGAGACGCCAATGATTGAGAACGAGTTAACTCGTGATCAAAAGGTTGAGAGAATTCAAGCTGCCATGACCGATGTGGTAGAGACCTTAGGTTTAGACTTAACCGATGATAGTCTAATGGATACACCTCATCGTATTGCAAAAATGTATGTAGATGAAATATTTTCGGGCCTTGATTACTCAAGCTTTCCTAAGATTACTGTTATTGAAAACAAAATGAATGTTGACGAAATGGTTAAGGTAAAAGACATCGACCTTACCAGTACTTGTGAGCATCATTTTGTCACTATCGATGGTTTTGCGTCGGTAGCTTACATTCCCAATGATAATATTATTGGCTTGTCAAAAATTAATCGTCTCGTTCGGTTTTTTGCCCAGCGCCCACAAGTACAAGAGCGGTTGACTCAGCAAGTGTTAGTCGCGCTGCAAGCTTTGCTTAATACCGACAATGTGGCGATACGAATTGACGCGGCCCATTATTGTGTCAAGGCGAGGGGAGTCATGGATTCTAACTCGAGTACCCAGACAACAGCCTTAGGTGGCTTGTTTAAATCTGATGACAGGGTTAGGGCTGATTTCTTAGCTAAGTAATTTTTTTACTTAGGCCGGTCCAGCCTATTGGCAATAATGATGCCGCTCTGAAAGCATCTGCGGCTTGCTTGGCAAGCTTCTACACACCCTGTAGTGGTCAGTTAGTAATTTCTTACAGCGTCTGCAAATGAATTGTGAAGGCCCCAAAACTGGTTACTTCTTAGTTAGTCTATCTACAACCAAAATCAACAGAAATTCAAAATATATAATAACACTTAACATTTCTCTCAAACTCCTTCGCTTTACATGTCTTTGTTGGAAAAAACTAGCCAGCCTAAGCTTAAAAATTTAAGTTTTAAGCTATTCAGACAATGGGTATGGCAGCAAAGATCAATTCGTTCTGTTTCTTGTTGGAACAAGCTACCATTTTTATTCAAATGACAATAGATTTCTGTTGCAAATGATAATCATTCCCATTAATATCTCGGCCTTTCTAAGATTAAGAGGCAAAAGTAATAATATGAAACAGGGGATTATGTTCGGGGCAATTATAGCGGCGCTTTACAGTTCGGCTTATGCTAACAGTCAGGTAATGGAAGTGGTGTCGATTATTGGTAGCAAGCAGGATGCTAGGCAGTTGCTCGGCACTGGCTCGGTGATCGATAGTGAGCAGATAGGAATTGAGGCCGCTCGCGATATTAATCAGTTACTGAAGACTATTCCGGGTATCTATATTCAGGAAGAAGACGGCTATGGTCTTCGTCCTAATATCGGTATCCGTGGCGCAGCTTCTGAGCGCTCATCCAAGGTCACACTAATGGAAGATGGGGTTTTGATTGCCCCGGCACCGTATTCTAATCCGGCCGCCTATTACTTTCCCACTACTAGCAGAATGCATGCTATTGAAGTGCTTAAGGGCGCGCCACTGTTACGCTATGGCCCACAGACTACCGGTGGTGTCATCAATTTGATATCAACGCCTATTCCTGACGAAATGAGCGGTAATGTTAATCTGTCTTATGGCGAGAACGCCGAGGCTGATCTATTGGCTAACTATGGTGGCCGCAGTGGTGATTTTGGCTTTCTGATCGAAACAGCGCAGCGCAGTGCCTATGGGTTTAAAAATATTGATGGTAGTAATAGTGATACCGGCTATGACATCAGTGATTACTTAGTTAAGTTGCTCTGGGAGAGCGAGTCTCAAAGTCTTGCATTTAAGGCTCAGTACTCTGAAGAGGTTTCTGATGAGACCTATCTTGGCTTGACCGACGCTGACTTCAACCGCGACAAAGATCGGCGCTATGGTTTGTCAGAGATTGACCAAATGGACAATGACCACAGTGGTTACAATTTGGTTTATCGGAATGAGCTGAATGACAGTGTGTCGATGAGCACTACTGCTTATTACAATGAATTTGCCCGTGATTGGTTTAAATTAAGCGGCGGTGGCGATTTTATTGACGCAGCCAACGCTGGTGATGCGGTTGCGCAAGGGGTTTTAGACGGGACTGAAGACGTAACTGATCTGCAGTATAAGCACAATAATCGCGAGTACACTTCGCGCGGCGTTGAATTGAATTTTGATGTGGCGCTGGGCAATCATCAACTAACTTTGGGTGGGCGGATTCACGAAGACGAAATGGATCGCTTTCAACCGGTTGAATACTTTAGCCAGATCGACGGTCAATTAGTATTTAATAGAAATAAAGCGCCTACTGGTAGTAATAATCGTTTAGAAACAGCCGATGCAACTTCGCTGTGGGCAGTAGACAGCTGGGCAGTAAGTGACGCTCTAAATGTGAATTTAGCACTACGTTGGGAAGATATTGATTCTTCGCGTAAACAGTATGCCGATGCAGATCGTAATGAACTAGACAGTCGCCGTAGTAACAGCGATAACCAATGGTTACCAGGTGCCTCTTTTACTTATGATTTAAGTACTAGCTGGCAAGTATTAGGCGGTGTTCACAAAGGCTTCTCGCCATTAGGCGGCGGCGCGAAAGAGAATCAAGAGGCTGAGACCAGTACTAATTGGGAAGCAGGCGTTCGCTATAACGGTACTTGGTTTGTTGAAGTTGTTGGTTTTTATAGTGACTTTGAAAACCAAACGGAAAATTGCTCAAATGCAAATCCTTGCAGTAACGGTGATACCTCGGGTTCTTTTGTGACTGGCGAAGCGGTTGTTGCGGGTCTAGAGTTTCAGGCCAGCTCAAGCTTTGAGTTGGGAGATTTCACTCTGCCAGTAGATCTTATGTATACCTATACTGATGCAACAATTAGCGAGGACAATGTGGCGAGCGGCTTTATGGACGGCGATCAGTTGCCATCTATTGCCAAAAACACCGTCAGTTTGCGTTTGGGCTTAGAAGGAAATAATGGTTGGGGCAATTATTTAGTGGCTAAATACACCGATGAAATGTGTATGGATGTGGGCTGTAATAATAGCTCGGCTGACTTTGGTAAAAGCGAAGACATTTTTGTCATAGATTACATCAGCCGTTATAACCTAAGTGATGATAGTGTGGTGTTCATTAAGGTCGAAAATGTAATGGATGAACGGGCGATTGTGTCGCGCCAGCCAGACGGAGCTAGACCAAATAAACCACGCACAGCCATAGTTGGCGTTGAGTGGTCTTTTTAAAATTGTAAGATCAATGTGTTGGCGAAATTAAGTAGGCCATGCAGTAAACAATGTTAAAGAGGCTGTACTGATCTTAGATTAGTGCAGCCTCTTTAAACATTTTGATGAACTCTAATGAAAAGTTATAAGCATCTCCAGGCCATCGCGCAGACGGATAGTTTCTGTCTTTAACGAAAAAGCCTCTTGTCAATTTATTATGATCGTCTCTCAGTAGGGGAAATGGTCCACCGATAAAATTCTCTACTTTAGATAGAACAGATGCCACTTCGTCTTCAACGGTAATTTCAGGGTAGGTTAGATAATAATCGCCTAACCATAATCGCGTCAAATTGTAAGCGAGTAATTCTTGAGAGTTCAACAGGCAAGTGGTTTTATATTCATGAATCACTGACTTACTAGTCGCCGGATCAATACTTCTTGCAGCTAAAACTACACCATGGCAAATCGCTACTACTGGTTTGTTAGCAGTAAAAAAACTAACTACCTGTCGCTGTAGAACCGCTGATTCTAAGTATTCCTTAACGCCTTTGTCATGGCCTCCAGGTAGCAACAGCCATCAAAGCTAGTCCCAGCTATGTCATCGTATTTATTAGGCTTGCTAAATTGCTCGCTTGATTGCATATCAATGCATGCGTGTATAGCATCTTTGCGTGCTTGTAAAACTGGTCTCTATACACCTAGGTTTCACCTGTTAGCATTTTGTTAACTGGCGATGCTTTTTCGCCCGTTGGCGTGGTGAAGGCGATTTAAAACCCAGCGGGGGTTAACAGTTTCCAGGGAATGGCTACTTCGGTTGGGTCAAAGCCATAAGTGGGGAGAGGGATTAGGATTTTTTCATAGTTTTATTATCGGATTTTTAATTGTATACGTTGGCACGTTTCGCCTGCTGTTGAGTAGTTTTTCTGATCTGTCAGTTTTACCATCGCGATGGCATTTAATATACTTTATATAAATTATTTGTGTGTTTCGCTTTTTAGCGAGTTACTTTCTTTGTGGCCAAGAAAGTAACCAAAGAAGTCCGCCCGAATAAAGTCGCCCTTCGTGGACCTGATTTCTCTTAAAGGTAACGGTCTCTTGGACAACGCTTGCGTTGAGCGACTTTAGGTTGAGCGTAGCGTTTAAACTCGCCGGCGGGCGAAACCTACATTATCTAACCTCCAAAAATATAGACCTATAAAAAATACGGTTAAATCAACGCAATCACCCCCTTGTACCATCCCCCGTCAAAATGCTATAAAGAACCTGAACTCATAGTAAAAGGTAACTTAAGTGCCATCTTCGGTATTAGAAATTGTAGAGCTAACTAACGGCGACATTGCCTTACAGCGTGCAGACGGTGAGGGCGATCCTATAGTAAACATTAGCTTCTCTGATGAGACTGCTTCGTTTATGTCAGTAATAAAACTTGAAATAGCGAAGGCGATGTTTCAGGCGGGTATGCAGACGTACACAGATTTGATTGAGCAGGTTGTTGTTGATGAGGAAGCGGCTAGCGATCGAATAGTGCATTAATCGCATTGTTATTCGGGGTGAAGTTCTTCACCTTTAGGCCTTGCTCCCCGATGAAAAGCTTACCCTTCTAAGAACAGTAAATAACCACTATTGACTAATGTTAGCGGCGAATGACGCCAACGCTAATACCTTCTATTGAAAACTCTTGTTCGCGTAAATCAACTTCAATGGTCTTAAACTCTGGATTTTCAGGTTCAAGATTAATTAAATGTTTATTACGGGTTTTATGTAGGCGCTTTACGGTCATTTCATCGTCTAAACGGGCAACCACAATATCGCCATTGTTAGCTTCGTGGGTTTTGTGTACGGCGAGTAAATCGCCTTCCATAATGCCTACGTCTTGCATACTCTCACCGCGTACTCGCAAAAAAAAGTCTGCTCGGGGTGAGAAGAACGATGGCGCGATATCACAGTAATCATCTACGTGTTCTTCAGCTAATACTGGGTAGCCTGCAGCTACATAACCAACAATAGGTATACCGTTACTTTCCGGCAGTCTGATACCACGAGACGCCCCAGCGATCATTTCTATAGCACCTTTACGGGCTAATGCGCGTAAATGCTCTTCAGCAGCGTTGGCTGATTTAAAACCTAGCTCTTTCGCTATGTCGGCACGGGTAGGTGGCATACCACTATCTTCGATATGACGCTTGATAAGTTCCAGTACTTCATTTTGACGAGCGGTAAGTTTCACGGGGATTACCTCATGGTTATATATACAGTCTGTAAGTATATACAGCTTTAAGGCTAGGGCAAGCTAAGTTTTACCAGTGGGTTAGGCAATACAGTTTACGCATCTTCCCAAATACCCAGTACTTCAGATGGTTCTAGTTTATCAATAGTGTTATTCCATTGATCGGCGCAATAAGGGTCGTCGATATCTAGAGGGGCGTAATGATCATCGTCATAGGCGTTACGCCAATCTTCAGGCTCTTCCACCGAGATAAGCTCTAACATTGACCAACTTTCCATATCGTAGTCACTTATTTCTCCGTCTAGCAACTGGACTTCAATGGTTTGATCTTTGCTGTCCAGAGCAACGACTTCTAATATCGCTTGGCTGGCTAAATCTTTATACCAAGAGCCTATTTTGGGTACAGGGCTGCGCATTACTTTAGTCTCCATTTATGATTGATTGTTGGTATCATTCAACATTGAAGTATGATGTTTAACCAAGATTGTTTGGTGTCTTAAGCGATGTTTTTAGCAACATAATTTTATAAAAAACGTTATTTGTAATTTGCAGAATAGGAAAAAATATGAGTCTTGATGAGATTACTGTTTTGATCACAGGTGGCCCCGATTCACCTAACACACTAATTCTTTGGGTTTTTCTGATGGTTGTTGGTGTGGTAATAGCGAATTTTTTTGCACGCTTCATGTTAAATAATCTTGAAAAGCAATTTCTGAAAACCAAAACCATTTGGGATGATGCTCTCGTCGCGGCGGCTAAAAAGCCGTTAACGACGATGGTCTGGGTGATTGGTTTGACTTGGATTGGCGAAGTGATCTATGCCCGTACCGAGGCTTTTGTGTTTTCAGCTATTGGGGAAGTGAGAGACGTACTGGTATTAGGAGTATTAATTTGGTTTGTGGTGGAGTTTATTCGCCAAGCGGAGCTGAATTTAATAAAACAGCAAGATCAGCAAGCGGCAATAGATGAGACAACCTTGCATGCGATATCTAAGTTGTTAAGAACAGCGGTGGTGATAACCGGGGTTTTAGTTGTATTACAAACTCTAGGCTATAACTTATCTGGTGTATTAGCCTTTGGTAGTATCGGTGGCATAGCCATTAGTTTTGCTGCGAAAGACTTATTGGCTAATTTCTTTGGCGGTATGATGGTGTATATGGATAGGCCGTTTGCTGTTGGCGACTGGATTCGCTCGCCGGATAAATCTATTGAAGGCACCGTAGAGCATATTGGTTGGCGGACCTCTCGTATTCGTACTTTTGACCAGCGCCCTTTGTATGTTCCCAATTCAATCTTTACCACTATTGTGGTTGAGAATCCGTCGCGGATGCTGAATCGCCGAATTTACGAAACTATCGGTTTACGTTATTGCGACGTGGCACAATTGGAAAAAATTATTACTGAAGTGAAGGCGATGTTGATGTCGCATCCTGAGATCGACCTAAAGAAAACTTTAATGGTTAATTTTAATGAGTTCTCTGCGTCGTCGATTGATTTCTTTGTGTATACCTTTACTAAAACGGTCAACTGGGTTGAATATCATAATGTCAAACAAGATGTACTGCTAAAAATCGATAAAATTATCGCTGATAATGGTGCTGAGGTTGCCTTTCCGACATCGACTTTACATATACCTGATCAGGTAGTGGTAGCAGAGCAGAGCGTTAACTAATTATGGCAATAGGAATTATTGGTGGGTCGGGCTTAGCCGACTTAGAAGGTTTAGAGTTTGGCAATGAGCATACGGTGAGCACGCCTTATGGCGATATTTCAGCGCCGATTAGACAGGCTGATCACAATGGTGTTGAGGTAATGTTCCTTGCACGCCATGGTGCGGGGCATCATCTTCCTCCTCATAGTATAAATTATCGAGCCAATTTGTGGGCGCTAAAACACTTAGGTGTAGATCAAATTATTGCAGTTAATGCCGTTGGTGGGATTACCACCAATATGGGGCCTGAAATTATTGCGTTGCCAGGCCAGTTGATAGATTACACTTATGGGCGTGAACATACATTTTCTAGTTCGGGTGATGATGTGTTGCAGCATGTGGACTTTAGTCATCCCTATGATGAAGGTTTACGTAAAAGGTTAGCGTCAGCTTTTAATCGCTGTAATGTTAACTACCAATATGGCGGTGTCTATGGAGCTACCCAAGGCCCACGTTTAGAAACAGCTGCTGAGGTGAGTAAACTAGAGCGTGACGGCTGTGATTTGGTCGGCATGACCGGTATGCCTGAGGCGGGTTTAGCTAGAGAACTTGGTATTGCTTATAGTTCAGTTTGTTTAGTGGTCAACTGGGCTGCAGGAAAAAGTGACAGTTTAATTACGATGGCTGAAATTGAAGCGGTAATGGCAACTGGGATGGATAATGTGCGCCGAGGCTTACTTAGCTTCCTCGATAGTCTCCACACTGTCGATAGTACTTAAGACGGGTGTTAGCTCATCGAATGGGGTTATTTTAATAAGCATTCCCATCAATGGGTGATCGATATAGTGTAGATCGTTACTTTGCATGCGCTCTTTTTTGTAAAGTCTAGCGTATTCAATAACGTCGACAGCTTCATCATTAGCGGTATCAGTCTCAATCACTAAAGTATCTGTATCGTCGAACGTCGAGATATTTTCTTCTATGACTGTCGTATCAATTTCAGCAGTATCGATAGCTAGCTCGTGCATCCATAAATCTGTAGTAACATGCAAAAAGCGTTTGCGAATAATATTGATTGTGCCATCTAGTTCATTGCCATCGGCCTCCACTGATAGACGATAACTTGTCATGGCCTGGCCATCGCTAAGCTGTTGTTGCCAGCCACCGTGATAAATTATTTGGTATTTTTTATTGTATTTGAGTTGCTCGACTTGATGGCCGAGCACCAACTGGTTATCTGCAGCGGGTATAAATGTTATTACCGGTTCCAATTCATCTTCTGCTACTAATAGGCTGTCTTGTGCAGTGAGTTCTTCTGTTTCGCTTTCTATAAGAGGTTCTTCAACTACTAGTTCGGGTTTTACCAATGCAAGAGTCGTGTCAATGGCATCTTCTTCCGTCAGTTCACTTTGCTGCTCAAGCAGTGCTTGCTCGGCTAACTCTTGTTCTAATTGAAGTAGCGCTAATTCGTCTGCTTCTTTTATAGCTTGCAATGCTACCGGCAACGGAATAGCTAACAACTCATTTAGCGACTGGGTATCTTCGCTAAGGTTTAGTTCTTTTTGGGTAGGCCACTGTTCTTGATAACGAGCGTTATCGTCGAGGTTTTTAAAAACAATCAGTTCGACTTGATACCAATCAAGGTATGGGTCTGTCTCATCTTTATCGGTCTCAGTTTGGGCAAAGCCATGGACGCTGCAGGTGAGTACTATTGCGCCCAGTAATTGATTTGCCAGTTTTAATGAGAACAAATTTTTCATGATAGGTTTATGCAGCCTGTTTATGTTTTGTTATTGATTAGTATGTTGCTTAATTCATTGCTGATTGTTACTTAGATAATTGATGATACCTGAGACCGTATTAATGCGCGATTCTGCGTCTATCATTGGAGTGTCAAATACTAGTTTATTGCCACCTTGCAGTCGGTACAAGTTGGGTTGTTGCTGCACTAACTTAACTAATGCCATTGGATCGATTTTGGTGTTGGGCCTGAATTCAATGCGGCCACCTTTAGCCCCGGCTTCTAACTTTTTAATACCTAGAGGCATTGCTTCTATGCGCAGCTCTGTTGCGCGAACTAAGTTTTTAACTTCTACGGGCAGTAAACCAAAGCGGTCAATCATTTCAACTTGAAGTTCTCTTAAATCTAGTTTGGTTTCTGCCCCAGAGATACGTTTGTACAAAGTTAAGCGGGTGTGTACATCGGGTAAGTAGTCGTCAGGTATTAAAGCCGGAATGCGTAAGTTTATTTCCGCGCTGTTGGCTATGGGCTGTTCTAAATCGAAGCTTTCCCCATTTTGGATTGCTGCCACTGCTCGGTTTAGCATTTCCATGTATAAAGTAAAGCCGATGCCTAAAATATTACCGCTTTGACCATCACCTAATAGTTCGCCAGCGCCACGTATTTCCATATCGTGGGTGGCTAAAGTGAAGCCTGCGCCCAAGGCAGTAGTTTCTGCTATTGCATCTAAACGCTTTTGTGCGTCTTTAGTCATAGTGCGATTATCGGGTGTTAGCAGGTAGGCGTAGGCTTGGTGATGGGAGCGCCCAACGCGGCCTCGTAATTGATGCAGTTGCGCAAGGCCAAGTTTGTCTGCGCGGTCCATAATAATAGTATTGGCCGATGGAATGTCGATGCCAGTTTCTATAATTGTGGTGCAAACTAATACATTGTAATGTTTGTGGTAAAACTCACTCATAACTTGTTCTAGTTCACGCTCGCGCATTTGGCCATGAGCAATGCCAACCCGTGCTTCGGGTAACAATTCTTCTAGTTCACGAGCGGTTTTTTCTATGCTCTTAACTTCGTTATGCAAATAGTAAACTTGGCCGCCACGTAATATTTCACGCAGCATGGCTTCTTTTAAAGTCGCGTTGTCTCTTTGTTGAACAAAAGTTTTTACTGACAACCGCCGTGCAGGAGGCGTGGCAATAATAGATAGGTCGCGCATGCCACCCATGGCCATATTTAAGGTGCGAGGTATTGGCGTGGCGGTAAGGGTAAGAATGTCGACCTCCGCCCGCAAAGATTTCATTTGTTCTTTGTGTTTGACTCCAAATCTATGTTCTTCATCGATAATCAGTAAGCCCAAGTTGTGATATTTAATATCGGGCTGCAATAATTTATGGGTGCCAATAATAATGTCAACTTTGCCTTCGGCAATTTTCTTTTTTGCCACTTCTATATCTTTGTTAGAGCGAAAGCGAGATAACACTTCAATGGTAACTGGCCAGTCAACAAAGCGGTCTCTAAAAGTTTCATAGTGTTGTTGGGCAAGTAGGGTAGTTGGTACCAATATAGCTACTTGGCCGCCATTATGTACGCTGATAAATGCAGCGCGAATTGCGACTTCAGTTTTACCAAAGCCAACATCGCCGCACACTAATCTGTCCATTGGACTTGGTTTAACTAAGTCAGCAATAACCGCATTAATCGCGTTCTCTTGGTCGACCGTTTCTTCGAACGGGAAGGTGCCACAAAACTGGCGATAACTGTCTTCGGGTATTTCCATTGCCCGCCCAGGTTTTGCTGCACGATTAGCGTAAATCTTTAATAGTTCTGCCGCAGTATCTCTGACATCCTTGGCCGCTTTTTGTTTGGCTTTAGTCCATTGCTCGTTGCCTAGTCTGTGCATGGGAGCGAGGTCGTCGTCGGCACCTGAATATCTATTAATTAAATGCAGTGACGATACCGGCACATAAAGTTTTGCGCCTTCGGCGTAGGCGAGCGCTAAAAACTCTTCATCCTGATTATCAACAGTGATGGTTTCTAAGCCAAGGTAGCGGCCAACGCCATGGTCTATATGGACCACCGGTGCATTGATTCTTAGCTCGGTTAGATTTCTAACAATGTTTTCGCTGCTGTCTTGTTCTTTTTGGCGACGACGACTTTGTAGTACTTTGCCGCCATACAGCTGTGATTCGGTTATTAGTGCAATATTGGGATTATTAAGCAGCAAGCCTTGCTCTATTGGCGCACTGGTAATCCCAATGTGGTCGCTACCGTCAATAAAGTCCTGCCAACTATTAGCGAGTTGAGGTTTTAAGCCTAAGTTGACCAATTGTTCGCTTAGCGCTTCACGTCTGCCAGCGCTTTCGGCACAAAACAACACCCTATGGTCCTGTTCAAGCATAAAGCTTTCAAGCTTCTGCCAAGGGTGGTTTGATTTAGCGTCAACATTGAGTTCTGGGATATCCTGGAAGCTAAATTCTTGGGTGGCTTTTATACTATCGCTATGTAGGTTTATCCGACTTAAGGATTTAATCGAGCCAAATGTCTCTTCAAATGATGCAAACACCTTGTCGGGAGCTAATATCGGACGGCGAGCGTCAATGTTGCGGTCTTCAAAGCGGTTGTTGACCTCTTTGTAGAAAGTTTCTGCCGCGCTACTGACTTCTTGAGTTGTCAGTATCAGTGCGTTGGCTGGTAAATAGTCGGCCAATAAATTTGTCTGTTCAAAAAATAGCGGTAAATAATATTCAATACCCGCGGGAGCAATACCGTCGATAACATCTTGAAATAGGGGGCAGTCGCGGTGGCTGATAGCAAAATGGTCATGCCAGTGGTCTTTAAATTGTTTTATACCGGGCGCGGTAAGCGGTATCTCGCTAGCGGGTAGCAGTTCAATGCTGTCGAGTTTCTCGATGGTTAATTGTGTTTCAGCATCGAAGCTGCGCAAGTTTTCAATTTCATCATCAAAAAAGTCGATTCGAAACGGTGTCTCACAGCCCATCGGAAATACGTCGACTAATGAGCCGCGCACTGCGTATTCGCCATGTTCAAAAACAGTTTCTACGCGGTGATAGCCCGACTTACTTAAGTTAGTTGCTAGTTGTTTGCCATCTAGGCGCTGGCCGGTTTTTATAAATAGGCAGTTGCCGGCTATATATTCAATTGGCGGTAAGCGGTGCATTAGGTTGCTAATAGGCGTAATCAATATGCCCTTAGTAACATTAGGCAGTTGATACAGCGTGGCTAGGCGCTCTGACATGATGTCTTGATGCGGTGAGAAACTGTCGTAAGGCAAAGTTTCTCGGTCGGGGAAGTGGAGGATCTTTAAATCATCGACTGATTCATCGCCATTATCGGTGAAAAACTGAATCTCTCGGGTTAATGCTTCGGCGGCGGCGGTGGTGCCGGTAATTAGCACGCATATTCCATCATTAGCTTGCGCTATTTGCGCGACTGCTAAGGCTAGGCTAGCTTTACTTAGACCGCTCCAGCGTTGATGTGAGCCAGAGGTCGGTAGCGAAGGTATGGGAAAAACTGAAGTCATTAAGGCTGTCTTAAAAAGTTGACTATTGTAGAGGTCTGGCGCGTATTTGCCAGCAATGATCGCGGCAACATTATCGCGATTAACTAGCGCTGTAAGTAAACTACAGCTTAGTTGCTTTTAAGTTGTTTATTTATATGGTTTTTTTGATTCAGAATAGCTTTCAGCTATTGCTAACAGGTGGTGAAATCACGATAATACGCGCACTTTTTGACCCTGCTAAGGAAGAGTATAGTGACCGAGCAACAAACGCGTGAGCGCCCCAGTGATTATTTTGTCGATTGGAAAGAACGTGAAGCATTAGCCGAAGCCATGATCCCTATGGTTGGTAAGCTATATCGAGAACACGGCGCTAAGATTTATATTTACGGTCAACCATTAGTTAATCATTCTGTAATCGACATCATGAAAGCTCATCGCCATGTGCGCGAAGTTGAGCAAAATGAATTGTCTGAGTTTGAAACATTCCCTGTTATAAAAGCATTGTCAGAGCTTAGCCTCGGTACTGCGCACATAGATGCAGGCCGCATTGCGGTTAACTACGAAGAAACGGCTAAAAAAGACGGAGTAAGCGTAACAGACTACGTCTTGTCTCAGGTTGAAGGTCTGGTGACTCATGAAGAGGAGTCGATTGGCCGGCCGCGTGATGTTGTTTTATACGGCTTTGGTCGTATTGGCCGCCTAATGGCTAGATTGCTCATTGAAAAGGCAGGCGGTGGCGACAATATACGTTTGCGCGCAATTGTGGTTCGCAAAGGTAAAGCGGCTAATGATTTAGTTAAGCGTGCCAGCTTATTGCGACGTGATTCAGTTCACGGCGCGTTTAATGGTACTATTCGTGTTGACGAAGAACGTGGCTCTATTGTCGCTAACGGCGTTGAAATTAAAGTTATCTACGCCAGTAATCCAGCTGAGATTGATTACACTGAGTATGGTATTAATGACGCGATAGTAGTTGATAATACCGGTATGTGGCGCGATCGTGATGGCCTTTCTCAGCATGCTAATTGTAAAGGCGTGTCTAAGGTTATTCTTACCGCTCCTGGTAAAGGTGATTTGAAAAATATCGTTCATGGTATTAATAATAGCGATATAGATGATAGCGATGTAATTATTTCTGCTGCATCTTGTACTACTAACGCCATCGCACCACCGCTTAAAGCAATTGATGATGAGTTTGGTATTACTAATGGTCATGTTGAAACAGTACATGCCTACACTAATGATCAAAACTTGATTGATAACTATCATGCTGCCAGTCGTCGTGGACGCAGTGCGGCACTTAACATGGTTATCACTGAAACCGGCGCTGCCACGGCAGTAGGTAAGGTGTTACCACAGTTTGTTGGTAAATTAACCGGCAACGCAATTCGCGTTCCTACGCCAAATGTATCAATGGCCATATTGAATTTGAATTTGAAACGCGAAACCACGGTTGAAGAGTTGAATGAATACATGCGTAAAATCGCACTGCATTCTCCACTGCGCAAGCAAATAGGCTTCTCTAACTCCCCAGAAGTGGTATCGACAGACTTGGTCGGTTCCCGTCATGCTTGTGTTTTTGACGCTCAGGCAACTATCGTCAACGGGACTTCGGCGGTTATGTACTTGTGGTATGACAACGAATTTGGCTATACCTGTCAGGTTTATCGAATATTAGAGCAAATGAGCGGGGTAAAATACGCGGTGTATCCAAAAGAAGCCTAGGCAAGTCGAAAAGCCTCATTTAAGTCTTGGTGGTAGTTCAATCCGAGCAAGCGTTATATAATTATCAGCCTTGCTGGTATGTAGTAATTATCGGCTCACCTATTTATGTATGCAATAAAGGTGAGTTTGGTTCGAGTGTAGGTAGTGGGTGTAGGTAGTGGGTTTAGCTAACTTTCTGCCTGTTTCAGTCATTCATAGTTGAGCACTGTGCAGCTTATGATAAAAATTAAGAAAGGCTTAGATCTGCCAATAGCGGGTCAGCCGGAACAAAAACTAGTCGAAACTGCAGCGGTTAAAACCGTCGCATTAGTAGGTGCGGATTATGTTGGCATGAAGCCAACTATGGAAGTAAGCGAAGGTGACAAGGTCAAAAAAGGCCAGTTACTGTTTACTGACAAGAAAACAGAGGGGGTGAAATATACTGCTCCCGGTGGTGGTACTGTGGTGCAAGTTAACCGCGGCGCTAAACGGGTTTTCCAAACTTTGGTAATCGAGCTAGATGAGCAAGAGGAAGAACTAACGTTTGCTAGCTTCTCTGCTGGTCAGTTAGCCGGTTTAAATCGTGAGCAAGTCACTCATCAGCTAGTTGATTCTGGTGAGTGGACTGCTTTTCGTACTAGGCCTTACAGTAAGGTTCCGGCGGCAAGCACTGTCCCACATTCTATTTTCGTTAACGCGATGGACACTAACCCATTAGCGGCTGACCCAGTAGTGGTTATAGCGCAGAATAAGGAAGCATTTGCCAACGGTTTGAAAGTCTTGCCAGCACTTACTGACGGTAATGTTTATCTTTCCACTGCCCCTGACGCTGACATTCCTAGCGAAGGCGCAACAGTGAAAGAGTTTGCTGGGCCGCATCCAGCAGGTTTGAGCGGCACTCATATCCATTTTATAGATCCAGTATCTTTTAATAAAACCGTGTGGACTATTGGCTATCAAGATGTGATCGCGATTGGACATTTGTTCACCTCGGGGAAAATATACTCAGAGCGCGTAGTAGCTTTGGCTGGTCCAGCTGTTAATGCTCCAGCATTGGTTAAAACCCGCGTTGGTGCTAGCACTACCGAATTGACCGCAGGTAATCTGGTTGATGGCGACAACAGAGTGATTTCAGGTTCGGTTTTATCCGGCCGCAGTGCTAAAGGTGTAATGGCTTATCTGGGCCGTTATCACTATCAAATTTCAGTGCTTGCAGAAGGTGTCGAACGTAAATTTATGGGTTGGCTGTCGCCAGGCTTAGATCGCTTTTCGGTAATGGGTATTTATCTGTCGCAGTTAATCGGTGGAAAACGTTTTGCCATGAACACCAGTACTAATGGCAGTCCCAGAGCGATGGTACCAATTGGTGCTTATGAGAAATTAATGCCATTGGATATTTTACCGACGCAGTTGCTACGTGCGATGATTGTCGCCGATATGGAAGTGTCGTTGGATTTAGGTGTATTAGAGTTAGACGAAGAAGATTTGGCGCTCTGTACGTTTGCATGTCCGGGCAAGTATGAGTACGGACCTATTTTGCGAGATAATCTAACCCGCATAGAGAAGGAGTGTTAAATGAAGGCGGTACGTAACTTCTTCGACAAGCTTGAACCGCATTTTGAAAAAGGCGGTAAATATGAAAAGTATTATGCTATTTATGAGATATTTGACACCTTTGCATTTCACCCCGCTGATGTAACCAAAACTGGCGCTCATGTTCGCGACGGGATTGACCTTAAGCGCATCATGATCACTGTTTGGATTGCTGTATTTCCAGCCATGTTTTACGGCATGTATAATATTGGCTTTCAAGCCAATGTTGCCATGGCACAGATGGGAATTACCGAAGTCACTAGTTGGCATGGCACTATTATTAGCCTTTTTGCTGGTTATGATCAAAATAGTATCTGGGATTGCTTCTGGCATGGTGTGGCATATTTCTTACCCGTTTACATAACGACTTTTGTGGTTGGTATCACTTGGGAAATTATTTTTGCGATAGTGCGTGGCCACGAAGTGAACGAAGGTTTCTTTGTAACATCGATCTTATTTGCTCTTATTTGTCCACCCGATATTCCACTGTGGCAAGTTGCACTTGGTATTAGCTTTGGTGTGGTTGTTGGTAAGGAAGTATTTGGTGGTACTGGTAAAAACTTTTTAAACCCTGCATTAACCGGTCGTGCATTTTTGTTCTTTGCTTATCCGGCCCAAATTTCAGGTGACTCAGTTTGGACTGCGGTAGACGGTTTTAGCGGTGCAACCGCTTTAGCGCAGGCAGCCACTGTAGGGTATGGCAACATCGTTGATGCCTGGGGTAACCAAATTAGTTGGTTACAAGCTTTTTACGGCAATATACAAGGCTCTATGGGTGAGGTTTCAACACTCGCTATTATGCTGGGCGCGGTATTATTACTAGTAACTAGAATCGCCTCTTGGCGCATTATGGCCGGCGTTATTCTTGGTATGGTTGCTACTTCATCGTTATTCAATCTTATTGGTTCTGATACTAATCCGTTACTTTCAATGCCTTGGTATTGGCATTTAGTAGTAGGTGGCTTTGCTTTCGGGACGGTGTTTATGGCGACAGACCCTGTGTCTGCGTCAATGACCCATCTTGGTAAATGGTATTATGGTATTTTAATTGGCTTGATGGTGGTGTTAATTCGTGTGGCTAACCCTGCCTACCCTGAAGGTATGATGCTGGCTATTTTGTTTGGTAATCTGTTTGCGCCACTTATTGACCACTTTGTAGTACAGGCTAATATTAAGCGGAGGTTGGTACGTAATGTCGCGTAATAAAGATTCATTACAAAGTACTATTATTGTGGCGGTAGCGTTATGTTTAGTATGCTCAATCGTCGTGTCCACCGCCGCAGTAGCGCTGAAGGATCGCCAAAAAGCGAACAAGTTAAATGAGCGTAATCGCAATGTTTTATCGGCGGCCGGCTTGTATAAACCTGGCGAGCAAACAGCTAAAGACATTCAGGCTTTGTTCGAACAATTTCAAGTTAAGTTAGTTGATTTAGAAACTGGCAATTACCTAAGTGCTTCCGATATGGACACCTTGGGGATTGATATTGCCACTTATGACCAGCGCAAAGCCTCTAAAATTGACGAGCTGTCGATTAAAATTCCAAATAAAGAAGATATTGCAGTTATTAAACGACGTGCTAAATACGCTGCTGTTTATGTCTTGGAACAAGAAGGTGAAGTGAAGAGCATCGTGTTGCCTGTTAAAGGTTACGGTTTGTGGAGTGTGTTATACGGCTTCCTTGCAATCGAAGCTGATGGCAACACTGTTTCTGGGTTAACTTTTTATGAGCACGCGGAAACGCCAGGTCTTGGGGGTGAAGTTGATAATCCGAGATGGAAAGCTCTATGGCCCGGTAAGCAGATAGTCGATAGCAACGGTGATGTCGCTTTAACCGTAGTGAAAGGTAAAGTGATTGGCGAAAGTGATTACGAAATAGACGGTTTATCCGGTGCTACCTTGACATCAAAAGGTGTTGCTAACCTTATCGAGTATTGGATGGGTGATAAAGCGTTTGGTAGTTATCTATCTAAAGTTAGATCGGGAGAGGTGTAAAAATGGCTGGCGAGAAAGCAAAAAATGTTCTAATCGGGCCGATATTTGATAACAACCCGATTGCATTACAGATATTGGGCGTGTGTTCGGCTCTAGCAGTAACAACTAATCTCAGTATTACCATTGTTATGTGTATAGCGTTAACAGTGGTGTGTGCGTTTTCAAACTTTTTTATCTCGATTATTCGTAATTATTTACCTAATAGTATTCGTATTATTGTGCAAATGACGGTTATTGCCTCACTAGTAATTGTGGTTGATCAGTTGCTGCAAGCTTTCGCTTACGAAATTAGTAAAAGCCTGTCGGTATTCGTTGGTTTGATTATCACTAACTGTATCGTTATGGGCAGAGCAGAAGCGTTTGCAATGAAAAATCCACCGATTCCAAGCTTTTTAGATGGTATTGGTAATGGTCTTGGCTATAGCGTGGTATTACTTGCAGTCGCTTTCTTTAGAGAGTTGTTTGGATCGGGTAGTCTATTTGGTATGGAAGTATTTACCTTGGTTGAGAATGGCGGTTGGTATCAAGCTAATGGCATGATGTTGTTGCCGCCTAGTGCATTCTTCCTGATCGGATTTTTCATCTGGGCATTGCGTAGTTGGAAAACAAACCAAGTGGAAGAAAACGAGTTTAAGATGTCGCCACAATCTAAGCAGGAGGCAGTGTAAATGGAACATTATATCGGTCTTTTTGTTCGCGCCGTATTTATTGAGAATATGGCTTTGGCATTCTTTTTGGGAATGTGTACATTTTTGGCAATATCGAAAAAAGTACAAACAGCTATTGGCCTTGGTATTGCGGTAATTGTGGTACTAACAATTACGGTGCCAGCTAATAATTTGATTTATCAATATCTGCTAAAAGAAGGCGCACTATCTTGGGCCGGATTACCAAATACTGACCTTAGCTTTTTAGGTTACTTAAGTTATATCGGGGTAATTGCTGCCATCGTGCAAATTATGGAAATGTTTTTAGATAAATATATTCCAGCATTGTACAGCGCGCTCGGTGTGTTTTTGCCACTTATAACGGTTAACTGTGCAATCTTGGGTGCTGCCTTGTTCATGGTTAACCGTGAATATCAATTTGGTGAGAGTGTTGTATATGGCTTTGGCGCTGGTGTTGGTTGGGCGTTAGCTGTGGTCGCACTTGCGGGCATTCGCGAAAAACTAAAATACAGCGATGTGCCAGATGGCCTACAGGGTTTAGGTATTACGTTTATTACCGCTGGTTTGATGTCATTGGGCTTTATGTCTTTTGGCGGAATATCTTTATAAGAGACTTTTACAAAGTAGTTCGAGCCAGACTCGAAATGTTAGTTCACACTGACCTACAAAGGAAAACTGTGTAGTTATGATTGATACAAGCACAATTATTTTGGGCGTAGTAATGTTCACCGCCATTGTTATGGCGCTGGTGATGTTTATTTTGATGGCACGTAAGCAGCTAGTTAGTAGCGGTGACGTGACTATTTCGATAAATGGTGATCCAGATAAAGCTCTGACAGTTGCAGCCGGAGGAAAGTTACTTAATACCTTGTCAGATGCAGGCATATTTTTATCGTCTGCTTGTGGTGGCGGTGGTACTTGTGGCCAGTGTCGTTGTCAGGTTATGGATGGCGGCGGTTCAATTTTACCGACCGAAGAAAGTCATTTCACTGTAGGCCAGCGCAAAGAAAATTGGCGTTTAGCCTGTCAGGTTGCTGTTAAACAAGACATGGTGGTTGAAGTTGAGCCAGAGTTCTTTGGGGTTAAGCAATGGGAGACCACTGTAGAATCTAATCATAATATGGCTACCTTTATTAAAGAGTTAGTACTGAAGCTTCCTGAAGGTGAAGACGTCGATTTCCGCGCTGGTGGCTATGTGCAGTTAGAATGCCCACCGCATACGGTTAACTATCGCGACTTTGATGTTGAACAAGAATATCGCGGTGATTGGGAGCGGTTTGGTGTGTTCGATAATGTGTCAACCTGTGACGAAACAACTATCCGCGCCTATTCAATGGCTAACTACCCAGAAGAGAGGGGCGTCGTTAAATTTAACATTCGTATTGCTTCACCACCTCCAGGTTCTGAAGGGATTCCACCGGGTATTATGTCGTCTTGGACATTTAATCTAAAACCTGGTGATAAAGTTAAGGTGTATGGTCCATTCGGTGAGTTTTTTGCGAAAGAAACCGATGCTGAAATGGTGTTCATCGGTGGTGGTGCAGGTATGGCGCCAATGCGGTCGCATATTTTCGATCAGCTCAAGCGTCTTGAGAGCAAGCGTAAAATCTCCTTCTGGTATGGTGCGCGTAGCTTAAAAGAAATGTTTTATGTAGATGACTACAATGATTTACAGGAAGAGTTTGATAACTTTAACTGGCATGTAGCGTTGTCTGATCCTCAGCCGGAAGATAACTGGGAAGGTTTAACCGGTTTTATTCATAATGTGGTTTATGAAAATCATCTTAAGGATCACACGTCGCCAGAAGACTGCGAGTTCTATATGTGTGGGCCGCCAATGATGAATCAAGCCGTTATTAAAATGCTTGAAGACTTAGGGGTTGAGCCAGAAAATATTTTATTGGATGACTTCGGCGGATAATGTCGTGATTAGATTGATCAAGGCGAGTGGCTTAATAGGCTTCTCGCTTTTTTTACTTGTGGCTTGTGGTTTTGGCGGCGGTGGTGAAATACGCTTTACTGGCAGTACTATGGGAACTATTTATCATGTAACCATAGTCGACTTACCCTATGCTATTGAGCAAGCACAACTAGAGCAAGAAGTAGCGCAGATACTCAATAAAGTAGATCAGCAAATGTCTACCTACAAAGCTGATTCTGAATTATCTTTGTTTAATCAGGCAGAAATAGGAACTGCAGTTAAAGTATCGTCAGATACTCGTGCTGTTGTTGAGCAGGCAGTTAGTTTGGCAGTACTGTCTGGTGGTAGTTTTAATCCAGCTATTGCGCCATTGGTTAATTTATGGGGCTTTGGTCCAGCCGTTCAGCAAGATTCAATTCCTAGCGCGAGTCAGATAATTGAGGCGTTGCAATCTGTCGATTATTTATCTGTTCAAATTGTTGCTAATAGCTTAACTAAGCTTGCTCCAGTAACTCTAGATTTATCAGCCATTGCCAAAGGGTTTGGTGTAGATAAAGTGGCTGATTATTTACTCACTCAAGGTGTGGCTAATTTCTTAGTAGAGGTTGGCGGGGAGATTAGAGTCGGCGGACTCAGTCCCCGACAAACTCCCTGGCGGGTGGGTATCGAAAGCCCCGGTAAAGACTACGGCATTGCCTATAATGCGATTAGTGTGACTAATGCAGCGGTAGCGACTTCTGGCGATTATCGTAACTATTACGAGCAAGATGGCAAGCGCTATTCACATACCATCGATCCGACGACGGGTTACCCTATTGACCACAATCTGGCGTCAGTAACGGTGGTGGCTGACAGCGCCGCCTTAGCGGATGGTTTAGCGACTGCGATTAATGTTATGGGGCCTGATGAAGGCTTGGCTTTTAGTGAACTAAATGCGCTGGCCGTATTTATGATAGTCAAAACAGAAACAGGGTATGATGCACAGTATTCTTCAGCTTTTGAACCTTATGTTGAAGCTGAATTGTTAACTAATGAATAGGTGATGTAGTGGAAACATTTTTGTTGGCGTTTGTAGTTATTGCTTTATTGGTTGCTGGTATGGCAATTGGCGTAATGATGGGAATGGGGCCAATTAAAGGTACCTGCGGCGGCATGAGCGCTTTGGGTATGGACACTGCCTGTGATATCTGTGGCGGTGATACTGCTAAATGCGACGAAGAAAATGGGCGAGTAGTGAGCCAAGGTAAAGACTTAGCTTACGATGCAACCCAGAATACCAAATAGAGCGATAGCTTATTTGTACTTGATCACCGCATGTATTACCGTTTCATTTTCGAAATAAACAAAAAAATCTGCATATTCCAGTTTAGTAATAGGTGGTTCGCCCACTGTCTTAGAGCGAGCTATTTCTTGCCCCCATATCGATTGTACTGCTGCCATTGACTGGCCTTGATTTGGCGTTGGCATAATCCCTTTTACATCTTCGGCTTGCTTAGTAATAGGAATGATAAGTTCTTCTGCGTGGGCCATACTGGTGAAAGTAGTGGCAATAGTTGCAAATAGTAGAGCATTAATAGCTTTAATCATTGTTTTAAGTCTTTAAATTATAATGTGTCTCGGTAGCGCTATCTTTCGATCAGCGCATGTTTGATAATACATTTTAAACTAAAATTATAATAACTTTTGTATTAAATGGTGTCTGTAGTTGAAGCGTTTATTGCGTCACAATTTAGTTAAAAAAATAGGTGTTGGTAGTCACTGAATGTTTTATCCCTTCTCCACATATGTTGGCCTGCGCTATACGCGCTCAAAACGTCGCAGTCAGTTTGTGTCTTTAGTTTCGGTATTCTCTCTGCTTGGTATGGTGTTAGGCGTCGCCGCATTAATTATTGTAATGTCGGTTATGAATGGCTTTGAGTCAGAGTTGCGTGGCAGAATTTTACAGTTTTTACCACATGCTTTTATTGAGAAGCAAGACGGCAATGTTAGCGATTGGCAAACCTTAGCTAAGCAAGTTAACCAGCAAGAAAATGTGCTTGGGGTTGCACCCTATATTGAAGGCAGTGGCTTAATTAGCCAGCGTGGCAAGGTTGACGGAATTCATATTTCAGCTATTTATCCGCAGCTGCAAGCTGACGTATCAAGTGTCCAAGCTTATATGATTGACGGCAGTATTGAAAACCTTCAAGGCGGCGAATTTGGTATTGTAATCGGTGCCATCACCGCGCGAAAGTTTCGCTTAAATTTAGGTGACAAGATCGCGATCATTTTACCTAAAGTAACTGTTACGCCGGCGGGTATTTTTCCACGAGTTAAACAGTTTACAGTTGTCGGTGTGTTTGAACTTGGCGCAGCATTAGATGCAGTCGAGGCTTTTATCCACCTTGATGACGGGACAAAATTGTTTGGTATTAAAGACGGCGTACAAGGTCTACGAGTCAAAACTACCGACGTATTAGCTGCCAGTCGAGTGGCCTCGCAGTTGCAGACTGTTTTGGGTCAAGACTATAAAGTTAGCGATTGGGGCGTTTTACAGGGTAATTTATTTAAAGCGGTCAAAATGGAAAAATTGATGGTGGGGTTGTTGCTGTTCATTATTGTCGCTGTTGCTGCATTTAATATTATCTCTATCCTCACCATGATGGTGGCTGATAAGCGCGGCGATATTGCCGTACTTAGAACAATGGGCGCGCAGCCTGGACAGGTGATGCGAATATTCGTCACTCAGGGAGTGATAATCGGTTTTGGTGGAACGTTACTTGGGGTGATTTTTGGTGTGCCTTTAGCTATTTATATCGGTGATATCATTGCCTTTTTAGAACAGCTGTTTCAGTTTAGAATATTTGATCCTTCAGTATTTTTTATTACCGCTTTGCCATCGGTATTGCATTGGCAAGATGTCATGGCGGTAGTTTTTGGCGCCTTGAGCTTAAGTTTTATGGCAACTCTTTATCCTGCATGGCGGGCGACTCAGATTGAGCCTGCTGAGGTTTTACGTTATGAATAAATTGGTTCAATGGAGCATGACATGGCGGTAGTTTTGTCTTGTGACAACTTGTCAAAAACTTATCAGCAAGGGCCGCTGGATGTTTCGGTATTGCGAGACGTTCAGTTGTCAGTTGAGGGTGGCGAGCGAATTGCGATAGTAGGTTCTTCGGGCTCGGGTAAGTCTACCTTGCTAAATATGTTGGGTGGTTTAGATACCCCTAGTACTGGGCAAGTATATGTTGGCGGCAAGTTAATGTCGGCACTAAATGATGCCGGGCGTGCCAAACTGAGAAATGAAAGTTTAGGCTTTGTCTATCAATTCCATCATTTGCTGGGTGAGTTTTCAGCGGTAGAAAATGTTGCCATGCCGTTTTTAATCCGTGGTGAAAAGATAGAACTGGCACGCGACAAAGCCGAAACTTTGTTGGCAAGAGTAGGGTTGCAAGAGCGCTTTGATCATAAGCCTGCAGAGCTGTCCGGTGGTGAGCGGCAGCGGGTTGCGATTGCTAGAGCGTTGGTGACTAATCCTAGTTGTGTGCTACTGGATGAACCTACTGGTAACTTAGATTCCACTACTGCGCAGAAAGTACAGGAGCTTCTATTTGAACTAAACGAAGACTTTGGGATATCGCTTATTACCGTAACCCACGATATGGAATTAGCGGCAACCATGCATAGGGTCTTGCAGTTAAAAGATGGCCAATTACACGCGATGGAATTATAACTTTGTTTAGGCCGCTCACACTCTTTGTTGGCTTGCGTTACGCCACCGTTCGCCGCGGTAGCCAGCTGGTGTCGTTTTTGTCGGGTGTGTCAATACTTGGCTTAGTAATGGGAGTTGCTTTACTGGTAGTGGTGTTATCAGTGATGAGCGGCTTTGATAAAGAAATGCGCACTCGTATTTTAGCCATGGTGCCGCAAGCGAGTATTCTGAGCTGGGGGCCAATGGTTGAATGGGAGTTAATTGCCAAACAAGCGTTAGCAACTGAAGGTGTCGAAGCAGTTGCGCCGTTTATAAAAATTCAAGGAATGTTAATTAAAGGCAGACAGGCCCAAGGTGTTGAGTTACTAGCGGTTGACGCAAAACTGGAACGGACTGTATCAGTATTACCTGAATTTATTATAGCTGGAGAGTTTGATTCGCTAGCTGACAGCTCGTCACTATTACTTAGCCAATCGTTGGCTAATAAGTTGCGCGTAAAACTCAATGATTCTATTGCCTTAGTCTTACCTGGTATTAGCCGCGATGGAAAAATTAGTCCTAGTGCCTCTCGATTTACAGTAACCGCAATTTTCAAAACAGATACTGAAATAGACAATTCAGCGGTTTATATTAGTCTGGCTAAAGGCCAACAATTAGCAGGCTATGTTGATTCTGTGGAAGGAGTGCAATTAAAAGTTAGTGATTTAATGCAGGCGAGAGAGATCGCTCGTAAGGTTCTATTCGAACTGCCCAACGGTTATTACTCCCGTGACTGGACCGTCAGTCATGGCAATTTATATGAAGCGATTCAAATGTCGCGACGCTTAGTGTCGTTATTATTATTTATCATTATCGCGGTTGCTGCTTTCAATGTGGTGACGGCCCTATTTATGGTGGTCAATGACAAGCGCAGTGATATAGCTGTCTGGCAGACCATGGGGATGCCGCCAGCTAAAATCATGCAGATATTTTTGATTCAGGGCTTAATTATTGGCGTTATCGGCACAGCCCTTGGTGTGTTAGTTGGGCTAGGCTTGGCGCTATCAATAACTGATTTAGTGGCCGGTCTAGAAAACTTGATTGGTTATCAGTTTTTGAAATCAGATATATATCCGGTTACTTATTTACCATCGGATGTTCGCTGGCAAGATGTGTTGTCGATTGCAGCGGTGGCATTAGTGTTAAGTATTATTGCCTCGATATATCCTGCGTGGCGCGCTAGTAAGTTACAGCCTGCTGATAGCTTGCGCTATGACGCTTGATTTTTTGTTTTATGCCTTCTCTTTTGCCATTTTCGTACCACCATTATGCGCCAGCTAATACGGGTTAAGCTATAGCCTAGGCTGCCGAAGAAAAACCCACAGGTGAGGCTTCCTAAAATTAGCGGCTTCCAAATTGCACTAATATTGGCAGCAAACGATTCTATCGACGGACTAAATTGAAGCGCAGCTTTTTGCCCGAGCAAAAAGCTGCCCAGTTCATAGACACCATAAAATATCGGCACTATAGTGATTGGGTTGGTAATCCATACCAGCGCTATGGCTAGAGGTAAATTAGCGGAGAACATTAAGGCTAACAATGCCGCCACAAACATTTGCCCAGGGATTGGTAAAAAGGCGACAAATATTCCAATAAAGACGGCAGCAGCGCTAGAATTACGATTTAAATGCCATAGATTTTCGTTAAATATCCAGTTGCCAAGTATTTTGATAGAACGATTGTTAGCTAGGTGTTCTCTAGCGGGTATCATTTTTTTAAATAGCTTTCTTGGCATTAATGCAGTGCTCGTTATTGGTTTAGGTAGTTATTTGGAGAGTCTTGTTAGGATACCATCTCCGTTAGCTGCCACTAAGCTAGTTATTATGCACTGAATAGGATGATTGCTCTAGATGCGCGTACGGATGCTCGCAATAATAATAGGGATATGTGTTGCGGCTTTTGCGCCTTTTCTCCCTGATCGTCTATTATTGCTAGAAGTCATTGGTTTAGGCCTATGTTTATTGCTGTCAAAATATAAGCCGCTGTTTTCCATTGGCGGAATATTATGTGGTTTTACTTGGGCGCTTTTGTACGGGCAGTTGCAGCTATCCTATGAAATAGACGAGCAGAGTATTGCTAAGGAAATACAGGTTTACGGCAGGGTTGTCGATATTCCAGCATTGGGTTTAGGCAGGGCAGCTCCTTCTACTAGTTTTATCTTAGCGCTAGATGCCCCATCCACTGCAGTTAACAATCTGAGAAATATCCGGCTAAGTTGGTATAGCGCGCCGCTTATAAAAGCGGGGCAGCGATGGCAGCTTAAGGTCAAGCTTAAACCTGTCAGTAGTTTGGTTAACACTGGCAGTTTCGATTACCGGCGGTGGGCTTTGGTCAATAATATTGATGCCGTGGGTAGTGTTGTGAATAGCTCTACGGCGCAGTTACTAGTCGATACTCCAGCAAGATCAGTCGCCGGCTTACGCAATGGTTGGCTTGATTTAATTAGGCGTTCAGACGTCGATGTTGAAATTAAGCCATTGTTAGAAGCGCTGGGGGTTGGCTATAGAAAGAATTTTACGGCTCAGCATAATATGGTTTTAGCTGCGACCGGTACTAGCCATTTAATGGTCATATCTGGGTTACACATTGGATTATGTGCTGGTTTTGGTTGGTGGCTTGGCGTACTTATGGCCCATTTAACCCATATTCCGATTGTTCGTGGTTGGCGTAATAGCATTGCCAGCAGTAGTGCGTTGCTGATGGCGATTATCTATTGTGCAATGGCTGGTTCTGCGGTGCCAACCACGCGGGCATTGCTGATGCTGGCCTTAGTCATTGTGTTAAAGCTTAATTGGCGTCGTTTTTTTGCTGTCGATATATTGCTATTGGTAATGCTAGCGCTGTTGCTACTTAATCCTTTATTTGTATTAAGTGCATCGTTTTGGTTGTCGTTCACTGCGGTAGCGATGTTAGTGCTAGTAGCAGAGCAAAGAGGACAGGGAAGTAGTTGGTGGCAGATTGTTGCCACTCAATGGTGGGTATTTGTTGGTTTAATTCCAGTATTAGCGATTACAGGGTTACCGATAAGTTTAATCAGTCCGGTGGTCAACTTAGTGGCGATACCGTTGGTATCAATATTTGTTGTACCGCCAATTTTATTAGTTATGTTAATTAGTTTTGTCAGTGTCAGTCACGCATTGTTGATGCTTACTATTGCTAGTTATCCACTGGCAAAGCTGTGGCGAGCGCTTGAGTATGTCCAAAGCCTAGAGTTGATGACACCAATATCGCTAACGCCTAACTTGATGACTATTGCGCTGGCAATTATAGGTTTAGGGCTGTTGTTGACCAAGACTGGGTTCCGGTGGCGTATGGCAGGGCTGCTGATGATTACGACTATTTGGCTACCAGTTCGAGTTCACCCCGACTACCAGCTCAAATTGACTACCTTAGATGTAGGGCAGGGCTTGTCGCTGGTTGTGCAAACGCAAAACCATACTCTGGTTTATGACATGGGTGCTAGTTACGAAAGTGGGTTTAACCTTGGCCAAGCCGTAGTTGAGCCTTATTTGCGGAGTGAAGGTGTAGTGATCATTGATGTGGCAGTCGTTAGTCACACTGATAACGACCATGCTGGAGGTTATCAGTATTTAAATGATAACTTTGTCATCAAAAAAACCTATATGCCGGCCGCTAAAATTGGTGCCAGTGCTCAACAAAAATGTCAGGCCGGGCACAGTTGGATTTGGGATGGGGTCAAATTAGAGTTTCTGCACCCATTTGAAACACTTGCTGCTAAAACTAATAATCAGTCATGCGTATTACAAATAACCGCTGCCGATCAACGCCTACTGCTAACCGGAGATATTGAACGTGAGGTAGAGCATAAATTGGTTGGAAGAACTATAGATGAGTTAGCTAGTGATGTACTGATAGCTCCTCATCATGGCAGCTCTAGCTCCTCGTCGGCGTTATTTTTACATAAGGTTAAACCTAAAACTGTCATTGTATCGGCGGGTTATTTGAATCGCTTTAATCATCCGACAGCTGAGGTTCTGTCACGCTATAAGGATTTCAATAGTTTGGTGTTAAATACAGCGCAAGTTGGTAGCGTGGAGCTATTGGTTGGTCACAATGGCAAACTCAATTCGCCGCGCCTTGGACGTTCAAAAATGGCTCGATACTGGCGACGATACCCTTGCCATATTGATAGGTTACAGCAAGATTTGTCAGCTTTAGAGCAGTGGATATACTCACAGCGATGTGATTTGTAAGTACTGCCTGCAATAGACTTATGTGGTAAAGTTCATCTAGTTTCTAACTTAAGAGGGATTGCAGTGTTTGAACTTATCAAGTCTGGCGGCTGGCTGATGCTGCCAATATTATTGTGTTCTGTTATCGCGCTAGCAATTTGTATTGAGCGTTTCTGGTCTTTGTCTGAAAAGAAAATTTCTCCTCCCCATTTGTTGGCGCAGGTATGGAGCTGGTTAACAGCGAATCAGCTTGATGCCAAGCGTCTAAAACAGCTTAAAGCTAACTCACCTTTAGGTCGCATACTGGCTAGTGGTTTAACTAATGCTAAGCAAGGCCGCGATGTTATGAAAGAGAGTATCGAAGATACGGCCTCTCATGTAATTCATGATCTAGAACGTCATTTGGATACCTTGGGGACAATTGCGGTTATCTCACCGTTATTGGGTTTGCTGGGTACGGTGATCGGTATGATTGATGTATTTGCTGAAATTATGACTCAGGGCACCGGCAATGCAGCGGCATTAGCAGGCGGTATCTCTCAGGCCTTAATTACTACAGCCGCCGGTCTTTGCGTTGCTATTCCAGCGGTTATCATGCATCGATATTACTTGCGCCGCGTTGATGCCATTGTTGTAGATTTGGAGCAGGAAACCATTAAATTGGTTGATGCTCTGCATAGTGAGCGTAAAGTTGAGATTGTAGGCCAGGATTTAGCCGCCCAGACGGAGCTTGCAGCGGGGTGAAATTTAAGCGTCAAACCCGTGCTGTGCCAGATGTGAATTTAACGCCGCTGATAGATGTGGTATTTTTGTTACTGATTTTTTTTATGGTAACCACAACGTTTACCGATGAAGGCAAACTGACTATTACTTTACCAGAAGCTAGCGGAGAGCCCGCGCAAACTCTACCTAGAATGTTGGAGGTGTTAGTGGGAAGTGATGGTAGGTTTTCAGTGGATGGTAAACTGTTGACGGCCAGTGATGCGAAAACATTAACCATGGCGGTAATTGACGCGGCTGAAGGCGATACTGCTATCCCGTTTTTGATCACTGCCGATGCTAATGCTTCGCACCAATCAGTTGTTACAGTAATGGATGTAGCTGGTAAAACTGGCTTTGAGAATATTAGTATTACTACGGTTTATCCGGATAAATAAGTTAATAAGAAATAAGTGAATTAAACATGGCAAAATCTGATTCTAAAAATGATCTCAGGCTGTATCGGCGGTTACTAACTTATTTGTATCCGTTAAAACTGATATTTTTACTGAGTATTATTGGCTTTTTGATTTTCTCAGCGGCGCAGGTATTAGCTGCCGACTGGATGCAATTTGTTATGGATACTATTGCGGGTGAAGAAAATCTCGGCGTCGGTATTACCTCTGGAATAATGCTTAAGTTCTTTGGCGGTTATTCTGAAACTGACAAAGGACTATATTTTCTAATTGCTAGTAGCATAGTTGCTTTAGCACTTATTAGAGGTGTTGGTTTTTTTGTTGGTAATTATTTTTTATCATTTGTCTCGTTCACTATTATTCATAATTTACGCCAAGATGTGTTTAAGCAAATGTTGGTAGTGCCATCTTCTTATTACGATAAAAGCTCAACAGGTAATTTGATCGCCAAGGTTACCTATCATGTAAACCAGGTGACCGGTGCGGCTACCGATGCTATAAAAGTAGTTATTCGTGAAGGCTTTTTTGTTATCGGCTTACTGTCCTATATCTTTTGGCTTAATTGGCAGCTGTCATTAATTATTTTAGCAATCTTTCCTATTATTGGTCTCATAGTTACTTGGGTAGGCAGGCAATTCAGGCGTATTAGCCGAAAACTACAGAACTCGGTTGGTGATGTAACTCAGGTCGCTAATGAAACTATTGGCGGTTATAAAGAAGTACGTTTATTTGGTGGCCAGCAATATGAGATGGGCCGATTTGGTGAAAGCAGCGCATATAACCGTAAGCATTCACTAAAAATGGCATTTTATTCAGGTACTGCATCACCTGTAATTCAAATCATTATCTCTCTTGCTATGGCTACATTAGTCTATGCGGCGTTGAACATGAGAGAGACTTGGACGGCGGGGCAATTTGTCGCTTATTTAATCGCGGCGGGAATGTTAGCTAAACCGATTCGCCAGTTATCTGAAGTGGTAAGCATTATTCAGAAAGGCTTAGCAGCTTGCGAAGATTTATTTAGCTTTATGGATAGTGATCAAGAGCAAGATAACGGCAGCTATCAAGTCGACAGAGTTAAAGGAAAAATAGAATTTAAAGAATTGAGTTTTGCTTATAGCGGCGGTGGAGCGAATGTATTAGAAGATATTAATATTGAAGTAGAACCGGGCCAGACTGTTGCCTTAGTTGGTTTGTCTGGCAGTGGTAAATCTACTTTAGTAAGTTTGTTAGCGCGGTTTTATAACTACGATAAAGGTAATATTTTTATAGATGGTGTGGATGTTAACGATTACAAACTAGACAATTTACGCTCGCAAATAGCTATTGTGACCCAGCAAGTTATCTTATTTAACGACTCTATTTTTAATAATATTGCCTATGGTCAGTTGGCTAACTCAAGTATTGATGATGTTATGGAAGCTGCCGAAAGCGCTAATGCTAAAGAGTTTATCGAATGTTTGCCTGAAGGTATGGAAACTATTGTCGGTGAAAATGGAGTAATGCTATCAGGTGGTCAGCGCCAACGTTTGGCCATAGCGAGAGCGCTACTAAAAAACGCACCTATATTGATATTAGATGAAGCAACATCGGCGCTAGACAACAAATCTGAAAATAAAATTCAACAAGCCTTGGAAGCGGTGATGGAAAACAGAACCACTTTAGTAATAGCGCATCGCTTATCGACTATAGAAAACGCCGATAAAATATTAGTCATGGAAAGCGGCCGTATTATTGAAGCGGGTAATCATAACGAGCTGATTGGTAAAAATGGTCTTTATGCCAGCTTGTATGAAAAACGTTTTGATCAAGTGTAGTTCGGGCTATTAGTGAGTTTTATAGAAGACAGTTGGTATAGCGACAGTGGTTGGACCAAACTACTTAAGCCGCTGTCTTCATTCTATGGCCGTGTTGCAGCAAAACGCCGCGTCAAATTCCTTAGCAACCAAGCTGATTTATGGCAACCTCCAGTCCCTGTGGTGGTTGTCGGCAACATCAGTGTCGGTGGTACTGGTAAAACGCCAGTGACTTTGGCATTAATTGAGTATTTTAAATCATTGGGCTATAAGCCTGGTGTGATATCACGCGGTTTTGGTGGCAAAGCACCCAGCTATCCTTATGAAGTAATGTCTGACAGCAGCGCCACGCATAGCGGCGACGAGCCCTTGTTAATTAAACAGCGCACCAATTGTTGTGTCGTTGTCGATCCCGACCGAGTGGCGGCAGCGCAACAGCTACTTAGCATTGCCGATTGTGACCTTATTATTAGTGACGATGGCTTACAGCACTATGCCTTGCTAAGGCATATAGAATTAGCCGTTGTTGATGGTGAGCGCGGCTTAGGTAATGGACGTTTGTTACCGGCAGGGCCGCTACGAGAATCCGCTCAGAGATTAAGCGAAGTGGATTTTTTATTGGTTAATGGCGGGCAGTGGTCTTTCGGTACCAGAGATATCAATAGATTCAGTCTACAAGCCACACGTTTTGTTAATGTTAAAACAGGTGAGACCAAAGCATTGAATCAATGGGCTGGTATAGATTGTCATGCGGTCGCAGGCATTGGTAATCCTCAACGCTTCTTTAATACCCTTGCTGCGTTAAACCTTAATATTAAAACTCAGAAAGCATTTCCTGATCACCATAAAATTGCTGAGAAAAATTTAGCCTTTAATGATGATCTACCGGTGCTAATAACTGAAAAAGATGCTGTTAAATGCTGCGATTTTGCCGGTGATAAACTATGGTACTTGTCAGTAGACGCTCAACTGCCAGTAAATTTTTTGAGCCAACTTAAGCTTACGTTGGAACAGTTTCGAGACCAAACCTTATGACATTCAGTGTAATTATTCCAGCGCGCTACGCGTCATCGCGCTTACCAGGTAAGCCACTGGCAGATATTGCCGGTAAAACTATGATTGAGCGTGTGTACCAGCAAGCGTTAAAAAGTGATTGTAGCCAAGTGGTAATTGCAACTGATGACGTCAGAGTAGAGCAGACCTGTGCAGGTTTTACTGCGCCAGTTTGTATCACCGCAAGCGATCATCAGTCGGGTACTGACCGTCTACATGAAGCAGCACTAAAGCTCGGTTTAGCTGATGACCATATTGTGGTGAATGTCCAGGGCGATGAACCATTGATTCCGCCTGCGTTGATTAACCAAGTGGCACAAAACCTGGCCAATAATGACAATGCAGGAATGGCGACGCTGAGTGTTTCAATTGAAGATATGGAAGAGTTTTTAAACCCTAACGCGGTAAAAGTTGTCGCTAGTGATACCGGTCAAGCTCTCTATTTTAGCCGTGCGCCGATTCCTTGGCCGCGGGATAATACCGATGAATTGCCGCCATTTTATAAGGCTCAGCGCCATATTGGTATCTACGCTTATCGGGTTTCATTTCTAAAGCAATTTGTTACATGGCCTGTTAGTGATCTCGAACAGACTGAAAAACTGGAACAGTTACGGGCAATGAGTAATGGTGTTGCTATTCACGTGGCACAAGCTTGTGAAGTGCCACCTGCGGGTATTGATACGCAAGAAGACTTAGACCGAGTACGCCAGTTATTTGATACAGAATTTGGCGCAGGGCCTGGGGACGAGAAATGACTATTAAAGTTTTATTTGTCTGTTTGGGAAATATTTGCCGTTCGCCCACCGCTCATGGGGTGTTTGAAGAGAAAGTTAGGCAGGCAGGTTTAAGCGCGCAAATTAGTGTTGATTCTGCTGGTACTGGCGATTGGAACCTTGGCAATGCACCAGATAAACGCGCTAGTGCCACAGCTAAAAGTAGAAATTATGACTTGTCTTCACTGCGGGCAAGACTAGTGACTAGCGAAGACTTTAATCAGGCTGACTATATGCTGGCAATGGATAACAGTAACTTGTCTGACTTGCAGATGATGTGCCCAGATAGTTACAGCGGTAAGTTAGGCTTGTTTTTAAGTTATACCGATAGCTTTAGCGAAACCGAAGTGCCTGATCCATATTACGGTGAAGGTGAAGGCTTTAATTTAGTGTTTGATATGGTGGAAGCAGCTAGTGCTGGTTTACTAGCAGAGATAAAAGTGCGGTTAGCGTCTTAATGCAAGTATTGGTAAACAGTGACTTGTCAGTGGCCAACACTTTGGCCTTGCCTTGTATTGCTGACTATAAGCTCATCGTCAATAGCGCTCAGGAGCTGCCTGCAGCAATAGCTTTTGCGGCAGAAAAAAACCTACCGTGGTTAGTGCTGGGCCAGGGCAGTAATGTAGTGCTACCCAGTAAATTACACGCCGTCGTTATTTTTCTAAGTATTGATGGCGTCGAGATAACTGCTGTTGGTAACAACTTAGTTAAGGCGAAAGTTGGTGCCGGCGAGCCCTGGCATAATCTTGTTGGCAGCTTATTACAACAAGGGTTTTTTGGTTTGGAAAACTTAGCACTTATTCCCGGTTTGGCCGGCGCTGCGCCAGTTCAAAATATCGGTGCTTATGGTCGTGATATTAGTGAGTTTATTGACTCGGTTGAAGTCTACGATCTTGAGCAACAACAAGTTCGTTGTTTATCTGGTGCAGATTGTAATTTTAGTTATCGCTCTAGTATATTTAAAACGGTTGCCATGCAGCGCTATATAATTACCGGCTTAAATTTATTGTTGGCCACAAAAGATGCCATCAACATAAGTTACGGTGGTTTAGCGGCTGAGCTAAAAAATATAGTCGCCCCGACAGCTATAAACGTATTCGACGCAGTGGTTAGAATTCGCTCCTCGAAACTTCCTGACCCAGCCGTGCAACCCAATGCAGGTAGCTTCTTTAAAAACCCAGTAGTAGACGCCAGTCATTATCAGCGGCTATTAAAGGCTTACCCTGACTTGGTGGCCTATCCACAAGCCGATGGCAAGGTTAAGCTCGCCGCGGGCTGGTTAATTGATAATGCCGGCTGGAAAGGTAAGCGCATAGGAGCGGTGGAAACTCATAGTAAACAAGCGCTGGTGCTGGTTAACGTGGGCGGTGCCACTAGCGAAGATATACTGAGTTACGCGGCCGTATTAAGCGCAGCCATTGAAGATCTATACCAAGTACGGCTGCAACGAGAGCCAGTGGCATATAGTGCAAGCTGTCAGCGCCTCGCATAAGCGATAAATATGTAAGCAATAACCCAAACCTAATAAAGATAAAATCTCCGCCTCGTTAAGGCAGCTTTGGCTGGTGTAGTTTTTAGCACTGGAGGTTTAAGCGGCGACAGTCAGTTTAGATTTTCTGTTTTTTCCATGACAGCGCTGCAGCGTTGGTAATTGACGGCAATATTGTCGCTGCAGCCCAAGAAGAGCGCTTTACGGGCAAAAAATATGATCCTGCATTTCCTGCTATGGCCAGTGAGTTTTGACTGAATGGAGGAGGCTTAGCCCTGTCAGATGTTGATTATGTGGTTTTTTTACGATAAGCCACTGCTAAAATTCGAACGTTTGCTAGAATTCTCTTTGTCTTATGCGCCGCGTGGTCTTTAATCGTTTTTGGCGGCTATGCCAGTATGATTGCGAGAAAGCTGTATCTAAAGATGACCTTGCACCGCGAATTTGCAGAGTTAGGCTCTATGGAGGAAAAGACCTACCCCGTTAATGTTTACTGAGCATCATCAATCCCATGCAGCATCGGAATCTTCCCCAAGTCCATTTCAAAAAAGCCGTGGTTTTATGCCTTGACGGAGTAGGTGAATGGGTTATTAGTAGGGTATTGCTGGGTGATGGTAATGCGTTAACACATTAATGGGAGATCTAGTTTCCGTATTCGCTAGGTTTATTGTATTCGACGTTTATCTATTACACTGTGTTTAAAAGAATAAAACTGCGTGCCAACAGGTTTTTCTTGTCTAGTAGCAACAACGCCAAGCCAAGAAATAACAAACTAAACCGCAGTCTGGCAGAAAAGCCGCCGCTGGAATTTTTATCAAACAGTACTTCCCGTTGTTTTAAAATTAACTCAACAATATCATTTGAAAAAAACCACGGGCAGGCTGTTATAATAGTAAGGATAATATCATTTTGTTAAGCGATAACAGCGCTAACATAGTAAAATAAGTTGGAACGAGCGAGTAGCAGTGACCCCAAATTTATCCTCTAGCGAAGAAATATTAGATACCGGTTGTGAGTTAATCTATTACCCCTGTTTTTTGGGGGCTGATTCAGCTAGATTGTTCGCCAATTTACAGTCGGAACTTGACTGGAAAAAAGAGTATTTAACAATGTTTGGCAAGACTGTTCCAAGCCCTAGGTTGATGGCTTTGTATGGCGAAGATGGTATTAGTTATCGCTATTCTGGCACCGAGCATAAAGCGGCTACTTGGACGACAGTGTTAACACAAATCAATCAATTAATAGCTCAGGTATGCGGGCAGCGCTTTAACTCCGCGTTAGCTAATCTCTATAGAAATGGCGAAGATTCGATGGGCTGGCATAGTGATGATGAGGCGGAGTTAGGTGTCAATCCTGTGGTCGCATCAATAAGCTTGGGTGCAGAGCGAGATTTTGTACTGCGCAACAAGAGTGACACTAGCGAACAGCATAAATTTAACTTAGCCAACGGTAGTTTGTTAATTATGCGAGGGCAAACTCAAGCATGTTGGCAGCATAGCCTGCCTAAACGCAAACGCTGCCTTGAACCTCGAATTAATCTGTCTTTTAGGCAAATTTATGACGAATAATTGCCTGTGCTTTAGCAATTCACCTACAATGATTTTCAATGACTGACTCAACTGACATTATAGCGACTGAACGCAAAGGTTTTGATTCGAAACCATTTTTGCAACAGCTAACGACGCGCCCCGGTATTTACCAAATGTTGGGGGCAGACGGCGGGGTACTGTATGTCGGTAAAGCTAAAAATCTTAAAAATAGGGTGTCCAGTTACTTTAGGGCTACTGGTTTAAATAATAAAACCGTTGCCTTAGTTTCACGTATAGCCAGCGTTGATGTAACGATAACTAATAGCGAAACAGAAGCGCTGTTGTTGGAACATAACCTAATTAAAAGTCATCGCCCGCAATACAATATATTGCTGCGCGATGATAAATCTTATCCCTATATTCATGTGTCGGCGGGCAAATACCCGCGTCTATCGGTGCATCGCGGTGCAAAAACGGGCAAGGGGCGTTATTTTGGCCCATACCCTAACGCCAATGCGGTGCGAGAAAGTTTGGCTTTTTTACAAAAAGTGTTTCAAGTTCGCTCTTGTGAAGACACTGTTTTCAAAAATCGTACCAGGCCTTGTTTGCAATATCAGATAGGGCGCTGCACCGGCCCTTGTGTAGAAAAAATATCAGTACCAGACTACGCTGACACAGTAAGGCACACCGAGCTATTTTTGGAAGGTAAAAGCCAAGCGTTAACTCAAGAGCTGGCCGACAAAATGGAAGAGTCTTCCGGCAAGTTAGAATTTGAACGTGCGGCTGAATTTAGAGACCAACTAAGTGCCCTGCAGAGTATTCGCGAAAAACAATATATAGAAGGTGAAACCGGTGATTTAGACATTGTCGCCTGTGTTGTCCATTCTGGTTATATCTGTGTGCAGTTAATGTTTGCACGTGCTGGCCGCATTTTAGGTAGCAAAAGCTTTTACCCAAAAATCCATTTAGAAGAAAGTGTCGGTGAAATACTGTCGGCGTTTTTAGCGCAATATTACTTGGCTGAGAGCTTGCAAGACATTCCCAAAGAGATTTTAGTTAATCACCCGCTGCCTGATGATGATATTTTAGCTGAGGCCTTAACCGCAAAAATGGGACGGAAAACGGCGGTTACTACTAAAGTTCGTGGTAACAGAGCCAAGTGGTTGGCGCTTGCTGAGCAAACTGCAGACCAGAACTGCGCCAGCTTAATGGTCACCCGAGATAATATGCACAAACGGTTTGAGGCATTGCGCGATGCCTTGCAATTGGATGAGGCACCAGCGCGGATGGAGTGCTTTGATATTAGTCATTCCAGTGGTGAGGCGACTGTTGCCTCCTGCGTAGTTTTTAACCAAGAGGGGCCGTTAAAGCAAGATTACCGTCGTTTTAATATTGAAGGCATTGAGCCTGGCGACGACTACGCGGCAATGAAACAAGCGCTGACGCGACGCTATAAGCGTATTCAGCAGGGTGAAGGGCTATTGCCAGACTTGTTAGTGATAGACGGTGGCAAAGGCCAGATGACCCAAGCCACTGAAGTACTTAATGAGCTGGCCGTTACTGGTGTTACTTTGTTAGGCATTGCCAAAGGAACTACCCGCAAGCCGGGCTTAGAGCATTTGTTTGTCGGCGATGAGCAACGTGAGTTCCAACTTCGGCCTACATCGCCGGCATTACATCTATTGCAGCAAATTCGCGACGAAGCTCATCGCTTTGCCATTACTGGGCATAGAAACCGCCGAGACAAAAAGCGCCGGGTATCGGGTCTCGAAGCAGTGCCCGGAGTAGGGCCGGGCAGGCGGCGTGAATTGTTAAGATATTTCGGCGGTCTCCAAGAGGTAAATGGCGCAACCGCTGAAGAATTAGCACGCGTACCTGGAATTAGTACTAAAATAGCCCAAACCATATATGATGCGCTGCATTCAGAGTAGATTAAGTGAAAGTTAAGCTGTTAAATATTAATATTCCCAACGCTCTTACGATCTTTCGGATTGTGCTAATCCCTATATTTGTATTGGTGTTTTATCTCCCCGGGGATTCTAGTCACATTTTTTGCGCGGTTATCTTTTTTGTCGCCGCCGTTACTGACTGGCTTGATGGCTATTTGGCTCGAGTGTTAGATCAAGGTACCCAGTTTGGTGCATTTCTAGACCCCGTAGCCGATAAGCTAATGGTGGCAACGGCCTTGGTGTTGTTAGTAGAGCAGCAGGACGACAGTTTATTTACCGTAGCGGCTATGGTGATTATAGGCCGCGAATTCGTTATTTCAGCGCTGCGTGAATGGATGGCTGAGTTAGGAAAAAGTGCCAGTGTAGCGGTGTCATTTATCGGTAAAGCGAAAACATTAGCGCAAATGGCGGCAATATTTGCCTTATTGTTGGCCGGCCCACAAATGCCAGGTTATGTGTTACAGCTAGGCTATGTGTTGCTATATGCGTCAGCGGCTTTAACCCTTTGGTCTATGGCAGTGTATTTAAGTGCCGCTATTAATGAATTCGAAGGCTGATTGAGCAAAAAAACAGCATATTGGTATTAATTCATTCATTACTTGTAACCATTTATTGCCGTCCGTATAATCGCGCCGTTGGCCATTATCTAGCTAATAGATGTGGTTATTAAAGGCGCGGTGGCAGAGTGGTCATGCAGCGGACTGCAACTCCGTTCACGCCGGTTCGATTCCGACCCGCGCCTCCATTTACTCAAACAGCAAGTGATTGCGTCACTTAGTTGAACCCCGTATATGTTTCGGGTAGAGTACGGCGCTTTCGTGGCTACCCACGATACTAGTCCCCCTGCCCGGGTGGCGAAATTGGTAGACGCAAGGGACTTAAAATCCCTCGGTGGAAACACCGTGCCGGTTCGATTCCGGCCCCGGGCACCATTTTTTACCCTCATATATCAATATCTTACGCGTAAATTCCTATTTTTCGGAAACGATCAACCCTCTGCGCTTTTTAATTAAGTAGCATATAGGTAGCAGCGTTATAAATTTCACATACTTCCGAAACGATAGCAGAGCCATTGTGGTTTGCGTTGCTTATTGCCTTTATAGGTTGTGAGCAGCTTGCCAGATCACGTAAAAGGCAATCATTAGAATAATATTCGGTAGCATTTTTAGGCAAAAAATAAGGTACTGACAAGTTAATCCACGATTATTCATAATGCTTGTATGAAAAGCTCATCTGGTATGTAAAAGCACCACAGTTTTCCTCCCGAGATCATTCAGTATGCCGTTTGGCTGTACCTTCGTTTTAATTTAAGCATTAGAGATGTCGAAGATTTACTAGCTCAGCGCGGAATTATTGTTAGCTATGAAGCGATTCGACTTTGGGTTAACAAGTTTGGGTCGAAATATGCCAAGAAGCTTAAAAGAAAACATGGATGTTTTGGTGATACATTTTTCACTGATGAGGTTTTTATAAAAATAGATGGTAAGCAGCATTATTTGTGGCGAGCAGTTGACCAAGAGAGCCTGCCCCATGAGCGCAGCGAGTGCTTTGGGTATGGTGACGTTGTTGCTGTTCTTGCAGCGTAGGAGAAACGCCAAAGCTGTTAAGATATTCTTTAAACGACTTTTAAGATCAAACAAAGGTGAGCCGAGAGAGATTGTTACTGATAAATTAAGAAGTTATAACGATGCTCATCGGGAGTTGATTCCAGATGTTGATAATAACTCAAGATAGTATGCGAATAACAAAGCTGAACTGTGCATCAAGTCACTAGGGTTCGTGAAAGAGGCATGCGAAAGTTTAAGTCAGTAACACAGGCAAACCGATTTCTATCAACTCACAAAGAAGTTTATAATTTATTTAATTTGAGGCGTAATTTAATTGCGGCAAGACATTATCGGGATTTAAGAGAGAGCGCTTTTGCGTCTTGGAATCGTGTAGTTGCGGTATGATGGTGTAGATTGATCGAACAGTTACGAAATACAAAAATAACTTGTCAGTAGCAAAAAAAAATCAATTGAGCCAGGCCCCAAGGTTAAGTCCTTGTCTTCAGAGGATACTGAACAACTCGCCGCGCCCCAGACTATCTGAAAACATTATACACGCGAATCAACGTGCGATGAATGTCGATCCAAGTTTGGAACAACTGCTGGGCACTCGAAAGTCAGCAGAAACGAGAGCAATAGAGAAGTTGGACAATCGTCCATATTTTTTATACAATCCGTTGTCAACTTCTGGGTACAAATCCTATACAGTCAATGCAATAGATTTTGTACGTAAATAGAGCCTACAAACCTAGAGATCCGTAACATGAGTAACATACCCTCAGCTTTACTAAAACAGTCGACCGACTTACCATTTATCAACCTCGACTCTAGCCTGCCTTTTATTGATAAAGGAAGCTTCAAGTTGCAGCTTCTACAAGTGAATCTCGATGCTGGTCTATGGGTCATACGTACGCAATTTGCACCTGGAACGACGGTGCAAAAACATAAGCACACGGGCGAAATATTTGCATTTACAAAGTCTGGGGCGTGGTATTACAAGGAATATCCGAAGGACATTAACATCGCTGACTCCTATTTGTATGAGCCTGCGGGCTCTACTCACACATTACATGTACCAGAAACAAACGATGAACCTACCGAAGTGTGTTTCGTAATGAACGGGGCCAATCTTAATCTAAACGATCAGGGCGAAGTTGAGAGTGTTTTGGATGCTGGATCAATGCTAGAGGTTTACTACTCGATGTGCGAAGCTCAAGGTAAAGGCTATCCTTCCGTAATGGGAGTGTGATTGCAAGAAAGGGGTTTCCGTCGTTAAGTTCAGAAGTGGCGATTAGAAAATTCAAATATATTTCCGCTTTACGCAGTTAGAGCGTAAACGACTCTGTCGCATTAGGGGTCTATGATAGGATTACTAGGCGGTATGTTTTGTCAGAGATTTCCTTCAGTGGTCAGCGCTGGCATGCAATTCATTCTCTTGAATATTATAGTGTTGGTAGATGAGTAGCGTTGCAATGGCGTTACTGATGATATCATTGGGTTCATTGAGCGTTTCGAGCTGAACTTAGTTGGATTGATACCTGTGAACATCCTCCGAATTACTTAGCTAATCCAATGTTGCAGGCAATTTGTGTAGATTGCTGCAGAAGTTCTCGAGGCCCTAGTGATGAGTGTGCGATCGGCATATCGGAAGGCTAAATTACGGGGCAGGCGAGTTGTTCACTCCTTAATCACTAAATTATCTACAAAGGCAGTCAGCTTCAGCTCAAAATTAGCGTCTGCATTTTCAGTGCCCTCTATATGGGCTAGTAGATAATGTTGGAACATACCGTCGAGTACCCAGTAAACATGGTTGGGACTAAGGGCGAGGGGGCGACCAATAAAATCTTGAATGCGAGCGGCGAGGCCGGCGATCATGTCACAAAGTGACTGATCGAGTTCTGCGACCAAGGGGCGAAATTGTGAGTCAAACATAGCTTGAGAGCGAATGTCGTACCAAAGGCGGTGGCTTTCACTGTCCTTTGATACCGTGACGACGAAATAACGAATAAAATTTCGCTTAAGTGATTCAATGCCAGTTGCTGTTGCTACCAGCTGATTGACGTCGTCGATAAAATGACGTTTGTAAATGCGCACACAGTACGCAATCAAATCATCTTTATCGACAAAATAGTAATGGAGTGTGCCAAGTGAAAAATTTGATTTAGCTGCAATATCGCGCAAACTGGTTTTTGCATAGCCAAACTCGCCTAGTGCAGCCAAGGTAGCCTCTGCCAGCTGCTGTCTGCGAAGTTCAAATTTATTAGGTTTGTTAATTCGACTTTCTAGTAGGTTTTTTTTTGATTTTAGCTGCACTATTGCCTCTTGTGCCGTGTGTGATGATCGAAGAGGAGAGTATCGACACCGTAAAAATAACGTATTACTTGTTATTTTTTTTACATCATTACATCATTACATTATTACATTATTACATGGTTGCTGAGTATATCAGACTCGCCGTCCTTTTCAATTTGAACGCAAATCGCCCATCCGAATAGGGTAGCTACTGCCTGTCGAGTAGTTAATCATTCGACTGACCACCCATTTCTAATGTCTCTTTTAGCTTTTTCATTGATCTTATGTTGATGCCATCAAATACGTGTAAATGGCCCAGTAATTGATTCTGTCACTTTTTCAATATTACATGAACGATTGCACACAAAAACTTGGACATTTGTCCATGTTTTTGTGTATGCTTCATTTGCAATAAATTTATTACAGAAGGTTAGTGGGGTTTGGTGATCGGGAATTGACCGAATTATTGCAAGGCCTCGGCCCCTTGGAAAATTATTTTTAACAAGATAACAACTAATAAGAGTGGGAAATATGAATCATTCACGTAAAAAATCTCGAAAGTTATTATTGGCATTGTCGCTCTCTTCAGCAGCAGTTGGCCTTCTGTCGATTAATACTGCAGCGACCGGTGAATTAGAAGAAGTTTTAGTGACGGCGCAAAAGAAGAGCCAAAGCCTACAAGATGTACCCGTATCTGTCTCGGCGTTGTCTGGAGATAAGTTGGCCAGTGCAGGTATACAGCGGGCCGAAGATTTGTCGGCGATGATCCCAAATTTTAGCGTCCAACAAGACCCAATTGGTGACAAAATTAACATTCGCGGTATCCAATCGGGTAATAACGCGGGATTAGAGCAGTCAGTTTCAACGTTCGTTGATGGGGTTTACCGTGGCCGAGGCGTTCAAGGTCGATTTTCCTTTTTAGATGTAGGCCGCGTAGAGGTATTACGTGGGCCACAAGGTACGCTATTTGGTAAAAATACCATTGGTGGCGCGGTGAATATCATCTCCGCCAAACCGACTGACTCTTTCGAAGGGAAAGTTACCGGTATCTACACCTTTGAAAACATGAAACAGTTCGAAACAAACGGTTATATTTCAGGGCCTCTTAGTAATGACCTAAGTGGCCGTCTCGCTTTTCAGTATCGTGATGATCAAGAAGGCTATATTGAGAACAATTTTTACGGGGAGTCCAGTCCCCAGGCTGAAGAGTTGGCACTACGCACGTCCCTACTGTGGGATTATTCTGATAATACGCAGATAACAGTGAAACTTGAGTACGGTGATTTTGATATCCAGGGCCAAAATTTTAGTACCATTGAGTCTGGCCCATTGCAGCCTTTGGTCTTGCTGAGAAAACGTATACTAGTTCCAATATAGGTGATATTGATCCGGTTCTAGATATCGGCAGCAGCGGTATTTACGACGGAGACAGTTTAGAACTTAGCTTTAATATTGTCCACGAGATGGGCAGTGGTGTGCTCACAGCGATCGGCGCTTATTCAGCGTATGAGTTTCAACGTGATTGCGATTGTGACTTTAGTAATTTGGACCTCATTCGTTTTGATGATAATGAAGATTTTGAACAGTACACCTTTGAAGTAAATTTTCAGTCTCAAAACGACGGCTCTTTTAATTATATTGCCGGGGCCTACTTTCTTTACAGTGAACTGTTAGCAGAAGCAGACACCTACTTTAATGTGCGCGGTGATGCACAGCTAGGTGACTTGGCTATAGACACTGTTCTTAATGCTGGTTGTGCTGCAGTCGGAGGTGCAGCGGTTGCACCAGGTGACCGTAGTTGTATCCTCTCAGGATTAGTTTCAGCATTTGACGGAACGGCATTAGCATACGATGACTTTAATCGGTACCACGTTCTTGATCAGGAAGACACTGTTGCCGCACTGTATTTCCAGGGAACTTGGGATATTAACGAGTCGGTTGCAGCTTCTTTGGGCGTTCGGTATACCAATGAAGAGAAAACAGCAACGCAATCAGCTATAGCCACGGATTATGGAACTCGAAATCCTAACGCATTGGTGGGTAATTCGCAGTTATACGCAGACAACGGTGCTGCAAATCTAGAGCCTTTTTTAACCTTGGGCGAGGCGTCTAACCATAGCAACGAACTTGATCGTACAGAAAATAGCCTTACTTGGTCTGCCAACCTCAAGTGGCAAGCCAGTGAAACATCCATGTTTTACGCTTCAGCCTCTACCGGTTTTAAAGCAGGAGGGTATAACAGCTTTGCCTTTTCCGTTGATCCGGCCGAAGCCGAATACGAAGAAGAAGAAGTATTGAGTTTTGAGATCGGCAACAAGCTATCGCTGCTTGACGGGTCGGCCGAGTTAAATATCGCTATTTTTCACTCTATTTTCGACGACATACAAACAGCCTTATTTACTGGTTCTACCGCGTTTATTGTTCAGAATGCGTCAAAAGCAGTCAGTAATGGAATCGAGTTGGACGGACGTTGGGCAGCAACAGATAACCTGCTAATTAGTGGCAGTATCGCTTACGTGAAGTTCGAGTTTGAAGATTTTCCTAATGCAGGATGTTTTGCCGAGCAACTTCTTGATTTCCGCGTCGATACGAACAATCAATTGGCGAGTCTTCAGGAATGTAGTGCCGCTGGAATTAATGATTTGTCCGGTCGTACTTCTGAAAATACACCAGAGTTATCGGCATCACTTAGTTTTGAGCACACTTTGGCCGTGAGTAATAATTTCGAGTTGCAAACTAACCTCGATCTCATTTATCAGGACGAGCAATATCGTCAAGCCGATCTTGACCCTGTTAGCCTGGATGATGCATTTTTAAAAGCTAATTTATCAGCTACTTTGATCTCGCTTGAGTCGAACTGGGAAGTCTCGGTATTGGTCAAGAACTTGACTGACGAAGAAAGCTTCTCCTATGTTAATGACACGCCGCTAGTTGATGGCGCTCGTCAGTTCATTCCAGATCGGCCTCGTACTATTGCCGTAAGTGGTACATGGCGCTTCTAGTTTCGATAGAGAAAGCGAGTAACCAGAGTGCTTTTCGGTAATTTGCCGCAATGCACTCTGACCTGGATGCCTATTATCGAACGCTACAATAGAGCAAACAGTAAGCTTGCGCCCCAAATGAGCTACCGGATTCGTGTGAAACGGACGTCGTGGCGCTAAAGTATCCTAGGGTTGTATCTTAGCAATACGCAGACGATATCATCCTCAAGCTACTGAAACACGCCACTAATAATAAGCAAGAGCTGTTTTTTCTGGTGAGAAGATGTTGCCTAATCGCAGTGAATTTCGAGAATCGCTATTAAAAAAAATAATGACAATTCATAGGAGTGAGAATGCCTACGTTAACAAGATACATGTTACTGACAACGCTATTTTTGACCGCATGCGTCCAGCCCGAAAAAGCTACGGAAGCAGCGCCGGTCGTTACCCCACCCGTTGACACCGCAGTCACAGCGGAAAAAATCATTAAGGCAGAGTCTTCTGGTTGGCTATCTCATGGGCGCACCTATTCGGAACAACGCCATTCCCCAGTGGACAGTATAAACACTAAAAACGTCAATGAACTGGGTATTGAGTGGTCTTATGACCTAGGTACCAGTCGCGGTATTGAAACAACACCGATCGTGCACAATGGTGTGATGTATGTGACCTCAACGTGGAATATTGTTCACGCACTGGACGCCATAACAGGTAAAAAGCTGTGGACCTTCGATCCAGTGGTTGATAAGGCCCAGGCTGCAAAAGGCTGTTGTGATGTGGTTAATCGCGGTGTTGCATTGTGGGCAGACGCTGTATTTACCGCAACAATAGATGGTCGGCTTATTTCTCTTGACGCCAAAACGGGTAAAGTGAATTGGGATATCAACACCATCGATAAAAGCAAATCTTATACCATTACCGGCGCACCTAGAATAATCGACGGTAAAGTGATTATTGGGAACGGCGGAGCTGAGCTCGGTGTCCGTGGCTATGTTAGTGCCTTTGATACGGCAACCGGCAAGCTGATTTGGCGGTTTTATACTGTCCCTGGCAACCCAGCAGACGGGTTTGAAAGTAAAGTGATGGAAATGGCAGCCAAAACCTGGACTGGCGAATACTGGGCCGCAGGTGGCGGCGGTACAGCGTGGGATTCAATGGCTTACGACCCCGAGCTAGATTTACTCTATGTGGGTGTGGGCAATGGCTCTCCATGGAATCAAAGTATTCGCAGCCCTGATGGCGGCGACAATCTCTTTCTATCGTCTATTGTTGCGGTTCGGCCTTCTACTGGCGAGTATGTTTGGCACTATCAAACCACCCCTGGAGAAACCTGGGATTACACCGCTACTCAGCATATGATTCTCGCGGAATTAGAGATCGAAGGTGTTGAGCGAAAAGTAATCATGCAGGCCCCAAAAAACGGCTTTTTTTACGTTATTGACCGCGAAACAGGTGAATTCATCTCGGCTAACAATTTTGTACCCGTTAGTTGGGCGTCTCATATTGATCAAAAAACAGGTAGGCCCGTTGAGACTGAAAATGCCCGTTACATCGATAAAGCGACCAACTTGATGTTACCTGGCCCCTTAGGTGCACACAATTGGCACCCGATGTCCTTCAGTCCTGATACCGGCTTGGTCTATATTCCTGCACAAGAAGCACCTTGGATTTACGGTAGTGACGAAAATTATTCATACAAAGAGGGCGCCTGGAACACAGGAACCGACATGGAGTTAGCGGTATTGCCTACCGACATAGCCGTGTTTAAACAACTTAAAGCTATGCTCAAAGGCCGCTTGGTCGCTTGGGACCCCGTTACCCAAAAAGAAAAATGGTCGTTTGAGCATGGCGGCCCCTGGAACGGTGGTGTTTTATCCACATCGGGCGGGCTGGTTTTTCAGGGTACGGCGGACGCCCATTTTGCTGCCTATGATGCCAGCAACGGTGAACGTCTATGGAAGTATTTTACTCAAACAGGTGTTGCAGCAGCCCCCATTACCTATCAGATTAATGGGGAGCAGTATGTTGCCGTAGCTTCGGGATGGGGCGGGTCATTTGTATTGGGTTTTGGCGGGGTAATGCCTACGGGCAGCAAAGCGAAATTGGGCCGTGTTATGGTCTTTAAGCTCGGCGCGACCGGTGAGCTACCCGCGGATGACGATGCTGATTTTGTTGCACCGATACTACCCAAATTACTTGATGTCACTGAAGAAACTATTGCCAAAGGCGCATCAGCCTACGCGAACAACTGTGTAGTATGTCACGGTGACCAAGCATTTTCCTCGGGGCTGATACCAAATTTACGCTACTCAGCTATTACTAAAAATGCAGAAGTATGGCAGACAGTAGTACGTGGTGGTATATTTGCGGCGAAAGGAATGCCTAATTTTGGTGCTGTATTGGATGCACAAACCGCTGAAGCTGTCAGAGCGTTTGTTATCTCAGAAGCCAACAGTGTACGAGACGAGACGTTCTATAACACCGTAAAATAGTGCTTAGTGCTTAGTGCTTAGTGCTTAGTGCTATGTAGCAGTGTTATACAGTAGAGCTTAGTTTAGAGTTATGCAGTGAGAGGAAAGGGCTTAGGGAAAAATTTCTAAGCCCTTTTTTTGCCTTCGTGGTAGGCTATAATCGACCCATTGCTGCCGACGGTACTGTTAAGTTACCAAGCTCGGATGAATCGAATGGCGATTTAACTACTATGCCAAATTTTGGACGCAACTAACCCTACCCATTCAACGAACGCTCGGTCACGTAAAATTCTATAATGACTCGCTTTCATGGAATGGCGGCCAAGACGAAACAGATTATTAACAACCCCATGACAACTAAGAAATCGTTAAGCTTGGCCTTGTGATTTAAATTTCCTCATCTTCCTCTCCTGTTGCCGACAAGGTTGATGGGATAACTCGCATCTGTTGTTTTCGTATTGCTTGGTAGAATGCGCAGCATCAGGTATCAGCTCTTTCATTGCTATTGAATAACTACGCAATTTATCGGTGACTATCCTGATTGGCGCGACTTGTTACTCTTTGAGTAACTTTCTAAAGAATCGTCTCGCCGCTTTCTTGTCTTTACGTTTTTGAACCAGAATGTCAATTTCATCACCACCCTGATCGACGGCCCGCCAAAGGTAATGCAGTACACCGTTGATCTTGATAAATACCTCATCAAGATACTAGGTATCACCTAATTGCTCTCGGTTCTTACTAATTTGACTGCAATATTGTTGACCAAATTTCTGATGGCTTCGTAACTGACGGTAATGCCTCTTGCTGCCAGTAATTCTTATTTCGCTCGGCGCGGTTTGTACGCACAGGAGGCCCGCCTGTGGGCCTCCTACTTATACACTCTACCGATCCACTCACACGCGAAGTACTGCGTGGCGACATTGCTATCGGCTTGACCGTCATTGGCCATCCACTGAAACGAGTCATACCCGCCGGTGATGCCTAAGCAGAAGACGGACCATTCTCCCGCTTCCGGGTCGAAGTTAAAATCAAGCACCTCGTTCCCGAGAGCACCTACGCTGCCATCGATTAGTCTGAAGGTCAGATTGTCCCCGTCGGCATCTTCCGCGAAAAGGGCCCCGCGTTCAGTATCCGCCTGATCCTTCGGAAGCGTCGGTTCGAAACCATCAGGGCCGTCAAACGCAACGGGAGGGGTGTTCTCCCCCTCGCCCAACGACGGCTCGTTGATTTCTGAACCTGCGCCGACAGTAACGTACGAAGTTGCCGAATAAGTGCCCCCGGTAGTAGAATTTTCGCCAGTGCTGACGTACAGCTTCGCCAATAGGTCACCTATGATATTCGCATCCGCGCCTACGCTAATGTAGGTGCCAGTAATGTTCCAGATAACACGGGTGTCTTCTGTATCATTGATCATGACGATATTCACGCCCACACCAAAGCTTAAGTAATCACTGATATTGAAAATAAACACACCGGCCTTGCCTTCAGCATCCAGCGTGATTGTTGTGCCCCCAGTCACCGACAATGGCCCTGCGACCTCATAGACTCCAGGACTGAAAGTCTTGTCCGCGCCTATATTGCCAGGAAGGAGCACGACGTCCGACTCCAGGCCATTCAGAAAAGCTTGGGCATCGATAACGTCTTGTGTCACCGGCGACGGCGTAGCATAAGTAGCCAAAGTTGAGCTATTAAAGTTACGCCAATTAACACTTGCACCCGCGCCGTACGTGGTGGCCGACCCAGACGAAATAGCGCCATCGACGGTAGAATCCGCATCGAGCGTAGTGGCGGCCCCAGAGTCAACATTGCCATTGACGAGTACATTCGCGCCGAGCGTGGTGGCGGCTCCGGCCAGAGTACTGCCATGGACGATTGAACCCGCACCGAGCGTGGTGGCGGCCCCAGACGAAACGACGCCATTGATTGTTGAATTTGCACCCAGGGTTGCATAAGAGCTGGCAAAGATCGACTGACCAAACACGTCTTTATTTATTACGCGCTCTACCTCCTCTGCAACGCCGGCCTGTGCTAGCGGCAGGTAAACGAACGAGACACCGGCGCACATCGCACCCACTAGCCATGTTTTTTTCATGATAATCTCTCTTTAAATAAAATTATGAATAAGAATTTTAGCCGTTCTTTTTGCCGAGTATGGGCATTGATCTAATTGTTTTACTTAGAAATCACGATACCCATGATAATATTATTAACTCAACTCGCTGAACTCAATCTGAACTCAATCTGAACTCAATCTGAATGAAATCGGGAAATAAGCGGGGTCAGAGTGATTAAAATATCAAGAATTAAAGGTGACGGAGGGATTAAAATATAACCAATTTGGTTGAAATCCTAATCCTAATCCTAATCCTAATCCTAATCCTAATCCTAATCCTGATACGTCAAACTCCGCCCAAAATACCTACCTCAAATACCGCATGTTAACGACAACGTTGATTTAAAAACCCTTCGGTTGCCTCGATAAGCTCAAGTCGGGAAGACGAGAAGCTATGGTCATCGTCAATTAGTAGGTAGTGAGTATTACTATCGTCAGTCATTGCTAGTGCGTCCAGCAATGGTGTGATGTGCAAATCGATGGGGATTACATCAGTATCTGCCGCGATGAGCAGCACCGGCCGACCGTTTATTTGATTGGCCCGAGTGACTAAGTCCAGCTCTCTGCCGTATTCGTTTATTTCCTGCATTGCCTTGGCACCAGACCAGCCCTGGAGCATAAATAATGTGTCGCTATAGTTGCTCCACATAGCTGCGGCTTCGGGGACATTAAATAGACCTTTGCCTTTGGCGCCCATATTTGCGCCGTCGTAGGCGATGGCGCAGCGCACATTTTGGTTATCCAATATTCCAGCAATAGCCATATGGCCGCCCATACTGTGGCCGACTATTGAAATACGCTCTGGGTCTATTCGAAGCGTTTTGGCGTTTGCGGGGTCGCGCATGTAGTTGAGCACAGCGTGTACATCTTGTTCGCTATTGCGGAATGAGAACTCGCCTTCACTGCCCCATGCGCCGCGGTAATGAAAGAACACAACATTCCAACCGTTACGTCGCAAAGCTTGAGCAACATCTAAATTCTTTTCATTGCCCGGGTAGCCATGCAACAGCAGTACCGTTGGATGTGGGCCGCTGCCAGCCGCTAAATAGGCGAGCCCTGGAATACGGCTGCCATGGGACTCTATGGTTAGTTCAGTAATGCTAGCGACAACGGTATCAGATTTTGCGACATTAATTGCGTTGCTTTGGCAAGCCGATAGCAGAAACGAAGTGAATAAAAAAAACATGAGATATGATGGTTTGATGTAATAGTTACGCGATTTTTGTTCTCCAGAATTTGAACGTTTAATTAAGCCTAAGGCAATTAAGCTTCGGCCAAGCGGGGATAAACCTATATGGCTAGTGAATATCACTTTTAGTCTAGTCATCGTCTTACTCGCTAGTGGTCGCGTCTGCAACACCGTTTAAGGTAAAGGTCCGGTTAGCGTATCACCCATTAGAATAGTTGGTTTACTTCAATACTGAATATTTATTTTCTTGGCTTTTTTTAGTCAAAAAATAGTCGTCATATTTCTGCAATATTTTTGACATAAAAAGTTAATCAATTAGTCGCACTGGTGAAATAAACCGATTGTAAGGTAGAGGGGATTAGTAAATACAGCGCCATACCTATTGGATAAAACGCTTGTATAGATGATTCATAACTTGGAGAAGTTACATGAGTATTAGAAATATTTTAGCAATAACAGTTGTTGGATCCTTTTTAGCCGCTTGTAGTGGCGGTGGGGGAGATATTAATTTGGAGCCTACTACTGTAGATAATTCAGTTGACAATAGCGTTAGTAGCGGCGGTGACACGGGTAACAATCCATGTGCTGCCTATACCGACGATGAGGCCGTAGTGCAGGGTGATTATGATGGCACTAACTGTACATACAGTTCTGGGTTCGTAGGAGAATCTAATCCTCTTACCACCGATCTGACCATCCCTTTGCTCTCTACCGGTGCGCATATTTTTCAAGATAGCTTGTTCGTAGGTACTGATGTTAGCCCATCAGATATTGCTGGTGGTAAGGCTGTGCCACAAGAAGGTGAAGGCCCAACGTTAACTATCGACGCTGGTACTACAATGGTATTTATTAATCCTAGCGATTATATCCGTATTAACCGTGGCTCAAAAATTATCGCTGAAGGTACTCCAGCGGCGCCCATAACGATGACGTCATTCGCAGATGCTGTTAGCGATACAGCTGGCGATGCTGCGGTAAGTTTGTGGGGTGGCTTGCAAATTAATGGTAATGGTATTACCAATAACTGTACCGATGCCGAGCGCACTAATGGTACTTGTGCAGTGCAAACAGAAGGAAGTGAGTCTTATTACGGCGGTAACAATAACGCCGAAAGCTCCGGAGTAATGCGCTATGTGGTGGTTAAGCATTCCGGCTTCGAAGTTACCGAAGGTGACGAGCTAAATGGTATTACCTTTTATGCCGTAGGCTCTGGCACCATAGTCGAATATATCCAGGTACATGCCACTAAGGATGATGGGTTGGAGTTTTTCGGTGGAGCAGTCAACGTCAAGTATCCAGTATTAAGCTTAGTTCAAGATGACTCATTAGATTGGTCTGATGGCTATGTCGGTAATATTCAGTTTCCCTTAATTATTGCTGGTGACAGCAACCGTTGTATCGAGGGTGACAACGTATCTGATAGCCGAGTATCTGATCCAGATTCTGCGTCGATAGCTGAATGGTTGGTTACACCGCTATCTAATCCAGTGATTGCCAATATGACTTGTATCACTTCTGCTAACGATGACAACAATGCCGGTAACGATTCTGAAGGCATTCTGTTACGTCATGGTACTACGGGTAAAATTTTCAACTCTGTTATTACCTCGCCTAGCATGGTTGCCGGTAATGAGTGTCTGGAGCTAGATACTAATTCTACTCGACAAAATGCTCAAGATGGCACTCTAGAGATCCAAGGTAGCGTTATCGCGTGTACAGATCCAACTAAAGACCTCTTAAATGATGGGACTACTGTGGAAGCATGGTTTTTGGCTCAGGCTGGTAATGCCATTCTGGCCCATACCGATCTTACTGACGTAGCAGATGTACTAGATGGAATCTACACCACCTATGTAAGTACGCCTGAAGCGCTACCTGCTGACGCATTTTTTGAAACAGTTGACTATGCGGGTGCAGTATCAGCCAGCGATGACTGGACTAATGGTTGGGTTTTCCGCGGTGGATGGCCGACATATACCGAGTAATTTTTAACACTATCGGCTGGGTTACAACAGTTAATCATAATGTTGTAACCCACCCATTTTATTGCTCGCGTTAATGCAAATATAGCCACCAATTAAAGGTTAACTCAGATGAATAAATTTATTCCTGTCAGGATCAAGCCTCTGGCAATAGCGGTGGCTGGTATAACCGCACTTGGAAGTAGCCAAATAATGTTGGCTCAGGATGATACAAAAACTCAAGCCGTTGGTGAGTTGGGCGTACTTGAAGAAACCGTCGTTACTGGCCGCTTAAGAAGTGCTAGCGGACAATTAGTCGATGAGCGTAAAAACTCGGCGTTTGCGGTAGATTTACTTGGCGGTGATGCTATTGCTAGAGCGGGCGACAGTGATGTTGCGGCTGCGCTAAAGCGGGTGCCAGGACTTACCTTGGTAGGTGGCAAGTTTATCTATACTCGCGGTCTTGGCGAACGTTATTCGAGTACAACACTAAATGGTTCCTACGTGCCGTCACCAGATTTGTCGCGTAATGTAGTGCCGTTAGATTTATTTCCTTCAGATATTGTTAAATCTTTATCGGTGTCAAAAACGTTTGCGCCCAATCTACCAGCTACTTTTGGTGGCGGTAACATCGATATTCGTACTAAAAATATACCCGATGGCCCAGTGCTAAAACTGCAACTAGGGACCGGTATTAATAGTGAAGATCAGGACGGCTTAACTTACTCCGGTGGTAGCGATGATAAGTGGGGCGATGACGACGGCACCAGAGCAATGTCTGCTGAGCTATTTGCTGCGCTTGATACTTATCGTGGCCAAATCAGCCCCGTTAATATTTTGAATACACTCAATTTTGATGGCGGCCAAAATGAACTGACGGAAGCCGAAACTATTAACAGGGAACTTTCGACATTTTTATACCGCGATGCGATGGACATTAGGAGCAAATCAATGAGCCCCGATGTTAACGGGCAAATCACGGCCGGTAATAAATGGGTTTTAGGTGAAGACGAACAATGGTCGGTTGGTGCACTGGGTTTAGTCTCTTATGCTAATAAATGGCGCAATATAGATCGCGTCAACCGCAATGCTAATAACCCAACTGAAAACTTTAGTGAAACGCAGCGTACGGTTAATAGTATTGATTTGACGACTACCTTAACACTGGGTGTGGAATACGGGGGTTATCACTCCTTAAATGCCAACATTATTCAGATTCGTAGCACTGAAGATGAAGTCTCAGTGACAACCGGTCACTCGCAAGGGTTTGAACTGACTAACGGTCGTGGTTTTCGAGACATAGGCGTGCGTTGGGAGCAGCGGGAGTTAGATATAGTTCAATTTAGCGGTTCGCATCAAGCGGCTCAGTGGTTTGATGATGACTTATGGTCTGGCATTACCTATGACTGGTATTACACCGATTCTGAAGCATCGACAGACATTCCTAATGAGATGTCGGTGGAGGGTATCGACAATGTAGATCCGGTGACTAGAGAGGTTTTTAATTCTCGCGTGGCAGGTTCATCTACAGCAGCTGTATTTGCCTTTAGCGAACTCACTGATGACGTAGAAAGCTATGGTGGGTCAGCAGCTTGGCCGTTTCGGATTGGAAATACCGAATATAAATTTACTGGCGGCTATGACTATTATCAGAAGGGCCGCGAATTTTACAACTATATTTGGAATATCGGTACTCCCAATACCCCGGAGAGTAGTTTGACCAACACTACAGCTGAAGTGTTTAGCTCGGCCAATATTTTAGATTCTAGCAATCTTATGGAAACAACTATTGGTGGCTTGGGTACAGAAAGTTACTTAGCCGCAGAGGCAGTAGATGCTTACTTCGGTGAATTTGACGTGCTGTGGAATAATAGCTGGCGCGCCAGCGGTGGGGTTCGTTATGAACAGTTTCAGCAGGTATCGATTCCAATTAATTTAACTGAATACAGAGCTGACGTTGGCCAATTAGCGATTCCGGTTGAACAGCTAGCAGATGCTGTTTTTTTAGAAGATGACTATTATCCATCGCTGGCGGTAACCTATTTGCGAGATGACTTTTTAGCTGAAGAGTTTCAAATACGCTTTGGTTATTCAGGTACCGTTACTCGTCCAGATTTGCGTGAAATTTCAGCGGCATCGTATATCGATCCACTGACTGAGTATCGTATTGTCGGTAATCCCAACCTAGAGACTGCACAACTGGATAATTTCGATGTTCGTGCTGATATGTTCTATGAAAATGGCGATAGTTTAACTTTTTCATTGTTTTATAAAGACATAGTAAACCCGATTGAAACTACTCGTCTGGCAGGATCAGATAACAACATAGTGTTGTCCTTTGTGAATGCGCAGGAGGCACAAATTTACGGTATAGAAGCCGAATATTTGAAAGAATTGTCGAGTTGGACGCCGGGTCTATTCTTTAATTCAAACATCACCATAAGTGAATCAGAAATTACGGTTGATGCCTTTGATACTGGTTTGACTAATAATAATCGACAAATGACTAACCATTCTCCTTGGGTAGTTAATTTTCAGCTTGGTTATGACTCACCGAACGAAAAGCATACTGCATCGCTGGTTTATAATGTTGCTGATGAACGTTTGTTTTTTGCTGGTAGAGATGGGCAAGACGATGCTTTCGAGCAGTCATTCCATGCGATGGATTTCGTTTATAGTTATTATCCACAGCCGGAGTTTTCGGTTAAGCTTAAACTTCAGAACCTGTTAGGGTCAACCGTAGAAATTGAACAAGACGGGGTTACTATTTTTGAGCAGGAACCAGGGCAGACGATCTCGCTATCGGTTGCTTGGGAATACTAAAAAAATCAAAGCGTAGCTGTTAAGATATCTGGGGTCAGAGTAAAAACTAACTTCTGACTCCAGATATTTTGTTGTAGCTTAGATTTATTAGCGTAGAGAGTTTTTCTGCAACCGCCTAAGGCGGATGATGTGAGTAATTATGTACAGACATTAAATCGATATCACGCCTCCAGCACTGCTTAATATGACGCTCAGTCATGTAAATAATTTTCTCAATAATTAGGCATGTTAAAGAAAGCTGGCTAACTATCTATATCGGTAATATATTTTGCTATTAAACTTGGCAACAATATTTTTCGTTGCTGTTGTTAATCTCTCGTTATGACTAGGTTAGTTTTATACTCGCTACTGTTGTAGATAAATCCGGCATGTTCTGAAAAAGAAGACAAACCAAGTCACAATCCCGAATAACTTAAGACCATCCTCTAGCAACGGTGTAAGTCCTTGTTGTTGTAGCAATAGATCTATGTAGTGGTCAAGTAATTTTGGACATTGAATAAGGTTTTTCTTCAGCTATCGCTGGAGCTAAACCCTGATTAAATGTATGCGGCCTTTGGTAATTATAGTACCCCATCAAGTAACTACTAATATC
>JBKEHH010000007.1:0-156441 GCA_046710535.1 Pseudomonadales bacterium
TACCCGGGATGGTGGCTGCTAAGACTCATTTGCCAGTATTGGGCGTGCCGATTAAGTCTAAAGCACTTAATGGCATAGACTCTTTGCTTTCTATTGTGCAAATGCCTGCGGGTATTCCGGTGGGCACCTTGGCAATATCAAATGCAGGTGCTACTAACGCCGGATTATTGGCGGCGTCTATTTTGGGCAATAAATACCCTGAGATTAAGGCGCGGCTAATTGATTACCGCACCCAGCAAACTGAAAAAGTACTAGAAAGACTCGATCCTAGAGAGATGAAGTAATGAAAGTAGGGGTGTTGGGAGCAGGGCAATTAGCGTTGATGTTGGCGCAAGCAAGTGTGGGCACTAATATCAAAGTTGTTCCTATTGGGCATAATATCTCTGACAAGCTAGAGCTGTATTGTGAGCCTATTTATGGCGATATGAATGACTCAGTATTGCTAGAGGAATTCTTAGCGCAAGTTGACGTTGTCACCTACGAAACAGAAAATGTCTCCATCGATTTACTTAAGATTATTAGTAAAACTACCCAGGTATTACCTGGCTTAAATGTATTAGAGATTTTTCAAGATAGATTGTCAGAAAAGCAATATTTTGAGCGCCTTGATATTCCGGTGGCGATTTATCACGACATTAGTCTGCCTGCTGATATTGAAAAAGCGGCGGAGCATGTTGGTTTTCCAGGAATACTAAAAACTCGGCGTGATGGCTACGATGGCAAAGGCCAGGCAATTGTTAATAGCAAAGAAGAATTAGCAGCTGCATGGGATACGTTTAAGCATATCTCCTGTATCTTAGAGGGCTTTGTTTCGTTCAGCGGTGAAGTGTCCGTTATTGCTGTTAGAGGTATTGATGGCGGCAGTGTGTTTTACCCGATAACCGAAAATCACCATCGTGACGGTATTTTGCGCTTGTCGACAAAAATCGGTGAGAATGATCTTCAAACTGTCGCCGAGAGTCATGCCCAGAAAATTATGGCAGATACCAATTATGTTGGTTGTATGGCAATCGAATTTTTTGTAGTCGATGGTACTTTAGTCGCCAACGAAGTGGCCCCACGAGTACATAATTCTGGTCATTGGACTATAGGCGGCACTGATGCCTCTCAATTTGCCAATCACCTAAATGCAATTACTGGCAATCCACTGGTAAATCCAACCGCGCTGTCAGCTGTTGCGATGATTAACTTTATTAGCGATTTACCTAACCCATTAGATTTGAATGTAGGCGCCGAGTCTTTATTTCATGACTACGGCAAGGCTAATAGACCGCTAAGAAAGGTCGGCCATTTGACCTTGCTAGGTGATGGCATGAGTACAAAAGAGTTTTACCAATTAATTGTTAAGACTTTAAATGCCTCTGGAGAGACAGCGTTAGCCAGTGATATTAACGAACAGGCATCGTCAATAGCGTAAAGGATTGAGAACTAAATTATGTCAGATCCTATCATTCTATTTTTTATCTTTGGGTTTTTGGCAAGCCTATTCAAGTCTGATTTAAAACTGCCACCGCAGATTTACGATTTACTCAGCATAGTTCTATTACTAACTATCGGTATGAAGGGTGGAGTAGAACTAGCTAAACAACCTTTCGTAGAATTAATGCCGCAGTTATTTGTAGTATTGCTTATTGGTTTTATTTTACCGTTGGTGCTGTTTCCAGTATTAAAGTATTTAGGCAAGTTTAATCGCGACGATGCCGCTTCTATTGCTGCGCATTATGGCTCGGTCAGTGTGGGCACATTTGCAGTTGCTATTGCCTATATGAGCAGTATGGGTATACCGTTTGAGGAATATGTATCGGTGTTTGTGGTGATCTTAGAAATCCCAGCAATCATTGTTGGTATTTTATTGGCCAGAGGTATTCGTAAAGATATGCCTTGGGGCAAGATCAGCCATGAAATATTTTTAGGCAAAGGTGTAGTGTTGCTAATCGGCGGTTTGATTATTGGTTGGATTGCAGGCCCCGATGGAGTGACTAAAATTAAGCCTTTGTTCTTCGATTTGTTCTCCGGCGTGTTGGCTTTATTTCTGCTAGAGATGGGTCTTATTACCGCCAGGCAGTTAGATAGCTTACGCAGCTATGGGCCGTTTCTAGTGGTATTCGGGGTAGTTGCTCCAGTTTGTCTGTCGCTGATTGGCATTGTTGTTGGTTTGTTGCTGGGTTTGTCGGTTGGCGGCGCCAGCATATTAGGTACCTTAACGGCTAGTGCTTCATATATTGCAGTACCGGCGGCAATGCGGATATCTGTTCCAGGAGCTAATCCAACCCTGTCATTATCGGCTTCCTTAGGTGTGACGTTTCCATTCAATGTATTGGTAGGTATTCCGCTGTACTATCTAATTGCTAAACAGCTAAGTACCATTTTGTAGGGGTAAATATGAACGACAGAAAGACAATTGAATTGGTTACTGTGATTGCTGAGTCAGTGCTTGAAAAGAGTTTATCAAAAGATATTGAGCGCCTGGGTGCACGCGGTTATACCATTCAAGATGTTAGAGGCAAAGGTGCTAGAGGTTATCGCGCCGGTGAGTGGAATGAAAGTTCAAATATTCAGATTGAAATTTTGTGTGATGAGGCTGTTGCTAGAGAAATAGAAAATCATCTGCATAAAACGTATTTTCACAATTACGGTATGATTATATATACCGGTAAAGTCAGCGTTATGCGTTCGGATAAGTTCTCTAAAATATAGTTTTAGTGTTGTTGATCGACGTTAAATAATTACCGACAGCTATTTGTGATTGATATTATATTTCAGGCAACCGTTAAGTATATCTGGACTGTAACGGTTGCTAAAACGCGCTGTTAATTACCACAACATAACTAGGGTGCTTAACTTTTAAAGCGCACTCCTTTGGCAAGACAGTCTCGAGTCTGGTCATATTCTTGTTGCAGTTGGGAGACGTACTCTCCTGTAGACATTAGTTTGTCTATTGCTCCAATACCTTGGCCGCAACCCCAAATATCCTTCCATGCTTTGGCATCATTGTTGCTACCAAAATCCATTTTGCTTGGGTCAGATTCAGGTAAGTTATAAGGGTCAAGACCAGATGCCTTAATCGACGGCGCCAGATAGTTGCCGTGGACACCAGTGAATAGGTTGGTGTAGACAATGTCGTTTGATGTGCCGTCGACAATCGCTTGCTTGTAAGCAGCGTCAGCGTTGGCTTCGCGAGTAGAGATAAATGCTGAACCAATATAACCAAAGTCTGCCCCCATGGCTTGTGCCGCTGCTATAGCGCCACCATTAGCAATAGAGCCTGCTAAGGCTATGGGGCCGTCAAAGAACTGTCTGATTTCTTGGACAAGTGCGAACGGTGATACTGTGCCTGCATGACCTCCGGCGCCAGTGCATACGGCTATTAAGCCATCAGCACCTTTCTCCAATGCTTTTTTAGCATGGGCTATGTTGGTTATGTCATGCAGGACAATACCGCCGTAAGAATGAATTGCCTCGTTGACATCTTCTCTGGCGCCAAGCGAGGTAATAACAATCGGCACCTTATACTTTACGCACATTTCAACGTCATGCATTAAGCGGTCATTAGATTTGTGCACGATTTGATTGACCGCAAAAGGGGCCGCGGGCGCATCTGGATTGTCTTTGCTATATTGCTCTAGTTCAGTGGTGATTTGAATTAGCCACTCCTCTAACACCGGTTCGGGCCGAGCATTTAGCGCTGGAAATGAGCCAACTATGCCGGCTTTGCATTGTGCGATTACAAGCTCAGGATTGGAGATAATAAACAGCGGTGAGCCTATTACTGGTAGTTTAAGTTTTTGTAGGGCGCTAGGTAGTGGCATGTTGGGTTCTCTTTATAGTATTGCTAACATGATTTATTGGTTAAAGATAAAATGCGTTAGTTAATTTTAGCTAAAAACGATACCATTTTTACTGATATTAAGCGTTTATAGATCAATATATTTTAAAGGGGCGCAACACAGAGCGGACTTAGCTTAGGAGTTAAGGCTAGCGAAGCAATACAAGTTTGAAAAGTTATCAGGAAATTTTTAATGACTAGGTTTAATTAGCCAACAAAGATGGCTGGTGCCGAATTTGTTGGCATAATCATCTGAATCTACATTTTTATCACTAGGCCAGATGAAGGCGGCAGCGCTCCTTTGCACGCCGCTGGATATAATTCACTGAGTCCATCCAACCCATTGCGATGATCTATCGTCATCCAGCCAAATGTTGCCATGGCAGCGCCAATAACAAAGCCGCTAGAACGCTTATCAAACTCTGCTGGGCCCCACTCTTTCATGCGTTCTAAAATATAGCTGGGTGCAAAAAACATCTCATGTTTAGCGGGGTCAGTTTTTTCGGTAAATGCGCTACCATCTAAGTCTTCCCAGTGGGTTATTCCTACACTCATGTAGTAATTTAAGTTATCACCAAATGTGTTTTGTAGGTCAGCCTTAACTGCAGCATTACCTGCCATATCAATAACGACTGAAGGTTTTTTTTGTAGTGTTTCAGCTAAAGAGTCATAAGACACTGTCTCTTGATATAGCCCTAGGCCAGCGACAAAATCGACATTACGACTTGAGGTTAAGGCCACAACAGTTGGTGCGTTGTCATCGGTAGAAAGCCCATAAGCTAAACCAAGGCTGGTTTTAGATGAGGCGCTAACAATGATAACTTGCTCGGAATTATAATAATTGTTGCTCGTTAACTGATCCCAAATACAAAACGATGTCATATGTAGTGGTGCTAACAATATTCGTGCGGCGTCACCGCTGCGGTCGTAATTACTGCCAGCGAGTACCCTGTTGTAACGGTTATACAATGGCGGCAGCTTTTGGCGGTGTTCGATGTTGTCGACCAGTGCATTGTTGCTAATGTGTGACGGCGCTATAACTACCGATGTAGCAGGCGGGAAGTAACCGTAGAGGCGATCGCCAACCGGAACAGCATCATTATTAGATTCAACGACATCTGCAAAGGCCCACACTGGGATTATGCCCCAGCGGTTGTCAGCATTGTCTAAGGCCGGAAAAAATTGCCAATAACCTAAAGAATCGCCAGCGGCGGCATAAGTGAGGTTGTTAGCGGTAAAGGCAAACTGATCGATTTCGAGTCGAACTTCGCCCTCGCCTAATACTTTGACTTCTGCTTCAACTATTCGATATTCATTGGGGTTAGCTTTGTTAACTTGAAATTCGTTATACATATTATTTTCCTGTCTCGCTAAGTCCTGCTTGAAATTCTAGTAATTTAACTGCCGCCAGTGGCGAATTCTTTTTGATACGATCAACGACTGCCCATTTTTCGGTATCGTCTTTAGCAATAGACTTAAGCAGTGTAGTGGCGCCATCTAAGCGGTTGCCAGATATCCATTTTTGCAGTTTACCATCTTGTGACCATTGATATTGATTCATCAATGCTGCCGCGGTAAAGCGAATGAAGTCAACAGTAGTATTTGGCAGTGGAACTAAACCACATAGACGATTTTTTTCTTCTTCACAATCGTAGTTAAGCTCTACATGGGCAGTAAGAGCTGCGCTAAAAACTGGCTGGTAAGGACGCGCAAGCTGCGGGGTGATCAAGTTGCCACCGAATACCGGCTTACCACCAGGGTCAACGATCGCTGACGCAGAGCAGTCAATATATAAAGTGTTAGCAGTAGTGGGTAATACGCCTTTTTTAAATTTCATTTCAGTGGTGCTAATGGCGGTGAGATGGCCTAAACGGATCACGTTTTTAATTCGGCGCAACTGTTCAATTTCAAGTTTAGATACCGTGGCTGCATGAAACATTTCTGGTGCAGTTGACTCATCAATGCGTAAAAAGTAGCCGCATTGTTCTAAGCGCTGAAACATGTCATCGGGTGATTCAGATTGGGCGATATTTTCAATCATCTGGGCTTGGGTGCCAATGGTATCGAAGAAAAACTCTTCGGTCATTTGAGTATTTTGACGATCTAGCAGCCAGGCTTCACGCGACACTATCCAAGTAATCATTCTCGGGTCTACATGTTGCTCCAGAAGCCAAAGGCACGCATCTATACCGGTTTTACCGGCACCAACAACAACATAGCCATCGGGTGCTGAAGTAACTGTTGGTAGGTCATTAAGCGGCATAAAACGCACGCCAGTACCAATTTCAAAGTTAGGCGTATGTGTTTTTGGGACGGTGGTTTTAAGGTAGGTGGCGTCGACCGTTTTGCGCTTAGCTGTTGCATGATATTGCTTGCCGCTGACTTTGGAGACAAACTTACCATCACCTTGATAATCACACATGGGGAAATAGTTAACGCGGCCTGAGGGAAGAAACTGGTGACGCATAACATCCTCAAAATAAGCGCTAACTTCGGCGCCGCTAGATAGCTCGCCTAGGCCGGCATTCAAACCTCCTTGTTCAATTCGTCCACTGCTAAGTTCTTTCGAGCTAACACCATAAAAGGCTGCAGGCTGGTGTAATTGTACAAAGGGGTAAGCGACATTCCAGTGGCCGCCGGGCTTGGCGTAACGGTCAATAATTATTATTGTCGCGTCAGACTCACTCAATATTGTATCTGCAAAAGCCATTCCTATGGCGCCGCTACCGATAATGACGTAGTCGGCATTCAATTCTTCAACCATTCTGTGCTCCAGTATTTGAGTAAATTTAATGGGTTGCTGCATAACAGTGTTATACATTAATATAACACTGTTATGTTTGTCAACTTAGAGTTAAAAATGATTACAAATAAAGGCAAGATACTGCAAGCAGCAACGACATTATTACTAGAAAAAGGCTTGGCTGGCATGAGTGTTAGAGCTATTGCTAAGCTGGCGGGCGTGTCGACAATCGGTATATACAGTCACTTTCAGGGTAAGCAGGGCATTTTGGATGCACTGTATATCGAAGGCTATGGATATGTTGGCGAGGCAATGCTGACAGCCTCTCAAATTGAAGACCCTAAAGCTGCAGCAATAGAGGGAGCTAGGTTGTATTTGGAGGTTGCTAAAGCTCATGAGGCGATCTACAGGTTGATTTTCGGCGAGGTGGACTTTGATTACGAACCGGGTGAACAGGCCCGTACTGCCGCGTTGGAGGCATTTGGTTATTTAGTGGATATTGGTGCTAGATTATTACCCGCAGGTGCCAGCGTGGCTGAAAAGCAGACTATTGCCTTGCATATCTGGGCGCTAGTACATGGCTATGTGAGCTTGCAGCACCATGCGGTGCGAGACGTTGTGGTGATAGACGATTGGGATAAACAGGCGCTGGTTGCGGTAGTCATTATGATTGATAGCGTTATTGCTGAGCACTCTTAATGCTTAGCTGTGGTTGCAGGCTAGATACAAACAACTGATTCACTTTCTATAAGTATGCTGCCATCTGCTTTGCAATTCATTTATAGATTTCTAAAATTAGGTTTACGTCTTTCCATTAGTGCGGCTTTGGCTTCTTCATTTTCGGGTGAGCCAGCTTGTTTTCTGGTGCCAGCCATTTCGCGAGCAAAGGCGGTGTCAATTGCTGTTTTTTGCGAGATTTTTAAACAGTGTTTAGTTTCACGCAATGCATTAATGGGCCACTGGGCAATTTGCGCCGCCTTTATTAAAGTTTTTTCTAATAGCTCTTCGTCGCTAAATTTGTTTGCTGCTAAGCCATATTCAACCGCTTTGTCAGCATCGATCCATTCAGAGCTTAAGATCAGTTCTGCCGCGCGCTGGGCGCCAATGTTATTTTTTAACATGTAACTAGCAGCAAACTCTGGCACTAAGCCCATGCTGGTATAGGCCAAGCGCATTCTCAGCGACTCACCGACATAGACCACATCGCAATGAAAGGTAAGAGCGGCGCCCACACTAGTAGCTGTCCCGTTGACAGCGGCCAGCATAGGCTTGTCGAATGCGGCGATAGTTTTAGCGCAGGCTTCATAGGGTGACTTTTTCAGATCTGAAGCAATGGGGTCATGGGTGTCTGTGCCGGCACAAAAGTTTCCACCACTGCCGGTTAACACCACGGCAGCAATTGTGTTGTTGTTTTGTGCTTCCTTCATCACCGCTTGAAGTTCAAGCCACAGCGGGACATTGAGCGCATTTCTTTTATTGGGACGGTTAAGTGTCACTAATAAAACGCGATCAATTTGTTCGCGTAAAATAATTTCTTTCATAAATGCTCTCTATAATCCCACTATTATTTTATGTCGCTAAGCCGAACATTCTCATTTTGAAATTCGTTGATTTAACCGTGTCAACAATTTCTGCTGCTATAGTATCCAATAGGTACTGTATCTGGCTAGTGGGTACTTGCACGCCGCTAGATATAACTTTCTAATAGGTATAAATGGTCTAGATGAATAGTCACATGCTTAACTATTGGCACCGACTAATAAACTTATACCATGGACAAGTATTGATGATGAACTAGTTAGGTATATATGCTGTTTTTACTCAAATAATAGTAGATTTTTCTTCCGTGATGAGGTTTTCTACTAAATAAACAATTTATATTGAAATATAATAGTAGTATCTGCTCATTTGATGCATTTCAGCGTATCGCTAAAGGTTAATTTCGGGGTCGGTTATGGATAAGGCAATATCGCCAGCACAATTACGTCAGCTCATTCGCAGCGGCGGGCACACTGGTAATACCTCTGGTTACGGTAAAGGCTATGTTCAATGTAATTTAGTGATATTACCGCAAGACTGGGCGGCAGATTTCTTGAAATTCTGTCAGCTTAATCCTAAGCCTTGTCCGTTGGTTGCTGTGTCAGAAAATCCTGGTGACATAGGCTTGCCGGAGCTATGCCAGGATCTCGATATTCGCAGTGATTTACCAAGTTATCGTATTTTTAAAGATGGCGTATTAGCTGAAGAAGTTAATGACATAATCAGCCATTGGCGAGATGACTTGGTGGTATTTGCTCTGGGCTGCTCATTCTCATTCGAGGAAGCGCTATTGGCCGATGGTTTAGATGTGCGCAATGTGAGCGAAGACTGCAATGTGCCCATGTATAGAACCAATATAGCGTGTAAATCTGCCGGGCCATTCAAGGGCGACATGGTTGTTAGCATGCGCCCGTTTAATGCCTTAGATGCCATTAGATCTATACAAATCTGTAGTCGTTTTCCTGCGGTCCATGGCGCACCAATCCATATGGGTGACCCAGCGCTTATTGGTATTGACGACATTAATACTACTGACTTTGGCGACAGCGTTACTATTAAAGAAAACGAAATTCCTTTATTTTGGGCCTGCGGCGTTACCCCTCAAGTAGTACTTGAACAAGCTAAACCACCTTTTTGTATTACCCATAGCCCCGGTTGTATGTTGGTGACAGACATGCCCAACAGCAACCTGGCCATAATGTAAGGGAGAGTCAAATGTCATTACTTCTTAATTGTGATTTAGGTGAAAGCTTTGGGTCATACACAATGGGTATGGATGAAGCGGTTATGCCGCATATAGACCAAGCTAATATTGCCTGTGGTTTTCATGCTGGCGATGCAATGGTGATGCAAAAAACGCTAGGCCTCGCTAGGCAGCACAATGTTACTATTGGTGCGCATCCTTCTTATAAAGATTTAGCGGGTTTTGGTCGACGCTCAATGAATTGCAGCAGCGATGAAATTATTTCTGACGTTTTGTATCAGCTGTCAGCGCTTGACGGCATGGCCGCCAGTCAAGGCGTTTCGGTGGAATATGTTAAGCCTCATGGCGCCTTATACAATGACATGATGGCGAAGCCAGAGGTGCGCCTTGCCATTATGGAAGCCGTGGCCAGTTTTCATCGGCGGATAAGTTTAATGTTGCAAGCCACGCCCAATGCACAGCAGCATAAAGATGAAGCAAAACAGTTTGGTTTGAATCTACAGTTTGAGGTGTTTGCTGATCGTTGTTATGACGATGACGGCAGTTTGCTAGCACGCACTAAAGAGGGCGCGGTGCACTCGCGTGAAAAAATGTTGGCGCAAGTAAAAAAATTCAATGAAACCGGACAACTAACGACAGTTAGCGGCAAGTTATTAACGCTGCAAGCGGACACCTTATGCGTGCATGGCGATAATATTGAAGGTGTAACAGCCATTGAAGCAATTCGGGAATTAATCAGTTAATGAGTAGCCCTTTTCCCTATATTCAGGTTGCCGGTGAAAACTCGGTAGTCATTTATTTTGGCGATATTACTAGCGCTGAGATATCTGCCCGAGTGCAGCAATGTGCAGACTTGATTGCTAGCGAACTTGGCGCTGCATTAATCGATATTGTGCCATCTTATGCTTCATTGTTAGTGATTTATAACGCCTTTGAAATAGACCATTTGGCGGTTAATAAAACGCTGAGAAAAATACTATCTAACTTAGCAGAAGTGAAAATTAGCGATGGCAAAGTTGTTCTGTTACCAGTGTATTACAGCACTGAAAGCGGACCTGATTTAGAGCTTCTTGCAAATAACGCGGGGCTCGGTGTCGATGATGTTATTGCGATTCATCAAAGCCAAGAATATAGAGTGTATGCCATTGGTTTTGCTCCAGGCTTTGCTTACTTAGGTGAAGTAGATAAGAGAATAGCGGCGGCGCGTTTAGCAACGCCCAGACAAAAAGTACCCCGTGGTGCGGTGGGTATTGCCGATAGGCAAACAGCCGTTTACCCAGCTGTGTCGCCTGGTGGTTGGAATCTGATCGGACTATGCCCGCAGCGAATGTTTGACCCAAGCGCTAGCCCAACTATGCCAGTTACCGTTGGCGACAGGGTTAAGTTTGCAGCTATTTCACGTGATGAGTTTTTAGCATTAGGCGGTGCGCTGTGAGCCTAACAGTTAACCAAGCCGGAATGCTTAGCTTGCTGCAAGATACCGGGCGTTATGGCAAACATGATATCGGCTTAACCACCGGCGGACCAATGGATGCGGTGGCATTTAAATGGGCTAACCGCCTACTGGATAATAAGCTGTCTGCTACCGCTATAGAAGTAACAGTTGGTGGTTTAGAGTTAGCAGCAATGGTGGATACTTTTATTGTAGTGACTGGCGCAAAAGTGCCATTAACAATTAATGCTGTCGATAAAGCGCTATGGCAAGTACACGCTGTTAGCGTTGGCGATATTATAAAATTAGGTTTTGCTACTGAAGGTATGCGTGCGTATTTGTCAGTTGCTGGTGGTTTTAAAGTTGCTCTCCAGTTTGATAGCGCGGCTACCGTTACCCGAGAAAGCGTTGGTGGATTAAATGGTGGGCCGCTAAAAATTGGTGACATATTACCTTGTGATGGGGTTAGCAGTATTACGCCGTTAAAGTTAGCGCAACGTTACTGGCCAACCTATAAACAAGAGGTAGTGTTACGGGTGGTGCTAGGTTATCAGCAAGATAGCTTTAGCGAGCATCAACAATGGCGATTTTTTAACAGTGAATACGCTGTATCTGCTAGAAGTGACCGAATGGGGTTTCGCCTCGAAGGTGCTGAAATAAACTGTGATATTAAAGGTATTTTATCTGAAGGAATTTGTTTTGGTGCTATTCAAATCCCTGCGGATGGTCAGCCTATTGTGCTACTAAATGATCGTCAAACAATTGGCGGTTATCCAAAAATTGGCTCAGTCTTGTCTATGGATTGCGCTAAGCTCGCGCAATCGCCTGTGGGGAGTAAAGTCCTATTTAAGGCAATAGACATTTACCAGACACAAAACCTAATTCACTTAGCGCAAAGCCAATTTCAGCGTATTCCTATGGAAGAATGTTGAGATGACAAAACTAAATATTGATGACATTGAACTTAGTCAGAAAATTGAAAATTTGCTGGTACAGAAAAACGTGCGTGGTATGAAAGACGTACAGGAGGTGTTAAAGCCAGGCTACTACCTGCGCGCTGCAACGCTGCTAAATAGCTGCAAAGGCACGGTATTAATTGGCACTGGTTTTCCAGTAGATAACACTTTTGAAACCGATGGACCGGTGGGTGCCATCGCGCTCTATCAAGCATTAAAAATATTAGGTGCAAACCCTATATTGGTGTGTGGTGCGCCATTAGCAACAGTATTAGCAGATGACTTTAATGTTTATGAAATTACCGTCGGCGATTTAACTAGCGCTGAGGCAGAAACACAAGTTGCATTGGCAGAGCTTAATCCAGAATTAGTCATCTCTATCGAGCGACCCGGCTTGTCAGATAGCGGCGGCTACTTCAATATGCGCGGTGAAGATATTAGTCCTCGTTGTGCCTGCTTTGACTACTTTTTACGCCTCGCTAAATGCCCAACAATTGCTATCGGTGACGGAGGTAACGAGATCGGTATGGGTAATTTAAAAGATGCGGTCAATAAATTAGATATAATTCCTGCAGCCACTACCTGTGACGAGTTATTGATTGCTGATGTCTCTAATTGGGGGGCTCATGGATTGATTGCGTTGCTGGCAAAATGGAATGGCAGTGACTTGCTAGCGGCAATTCATACTGGCGATATTTTACGCTACATTTCCGAACGCGGCGGGGTCGACGGGGTTACCCGTGAGAATACGTTAACGGAAGACGGCTTGCCGGTTAGTGAAGGGCAGAAAGTAATACTTACTTTGCGGCAGCTTACTGGGTTTACTTAGCAGTTTTGATACGAAATAGTTAACTATAAAAGATCTAACGCTGAAAGATCTGAGTAAAAAAGACTAAGATGTGAATAGGTAGATATGAGAGGCACTAACATGACTACGGTATATTTAAACGGCGATTACATGCCAATGAGTGAAGCAAAAATATCGCCTATGGACAGAGGGTTTTTGTTTGGTGATGGTATCTATGAAGTTATACCATCGTATTGCGGCCAGTTGGTGGGTTTTGGTCCGCATATTGATCGTATGCAAGATGGCTTGACTGCAGTTGGCATTAACTTAGATTTCTCTCATGAGCAATGGCGCGAGTTATGTGCAAATTTAATTGCAGAAAATGACGGTGATAATTTAGGTATCTATTTACATGTCAGTCGTGGCATGGAGGAAAAGCGTTTCCATGCTTATCCTGAAAATATAAAGCCAACTGTTTATGCGTTCACCTTTGAAATTGCCCCAGCGCCGGTTGCTGATAAAGATAAAGTGAAAGGCTATAAAGTTTCTACTACCGAAGACATGCGTTGGCGTCGTTGTAATATTAAATCTACTTCTTTGCTTGGCAATGTTATGCATTTTCAAAAAGGGCATGGAGAAGGTAGCAATGAAACAATTTTGTATAACAACAAAGGAGAGCTAACTGAAGCCAGTGCTTGTAATGTCTACATTGTTAAAAATGGTGTGGTTATTACGCCGCCATTGGATAATCAATTATTGCCTGGAATTACTCGGCATATTCTATTAGATGTATTGGCGAAAGACGGTTCAATTAAAGTTGAGGAGCGTATTGTCATGCTTGCTGAATTACGCGACGCTGATGAAGTATGGGTAACTAGCTCTAGCAAAGAAGTGGCCCCGGTTATTGAAGTTGATGGTGTAGCGGTAGGTAATGGTGAAATTGGCGATGTTTGGTTAGCGGCACAAAAATTATATTCAGCGGGTAAGAGTAATTACTAATGGCTAGACCGGCCCAAGCGATAATAGATCTAGCAGCGCTGCGGCATAATTATGCGTTGGCACAGCGGTTAGCTGGTAGCGGCAAAGTGTTAGCGGTGGTTAAGGCTAATGCTTATGGCCATGGCATTGTTGAAGTGGCAGAAGTACTTGAGTCGTTAGCGCCCGCGCTTGGCGTCGCTTGCATTGAAGAAGCTATTCAATTGCGCAATGCGGGTATTAAAATACCAATATTATTGATGGAGGGTGCTTTCACTTTTGATGAAATAGTGGTCGCATCTGAGCAAGGCTTTTGGTTAATGCTCACCAATCAGCAGCAGTTAACTGAACTATTAACGGCAAAAATTACGCGGCCAATTAATATCTGGCTAAAAATTGATACCGGTATGCATCGCTTAGGAATAGAGCCTGCTGAGACGGCTGATTTTTATCAACAATTAGTGGGCTGCAAGAACGTTAGAGAAGTTGTTATAGCTACCCACTTTGCCAGTGCTGACGATTTGGGTTCCAAATTTACTGATCAGCAGTTAAGTATTTTTAATCAGGCAACTAATGGCATAGGGGCACCAGCAAGCCTTGCCAATTCAGCTGGTCTACTTGGCTGGCCTGCAGCGAGGCGTGATTGGTCCCGCCCTGGCTTTATGCTGTATGGCAATACGCCATTTGCTAAAGCTCATGTTGAGGCTGACAAGCTTCAACATGTAATGACGTTAAAGTCGGCTGTTATCGCTGTGTGTGACGTTCCTGCTGGTGACAGTGTTGGTTATGCCAATACCTGGGTAGCGCAGCGTGTATCAAGAATTGCCACTGTTGCTATTGGTTATGGTGATGGTTATCCGCGGCAGGCACCGAACGGAACTCCAGTATTGATTAACGGGCAGCGGGTTGAGTTAGCCGGTAGGGTATCCATGGATATGATCTCAATTGATGTTACCGATATTGAGAATGTGAAAATTGGTGATGAAGTGATTTTGTGGGGTGAAGCACTATCTACTAATGAGGTAGCTAGTTACGTTGATACTAGCGGTTATGAAATGATGGCAAGAATGCCAGAGCGCGTGCCTAGAATTTATATTAACTAGCAATAGCTACAAGTTTTTTATCTGTTTCAAAATAAATACTAACAATAAAAAACAATGTGATGATTATGGCTGAAATCAAACCATTGGTAATACACCGCCAAGTCAGTTGCTCGCTTACAACAAAGGCTGGTCAGTCTGCCAGCTTGCCAAATCTATGCTAGCCTATGCTTTTACCGCGCCAAGTTTTCATCCAATAAAAGATAAAGTAAATAAACAGTGTGAAAGATATATATATATATATCTCATGTAAAACACTATTGGGTGAGGGGAAAAAGCGCTGAAAAACATGCATGCTTGATGATAGATATAACACTGTCACCGCACCAAAAAACCAATTCAAGCGTCGCTGCTTTTCGATTGATCGTCTGAAACAAATAGTGAGGAAAATAAAAATTTTAATCGGTTGAGAGGGATGAATATCATTGGTGGCAGTGTTGAGGCCGCAAGTAACTGGTTTGGTAGCAGTATGAGCAAGGTTGCAATTAAATAGTAAGGCTTCGACATTTTCTATTCCTTGTTATTATTATTTTATTCACCTAATCAAAAGATAGCCTACAGCAATAAATCAATTGTTTTATAAAGACCTTCTTCCAATCCCAAGCTGTAACTATTTATTGTTGGCTGAAAATCAACTTGATGCCTATTATTCCAATAAAGCCGCTAGCAACTCTGCCAATAATCTTTTTAAATTTCACATAGTTTTTTTGTGCTTTTGATGTAGACAATAAAGTAGCTACTAACGTATACCAGCCACAGTCAATAATAAAAGCTAGCAAGCAGATAATGTAATAGGAGTATGCGGGTACTTCCTTGGGTAAAAACGCAGCTATAACGCCACCAATAACAATAGCTGTTTTGGGGTTACTCAATTGAGTAAACAAACCAGCGAAAAACATTTTTATTAAGCCATGGTCATTTTTGCTGTTATCAATATTTTGTTCCATAGAGATATTGGCGCTACGCCACATTTTTAATGCCAAAAAGCACAAATAACTTCCACCTACTATTTTTAAGCCTAGATAAATCATCGGCACGCTTTCAAGCAAGATGAACAGACCTATTGATGCAGTAATAGTGAATATTGTTGCCCCAGCACCCATTCCAACAGCTGTTGCTATGGCCTCGGCGCGTGTTTTAGCCATGGCGGTTTGAGCTAATAAGATGAAACTAGGTCCTGGACTAATTACGCCCAATAATAAAAACACTGCGATAGGTAATAGAAAGATATAGTCATGCATCACTATACCTTTATCAATTAGAGGCTAGCATGTGTATAGAGGATGTATGCACAATACTAACTATCCGCGCCATCTAAGTAAGCCCTGGGCGTCACGCCGGTCCAGCGTTTAAATGCTCTAAAAAAAGAGGTGGCTTCTGAAAAACCTACTTGCATAGCGATTTCTTCTATTGGAGTATCGCCGCGTGCGAGTAAATGAATAGCTGTGTCGCGGCGAATATCGTCTTTGATTTGCTGATAGGAGCTGCCTTCATTGCGCAGGCGGCGTCTTAGCGTCGCTCCTGTAAAGAACAGTTGTTTGGCGACTTCTTCAAATTCTGGAAATTCAGTGGCGACATCATTTTTGATCAGGCGTCTGATTTTGGTTACCAAACTGTTGTCGTTGTCAGGACTAGACATTAATCCCATTGGCGCGCTAGCCAAAAATATTTTCAGTGACCGTTGGTCTTGAGTAATAGGAGCATCTAAATATTTGCTACTAAATACTATGCTGTTTTCATGTTGGCTAAATTTGACCGGGCTCGAGAATAGAAAATTATATTCGTTGGCATGGCTTGGCCTAGGATAGATAAAGTTGGCATGGTCTAGCACTACTGTCTTATCGATAAACCAGCTGGCAGTGCGATGCATAATTCCGAGAAATGATTGCGTCAGGTAATTTTCAGGGTCTCGCATGCCTTCATGAGCGGTAAGGGTAAATCTAGCCCAATCACCTTCTTCGACTAACTCCATGGTGAAGTCGTCAGTAACAATTTGATAAAATTTGGCCCAACGCTGCATCAGTTTTCTGAGGCTGGAACTACTAATGCAGGCATGGCACATCATGGCAAACGAGCCTGGCTTAAGACGGTTGTCCAAAAAACCGAGGGCTTCATCTTCCAGCATAAAGGCAACGGTTGCTGTTAATTTGGTAAAGGTAGCGCAAGGCACGCGGTTGATGTCGCTAGAGAGCATAGCGGGGGCTACAGCCGCGGCGGTCAAAATTTTGCCACGGTCGAACCCTTTTGACTCTGCTGCAGTCAAAATAGAGTTGATGTACTTAATCGGGAGAGTAGGTATCTCCATTGCTGTTATGGCCTGTAAGTATTTGTTTTTAAACATTTTACGCCGTAAGTGGTAGCTTTTATATGATTAAAGACAGTTATTTTGCACATTTATGTCATTGGTTAAAACGGCAAGATGACTAATTATGCTGGTCGAACTTTTACTTGTTAATTTTACGGGAGTTGTAACATGGCTACAGAAGCCTATATTTTTGAAGCAATACGTACACCACGAGGCCGCGGTAAGGCCTCTGGCTCGCTTTATCCGGTTAAACCGGTTGATTTAGGCGCAGGTATTTTACGCGCGCTGCAAAGCCGTTTAGATCTCGATACATCGCAAGTTGATGACGTAGTATTTGGCTGTGTTACGCCAGTAGGCGAGCAGGGCGCCGATATTGCTAAGACTATTGCTATGGTTGCCGACTGGCATGAGAGTGTTGCCGGTGTTCAACTAAACCGTTTTTGTGGCTCTGGCTTAGAAGCGATTAACTTGGCGGCGATGAAAGTACGTAGCGGCTTTGAAGATTTAGTCGTGGCTGGTGGTATCGAGTCTATGTCTCGGGTGCCAATGGGTAGCGATAGCGGTGCTTGGGCGATGGACCCAGCAACGGCTGCCCAAACTAAATTCGTACCACAAGGTATTTCAGCTGACTTAATTGCTAGCCTTGACGGTTTTAGTCGTGAAGACGTTGATACCTTTGCGCTTGGCTCGCAACAGAAAGCGGCTGCGGCACAAGCGGCTGGCTATTTTGACCGCTCCGTAGTGCCAGTAACCGATATGCACGGTTTAATGATTCTTGAAAAAGATGAGTTCGTTCGTGGCGATACCACTATCGAAGCTTTGGGTTCACTTAAGCCTTCTTTCGAGATGATGGGCGGCTTGGGTTTTGACACCCTTGCACTATCTAAATATCCGCAAATTAGCGCGATTAACCATATTCATACCCCGGGCAACTCGTCAGGTATTGTTGACGGCAGCGCGGCTGTATTGATTGGTTCTGAAGCTAAAGGTAAAGAGCTTGGTTTAACCCCACGCGCACGTATTGTTGCTACTGCGGTTGTCGGCAGTGAACCAACCATTATGCTAACTGGCCCAGCGCCTGCAGCGCGTAAAGCGTTGGCTAAAGCTGGCTTAACCGTAGACGATATTGACTTGTTTGAAGTGAATGAAGCATTTGCTGCGGTGGTTATGCGCTTTCAAGCTGAAATGAATGTGCCCTTTGAAAAAATTAATGTGAACGGCGGTTCTATCGCGATGGGGCATCCATTGGGTGCAACGGGTGCAATGATTACCGGCACCGTGATTGATGAACTAGAACGCAGAAACTTGCGCTATGGCTTATGCACACTTTGTATTGGTGGTGGTATGGGTATAGCAACAATTGTAGAACGCGTTTAGCGCAGGAGTTATTGATATGACAGGTTTTAATTTTGATAAAGACAGTGACAACATTGTTACGATCACCATGGATATGCCAGGGCAGTCGGTAAATACCATGAATCAAAGCTACGAAGTTTTTATGGAAGAAACAGTAGCAAGACTAGAAAAAGAGAAAGACGATATAGCAGGTGTAGTCATTACCTCGGCTAAAACGACATTTTTTGCTGGCGGTGACTTAACACAGCTAGTAAAAATTAGTGAAGACAAAATTGAAGATTTTATGGCAAGCTCTACTGCTATAAAAGGTCAGTTGCGACGTCTGGAAACATTAGGCAAGCCTGTTGTTGCAGCGATTAATGGTGCAGCGCTAGGAGGCGGTTATGAAATCTGCTTAGCGTGTCATTATCGTGTGGCGATTGATGATAATAAGATCCAAATTGGTTTGCCTGAAGCCCAGCTCGGCTTATTGCCTGGTGGGGGTGGCGTTGCAAGATTGCCGCGATTAATAGGCCTTTCAGATGCGATACCTTTCTTAACCCAAGGTTCAAAAGTTAAGCCTGCTAAAGCGTTAGAAATGAAGCTAATTGAAGCGCTAGCAACTGATCGCGATGACATGATGGCGAAAGCCAAAGCATGGATTAAAGCCAACCCAGTAGCCGTTCAGCCATGGGATGTTAAAGGCTTTAAAATTCCAGGTGGTGGGCCAAGTAGCCCTAAGCTAGCGCAATTATTACAGATTGCTCCGGCGATGATGTTTCAGCAGACCAAAGGCTTAATGCCTGCGCCACAAGCGATTTTGTCGGCGGCGGTTGAAGGTTGCCAAGTTGATATTGATAACGCGTTAATGATTGAAACACGTTACTTTTTGAAACTGGCGTTAGGCCCAGTTGCGAAGAATATGATTTCAACATTGTTCTTCCAGATGAATGAGCTAAACGCTGGTGGTTCTCGCCCAAAAGGCATTGAGAAGAAAACCATTAAGAAAGTTGGCGTACTTGGTGCTGGCATGATGGGCGCAGGTATTGCTTATCAAGCCGCGCGCTCTGGTATTCAGGTAGTGCTTAAAGACATTAGCGCAGAAGCTGCTGAAAAAGGTAAGGCTTATTCAACTAAGATCTTAGACAAAGCGATCTCACGCGGTCGTAGTACTGAAGAGAAAAAACAAGCCCATCTTGATTTAATACTAGCGACCGATAAGGCAGAAGATTTAGCCGGCTGTGATTTGGTAATTGAAGCGGTGTTTGAAGAAGTTGCATTGAAAGCGGTTGTTACTAAAGAAGCTGAAGTGCATTTAGCTGAAGATGCTATTTTTGCCTCTAACACCTCGACTTTGCCAATTACCACTTTGGCCGAAGCGTCGCGTGACAGCAGCAAATTTATTGGTCTGCATTTCTTTTCGCCAGTCGACAAAATGCCATTGGTTGAAATCATCTGTGGTGAAAACACTTCTGATGCCACCTTGGCAGCGGCTTTTGATTTTGTCTTACAAATTCGTAAAACACCGATTGTTGTTAATGATGTGTTGCAGTTTTTCACCTCGCGGGTATTTGGTAAGTTCTTAGATGAAGGCGCTGAATTACTGGAGTCGGGTGTTGATCCGATACTTATCGACAACTTAGCGATGGCTATTGGTATGCCAGTAGGCCCATTGGCGCAGCAAGACGAAGTTAGTCAGCAGCTAGCGCTAAAAGTAATGAATGCTAACCGTAAATTGCTTGCCGAGCGTGGGGAAACATTGCCCGAATCAGCGGGTGAGCGTGTTATTGCAAAAGTTTGTGGTGAGCTAGGTCGTGAAGGTAAAGCCTATAACGGCGGCTTTTATGACTACCCAGAAAATGGTGCTAAAACTGTTTGGCCTGAATTACGTAAGTTGTATGGCAAGTCTAACGTAAATATTTCCCATGATGATATTAAAGATCGTATTTTATTCCGTCAGGTAATCGAGTCGATCAAATGTCTTGAGGAAAATGTATTGCGTACTGTTCGCGATGGTAACATCGGTTCGATTTTTGGTATCGGCGCACCACCATGGACTGGCGGCTTCCTGCAGTTCGTTAACACCTATGGTCTGGATAACTTCATCGCACGCAGCAGTGAGCTAGCAGAGCTTTATGGCGACAGATTTAACCCGCCTAAGCTGTTGTTAGACAAGGCTGCTAAAGGCGAGTTGTTCGTTGATTAAAATCAGTTGAAATGGCGGGCAGTGCGCGCTATTTTTATTAGTTTTTTAAACTACTAACTTTTATGTATTAAACAAAGGCAAAGCTAATGAGTATTTTAAATTCTAAATGGGTAGATGATGAACTGCGTATTTTGCATGATGCGGCGTATCGTTTTACTAAAGCAGAGTTTGACCCTAAGCGTGAAGAGTGGGAAAAAGCCGGCATGTGTGACCGTGCCGCTTGGAATCAAGCTGGTGAGGCAGGGTTATTATGTGCCAGTATTCCTGAAGAATATGGTGGTGCTGGTGGCACGTTTTTACATGAAGCAATTATTCTAGATGCAATGATGCGTGGCGGTGCAGCGGTATCTGTTGGAGGTGGCAACAGTGTACACACCCATATTGTTGCTCATTACATACTAGAATTCGGTACTGAAGAGCAAAAGCAGGAATGGTTGCCAAAAATGGCAACAGGCGAAATGGTTGGTGCTATTGCGATGACAGAACCTGGTACTGGTTCTGACTTGCAGTCAATAAAAACCACAGCCTTAAAAGATGGCGATGATTATATTATTAATGGTTCTAAAACCTTTATCTCTAATGGGCAGCATGCGGAGCTAATTATTATAGTTTGTAAAACTGATCCTACTTTAGGTGGTAAAGGTATCTCCTTGGTGATTTTAGATACCAATAAAGCAGAGTCGGGTTTTGCTCGTGGCCGCAATCTTGAAAAAATTGGTTTGAAAGAAGCAGATACCTCTGAGCTATTTTTTGACGAGTTACGGATACCTCAAGCTAACTTGCTTGGTCCAGAAGAAGGCCAAGGTTTTATTCAGTTAATGACAAGTTTGCCACAAGAGCGTTTAAGCATAGCCATGAATGCGGCAACAGCGTCTGAGATGGCAGTAGAAACGACGATTGATTACGTCAAAGAACGTGAAGCTTTTGGCAAGCCCATTATGGCGTTTCAAAATACGCGCTTTAAGTTAGCGGAATGTAAAACTGAAGCGACAGTCATGCGTAGTTTTGTTGATGAATGTTTACTTGAGCATATGGAAGGTAAATTAGGCGCTGAAAAAGTGTCTATGGCTAAATGGTGGTGTACCCAAAAGCAATGCGAAATTATTGACGAATGTCTGCAATTGCATGGTGGTTATGGCTATATGTGGGAATACCCAATTGCACGTTTATATGCTGATAGCCGTGTGCAAAAAATATACGGCGGCACCAATGAGGTTATGAAAGAACTGATATCACGCTTTTTGTAAGGTCTTTTAGTTAAAAAGCCCCTTGTTAGTTATGCTGACAAGGGGCTTTTCTGTTATGGGGATGCTGACTAAAAAATTGACATCGTATTAGCTTAGGTCTTGGGTGATAATAATCTCAACTAATTGGGGATGGAACTATGTCGGATGCTTTAGAAGCAATCAATAATATTAAAGCCAGTATGCAAAAAGCAGTGATTGGCCAAGATAATGTTATCGATAAGATTATTATTGGTTTGCTGTGTAACGGTAATTTATTGCTTGAGGGTCTTCCTGGTACAGCCAAAACACGGGCAGTAAAAACCTTGGCTAATGCTATTGAGGCAGATCTCGGCCGAATTCAGTTTACCCCTGATTTGCTGCCATCTGATGTTACCGGCACTGATGTTTATCATGTTGATGGTGATAGTGAGCAGCTGACATTTCAACCCGGACCAATATTTGCCAACCTGGTACTGGCCGATGAAATAAACCGCGCCCCAGCCAAAGTTCAAGCAGCCTTGCTAGAGGCCATGGAAGAGCGCCAAGTCACTGTTAGCGGTAAGTCTTATAAGTTACCTGAGTTATTTATGGTATTGGCTACTCAAAACCCCATTGAACAAGAAGGAACTTATCCTCTGCCTGAGGCGCAAATGGATAGGTTTTTAATGAAGGTAACCATAGATTATCCTGAAGATGAAGCCGAGTTGGGGGTGATTAGATTAGTGCGAGCTGAAGAAAATCCTGTTAGTGAAGAACTTAGTAAAGTTGATCAAAATCATATCTTCACTGCTAGAGCGGAAATTAGAGACTTACATATTGCCGAAAATGTTGAGAAATATATTGTTGCTTTAGTCATGGCAACACGAAAGCCCGAGCGTTACCCTGATAGTGAATTAAAAAATTGGATAGATGTGGGTTCAAGCCCTCGTGCCAGTACCGGTTTAGATAAAGCAGCTAGAGCGCATGCTTGGCTGGAAGGTAAGGGCTTTGTCGACCCTGATGATGTGCGTGCCGTAGTGGTGGAAGTACTGCGCCATCGCTTAGTGTTAAGTTACGAAGCGATTGCCGAAGGCATTAGTAGTGACGATGTGATTAAAGAGATTATTAAACAAGTTGCCGTAGCTTAAGCGAGCAATAGCTATGACTATCGATTCACGCATTTACGCACAAATGTCCACCCTAGTGGCGCTGCGACATAAGGCCAAAGGCTTTAGCTTTTTGCCCAGCCAGCCAGTGGGTGGCGTATTGTCGGGTCGTAATCGTTCCAAATTGCGGGGCCGTGGCTTAGACTTTGAAGAGTTGCGCCACTATCGCCAAGGCGATGACATTCGCGCATTAGATTGGCGTGTTACCAAACGCACCAAAAAGCCCCATATCAGAGTTTATAACGAAGAGCGTGAGCATTCGGTACTACTGCTAATCGACCAGCGCATGTCGATGTTCTTTGGTAGTAAAAATAAAATGAAGTCGGTGGTGGCAAGTGAAGTTGCAGCGCTGTGCGCATGGCAGGTGTTATCTACCGGCGACCGTATTGGTGCGGTTGTTTTTAACGATGACGAGGCGGTTGAAATTAAGCCACGTCGGAGCGAAAGAGGGGTGATGCAAATTTTGCATCAAACCGTAAAAATGAATAACGCTCTCATCGCCAGCTATAAAGTTAACAGTAATAACGACCAGCTTAATGTTGCGTTACAAAAAGCTAGCGAGCTATGTCGCCACGATGCACTGATTATTTTAATTAGTGACTTACAAGGCTGGGATGATAATACGGTTAAGTATATTAAGCGTTTGTCGGGTCATAACGATTTCATTGTTCCATTTGTCCATGACACGTTAGAGAAGGAATTACCGCCACAGCAGCGTTTGGTAGTGAGTGATGGGTTTAACCAAATTGCAGTCGATAGTGGCTATAAAGGGTTGCAGCAAGATTTTGAAAGTGATTTTACCAGTAATATAAGTTACTTACAGGGTGAGCTAAAAAAATATGCCGTGCCAGTGATTGAGATCAATACTGATGTACCAATAGTAGACCAAATATTACTATCACTAGGCCAAGCTCGTAAGCGAGACCCACATGACTGAGCGCGCTGAGCTAGGTAATAGTTTTGGCAATTACCTGTTGCATGGCATTGATGAAGTAATCTTACCTGAGTCAATCTCATTAATACCACAGACCGTTGGCTGGAAGATAATTGGTGTTTTACTAATTACTTATATTCTCTGGCGTAGTTTTTTAGCTTGGAAATTATGGCAGAAAAATTGGTATCGACGTGAAGGGCTACAGGCCTTATCTGAAATTAGAAATTTATTTGAGGCTGGTAATACCGCTGCTGTGAATGAAGTGCCAGCCCTATTAAAATCGGTTGCGCTGCAAGCGTATCCTCGTAGTGAGATCGCGCAACTAAGCGGCAAGCCGTGGATAGATTTTCTGCATACTACGTTGCCTGATAAAAACTTTGGGGGAGCTAATACCTTACTAGTTGTAGCATATAGTCCGGCGGCAAGCTGGCCGCAGTCAACACCGGATATTCAAACTCTATTCGATAGCTGCGAAAGCTGGATCACCAGTCATGTGGTTAACGAGGTTGGCTATGATTGAGTTTGCCTATCCATGGTTATTTTTGCTATTACCCTTGCCATTACTGGTTTACTCCTTTGCCCCCGAGTATAAGGAGCCTACCGATTCTTTACGGGTGCCATTTTTTGCGCGCTTAGTTAGTTTGACGGGGCAAACGCCTGCTGACGGGGTAACTGTTGAACAGCGCATGTGGTTTCAAAAAATTTGGTTAGCCGTAGCGTGGGTTTTATTAATTGTAGCGATGGCTAAACCAGAGCTGGTTGGCGAGCCGCAAACGCAAAATAAGTCGGCCAGAGATTTAATGGTAGCAGTAGACTTATCGGGTTCAATGGAAGTGCAAGATTTTAGTACTGAGACCGGCGAAAACGTTGATCGTTTAACCGCGGTTAAATCGGTATTGAGTGAGTTTGTCAGCCAGCGTGAGTATGACCGTTTAGGCTTGATTGTATTTGGCGATGCAGCGTTCTTACAAGCACCGTTTACCCAAGATCATAGTGCTTGGCTGGAATTACTAGGAGAAACTGAAATAGGCATGGCCGGAAACAGCGCTATGTTTGGCGATGCCATTGGCCTGGCGATTAGTTTATTTGAGAAAAGCGATAGCGATAATAAAATATTGATTGTGCTGACAGATGGCAATGATACTGGCAGTAAAGTGCCGCCTATTGATGCCGCCAAAGTGGCTCAAACCAGATGTATTACGATTTATACCATTGCTATTGGTGACCCTGAAACAACTGGCGAAGAAGCGCTGGATATTGCCGTGCTGAAGTCGGTAGCTAGCCTTACCGCGGGTGAATATTATTATGCGGGTGACCGAGACGAGTTGGCGGCGATCTATCAACGTATTAATGAATTAGAACCAGAGCTTTATGAAACTTTGTCATATCGGCCTAGGCTGTCAATGCATCATGTTCCCATCGCCATTGTGGTGGTGGGCTATGCCGTTTTTTTCCCGTTGATGGGGTTGCTGATGTATCTGCGTAATAGGCAGGTGGCGCATGATTGACTGGAACTCATTATCCGCATTTATTACCCAGTTCCATTTCATGCGGCCGTGGTGGTTACTGATGTTACCCGGGACCTTGTTCGCCATTGTTTATTTGAAAAATCGGTCTAAAGCCAGTACTCAATGGAGAGAAGCTATTGCTCCTCATTTGTTTGCGGCAATGCTGGTACCGCGAAAGTTTTCCTCAATGTTTAATCCTGCAACGGTCGCCTTATTGTTGCTGTGTCTGTGCGGCATTGTTTTAGCTGGGCCAAGTTGGCAGCAGCGCGCTAGTCCTTTTGTTCAAGATGAAGCGATATTGGTTGTCGCCATCGATTTGTCCTATTCAATGGATCAGTCAGATATACAGCCGTCGCGGCTGGAGCGATCAAAGCACAAAATTAAAGATTTAATGGCTAAACGAGGCGGCGCTAGAACGGGTTTGGTGGTTTTTTCCGGCAGTAGTCATGCGGTGATTCGCTTAACCAATGACCCTAAAGTGGTAGCGAACTTTTTGGATGCTTTGGTTACTTCGATGATGCCGCGTAAAGGCAAAAAACCAGAGAAAGTCTTACCAATAGCTAAGCGAATGCTTGATGACTCTGGTTTACCTGGCACTTTGTTGTTAGTAACTGATGCAGCTAATCCTGATGCTGTCGCCAGCTATAGCGTTTTTTTTAGCGCGCGCCAAGATCAGTTGTTGATATTAGGAGTTGGTACTGCAACGCAAACAGACGAAATCAAGGCGCAGGCTAGCGAAACGTTTTTCCCATTGGAAGTTAGCCAGTTGAAAGCATTAGCCGATGCCACTAGCGGTTATTATCAGCCAATCACGGTTGATGAAACTGATGTCGTTAAACTAAATCGACGCATTAATAATCATCTATCTAATGTCATTGACGATAACCGTCCATGGTTAGATTCTGGCTATTACCTATTATTCCCAATCGCTTTAATTCTATTATTGTGGTTTAGAAAAGGCTGGAATATTCATTGGTGTTTATTAGCAATTATTATCAGCAGTGCGTCAATCTCCCCAACGGTTGAAGCCGATGAATTTAACTTGGCCGATTTATGGATGACACCTGACCAGCAAGGTTACTTCTATTTCAAACAAGGGGATTATGAAACCGCCGCGCAACGCTTTGATAATGTGGCTTGGCAGGGCTTGTCTTATTATTTTGATGAAAACTTTTTGGCTGCAGTTGATGTGTGGTCGGCTATTGATACCGATGAGGGTATATTTAACTTGGCCAATGCATGGGCGCAAAGTGAGAACTATGTGTATGCCGTAGAGACTTACGATTGGTTGTTAAAACGTAATCCTGATTTCCCTGGCGCAGCTAACAATAGAAAGTTTGTGCAAGATATTATCGATCAAATTAATCGTATGAGCGAAAGTCAGCAAGCAGAGCAAGGCGAAGATACTACTGAGTTTGGCGAAGATGACCCGTTGCGCGCTCAAGGCGCTGAGCGCGATGACATCAATGTTAGTGCCCCTGAGCAATTTAGCGCTGAACAGATTCTGGCAGATGAAACTATTCAGCAAATGTGGCTGCGCCAAGTGCAGCGCGACCCTTCACGGTTTTTAGCGGTTAAGTTTGCTATGCAGTTACAAGCGGCAGAGCGAGGAGGCGTAAGTGAAGAGTAAATTTTTCCTCCTATTGATTATGCTTGTTTCGAGTAGCGCCGTTTGGTCAGATCAAAATATGCGGCTGAAAGCCTTAGTCGAAGGCGGCCAGCTAACGGTGAATGCTTGGCTACAGCCTGGGGCTGATGCGGTTGTGTCGCAGCAAGTACTATTAAACTTAGAGGTAGCAACCACTACATGGTTTGCTGGTGGTACCAAAATTGGCTTGTTCGATATTGATGACGTGGTGGTATTGCGCCGTGAGAAGTTTGCTAATAATTCTACCAAGCGAGAGGCGGGGCAGACCTGGGTAGTGCAGGTATGGACTATTGCGCTATATCCTCAGCGTGCAGCGAGGTTTATCGTACCTGAAATAGAACTGACCTTAGCAATTGCCGATGGTAATGGTGGTGAAATTGAAGGCAAGGTAAAAACCTCACCCATTAGTTTTTCTGCTGTTATACCAAGGCCACTGGCTGAGCAGAAACAATGGGTAGCAACCAGTAGTTTGAGAGTAGAGCAAAGTGTAAGTCGTGATATTGAAACGCTGCGAGTGGGTGATGCTGTTGTTCGAACGATTGAAATAAAAGCGGATGACATTGCTGCGATGATGTTGCCGACGCTAACCGCTAAGGAATATGACGGCTTAGCGGTATATGAAAAATTGCCCAAAGTAGAGGACTCAGTAAATCGCGGTAGTTATTTGGCTGCTCGTACGCAAGAGCTAACTTATGTGGCAGAGAAGCAAGGCGAATATATTATCCCAGAGCAAGAATTCTATTGGTGGGATACCACTAACAATTCTGTGCAAGTCGAGGAATTGCCAAAGCTGACTGTCATAGTAGGAGCGGGCGCGCCGGTTGCAGAAAGTGCAGTAAATGATCAGTCAGTTAGTGTTGTCGATTTACTGCAGAATAATAAAGACCGGATAGTGCAGGTTTTAGCTTTAGTTATATTATTCGTTATCGCCCTTATTTTGGCGTTAAAGCTTATTCAATTAGTGAAGCGCTGCAAGCCGCTGCCACGTGTTAATTTAGAGAAACAGTTTAAACGGGCCTGCAAAGACGCAGACGTGGTGGCCGCGACTAATTTGATGTATCAGTGGCTGGAACAAGGCGGCGATGAAATTGTAGTAATCCGTGAATTTGAGCAATATAAAAACGATGAAAATTTTAAACATTTATTTGATGAGCTAATGAGCGACAGCACCGCTGTCACCAATGTTAGCATGCAGGACTTTGCTGTTAGGCTTGTCGCCCTACACAAGTCAATGAAGTCTCAGGCAGGGTCTCAGCAAAAGTCTCGCTTGCGCTTAAATTAGGCGAATTTTTTATTGCCAGCAACGCGCCAAATAGTAACTACTTATAAACCGTATTGGCTTGCCGCTAGATCGCGCATGATTTCTTCTGAACCGCCGCCGATGGCATTTACTCGCACTTCACGATAGATACGTTCGGCCTTGTTACCGCGCATATAGCCTGCGCCGCCCAGTATCTGCATTGCTTCGCGGGCGCAATATTCCATGGTTAGGCTGGCGTGGACTTTTAGCATGGCGATGTCGCCAAAGCTAATGGTGCCATCCTGCATCTGGCGACAGCACACTTGTATATATGCCTGACAGCTATTGATTCGCTGTTTCATTTCGACAATTTTGTGACGTATCACTTGGTGGTCGGCTAAGCGTTTACCAAACGTTTGTCTTTCTTGTGCCCATTTAACCGCTTCTTCCAAGCATACCCGGCAGCTCGCTTCCATCATGGTTGCCATCGCCATACGTTCGTTATTAAAGTTATTCGCGATTACTAAAAAGCCATGGCCCTCTTCGGCCAGTAAGTTTTCAACCGGCACTTTGACATTGTCAAAGTAAATGGTTGCGGTATCGCTGCACCACCAGCCTTGTTTCTTATCTAAGGGCGTACGACTCACGCCTGCTAAATCTGCCGGTATGACGATTAAGGACACGCCTGCGCCGCCTTTGCCGCCGGTTCTAACGCCAGTCGTAAACCAATCTGCGCCCATGCCGCCAGAGATAAACGTTTTGCTACCATTAACAATGTAATAGTCGCCTTCGCGTTTGGCGGTGGTTTGTAAGTTGGCCACGTCAGAGCCGCCAGATGGCTCAGTAATGGCAAGTGCGATACGTTTTTTACCAGCGATCACTTGTGGGATGATTTCATCCTTTAAGGCGTCTTTACCGAAGTTAACCACCGGTGGCATACCAATGCCGTGAGACAATAAGGTACTAGGTAAACCGCCAAGACTGGTACGGCATAGTTCTTCGCTAACGATATTAACGTGATAGAGATCGATGCCTTCGCTAGTGCCGCCATATTGCTCGGGATAGCCTAGCCCTAGCAGCCCGAATTCTGCAGCTTTGCCCCATAACTCATCAGGTAAAAAGCCTTGCTCATCCCACTCATCAACAAAGGGCGCTATTTCCTTATCAACAAATTTGCGCAGCTGGTCCCGCCAAGCTTCGTGATCTTGGGTTACGGCAGGGTTGGGTAGACGGGCTGAATCAAAGGTAAGTGACATAGTGGATTCCAACTTGAATAAAGTATCGTTAACTAGGAATTCAGTATAGAAGCTCATGCCAAAATAGGGCAATCGCTTTAGACGGCATAATTGATGGCCGCTTTAATCAGCCTTATATTTTATCAGAAAGGTCTGTCCTGAAAATTCTATCGAATCACCGTCTACTATTTTTTTGCGCTTTTGGGTTTCAATAGTCCCATTGACTTGCACCAGACCGCTATTGATAACCATTTTGGCTTCGCCACCACTAGCGACAAGAGCCTCAAATTTTAGAATTTTGTAGAGTTCAACAGGTTGTCTATTTATTTCAATTAAATTGGTCATTAATTAGCGCCGATGATAATAAGATTTATAATAAATTAAATGATACTACTACTTGCCATTAGTCGTTATAGGTTACTCATGATTACGACGTTTAGATTTAGGCTTTTAGACTACTGTTTCTAAGCCGTCATAGATACTTGAGGCGAGTGGGCTGCAGTAGCGACAGCCATTAGCAAATATTCAGCCTCTGTTATATTTTTTTGGCTAAAATTTGATCGAGTACTGCCCTTTTAGTGTACGTTTAGCTAGCTTGTTGTTCTTTCTCAGGTAAGCTCAGCCGCAAAATAATATAGCCAATAGCCCCCGATACTAGCGACCCGAAAATAATACCAAGCCGTTCGTCGAACAGTTTGTCGACGCCGGTTTCCTCGAATGCTAATGAGCCAATAAATAAGCTCATTGTAAAGCCTATGCCGCATAGTGCCGAGGTGCCGTATAGGCTAGCCCATGACATGTTTTTGGGAAGACTGGTTAATTTCAATTTGATCGCTATTAAACATAAGCCGAAAATACCTACTTGCTTGCCAATAATTAAGCCCAATGCAATACCTAACGGTACCCCATGGCTTAGCTGCTCCAGACCAACCCCGCTTAGATTAATGCCTGCATTAGCAAAGGCAAATATTGGCAGGATTGCAAAGGCGACTAATGAGTGCAGGTCATGCTCCAAATCTTTTAGTGGTGACTCAAGTGGAGATTTTTTGCTACTGATTGGAATAAACATCGCCAGCAATACCCCGGCTAAGGTAGCGTGCACGCCTGATTTGAGCATCGCTATCCACATAATCATGCCCACAAAAATATAGGCACTTTTCGAGATAACATCACGCTTGTTCATTAGCGCCAATAGTGGAACACAGCAGGCAACTACGATTAAAGCTATTGTTGATATTTGTGCAGTGTAGAAAAAGGCAATAATAAGTATCGCGCCAATGTCGTCGAATATCGCTAACGAAGTTAAGAATATTTTAAGTGATGTAGGTACCCGTGACCCCAGCAGAGATAGTATGCCCAGAGCAAACGCAATGTCAGTAGCAGCAGGGATTGCCCAGCCTTTCATTGCTATTGGATCGTTGTAGTTAAAGTATATATAGATTGCGGCCGGAATAGCCATGCCGCCAATAGCGCCTATGCCCGGCAAGATAATGTTACGTCTATCAGCAAGTTCACCTTCAATCAGTTCTCGCTTTAGCTCTAATCCTACCAAAAAGAAGAATACGGCCATTAGACCGTCGTTAATCCAAAGTAATAAGGGTTTGGCTATTTCCAGCTTACCTATTTGAATCTCTACCGGTGTAGATAAAAATAAGTCATAGATACTTTCTAACCTACTGTTAGCAAATACCATCGCCAATACTGCTGCCAAAACTAATAAAATACCACCGGCTGACTCAAGGCGTAAAAACTCTGCTAAAAACGAATCTGACTGTTTGTCCATTACTACTCTCTGATTTTTTGTAGCCTAAATATAGGGCTGTTTTCAAGGCGTCAATACTAGTTGGGATTTGTTTTTATTACGACTGTTTTAGCTAGTTTGTCATGCCAACCTTGTTTGCGTTGATCAAAGCCAACCCAGATAAAACCTAACAGCAATGGGATAGCCGATATGTAGTATGCGATATAACGAATAATAAATTGCCTAGAAGAGGGCTTGCCGCCGGTCTCTGCATCAACGATGGATATGTGAGTAATGATTTTGCCAGGAGTGGCGGATTTATAATGCCAAAAAATAAGTACCAAAATAAGCGGGATAATATAGTTTAGAAATATACCTGCCATACCTAAGTCGTCTGGGTTGTCGGTTATTAAGCCGGCGCTATATAGAGCGAACACGATGGCGAGTAGCACTATCAACAAGAATATAGTGTCGATGATAGAAGCCACCACTCGTATCCAAAAACCGGCATATTGTTGCTCACTCATTTATTACTCCGCATTCACTTATTTAGCCTAAGAAGATAACACATTGAAAACGCCGCTGGCGCGGGCGATACGTTTGTCGTTGACAATAAAGTAGCAATTGGCAAAAGCCATACTGCGGCCAACTTTTTGCACGTCAGTATGTACCTCAATCCAGTCGCCAAGTTTAGCCGCGCCAACGTAGTCAATGGTTAAACTGGCGGTTACCATCGGTACGGGTTCATCACGGCTAAAAGCTGCGTTATAGCCCAATGCTACGTCGGCAATACTGCTAAACATACCGCCGTGAACAGTACCTCTGGCATTGCAATTTTTTTGTTCGGCACGAAAGCCTATAACTAAAGTCTCGTCGTTTTTTTTGTTATATAGCGGGCCTAGTAAATCTAAATAAGGGCTGCTTCTAAATAATGGAGTAAACCCCATTGGGATATCGCTCATTGACAAAATGCCTCGTGTTTTAGTAGTAGTGGTCAGTTATTAACTGAGTCAGTTCTTGCTCGTCTACTAAGGTTAGACCTTTGGCAGTAAAAGCGCTTAACTCTTCATCGTTTGGAAAGCTGTAGTAATTTCCGGCGTCAATTTGTGGCTGGCAAGCTATTGTTTTATCACTGGCTATTTTATTGACAGTATTGGCCATTAGGTTACTGCCTTGCTGATAAAGTTCCAGCACATGGGATAGATATGAGCGGCTGCCATCGACTTTCATTGTGGTCGTATCGACTATATCACCAGTATCAATATTGGCATCATTAATGTAATGCAGAGTAGTGCCAATAGTTTTCTCGCCATTTAACATGGCCCAAAAAGTTGCCATAACGCCGCGATAGTTTGGCAGCAGGCCTGAGTGAAGATTGAGTACTCCTATGCGGGCTGCGCTGATTGCCGCATTTTTCAAAATCACCCCGTAACGTATTGATAGAATCAGATCTGGTTGGGCTTTGTCTAGCATTGCCAAACCTTCAATACTATTAATATTATTAAGTTCTATAACTGGCTGTTGGCATATGGCACTCATCTGTTCAAATGTCATAAAGCTGCTGCTGCGTTCAGCTGGGCTAGGTAACAGTGGCGCGATAATACGGTTATATAAGTCTTGCTCAAAAAATTTAAGCCTTATTAATTCTGCCGGTTTTTTACTAATACCGCCAACCTTGGCGGATAGAAAAATGGTGATTTTATTTTCGCTCAGTTTTGGCAGCAACAAATTAACTGCGTAATTGCTGGCGATATCACGGTTAGCCAAAATAATAATGTTCATTTCAGCGCTGCCATCACTAGGTTTCGAGCCAAGCAATTATGTTGGCTAAAATATCATAAAATACATTGATGATTGGATCGAAAATTGATGGCTCTGATTCCTCACGCAGCGCATGCGCCTCTTCAATCACGTAAGCATATATATTGTCGACTTCTTGCGTGGATAGCACACCCTTAAAGCTAGGCATACCTGCAGACTCCATCATTCCTTCTAATAGAACTCGATTAAAGTTCTCATAGAAAAACATTGGCAGGTTGCGAAGATCTGGAATGGATTTGGAAGAAACGCCTGAGACGCCATGGCAAACCATGCAGTGGTCAGCATATAAAACAAGGCCGTCGTTAAGTTCTGCAGAGCTTGCGCTGGTGCGCGGTGGTATAGCGACTAACTCGAAAATATTACTGCCAGTGGGTAGGTTTTTTTTTGCGCCAAGTTTAAACGCCAATATTCTGCTAGGTGGCACTTCGTTCCTACCGTCAAATCGTACCGCTAAACCAGTAGCACCACCCCAGCCAGCTGCAACTGCAATATATTGTTCGCCATCGACAGCGTAGCTGACAGGTGCAGCTATAACACCGACTTGCGTATTGTGGCGCCATTTTATGGCTCCGGTATCGGCACTGGCGGCGATCAGTTCTGCTGTCGATGTACCTTGAAATAGTAAATTTCCCGCAGTACTTAATATGCCTCCGTTTGCTCCGGTGGTGTGATTTATTCGCCACTGTTCTTTTTGGGTGACGGGGTTCCAGGCTAATAAATGGCCATGGAATATTTTAGGTAGCACTTTCTTAGCTACAGTAGGCATCCCAATTACAGGGGGGGCTGGTAGTCGCACGCCGGTATTCCAATGGCCCCATTTGAATTCAGTTGGCATTGACTCGTACACTGAACCAGTATTGGTAACGGGTATATACACCAATCCTGTTACAGGGCTATAGCTCATTGGGTGCCAGTTATGAGCGCCCAGTGATGAGGGAGAAATATTTTCCCCAGGGTTGGCTTGATAATCAGCATCTGGGGTTTCGACTGGTCGCCAGGTTTTTTTATCGTAGTGGGTAGCCCAAGTTGTTTTGGTATAAGGCTCAATCGACAGGGGCGTTCCTGTTTCTCTATCGATGACAAAGAAAAATCCATTCTTAGGTGCGTGCCATATTACTTTGTGTTGTTTTCCTTGCCATGGCATGTCGGCCAAAATCATTTGTTGGGTAGAAGTAAAATCCCAATTATCGGCAGGGGTCTCTTGATAGTGCCAAATGTAATCACCAGTGTCAGGATTAAGCGCAACGATTGAATTTAAATATAAATTGTCACCGCCGCCTGGGCTGCGTTGATCTCTATTCCAAGGAGTGCCATTGCCAGTGCCAATATAAAGCTGGTCTAGTTCTTCATCGTAAACAATGCTGTCCCAAACTGTGCCGCCGCCGCCGCGCTCCCACCATTTTCCATTCCAAGTATCAGCCGCTTTTGCTAATGCTTCGCTTTCAAAACCGTCTGCGGGGTTGCCTGGCACGGTGTAAAACCGCCATAGGGCTGCGCCGGTCTCTAAATCATAGGCGCCAACAAAACCGCGCACGCCATATTCAGCGCCGCCATTGCCGATAAAAACTTTGCCTTTAGCAATACGGGCCGCGCCAGTAATAGTGTAAGGCCACTTTTTGATATCGGCAGCTTGTGTTTCCCACAGTAGCTCTCCATTGATCGCGTTTAACGCAATGAGCCTGGCATCAAACGTACCAACCACAACTTTGCCATCTTTTACCGCGACGCCGCGGTTTACTACCCCGCAACAGCCTTTTGGGCCCCAGCTTTTGGGTACTTTAGGGTCGTATTTCCATAACATTTCACCGGTTTTTGCATCCAGTGCATAAACAAAACTCCAGCTACCGGTAACGTACATAACGCCGTCAACGACTATCGGAGTTGATTCTAAGCCACGATTAAAGTCGGTATCAAAAGACCAGGCCAAACCTAATTGACTGACGTTTTCTTCGTTAATGGCTGTAAGTTGACTATAACGTTGTTCATTATAATCGTGCCCATGGGATGGCCAGTCAGTATTGTTAGATAGAACACTTGCGGTAAATAATAAGCTTATAAAAAAGTAGATGCTCGTCCATGGGTTTATTTTATTTTGCATAGCAAGTATCTCAACGGTATTTACAGCCAGAGGGTCAATTTATCGCTTACTGTTGGCGTCCAATTGATTATATTCGTCCAGCGGGCGTATCCAAATATTACGATATTTAACCGGGCTGTTATGCCACTGAAACTTCAACGGTAGCTTGTCGGCATGAGGCTTATAGACACCATTTTTTCGCCATTCAGATTGCCCATTATATATTTGATTGAACTGCACCAATACGCCGTTGTGGACAACAGTGACATGGGCAGGTGTATCCAAACTGCCATCTGCATTAAAGCGTGGTGCACGAAAAAATATATCATAGCTTTGCCATTCATTAGACGGGCGTATGGCATTGACCATAGGTGGGTGCACGCCATAGACAGCGCCTGCTTGTCCGTCGGGGTAGGTTTCATTTTGATAACTGTTTAGCACTTGTACTTCATATAGCCCCATAAAGATAACACCGCTATTGCCTTTGTTTTGGCCGGTGTTGTCTGATGGATAAGGTGATGCCCATTCAATATGCAGCTGTACGTCACCGAAGCTGTCGCTGGTTTGCTGATTACCCATGGCCATTATCATAGCGCCGTCGTTAATTTCTAAATCTTTGTTTTCGAAGTTTTCCAAATTGGTGCCATCAAACAAAATTATCGCATCTGACGGTGGTGCGCCTGGCTTTGCTATCGGAGCAGGAGTCACTATTTTAGGTTGGGTGCGGGCAATGTCATGCACATGCCATTTTTGGCCGTAGATTAGTGGAGTTTGACCAGACATAAAGTGGGTCGTATAGCCAATGGCAATACCTAGTGCCAGCACAATGCTTAATGAGAGTAGTTTCTTCATCTTGATTAGTTTCCTAGTTAATTCTTAGCCAAGTTATATGGCGCTAGCTTTCTGTCTGCGCCAATACATGATTAATCCGCCGATGATGCCAATAGCGATAGAAGTAACTCCGCGCCATTCCCACAGCATAAAGTAGGCCGAGATAAATTTAATAGCGGTATAAATCGTATAGATGAATTCAATTTTTACTAAATGATATAGCTCGTAAAAAGACATCACCAGTGGCGGCGTTAAAAAGTAAATGCCGCCTGCAAGAATAGTGGCAAACAGCGTGCTTTTAGTTAATGCATTGTTCATAACTGCCTCTATATAAGTCCGTCGCGCCATTGGCTAACCGCATAGTCGCAGGCTCTGGCAGTAAGGGCCATATAAGTAAGTGACGGGTTTACCGATGCAGATGATGGCATTGCGGCGCCGTCAGTGACAAATAAATTGGGCACATCATGTGACTGATTCCATTTGTTTAGCACCGATGTTTTTGGGTCGAGTCCCATGCGTGCGCCACCCATTTCGTGTATGGCCGCGCCCGGTGATGCCTCTGCTTCGCCTGAGATAAATGCTACCGCGCCGGCCGCTTTTAAAATATCTTCAGCCTGCACTTTGGCATCACTGGCGGCTTTTATCTCGTTCTCACTCCATTCAAAATTAACCTTTACTTGGCCAATGCCATAGCGATCTGGCTGGCTATCATCTAATGTCATTTGGTTGTTTTTATTAGGTAGGCATTCGCCAAAGCTAGTTAACAAATGCGCCCACGGGCCGGGTTTACGTAAGTTGTCTTTTAAGTCTTTGCCAAAACCTTTTTGGTGCAGGGTTTGCCGCCAATCTAAGCGCAGAGTATTGGATTGGAAGCCATAGCCGCGCACAAAATCTACATTGTCGTTATTCCCTGGTAGATTTCTAAACCTTGGTATGTAAGTACCATTTGGGCGGAAGCCATAAAAATAACGATCAATATTATCGACAAAAATACCAACACCGCTGACGGTCATATGATGATCCATTAAATATTGTCCCAAGGTGCCACTTGAATTTGCGATACCACTAGGGTGAGATTCTGACGTAGAGTTAAGTAATATTTGGTTAGTGCCAATGGTTGATGCACACATAAACACCATGTCGCTACTAAACTCTAAAACCTCTTTAGTATTGGCATCTATTACTCTTACTGCATTGACCTTGTTTGTTTCTTTATCGTAAAGAAGTTTTTCTACTACACTGTTTGGTCTCAGCGTTAACCTCCCGGTAGCTTCCGCTGCCGGTAAGGTAGAACTTTGAGTACTAAAGTAGCTGCCGGTAGAGCAGCCGCGTGGGCAGGGGCCGCAGTAGTGACAGGCGGCGCGGCCATTATGGTCTTGGGTGAGTATGGCGGCTCGGCCGATTGTCATGGTTAGGTCTGGCCGTTTTTTTTCTAGTCTAGCTTTAATAGTTTTTTCCACCGAATACATTTCCATTGGCGGTAAAAACTCACCGTCGGGAAAATGTTCAAGTCCTTCCTTCTGTCCACTTACGCCTATAAATTTTTCAACATAAGCGTACCAGTCTTTCAAATCCTCATAACGAATTGGCCAATCAACTCCGTGGCCATCTTGTTTGTTTGCCTCAAAATCTTGTGGGCTCCAGCGATATACTTGACGGCCCCAAATTAGCGATCGTCCGCCGACTCGTGAGCCCCTTACCCAATAAAAAGGTTTGTTTTTATCAAATAAATAAGGATTAAGTCTGTCGTTATTAAAATAATGCAGGGTGGAGGAATCGAGTGCGCCACCTGAACCTCCATCTTGTTGTGCGAAGTCAGTAGCCAATAGTTCTCTGTTAGGTAAGCCGTTATAAGGTAGTTTCCAGTTAGGTGCATGCTCCCCCAAATAGCCTTGGCTATGTTTTAAATCTGAGCCGCGTTCTAGCATTAAAACCCGCAGGCCTTTCTCTGTCAGCTCTTTAGCGGCCCAGCCACCAGTAATACCTGAACCAACCACTATTGCGTCAAAATGGGTATTATTCATAACTTTTTCTAGCGTGGTTGCTTACATTAGTGGAACGGATACCCATGAACTTGCGTCTTGATCTAACGGTATGTCACCTTCAAAACGACCAGGAAAATGGTTCATACGCAATACTTGGGTTGAACCAACCTCTGACATAAAAAAGCCAAAAATAGTGAGCTCTTTAATTATGGCAATAAATGGCGCACTGGTTTCAAAGCCGCTGGCAGCGCCAAGGTTATACCAGGGATGGTTATCGCTAGCGTCTTCCATCTGCTCTAGAACAGTAATCTTTTGGTCATCACTGCAGTTAGCAAAACCTTGTTGATATTGATTCATCGCTAGTTGGTCTATCTCAAGCAGACCAGCAAAAAATTCGCCGCGTTCTTGATCTGTCATCCATTCGCAGGCAATGAGTTCTATAAATCTAGGTACTTTAGCTATTGTTGCCCCAGGGCTATCAGTCTCAGGAATAATTGCTTCACAGACAACAGTAACCATGGCGCGTTGTTCGCCAGAAAAAGTAGTAGCGCTGGCAGTGGTATAAGCATCCCGCAGGAATATATGCTTGGCGTCGCTATCCATTAATGAGGCCAAGGCTTGCGAGTGAATAGTGCCGCCAAGTGCTAACGCAGCTAGGCTAGAAAACTGTCTTCGGTTCATGATCAGTAGTATCTCTAAGCTTGTATTTATTATGTGTCCAAGATACCTAAAATGATGACAAGCCGTCTAGTCAAAGCGTAATTAATAGTGCAATTAGCGTACAGAAGTATCTGTAGTCAGGAATAACAACAACGCTCAACCGTGGGGATGGTAAAATTACATATCAAGAAATAGGTTTAGGCTACAATACAGTTTATGCTTAATCCTCAGAACTAGTAGGTTAGAAAACGTATGTATGAAATTGTTAAATCGATATCCTTTTGTTATGGGCATAGATTACTGAATTATGTAGGGCCTTGTGCGCATCTACATGGCCATAATGCTAGTGTCGATATTAAATTGGCCAGTGAAAATCTTGACGAACGCGGCATGGTGATGGATTTTAGTGATGTTAAATCAGTTGTTAAAAAATGGCTTGACGAGAATCTAGATCACACAATGTTACTGGCAGCTGATGATCCGATAATCCCGATATTGGAACAAGCTGGCGAGAAATTCTACGTGATGAAAAAGAACCCAACAGCGGAATATATTGCGGAGCATATTTATGAGTTTGTTGAATTACAGGGTTTTCCAATTGTTGATGTGACTTTATGGGAGACCCCTACGAGTTACGCACGTTTTAGTCGATAAAATCATTTGAACAATTGCTAGAGGTCATATTGCTTTTCGTAGTATGACCTTTTTTATACTTAGCTTTGTTGATAGTATTTCAAAATACTCGAAAAATCTAAGTTACAGGTCTCATCATTCGAGTACTCGCTATATAGCTTATTGGCCATTTCACCCATAGGGGTTTTTGAATCGCTAGCATCGGCGGCGGCCATGGCTAAGCCCAAATCTTTCTGCATTAACTTCACCATAAAACCAGGTTTGTAGTCGTTACTCGCTGGAGCTACTTCCATTACGCCGGGGTAGGGGTTGTACTTCTCCAGCGACCAGTTTGCGCCTGAGCTTTTAAGCATAATATTTGATAACACTGCAGGATCTAAACCGTTGTCAGCGCCTAGTTGCAGTGCCTCTGCAGTACCTGTCATATGGATAGCTAGCAGCATGTTGTTACATACTTTGGCTATTTGGCCAGCCCCTGCATCACCGGCGCGGAACACATTAGCGCCCATTACGCCGAGTACTGTTTTTGCATCTTCTACCGCATCTTCTGTGCCGCCACACATAAAGGCGAGTGTGCCTGCGGCGGCTGCGGCTACGCCGCCAGATACTGGTGCGTCGATTGCGCGAATATTTTTTGCGGTGGCAGCGCTTGCCAGCGCGCGTGAATTTTCCGGAGCGACAGTAGAGCAGTCGATTACTAAACAGTCTTGGGCAATATAATCTAACAGCTTGGTATCGTGAATATATAAACTTTCAACAATAGCTCCCGACGGTAACATGCTAATGACGAAGTTAGCGCCCACTACTGCGTCTATCGCGGTGGCAGCAGCCGTTGCGCCTTCATCAACTAAAGGTTGAGTGAGGCTGGTTTGTAGGTCGAAGCAGACCACATTAAACTCTGCTTTAATTAGGTTGCTGGCCATTGGGCCGCCCATATTACCTAGACCAATAAATGCTACTGTTTGTTTGCTCATGATTATTCCTGCTGCTTATTTATTAGGTTTATGTTGTTTGTTAAGTAGGGCTATAGTGCGGCTAATGGATTTGACGCAGCGCCCCAAGGAGCGACAAAGTGGTGCTGTACAAACTCGTCGCTTAGCTCGTCTAAAGTGGCGGGTTGGTAGCTTGGGTTGCGATCTTTATCAACTAGCAAGGCTCGCACGCCTTCTTGAAAGTTGCCGTAACGAGAGCAGTTAAGCGACATGATTAACTCCATTTGGAATACCTCGCTTAGGCTCATGTCTTTTGCCCTAAGTAGTTGTTGCTGCACCAGGGCAAAACTTGTCACACAACCTTTACTCACATTTTTAACGGCGGTTTGAAGAAATTTGTCATCACTTTCAATCGCTAAAATGGCGTTAATGATTTCGTGCAGCGAATCTTTGCCAGTAACTTCTTCAATAAGATCTCGATGAGTAACAATATTGCCGACAGGTTTATCAGCTTCAGCTTGCTGCTCAAATGGTTTTAATACTTCCGAGATCTGATTTTTTACTTCTGCGCTGTCTTCCAGAAATTCAATTTTCTGCAGCGCAGCGATAACATTTTTTTGTTGGCTGCTATTGATGAAATGATCGCCCAGGTTTACTTCTAGTGCGTCATTGCCATTAATTTGCGCGCCAGTTAAACCCATAAACAAGCCGGTATTGCCGGGAGCTTTATTTAAAAACCAGCTGCCGCCAACATCAGGGTATAAGCCAATGCTAATTTCAGGCATCGCCATGCGGGTTGTTTCAGTCACTATCCGATGGCTGCCGCCGGCGGTAAGACCGATGCCACCACCAAAACAAATACCAGACGCCCATACAATGAAAGGCTTCTTGTAGCTATGTATATGGTGGTTTAGGGTGTATTCACGTTGGAAAAAACCAAGCGCGTAAGGGTTGTCACCACCTTCGGTCTCAACAATTGAATCATACAGTTGGCGCACATCGCCGCCAGCGCAGAAAGCTTTTTCACCAGCGCTTTGCAAAAATACACAGCTTATAGATTGGTTGCTTTCCCACTCGTTAAGTTTAGCTTGAATGAGATCAACCATATCTAAACTTAATGAGTTAAGGGTTTGTTCTACATTAATGGTAATCAGGCCAATGCTTTTGCTATTGGCCGTACTAAGTTCTTCAAAAAGTACTATTGCGTCTGACATAAGGTCCCTGTTTTTATCACTAAGTTCTATTCATTTTTTTATTTATTTTTCCATTTGGGTGCGCGTTTTTCAACGAATGCAGCTACGCCTTCTTTTTGATCTTCGCTATCCCAAAGTTTTACAAACTGTTGACGCTCAAGGGCAAAATTACTGGTAAGCGGAGTGGTACGTGCTGCCATGATTAATTCTTTGCAATAGCGCACAGACGTTGGGCTCTGCTTCGCGGCATTGCCTGCTAGCTTAATAGCATGCTCTAAGCCTTCGCCTTTACCGACCACTTCTGAGATTAAGCCTATAGCTAATGCTTTATCGGTTTTCAGGCGCTCGCCTAAAAGAATCATTCGTTTGGCCCATTGCTCACCAACCAACCAAGCTAGGTGTTGGCTGCCTAAGCCGCAGGGTAGTAGGCCAACAGCACATTCTGGCAAGGCCATTTGAGCGTGCTCTTCAGCAATGCGAACATCGCAGGCTAGAGCAACTTCTAAACCACCACCCATGGCATAGCCGTTAATAGCAGCAATTGAGACACCTTGGTAATTGGCCAGAGTTTCAAAAGCTGAGCCAAATGCATAAGAGAAGTCGAATGATTTGGCTTTGTCGTCGTGATTAAAACGATTTAAGTCAGCCCCCGCTGAGAAGAATTTTTCGCCTTCGCCGGTAATAACTAATGCGTAGTTATCAACGTCTGCATTGAGATCTTTAACAATGCTTTTAAGTTCCAATAAGCTCTCAGGTGTCCAAGTGTGAGCAGGTGGATTATTTAAAGTAACTACGGCTGTGTGGCCTTGCTTTTCTAATATCAGTGCGTCGCTCATCGGATTTCCTTGGTTGCATTTTCGGCTAATAGACGACGTGCCACGATAACTCGCATCACTTCGTTAGTGCCTTCTAAAATTTGATGTACTCGGGTATCACGGAAAAACCGTTCAATTGGGTATTCGCGCAGATAGCCATAGCCGCCATGTAATTGCAGTGCTTGATTACAGACTTCAAATCCCACATCGGTAGCAAAGCGTTTTGCCATGGCGCAGTAAGTGGTTTTATCTGGATGGTTGTTATCCAAATAGCTGGCGGCCATACGTACCATTTGGCGGGCGGCCACCAATTCGGTGGTCATGTCGGCTAGTTTAAATTGCAATGCTTGAAAGTTAGCTATTGCTTGGCCGAACTGTTTGCGCTCCAAAATATATTTCTGTGCATGGTCGATAGTCGTTTGCGCAGCCCCAATAGAACAGGTGGCAATATTAATCCGACCCCCGTCTAAACCTGACATGGCGAGTTTAAAGCCTTGTCCTTCAGCGCCAAGTAAGTTTTCTTTAGGTACTTTTACGTTATCAAACGAAATTGCACGGGTAGGTTGGCTGTTCCAGCCCATTTTGGCTTCGTTCTTACCGAACTCTATGCCGAGAGTGTCAGACGGAATGGCAAATGCACTGACGCCTTTAGGTCCAGCGTCGCCGGTGCGAGCCATCACCACTAATAACTCGGTGCTACCTGCGCCACTGATGAACATTTTACTACCATTAATAAGGTAATGGTCACCGTCTAACTTGGCGCTAGTTTGCAGTGAACCTGCATCGCTGCCGGCGTTAGGCTCGGTTAAGCAATATGAGGCTAATACTTGCCCGGCAGTAAGTTTACCTGCCCACTCAGTTTTAAATTCTGCTGTGCCCCAGCCGCATACCATCCATGTAGCCATATTATGAATAGAGATAAAGGCCGCAGTGGAAGTGCAAGCGCCGGCCAATTCTTCCAGAATAATAGCGGCATCTAAACGGGACATGCCCATGCCGCCATCTTCTTCGGGGCTGTACATACCGCAAAAACCCAGCTCACCTGATTGCTTGATAACATCGACTGGAAAGAATTTTTCTTCATCCCATTTAGCGGCATTGGGGGCAAGTTCCCCCTCAGCAAAAAGCCTGGCGGCGTCTTGAAATGCTAGCTGATCTTCTGAAAGGGAAAAGTCCATGAGCTTCCTTTTAGTTGTTTACTATTTTAATTTTGCCATTACTGAACCAAATAATTCTTCATCAGAAGGTAATACTTTAGTTTTAGCTAATGGTTTTGACACCCAAGTTTCGTTGACTAAGTCGCGCCAGGTGATATTGTCATTAATGCTATTGCCACCCCATGAACCGCAACCCAAGGAGAAGGTTTGACGCATGCCATTCCATAAGTTACCGCTGTTTGAAGCCGATTGTGGTTGGTTAACCATTACCCGAGAAGTTTTGGTTTCGCTGGCTAGCTTTAAAATATTATCATCATTAGTTGAGTAAATACCACAAGAGTGACCCTGGCCTTGATAGGCTTGAATATTGTTAGTTAGCGCAATCGCTTCATCAATATTACCTACTTTATACAGCGCCATAGTGACCGAGAGTTTTTCACCCGAGAAAGGATGCGCTGGACCGTAACCTGTTTCAGGAACAATAAAAAATAGTCTGTCGGCAGGCATATCAATGCCAGCCATAGTAGCGATTTTAGTCGCTTCTTGAGCCACAATAGCGGTGTTTAAATGGTCGTCTACCCAAATAGTATTTTGTAATTTGGTTTTGTCTTGGCCGTCTACTATGAATCCGCCTTGCGCTACTAGCTTGGCAAGCATGTCGTCATAGATTGTATCGAACAAAATAACCGAGTTGTCAGATGAGCAAGAAGCGGCTAAATCTAGAGTTTTAGAAATACGGATTTTTTCCGCTGCATCATCTAAGTCTGCAGTGTCATCAACCGTAATTACTGCATTGCCTACGCCAACTCCTAGCGCTGGTGTGCCGCTAGAATAGGCTGCCGATACCATGGCCCCGCCGCCAGTTGCCAAGATGCGGTCACATTGTTTCATCAACTCGTTAGTTAATGGTAATGATGGTGTCTCTATACCAATGACTAAGTCGGCAGGTGCGCCCATGGCTTCAAGCGCTTCACGCATATAGTTACAGATCATGGTGTTAGTTAGTTTGGCGCGTGGGTGTGGTGCAATAATAATCGAGTTGCGACCTTTAACTGCCGAGATAGCTTTGATCACCGGCGTCGCTTCTGGGTTAGTTGAGGGTGATAGTGCGCCGATGACACCGACTGGTTTAGCAATTTTTACAATATTGCGTTCAGGTAGTTCTTCAATAATACCTACTGATTTGTCGTCAATAATATCCATTAAGGTAGCGCGAGTCTTTCTAAATATTTTTAGATACTTACCGTCATAGTTACCTAGTCGAGTTTCTTCCACCGCGAATTTAGCAATTTTCTCAGCAATTCCTGGTTTGGCAATAGACCACACCATAGCCTTAATCAACTCATCAACTTGCTGTTGGCTGTAGTGTTCTATTTGCGCTTGTGCCGCTCGGCTACGGGCAACTAATTCTGCCATCTGCTGCTGTTCCATGGTGTGCTCCTAAACTCTGTTGGTGCTAAAAATTGGCTAATCATCGTAATATTTTTAAGGTCGCAAGCATAGCCTTAGCGTGGCATGGTGCAAATTGAGTATATTGTCTTTATGATGGACAATATTGCTGATTTTATGCGACTTAGCTTATTTCGATAATTTCACATAACTTTCTGATTAATATAGATTAATTATGCAGATTACATCTAACTGGCCATTGCCAGCTGAAGGTATTCGGTTTTTGGTGCCACAATTTTTACAAAATTGGTTACAGCAAAGCCCGTTGACACGTGACTTGTATCCTATTGCCTTGGGATATTATCCGGTTGCTATCAACCATGTGATGAACCGGAGTAGTCATGATAATCATTTGCTGATGTATTGCACCCAGGGCAAAGGCTGGGTAACCGCAGCTGATCAAAGCTTTCAAGTTACTGCTGGCGATGTGTTTTGTCTGCCTCGGGGTGTGGCGCATTCTTATGGCGCTGATAATAGCGACCCGTGGACCATTTATTGGGTGCATTACAATGGCGCTTTAAGCCATGACTATAATCAGTTTCTTGCTGGTGATAGCACCGTGGTTCATGTAGGGATTCAGCCTCGCTTACGGGCTGACTTTGAGGCGCTATTTAGTCTGCGCAAAGCCGGTTATTCTAGCGTCGAGTTTGTGCATGGCGCTTGCCAGTTAAAGCAGATGCTTAGCTACGTCGCAGTGCTCGCTAAACGCAGCTTATCAAGGCAGGGCCGGTTTAACTTAGATGATATTGAAGAGTTAATGGCGCTGCACATTCATAGCAGTCTCGATCTAGCATCGTTAGCAGCCCAAGCCCAGCTATCTAAATATCATTTCTCACGCAAGTTTAAACAGCTGACGGGGCATTCGCCAATTCAGCATTTTTTGCATTTAAAAATTCAGCACGCTTGCCTATTGTTAGACACTAGCGACAATAGTATTAAGCAAATAGCGGGTGAAGTAGGTTACAGCGATGCTTATTACTTTTCGCGTCTTTTTAAGCAGGTTATGGGGGTATCGCCAAGTGGATATCGCAGTAAGTTAAAGGTTTAATTCCTATATCGATAACTATTGCGCTGCTAGGATTAAAGCGAGCATATTTAACCAAAGAGAGTGTCATGCTAATAATAAAAATTACCGTTGCGCTATTGTTAAGCGCTAGCTTATCAATCGTGTTGTTTCTGGTGCAGTTAAAAAGTAGCAGTGGCTTTGGTAGCGTTAGCAATGGTGACTGGACTACCAGTCTTGATACTGGCTCTGAAAATGCTGGTGTTATGCAAAAGGCTGCGGTGGCTATAAGTGGTTTGTTGGCATCAAAGCGCGAAAGCTCGATTTATTATCGCTTGTCGGCAATTGACGGCAAGCCGCTAACTGTTAATTGCAGCTATCGAATAGAAGGCAATGACTATGATGCTAACTGGTGGAGTATTACAGCCTATGGATGGGATAATTATTTACTGCCAAATGAACTAAAGCGATATTCATATAATAACGACAATTTAACGCGCGACGACAGCGGCAATTGGTCAGTGCAGGTAAGCGCAAAGTCACAAGGCGGCGACTGGTTGCCCATTGGCCCTGCCGGTGGCGATGACTGGAAAAATTTTAGTGATCATGATTTTGATTTACTGTTGCGCCTATACACGCCGGGAATTGCTTATTTACAAGCGCCTGATATCGCAGCGCTGCCCAAAGTAGTTGAAGAGGGTTGTTCATGAATAAGATTAAGTGGTTAGTCGCGATTCTTCTTTTGGCATGGGTGGGCCAGTATGGGGTTGCAATGCTGGCACCCAATTTGATTATGCAAGCTCTGTATCGGGCTGTGGTTGATCTTAGCGGCGAAAATAATTTTGCGCTGACACCATTGCCAGATGAGACCACGAGAGGCGTAGTGCGGCCTAGCCCAGATTTATTTTACGGTATTTGTGCTTACAATGTTGAGAGTGGTCCAGTGTCCATTGAAGCCTTAGTACCGGAAAAATATTGGTCAATGCAGTTTTACCAAATAAATACCGATAACTTCAGTAGTTTTAGCAATCAGCGAGATGAGTCTTACAGGGTAAATACCACAGCTAAGATTACCTTAATAAATGCAAGTGATGACGCCAGTAACTATCAAGGAGACGTGGTGCGGTCACCAACAGACAAAGGAGTGATGTTGATAAGGGTTTCGGCAATTGGTGATCAAGCGCAGCAGATGGCTGCGCTAAACTTAACTCGGTGTAGTGTCGCCGTTGATACTGAATAAAATAATTAACAGTGGTGAGTAGCGAGGATGAATTTTGTTGTCTATGCAATTCCAGTTTTTATTTTGATGATAGCTATTGAATGGATTTGGGATAAGCGCCAAGAAAACAACTACTATCGACTTAACGATACGGTTAATAGCCTCAGCATGGGAATACTGAGCACTACCAGTCGGTTAGTTTTTATTGATATTAGTGGGCGTGCATTTACGCTGTTACAGCAGCATTTTTCTATTGCCACTTGGGGTGAGGTCAATTAGTGGATGATTATCGTTGCCTTCGTCTTCTATGATTTCTGCTATTACTGGTTTCACCGTATAAGTCATGAGAAAAGTATTTTTTGGGCGTCCCATGTGGCTCATCATCAAAGTGAAGAATATAACTTAAGCACCGCATTGCGACAAACCAGCGCCAGCTTTTGGTTGGCGTGGGTTTTTTATGCGCCATGTTTTATATTGGGTATACCGGCGGAGCTTTTGGTCAGCGTGGCCAGTGCTAATTTGATTTATCAGTTCTGGGTGCATAAGCGCTATGTGCCACAGCCAGGGTGGTTTGAGAAAATATTTGTGAGCCCGTCAAATCATCGCGTGCATCATGCGCGTAATCCAGAATATATCGATAAGAATTATGATGGTATTTTTATTATTTTTGATCGAATATTTGGCACCTATCTGCCCGAGCGTAAAGATTTGGCGGTAGATTTTGGTATTACCCGCGGCTTGAATAGTTGGAATCCATTGTGGGCTAACCTGCATGTATATGTCGGGATGATAAAAGACAGCATTGCTACTCCGCGCTGGGCAGATAAATTGCGGGTATGGGTTGGCGCCACCGGCTTTGTCGCGCCGGGTATTGTGAAGACTCCGGTTCAGGCTGGTAATTCGTATAATCCACCGTTATCAGTGGCACAGGAAACCTATGTAATTGTGCAGTTTGTATTGGTCTCTATGCTGTCTACTGCCATGTTATATAGTCAAGTAAGCTTTGATATCTTATTGATATTATTTGCTTTTTTACTGCTGTATCTGGTTTCAATTGGCTGGATTATAGATGGCAAGCACTACACTATCGAATGGCTCAGAATGGCTCAGAATGGCTCAGAATGGCTCAGAATGGCCGTAGGGCTAGGCTTGTTATTCACAGAGCCTGCCCAGCAATTATTAACTGTGTTGACGGCCGCATTAGTGGTTAACTTGCTATGGCTGATTTACTTGCAGCGACAGAAAAACGCTACTTTGGTCAATATTTAGGTTTATTGAGGGTGTTTTTTAGCCGTCCATGTGCTTGAATTTAAGCCATTGATAAAGCACAGGTGAAGAATAATAACTGCCTTGCTGAATTTAATTTCCAAAAGGGATTGGTGGACGGTATATACAAGCTGCAATATAGCGATTCTAGCAAAAATGTTTGGTTGACTGGTGACAAATTGAGCGTAGGGTCTGCCAACTCAAACGGTATCGCTGTGAGTGGTTCTGGGGTTGGGGAGCATCATGCTGATGTACGGGTTAATGGCGATAAAATCACCCTGTGTCCGATAGCTGGTTGTACTACGACGGTTAATGGCGCAAAAGTTAACGCCAACAGAGACTTGCAGGTTGAAAATATCATGTCTTTTGCCAATGTGGGCATGAAATTAATACTGCCTGTGGAGCAAGCTATCGGTGAGGCTGTAAAATCAACTCCCAAGGCACCAGATGCTAAAGTAAACCCTGAGTAAACCTGGCAAATTTTTGGCGCAGCAAAGCAAACCAAGAGTATCGTTGGTACAATAGTTGTCGGCCGTTCACCTGACTGCAGTATCACTTTTTCCCATGAACGCTTATCTCGTCGTCATGCTCAGTTTCATGAGTCTGATGGGGGTTTTTGGATTACCGATTTAGAGTCACCTAATGGCACTTTTGTTAATGGAAAACGGCTAGCGGCAGTTGAGCGCTTAAAAGATGGCGACAATATCTCTTTTGAAAAGCTGAAGTTTGTGGTTAACGCGCAAGCCCAAATGAGTTCAGCGGTTGCTGAAGACGAAGACGATGTCGGCAAAACTGTTGTCGGTTCAGCAATTAATTCTGAAGCGATCAAAAAAGCCCAAGCTGAACTAGTGAAAAGAAAGCGTCTGCAAGACGCTGAGCTAAAAATGGTGTCACAGCAAAATTTATAGTCTCAAGCTAAACTTAGGCCAGAAGCAGAAGGCGATGTCTCAAATATGATGATCATTGTGATAGTAGCAGTGGCTGTAGTGGCTGTTGCAGAAATCGCCGCAGTGGTATTAATGTAAGCCTATTTTTCACCTTGTGCTATGCACTGTAGGCGCGCATAAAAACCTCAACGCAAGATTTCAAATAAGCCGCAGTCTTCTTTTTAGTAGGTGGGCGCATATTAAATAGCAGCATTTGGTGCGCATCTGCTTTAATCATAAAGGTAAATTGTCTAGCGGCAGCGTCAACATCTTCAATGTTTAAACTACCAAGCCTATTTTGACTTTCGAGATAATTAGTAACTAGTTTGTTGATTTTTTGCGGACCATTTTCGTAAAACAGTTTGCTAAGAGTGGGGTGTGTGGGCGCAGTTGCGGCACATAGTCGAAACATTTTTATCGGTTCGTCAGATGTCAGTAAATCGTTCAAGTGCACCGCCAAATCAAGCATCATAGCTTCGCAAGAGATATTGCGAGCAAAAAACTCTTCGGTTAAGTCGAACTCCTGTACTTTGTCTTCAATTGCAGCGCCAAACAGCGCTTCTTTTGACTGAAAATGGCTATAAACCGTCTGTTTGGATACATCGGCCGAATTGGCAATATCATCCATAGTGGTGGAATCAAAACCTTGCTCCATGAACAGTTCGGCCGCCGCAGCAATAATCGCGCTGCGTTTGACTTGGCTTTTACTTCTGCCTTTGGAAGAGGTCTTTTTATTATCATTTGTCATTGCAATAAGCTTTATTTATCATACTAGACCGTCTAGTTTAGTATTTGTTGATCTTATTTGCACCCCAGCCCGTAATTAAGTGGCATTTAGGTCGAATACATTTTAGGAGTTACCGGTGAAACGTTTTATTTTGACATTGTTGTCAGCAGGTTTTTTAGTCGCTTGCAGCGAAGAGCCGCAAGTGGTTTACCAAACAGTAACTGGTTTTACTCCGGTAAAGACCGAATATTATGAAGTTGAACGCTTGTTTATTGGTCGCGTTAGCGCAAGCCAGCAGGCAAATATAAGCTTTGAAACTCAAGGAATTGCTGAAGAGCTGTTGGTTGATCAAGGTGAAAAAGTGAGTAAGGGGCAAGCTTTAGCTAAGCTCGATATAAGCTTGTTGAAAACACAAAGCAGAGAACTGGCTGCGCAATTACGTGACACCAGGTCTCGTAGAACATTGGCCGAAAACAGCTTGCGTCGGCAAAAAGATTTAAAAGCAAATGGCTTTACTGCTGAGCAGCGAATAGACGAGCTAACGAGTGAAGTTGAGAGTTTGGTGGCAGTGCAGTCCAGGCTTGGTGCTTCATTGAACGCCAACGATATTCGATTAAAAAAAGCAGTATTAAAAGCACCGTTTACCGGCGTCGTAAGTCGTCGGTTCGTCGATGCTGGTACGGTTGTCGATCCAAGTCAGCCGATATTTCAAATAATTGATGAAGGTGGTTTAGAGTTAAATGTGGGGATTCCGGCTGGCTTAGTTGGCTCGCTAGTTACTGGTGATTCATATATTGCTCAAATTGACGGCGTTGAGACCATGGCGATATTTATTTCTGCTGCTGCTCATTTAGATCAAATAAGCCAATCTGTACCAGTACGGTTTGCGTTAACTGATATTGAGGCGCGAGATGGGCAGACAGCAGTGGTCGGCATTACTAAAAAGCAGCAGATAGCTGGTTTTTGGGTGCCTATAGAATCGGTCACAGAAGGAATGCGTGGCTCTTGGGTTGTCTATGGGCTGGAAGGAAAGTCTGCGCTAAAAACACTGACGCAAAGTGCTGTTGAGATTTTACATGTCGATGATGATAGCTTTTATGTGAAAGCAGATATTACTGGCGATATCGTAGCCTCTGGAATGCACAAAGTCGTGCCGGGGCAGCTGGTGGAATTAGTTGTTATTGAAGCTGAGCAAGCGCCTACTATAGAGATAATTGATAGCGCCGGCGATCTGGCAGTAGTCGAGGGTGTTGTTTTAGACCAGCCAGAACCTATTGCGCCTGGGGCAGATGAAAATTCTGCAGTGGTAGCTGAATAATGTTTGATAAAATTGTCGCTAATCCTAGACTTATTATTTTACTGATAGGCCTACTTATTGTTGCTGGGTTGTCGGCGTTGAAGACACTGCCGCGGCTAGAAGATCCACGTTTATCGAGTCGTTTTGCGATTGTAAAAACGTTTTGGCCTGGAGCTTCAGCTGAAAGAGTCGAAGCGTTGGTGACGCGTAAGATAGAAGATGCGATACGCGAACAAAAAGACATTAAAAATATATCCTCGAATAGTCGGGCTGGCGTGTCAGTAGTGCAAGTTGAGTTAGTTGACCAAGTCAAAAATGGAAAAGAGTCATTTACAGAGGCTCGACAAAAAGTTGAAAACATTCTTAATACTTTGCCCGCCGGAACTTCACGCCCTGAGTTTGAAGTAGCTTCATTGGGGGCAGAGACAGTTATTGTTGCCATTAATTGGATGGCCGATAGCGAGCCAAATGTAAATTTATTGGGTCGTTATGCTAAAGAGTTAGAATCGCGGTTACGGTCGGTACCCAGTACTGATGAAGTAAATGTGTATAGCTTGCCGCAAGAAGAAATATTGATAGAGATCGATTTTGTTAAGGCGATTGCCTTGGGTTTGTCGGTTGCTGAAATATCTCAAATCGTCGCTCAAGCCGATTCGAAAATATCTGCAGGTGAGTTAAGCAATGACAAATATCGCTGGCAGCTTGAAGTTGATGGCGAATTCCAATCTCTGGAGCGTATAAAACAAATTCCGTTGCGCGCAGGCTTCGCTGGAGAAGGGGCGCGCTTGCGCGATATCGCTACTGTTGTGCGCACACCCAAATTGCCAGCAACAGAGCTTGCTATTATCGACGGAAAGCAAGCTGTTGTCGTCGGCTCCCGAATGGGCGCGGGCGTACGAATAGAGGTTTGGCGAAAAAATGTGCAGCACGTTTTTGACCAGTTTGAAAATGAGCTGCCAGTCGAAGTTGCTTTATCTATGCGCTTTGATCAGATCGGCTATACCCAAACCCGGCTGGCTGAGCTGGTGGGCAATATCGGCGTTGGTTTCGTCATTATACTACTAGTACTATTTGTTACCTTGGGTTGGCGAGCGTCATTGATTGTTGCGGCATCGCTGCCATTAACTATTTGTTTTACCCTTTATTGTTTAAAGCTTTACGGTATGCAAATACACCAAATGTCGGTTACTGGCTTGGTGGTGTCACTAGGTATTATGGTCGATAACGCGATCGTGATGACTGACTCAGTGGCGCAAAATCGGCGCTTAGGCCTGTCTACATTAAAAGCTATTAAAAAGTCACTGTTACATTTAAAGGTACCCTTATTAGGGTCTACGCTAACAACCATTTTGGCCTTTTCACCGATTGCATTGATGCCTGGCGCTGGTGGCGAGTTTGTTGGGCCGATTGCGTTGGCGGTAATGTTTTCCTTGATTGGTTCTTATCTTATATCGTTTACCTTAGTGGCGGGTGTTGCTGGCCGTTGGTTACCAGTAACGTCGCCAGATAAAAACTTACTGTTAAACAAACAATGGTTTAAATATGGCATTGAAGTGCCTGATATTGCCGATAAGTTTGCTAGTTCGTTGCGCACGGCATTAATTTGGCCTGGTAGAACAATAGCGGGTGTTGTTGCTATCTCTTTTTGTGGCTACTTCGGCGCCACCTTTATGACCACTAGTTTTTTTCCTCCCGCCGATAGAGATATGTTTCAAATTCAGATCTACATGCCGCCCGATGTTGGTATTAACACCACCAGAGAGATTACCGAACAGATTGCTGAAGATGTTAAAAAGATAGACGGCATAGAAAAGATTGATTGGTATATCGGCAATGGTGCACCATCGTTTTACTACAATTTATTTTCTGGCAGCGAAGGAATGACCTTTTATGCGCAAGCGATGGTTAAGGCTAAAGGGTATAAAGAATCTGACCGCGCGATACATCTTATTCAGCGTGAGTTAAACCACAAATATCCTATCGCTCAAGTAATGGCAATGAAGCTACAGCAAGGCCCACCGGTTGATGCGCCGGTAGAGTTTCGAATTTACGGGCCTAATTTGGACACCTTAAAAGAGCTGAGTAATCAGGTGCGCCTAGCGGCGTCACAAGTTGAAGGCGTATTGGCTTCGCGCGCGACCATAGAGCCAGCCAGGAAAAAACTCTGGATCAATTTGTCAGAAGACAAAATGGCTAAAGTCGGGATGAGCTTAGCTGATGCTTCACGGCAATTTCACGCTGCACTAGTGGGCGTAATTGGTGGCAGCGTTATTGAGGGTGGTGAAGATGTGCCAGTGCGCACCAGAATTGCTGATGAGCATCGGGGTAACTATAACCACATACTCAGTGGTTACCTCATGGTGGGTGATGCTGATAATCGCAGTATGGTGCCATTGTCTGCTTTGGGTGGCGCTAGTGTTAAGCCTGACTCTTCAGGCATAACGCGACGTAATGGTCAGCGCATATCTGAGGTGCATATATTTCCGGTGGCCGATGTATTGCCTCAGTCTGTGTTGGCGGCCGTAATAAAACAGTTAGATAAGAATGGCTTTACAGTGCCCGCCGGCTATGCACTGGGGCTTGGTGGCGAAGCTGACGGCAGAAGCGATACCATGAGTGAGATGATGGTTTACGTTAATATTATTATCGCTTTACTCATTATGGTGGTGGCCTTATCGTTTAACTCATTTAGATTAACGGCGGTGGTATTTAGCGTTGCTATTTTGTCAGTTGGCTTAGGCATGCTGAGCGTGTTTTTGGCCGGTTATTCTTTTGGTTTTATAATTATAGTAGCGCTAATGGGTTTAATGGGCTTGGCGATAAATGCTGCAATTGTCATTTTGGCGGAGTTTAAAAACAATCCGGCTGCTTGTCGTGGTAACACTGATGCAATTATTGAATGTGTGATGAGTTGCTGTCGCCACATTGTATCGACGACTTTAACGACTGTAGGCGGCTTAATACCGTTGATGTTTAGCGTAGGTTTGTTTTGGCCGCCATTTGCTATGACTATTATTGGTGGTACGGTATTAACAACATTGGTGTCGCTATACTTTGTGCCGGCTATATTTATACTTATGGCTAAAAAACGTCGTTTCGATCCAGTGATTGAACCCCTCGAGTCTCCTATTATCAGCACATAATGTGATATATTGCTCTAACGAGAAATTAACACCGACCACTATTTATGACAGTAGCAGATAAAACCGCTGGCAATGCCCGTCAGATCGTGCAAGAGCATCTTAATAAGCCTTGGCAGGCGTCTAGTTTAAGTGGCGAGCAAAAAGAGCAGACGATTGCTCGTATAAAGGTTTTGCTAGCAGAAAAAAACGCCGCCATTATCGCGCATTACTATACTTCCCCTGAGATACAAGATTTAGCTGAAGCCACTGGTGGCTGTGTGTCTGACTCATTAGAGATGGCTAAGTTTGGCAAAAACCATAGCGCCCAAACCTTAGTGGTTGCGGGGGTGAGATTCATGGGGGAAACCGCCAAAATATTAAGCCCTGAAAAACGGATATTAATGCCCACTTTAGAGGCTACTTGCTCGTTAGATTTGGGTTGTCCTGCTGATGAGTTTTCAGCGTTTTGTGATGCTCATCCTGATAGAACAGTTGTTGTGTACGCCAATACCTCTGCCGCTGTTAAAGCTAGGGCCGACTGGGTTGTTACCTCAAGCATTGCCTTAGATGTGGTTGATTACTTGTCAGCCGATGGGCAAAAAATCCTATGGGCGCCAGACAAGCATTTAGGCGCTTATATTGAGGCGCAAACTGGCGCTGATATGTTGTGCTGGGACGGTTCATGCATTGTGCATGAAGAGTTTAAGGCCAAGGGTATTTTAGATTTAAAACAGGTTTACCCAGATGCTGCCGTGCTGGTACACCCTGAATCACCCGCGCCAGTAGTACAGCTAGCTGATATGGCCGGTTCTACTACGCAAATTATTAATGCGGCCAGAGACTTACCAAACAAGCAATTTATCGTTGCCACTGACCAGGGTATTTTCCATAAACTGCAACAGCAAATGCCTGACAAAGAGTTTTTGATTGCGCCTACGGCTGGCAACGGTGCAACGTGTAAAAGCTGTGCAAATTGCCCGTGGATGGCAATGAATGAACTGGAAAATTTAGCGCAGGCATTGGAGGCAGGCGCTAACGAAATCAAAGTTGATGAAGGGCTGCGCCAGCGCGCATTATTACCACTAGATCGTATGGTTAATTTTGTTGCTGATAACAAATAAAGATTAGCCGCTAACTTTTTCTATCCATAGCTGAATTTCTCGAATGCGCTGCTGCATGCGCTGGCTAGCTATCTTGTCATTTTTAGCTAAATTCAAACCATAGCTTAGTTGCTCTATCGCCAAGTTGGCGGCGCCATTGAGCATATAGTATTCAGCTCGCGCTTCATGCAAGCCAATAATATTACCTTTTAAGCCACGTATTTCGGCTAGCTGATACCAGAGCTGAGGATCAGTTTTACGTAAATTAATATGTTTAGTTAACAGGCTTTCAGCTTGGTCCAATTCTCCCTGGCGTCTTAAGGTATTAATATAGGTAACGGTAAGCGGATGGTTGTTAGGATTATATCGCAGCTGGGTGCTCAATAATTGCTTAGCTTTAGCTACATCGCCGGAGTCAGCCCATAGTTCTGCTTGGCCTACTATATAAGCAATACTTGAACGGTCTTTACCTCTTAAATAGTCAAAACCTTCGCCAGCTTCGTCAAACTGCCCGTCGCGGATTAATGCCAGGGAAAGGCCATATAAAGAAATGTCTTTATCTAACTTTGGGTTTTTTAATCGACTGCGAAACTCAGTAATTGCGGCGGTGTTATTTGACGTGAAGTGTAGTTCTACTCGTGTTTTCATCAAGTGATAATCAAAATTATCCTTAAGTTTAATCGGTGGTAAGTTTGCTGCCCGCCCGCGCGCGTCAGCGATTCGGCTGGAGGTTACTGGGTGAGTCAGTAGGAATTCTGGTACATTGCCACGAGAATAACGTGAGCCAAATTGCATCCGCTCAAACATATCCCCAACTGCATCTGGGCTCATCCCCGTTTTAACCAGCGTTTGCATACCCACGCGGTCAGCTTCTTGCTCGTTTGAGCGGCTATAATCTAATTGGTTTTGCAAAGCTGCTGCTTGAGTGGCGGTGATCGCGGCTATGCCTGCACCGCCGCCAGCGGTTGCTGCTAGTACCAAGCCAGCAAGAAGCCCCGCCATAGTCGGCAAATATGCAGCTTGTTGCTGCTCAACTCGACGAGCAAAATGTCGTTGGCTTAAATGCGCCAATTCGTGAGCAAGCACAGATGCAAGTTGGTCTTCGTTCTCAGCAAATTTAAATAAGCCATTGTGAACACCAATGACGCCGCCAGGTACCGCGAATGCATTCATAGTTGGATTGTCCACCACCACTAAATCTAAGCGCCGATCGACTAGCTCGCTATTGGCAGTTAGCTTGTATAGTAGATGCTCTAAATAATCAGTTAATATTGGGTCGTCAACTAGTGGCGCTTGGCGTCGAAACTGCATTAGCCAAGTGCGGCCTAAGTCGTACTCGTGCTGGTTAGATATTAAACTGGCGCCTGCGTTGCCTAAGTCGGGTAGTTTTTGCTCTTCAATTTGGCTAATACTGGCCGGAGCAATTGCTGCTGCACTGATAAACAGACCTGCCGTTGCTGTTGTTCTTATTCCTTGTCTTAAATTCATCTATGGTAGTGTCTTTTGTCAATGGCGTGAAGAAGTTAGCCAAATATCCGTAACTATTTGGACATCAGTTAAACATAAAGTTCTTCTGCGTTCTAAATGTTTTAGTGTGCTAGCATACCTTGATATTTGAAGGTGCTCAAAATTGGAACAAGAACAGCTAGTTGACGCTACCGGACTGCAGTGTCCACTGCCTCTGTTAAAGGCAAAGCAGGGGCTTAATACTCTAGCTAGCGGTCAGTTATTACGGGTATTGGCGACCGATTCAAGCTCCGTCAAAGATTTTCGCACTTATACTGATATTAGTGGTCATAGCTTGCTTGAGTGTTTGCAAGAAAATGACGTTTATAGTTATTTGATCAGAAAGAAATAAGTTCTAGGACAGGAATATGTTAGCTACATTTAGCAAATGGTTTAGTCAATTGTTTGGTGACGAGGAGTCACTAATTCTAATGCTATTGCTAATCGGCGGAGTAACGTTAGTTGTGATAATGGGTGACATTCTGGCACCATTGATCGCAGCCGTTATTTTTTCTTTTTTATTGCAGGGAGTAGATGGTTTTCTACGACGCTGGGGTATATCTGAGCGAATTAGCTTGTGGCTGTGTTATGTCATGTTTATCAGCATCTTTGTAATAAGCCTTATCTTTATTATGCCTTTGGTATGGAATCAGCTGGTAAATTTGTTCGCTGAATTACCACGCATGTTAATTGCAGTGAAAAAAGCCATTGTAGCCTTGGAAGGAGATTTATTCAGCAAGGAACAATTGAACGGAGTAGTGATTAATGCCAGTGAACAGGTCGCTGGTTTAGGTCAGTGGATGGTGTCGTTTTCACTGGAAAATATCTCAAACATTGTCGGTCTTCTTATTTATATTGTGTTGGTGCCTATTTTAGTTTTTTTTATGCTGATGGATCGCGATGTAATTCTTACTTGGTTATCATCTTTTTTGCCAAAGAAACGGCCTATGATGCAAAAAATTTGGACAGAGATGAATAATCAGGTTGCTAACTATGCTCGTGGTAAAGCTATCGAGATAATTGTTGTTGGCGTGGTTAGTTATATTGCGTTTCTTATCCTGGGTTTGAACTATGCTGCATTACTTGCTTTGCTAGTAGGGTTGTCAGTTGTCATTCCTTACATAGGCGCTGCAGTTGTTACTATTCCGGTGCTACTGGTTGGCTTTGTACAATGGGGATGGAGTAGTGAATTTGCGTATTTGTTTTTTACTTATATGATCATTCAAGCGTTAGACGGAAATGTGCTAGTGCCCTTACTATTTTCAGAAGCGGTGAATTTACATCCAGTCGCGATCATTATCACAGTATTATTTTTTGGTGGCATTTGGGGTTTGTGGGGAGTGTTTTTTGCTATTCCATTAGCCACGTTAATTAAAGCATTAATCAATGCTTGGCCAGCGGCTTTGCCCGCTTGCGAGTAGGAGAGAAAATTGTCGGTAAATAAATCTTTAGCGCTAGCTGCGCTGCTCAGCAGCTTATTGCTTGTCGCCTGCGAGAAGCCTAAAAAAACTGTCGCTGAAGTAGATCAAGAAAAAGCTATTAGTGTAATTAAAAGCCCTAGTGACTCACGCACCTATGAGTATCGTAAGCTAGATAACGGCTTAGAAGTTTTGCTAATCTCAGACCCCAGTATCGAAATGGCTGCGGTAAGTTTGAATGTAAAAACAGGCAGTAAAGACGATCCACAAGCACGTCCTGGGTTAGCACATTTTGTGGAACATATGTTGTTTTTGGGAACTAAAAAATATCCAGCGGCTGACGATTACCAACAGTTTTTGTCCGATAATACTGGCAGCCATAACGCTTACACCGCGTTTGAAAATACTAATTACTTTTTTGATATCAAAGCCAATCAATTGGAGCCAGCGCTTGATCGATTCTCTCGCTTCTTTATTGATCCATTGTTACAAGAAGAATATGTGAAGCGAGAAAAAAGTGCCGTTCACTCTGAATATAAAGCCTATATAAAATCTGATGCCCGTCGCTATCTGGACGCACTGAAAGAGGTGACTAACCCTAGGCATCCGTTCTCTAAATTCACTGTTGGTAACCTAGATACTTTAGCTGAGCATGGCGAAGAGTCTTTGCGTTCTGCCGCAGTTGATTTTTATCAGCAATATTACTCGGCTAACGCAATGTCATTGGTTGTTTTAGGTAAGGAGCCGGTTGATGAATTAGCCCAATGGGTTAAGAAAAAATTTGCTCCGGTTCGAAATCGTCATTTGCCAAACTATGAAATAACTACGCCATTGTTCGTCGATGGGATATTGCCGTTACGACTAGATGTTGCGCCAGTTAAAGAAGTGCGAAGCTTAGCTATCAGTTTTCCAGTGGAAAACCCGCGCGACCATCTGAATTCGCAGCCACTGCATCTGATCGGTGATATTTTAGGCCATGAGGGTGAAGGCAGTCTGTATCAGTATCTGCAAACTAAGGGCTGGGCAGAGAGTCTGTCTGCCGGCATTGGGGTTGAATATAATGGTGGTGGATTATTTGGCATAAAAGTTGAGCTAACTGAAATCGGTTTACAGCATGTTGATGATGTAGCCGATGCTATTTTTTATGCCGTATCATTAGTCCGCGAGCAAGGTATAGCGGAACCTAGGTTTGAACAGCAACAATTAATTAATCGTCTAAACTTTGAATATTTAGAGCAAGTTTCAGCGGTGCATTATGTAATGGATTTGTCTTCTCGCATGGGCTTGTATCAGCCAAAGAATATTTTACAGGGACCATATTCATTAAAGCTTTATGATCAGCAGGCGATAAATTCGTATCTGAATTCTATGCGTCCTGAGAACGCTTTAGTGTCGGTGACTGCGCCAAATTTTGTTGGAGTAACTAAGTCTAAGTATTACAGCACCCCATACACAGCCAAAAAAATAGCGGCTGAACAGATCGAAAAGTGGAATAACGTGACGGCTATTGATGATATTAATATGCCTGCGTCAAATAGTTTTATTCCACAAGATTTCTCAATAGTCGACAAAATCCCACAGGCTGAGCCAAGGCAGCTAGAACCGGTTGGTGCAGTTGAATTATGGTATGGGCAGTCATCTTTTGAAGGGCCACGTGGTGCAATTTATTTGCAATTAAACAACGCACTGGTTAATGCTAGCCCTAAGAATTCAGCAATGTCGCAGCTACTGGTCGCGTTGTTAAATGATAGTTTAAATAGTAAAGCCTACCCTGCAAGATTGGTCGGTTTCTCTCAGTCGGTGTCGTCTAGTCGTAGAGGTATACAGATAACAACTGGTGGCTACAATGATAAGCAAGAACAATTATTGGAACTGGTTTTAACTGAACTAGCTCGGGCTGAATTTAGCGAAGATAGATTCATGGCATTGAAACAACAATTGATAAAAGACTGGCGCAACTCAATTATCAATGCTCCGTCGAGAGTATTAATGAAAAAGTTGAGTGAGAGTATTTATCTTCATGGCTGGTCTGACGATAAACTAATCGCTGCTGTGCAAACTGTCGGTTTGGCAGACATTCTTGATTTTTCCAACAGTCTAATTACCTCATCAACGCCAACGATGTTGGTCTATGGTAATTTTTCTGCCGCAACGGCCACAGCAATGGCGGGAAAAGTTGATCAGGTGCTAGTCGCTAATTCTAGTGAAGAAACGTTGGTCGAGCTGGTTAGACTGCCAAAAGGCAAGCATCTGTTATCAGTCCAAGTGCCACACAATGACGCCGCTACTGTGCTTTATATGCAGGCGCCAAAAGAGGGTTATGCTGCAAGAGCTAAAATGGGTATTACCTCGCAGGTGCTTAAGCCGGCTTATTTTAACTCGCTGAGAACTGAGCAGCAGTTTGGTTATATTGTTTACGCTAATGTCAGTGTTATGCAGCGCCTAGGTGGTATGGTCTTTATTGTACAGTCGCCTACTAACAGTCCTGCAGAGATAGATGCTGCCACTCGAGAGTTTTTTAAGCAGTCTTTGGAAGTTGTGCAAAATATGACGGTTGAAGAATATAGTCAGCATCAGCAGTCATTAATTGCTGCATTGTCGCAGCCGCCACAAAACTTGGCGGAAGAAGCGGGAGATTATTGGTATCAACTAATTCACGGATATAGTGATTTCGAATTGGATAGAGAGTTGATAAATGCCATTAATTCATTGGACTTAACGCAGTGGCAGCAGTTTTACCAAAGCTATTTTTTCGCTGGCAATGAAAGGAGCTTATTATTGGTGTCCAGCGGTAAAACTAAAAAAGACGCGGACAAACTGATCCAGCAGTATCAGTTAGTTGACGACATAGATAAGTTTAAGCAAACCGCTGAAAACCTTGGATTTAGATAGTTGTAGCCGACTTCCAGCAATTTTTATCACGGTAAAAGTGTTGTGATCAGCTATGCTTTTGTTTGATATTGTTTGGGCCGTCTGCTAACTTTGATTGATAAGTTATTGAAACCTATAATATTAGTGCTATAAAAGTAGTTGCTTGTTCCCAGCAGCGGATTTCACCAACAGGTGGATGAAGAATTTTAAAGCTCACCAGACTAAGTGAGTTTGTAGAAGTTTATATAGGACGGCGGTAAACCTGCAATCCTTAATTTAAGCGGCAGTATCTGGTGATCCCTGATAGCGTCGCAGATGGAACGAGGTAATAATGGAAGAAGATATAGATCCTATCGAAACGCAGGAGTGGCTTAGTGCCCTTGATTCTGTGTTACACAACGAAGGCAAAGGCCGCAGTGCTTTTTTATTGCAGCAACTGACTAATAGAGCAGTTGATGAAGGTATAGAGTTACCTCCTGCGATTACCACGCCTTATCGCAATACCATTACCCCTGCTTACGAAAAACATATGCCAGGCGATTTATTTATTGAGCGCAAAATCCGCTCGATGATTCGTTGGAATGCCCTGGCAATGGTGTCGCGAGCAAATAGCAACAATGAAGATAGCTTGGGTGGGCATATATCTAGCTTCGCCTCTAGCGCGACTCTTTATGATGTTGGCTTCAATTATTTTTTCCAGGGTGGTGATGGCGATAGACCTGCCGACTTAATTTATTACCAAGGGCATAGCGCACCTGGTATTTACGCGCGCTCGTTTCTAGAGGGCCGTATTGAAGAATCGCAACTAGATAATTTTCGGCGTGAAGTTGATGGCGATGGTTTATCATCTTACCCCCACCCTTGGCTAATGCCTGATTATTGGCAATTCCCCACAGTATCTATGGGGCTAGGTCCAATTCAAGCGATCTATCATGCTCATGTGCAAAAGTATCAAACCACCCGTGGTTTAGTTGATAACACTGATCGAAATATTTGGTGTTTTTTAGGTGACGGAGAATGTGATGAGCCTGAATCCTTAGGCGCGATTTCTTTAGCCGGTAGAGAGCAACTGGGTAATCTTATATTTGTGGTTAACTGTAATTTACAGCGTTTAGACGGACCTGTGCGTGGCAATGGAAAAATTGTACAAGAGCTTGAAGGCGCATTTCGTGGCGCTGGTTGGAATGTAATTAAGGTCCTATGGGGGCGCTTGTGGGATCCATTGTTAGAGCGTGACAAAACTGGTTTATTGCAAAAGCGCATGGACGAAGTGTGTGACGGCGAATTACAAAATTATAAAGCCAACGGCGGCGCTTATACTCGCGAGCATTTCTTTGGTAAATACCCTGAGTTATTAGAACTCGTTAAAGATTTAAGCGATGACGACATTATGCGTTTGAATCGTGGTGGACATGATCCTTACAAGGTTTATGCGGCTTACGCCCAAGCGGTAGAAAGTACTGAACAGCCTACGGTTATCTTGGCTCAAACAGTAAAAGGCTATGGTATGGGAGCGGCTGGTGAGGCGCAAAATGAAACTCACTCGTTGAAAAAGCTAGATATAGAAAGTTTAAAGGATTTTAGAGACCGCTTTGACATTCCAATCAGCGATGATCAACTGCCAACTATGCCCTATTATCGCCCCGCGCCAGATAGCCCAGAAATGGTTTATATGCAGCGTAGCCGTCAGCGCTTAGGAGGCTATTTACCTAAGCGACAGGCCCATTCAATTAAGCTAGATACTCCGCCTTTAGATACATTTAAAGCGCAATTAAAAAGCAGCGGTAAGCGCGAACTATCAACTACCATGGCGTTTGTACGAATGCTGTCTACCTTGACTAAAGACAAGGCTATTGGCGCGAGTATTGTGCCTATTGTGCCGGATGAAGCGCGCACCTTTGGTATGGAAGGCATGTTTCGCCAACTTGGAATCTACTCGTCGGTTGGGCAGCGCTACAAACCCCATGATTCTGACAATTTAATGTATTACAAAGAGGACCAACAAGGACAAATATTAGAAGAGGGGATTAACGAAGCGGGTGCAACATCGGCATGGATTGCTTGTGCTACCTCTTACAGTGTTAGTAACTCGCCGTTGATTCCATTCTACATTTTCTATTCTATGTTTGGCTTTCAGCGAGTAATGGACTTGCTTTGGGCGGCCGGTGACTCCCAAGCTCGAGGCTTTTTATTGGGTGCAACATCTGGCAGAACCACACTCAATGGAGAAGGCTTACAGCATCAAGATGGTCATAGTCATTTAATGGCACATATGATTCCTAACTGCGTGTCGTATGACCCTACTTATGCTTACGAGCTAGCCATCATTATTCAGCATGGCTTAAAACGTATGTATCAAGATGATGAAAATTGTTTTTATTACATTACTTTGATGAATGAAAATTGGCATCACCCTGAAATGCCCATCGGTTGTGAAGAGGGCGTTATTAATGGCATGTATAAATTAACTGCCGCAGCAGAAGGCGCTAAGCACACTGTTCAATTACTAGGTAGTGGTGCAATTTTAGGCGAGGTAATTGAAGCTGCAAAAATACTGCAAGACGATTACCACGTAGCTGCTGATATTTGGAGTATGACAAGTTTCACTCAACTTATTCGCGATGCGCAAGAATGCGACCGTTGGAATCTATTACACCCAGAAGAGACTGCTAAGTCGCCATATATTACTCAGCAACTAGCTGTTGCTGACGGGCCTGTTATTGCCGCCTCCGATTATATAAAAACGTCTCTGTCGCAGTTAGCAATGTACATTCCGCTTCACTATTCCGTGCTAGGGACTGATGGTTTTGGGCGCAGTGATACTCGCGCCAAGCTGCGTCACTTCTTTGAAGTGGATAGATATTTCATTGTTATCTCAAGTTTAAAAGCGTTGGCTGATGAGGGTGATATAGAGCCAGCGGTGGTTAGCCAAGCGATAGCTAAATTCAATATAGACCCTAATAAAATTAGTCCCATGCGAGCGTAATTGGCTTGTAGTTAACGAAAGGATGTTGAGGTGAGTATAGAGACCATAAAAGTACCTGACATAGGTGGGGCAAGCGATGTCGACGTTATTGAAGTTAACGTTGCTGTCGGCGATATGGTTGATGTTGAGCAAACATTAATTGTGCTGGAGACCGACAAAGCATCAATGGAAATTCCTTGTCCGCAAGCAGGTAAAGTAATCGCGGTGTTAGTCAAAGAAGGTGATAAAATTGATGAAGGCGCAGCAATTATTGAACTAGAAACTGTTGGCACTGATGATGCAAAAGTTGCGCAAGATGATAGTGCAACCACTGAGCAAGATGATGGTGCAACCACTGAGCAAACTGAGATCCAAAGCGAGCAAGTACAGCAAGAGCAGATAGTTGAAAAAGAGCCAACAATAGATGATTCCCATAAAATTTTATTACCAGTAATTATTCCTGATATTAGCGGTGCAACTGATGTTGATGTAATCGAGGTTGCGGTTGCCGTTGGTTTTGAAGTGATTGAGGGCGATTCTTTAATCGTTTTAGAGACTGACAAAGCGTCGATGGAAATACCTGCACCAAGTGCGGGTAAAGTCACTGAGTTACAGGTTAAAGAAGGTGATAAGGTTAACGAAGGCGATTCAATTTTGGTGCTAGAGGTAATGCAATCTAGTAATACACCGTCGCAACCAATAGCCACCACTGAACAGAAAACTAAAACTATTGAGTCCACAGCTATCGCTGCCTCCGGCAGTGATCTCGTGAAAGCTGATGTTGAAACGATGACTTTAGAATCTTCCAGCGATGTTCACGCTGGACCTGCGGTAAGGAAAATTGCCAGAGAGTTCGGGGTTGAGCTTGCCAAAGTGCCCAGTAGTGGGCCTAAAGGGCGAGTAATAAAAGAAGATGTACAAAAATATGTTAAGGCCGCATTGGATAACCCCGCCGCTAGCGGTGGTAGTGCTATTCCACCAGTGCCAGCTGTAGATTTTGCTAAATTTGGTCCGATCCATACAGAGGAAATGTCTAAGATTGCCAAGCTCACCGCTACCAATATGCAGCGTTCTTGGTTAAATGTACCGCACGTTACTCAACGCGATGAGGTTGATATTTCCGATCTTGAAGACTTTAGAAAGTCAATCAAAGAGGAGACGGCCAAAGATGGCATCAAAGTTACGCCTATCGCATTTATTATTAAGGCCTGCGCTGTTGCGTTAACGCGCCATCCTAAATTGGCATCGTCGTTGTCTGCCGATGGGGCAAACATTATTTATAAAGACTATATTCATATTGGTATGGCAGTTGCCACGCCCGCAGGGTTAGTTGTGCCAGTGATAAGAGATGCGAACAAAAAATCTATTTATCAGTTATCAAAAGATATTGCTGAGCTGGCGAAAAAAGCGAAAGATCGCAAGTTGATGCCGACTGATATGCAGGGTGGCTGCTTTACTATCTCAAGTTTAGGTAATATCGGCGGTACTGGTTTTACGCCAATCGTTAACACTCCAGAGGTGGCAATTTTAGGGGTGTCTAAGGTGGCAATTAAGCCAGTATGGGATGGCAGTGATTTTGTGCCACGCCAAATTTTGCCCTTGTCGTTGTCCTATGACCATCGTGTAATTAACGGCGTCGATGGCGGACAATTTATGGCAGAATTAAACGCTCTACTAGGCGATGTAAGGCGCCTGGTGTTGTAAGCGGCAAATAGTTGCCGCGCTGATACTTGGATTAGTTATGAGCGGTAACATTAAGTTAGCGATAAATGACGGCGTAGCGCTGATCACCTTCGATCGCAGCGATTCTTTTAATACCTTTACTCACTCTATGATGACTGAGCTTGGTGATGCTTATCAACAATGCGATAGCAATGACGAAGTGCGAGTCATTGTTACTACCGGAGCTGGTAAAGCCTACTGCGCGGGGGCAGATTTAAGTCAAGGCGCTGCCACCTTTGATACTCAGGATGATATGACTTTTAGCTCTTGTCCATTGTCGTTTCAAGCTTGGCAAGTGCGTAAGCCAGTTATCGCAGCCTGTAATGGTCATGCTGTTGGAGTTGGTTTAGGCATTGCGATGCAAAGCGATATCAGGTTTTTTGCTGAGCAAGGAAAATATGGGTTTGTGCAAGCACGCCGTGGCGTTGTTGCAGATTTTGGCGTGCATCACATTTTACCTCGTCTGGTAGGTACTGAAATTGCATTAGAAATGATTCTATCTGCTCGTCGTTATAGCGGACTCGAAGCAGTAGCTCTTGGTTTAGCTCGGCAAGCGTTGCCATCTGAGCAGGTGCTAGCGGCTGCTATGGCCTTGGCCGCAGAGATAGCTGAGCAATGCTCACCCTTGGTAACCGGTATGGCTAAAAAGCTGATATGGGATGGATTGGGCCAATCTTTAGATCAGGCTATAAATGCTGAGACGAAGGCCCTCCATTACTCTATGGGACGCGTTGATGCTATTGAAGGTGTTAGCGCCTATATTGAAAAGCGTTTGCCCCATTGGCAGGGAAACATTGGTAAAGACTGGCCTGAGTGGTTATAAAATAAACGATTTTTTTGTCCTTATTAGAATCTATCTTCTAGTCTAATTGGCTATAATTTTTATTTTTGGAATCAGCCTTATGGCACCGCGCAAATTATCACCTCTTTCTGGAGAGTCATCATTGACTAAAGCTTCGCTAGGCCTAAAAGGCGGTATGCGGATGGCTCAAACCTTAGGCAAGGTTTATCCGCAGGCGTTAAAGCTGTTGCTAGGCTGGCGCAAGCCGACAGCCAAAGAAGTACGCGAGTTATTTGAATCTTTAGGTGTAACCTATATAAAGTTTGGTCAGCTTATTGCTAGCTCGCCATCTATTTTCCCTAAAGAATATGTCGATGAATTTCAAACCTGCTTAGACCAAACAACGTCGGTGCCGTTTTATCAGATCAGAGAGATTGTTGAGGCAGAGTTAGGCAAGCCTTTGGATGCAGTGTATTCGTCGTTTGAATATAAGCCATTAGCCTCAGCCTCTATTGCGCAAGTGCATGCGGCAACCTTAATAACTGGCGAAGATGTAGTCGTTAAAGTACAAAAGCCTGGCGTCGAGACCATTGTGACAACGGATATGAATGCGGTATTTCTAATGACCCGCTTAATGGAAATTATTGTTCCAAAAATGGATAAAGATTCGATTAGCGGCTTGGTGTCTGAGCTGTATCAAGCGATGATTGATGAATGCGATTTCGAAAAAGAGGCGAATAACCTCCGTCAGTTTGATGCATTTTTAACCCGCACGGGAAATCCGTATGTGATTGTACCTAAACCTTATGCCAAGGCGACTAGCAAGCGGGTATTAACGATGGAGCGTTTATATGGGGTGGCATTAACCAACGATGATGCACTTAAAAAATGTAAGTCTGATCCAGCGGCGTCGCTATTTAATGCACTCAACACTTGGTTTGCAAGCCTGGATCAATGTGATTTTTTCCATGCAGATTTACATAGTGGTAATATTTTATTACTCGATGATGGTCGCATTGGTTTTATTGATTTTGGTATGGTGGGGCGTATACCGCCCAAAGCATGGAAGGCGATGACCGAGTTTTTTGCTGCAATTAGCAATCAGGATTACAAGCTAATGGCAGAGTCGATGGTAGCGGTAGGAATGACTAAAATCGATGTCAACATTACTGCTTTGGCCAGTGACATAGAGAATTTGTTCGCGCCACAATTTGAAATGATGAATGAGAACAGTGGACCAAGTGACGATGTTGAGAAACTACTCAGTGAGCTTGGTGCAGTTGCTAATAACTACGGTATTCGGTTTCCGCGGGCATTTACTTTAGTAGTTAAACAGTTTTTATATTTTGACCGATATATGCAAATACTAGCCCCTGGGCACAATGTTTTTAATGATGACAGGATTGATTTGTTACAGTAATCTTAAATTATTAGTTTGTTAAGTGGCTGGGTTAACTCGGCTTTTTATTGTTAGTCATAAATAGTATTTGCCTTGCGCAATTTACAGGATAATCATATGTTAAAGCTCTACGGTTTTGCCTCTAGTAATTACTTCAATATAGTTAAGCACGCTTTGCTGTACAAAGAGATTGGGTTCGAAGAGGTGAAAAGTTATCCCGGCGCTAGCGCTGAGTATTTGCAAAAAAGCCCGCTAGGTAAAGTACCTTGTATAGAAACGGAACATGGTTTTTTATCGGAAACAACGGCGATACTTGATTACTTGGAAGAGACTTACCCACAAAAGCCACTCTATCCAACGGATGCTTTTGCTAAAGCCAAAGTTAAAGAGCTGATGAAAATAGGTGAGCTCTATTTAGAGCTGTCGGCCAGAACTTTACTACCTGCTGTGTTAATGCGTTTTGACAGCACTGATGAGCAAAAACGCGATGCCAAATTCGTATTAAACAAGGGTGTCAAAGCTATGTCTCAAATAGCCAGCTTTAACCCATATATTGCTGGCAGCGAGATGACAATGGCGGATATTTATATGCGCCAAGTGATGTCGGTAACCGCCATGGTTTGCCGCAGCGCTTTTAAATGGGATATAGCGGCTGATATTACAACCATGCCAGCATGGCTTGCGATGATGAATGAAATGGCTATCAGCCAACAGATAGATGCTGACAAAGCAGAAGATTTACCAGTATTTGGTGCTCATATGATGGCGTTAGCTAAAAGCAAGTAGCGCGGTTAAACGCTTTGCCCATGCAGGTTTTTATTGGCCAAAATTTCCACCCCGGTATTGTCATTGTTGGCCGCTCTGATGAGCGCGCCAGCCACATCAGCCCCTTGTACTGATCTAATCGCTTTTGGCATTAGTGGAGTGACAATACTAAATACTGACTCCCCAAGGCGAAATTCGTCTCTGTTGCCAAGTAGCAGAGAGGGCTGGGCTATTGCAACATGTTGATAGTTGCTTTGTTTTAAAAAGTTTTCGACGGCGCCCTTATAATGAGAGTATTTAGACAGCGAACCTTCTTTTGCCCCTATAGCCGATACTAGGCCATAAAAACTCGCAGCAGCGGTTAAGCCTGCCTTGGCCAAATTAATTGGATATTCCATGTCAATTTTTTGATACATGGACTTAGAAGGGGTCTTCTTAGCGGTTGTACCTAAAGCGCAGTAAACCTCATCAATTTTGTACTCGGCTAACTCTTGCTCCAACTGGTCAAAGTCAATAACCATGACGCTAACCTTTTTATCATCGGCCCAGTCGGCAGATAGCTGGCTGCGACATAAGGCGATAACCTTGTCATAGCTTGAATGACTGCAAAGCTGGCGCACTATGTGCCCGCCAACAAGCCCTGTACTGCCTGCTACTAATGCTGTTTTTCCCATTGTCGTTCTGCCTCATTGAATATGTATCGATTATAGCTAGTTAGCGGTGTTAAAACAGTTGCTTGGCTAGTAAAATTGTAAGTTCATGTTAAGAGCAGCATATGAAAGAAAAGCTAACTAGGATAAAAAGTAAACGACTTGAACGTCGTCTGTCGGTATCTATTGCTGGGCTCAGAGCCGGCGGGGCGATTGCTTTAGGTCGCTCCACTGACTGGCTATTGAAAGCCGACGAGCGCAAAAGTAAGCGTAAAGTTGTGCTTGCCAAAGAAGCCAAGCGCTTTGCCAGTGAGTTAGGCAAGCTCAAAGGAAGTTATGTCAAAATTGGCCAAATGTTGGCGCTGTTTGGCGAGCATTTATTACCTAAAGAATTGACCGCAGCGCTCCATGAGTTAGAGCATCAAACTGTGGCTCTAGACTGGCCTATTATTGAAACAGCTCTGACGGAAGAGTTGGGTGATATTTTAGGTGAGCTAATGATTGAACCAGAGCCTTTGGCTTGCGCATCGATTGGTCAGGTTCATCGCGCTAAAATCATTGCTACCGGTGAAGAAATTTGCCTCAAGGTTCAGTATCCCGGCGTCGAGGAAACCATCGACTCTGATTTCTCCGATGTGGTGGCGATGCTTAAATTGGCGAATTGGCTGAAAACTAGCCGTAATTTAGATTTATTACTGGAAGATATTCGCAAGCTATTACATGAAGAAACTGACTATCAGCGCGAAGCAGTGATGACAGTCAATATGGCTAATTTACTTAAAGGCGATAAGCGCTTCCAAGTGCCGGCAGTGCATCAGCGCTTCAGTACCAAGAAAATTATCGCTTTAGAGTTTATTGAAGGCTTTGAGGTGACTGCTAGCAATGTACAAGAACTGCCATTGGCTAGGCGTAACAAGTTAGCCAAAGCTATGCTCGACCTGTTGATGAAAGAAATATTTGAATGGGGGGTGTTGCAAACAGATCCCAATTTCGGCAATTATCGTATTAAGAGTTCAAGTAAAAGTGACAAGTTGGTATTGCTAGACTTTGGCGCAGTAAGAGCGTTTGATAATTCATTTTTAAACCCTTTGCGTGCCACAATTACTGGTGCCTATCACAACGATAAAGCGGCAGTAGTGCAGGGTGTTATCGATTTAAAATGTATTGATGGATGCCACCCTAAAAGTGTGCAGGAGTCATTTGCAGAATTTTGCATGGGTTTGCTTGAGCCACTGCGAGAGGATTTTGATGGTGTCAGTTCGGACTGGATTAACGAGCAGGGTGAATATTGCTGGGCTAAGTCGACATTAATTAGGCGCGCTGCCAAGCAAGCAGCTAAGTCGTCATTTAGCCTTCACTTTACCGTTCCACCGCAAGAGTTTGCATTAATTGCCCGTAAGCTTACTGGCGTTTTCACTTTTATAGTGGTGCTCGATGCCGAATTTAATGGCCACGATATTCTTAAAAGTTATGTAGATAATTGGGAGCAAAATTCCTACTAGTCGAACTATTTAGCGTTAATAAGCTCTAATTGAAAAATAATATCAGACCAAGCCAATGATTTTTCGCTTATGTGCTGTCAGTCTACTGCTGTTACTTAGCGCTGTTACTTATAGTGTTGAGTTTAAAAGTGGCGATAAGCAAGTTCAACTAATTGAGCTATATACCTCTGAGGGTTGCAGTAGTTGCCCTCCAGCAGATAATTTTTTAACTACGTTTTTAGATGATCCTACTTTATGGCACAGTCGAATACCGATAGCCATTCATGTCGATTACTGGGACTACATCGGTTGGCAGGATCGCTTTGCTTCAAAAGAAAACTCTGCACGCCAGCGACTACATGCGCAACAAGGCAATGTATCTCAGGTCTATACGCCGGGTTTTATTGTCTCTGGTGAAGAATGGCGCAGCTGGTTTTTAGGTGATAGAACAATTCCGACCTCGCGCGCTTAACCTGGAGAATTACTGTTAAGCGTTGATGATAAATCGTTTAATGCCAGTTTCTCTCCCATTAAAAATGTTGGCAGTAAATTAGAACTGCATCTGGCACTGCTCGGTTTCGGTCTGGTTAATGACATAGACGCTGGCGAAAATCACGGCCGCAAGCTCGCGCATAACTTTGTTAAATTAAGCGAAACCGTTGTTATTAGTCGAGACCAATCATGGCAGGGTGAATTGCCAAGCATTCCACAAAATATGCAAGATTATAAGCAATTGGCAGTGGTTGCTTGGGTCAACAGCGTAAAAAATATTAAATCAATACAGGCAACTGGTGGCTGGCTAGAAAACTAAGCTCCCCATGACGCTAAGTTAGCGTTTTGATCTTGTGCTGATGGGTGTTGTTTTGTATGTTGTAGCATTGAAATTCATCCGGAGAAAACTATGACGCTATTAAACTTGCTACGCCCATTAGGGCTGTCGTTGGCATTTTTGCTAACTACGCTGCTGACAGTTAATGCTAACAGCGCACATCATGAAGACTCGCCTAGATTCAGTATTACACCTGTTACAGACAACTTATCAATGCTACAAGGTAGAGGCGGTAATTTAGCGCTGTTAACCGGCGACCAAGGTCTGCTGTTAGTCGATAACGACTACCAAGACATGTCTGTTGCCTTAGAAGCTGCTTTAGCGGGTTACGGTGGGGCTGACAAGCTTACCTATATTATTAATACTCATTGGCATGGTGATCACACTGGAGGCAACTTAGCACTGGGGCAATATGCCAATATTGTTGCTCACGACAATGTGCGTAAGCGCCTGTTAAACGCCCAAGAAATCAAGTTGTTTAAGATGAAGTCTGACCCTTATCCAGAGATTGCGGTTCCTTCCATCACTTATGAAAAAGCTATGTCTTTGCATATTAATGGCGAAGAAGTCGAGCTGGTACATTTTGCCGGTGGTCATACCGACGGCGACTCCATAGTGTTTTTCAAAAGTGCCAATGTAGTCCATACCGGTGATCATTTCTTTAACGGTTTTTTCCCATTTGTCGATGTCGACAGTGGCGGCAATGTTTTGGTGCTGGCAGAAAATGTTAAGTTGCTGCTTGGCATGATTGATGACAATACTAAGATAATTCCTGGCCATGGACCGTTGGCTAACAAAGCCGATTTGATGGCGTTTGCACAAATGCTGGAAGGCACGGCGGCTGAGGTCAAGGCCATGAAAGATAAGGGTTTGAGTTTAGCTAAAATCCAGCAGCAGGGTTTAAGTGACAACTGGCAGTCGTGGACTGATGGTTTTTTAACTACTGATGTTTGGATCTCGATCGTCTACAACAGTTTGTAAACTAGCTGAGTTAAAGCAAGGCTTAAGGATATCCTTAAGCCTTTTTTATTGTTTACTTACAATTAGTTCTTAAAATCAGTGATTCAAAAGTAATTGAGTTGTGGTCGGTCATATCTCGCTTGGGTTCTTCGGCTAGCTCAATATTAGGAAAGCGTCTATGCAGTTCACCCAGGGTTAAATAAAGCTGACGTTTAGCTAAGGCAGCACCGATACAGAAGCGGGGGCCGTAACCAAATAACAAATCAGGGTTAAATTTTCTGGTGACATCAAACTTTTCAGGCTCAGGAAATATATCAGGGTTTTGACGATCTAAATGCGGCATCAGCAACACCATTTGACCTTTGCGAACCTTGGTCCCCAAAATATCCATATCTTCTGGCGCATAACGAGCAAAGCCCATCTTTGAGATAACCCCCCAACGCTGTACTTCTGCAAATGCATTATGAAAGGCATCGGGAGTCGACAATGCTTGGTCAATTTGATCTTTATTTTTCATAAAGGCAAAAGTAATCCACTGCTGGAATACTAAGGTGGTATCAGCGCCTGCGCCTATTAACGCAAGGATTAGGCAGATAACATCCCACTCTTCAAAATTTTCATTTTCGGCTTCTATTTTTAATAGCACGCTCAAAAAGTCATCTTCTTCTGGCGCTAGTCTGCGCTCAGCGATTACTTCTTGCAAAATATCAATAGCTTTATTGCTTAGCTCTATAGCTTTTGCTCGTTGTTCTTCCGGAATGGTTGGATTCCATGTTTCAGTAAACTTGATAATAACGGGCTTAATGTCGTCCCAGTATTTTTCCGGGATACCGATCATTTTAGTGACTGAGATAAACGGAATATGCTTAGCGATTTCCGTCACATAATCGAAAGTTTCAGGTTCACCCAAATTATCAAATAATTTAATTACCTCGGGCTCTATACTGCGTTGAATTTGGTCGACGACGTTGCGCGAAAAAGCTGGCGAGGTGATTTTTCGAATGAGGCGATGATGGTCATGATCGGCCAGCAAACTATGTCCGATTAGCGCTTTTTCAAAATTCCCCCATTCGGCTTCGGGTGGGCGTGGCGGGGCAAATTCCCAATCAAAAAAGTCTGACGATAAATATTCTTTTTTCCAGCAATCCATAATGTCTGGAGTTTGCGTCATTATCCAAGCTTGCCATGGTTCATACCATACCAAATCACCGCGTGCAGCTAATGCCAGGCATTGTGGGCCTGGGTCATAACAGTACTCCTCAGAGTTCGGATTAAAGATTTCGGCGATATCTACTGTCATGGTCTGTCTCTACATATGTGGTTATATATAAAGCTATTATGAAGACTAATAGGGTATTAATAACAGTGAACGTGCTGTAATTTATTGAGGATCAGTGGTGCGGCGGCCTTCATAGCCTTCTTCGCCTCCACCGACGTACATTTGAATCCTATTGCCGCCGTTTTTTATCGCCCGATACATCGCTTGATCGGCCGATTCTAGCAGCTGATTATGATCAGTTATTCGATTGCTTCTGTCGTTGTTGTTATAGCATGCGATACCAATACTGAGAGTTGTCGTAGAGTTGTCTTTAATAGATATACGTATTCTCTCAGCGATTATCTTCGCACTTTCTGCTGGGGTGTTAGGTAGTATTACGGCTAATTCATCCTGATTGAATCTTGCAGCAACATGAGTTTTCCTCAAAATTTTTTCGATTCGGTAGGCGACATTTTTCATCAGTCGATTGTTGCCAAAGCCAGAAGATGATTGAGCGGGGTCGCTTAGCTGGTCAATATTTATTAGTAATAAACACAAGCTATGTTGTTGATGAAATGCGATTTCAAATTCAGTTTCCATCCGTTCAAAAAAATAGACACGGTTAAATAGCTGGGTGATAGGGTCGATATATTTGTAACGATTATCCTGTTGAACGTTAATGCTGAGTGTTAATGAAAATAGTATTAGCCCTATTAACAACGCAATCGGGAATGCCTCTCGCGTAAAGACAGTATTATCAATAATTCCCTCATTACGAAGTGCACCAATTAAAAAACCGATGATAATTACACTCATTGCAGCGACATAAAATTTGGCAGATTTTTCGCCTGAGGATAGGGCTATGCCGCCTAGTGCTAGGAGATACAGCATGCATAGCAATGAAGCTAGCCAACTAATAAGTAACAATACACCATGGTCTAATATAGGAATTATCAATATTAGTAGCACAACGGCCCAAATTAAATAACGGGCTATATTGTCGGCTGCAGGCGCAATAAAGTTTAATGATAATATTCTGCGAGAGAACTGTATCCAGAATATCTGGGTCAAAAATATGCCCAATAATAAAATATTATTAGCAGTATCAGGGTTATTTGGCCAAATATATTTGAAACTCAAACCAGAGGTAACTAATGTGCACAGTCCAGTGCTAACTAGATAACAAAGATAGTAGCCAGTGACTGAGCTAGGTGTACCCCAAAGACGAAACAAGTTATAAATCAATAAGGTGAAAATTCCACCAAAGAAAAGGCCTGAAAAAGTTTTAATTTCACTAATTTTATGCAGTAAAGAAGGCTCATTGTTGATGCCAAAATCAATGACGGTTTGACCTTTGGTCGCCACTCTAAATAATAGTGTTTTACTACTATTTGCGGCAAGATCTAATGGAAAAATAGGTTGAATGAAGTCCAGTGGGCGTTGTTTGAAAGCAATGCGATCACCGCTAGTCAATCGGTCCCAGTTGATGTCACTAGAACTATAAAAATCGATGTAGTCGGCAGTACTATCATCATGTCTAATAAAATAACGCCGCTGGCTATCACTGCTATTTTTAACAGTGGCTCTTAACCAAATCGCCGATTCTGTAAAGCCTAGGCTAGGCTGTGCTGGTGCGGGTCTAAATTCGCTACTAATGTTCGGGCTGATAACGTCATGAACGTTTAGCTTATTAGTCTTATCCACATACATGGTAAAATAATTCAGTAGCGATATTTCATCAATAATAGTCTCGCCATCCAGTGCATTATTGGCGTGGGCCTGACTCACCATCGCTAATATAATTAGCGCTGTAGCTGCTAGTGTTCGAGAGATTGTTTTTTCTATTAAAGTCATAAACTATTGGATTTCATTATAATCAATCATCTAAGCTTATAGCAGCTAGCGTATAAGTTGTATTTAAATAATTCCTTAACATTTGTCGGTATAATAATCGGCTTATTGGTATGAGTAATAACATGTTTAAGTTCTTTGAAAATTTAGTCGACCCGTTTCCGCTAAAGCACCCTGAGCAACCCCCGTTAGGCTTGTTTAAATTCTGCCGTTACTATACCAAAGGTTTAGAGCCTTATCTGATTGCAATGGCAGTACTAACTGTTATTACAGCAGTAGGTGAGGCTATGTTATATGCGGTGTTAGGGCAGGTGGTAGATTGGCTAGCCAGTCAAAGTCCAGAACACTTTTTTGCCGAACAATGGCCATTATTACTGGGCATTTCTCTCTATGTGTTAATTTTTATCCCGATTACTGTTTTATTGCATGCCTTAATTATTAATCAAACACTGATGGGAAACTTTCCCATGTCAGTTCGATGGATGGCGCATCGTTATTTACTCAGTCAAAGTTTTTCTTTTTTTCAAAATGAATTTAGTGGTCGTATTGCAACCAAGGTCATGCAAACAGCATTGGCAGTGCGCGATTCGGTAATGAAGATATTAGATGTGATGTTATTTGTAGTCGTCTATATGGTGACTACGGTGCTATTGGTTGCCAGCTCAGATTGGCGCTTAAGTGTGCCAATAATTATTTGGCTAGTGCTATACATATCAATATTGCGATACTTTGTTCCTAGACTGCGAGATATATCTACTCTGCAAGCAGACTCACGCTCGTTAATGACCGGGCGTATTGTTGATAGCTATACCAATATAGTTACCCTCAAATTGTTTTCTCGGATAAATCGCGAGTCAGAGTATGTAAAAGAAGGGATGACTGGGTTTTTACAAACCGTACATCCACAGATGCGCTTAGCCACCATGCTGGAGTTTTGTGTGTGGATTTTGAATATGTCATTGATATTCTTTACTGGCTTGCTGGGCATTTTACTCTGGCAAAATTCAGCGATAACTCCCGGTGCTATTGCTATTGCTATGGCTATAGCGATTAGGCTTGCGGGCATGTCTCACTGGATTATGTGGGAGGTAAGTAACTTATTCGAAAATATCGGCACCGTACAAGATGGTATGAATACCTTGTCACTCTCTCAATCGATTACTGATAAGCCTGATGCTAAACCACTACAAGTTAGCCATGGTGAGATTAATTTTGACCAGGTAGATTTTGCCTATGGTAATAGTGACTTGGTGTTCGAAGATTTGTCAGTAGTGATCAAAGCTAGTGAAAAAATTGGTATTGTTGGGCGCCCAGGTGCGGGTAAATCCACCTTAGTTAATGTTCTGTTACGGTTTTATGATGTGCAAAGTGGTTGCGTTTTAATTGACGGTCAAGATATTCGTGATGTTAGCCAGCAAAGTTTACGAGCTAATATTGCCATGGTGACTCAAGACACCTCACTGCTATTTCGCAGCGTACGTGAAAACATTATGTTCGGTAGGCCTGAAGCCACTGAAGCAGAAATGATTGCGTGTGCTAAGCAAGCGAAAGCCTATGAGTTTATTCAAACTTTAACTGATATTAATGGCCGTAAAGGCTTTGATGCGCATGTTGGCGAGCGCGGGGTCAATCTGTCTGGTGGCCAGCGTCAACGTATCGCTATTGCCCGTGTGCTGCTTAAAAATGCCCCAATATTGGTTTTAGACGAGGCAACTTCGGCGCTGGATTCAGAAGTAGAAGTGTTAATACAGCAAAGCTTATATGAGTTGATGGAAGGTAAAACAGTTATCGCTATTGCCCACCGGTTATCAACCATTGCTGCTATGGACAGGCTGCTGGTATTTGATGAAGGTAAAATTGTAGAGCAGGGTAGCCATCAACAGCTGCTGCTTAACAACGGCTTGTATGCCCAGTTGTGGCAGCATCAGTCAGGTGGTTTTCTTGGCGAGTAGAAAAGCTATTACTTTGCAGATAGTGGCACGACAGTTTTGGGCTGCTACATTTGTGTTCAAATATTTATCCTAAAGAGCTAGTTATGTCGCAAACAAAATTTGATCAAGATACAGCCATAAGCCAAGTTAGTGAATTGGTGTGGCAAGCCGAGCTCGATGCTGGTTGGTGTGTTGGGCCGGTACCAAACGGCGGTTATGTTCTTGCAATTGGTGCCAGAGTATTGAGTGCCGCATTGCCCCATAAAGATCCTCTGACAACCAGTGCTTACTATTTTGCACCCACTCATGCCGGGCCAATTAAATGTCAGATGGAAGTTATTAAGCAGAGCGGCTCTACCGCATTCGGTATGGTACGTATGTATCAAGATGATGAGTTAAAAGTACAAATAACCGCTTCGTTTACGACTCTTGCTCAAATGAGAGGTGAAAGTCTACAGCTCGACCCCGCTCCGCCAGTGGCAAAATTAGTAGATTGTGTAAGAGTGCCATCGGCTGATTTTATCCAGATTGGCAAGCAAACCATCCAAATGATTGAGCCCGGTATGGAGCAAGCGTTTGTAGGTAAACCCACCGGTGAAGGCGAGTTTGCTGGTTGGGTCAGCTTACCCGATACAGACGAAGCTGATTTGTTTGCCTTACTAATGTTTAGTGATGCCATGCCACCACCGGTATTTAATATTTTTGGTGCTTTAGCATAGGTGCCAACCATAGAATTAAATGTTCAAATTAGAGCTATGCCAGCGCCTGGGCCAATCCAGTTTAAATTCAGTAGTCGTAATTTAACCAACGGTCTAACTGAAGAAAACGGTTGGTTATGGGATAGCACCGGTAAGCTAGTGGCGATGAGCCGACAAACAGCAAAATTTAGAGTTGCCAAACAATAGTATGGAACCAATTAACAAACGATCAATCCTAGGTAAAGATAATTAAATAGCTAAAGATAGTTAAATAGGTGATGTATGAATAACATTATAAAAGTATTAGCTGTTATTATTTCAATGTCAGCGGTGAGCTATTCTCATGCTGATAAAGCAGTCTTTGCCGGCGGCTGCTTTTGGTGCGTTGAAGCGGCTTATCAAGATGTAGACGGTGTAACCGATGCAGTCTCTGGTTTTATTGGCGGAACATTAAAAAATCCTACATATAGCGGCAATCATAAAGGCCACTACGAGGCGGTGGAAATTACCTTTGATCCAGCAATTATTAGCTATCAACAGTTACTTGATCTGTTCTGGGTTAATGTCGATCCGTTTGATGACCGTGGTCAGTTTTGCGATAAAGGTTTTAGTTATCTTAGTGCTATATTTGTAGTAGATGAGGCTCAGCAACAGCTAGCTACTGCCAGTCGCGCCAAAGTCGTCGGGAAATTTCCCGGCCAAAGGGTTATTACACTAATTTTACCTGCCAATAAATTTTGGCCGGTTGAAGAATATCATCAGGATTACTACTTAAAGAATCCGCTGCGCTACAAATACTACCGTTATGGTTGTGGCCGCGACGCGCGCCTTAAAGATATTTGGGGTGATGCGGCAAAACACTAGTGTTGTCGTTAATCAATAAATGGAGAACAAGATGAAGTATTTACTATTAACCGCGCTGCTGTTGCCGCTCAATAGCTATGCCTCGGATATAGATTGCGAACAAAAAACTGCCGAGCTAGTGGCTAGCCTTGTCGCGGTCAATCTGACTAAAGGCAGTGATGACGCGATTGCCAAAGAAGCTGTTAAGTTTTGCCAATCTATAGTTAACCACACAGATAAAGTACGAGCAGAAGAGGCCAATTCGGAATTTACCGAATGGTTAATTAATGGGGAAGTTGCAGACAAGCCAGGTAATAAAAGGCTGAAGCGACTTAAGTAATTCTAATTGCTATATCTTGGTATTAGTAATTTAGTCGCCGTATCCAACATTGCATCAATTGCGGTTTTATCTACGTAAATCCCGTCAATAACTAAGCGACTCATACCGTGAAATGTACTCCAGCTAAGCTGAGCGATTCTTAATGGCGTGACGCCATCAGGTAGCTCAATATTTTCACAAAGGGCTGTTACTGTCTCGGTATAGCCGCGAAAACTACTGTAGGCATTTTCCTTTAGACTTTCGCTAATCTTACTCGATTTCCAAATACGACTAGAAAACATCAAGTCGTAATACTCAGAATTGTCAATTGCAAAATTGACGTAAACCCTTAGTTGCCTTTGCATGTGGCCATGTAAATCGTCAGTATCCTCTCGCTGTCTAAATAGTAAATCAAATCGTTTAAAGCCTTCCTCAGCGATAGCGCAGAGTAAATCTTGTTTATCGCCAAAATGGTGGTAGGGGGCGGTACGAGAAACTCCTGTGTTAGTGGCAAGTTTGCGCATAGACAGCGCATCTTCGCCTTCCTCACGGATAATTTTTACTGCAGCAATAATCAATACTTCACGTAAATCACCATGATGATAGGCTTTTTTTGGATGTTTTAGCTGGCCTTTACTTGTTCTCATGGAATGGAATGTAGCAGCCAAACTTGACACCGTCAAAATTATCGACTAATTTGTTTGGTCAGAACTTGACGCCGTCTAGTTGCTTGCAGTTTTTTCAAAGTTATAAACAAATAAGCCATGGTTATTGAATAACACTATTACGTAGTAAAAAAATAAAGATAAGCAATTATTGGCCTAAACTCTGGCTCAGAGCGTAAAGTTTGGTTGATTTGCGATATCAAAATTAAAGCGGGGTTATGCGGTTACCCATTTAATAGCATGCAAAGAATACTGAAACTAATGACAGCTGAATTGGGAAAAAACGGCTTTTTCTCCACAAAATACAATTTTCTTATATTGATTCTTAATAAATAACATAGGCATAAATTAATGAGCGCAAATCCATATCCAAAAATGTTAGAGCCACTAGACTTAGGTTTCACTATGCTTAAAAACCGCGTCTTAATGGGTTCTATGCACACCGGTCTAGAAGAAGCAGAAAATGGAATGGAGCGGATGGCGGCATTTTTTGCCGAGCGGGCTCGCGGCGGCGTAGGACTTATTGTTACCGGTGGCTTTGGCCCAAGTAAACGTGCCGCTACTCACGAGCATACCAAATCTTTGCAAACAGACGATGATGCTAAACAGCATAAAATTATTACCGATGCAGTACATGAGGCCGATGGCAAAATTTGTATGCAAATTTTGCATACTGGCCGCTACGCGTTTAATGAGAATCCAATTGCTCCTTCCGCTATTCAAGCACCTATTAATCCGTTTAAACCTCAAGCCGCCACAAGTGAAGAAGTTGAGCAACAAATAGTAGATTTCATTACCTCTTCAGTACTGGCACAAAAAGCCGGTTACGACGGCGTAGAAATTATGGGCTCTGAAGGCTATTTTATTAATCAGTTTTTGGCAGCTCGTACTAACCAGCGTGATGACGAATGGGGCGGCAGCTACGAAAATCGTATGCGTTTGCCGGTAGAAATTGTGCGTCGCGTGCGCGAAGCTGTTGGTGAAAACTTTATTATTATCTACCGTCTTTCAATGCTTGATTTGGTTGAGGGTGGTAGTAGTTATGATGAAATTGTTACCTTAGGTAAAGCAGTAGAAAAAGCGGGTGCGACGATTATTAACACCGGTATTGGTTGGCATGAAGCACGTATTCCTACTATAGCCACTAAAGTGCCGCGCGCAGCATTTACCTGGGTAACTGCTAAGTTTCGTGATCAGTTTGATATTCCTATTATCACTTCTAATCGTATTAACACGCCAGAAATTGCCGAAGAAGTATTGCAACGTGGTGATGCCGACATGGTGTCGATGGCTAGGCCATTCTTGGCTGATCCAGATTTTGTGGCTAAGGCCGCGGCTAATAAATCCGACGAAATCAATACTTGTATCGGTTGTAACCAAGCCTGCCTAGACCATGTGTTTAATGGCCTAATGACTAGCTGTTTGGTTAACCCACGCGCTTGTCATGAAACCGAGTTGAACATTATTCCAACTACGGCAGTGAAGAAATTAGCAGTGATTGGTGCAGGCCCTGCGGGTATGGCGTTTGCCATTAGTGCGGCAGAACGTGGTCATCAAGTTACATTATTTGATTCTGCCGATAAGATTGGCGGGCAGTTTAATATAGCCAAGCAAATACCCGGCAAAGAAGAGTTTGAAGAAACCTTGCGCTATTTTGGGAGACAAATAGAGCTGCGTAATGTTGAGCTAAAACTTAACACTCGTGTCGACATTGATCTGTTAAATGGCAGCGATTTTGACGAAGTAATATTGGCCACCGGTATTGCACCGCGCACGCCAGATATCGAAGGCGTTGATCATGAAAAAGTAATGAATTACTTAGATGTTATTCAACACCGTAAACCGGTTGGTAAAAAGGTAGCGGTTATTGGCGCCGGTGGTATTGGCTTTGATGTGTCAGAGTTTCTATCTCATAGCGGTGAGTCTACTAGTCTTAATATTGAGGCCTTCATGAAAGAATGGGGTGTTGATATGACGATGACAGCAAGAGGCGGCATTGAAGGCATAAAGGCCGAGGTACCTGCATCGCCTCGTAAAATTTCGCTATTGCAACGCAAGCAATCTAAAGTTGGTGGTGGCTTAGGTAAAACCACTGGTTGGATTCACCGTGCTGGTCTGATTAACAAAGACGTTAATATGATGCCCGGCTGTGAATACAAAAAAATAGACGATGCCGGCTTACACATTGTAATTAATGGTGAAGAAAAAGTACTTGATGTGGACAACATCATTTTATGCGCCGGCCAAGATCCATTGCGTGAATTAGTAGACGGCCTAACTAAGCCTTATCACTTAATAGGTGGTGCCGATATAGCGGCTGAGCTTGATGCTAAGCGTGCGATAGACCAAGGTACTCGTTTAGCGGCAGTTATCTAACGGGTATAGTAATAAGTAAGATTTAAAAAGCCTAGCTTGTGCTGGGCTTTTTTGTGTCTGCTTAGTTGTCCAACAGCTTTAATTACTGGTCAACATAGGTGGAAATTGCTCGCAGCATTGTTACATTTTCATTCATATGGGCAGTAAAGTTTGGGTCTACGGCCGTCCGGGCAATAACCACTCCCCGTTTTTCATCCACCCAAATATGTTGGCTCCAAATACCTGATGCAAAATATTCTCGGTCATAGTCTTCAGGCACCCACCATTGGTATTGATAGCCGCGGTAGCCTCTTACGTTTTTAGGCTGTACATGGGGGCTGTCAGGTGTAGTGGCTTCCACTATCCATTGTTTAGATAGCAACTGTTGGCCATTCCAGACGCCGCCTAATCGATATAGTTCGCCCAAGTGGGCAAAATCTCTAAGGGTCGCGTTAAGGCAGCAAAAAGTGACTGCCGACTTTTCATCACTGCTATCTAGTAACCAATTGGCATCTGACCCCATCCCTGCAGGTTGCCATAGCCGTTGTTCAATAATTTCTGCGAATGGCCTTTACATGACCTTTTCAACTAGCCAGCCTAAAATTTGAGTGTCACTAGAGCGATACTCCCAGCGGCTGCCTGGCTCTTCTTTTTTGCCATAGTCACCGGCTAACTGATTCATATTGAGGCCAAATATCCATGCGGCATTAGTTATCTTTTGCACATCTGAAAAAGCTAATGCGGTGTTGCTGCCAGCCGCACCATAAGATTCAAAAAAATCTACGCCGGATGACATTTGCAACACATCTTTAATGGTCGCTTCGCCATATGCTTTACCGCTTAATTCAGGAATATACTTTTGGACTTGGTCATCAACGCTGGCAATTAAACCATCGTCAATTGCCATGCCTACCATGGTAGAGACAAAGCTTTTTGCGACCGACCAGCTTGTGTGCAAACTGTCTTTAGTTTCACCTAGGCGATATTGCTCGTGGATAACAATTCCGTCTTTAATAACAATTAAACCAGTAGTATTAGTGCGTTCTAAATTGTCTGACAGGGCAATAGTTTTACCGTCAAACTGATAGCTAAACTCTAACGGCTTAGACTGATTTGGCCACTGATGAGTTTGCTCTGCTTTGTGAATAGGCTGTGATGGATAGAGTTTATCCATATTGCGAAAATGCTCGACGCGCTCACCCTCTAAAAAGGTTCTAGTCATGTCGGCAGGCGAGTACTCAGCCCAAGGTTGATAGAAGATAAGCGCTGCGGTTATAACTATCATCAGCAGTATGGCGCCGATAGCTTTTAGCCATGGTGACATTGTTGTATCCCTATTTATTGTTAATGTTAACTATTATCGGGTGGGTCTATGCGGCTTAAAGTACCGTGATCAGCATCTAGGCGCACATAATCACCAGTGCTGAATACTTTAGTGGCAGTGCGTAAATTTACAATTGCAGGTAAACCGTATTCGCGGGCAATTACCGCCCCATGAGACACGGCGCTGCCAACATCAGTGGCTAAACCGGCAATAGAGCTAAAATATGGCGTCCAGCCAACATCTGTTATCGGGGTGATTAATATCTCGCCCGGTTGTAAGCCTGCGGCTTCACTTAGCGTTGTTGCAACTCGCGCATAGCCTTCAACCACGCCCAAGCTTACTGGGCGGCCAGTGAGCTCACCTGCCACAGTCGATTCGCTAGCTTGATAAACAATTGGCTCAGGATTGCCAACGTAAATATCATCAAACTCCAGTTTTTCATGAAACGATAAAGCTACTCGCCGCTCTTTAGCCAATTGATTATCGCTGGCCGCAGGTGCATGGCAAAACATTTTTAGCTCGTCATGGGTTAAAAAGAACACTAAGTCAGCATCGCTTAAATGGCCTGCCTGTTCTAATAGCTCCCCTAAATGACGATAGCCCCGCTTTAACCGATGGGTAGCCATTACCATCATCGACTTAGTATGTTCGCGCTGGCGAATTGCATAGTGGGCTTTCGGCAACAGCCACCGCAGGGTGCGGCTGAGCGCAGCAAAATCAATTTTAGGTGTTTGTTTTGGCGTGTAATTGCCACTGTCTCTAGCTTTTAAGGCGGCCTGCATGGTTTCTACTACCGCTATGGGGCGATCAATCCAGCCTTGTTCTCTAACGCAGAGCTCACGATAAGACCGGTGGCCATGGCGAGCTAAAAACTCCTTAAATACAGTGCCAGGGTTGGTTGCTTTGTTATTCCCTACAGACTCAAAACTCTGTAACCACTTAAGCGCGGCTTCACTGTCGCCTTTGGCAAACACTTCGCGGCTGTCAGGGTGCTCAGCAATTACATCTACCACGCAGTCTAAATGGGCAACCAGTAAGGCGCTTTCAACTTCACTGGCGCCAGCAAACAGCTTTGCGGCGTCTGCTTGTTGCTGTGTAGTGGGTGGATGCTGTCCCTCAGAGACAATTCCTTGCACAATCCCCTCCATCAGGCCAGAGCTGGCAGACGAGCGCAGATGCACTTCGGTTACTTCATTTAGCCATGGCAGCATTTCATCTAACTTAGCTATCATGGCCTCAGGCTCGTCTGACAGCGTCACATCTAATTGATCAAAGCGCTGCTCAAATTCGCTAATCGTTTTTTTAGCTGCCATGCAATAACGCAAAAATTTATAGCTGCCGTACCAGCGTTGCCAGGGCGGGGCTTTAAAGTCAGGTTCTTTTAATTCAGTAATAGGGCGGCCACATAAACTCTGAGCCATAGTCTCAACGGTGTTGACCGAAACATAGCTGGCACTTTTCATCCCGCCGCTCATATTCAAAAACATATGGCCAAAAAATAAATTTAACTGAGTCCACTCTTCGGTGATTGCTGGCCGCACGCCCCAACACACATGCATGTGCTGCATACCATGCTCTATCGCTCGACCTTGTACTGAAAATGTCAGCGGGCAAACTGCGCCTGGCATCATTTCACCCACATTGCAGCGGGTAATGACATCACTTTGGTCAATGGCAGTATCTAGCTCATTTAGGTCGGCGCCTAATGTCGTCACCGGGCGCGCTTGCAACCAATATAGGTTGTCATCAGCATCAATCGCCCATTCCATATCTAAATGCGCTGCTAACTGTTCACTAGCCGTTCTAGCACCATCGGCCAGTGCTTTAATGTGGTCGTTGTTTAGTAACGGCAGCTCGCCGCTTAGCTCTTGCTGGCATAGCTCATTACTAAGGTTTAGCTCATAGTGGTCGGGGGTGACTTCACCGCTAACTAATGCTTCGCCTAGGCCTGCTACGGCATCTATCACCAGGCGGTCGTGACGGCCGCTAACAGGGTCGGCGGTAAACAACACACCGGCTGCCTTGGGTTGCACCATACGTTGTACCACCACACACATAGACGCTTCGCTAATATTGGTTTGTTGTTGCTTATAGGCGTTAGCATGGCTGCTATCAAGTGAGGCGACGCACCGGTTAATCGCATGTTTTAAAGCAGGGATGCCCTCAACATTTAAAATAGTTTCATATTGGCCAGCGAAAGAGCTATCAACGCCGTCTTCACCAATAGCTGAGGAGCGCACGGCTACCAATCCGCCACCGATAGATTGATAAAAATCCTCTAGTCGATCTATGTCAGTATTTTGTTGGGCGTTAATAATCACAAACGCATTGGGTACAGCTAGGCCAATACTAACCAGCTTGGCTAGGCCATGGGCTTTGCCGCCAACAGACTGATGGTCTATATCGCTAATCGCTAATAGTTGTGGTGAGGCTGTTAATGTTTGCATGGCAACTAGTGGCTTGACCTATATAATAATAAGATAATATCTAAACCGTAGTGCATAAAGGTAAAGTTGGCGACTTGACTTTGTTTAATTTGCGTGGTCAACAGGGCCGCCACTGCTGAAAGGAGAGAAAATGCAGCATGTAGTTTTTGGTGCAGGGCTTATTGGCGGTTATCTCGCAGGCTCAATGATTAATAGCGGGATGAATGTAAGTTTGGCGGCGCGGCCTTCGGTACAAACAAAGCTAAGCGATGGCTTAGTGTTAACCGACTATCAAGACCACCATGCCAGCATAGACCTTGTGCCGTTTATAGCCGAGAGCACCTTGCGCGAAGCGCCTGCTTCTCACGCCTGTGACTATTTATGGCTTACAGTTAAATGCACGGATGTTGATAGTTCTTTAACTGATTTACCCGCTTTAGTTGGCCCCAATACGGTTATCTTTTGTGTACAAAATGGCTTGGGTTCAGAGCCAAGTGTTAAAGCTAAATTCCCCAATAACAAAGTTATGCGCGCCATGGTGGTGTTCAATGTTGCCGAACCTAAGATTGGTCATTTGCATCGTGGCTCTGAAGGTAACCTTAGTATTGAAGAGCTAGCCGATTACCCCGCTATTGCCCGCGCTATCGCAGCGCAAATAAATAGCCCATTATTGCCGGCCCAAAGTTGTGATCATATGCAGGCTTTATTATGGGCCAAGTTACAGCTTAATTTGGCTAACGCTGTAAACGCCTTGGCAGATATTCCAGTAAAACAAATGATCGAAGATAGAGACTTTCGCCGGGTTATGACGCTATTAATGCGTGAATTAATAGCTGTAACCAAAGCCAAAAATATAGACATGCCTAAAGTTGCGGCGATTCCTGCACATGTAATTCCTATTATTTTATCACTACCTAATTTTATTTTTAAATTGATAGCGCAGAAAATGTTAGCTGTAGACCCGACTGTACGTGCCTCTATGTGGTGGGATTTACGCGCAGGCAAACTAACTGAGATAGACTATTTAAATGCAGTGGTTGTAGCCGAGGGCGAAGCATTAGGTGTAGCGTGCCCTGCTAACAAAAAATTGGTCGCTATGATGCATCGCGCTGAACAAGGCGACTTAGCTCAAGGTATTAGTGGTAGAGATTTATTGACTGCATTAACCAGCGAATGAAAACCACAGAGCAGCTAACAAAGTCGACTGAGCAAACCACGCTGCATTATATTTACGACCCAATGTGTAGCTGGTGTTGGGGCTTTAGGCCAACTTGGAATGCCATTCAGGCAGGCTTACCCCAAGGTGTTGCCGTAGAATATGTAGCCGCTGGTTTAGCCCCTGATAGTGATCAGCCTATGTCGCAAGCCATGCGTGAAACTATTGAAGGTTATTGGCATGAAATTGAGCGTAAGTTAGGCGCCGAGTTTAACTATGAATTTTGGCGCTTAAATACACCACGGCGCGCAACCTATAATGCGTGCCGCGCGGCTATTGCCGCCAAGCTGCAGGGGCGAGAGGAAGCTATGGTGAATGCTATCCAACAGGCTTACTATTTACGTGCAATGAATCCATCGGATATATCGATGTTAGTGGGCTTGGCTCAAGAGCTTGCAGAAAATGATGATGACTTCACTGTTGATCAATTTAAGCAAGATCTAACCTCCATTGAAGTAGACCAAGAATTTAACCGTCAGCGAGATTTTGCCCAGCAAATTTCATCCCAAGGCTACCCATCTTTAGTGTTAAAATATCAGAATGTGCATTACCCCATAGTACGCGACTATCTCAATGCCGATGCGGCATTAAACGATATTAAGCAGCTACTAAATTAATCAAATCGAGGAATTATTAATGTCAGAGATTGGCAGAGTGCTATTGGTACGTCATGGGCAAACGTTTGCCAATATTAATAAAGTTTGGCATGGCCATACCGATACCGCCTTAACCAAGGAAGGTGAAGGCCAAGCGATTATGCTAGGGAAGTATTTTCATAATTATCTGCCGCAAGTTCATGCTATCTATGCCAGTCCATTACAGCGTGCCCACAATACTGCTAAGCAAATAGCGCTTAATAGCGGCGCAGAAATTGGCCTAGACGCGCGCTTAATGGAGTTTGGTGTAGGCGACTTTGAAGACATGAGCTTTGATGAATTATCTGATACTCATGACTTTTTTGCCAAAATGATGGCTGATGAGCATCACCGCGCACCCAACGGAGAGACCCGCTATGAAGTAGGTAAGCGTTTTGTTGAAGCGGTGGAAGAAAAAGCTGATCAGCATCAAGGCGAGAATATAGTCATTGTCGCTCACGGTATTTCTATTGGTTGTGGTCTTGCCCATTGGGAGCATAACGACACCGCCAAATGGGTAGATTATCGTTTAGGTAACACCTCTGTGAGTGAGGTAAATTTAGCCACCGGAAGCGTAATCTACTTTAATAAAAGTGAGCATATTTGATTGCTAGCTCGCAATGCCCCAATAATTAAAGCCAGCAATCTTTGGGGTGCTGGGCAAATACATACTGTCTAAACTGTCGATGGTAAAACCGCCTTGGCGCAACAGTTGTGGAATGTCGCGGTTTATATTGCAGCCGCCAAATAGTACTTTCCAGGTTGGGTTTATGCGGTTTTGCCATTTGCTCACGGTCGCATCTGGCGCTTGGCCATGCTCACAAAAAATTAGTTTACCATTGGGCTTTAATACGCGGCGCATTCCCTCTAGCGCAGTGACTGGGTCAGGTATGGTACACAAGCTATAGGTGACTAATACAGTATCTATACTGTTGTCGTCTAATGGTATTTGCTCACTGGGCAGGCCAATAAACTCTACCTCGAAGGGCAAGTTTTCGGCGCGCTCGCCAGCTAATTTCCACGACGCTTCTGATGGGTCTAAACCAATCACTTTTTCTACTTTATTGGCATCGTAATAATCTAGATTGATGCCAGTGCCAATACCTATCTCTAAGACTCGACCACTGGCTAATGGCACTACTTTCTCTCGCTGTTTTAAAATTGGCTTGGTGCCGCAGGCACAGTTAATAATATGCGGCATTACCTTGTCTTCATAAAAACTCATCACTAAACCCTTATTTTTTGGTATTAACAAATTATGCACTGGCCGCATTAAATATGCGAGTGAGTCTCGGCTATTCTTCTATGAGGTAACAAAGGGGCTATATTCAGTGAATAAATTAAACGGATTTTTAATGGACAAAGGACAGTGTCATGGCCATTTCTATTCAGTATCAAAAATATCGCGAGCAAATGAAAAATGGCGATATATTATTATTTAAGGGTAGTAATATTCTTTCCCAAATAATCCAATGGCGTACTGGTTCAGTTTATAGTCATGCTGGCTTAGTGGTGTGGTGGAATGGCCGGCTAATGGTATTAGAGGCAATGGGGCGCGGAGTGGTGGTTGCGCCAATATCTTATAACTTAAATCACTACAAAGGCGATATAGACTATTTTAGGCCGACCATTGAATTGTCAGATACACAGCGTTTGGCGATGGTTTCATTCGCTCAAAATCAGTTGAGTAAAAAGTTCGGTTTAATAAAAATTATCAGTTTTTTCATCAAGCTAATGGCCGGCATAAAGCTGGCCAAACTCGATTCGTTAAAGCCTAAAGGTAAATACTTTTGTTCAGAATATGTCGCGCAAATCTATAATATCGTTGGTATAGACCTAGTGCCAGATTTTAGCGAGTCTTACACATCGCCAGATAAACTAGAGAAATCTGAGTATTTGGAGATAGTCGGTACATTGTTGAATGCTGACTAACGTAAACCTCAGTTTTGTATGTTTAGTAAATTCCGATACTGCTAGGTTTAATCGGTTAGCAGTATGTCAGCCATTAACAAAGGATCGCCAAATAATACTGATGCCTAGTGAAATCCGAACTGACGTGCCATTAGTTTACTCGCTAGCGATTGCGGTAGAAAGCGCAGTACAAAGTCCAATATTCTGACGTTACCGCCAACTATAATACTTTGCTTGTTGGAGTGTGTTGCAGCCCAAATAGCGCTAACAATATCTTCTGGTTTTAAGTCGACTCCCATTAAATCCAATAATTGATTAGGCACTGCGTCTAGCATACCGGTAGCAACAAACCCTGGTTTGATTAACGTCACTCTGACACCGTGCTGCTTCCACTCGATGCTCAGAGCCTCACACAATCCTCTTACATAAAATTTGGTGGCAGCATAGACGCCAAGCAATGGTACTCCTCTAATACTCGACGCTGAGCATAAGCAGACCATAATAGAGTTCTCAGTTTCTTGTAGATATGGAAAACCTAATTGAGCCAAATAAGTAAAACCTTTCACATTAATATCAATCATCAAATCATGTGCGGTGTGATCGATTTCAGAAAATTTACCACCACTTAAAACGCCAGCATTATTAATAATGACATTAATTTTTCCATTGGTCATTTTGGTGAAGTGTTCAAGAGCTGACCGCACAGAACTATGATCAGTAACATCACAGCGGCTGCCACATGCGTTGCTGAATTCAGCGGTTTGCAACAGTTCAGTTACGCCAGATTCATTAATGTCGTAAAGCCCCACAAACCAACCTTGGGCGGCAAAATGTTGAGCGGTAGCTAAACCAATGCCGGAGGCCGCGCCGGTAATAAATACTGACTTCATCAGAAATTCCCCTTACTTTATTTTATATTATTGCATACAGACTATGCAGCAAATTGTTATCGGGCTTCACATAAAGGCTAATTACTGTCAATAGCAATGACTAAAGTAGAAATAATTTTATAGTAACTAAAAATAACGACAAGGAAAAAAATGAATAGGAGCATCTCATGCTTAAAATGATGGCGCAGGTAGAAATAGCGGTCTTTATGGTGCAGCACGTCCATTAATTCATCGACGAAGCGAATAGAAAGAAATGTATCGATAACAGATAAGAAAATAACAATCCAATATGGATAAGGGTTGGTTAATATGACTTTTATGAGTTGGGTAAGAAAGGTAGTCTCATAAAATTCACTGAAATACATTAAGCAAAAAACATTGATCAATATAGCAATCGCCCATACAACTATTTCCTATAATATCATGCTGATACCAAATATAAGCATCAGCGGGAAATCTAATAAGAAGCCAGCATCGGCAACTGGTATGCATAGTACAAAAAAGCTCCATGTTATTAAGGCTGCTATACTTCCAGTTAATAAATCATACTGATAGGTTAAATACATAAAATAAAAAAATAACAGCAAACATAGTAATAGAAACTTTATTAATACCTGGTGACGAGGATGCTTCATGGCCTTCTTATTAACCTGGTTTGTTGATTAATTGTTTGCTTATACAGTCTAGTGATTAATAGGTTCGTCAGATGAAAAATTTATTGATGTGACGATTTTACTTGGAACTCAATTTATTCGCCTGAGCTATCACGCTCATGTTCTATATTATATTGAGCTCTTACCGGCACATAAATTCCCTCGTTAGCAATTTGGATCTCAAATTTCTCACCACTTTTTAAAGCGTCTGCTAGACGGCGAAGCTTTGAAACGAATTTAGCAGTAGAGTAATCTTTTTCTATATCACGTTCCTCTTTCATTATTGGGCCTACTAAATAGAAGTGGAAGAGAGTGTCGTCATCTCGCTAGGCTGAAATAAACCCAGCGAAAGGGATGCTCAGTCCGCGTGGATATCACGCGGGCAGTCGAGTCTGGCTTGACTACGTTTTTGCTGTTGCTCTTAACATCCACGCTGTTTTTTCATGTATGCGCATGCGATCAGAAACTAACGATGCTGTTGATTCATCATCAGCAGCTTGTGCTATTTTCAATACTTCACGGGAGGTCTTAATGACTTGTTCATGACCTTTTGTTAGCAGCTCAACCATCTCTGCTGAACTCGGAACACCATCTACCTCTTTAATGGAGCTGAGTTTTGAAAATTCTTTATAAGTCCCAGGTGCCGGCACATCAAGCGTTCGAATACGTTCAGCAATATCATCGACAGCAATTGCCAATTCCGTATAGTGCTCCTCAAACATTAAGTGCAATTCACGAAAGTGTAATCCCGTAACATTCCAATGAAAATTATGGGTTTGTAAATATAGCGTGTAAGAGTCTGCTAGAAGTTTCTTTAAACCTTCAGAGATTTCTGTTCTATTTTCTTTGCTTATACCGATGTCTATAGCTGTCATTTTATAGCCTCATATTTAAAGTTATGATGAATTGTTAATTCTTGCTTAGTGACGAATTTAGCTAACGGTCGTCATCGCTTGGTCTCTTTTATTTTTTAGAATGCAATTAATCTTATAGTCAAAATATAATAGTGAAAGCCCAGTTGTCCAAAAGCCATGAAAGCATGTATTTTTTTCACTATCTAGATAGCAATATGTATTCAGTCTATTTCTTGCTTTAAAGCTCCATAGAATAAGCATTGTTATTCCAGTGGTATCTACTAGTTTACTAAGCCACTCTATGGGATGTCCTTTCTCAGCAAAGAAACAGGTAATAAATAGAAAAAGCGAAGCATATAAGATAACAATTAGTGAGTTTATGAAGCCAACATATACTGTTTTCTATTGTCGACGGCAGAGTTTATTACGGTCGATCGACTTTGAATATAATAGGCAAAATAGACACCGTAGGTAATTACGCCCAAGCTGAGTAGCTCCCATATACTTTGGTTTTTTAAATGTTCTATAAATCCCTTATTTCTCATACTTTGTCCTAACAACTAAAACTAAGGAGGTATGCTGTCAGTTAAAGTGTATATCTGCTGTGCGGCCTTGCTGCGAGCGCTGCCTGTGGTTTTTAGAGGGCACTTGTGGATACCGCGAATACTAGGTCGTTCTGTATCTCGCCGCCGATGTGGAATTCATGACTTCCCACTTCTTTAAACCCAAGCTGTCTATAAAATGCGATAGCTTTTAGGTTTTCTTCCCATACCCCAAGCCAGATATTTTCATGGGACATCGCATAAGCTATTTTTCCGACTCTGGAAAGTAATTGCCGGCCGACCCCCAAACCATGGCTCGACTTATCAATATATATTCGCCAAAGCTGTGCTGAAATGTCCAAGCTGATGGTCTTCGGGATTGGATTCAAGCGGAGCTGAGCATAGCCGACCAATAGTTGGTCAATCTCTACCAAAAGGGTTGTTACATTAGGGTCCGACAATTGAGCCTGTTGCTGGCTACTGGTAAAACTTTCCTTGATATATGACGCCAAAATATCAGCAGACATGCTGTCAGCGTAGGCTTGATGAAATAGCTTTGCCGCTAAATGAGATAGTCGAAGCGCATCTTTGTTATTGCCGATCGATATAACTATTTTTCGTTCAATATCGGTCATGTTTAAGAGTGCCTCCTAATACTGAGAGCAAGGATATTGTCATTCAGTTAAAGTTTTATAGCTTGTTGCATAGCATTATTAGATCCTTGTGCTCGCCACAGCAGTGACCCCGTCATTTACCTCTGTGCCCGTATAACATTACCTTAGTTCACGTTAACTTATTCTTTGTTGATTTTTTATCGGCAAAATCTACAACCGTTGCAGTATTGGCTGTAGGATTGATGATCGCAGGAAAACCCAAAAATACGGTAACCAATTTAGCATAGAAGTCAGCCGTTTAGCTCTTATCTCTCTGCTGAGCTGACGCTTGATACTCTTTGCGTCAAAGTTTTTCGGCCGGTTCTTCCTTTTTATCTTCAGCCTTTTTAACCCGTATTTTATTACTTCCGACAGTTTTGTTGTTGAGGTTTTTAGTTGCGGCTTTTGCTTCACCTGATTTTGGCATCTCAATAAAAGCAAAACCTTTAGATGCTCCACTAACGCGGTCGATGACTAACTTGCAAGATTGTACGACCCCAAATTCTTGAAATAAAACTGTTAGTTCTTGTTCTGTAGTTGATCGATCTAAGTTACGTACTAATAATTTCATATAGTTTCCGATTGGTAATTTTTCGTTATGAGTTAATTTAATATATTGCTATGAGACCTGCGACGTTACAGCCATCAACCTATGTGCGGTGTGATTTTATAATTTCTCAATCACTGCGCGATAATAAAAAGTATTCGGTTGATCGGAGGACTTCTGCGCAATCATAAGCTTTTGCTGATCTTTATTTTTTCAGAAGTAATTTATCAATCTTATTTAACGGCTATTCAGGAAAGTACATTTGTGTAATAAGCTCAACATACTCCCTTTTCGTCACCTTAAAATTAATATGTGGAGGTCGAACCCATCCCAGCGCAACTGGATAAGAACCAGGCAATACCGTCTAAAATTTGAATTCTCCATCTTTACCGGTCTAAACTATGGCCCAGCCCTGAAATTTTTCGTCCGCCGGTGCTAGGTTAGAATCATGTGGCTGGCGATATTTCCCGGCCGCCTTAGCTTGCCACATATCAATAGTAGCGTTCTCTACAGGGAGCCCCTCTGTGTCAACAATACTTCCATAGACAAAGATATGCTCTTCCAATGCCTCCATGTTACTATTATCAACGGTGATAAGATAAAAATCTTTATTTTTTTACGCAATTACTGGGTGGAACGGCCCCTTTATTTCGGCCGTCGTCGGTTGGCTATTGCGGAGTGGCTGATTACTCCAACCGTATCTAGAGCCCCAGCTTTGCCTAGCTTTCTATTGACATCCACTATATCAATAAGAGACGAACCTGCTCTTAGTTGAGTTAAACCAATATCATCTGCTAATGGGCGCTCTACAACACAGCCTAAAACAGCACAATAGAAATTAATAAGAGCTATATTTTGTTCGGTGCGTAGTAAGATGTGATCTATCGCCCTTGGTTTTGTCATATAGTTCTTGTGGCTAAACCTTTAGGCAGATAGCGCTAGCGACGCAACAGACGGAACCCCTGTGTGCGCCACTATTAGACAGTTTTGGCCACAATAAAACCATGGTCATTTACTGTATATTAAAATTGTTAACTAAAATCATCTTTCAGATAAATTTTCTTTCACACTGGCTTTTTATCCAAGCTCCAAATTCCCGCACCGCGCACCGCAACGAATAAAAAGATAAAACAAAACAATGTCGATATTTCGCCACCATTCGCTATCGGGAAAAAGTTATTTAAACCATGTGCCATCCAATAGGCTACTGCCATTGTACCGCTACAAATAAATGCTACTGGGCGCGCAAATAGACCAATCATAATGAGTGTGCCACCAATCAATTCAATGCCGGCAGCAGCAGTCATCAGGGGGTTTAGTGGCCCATAAGGAAAATCAATCGGAAAATTAAAAAACTTTTGTGCACCATGCCAGATGAATAAGAATCCACTCATTATTCTTAATAGGGCATATGACTCTTCTTGGTAATTATCGAGAAATTTCATGGTTACAGCCTCACAATATTATTAGTAGGAGATTTAATATGTCATCTTATACTACTATTTTTTATTTTTCATATAGTTGTAAATCAACTATATGATTTTTTTGTTAATGCCAATTTATATAGCGTTGTTAGCCTGGCCAAATTGATTTTCTAGAAATTGATATGATGTATTGAAGTAGTAACTACACCAAGCGACAATTCCTAACCATTTCAGCTCGTCTTCGAAAAAATACTTCCAATGCCCAAGTACTTGGATCCATTGTTGAAGAATGGAATCGATAACAACAGAAAAACCAAGTAACCCAAGCGCCAAATCTAATAAAGAGACATGTGTTGTTAAAATAAGTTGTTTAAAAGTGATTAAATAAGTACATAAATTGACTGCTAAAATCGCATAGATAATATTTTAATTCAAGTCGAGATACTTCGAGGCTAGCGTCTCCTGACCTATACGCTTTAATTATCGATAGATTGGTAGCTAACTGCTGAAAAATCGCAATCCGTGAATACGGGCATTAACTGGGGCGCTGCAATTTAATGCAAGCGATACTTCATCAGAGCAAAAGTTATCATGAGGTTGTGATGGCGCTACTAAAAAGTGGGTCGGCACCGGTTGCAGTAAATAGGACTAATAAGATAAATAAGACTAGTGAACAATCTAAATTTTCACTATTCCCATATCGGCTAGGCTTTTTGCGCCAGCGATAATAGCGTCTTGTGCCGAGCGAGGCTGCCAGCCGATTGATTTTGCTGCACTAATATTAGCAGTCTTAATCTTGTTGGCTTCATCCTTAAACATTTCCATTTCTGTGAGGAAACACGACAAAATTGAGAACAAAAAATCAGGCATTTCGCGGCTAGAAATTTTCCTTGTTGGGAATTCCTTAGTCAGTAGCTGCACCACTTCTTTTAACCACATAAATCCATTGGCACACAGAAAACGCTGGCCTATTGCAGCAGGCGACTCATAGGCTAGCCTATGCAAAACCGCTACATCACGTACATCAACAAGTTCAAAGCCTATTTTTGGAATCAGAGTGAATTTACCTCTCAGTATGTCACTCAATATTTGCAATGATGAGCCAAGGTCTTTTCCCACAGCAGGCCCAAACACTATACCAGGGTTAATCGTCGACAAGTTGATAGCGCTATCTTTGACAAAATCCCAAGCGGCTTTCTCAGCAATTGTTTTACTCTGAAAATAAGCAGGTAGTTTCGGCGCAGCTAAGTTTGTCCAATCCTGCTCAGTGAACTCTCTATGTTTGTCCTTATGACCGAACATCATTGCCGCAGCTGATGAGGTAAGTACAACGCGTTTTATGCTCTGTTCCTTAGCTGCCCTTAGCGCATTCAGCGTGCCTTCCTTAGCGGGCAGAATAACTTCGTTTGGATCTTTGGGTTTATCGGCAGGAATCGGCGACGCTACATGAAACAGTCCGTCGCAGCCCATTGCGGCTTCCGACCAACCATCAGCGCTCAGCAATTCAGCTTGGGCAAATTCAATTTCAGCTGCCTTGTCTGTGTGCTTTGCGAGCATCGCTCGTAACTGAGGTACCTTATCAAGGTTGCGAACCGTGCCTCGAACCTGATAGCCATGAGCTAGAAGATCAACAATACAATGACCAGCTATAAAGCCTGACGCTCCAGTAACCAGAATTTTCTCAGATATAGTTTTCTCTCGATACAGCCTCAGCTATAAACACAGGAAGTGTTAACTGTAGGTTTTTTTTATTAAATAACTAGTTCTATATTGTAGCGGTCAACCAAGCTTTGACAAGATTTAGTCGCCAGGTTAGGCCGCGCAACCAAGCAGTGTTGTGCTGTAATTTAGCAACGAATTTTGTTACGTTATTTTGAATATTAATCTTAGGCACTTGTACAATACACTGCCCAAATATGCATCAAGCTTAGCTGACAGTCGCAATCCAATTTAGATTGCTCAATGCCCCATTGTTGGTAATTGTCTATCGTGAAATCACCAAACTCTTTCGATGTAAGCGCGTTAGGGTAGTGGGCGAGATCACCTTCTATGCAGCCTGTATAGTACCCAAAAATAAGTGAATCCAAATCATCCGCCGCGGTACTACCCCAAGCGCCACTGAATTCTCCCTTATCGTACCTATATATAAATGTATTATTATCTAAAATTATATACTCGCTCAGCCCTTCAAGCGCTGGCTCCTGTCCTTTCAAAAAACATTTAGGTAATGTTTCCGTAGGCGTGATCGATTGTAACTGCATTGAACGATGAGCTAGTGTTAAGGCGGTATCAACCAGTACACACTTGAATTCCATGATATTCCTAGCGCCTCTGTTCAGCGGCAGTCATACGTGTGTCCCCAAATTTTTTACACATTAGGTCTGCTCTTTATATTGTGGCTGATTATCTACTATTTCGAACCAACTGGCCTTCGAATCGGTATATATGTGATATCTGCTGTCACAGCTAAAATCAGTGTCGATACTTCCCATACGTAATCTACGAATCTCTGGCATATCGCTTCTGGCACTATAAAGCGGGCTTCCACAGTTCGAACAGAATGCCCTTACTTTAATATCACTGGTTTGAAATTCTTTAATAAACTCAGTGCCAGTAAATTCCAATTTATCTGTTTCTACAGGGCTATTAGTAGCGAACGCCCCGCCTTGAGCTTTACGGCATTGAGAGCAATGACACATAGCTATTTCTTCGATCACACCATTATATTTATAGCTTACTTTACCGCACAAACAACGTCCATTTAACATTACAGCTCCAATTTCTAATATTTATGATGCCTACATAAATGGGCCGGCGAAAGGTAGTTTCAGCGCAATAAAAGTGCCCCGATTTTTGCTGCGTTTATTAGCTGATAGCGCTATCACTACTCACATGCTCCCTGCTTATATTCGGTTACTTTACTATCTGCACAAGCTGTACAGCCAGTCGCATAAGTTATTTCTTCAGTTGACGGGCAAGGGGTAGTAACGCACTGAACCGCTATAGCTTTAATCGCGCAGACAGGATTGTACTCACGAGTACAAATCTCTGGCCTAGGGTCTTCACACTGGGTAAAACGGGGGTCGCGTTCTTGTTTATTTTCAGCCTCAGTTATTGTCGAGCTAGAACATGATATGCAAAGCAACAGAGCACTGGAAATTGTTATTAAGCTAATTAGTTTCTTCATTCTATGTTCCTATAATTTTAGCAAACGCTTCATGCCGCAGCGCGTTAGCGCGTCCACCCTCGCTAATTCTTGGTTTGCACTTATCCTACCTCTAACGCTTAGCCATCTCCCAGGCATTTCGCGCTCCTTCTGTCCTAATGCGTCGGCGACCGCTGTCATCGCTTGAAACGTCTGCCAATGTCATCCGAATGTCGTCGCTGACATCACCATCAAGGTAGTAACTGTGCTCGACCATGCCGTTAATAATTGGGCTGCAATCGACTTGATGCACTTTTTCATGTAACTGACTTAGATGCGCTGCACCATAAGCGCCGAGTCGGTCGGGGTTACCTTTAGAGTAGTCGCTGACCCGTAATGCAGCATCGCCCCGATTGAAGTATATATTGACGCCCTTAGCAAGCTCATGCAGGCGGCCCAGCGGTTGGCCTTGTTCAAGCACGTTGTCATTAACGTCTGGTGCACAGGCAAATATTTGATTGAATAAGCGTGGCATGGTGCCTCCCGGAGTGAAGTCAGCAATCCGCTCGACAGCATTCTGCATTACATAATTGCCCATTGAATGACACAATACATTCATCTCACTATTGCAAAGCTCGCCACCGTTAGTTCGTACACGGGTACGCTCTTTCATCAGAAAATCGCGAAATTTCAAAAAAGCACGACCAACCGATGGACCTGATGCTCGGCCATCGCAACGGTCAGACTTGTAGGAAACGAATGGTAACGCCTCACCGTTAGAGGGCCAGGAAAACAGCACCACAATTTGCTTACGCCACTAAAGGAGCCGCGGCGGTTGAGCATTTCTTGAAGTGCCAGCGCGCTGCCAACGGCCTCATTCCATGCAACGTTGAAACCGTGAATATAGACCAGCACATCAGCACCGCGCGCCATCGCCCGTTGGAGTTCCGCAAACATCGCTTCGGAGCCGTATTTGGCATTAGCAGATTGGTTAATATCAGACGCTAATCGGTCGAGTTTTTCTCGATAGGCCGAAATCTTAGTACGCCTCGGCGTGTTGGCTAACTCACTAAGATATCCCGACAGCTGATTGCCGTCGCCTATTCCAAATCCAACATTTTCTCTCAGACACTCGGCCAACTTATTCTCGTCGGCATCAACTGTGACCTTGCCGAAGCGTAGATTTTCCATTCCATCAGAACTAAACTTTTTGCCATAGCCGCGCGGATTCCAGCGCGTATAGCCGCGTCCAGCTTCGTGCCCACGATTGGTTGCATAGTAGAGTTTCAGTTTTCTCACGATCTTCTCCTTAATGCTCAGTGTTGGAAAGTAAATCTGCCTCGTCTAATCTCTTGATTATCTACTGCTTTTAGTTCTCTCAACATACTTTAAAGTAACATAGCGTCGCAAACACAAAGGTACTTAGTTTGTTATTCATCGATTGCGTCTATAAAGCGTTGTTTTATAAGCTCACCAGTAAAATCACCCTCAAAGTGAGGTGTTGAGAGATTCAAAGCATCCCAGTTTCGGGCACTTGACGTCCAGATCTCATATTCGGAGGACAACCAAGTAAGGGTTGTTGAGGGGCGATGCAGGCACACCTATCACTAACGGTAGCGCTGTTAGTCGAGCTGCAACCGGAGCGCCGCATGCACATCCATCGTGTATCATTTCAGAACCTCCAACTGTGAGATAACGCCTAGATCAGTGCTGCGAGTTAGCGTGTCTAACCACGAAGAGGCGTTGCTGACTTGACTTGTTACGTGGCTTTTTCAGGAAAAATAGCCGCAGTTAAAAAGCTAAAGCCAATAACCACAATAGTGGACCCAGTCCGTCTGCCACGTATTGTTATAAGTGCTCGGTTTTACAATTCCAGCAAATCTCAAAGGATGCGTCATTATCTTCTTTACACTGATCACAACGCCATTGGGCTGCATTCTCTCTACTAAGTGAGCTTTCTATTATTTTAAATGCTTTCTCATAATCTGAATCATTGCGAACCCAAATTTCAATCCATGCATCGAAAGCAGATACTTCGCCGACAACACCGGATGAAAACTCGTTTTTTAGTATGACATCTAAGCCGTGAGACTCGAGAATATTCTTGGCGTTACTTACAATAAATAGATTCTCGTTTGTATAGACCATCTTCACGACGGATTACTCATAACGCGCTGGGATTAGACACAAATGAACCTCCAATTATGCCCAGTCATCTTCCCGACGCCCGCGTTTTTTCTGCCGTCGGTTTGTCTCTCCAACTGATTCTCGGAGGTCGGAATGTAGTGGCGACGGGTTCCGTCGATCTTCGCTGAACGTACGTCGGTCTTTATGGCGCTCATATCGACAACTGCACTCTTGTGCATCGCAGCCAGGCAATGGCAGTGGTGGTATGACTCGCTCGGCGTCAAGGAAACGTTTAGCGCCAATAGATTTAACTGCATCACAAGCATCGTCATTAAATATTATCGATGTGGCTTTATATGGATTGCGCGGTTGCGGAGAGCGCTTTTTAGTTTTAACAATTCCTTTCGTTCGACTATTTAAAGCATTGCCTTTTTTTGCACGCCATAACAAAACTGCAACAATAGTGGCAACTATAATGAGTAGAATAATCAGGGCTATGATGAGAACCTCCGAGGCATTCAAGTGCCAATATGATTTCAATTCAATAGTAAAGTAATTCTACCTCCAATTTTTTGGTTATACAAAGGCTCGTCAGATATTCCAGAGTTTCGAAATACTATCGGCAAATACCACAAATTGAATTGTTAGAAGAGTTATTTCAGTTCCCCGATAGAAAAACATAAATTAAATCTAATAGGGCGTGTTAAACAAACTCTCAGTAATATCTCAACATAGGCGCATCAAGTGCCGCCATGCGACGCCGTAATACCCTGTCTCTAAATGCATATAACGCATTTAGTAGGATCGTCGATTAAAGAGTCACCCTTGCTTAATTGTGAATATATTTTTATTTATAGTCTCGATTGTATGCTATAGCCATCATTGCGACGGCTAAAAGTACTGATATTATTGATGCTGTATTCAGTGACTACCTATAGAATTTTAGCGCCCAAATCAGCGGCGCGCGGCAGCGCGTCTAGCCCTTAGGGCGATACTGCCTTTGCTTGTTAATATTTGTTCCATACTTTGCTCTCTATCTAATATGGCGATTTCTTCCATACCTCTTTTCTCCTTTTATTTTTCTAATACATATTTCATATATATCTAAGCTATCGAGCTTAATAGCAAGTAGCTTATTCGTTAACTCGTTAACTCGTTAACTCGTTAATTCGTTAATTCGTTAATTAGTTATTTCGTTATTTCGTTATTTCGTTATTTCGTTATTTCGTTATTTCGTTATTTCGGTACGAAGTTAATATGTTATTCGTCGCCTTATAAAATAATCTCTTACGTTAGGTAAAAGTGACGGAACTTGTCAATAGATACAGCGAACATGATAACATTTTGTGATCTGCTACCCTGATTCTGTTAATGTACAATCAATTATAAGTTGAGAAGCGTTGAGACAGCGCTATGAAAGGTGTTTTTTTACTATGATCACTTCTGAAAAATCGATCAGCCTCGCAGAGATCTCCAATTACCTAAACATCTCACTATCAGTTGACGCGGGTAAGTATGCAGCAGAGAAAAATATTATCGGTATTGCATCACTAGAATCGGCAGGGGAGATGCATATAGGTTTTTTATCCAATCCCAAAAAATTAGCCGAACTACAATTTAGCAAAGCGGCCGCCGTTATTGTTAGGCCTGAGTTTGCCGACAAGGTCAGCTCTATCGCATTAGTTTGTGATAACCCTTACCTAGCCTATGCCCAATTGAGTCAGCTATTTGATGATGCGCCAGCCATGTCTGCCGGCATCGACTCGACGGCAGTTATCGCTGCAACAGCGACCATCCAAGAAGGGGTATTTATTGGACCGCACGTCGTCATTGGTGAATATGCCATTGTCGGTGCACATAGTTGTATTGGGGCCAATAGCTGTATCGGCGATCACAGCGTCATCGGCCAGCATTGTCATCTTCATTCAGGAGTACATATTTATCATCGAGTACGAATGGGTGATTATGTGTCAATCCACAGCGCTACTGTCATTGGCTGTGATGGTTTTGGTTATGCGCCAACTGGCATTGCTGGTAACGGCTGGAAAAAAATATTCCAACTTGGCGGGGTGTTAATTGGTAACCATGTTGAAATTGGTGCCGGCACTTGTATTGATCGAGGCGCTCTCGATGATACTGAAATCCACGATGGTGTCATTATTGATAACCATGTTCATATTGCTCATAACTGCGTTATCGGTGACTCTACCGCCTTGGCTGGCGGAGTTGCTATGGCAGGAGCAACAATTATCGGGAAAAACTGCACCGTAGCTGGTATGGTCGGGCTCGCAGGCCAGATCGAAATTGCCGACAATGTACATATTACCGGTAAATCAATGGTTACTAACTCGATTAAAGAGGCCGGAGCCTATTCCTCCGGCACCGGATTACAACCCAGTAGAGAATGGCGAAAATCAGTAATTCGCTTTCGCCAACTAGACGATATGGCAAAACGGATTAATAAATTAGAAAAAAATCAGTGCAATAGTCTTCAACATCCATTTAAAGGTGACGGAGGGATTAAGGTTTAATTCCTCCGTCACCTTTCTAGAACATCCTTAGTTTAAGTGGGCAAAATCAGTCGCTTTGTCCTGCAGTTCCAGTTCTTCAATCCCGCAGTTATTCATTAGTATCCAAGACCTCTCTGACTTTAGTCGTCAGTACTTGCATCGAGAAAGGTTTTTGCAAGAAATGCGCATCTTCTTTGAGATCAGTTTTTTTGCCAAGCACGTCTGCTGGATAACCAGACATAAAAAGTACCTTTAACTTGGGGCTAAGGACTCGTAATTTAACCGCTAGATCCATGCCATTGATTTTCGGCATAACCACATCAGTTATCAATAAATCAATCTCAGATAGGTGCTCGTGAAACCGCGCTTCAGCACGTTCGCCGCCCGAAGCCGCTAACACCTTGTAACCGTTATTCTCAAGCATATCGGTTTCTATTTCGAGTAACATTTCCTCATCTTCAACCAGTAGTATGGTTTCTGTACCCTGATCACTTGGCGTTTCAATGCTGTGCTGTTTGGTCTCTATTAGGGTACTGACTCTTTGGAAATAGATATCAAATGTGGTTCCCTGTCCTAGTTCGCTAAAAACATTGATAAACCCTGCGTTCGTTTTGACCGCCCCTAACGTGAAGGACAGGCCCAAGCCGGTGCCTTCGCCTATGGCCTTGGTGGTGTAAAACGGTTCAAAAATTTGGGCTTTTGTTGCCTCATTCATGCCGCAACCATTATCAGTTATAGAGAGTTTTACATACTCCCCTAGCGGAATTTCGTGGGTCTTAGTTATGGTGTTTTTCTCATCTAGTGTGCAGTTTCTCGCAGTAATGGAAATTTGCCCGTTGCCAGCAATCGCATCTCGTGCATTGATACACAGATTAGCAAGCACTTGATCAATGTGGGTCGGGTCAACTTTAACCGACCAAAGGTCTGGGGCCGGTTCCCAGGACAAAATAATACTCTCACCAATCAGGCGTTTCAGCATACCCATCATGGCTGCTATCGAACTATTGAGATTCAGCACTTTGGGTTCAATCTTTTGTTTGCGGGCAAAGGTGAGAAGTTGCCGAGTAAGCTTTGCAGAATGGTTAGCCGCTTTGGTGATCGCTTGTATATTTTTTATCAGTGGGTCCGTGTTATCCAGTTTGTTCATGGCTAATTCGGCCTGACCGAGAATAACACCTAACATATTGTTGAAATCGTGGGCAATACCGCCAGCAAGGTTACCAATCGCTTCTATTTTTTGAGCTTGATGCAGTTGTTCGGTTAGGGTGATTTGTATGTCAGTAGCGTTTTTTTGAGTGGTGATATCTTCAATCACGAATATAAAATGGTCGGGTTGATTAGTGTTGTCTCTAACTAGACTCGTCGCTACGTTTACCCAAACGATATCACCGATGTTAGTGTAATAGCGTTTATCTTTGGAGTAGGTGCTGATTTCATTGTTAATAAGCTGATTAACCGCGACTTGATCCATGGGTAAGTCTTCTGGGTGGATCAGGTCCTGAAAACGTTTAGATAACAGTGCTTGTTGCGAATACCCAACAATATCGCAGAGCTTTTTATTGACCTGCAACCATGATCCGTCCAAACCCACAGATGCAACCCCCACCGCAGCTTGCTCAAAAATACGTCTAAACTTGTTTTCACTTTTTTGTAATTTAGCTGCAACTTGTTCGACTTTTAACTCTTTCTTGCTCACTATGGTGGGCGGCTTATTCTTATTGACTTCCATGTTTTACTCTTGCGGGGCATTTAAAAATATCTTCTGCTGACATTATAGCACCAGTACTTTTCTGAACATGTATGTTTAACTGCTGTGGATCATTTTCCCCTATGCAAGGATCTGCGCAGTGGATACTCAGAATTAAAAATCGAACTGCTTAAGTTTTTGTTCACATTACTCCTATTATTCCAAGAAGCCTAATACAAACTCTATAATCTGCCGGGGCAGAGCCATTGAAATGCGACGGCAATGCTATTACTTACACATCGATGGATTGTGCTTACATAAACTCAGCATAACCTGGGCCGCCTCACTATCAACGGTGCGGCTAATAATTCGTTTAAAATACTCTCGTAGCCAAATTAACCCTTGATCTCTGTCTTGTCGTTTGTACCAAATAGCGAAGATTTGTTGTGGCATTATTTCTATAGGAGGTTTGGAATATATATATATATATGTTGAGTTAACAGGCTTTCAGCTTGGTCAAATTCGCCTTGTCGTCTTAAGGCATTAACTTAGGTAACGGTAAGCGGATGGAAGTATAGGTAGGATTAATATCCCCGCACATCTTCCAACTATGCCGTCTGCTGACTTCTGCTCAATCACTCAAAGGGTTTCCCCCGTGAGAGCTATCGGTTTGCATCTGGTTCGCTCTCTTTGGACAATGCACACCAAAGAGCCAAGGCACTTATTAATCAGAGCCTCACTGGTTTCTTACCGATCGCCTGTTAAGCAGATCTCCGCAGATAAGAACACGAGCTGTCCCCGCACCCCAAGGGCACTTTGTCGCTACACTCGGGCGCGCAACTGCATCTTTTACGATGGCCGATCGGCCGAGTTGATTCAATGCTTGCAGTGTGGTCCGGTCTAAAGCGGCTATATCGTAGTCAATTACTTGATCTTTCATTAAAATGATTAGCGGTTGTAAAGATTGGCGCAATCGATGGCATTTTGGATAATGCTCATTACTTCTCCTAAGAGCTAACAGTTTATTCAACCGAGCCCGCTCGAAAACGTCTCGCTCTTAAAGTCTTAACATAATAATATAACATCGAGTCAATAACTCAACTGCAGTTATAGATGTTTTCTTCCAGAGAATTCGAGAACCGGCTCTATTTGTCTCTCTATATATTTCGTTAATTATCCACTTAAACAAACACGCTTAAGTTATTCATCTCGCTATTGTAATTGGAATTATTCCTCAATGACTACCTGACAAAACGAGCCAAGAGAGTTGAATTTGGCTCTTAAACAGCGCACTTGATATTTGTTTTGTTTAAAAGGACCAACAACACCGGATTTAAAAAAATGAGCTTCAGCGATATACCTATATATGCAGTCGAGAAATCAACAAAGTTTATCGATCAACTTCGTAACTTTATGTCAGCAGAATAAGACTCTTTATTTGATTTTGAAAATATTTCATTACTGTTTCAATTTCCGTAACATCTGAATTTTCAATATTAGTTCACTCATTTTCAGTGGTTTGTAAAAAAATCCAGCAATACCAATTTTTGCCGCTGACTTTGGATTTGCGTGGTTGCTATATCCAGTACACAGAATGATAGGTAAAGAGGGCTTTAAGTTTAATAGTTTCTTTGCGAGCAACATGCCAGACATTCCGGGCATGGTTTCATCAGTAATCACCAGGTCAATACTGTTCCCAATGAGCAAAAATGCCTCCCACGCGAGGACCGGATCTGTAAATAGGATTACTTCAGCACCGCTCCTTGTAAGGTAATCATACAGCAGATCTGCAAGTGATGATTCATCATCAACCACCATAATGCGGAGCCCCTTTAGATTTTCAATCGATGTCGTATTGGTGATCTCTTGTGACGCGTCTTCTGGCGACGCCAGCGGAAGACAGAGGTTAAAAGTTGTGCCACCCTCTGCGCTAGACTCCACCTGAATATGCCCCCCCCTCGCATGCACGATTCCATGCACGATGGATAGCCCCATACCGCTATTCATACCTTTTTTTTTGGTGCTGAAGTAGGGATCAAACATTTTGGTGCGCTCAAGCTCAGAAATGCCACTGCCGGTATCGCTGAGGGACACGGTCGCGTAATCTCCGCTGTAACTTTGGTGGCAGGAGACACAGACTCCAGATAAGTTTCCTCGGGTTGTACCTATGTCTATTCGTCCATACTCTCCCATGGCCTGCCATGAATTTATGGCCAGATTCATTAGGATCTGGTGTAAGTGAACCGGCTGTATTTGGATATGCAGGTTTTCGTTCTCTTGGTGGTTATTGATTTCGATAGTGCTGGGTATAGTGGCGCGCAACAACCCCCGCACCTCAGTAACCATCGGCTGCAGAGCAGTGATAGGGGGGTTGCCTATTTCATGTTCCAACCCCAAACCACTGAATATCAGCATCTGGGAAATCAGTTCCGTGGCTCGGTTGCCGGCGACATGGATTTGACTGATGTATTTCTGGTTACGGGCGGACAGCGGCACCTTGTCTGAGCTTGGCGTACCGAGCAGTTCTGTATAGCCCAGTATAGCGGCCAGGATGTTGTTGAAATCATGAGCGATGCCGCTAGTGAGATGTCCAATTAATTCCATCTTCTGGGCTTTCAGGAAAGATACTCGTTTTTCCCTCTCATCATTTTGGAATGCGAGCTCTGCGTTGGCTATGGCTAACTCAGCGGCACGTTTTTCCTTCTCTTCGCTTTGGAATATGATTTCTTTATTGGCGACGACTAACTCATCGATACCTTTTTCCTTCTCTTCGCTTTGGAATACGATTTCTTTATTGGCGACGACTAACTCATCGGAACGCATTCTGTTCTCATCATTTTGGAATGCGAGTTCTCTATTGGCTATGGCTAACTCATCGGCACGCTTTTCCTTCTCATCATTTTGGAATGCGAGTTCTTTATTGGCTCTGACTAACTCATCGGCACGCTTTTCCTTCTCATCATTTTGGAATGCGAGTTCTTTATTGGCTCTGGCTAGCTCATCGGCACGCTTTTCCTTCTCATCATTTTGGAATGCGAGTTCTTTATTGGCTCTGGCTAGCTCATCGGCACGCTTTTCCTTCTCATCATTTTGGAATGCGAGCTCTTTATTGGCTATGGCTAGCTCATCGGCACGCTTTTCCTTCTCATCATTTTGGAATGCGAGTTCTTTATTGGCTATGGCTAGCTCATCGGCACGCTTTTCCTTCTCATCATTTTGAAATGCGAGTTCTTTATTGGCTATGGCTAGCTCATCGGCACGCTTTTCCTTCTCATCATTTTGGAATGCGAGTTCTTTATGGGCGACGGCTAACTCATCGGGATGCTTTTCCTTCGCTTCGCTTTGGAATGCGAGTTCTTTACTGGCGACGGCTAACTCATCGGGACGCTTTTCCTCAGGCTGATTACTAACCAAGCTCTATTGCTCCTATATATGGTGCCGATAGCTCAACTACAATAACCCGTATAACCTGCGAATAACAAGGGTTTAAAATAGCGAGTGCGAGTATTCCTGATACAGGGTTTCCGCTACTACTTATGTATTCATATTGTTTTACAGATGGATTCTCGTTTTGGATAACGCCCGCATTTGCGTCTGGCTTGGAGCACAGAGGAAAAACAGTCCGATAACATGCGCTTGTTATGCTAATGCACGCTCAATCTAATGAGGTGGATCAATTTTATTATTAATTGATGCGTTAACACGAAACCAGCCCGCCACAGAATATCTATCCCTGCTTGGGGGCAAGACTTCATGTGGGAAGTCCTCGCTTATAAAAATCACAATAGTACCGTATAACGGGACTACTTTTAGCCCTTCACGATCATGATCGTCGGCATAAAGTACTAGCTCTCCGCCATCGGAGTTTGCCCAAAAAGGATTTAAATAAGTTACAACAGACAGAATACGATTTGCTTCTCCCCGAAAAGCATCGTAGTGCCTCTTGTAATAACTTCCTGGAGCATAGTGTGCAAAGTGACTCTCAAATGAAAAGAGTCCAAGAAAGAGCTTTTGGTTCAAAAAACGCTGCAACCTAGATGTCCAATCTATCCACCTAATGCCTGCATCTGATGCACCAGTAATCCAACAAATCTCGTCGGTTCGTACAAATTCTGTTTTTACGTAATTTTTACCGCGACCGATCCCCGCATCAGAATATTTGTTCGTACTTAAATCTTTCAGATTTGAATACAAAGCACTAGCTATTTCATCGGGTAAAGCGCCATGCTGAATGCTGTAACCTTGCTTTTTAATATCATCAGCAATGAGCCCAAATAACGTTTCGTCAATTGTATTTCCGCTGCTAGTTTTGGGAAAATGTTTTAATGCTGCCAAATATATTTCCTACCCGTTCAAAATTTAATGCTGAAAATGGACTATGCATGTGCTTGTTAGGCCTCAATTGCACTTTTATATCTCTTTATACACTGCTCTGGCCAAAGTTCACTTCTGCGATAAAAACCTTCAACTTTTGCAGCAGTATCGCTCAGCTCGACCCAAGATTTTTTGCTTAAAGTATATATATGAATATCGGGTGGGCATACATTCGGATTATCTAATGTGCCCACTCTTACGAATGCCTCTTTTTCTTTTGCCGCGCCATAGTGACTCCATAGTGCAACTTGGCACGCAGGGCAGCGCACAATCACTTGACCAACGCCACTCTTTGACGGAGTTTGGATCTTTTCGACAACACCTTTTGTGATGCTTAAACGTTCACTTTTAATCAAAGCGTTTTACGCAAAACCCGATCCGGTTTCTCGTTGACACCATGAGCAATGGCAACAATGCACAAACATTGGTTTACAGTTTACCGTGAAGTGTATCTCGCCGCATGTGCATCTGCCTTTAGCAAAATATTCTGTATCATTCATAGAATTTAATGTCCGAATTTTTCATAATAAGTATAACGCCAAAAGAACCCGCGCCTATAGCGTCGGGTTGCTTGCCTTGTTAAGCTTGCCGATTAATAATTTTATTTGCTATGCCATTTGTCTTTGCCCAGACTGCGCTACGATCATTTTCTTTGGCTTTTATTATCTCTTCTAAGGTAGAGCCTAAATTAACGAGTATTAATGGAAGTCCTTCTTTAGGCGACCAAGGTTGACCAAATAGCCAGCGGTGTAGAGTGCTATAGTCCTTGGCGTTGAAGGCGGTGGGTTGCTGTCAATAATGAGCTATCGGATGTGTGCTATGACAAAGTTTTTCAGTGTTTTATTGTTGGGAGTTACCGTCGTATCCGTGCGGTGCAGGCACAAGAGCCGAAGACTGCCCCTTGGGTGAAAGATTGTGGACACTTGAACACAAAGCCGTGCTTTCCTTTCTATTTCTGGTTGATTCTGAGGGTAAAAGGCCCATTAATTTATTATCGACCCTGGCGCATCACCCATCGCTGTTAGATGTTTTTCTGCTAATGGCGACCAGGCTTGGCCTGGAGATACTGGCCTTGCGTACCGCTTGGCGAGCCAAGTCAGTATACGAACGGGAGCATCATTATTCTTATGGTTTAAAGGCCGGTCTAACAAAGACAGATATGGCAGGAGTATGCATTACTTGAATCCCAAATAAGGGGGCCAAAGTGATATAAGGCCATAGGCTCTTGAACAAGCTGTGAGCATTATGAGAGCACATCGAATTATTCTCACCTTGAAAATAGTTTTTATATTATCTCCTTCGACATTAATATCTATCTATGGCGGGATATATTTTGGATGAGCTTAGGAGATCTAACGAGGTGTGATGCTGTCCTCGCCATTTATTACCTTATTAGTGTCCCTGTTTTAATAATTCCAGTTATCGCTCTTTGAGTTATATCTGTTAAAGCTATTCGTGCTGTACCAGACAATATTGTTAACCTTGTGAGCTCGATGTACTTGCTGATCCACTTCGGGGCATTAATTTCAATGTTGGCTGTAGTTTCTGTATGTATCTTAAATTTTGTTCCACTTTTAGAAAGTAAATTGATTTATACAGCTGGGTTCGTATATGGCGCAGCAACTTTATTACCCTTATTTCTTCCAATCTACAATAAAAAGCAGACTATTGGCAATCGCCAAGCTCACTAACTGTAAAATTATTGAGCACAAAGTAATGGTACGCTAAGCTTTTTAGCTTTTTGTGTATCTTAGCCAGCAACCTATGCTGCCAGTCTCATCCTTGAGCAGCATCTATCATCCTCTCCTTGTTAAGTGTTTAGTTTATCTTTTAACTTTCAATGATTATTAAATCTAGTATGGAAGGCTCGTTAATATCTTTTATGAAATGAGTGATAAGTTCATCTATAAAATTTAATTAAGTTTTTACTGGAAAAATCGCTTTAGCGGAAATGTATGATGATGTGTAAATTTTTAATCATTACTTTAAGGTACGGTAGATCTAAAAAAATCCCTGCTATTTCCTGCTTGGAAAATTAACAGTAAAGCTTAATTTATGAGGTCTTCTGTGTTAGATTTTAATGCATAACTAACTTTAAAATAAAAACCGAAATGACCATTTAAATACCCGTTAAAGGTTTAATAATCGGAATCACATTTTAATACTAATACTAATATTTAATTATTATTTATGTGTTGGTAAAATTTACTAATCAAATACCATCTTAACGAAACTGTAATGATTTTATTACATTAAGTGCAATCATCGCTTGACCGAATATTGCGAGTAAAACTACTAATTCTTTATCTAGCCAGCCCATACAAGCCTTTATTTTTGATCATAAATTTTAATTTTTATATATAACTTGATAAGAATGGTTTGATCCAAATTAAAAAAAGGTGCGTATGGCTCAGTAGTACTTGTTGACGAATCTTATTTAATGGAGCTACTCTGTTGATAGGCGAATCGTCGATTTGTCCTATCCGAGATGCCGTGTTTTTAGCTACTTCTTTAAAAGTGCTGGTATCAATAATAAAAAATATCTACCTGTGGGGATTATTTATGACAGACATCTTACCCGCTGACGATTATGTCGGCATGTCTTTTTGGTTAATTTCAATGGCACTCGTTGCCGCAACAGCTTTCTTTTTTATTGAGCGCGATCGTGTGCACGGTAAATGGAAAACATCATTAACTGTATCTGGACTCGTTACTCTTATTGCAGCAGTTCACTACTTTTATATGCGCGACGTATGGGTTGCTACTGGCGAGTCGCCAACAGCATTCCGCTACATCGATTGGCTACTAACAGTTCCATTGCTGATGACCGAGTTTTACTTGATTCTTTCTGCTGTCACTAAAGTACCAGCCGGTATTTTTTGGCGCTTATTGGTTGGAGCCGTAATAATGCTTTCTTTCGGTTATGCCGGGGAAGTCGGTTTGATGGACGCTAAAATTGCTTTCATCCCATCCATGTTAGCTTGGGCTTTCATTATTTGGGAGATATTCAAAGGTGAAGCTAGCAAAATTAATGCTGGATTAGCTAATGTCCATGTGCAAAAAGCATACAAGTCTATGTTATTGCTGGTAACTATTGGTTGGTCAATTTATCCATTAGGATATTTCTTCGGATATTTCTTCGATGCTGCAGATCCAGGTACTTTGAACCTTATCTACAACATTGCAGATTTCTGGAACAAAATCGCTTTCGGTCTTGTGATTTGGGCAGCAGCAGTTGCTGATTCCGAAGAGAAAGATGCAATAGCAGCTTCAGCTAAAGCATAGATTTAGTATAGTTAAGTTGCTCTAAAACCTGAAAGAGCCAGCGTTGCTGGCTCTTTTTCTCTTAACAAAATAATAATAAAGCAACTAATTATCAGTTGTGACTATTAAGGGTACTAACTATGTCCCCAATAGATTTAAAAGAAATAAAATCACTAGACTCGTTGGGTATACTTTACCAACGTGAATTACCAAATATTAATAGTAGTCTAGCTCCAGCAGCTAATTATCATTTTCAAAATCCTGGTAAATCTTTTAGAGCTCAATTAGCGCTTTCTAGTGGCTCGGCTCTAGGTTTAGACGAACACGATAATTTACATTGGGCAGCTGCTTGCGAACTGCTGCACAACGCATCGTTGATACACGACGATATTAGCGACGCCAGTACTCATAGACGTGGTCAAAAGAGCATCAACGGACATTTTGGCTCCGATATGGCATTGTGTCTTGGCGATTGGATGGTAGCAAAAGCCTTTGAGCTAGCCGCTCGAAACAGTCGTCACGGTGGCGCCCTTGTTGCACTTTTAGCCAAAGCAATGCAAGAAACTTGTAGTGGCCAGATATCTGATATTACACAACGTCAGTGCGCAGAATTAAAAGAGTGGCAGCGAATCGCTAAAGGTAAAACAGCACCACTTTTAATTGCACCCATAAAAGGAGCTGCATTAGCAGCAGGATTGTACAGCAACATCAGTGGTCTTGAATCTCTGGGTGGGTTAGAAAAACTTATCGGTTTTTGTGGACTGGCTTATCAAGGTCGCAACGACATCGATGACATTATTCCATCAAGTCACCACTCAAGTGATTTAGATGGTCGCAAACCAAACTTAGTCATCAGCTTATTTTCTCTCAAAGGCCATGGCAAAGAAGAATTTAATATCTGGTACCAGTCAGAAGACAAAAGCCAACTAGCCCATTGGCAGCAACGTATCGCATCCAGTGATGTGATTTTTCAAGCCAATCAATCCATTGATTATTGGTTGCTTCAGGCAGATCAACTAGTGAAGACCTTGCCAGAAAAACTGCAACCGGTAGCTCGTGAGCTAGTCGCATCAGTTAAACATAAAACAGCCGTTAGACGACAAGGGCAGATAGCTTGACCTCAACACATTTTGGAGCCGATAAAACGGCAGTAGTTATCGGCGCAGGTTTTGCCGGAATTGCGACAGCTTTACGCCTAAGAGCTTTGGGTTACGAAGTAACATTGCTTGAACGCCTCGATAATCTTGGTGGTCGTGCACAAGTTTTTACGCGCGGCGGCTATCGTCACGATGCTGGGCCCACGGTTATCACAGCGCCCTTTCTGTTTGATGAATTATTTGAGCTCTTCGGTGAAAAGCTCGAGGATCATTTAGAATTTGTGCCACTTGATCCTTTTTATCGTTTTCATTTTGCCGATGGTAGTCAGTTTGATTATCGTGCCAGTGTAGAAGATACCCTAGATGAAATTCGTCGTTTTAGTGTAGAGGATGCTGATGGTTACCTAAAGTTGCTCGAGAAGTCTAAAAAAGTTTATGACGTTGGTTTCAAACAATTGGTGCATCGCCCCTTTACTCGTGTCAGCGATATTATAAAACAAGTCCCAGCGTTGCTGATGCTCAAATGTTATAAATCCGTCTCGCAGATGGTTAACAGTCATTTAAAGCATCCATTAATTCGTCAAGCCTTCTCTATCCACCCATTGCTAGTGGGTGGCAATCCTTTTAAAACTACTGCTATTTATACATTGATTCACTATCTTGAGCGCCGTTGGGGTGTATTTTTTTGTATGGGCGGCACCGGCAAATTGGTGGATGAATTAGGCGCACTTATGGAACGTCATGGTATCAATATTGTATTTAACGCTGATGTCGACGAGATAATACTTGCCAACAAAAAAGCCACCGGAGTAAGGCTTAGCGACAATAAAACCATTGATGCAGATTTGGTGGTTTTTGGTGGTGACCCCGAAACCTGCTATCAGCATCTTCTGCCTAAAAGAAAATTCAGCCTGCCAACCAGCATTAAAAAACAATACAGTATGGGGCTTTATGTCTTGTATTTTGGTACAAAAAAACTCTATCCGGATGTTGCACACCATAGTATTTGGATGGGACCGCGATTCAAAGAGTTACTTTCGGAAATTTTTGATAATAAACAGATGAGTGAAGACTTTAGCCTTTACGTCCATCGTCCCACTGCAACCGATAAAAGTTTTGCACCGGAAGGTTGTGAATCCTTTTATGTGCTCTGCCCAGTGCCTAACTTACAAGGTGATGTAGATTGGAGTACCGAAGCCGAGCGCTTGCGTGATCGCATAATTACAGCGCTAGAAGAAACTATACTGCCTGAGTTATCGTCAGTTATCGAGGAGGTGTTTTGTATGACACCAGAAGATTTCGCCAAAGACTACCGTTCGATGCACGGTGCTGGTTTTTCAATTGAGCCACGTCTGACACAGTCTGCTTGGTTTCGTTACCACAACCGCGATCGCGCAATTTCTAATCTTTACTTTGTCGGTGCTGGCACACATCCTGGTGCAGGTCTGCCGGGCGTTGTTAGCTCTGCTAAGGTAGTTCAAGAATTACTTACAGGTGATGAGGTTGGCTCAGGAGGTTAGGTAATCGAAAACTTATCACTAGATATTTCTGCTCTGCCGGCAGCAGCTGTGGCGCCGAAACAATTACTGGCTAAACATGGTAAGTCGTTTTATTGGGCGAGTTTATTTCTCGGTTCACAACTGGCAGATAGTTGCGCTCAACTCTATCAATTTTGTCGCTTTGTCGACGATCTAGCCGATGGTGATCTTCCCAATCGCGAAGAATCTCTAGAAGATATTCGCGCTTATCTAGACGGCAGCGATAGAGATATTGGCAATGAAGTTGAAGCCTTCATGCAGCTCTCAAAAGACAACAATATTCCATTGATAGCTGCTCGCGAGCTACTTGATGGCATGCTCAAAGATCAACAACCCACTGCTGTTAATGATGAAGCAGAATTACTGCGCTACTGCCATGCTGTGGCTGGCACTGTTGGCTTAATGATGTGCCGCATACTTAACTGCAAAGAGCAGCGTGCCGATAGCTTTGCCATTGACCTTGGTATTGCTATGCAACTTACGAATATATCTAGAGACATATTGGAAGATGCTCAAATGGGTCGGCGTTATCTACCTGCTAGTTGGATAGACCTGCCTGCATCAGTTATTGCCAATGCAGATATTGCTTGTCAGCAACAAGTAGCGGATGCAGCCGAACGCATGCTCGACCTTGCAGAAAATTATTACCAAAGTGCACTGCTAGGTATCCAGCTACTGCCTTTGCGTTCTCGACTTTCAATTACTATTGCCTTACGTGTCTATCGACAGATTGGTTGGGTCTTAAAGCGTCGCGGTCTACCTTGGTGGCAAGGGCGAGTTTTTGTGTCAAAGTCAGAAAAAATGCTTCTAAGCATACGCAGCCTTAAAGACCTAATACCAGTGAGAGTACCCGCTCATAAGAAAGTGCTGCACCAATATTTGCACGGGCTAGTGGGTATTCAAACTGAATAATAAAGCCAATAAAATCGTAAATATCGATATTGCTATTATTGGGGGTGGCAGTGCCGGTATCACTCTGGCCTCTAAGTTGAGTAATTGCACCGCTGCAGTCATTGAACCGCGCACCCCAGCCGAGCGCGAATGTAGCTGGGCATTATGGGCTGATCATCATCAACAAAAAAAATTTGCTACAGCTATTGAAGGCAGCTGGCGACAATGGCGGTTGATCGACCATCATACTGAAGTTCTCCACAGTAGTGATCTTTATCGCTATACGAGCCTTAGTTCTGCTAAGTATATGACGCAATGTGAGAATAATCTGGACCCAAGCGTGGTTCTTGTTCGGGCAGCGGCTGAAGATATTGTAGGCACCGGTAAGGGCGGCTCATTCACTGCGGGAAGTCAGCATTTCAAGGCGGCTCAGCTCTATGATAGTCGCCCACCAAAAATGGTTGAACCCGGTCTTAAGCAACATTTTCTCGGTTGGGAAGTCCGCACCAAATACGCTATTGATAAACCCGAGATTGCGACTCTCATGGATTTTCGCGTCGATCAGTCTCGGGGGCTACATTTTATTTACGTGCTGCCTTTTTCTGACCGCAGACTGTTAATCGAATCAACCATGATCTCTAGCCGCTTAGAAGATAAGGAATGGTATCGACAGGCTATTAAGCAATGGCTACAAGATAGAGGTATTGAGATAGAAGAAAAACTCCGTGAAGAGGCCGGTATTATCCCCATGCAGACGGTAATCCCAATAGATAATGACATTGCTAGCATTGGTGCTGCTAGTGGTGCGATTCGACTATCCTCAGGTTATGCCTTTACCGGAATTCAAACACAGATTGATCAATTAGCACAGAGAATCAGTCTGGGCAATTACACAGTTCCAACACCAATATCACCCACATTAACCCGTATGGACAAGATCTATAATGGCGTCATTATGGGTCAGCCAGAGCTGGGGGTTACGATGATGATGAGAACCGCTCAGGCTCTAGATGCCGATGGCTTTGCGCGCTTTATGTTGGGTTATGCCTCTGTTTTAGACTGGGCCCGCGTTATACTGGCCATGCCTAAAATAGCATTTATAAAACAGGTATTACGGCGATGAATTATTGGGATATGTTTGCTGTCGCCGCGATTTTATTACTAGGCGTTCCCCATGGTGGTCTTGATGGCGCAATTGCTCGCCGCATTGGGTTACCATCCGGGCTTATGCCTTGGCTTGGCTTTCATTTTGCGTATATCGCTCTGGCAGCATTAGTCGCCGTAGTTTGGTGGCTATTTCCATTAACAAGTTTGATCATCTTCTTACTCATTTCGGCATTGCACTTTGGTGCTAGTGATATCGCCGGTATTGGCAGTGATTGGCTACCCTGGCTAACCCATGGCGGTTTGGTGTGTATTGTGATTCCCGGTCTGCAAGCTGCATCGGTAGAGCCTATTTTTGCCGTGCTCGTAGGTGCCATCAATGCTGATCTAATAATCAAAGGAATCAACGCTTTATTACTACCTTGGGCATTTTGTTTTGTTGGTTACTGTGGTTTTGCCTACTTTAAACCTCGATACCGCAAGCCATTAATCAGCTTAATAATACTGGTTGGACTGGCTAGTATACTGCCTCCGCTGATCAGTTTTGCGCTGTACTTTTGTCATTGGCACAGTCGTGGTCATATGCTTCGATTATGGCGTAGCCTAGAACCGTTAGACCGCAGTCGCAGTCTTCGTGAGGCGTCTAGCTATACCGTTCTAGCTTGGATTAGCTTAGGCATTATTTTCTATCTGCTAAAGGGAACAGCTGATGACTCTCTGGTGCAGATAACCTTTATTGGGCTTGCGGCTCTGACACTGCCGCATATGCTCCTCGTCGACTTTGCGGACAGCAAAAAAGATAAAACAGAAGTGTTCTTATGACCGACATCCGCACTCGTAAAACAGACCATATTGCTTTATCGCTGCAACCTAAACACCAGGCTTTGCATGGGCCAGGACTCGATCGCTTGAGTTTTGAGCCCAACCCGTTACCACAAATGAGCTTAAAAGATGTTGAGATTAACAGTCAATTTTTGGATCTACCTGTATCCTCTCCCTTCTTGATTGGCGCTATGACTGGAGGTTGTGATAACGGAGAATTAATTAATCAAAACCTCGCAGAGGCTGCTCAAGCCTGCCAAATTCCAATGGCTTTGGGATCTCAACGAGCAGCACTTGAACAAGGTTCACAACCAAATATTAGACGCTGGGCACCCTCTGCTATTTTACTAAGTAATATTGGTGCCACTCAGCTTCAGCAACAGGGACTTGATTTAGCTCGACGGGCGGTGGAATCAATTCAAGCCAATGCTTTAATTATTCACCTCAATCCACTGCAAGAGTTGATACAACCCGACGGAGATCGCGATTGGAACCAAGTATTAGAGGCAATCCAAAACTGTGCTTTGAGACTTGAAGTCCCAATTATTGTCAAAGAGGTCGGCGCTGGTATTGGCCCAACTACTGCCATAAAATTGATGGACGCAGGTGTAAAGTGGATTGAAGTAGCCGGTCGCGGTGGCACTAACTGGGCCAGCATTGAACTGGCACGCAACGGCTCTGAACGCGAGCGAGAAATTGCCGCGCCATTTCTTAACTGGGGTATGGATACTGTTGATTTATTGCCAGCCGTCTATGAAGCTTGCCCAAAGGTAGGCCTTATTGGCTCTGGTGGTATTCGTCACGGTTTAGATATTGCCCGCTGTATTCGCCTTGGTGCGTCGATGACTGCACTGGCACAACCCTTTTTAGCACCAGCCTTAGAGTCTACAGAAGCGGTCGTCGATAAAATTTCGATTTTACAGGAACAACTACGCTGGACGATGTTTTTGACGGGCAGTAAAACACTGACAAATTTACGTGTTGCGGCAGTGCAATAAACTCGAAGTAAACGCAATTAAGAAAAATAGGACGTAATTTATATTCTGATTAATGTGCACAAAACTCCCTTCTAAATGTATATATAACGCCTTTGTAACGGGCAGCTTTGTGGCGAAGCCACGCTTAAAGCTGTCCAGCCCGAAGGGCGATCGTTGACAAACTTGTTATGCATTTACTTGACCCCAATTGATAAGTCTAACTTGAAGCCTGTTTTTCTTCTAAAATTGGCTTGCGCAATGGCAATACCTACAGTCGTTAACTTAAATTTTGACAAGTCAGTAGAGCTCCACAGTTCAAATAGCGGATCCACTTCTGGCACGACCTTAATAAGATAGTCTTTTACTTCCTGTGGCGACATAAGAGTGGAGTTGTATAGGTTGGTCGTTTTTTGTTTTATTGGATCTGGTATATTATTTTTTTCACACACTTCATTTATAACGCTTACGTTTACAGCGCTAACTTGAATCAAGTTGTTGTCATGAAGACAGCTCGTAAATAAATTAGGGTAGTCAGCATGGTTCTCAATTTCTTTTTCTAATCTTTCTTTATCAAAACCCTTTGAGAAAAGCCCCCCATAACCCACCTGATAAATTTGCTCGACTTGATTCATACCACCCATATGCATGAGTGAGCCACAGCCAACATATTCAAGATGCTCATAGCATGATGTTTCTTTGCTTAGATTGCTTATAAATGGAAGTATGTTAGTTTTCAGATATGTTGGTATAGCAGCTAAATTAGTGAGCGTTGCATTCGACGTCCTACTAATGAGGAAGTTAATAGTTAGCGCATCCATTTGTTCTGCGGTGAGCTTTGCGGCTATGGTTAAGGATTCGTCTAGCACAATCTGATGTATATTTCTTTCAGGCGTTGATGCTCTCTCTACAAGTATGTCAACAAGCAGCCCTTCGAGGTCTTTATCTCCTGTTTTAGCGTATTGCTTCTGCGCCTCATAAAGTGCAGCTTGCATGGAAGGCTCGTTCATGGACTCAATTGCGCCTTCATTTTCGTTTTTAAGCTTATCTAAGAAATTGTCAGTGATTTCTTCTGCTCTTTCTCGAGCAACTTGAGCTGCATCTTGTGAAAGCTGTAGGAAGTTAGACTTGTATACGTCTAGCGCTATATCTTTCGCATCGGAGTAACTGATTCCCTGATTTACTACAATTGATTGAGCTTGTAGATTTGTTGAGTCGTCCCCAGACTCTTGTTTTTGAACTTTATCCTTTATCATTGTTCGTCCCTATATTTATATCTCCAGCAGACTGATAATTTGTAGAATTCTTACCGGATTTTTGGGTCTGCTTCGTAGACTTACTCTTCTTGATGAAGAACGTGATCACTAGGCTAAGTACAAATACACCTACTCCGCTAAACACCCATTCTTTATTATCAATTATCCACTGCATAGAATATTCCTCTTGGATGCATAACAGTTTATTATAGAGCAGCATTCTCTATATATAGGTTGCTTTATAATTCTGATATTGATTCCTTTCATTGTAAAATTTCCTTTATAAAACAGTATGTTATTCCTTGGGCTCAAATTCTATATCAGAATTATAGAGCAGTACTTAGCATCCTTAAGATTTCTATACTGCTCTATATCTCCTACAGCTGTCTATATAAATCAATGAGTTATAAGTCCTTTTGCCGATATATAGAGCGGCCTGCTGCTGATCTAGGGCTTTACTATCTTGATATTGTGTAATACTGTTTAAATATACAGTTAAAGGTCGGGGAGATAGTCATGGATGACATACCACAAAAATTACCTGTTAAGCCTATTCGGCTTTTAGATCAATTGCGGTTTCATATGCGCAAATCTGGCTTGGCTTATCGTACCGAGCAGACATATATACATTGGATTAAGCGTTTTATTTATTTTAATAATAAAACACACCCTAAAGACATTGGCGTATTAGAGATTGAAGCTTTTTTAAATGATTTGGCTATACATAGAAACTGCTCTATTAATACGCAAAAGATTGCGCTTAATGCGCTGGTTTATCTGTATAAGCGGTTTTTTGGTTTAGAGGTAGATAACTTGCAATTTAACTTTGCTCGTAATCCAAGGCGCCTTCCAGTGGTGTATTCTCAAGAAGAAATTGCAGCAATATTTGCTCATTTACAAGGCGGGCAGTTACTTATGGTTGAGCTGTTATACGGAACAGGTGTGAGAAGCGCTGAACTATTGTCGCTTCGCGTTAAAGATATAGATTTTGGTAGCAATAATATTTTTGTTAGGGCGGGCAAAGGTAATAAAGACCGTACAACTATGCTTCCGCAGCGATTGATAGAAAAGCTCAAAGCACAAATTAATAAAGTGGAAAGTTTACACACTGAAGATATGGCTGATGGTTATGGGGAAGTGTATTTGCCTGATGCGTTAAGTCGCAAGAGTCCAAGGGCCGCGTCTGAACTAGGGTGGCAATATTTATTCCCGGCTTCTAGCATCGGTAAAGATCCGCGCAGTGGCGCGTTAAGGCGACATCATCTGCATGCAACAGCGCTTAGTCGTTATATTCGTAAGGCAGTGAGGGCAACAAAAATTAACAAGCCTGCTCGGGCTCATAGTTTTAGGCATAGTTTTGCGACACATTTGTTAGAATCGGGTTATGACCTTCGTACTATTCAAGAGTTATTAGGGCATAGTGATATTGCAACTACTGAAATATATACTCACGTTATTAATCGCGGTGGTAAAGGTGTGTTAAATCCGGTTGATAGACTTGTTTAGTTCTTCAAGAGTGTAAAAGACTTGCAACGAAAAATTATCCACGTTGACGCAGATTGTTTTTACGCAGCAATAGAGATGCGAGACAACCCTAGCCTTGCCGATAAGCCTGTGGCTGTTGGTGGGTCTACTAATAGGCGTGGTGTTATTTCGACCTGTAACTACGCGGCGCGTGAGTTTGGCTTGCATAGTGCTATGGCAACAGCAACAGCGTTAAAACTATGCCCAGCTTTGGTGTTGGTGCCCTCACGTTTTTATGCGTATCGGGAGGCGTCTTCTGCAATGCGTGAAATATTTTTTGAGTACACTAGTTTGGTTGAACCGCTGTCTTTAGATGAGGCATTTCTGGATGTTAGCGAATGCACGCAATGCCAAGGCAGTGCCACTTTAATTGCCGAAGAAATACGTCAGCGTATTTTTGAGCGACTCAATATTACTGTGTCGGCGGGCGTTGCCTCTAACAAATTTTTGGCCAAGGTAGCCAGTGACTGGAATAAGCCTAACGGTACTTTTGTAGTACCACCTGATGATGTTGAAGCGTTTGTATTGCAGTTACCTGTGAAGCGAATTTTTGGGGTGGGTAAGGTTACGGCTAAAAAACTTGAGCGCTTTGGCGTGGTCACCTGCGGCGACTTGCGCCAATTTACAGTATTTGAATTAGTCGAAAAATTTGGCGGCTTTGGTAAGCGCTTATTTGATTTATGCCGAGGCGATGACAACAGGGCGGTTAAGCCTAGCCATAGGCGTAAGTCTTTAAGTGTTGAAAATACTTTTTCGGCTGATCTGAAAACTAATTTAGCCTGCCAAGAAAAACTGCCTGCACTAATAGCAGAGCTGAACACTAGGCTTGCTAAAGTGGGAGAAGACTATTTGGTAACCAAGCTTTTTGTGAAGCTAAAGTTTGATGATTTTAGCCAAACAACGGTTGAGTGCTTGGCGACAAATGTTGATGAATTAATTCTGCAAGACTTATGTGAGCAAGGCTATAAGCGTAAAACCAAACCGGTGCGGCTGTTAGGTGTTGGGGTTAGGTTTATGGATTTACGAGAGCAAGAAAATACTGAGCAAATAAGCCTGTTTGATGAGTAGTTTTATAGCGCTAGGTGGTTTAAATATTACCTTAAGGTCATATGCATAGTGCCTGCTTTAACCTATATTGGGGCAATAATAAAATTAATATAGGTAGGTAATATGGCGACTATCCATAAACGACAAACGCCCCCCAATTTACTAACCATGATGCTTGAGCCAGCCCGCACTGTCGCTCAACTTGGTCGCTTAGTTGCGGCTCACCCGTTGCTAAAACTGATCCCTAAAGGCGACGGTCATACGGTATTGGTGTTACCGGGTTTTATGGCTAGCGACAGCTCTACTAAGGTATTACGAAATTATTTAATGCACTGGGGTTATGACGCCCATGGTTGGAGCTTGGGTACTAATCTTGGTGTTTCAGGGCGGTCAAATATTGAGCAGCAAGTGACAGCGTTGGTATTAGATTTAGCCGCTAAAGCCAATGGCAAAATCACTATTATTGGCTGGAGCTTAGGTGGGGTAATTGCTCGTGAAATTGCGCGGCAACATCCACAGCATGTTCGCCAGGTTATTACTTTGGGTAGCCCGTTTGGCGGCCATCCTACTGGCACTAGTGTCTGGCGGCTATATGAAAATATTGTTAACGCCAGTGTCGACGACGATGAACATAACGAGCGGCTAAAGATCATCTCACAGAATATTCCTGGGGTACCGAGTACTGCTATTTATACTGTTAATGACGGCGTGGTGTCTTGGCGTATTGCCCGTGAGAAGACCAATCATCTAGCCGAAAATGTCCATGTGTTTAGTAGTCATTTGGGTTTAGGTTTTAGTCCGTCAGCGTTTTATGTTATCGCCGACCGCTTGGCGCAGCGCCAGGGTAAATGGAAGCCCTTTAGTAAAAAAGGCTTGCGACGCTTGGTATGGGCATAGGTTTTTATCTCACATTTACATTAGTGGCTAGATAAGCGGTTGCTATATAAAAATAACAGAAAGGTATTTTTATGATTATCGATATGACTGGGCAGGTGGCACTAATAACTGGCGGCACGTCTGGTATTGGCGCTGCAACTGCTAGCCAACTAGTTGCCAGTGGTGCAAAAGTTGTGGTTGTAGGCATTGATGGAGAGCGCGGTGCAGCCTTAGCGGCTAAGCTAAATACCAACGGTACACAGCTGATGTTTTTGCCGGTAGATGTAACCAATGCTAGTGCATTAGAAGATGCCTGCAATAAAACTGTAGAGGAATTTGGCCAGCTAACCATTATGATGAATAATGCCGGCAGAGGCAGTTTAGGTGAAACGCCTGACATTCCAATTGAAGAATGGCAGTCGGTTATAGAGTTAGATTTAAATGCAGTATTTTATGGTTGCCGGGCGGCAATTCCACATTTAAAGCGAGCTGGGGGTGGTTGTATCGTTAATACTGCATCGTTGTCGGGTACCCGCGCAGATTATGGCTTTAGTGCCTATAATGCGGCTAAGGCTGGGGTAATAAACTATACCCGCACCTTGGCTCTAGACCATGGCAAAGACAATATTCGCGCCAACGCTATATGCCCCGGGCTAATTACCACGCCATTAACTGAAATGATTCAAGACATAGAGCCACTGGCACAGGCGTGGACTAACGCGATACCACTGGGGCGGGCTGGCACCGCCGCAGAGGTGGCTAATCTGGCTTGTTTCTTAGCGTCACCTTGGGCTAGTTATATTACCGGCGCCGAAATGTTAATAGACGGTGGCTTGGGCGTGAGTAATGGGCAGCCTAATATTGCGCAGATACTTTCTACTATGTAACTAGGCTATTACTTGGGCTGTTAAAAAGCAGCCCGTTAATACATTTTTTTGCCGCCTAGTGCGGGCTTAATTTTAATAAGGTATATAATGAAAACTGTAAAACTTGGTAAATCTGACATAAACATTAGTGAAATTTGTTTGGGCAGCATGACATGGGGGCAGCAAAATACTCGCGAGCAAGCCTTTGAACAAATGGACTATGCGCTAGAGCAGGGTATCAATTTTTTTGATAACGCAGAAATGTACCCGGTTCCGCCTAAGCCTGAAACACAGGGTTTAACCGAACAGTATATGGGCGACTGGTTTACCAAAACGGGTAAGCGTAACGAAATTGTATTGGCAACCAAAGTTGCTGGACGCTCAGAAAAAATCCCCGACTTTACCCATATTCGTGGTGGCTCACGACTTAATAAAGACCATATCACCCAGGCTTTGGAAGGTTCGCTTAAGCGTTTGCAAACCGACTACGTAGATCTGTACCAATTGCATTGGCCGGAACGTAGCACTAATTATTTTGGCATGCTTGGTTATAAGCAGGGCGATGACGACAATGCCGTAAGTATTGAAGAAACCCTAGAAGTGTTAACTGGTTTAGTGGCCTCGGGTAAAGTTAGGCATATAGGTTTGTCGAATGAGACGCCATGGGGCGTACACGAATGTTTGCGTGCAGCTAGTGAAAAGGGCCTAGAACGGGTGGTTAGTATCCAAAACCCTTACAACTTATTAAATCGAACTTTTGAAGTTGGTTTGGCCGAAATGGCATTGCGCGAACAGGTGTCGATGTTGGCTTATTCACCGATGGCGTTTGGTTTGCTTAGTGGCAAGTATGCCAACGGCCAACGGCCAACGTCCTGCTGACGCCCGTATTACTATGTTCGAGCGTTTTCAGCGTTATACCGGCGAGCAAAGCATGAATGCCGCAGACGCTTATGTGAACTTGGCGCATGAGCATGAATTAGACCCTGCCCAAATGGCTTTGGCTTTTGTTACTAGCCGTAGTTTTGTAAGCAGTAACATTATTGGTGCAACCACTATGAAGCAGTTGCGCAGTAATATTGCCTCAACAGATTTAACTTTAACTAAAGACTTATTAAAAGCTATTGAGGCAATTCATGTGCGTTATCCAAACCCTGCGCCCTAAGGCTTTACGGGTTTAAGCCTGAACGCTTATCGGTGTTACGTTATCATCGGTAGCGTTGCCTAAGTTGGCTAAAACTTCTGGGTTACCTTTGCAGGCTTGCATCACCGCGTCTTTGTTTTCGGCTAGGTAAATGCCAAATTCTTCGGCTTGTTGCTCATCCATACCTGGGATTTTTTCTAACATTAGCGCGGTAAACTGCTCGCCAAGCTCAAGCATTTTGTCATGGGCGTCGGCTTCTTTTTTACTGTTAAACATACTGTTGTCTCTGTCACACATCCACTGGGCAATTACGGCCATTGGGCACCTCGGGTTAATTGGTTAAAGAATACCTACTGTATTTATGTACAGTATTTTTTGCAAGTAAAAATTAACCTTAAAGTAGTGTTAGTTGGCGAGCTTTAACGTGATGCTAAAACAAACGCCAGAATTGTCGGCTAGGTTCGCTGCTTTTATAGCGCCTTGATGAAAATCTACAATCAGTTTAACAATGTGCAAGCCAAGGCCAAGATGTAAGTCGCTGCTATGCTGCGGTCTAATTGACACCATAGAATCAAATAGTTGGTTTTTCATATTAGCCGGTAATAGTGGCCCTTGATTGCTCACCGCTAATACACAGTCTGTTTTACTTGCTGTTAACGCTATCTTTATCAGCCCTTGTTTAGGGCAAAAGTCAGCGGCGTTATCCACTAATTTATCTAGCATCTGCACAATTAAGTCGGGCACAGCATTAATTAGGCAGGGCTGACTTTGGGCTATTAAATCTATTTTATGGTCGGTATAGATTGATTGGTAGGCGCTAGTAACTTCAGTTAATAGGGGCAGGAGGTCAAAAGTTTCTGAATGCTGTTGTTTAATGCTTTCATCGAGTCGACTGGCTTCGCTAATGGCGGTTAAAATATTACTTAACCTGCTTAGCCCTTGCTGTGCGCGCTGGGTATAAACGTCCCGTTGGGCTTTGTCACCGCAGTGCTCTAGGTTTTCTAGTGATGACTGAATGACCGCTATAGGGGTGCGTAGTTCGTGTGATAATTTTCGGGACAGGGTGCGCAGATAATCAATATATTCTTGCAGCCGCTCTAGTAATTGCTGGTATTGGCGCGACAGTTCACCAATTTCATCACTGGCAGTGCTGGCTTTTAAGGGGTTAATAGAGCCGTCATCATTAATAGCGTTTTTCACTGCGTGGCTAAGTTTGCCAATACGGCTGGACAACAATGTGGCATAAGTTAATAGGCCCAGCAGTGAAATAATAATTGCCAATGCACTGTAGTAAAGCAGTTGGCTAAAGGCTTGGTCGGTTTGCGCTAATAAGCGGTCGCTGCTCTGTTCAGCAATTATTACACCAACAATATCACTACCAAATTTAATCGGTGAGGTAACCGATAGTATGGACGTGTTTTTGCGCTCATTACTTTTATACCAATGTGAGGCGGCGCTGCCATTGAGGGCAGTGATCGCTTCAGTTCTGGTAATGCGTCCTAATGTTGGCTCTAGCGGTTTGGCGTCGAGTAAGTTTTCAGTCAACAGATAGCGATAGAATTTTTTTAATAGCCAATTGGTTTCTTGCTCGCTGCTAATAAAGCTAATACTGCCTGTTGTCGCGCGCTGCCATTGCTGTGCATCAACAATACTTAGTCGTATGCCGTCAGTGTTAAATATACTGAGCGCGCTAATAGTCTCTACAGGCATGGCTATTAATGGCGGCGGCGAGTTGATGCTTTTAGGTGAATAGTTACCAAGCCAGTGCCTTAGTGAAGTACTTGCCTCGCCGCTTTGATTAACAATAGCAAAGCCTAGTCCACTGCTAACTAACTCTTTCGGAATACTCAGTTCAATTCGATAGCCTTGATTAATGTCTAGCCAGTAGGCATTAATGGTGCTGTTATTAACGCGGGTGTTGTTATTGCGATCTTTGTTAATGGTAAAACCACCAATCGCCCCGGGCGCGCTGGCAGCGATAATATGTTGGTTTATATCAATGCCTGCTTTTGTCGTTATCCGCAGGTGGTCGCCGCTGCCGTATTTAGATATTTGTGGGTTGTGATAAACAATAGCAGGGTCGTTAACCGTTATTAGTAAGTAGATGTTTTTGTCGCTAGCGGCGGCTTGATAGCTAAGCGAAAAACTAGGGTTAGTAGCACTGGTGTAGCGAAGATTGATAGCTTCAGGCCAGTCATCAACGTAACCATCTAACACCTTAAAGTCTTGGCTGGGAGGTGCGTAAATTATGTCGCGGTAGTTATAGTCGGTAGCAATGCTTAATTGCGCAACTTGGCTTGCCATAGCATTGGCAATGGCTTGGCTGGTTGCCAGTGCCGCTTGTTCTTGGCTGCGACGTAATACATTTTGCATCTCGCCAACAAATTTCATTCCTGCCCATGGCAATGCCAATAGCAATAATGAAACCAATAATAGTTGCCGCTTTAAACTCATTAAGCAGCTTTCCAGCGATAACCCATTCCATAGGCAGTTTCTATTGCATCAAAATTGTCATCAAGTTGACTAAACTTTTTCCGGGCCCGTTTTATATGGGAGGTAATGGTGTTGTCGTCTAGCACTACATTAGCGGCATCCATTAATTGCTGGCGACTTTTTACATGGCCCGGATGTTTTGCTAGGGCATGAATAATCCAAAACTCGGTGACGGTTAAGTCTACCGGCCGGTCTTGCCAGTAAATTGTCATTCGTTCCAGGTTCAGCATTAAGTCACCTTGGTGAATAATATCTCCTTTTTGTTCTGGTTTACGCAAAGCTTCTACCCGTCTAAACAAAGCTACAATACGCGCAAGCATATGGTGCTGGCCTATATCTTTAGTGAGATAGTCGTCGGCGCCAAGGCGTAGGCCGGAAATTACGTCAAATTCGCTGTCACGAGCGGTAAGAAAAATAATAGGCAGTTCTGCTGACAGGCTGCGCAGTTCGCGGCATAAATCGAAACCACCTTCAATTTCATCCTTTAGGCCAACGTCAATAATAGTTAAGTCGGGCAGGCGGTTGGTAAATGCTGCCATAGCCGTTGGTCTGTCAGGGTAAATCGCCACGTCAAAGCCATGGCGAGTGAGTGCGTCACGATAGTTTTCAGCAATAACTATTTCGTCTTCAACAATGGCTATTTTCTTTGGCATACCGTTACTGTCTCGAGATTTCTTCAGATTCGTTCAATGACATAAATAGTCCCAGAATTATGGCTGCGTCACAACCGATTGCCACAATTGATCATATTTCTTCATCAGTTTTACATTTCTTATCTTATTGCTGCCACCACGGCTTGTTTTACTGCAGCTCAGTTTCACAGCGCCGGAGCACAGCATGTTTAGAAGAAAACGCCTACCACCGTATTTAATGATTGAAGATAACCCCATTTATGCCAGAACTAGGTCTAGGCGTTGGCCGCTAATTATTTTTGGGTTAGCGCTCATTGGTGTTTTGTATCTGGTCTTTGTCTCGCAACGTTCATGGGCATTGGAGGCGCCGATAGAGCTCAATGAAGTGGCGGCAGGACAATTATTATTTGACGGCAGTTCTGGTTATGAATCTTCAGTGCAGTTATCTAGCCAAGTGGAGTTTCAGGTAAGTGGCTTGATTAATCACGTAAAGCTTAAACAATCGTTTCACAATAAATCGCGCGAGTGGCGCCAAGCAACTTATGTGTTTCCGCTACCAGACAAAGCCGCTGTTAATAGTATGAAAATACAAATTGGAGAGCGCCATATTGTCGGTAAAGTGCATGAAAAACTAGCTGCCAAAAAGATCTACATGGCAGCAAAAAAATGAGTAAAAAGGCGGCTTTAACCGAGCAGCAACGGCCTAATCTATTCAGCCAGCGGGTAGCTAATATAGCGCCTAATGAAACTGTGACGGTGATGTTGGAATATATTGAACCGGTTAGTTATCGCGATGGTTTGTTCAGTTTACGTTTTCCGATGACACTAACGCTACGCTATATTCCCGCCGCCATGCTGCTTGAATTACAAGATGCTGACTTGGATATCGCTGTGTCTAGCGATGGCTGGGGCTTATCAGCAGTTAATATCGCTGCCGACACCACTGATTTAATTCCGCCATTTAGAAAAGTGTCTATAACCGCTAAAGATAAGCCCAACTCTATTAGCGTTAATGTGAGCTTAGATATGGGAATGACTTTAAAGTCGGTAGACAGTTTGTTTCATCCGATTGTGCTGTCGAGAAAAGAAGATAAATACCAACTTAAGTTAGCCGACAGCACGGTCTCTATGGACCGAGATTTTGTGTTGCAGTGGCAGCCTGACCTTAGCAGCGAGCCTAAAGCTGCATTGTTTAATGAGACGGTCAATGGTGAAAACTACCTGATGTTAATGGTATTGCCGCCAGAGCAGGCGGCCCTTAGTAAAGTACTGCCAAAGGAAATTGTTTACGTTGTCGATACCTCCGGCTCAATGGGTGGCGAGTCGATCAAACAAGCACGGCAAAGTTTAGTTTTTGCGTTAGCGCAATTGTCGCCAGCAGATCGGTTTAATGTAATTGAGTTTAACTCTTCTGCAAAACAGTTTTACCCCAGCGCAGTAGCGGCTACGCCAGGCAATATAAGCAGCGCCAAAGCACATGTGAGTCGATTGCAAGCTAACGGCGGCACTCACATGATGGGTGCGCTGGAGCTTGCTCTAGCCGGAGATGACGACAACAGAAACTTACGCCAGATTGTATTTATCACCGACGGCTCGGTGGGTAACGAAGGTCAGTTTTATAAGTATATAGCTGCCAATTTAGGTACTAGCCGTTTGTTTACCGTAGGTATTGGCGCGGCGCCCAACAGCTGGTTTATGCGCAAGGCGGCTGAGTTTGGTGGTGGCAGTTATACCCATATTGGTTCTGTTAGTGCGGTGTATAGCAAAATGGCCGCATTGTTTTCTAAATTGAATAGCCCGGTAGCTAACAATATAAGCATTACTTGGCCGATGGGCTTTAAGGCTGAAGTCTATCCTCAGCGGATACCCGATTTATATAAAGGTGAGCCACTAGTGGCGGTGGCCAAGGTTGCTGCTAATGCGGTGGCGAGTTCAACTATAAAGGTCAGCAGGCAGTTGGCGGTTAAAGACTGGTCGCGGTCGTTGACTTACACGACGGCTACTAAAAATAGCAAAGGTGTGGCGACGCTATGGGCTAGGGAAAAAATAGCCGCACTAATGGACGAAATGATTAGCGGTAAGACTGAAAATGAGATTAAACCGGAAGTTATAGCCGTGGCGTTGAGACATCAGTTGCTGAGTAAATACACCAGTTTTGTGGCGCTAGAGGAAGAAGTATCAAAACCGATTGGTCAAAAATCTAGCAATACTAAGGTTTCCAATTTACTACCCCATGGATCTACCATGAAAACCCACTCATATCCGCAAACGGCAACGCCCGCTTTGCTGAATATTGCCTCTGGCAGTGTATTGCTTATGTTTGGGTTAGGTTTTTTATTGTTAGTCATGCGCCGCAGTGATGACCAATACCTTGTCTAAAAAACCTCAAATACTGCTCGCAATCGGATTTTCTATTGCCGCAATTTTTTTAATAACAAGCGGTGGTTGGATACTAGCGAAAGCAGAATTAGCGCAAGTTTTAATAAAGCGGTCTTGGGACAATAGCCAAACTGAGAAGCCCAATTTGCCATGGCCATGGGCTGACACTTGGCCTGTTGCTAGGCTGCAGGTAGCCGCTAAAGATATTGACCTATATGTATTATCTGGCGCCCAAGGTAACTCTTTAGCCTTTGGGCCAGGCCATGATATGGGCTCGGTACTGCCTGGCGACAAGGGCTTTAGTGTGGTTGGCGGGCACCGCGATACGCATTTTAAATTCTTACAGCAGCTAACGCTCAATGACGAAATGTGGGTGAGTAATATCAATGGCGTCAAAATAAAACTGCGCGTTCATGAGATTACTATTGTCGACACCGCTAAATATCCGTTGTTGTCAGCACCGCCCCTGTTTCCTGTAGACGGCCATATGTTAGCGCTAATTACTTGTTACCCCTTTGACGATTTTATTCCCGGTGGACCGCTGCGCTATGTGGTGACCTTGACAGATTTTTAAACCATTAATTTTGGTGCTAGTTATGAATAGACAATCAACAACTTTATATAAAGCGATATCACCAGAGCAGCTGACTGAGCTAAAGCTTAGCAAGTACAAAGCCTTGAGCTTAGATTTTCTTGGTCAGCAGAATATCTATCTTAAGTTTAATAAAACCTATGCTGAAATGATTGCTCGCCAGTGGCATCTGCCCTTGTTTGGCGCGGCCTTTATTGTCGGCGTTAAGCTGCCTAACAATTATCTTAATCAATTTATTATTGAGTCTTTTGGTTTGGATGAGCATAGGCAGTACCGTGTGCCCGCGGTTGAATTGATTAATGTAAACAGACAGTTGTCCGAGAAAATACGCGTTATTTCCGGTCTGGTGCAACATCGTACTGGGGCTGCAAAGACTAATGTTCCGCTACTCAATATGACAGAGCTAAGGCACTCAGCATAATGGCCAAAGGTGTTGTAATGGTTGCTGTAATAGCCGCAGCCACAATTGGTCATAATTTAACCCTACATTGTCTTTATTCCATCACAAAAAAGTCTTTCCGCCGAGTTGTAATGAATTTGTTGAAACCACAACAACCAATTTATTAAAACCTGAGGCAATAAAAATGAAAAAATTACTAAAAAATAGACTCGCTGTTTCTGCGGTAATTACAATGACGGCATTCACTGGCGTAAGTAATGCAGTTGCCGAAACAAGCGGCATGACAGAAGCAAAAATGGGTACTGCATTTGTTAGCGCTGCAGTATCCGGCGCGATATTAGGTGGGCCAGTAGGCTTTGTTGTAGGTGCCTTAGCAGGCGTCTATGTCGGAGAGAAAATTGAAGATGGTGAGCAATTAGCGGTGGTAAGTAATCAGCTAGTAACAACAGAGAATGAGATTGCACTGTTGTCTCGCCAGTTAACTATGGTGCAAAAGAGCAATCAGCAATATGCCCAGTTGGTTATGGAGCAGCTTGAATTTGATATGCTGTTTAAGACTAACCAAAGTCAGCTGAGTGCTGCAGGAGTTAAGCGTCTGCAAAGTTTAGGCGGATTTTTAGCCAGCAACCCCGGTATCGCAATTCGCCTCGATGGCTACGCTGATCCGCGTGGTAATGCAGGCGACAATCGTGAACTGTCGCAGCAGCGCTTGGCCGCAGTAGAAGAGGTGTTGCATGCTCAAGGCGTTGGTAAACAACGCATTAATAGCTTGAACCACGGTGCTTCGCAATCTGTTGCCACTGCGGGTGATGTTGATGCCTATGCTTTTGAGCGTAAAGTTACTATGCAGTTAGAGACTGACAATAACGCCAGCGCTGTAGCAAGCGCGCAATAGTATAAAAAGTTCCCACTAAGAGGGGCCGCCTACGGGCGGCTTTTTAGTGGCTGATATTTAGTCAAATAATATGCTTTTAAACATATTGAGTCGGTCGTCACTGGCGTCACGGTTAGTGAGATATTTTACGTGTTCAGCTGAGCCGGCGGTAGGAGAAAGCTCAATACTCCACAACGGTGATATTTGGTTTGGCACCATCGAGTAGCGTACGTCGATAGCGTGGTTTTTGTTATCAGGGTCAATAGCTAGGTAGTCGATAGAAAACCAGCGAAAGCGCTCTATATCTTTCGCCTGTTGTGAGTTTTTATCTAGCCAAGGAAAGTCTCTGTCGATGTCTAGTTTGGCGGCTTTACTACCAGTAAATATTTTGGTTACAGTTCCAACGCGTACTGCATCGACATAGAAGTACTTGTCATGTTCATAAACAATTTTCCAAACCAGTATATTGGCGAAGCTAGGTTTTGCTTCTAAACGGGTTGGGCTGTGGCCGCGCTGCTGCGCAATTTCATAGCCCACGGCAATGGCGCGTTGGTGCTGAATAAATCCTAGGCTTAGGTATACCACTGCCCAAATCAGGGCGATGCGCGCTAACCAAGGGTTTCTTTTAATAGCGGACAGGACAACTAATAGCAAAATTGGAATGGTAAATAATGGGTCAACAACTGACACTGTATTCCAAGCAATTCGAGTATCACTAAATGGCCAAAACAACATGGTGCCATAAGTAGTACAAGCGTCTAACAGGGCATGAGTAGCATAGCCTATGGTGCAATAAAGATAGCTTTGTTTAAAGCTGAGCTGTCGTCTCTTGCCAATAAGTTGATGCAGTACTAACGCGCAAATCAATCCACCAATGGGAATAAAAATTAACGAGTGGGTAAAGTGGCGATGGTATTTTAAAAATAGTAATGGGTCAGTAGATGAACGGATTAGCACATCTAAATCGGGAGCCATACCGCCCAGGCAGCCTAGAATACCAGCGCTAACAATATGTTTTTTTGATATTGATTGGGCAGCAGCGCTACCTAAAACTGCTTGGCTTACAGGATCCATTAATTAACTCGATTTAGTGTGCGGCTAGGTTTAGTCGGCGCCGTCAAAATAGTGAACGATTTTCTTAAGTACTTTTTTATCATTAATATCCAATTTACTTTTCTGTTGGTACTGTAAATAAAAACGTAGGCGCTGTGTGCGGCTAAGTTTGAACTTAGCGACTTTATCAATGCAGGCGATGTCTTTAATAATACGGTGTTGCAAAAATGGGTCCCACCAAAACCTGCCGACGGGGCAGTCAATAAAGTAGGCCGTAGGTAGAGCTTCTTTTGTCACTAAAATATTACGCCATTTCAAATCATTATGAGCAAACCCTTGCTGATGCATTTTTCTAGCTGCATCTGCTATTTGCTGGCTAACATGATTCAACCATTGTTTATTACGCAGTACAGGTTCGTTTGTCTCAGCTAGCACTGATAAATCGACGGTGTTTTTAACTTTTTCAGTAATAACACAGCCGCGATAATTGTTGTTGCCAGTTTCACCGTAGGCAACTATAGGAGGGGTGCTGATGCCAATTTTCTGGAAAAAGACCAAGTTTTTCCACTCGCCCAAAATACGGCTGCTTCCAAACCATTTGCTTAGCATGCCTCCAGGTGAGGTATAGCGCTTTACATAATAATTTTTGCTGTTGCAGGTAACTTTAATTACTTCGCTAATTGGCGCGCCAGTAATTTTCTCGCCCTCCAATTCGAACACTGCATCGATTGATGCAAATAGTGCTGCTGGCGGAGTGTTAGTAAAATTGTCGGTGATTGTCCAATAGGGTTTAGTCAATGATTAACCTGTTGTTATAAATGCCATTGTTGGCGCATGGTAGCAGCTATGTTGCCTGAATTTAACTTGGATATTGAGGTGGCGAAGTTATTCTAAATGCCCAGCAATACAACTATCTAATTCTTTGGAGATAAATATGGCGTCACTAAAACTGGGGCTTCAGTTAGGTTATTGGGGGCAGCTATACAATCCTGCTCAAATCGAGTTGGCGCAAGCAGCTGAGCGCTTAGGGTTTGATTCGGTATGGACAGCTGAATCATGGGGCAATGACGTTTTTACGCCCTTAGCGTGGATTGGCGCACATACCTCTACCATTCGCTTGGGTACGTCTGTTGCACAGCTATCAGCCCGCACGCCTGCGTCATGCGCGATGGCGGCAATGTCTATTGATCATATGTCTGGCGGTAGAATGATGCTGGGTTTAGGTGTTTCTGGCCCCCAAGTGGTAGAAGGCTGGTATGGCCAGCCTTATAGTAAACCTCTGGCGAGAACTCGTGAGTATGTCAGTATTATTCGAAAAATATTAGCGCGAGAAGAGTATTTAACTAATGACGGTGAGCATTACCCGCTGCCCTACACCGGTGAGGGTAGTTGGGGCTTAGGTAAGGCGCTTAAATCTATTACTCATCCGTTGCGAGCCGATTTACCGATATTTTTAGGCGCAGAAGGGCCAAAGAACGTCACTCAAACCGCGGAAATAGCCGATGGTTGGTTGCCGCTTTATTACTCGCCTTACCGGCAAGAAGTGTATGCGGAGCAAATAAAAGATCGTAAAGAGGGCTTTGAGATTCCGGCGTTGGCTCTGGTGAGCGTTACTGACAATATGGCAGAGGGTTTATACCCAGTGAAAGCCATGTTGGCTTTTTATATTGGTGGTATGGGCGCCAAAGCGAAAAATTTTCATAAAGATTTAATGGGTCGAATGGGGTTTGAAGAAGAAGCAAACCAGATTCAAGAGCTATTTATGGCAGGTAAGCGTGATGAAGCAATCGCTGCTGTACCGGATCAATTCGCTGATGAAATATCGCTAGTTGGACCGAAAGGTCGGATCAAAGAAAAGCTACAAGATTGGGAGAATTCGCCAGTGACTAGTTTATTGATTAATGGCGATGAACAGTTATTGCGAGATATGGCTGAATTAGTGCTGTAAGTCTGGTGAGTTGGCTTTATCATACGTTAATATTTTGGTTTTATTAGCGTAGTTGGGGAGTGACAATTGTTAGACTATTTTGCGTTATTTTTGCTGTGTTGTTCTAGCCTAATAGTCTTTTATGGCGTTATTGCTATTCATGACATCCCTTACGAGCTGGCTAAATCTCGCAACCATCCACATCAAGACGCTATTCATCAAGCTGGCTGGTTAAGCCTATTTACGCTGCATGTGTTGTGGCCATTTATTTGGATTTGGGCCACCTTATACCGCGAAGATAGAGGTTGGGGCTTTTCTGACCACAAGAGTCCGAAAGAGCATATTGATAGACTGGAAGCGCGGATAGACGAATTATCTAATGAGATGAAGCAGCTACAACAGTCGAAGTCTTCGCCGCAGCCAGAAATTGCTGCTCAGTCTAATAATCAGTCACCAGCAGCCGGAGAGCAATAATGGAAATGTTGCTAATGCTTACCTATGCGGCGCTGTGTATTACAGTTTTCAAGGTATTTAAGCTGCCACTGAATAAATGTACTGTGCCAACCGCAATATTAGGTGGCTTTGTGTTGATTAGCTTTATTATGCTGGTGATGAATTATAACCATCCTCATTCTGATGCCACCCGAGAGTATTTTGTTACCACCCCTATTATCCCTAATGTTAGCGGCACAGTGGTGTCGGTTGAGGCGAGGCCGAATGTCTCTCTTAATAAGGGTGATGTTTTGTTTACTATTGATCCAGTGCCATTTCAGGCCAGTGTCGATGCCATCAATGCACGCTTAGTGTCGGCCGAGGCTGATTTAAAGCGAGCTAAAAATTTGGCTGTTAGCGGATCAATTAGTCAGCGTAATGTAGATCAAGCTCAGGCCACGTATGACGATTTGTTTGCGCAGAATATAAACGCTGAATATAGTTTAGCGCAGACAGTTGTTAAAGCGCCTACGGACGGGGTTATTACTCATGCATTTTTACGTCCCGGCATGCGTGCTGTTGCTATGCCATTGCGGCCAGTAATGGTGTTTGTTAATCGTGACGCGATTTATTACACCGCATTTTTTAGACAAAATAATTTGTTAAGAATAGAGCCAGGGCTAGAAGCTGAAATAGCTTTTGATAGTATTCCTGGTGATGTGTTTACTGCAAAAGTGCACTCGGTGGTGCCGGTGATGAGAGAAGGTCAGTTGCAAGCTTCTGGCGATATGGTTTCATTGGCTCAATCGCCTTATCCTGGCCGGGTGCCGGTATTGTTAGAAATGACTGATTCACGGTTTGCCGAATTTGCTGATCGCATCCCCGGCGGTGCTTTTGGTCAGGCTGCTGTCTATAGCGAGCATGCTGAGCACTTTGCCATTATCCGACGCGTACTTTTGCGTATGGCCTCTCGTGGATGAATTATTTATTTCCATTCCACTAAATTTATTGGTTAATCTTTTCTGCAGTGAGCAATTGGTATAGATAGTTTGTTAGCTCACCTGCGAGCTGGTCTTTGGCTCGCTGCGCTACCATGCCTTTGTCAGTGGCAGAAACTTTGATTGGCCAGCGCTGCTTAGCTTGGGTCTCGCCATTTTTTACTAGGCTTAATTCTAATGATCCGCGCAGCCAATACCAACCTTGCTTTTTCTCTACTGGTTCGGTGTCCAAAACGCCTTCAATAATATACGCAGAGCTTGCCGAAACCTTAGCCCCTAAGTTAGCAACTGCCGCTTGTAAGTCTGGATTAAGCTCTATGGGCGTAGTATTTACGTCAAATGCTAAAACAGCTAAGGCCTCGCGTATTTGAGTCTCGACTAACGCAGCACTAATTTTACTAGGTAAGCCGTTGCCTGTTAGTACCGACAAATTACGGTTTAACTGCGCGCGCTCTAATTGTAGTAGGCGTGCTTTGTCTAATGCCGATAAAGCCGCAACAGGGTTATTGGCTTGGTTAACGGCGTAATCTCGCAAGTCATCAGTTTGCTGGTCTATGTTTCTAATCGCGTCGCGAAAGCGCTTGGCGGCAGGTGCTTTTTCTAATACAGCTAGGCTGAAGTGTGGGCCGGTTTCAGCGCGCCAATGTTCAACCACTCTAGCGCCTTCTAATACTTGGTTGGCAAAAGTATTTACGCTGCGAGCAGCACGTTGTTCATTACTTACCTGGCTTATGTCACCCGCCGTTGTAACCGTCGCTTGGCTAAAATCTATAGCGCTGTCTTCAATGGCTACTTCAAAAATACGGGCCAAGTTAGCTAGTGAGCGGCTATCTGCCGAGGTTTGCTCGTCAGCAGAAGCACTGGCCGTTAAATATTTTTCTTCTGGGTAGTTTTCAGGCGTTGCTGTAATCCAGCTGGGTTGGCCGCCGCCCGAGGCGCAGCCGCTTAACAATAATGTGACGCTTAAGCTTGCAGCTGCTAGTAATTTGATCGAATTAAACATCTTAACTCTCCGGTTTAACGAGTTTTGTATTTATAGAGTTGGGTGCCAAGACTGTTACCTAGTATGACGGCTTTTTGTCCTTTGGCCAGATTTAGCATATTACTGTTTGACGCGTCTTGATTGCCAAGGGCAGAGTTGTCGACCGCTTGGCTGTTGCTAGCTGGGGCAACGCTGTTGCGGCCAAGCATAATAGGGTAGTCGCCCGCAGGGACCATAAGTCGTGCAATTTGAATATTAGATGGCAGCGTATTCCAGCTCCGCACGTCGGCTATTTCGGTTAAATTGGCAGTAATCTCAGTGATGATTGCTAGGATCGCAAAGGCGCCAGAGTCGTCTTGCTCACTTTGCTTGCGCGCTTGTGCAACCATTTGTTGTTTCGCAACTACTCGCACTAAGGTAGTGGCGGTTATTTTTGGTATTTGTGCGTCAAGATCTTCTCTTACTAATTCGTCGACACTTTCGAGTAGCTTCGTTGACGTTTGATATTGGCCTACGCTTAATAAGCTTTCATGAATAGGTGAGCGTGAATTTCTATAGCGTGGCACTGCAATTGATACGAACTGATTTAAGCCCGGCGCATAAATAGAAATTTTTGATTGTTCTTTAGGGCTCACTAAGCCTTGCCAATAAATAGCGATAACCTCTGCTTCATTATTTTTTGGAAAATATGCAGCGCGGCCAAATCGGTCAACATATTGCTGATATTCTTTTTCGATGCCAACACGTTTAGTCATGCGCAGCAAGCTGTCTTGTAATGCTGGCGGCAATGTATGGCCGCGTTCGGTCATTAAATTAGCGGCTCTACGATAAGAAATTAGCGCGTTGTCCCACTCGCTGCCTAATTCATAAACTAGGCCAGCTATCATTCTTGCGCTAGCCAACTGGCCAACAATCTTGTCGTCATAGGCAGGCTCGCGCATAAACACATCGGCCTTTAATATTTCTACCCTTGCGCCGTCGAGATCACCCAATGCCAAATAGTTTAGCGCCAGTAGTTGTTGGGCTAATATTTGCTCTGCTGGGGAGCCAGAGTAAGCGCGCAGGGTTTCGTTAACGGTTGAGGCGCCTAATACTTCACGCACACTAATTGCTTGCAGTGCTTCCATTAAAATGGCCGCTGTTTGCAAGTCAATAATGCTACCTTCGATATCGCCATTCAAATGTTTGAGCATGCCAAGATTTAGTAAATACTGGGCTTTATCGCGATCAGACGGCTCTAGCGCTTGCATTGCGCTCAGTGCTAATTGTGGCCTACCTTGTTGCAGTTGCTCGGTAATACTGTTTATTTGCCATTGCTGTAAAGCGCAGCCTTGTAACAACAGGGCCGCGCTAAGCAGCAGTACTCTAGTGAAATTTACGCTGGCGCGCATACAAATAGCGTCAATAGTTAGTATCTAAAAGACGCATTTTTCACGTATTTTTTGATTTTTTTCTGGCCCAACCAAACCTTGCGATTATCTGCCATGCTGATCATGGTTAGATCAACTTGGTAGTAGCGCACTTGTTCTTTACCTTCTTTGTCGATGATGGTGTTGATTTCACCTTTAAGCATAAAGTCGGCGCCCGTTTCTTGGCCTGCTGCGTTGCGAGTCGATTCAGTAGAATTGAGGTCTTGGTCGACGCGCTCGTCACGAATCTCATCGCGTTCAGTGCTTGATGCAACAAAGTCTATGCGGCCAGAGTTAACTAGTGCGCGTTCCATATCAGCAACAAAAGTACGTACGTTAATATGTTCGTGGCTGAGGTTTCTTATCGTTCCTACGATAACAGCTGGAGAGTTGCCTTGTTGGCGGACAAAGTTGTCAACCCAGGGGCACGATAACGCGTCTCGGATCAGCTCTTCTGAAACAAGTTGCGAGTCGGTGTCATTCCAAGCACCACTTAAATCTATTTGTTCACCCGCATCGACTCGTTTTACTGACGTACCACCGCAAGCAGTAAGGACAATAGTTGATACGCTGATAACACCGATTGCTAACCACTTATTCATTATTGCTTCTCCTCAACAAAACGATTAAAACCAGATATTTCTTGTTGGCTATAGTATTTTTGGAAACCTTCACTCAGTGAGGTGGCTGTCTCTAAAGTCTTATCAACAGCTTCCATGTCTAGTTCAGCAAAGGAAAAAATGTCGCCAGTGTTGTCGTCTTTCCAGTGCCCCATAATCTTAGCACCACTCAGTGCTAGCTTAGTTTGGGTCTTGATTTCGCGTTCTACGCTGGTATCTAACTGACCGGACGCGCTAGCGGTGTAGTCAGTTAATGTGGTCTCTATATAGGAGGATAATACTCTGGCAATTTCGGCCCTAGCGCGACTATCTGCGGTGCCTTTTTGTAAAGAAAAATCGCCCATGGGCGGTGCCATGCCAAGCCCTTGAATTAGACGGCCGCCATCATCACTAACCGCTTGTGTGCCTTCGTTTACCCAATCTGGCGCACCGCTAATACCCAAATCGCTGTCAATATTAGTGCCGCCGGCACATGCCATTAGACCGAGGTAAAATACGCCAATAATTGATAGCTTTGTAACTGCAGTTAATGAATTCATGATGAGACTCCGATGGTCATGTTAAGTCGTTTTTATAATTGGTGCTGACAGCAGCTTGTCTAAGCTAGACAGCTCCACATCCCTATAAGTTTCAACGAGGTATGGAGTGTAAACGATTATAGGTGCGGGTAAACAGCTCAGTTGTTGTTAAATGTGGATGTAATGAGGAAGTTTGAGCATAGCGTCAATATATTTCAGGTTTATGTTGTTAGGTGGCAATGTTGAACTGTTACCTTGATAGAAAAGACGTTAGCATTCGACTACTTATGGCTGCCCTTTTATTATTTTATCTAGTACTCCCTGCGTTGGTTATTTATAGCTGTAGCCGCTTTGCGGTATTAAACAGGATTGGCGTGGTTGTACTATGCTACATCGCTGGCATTTCCATTGCACAGCTGCTGCCTCTGTTGTCTAGTATAGGTTTATCGGTAACAGTTGATAGTAATTCCCAGGAACTGTTGATGGGTTTCTGTATTATGTTTGCCATGCCAATGCTGTTGTTTTCTATCAATGTGAAAGATTGGCTCAGGCTTGGTCCAACCACAATACTGTCTATCTCGTCATCTGTTTTTGCCGTAATTAGTATGAGCTTTATTGCCGGTTTGTTATTGAACGACCAAATAGTCGAGATGTGGAAGTTAGTAGGAATGTCTGTGGCGCTTTACTTAGGTGGTACACCCACCTTGGCGGCCACTAAAGAAGCCTTGCAGGTTGATACCAATTTCTTTTTGCAGATTCATTCATACGACACGGTGTTAACGCTGGGCTATGTTGTCTTTATGGTGTCTATTGCGCAGCGAGTATTTAACCGGTTTTTGCCAGCGTTTAGCTCACCGGTTGCAACTGACGGGCAATTAACGAAAGTAGCAGAAGGCGTTGAAGATATTCAAAAGTATAAGCAGCTGATGTCTTTGTCGATATGGCGGCAAATGCTGCCAGCGATTACTTTGTGCCTAATTATTTTAGCAGTTGTGGTGGCAAGCTCGTTTGCTATTGTTAACGAAGCTAATATGGCGATGATAATGGTTGGTTTGACCGTATTGGCGGTAGCGGCTTCGTTTAATGAGCGCATTCGCATGTCACCAAATACATTTGAAGTTGGCATGTATGTAGTATTGGTTTTTTGTGTGGTGGTGGGTTCATTAATAACGCCTGACTTATTTGCGAGCATGAGCCTACCTTTGGCTATGTTTATTTTATTGGTGGTGTTTGGTTCATTAATAATACATTTAGCTATCGCTAGATTATTTAAAATCGACTCTGATACGACTATAATAACGTCGGTCGCCCTGATTTGTTCGCCGCCATTTATTCCAATGGTAGTAGTAGCGCTTAAAAATAAAGATATGCTGTTGTCAGGCATAACCGCAGGAGTTTTGGGTTATGTCTTGGGCAATGTGTTGGGCGTTGTAATTGCATATTCATTTAAAGCCCTGATGGGTTAATGGTAACTGGAGAAAACTATGGCGCAGGCTAAAACTAAAGTATCAGCTAATAAATTATTTACTGGTGAGCTACCGGTAAAAGGCTTGGCCAAAGAAAAATTACTAGGTGGCATGCAGCAGCTTGCCAGCGGTGACGCCGACTTTAAGCATGGCAAGGTGTGGAGTTTGGTGTATCACAAAGATGAAGAGCATTACGATACCATTAAGCAAGCTCATAACATGTATTTTTCTACTAATTATTTAAACCCGATGGTGTTTAAAAGCTTAAAACGCTATGAGACAGATGTGGTACGAATGACTGCGAATATGATGCGCGGCGATGAAAACGTTGTTGGCACCATGACATCTGGAGGTACTGAAAGCATTTTGATGGCGATTAAAAGTTATCGTGATCGGGCGAGAAAGAAGAAACCGTGGATTTTTAAACCGAATATGATTGTGCCAGAAACGGTGCATGTGGCGTTTGACAAAGCAGCAAAATATTTTGATGTGGAAATTGTTCGGGCGCCAGTTGGTAAAGATTTTAGGGCCAATATTAAGGCCACTAAAAAACTGATTAATCGCAATACTATTTTGTTAGTTGGCTCGTCACCATCTTATCCGCAAGGCGTAATAGACCCAATTACTGAGCTTGGACAATTAGCCTTAAAGAAAAAATTACCCCTGCATGTGGATGCTTGTTTGGGCGGTTTTATGTTGCCATTCTTACGTGAGTTAAATTATCCAATTGCAGACTTTGATTTTTCTGTGCCGGGGGTGACGTCGATTTCTGCCGATGTGCATAAATATGGTTATGCTGCCAAAGGCGCTTCAGTAATTATGTATCGTGATATGAGCTATCTTCGGCATCAATTTTTGGTGGTTACTGGTTGGTCTGGCGGTATTTATGCATCGCCGGCATTGCTTGGCACTCGCGCGGGTTCGGCTATTGCAGCCGCTTGGGCGTCAATGCAAAGCATTGGCAAAAAAGGCTTTTTGGATATGTGCGATGGCACCATGAAAATCACCCAGCAAATGATGGCGGGTGTTAACGCGATTGATGGTTTAGAAGTCTTGGGAGAGCCAGATATGAGTGTGTTTTCGTATCACAGCACTAATCCAAAAGTGAACATTTTTGCAGTGGGGGATCAGATGGAACAGCGGGGGTGGAATATTAATCGGCAGCAAAAACCTAATGCCCTGCATGCAATGGTAACGATTAATCATGACCAAGCTATTGACCAATATTTGCAAGACTTACAAGACTCCTATGACCATGTGGCTGCTAACCCAGACCTAGCGTATGAAGGTTCGGCAGCCATGTATGGAATGGTGTCGGCAGTGCCACTGAAGGGCGTTATTGAGAAAAACGTATTAGATATGATGGAAAACTCTTATACCCCTGGCGCTGACTCTTTAGAAATTGGTAAAGATGATGGCGACCAAGATTTAGCAATGTTGCTAGGTACTGGGTTTGTGAAGATCGCCGATAAGGTCAAAAATATACTGCGTTAAGTAATTATGAGTGATCACAGCGAGTGTTGTTATAACTTATGCTGTCTCTCATTACGCCCAGTGGCCTAAGACACTGGGCCGCTAACAGGGGCGGGTGATATTCACTAAGTATTGCTCGCTGATGCAATGATACTAGGTTCAATTTTAGTCAGCTAATTGTGCCAACAAAGCTTTCACCCATTTATACAGCCCTTCAATAGCGTCGGTCTGCTCTTCTCGGCTTGGCGATACCAGCCAATAGGTATTGCCATTACTATAGGAAGTAGCCAGTGGCGAAATTAACTTTTTACTATTAACCCACAGACTCACTAACGGAAAAATACCCGCTGCAATGCCTAAGCCCTCGGCGGCTGATTTAATTGTGGCCATATAGGAGTCGCAAATAATACGACTCTGCTGTTTTGGTATTGGGTGGCCAAGTAACAGTGACCAGTCGCTGAGCTCTGCTGATATGGATAGCAGTCGATGGTTTGCCAAGTTATTAATATCTATCGGTCCATGCTTGTCCAAATACTTTTGGCTACAGACAATTGATACATGGCTGTCGCCTAGCTTCCTGCAATCAAGCCCAGGCCAATTGCCATCACCAAAACGGATAGCGGCATCTAAGGCTTCGTTTTCAAAATCGACTAAAGACATGCGAGTTTCTAAGCGCAATTCGATGCCGGGCACAAAGTCAGCAAAAGATAGATAGTTAGGTATTAGTAACTCTTGTGCCAGGAACAGCGGTGCACTGATATTTAAAGCTTTAGTTTTAAAGCGGCGTTCTAACTCTAAGTAGCCTTGAACGTGTTCAAATAAAATTTTCTGGGCGACTTTTAGATAGTATTGACCAGCGGGTGTTAGTGTTAGCTTGCGAGCTTTTCTTTCAAATAACTCAAGTTCCAGCCAATGTTCTAAAGCGCCAATTTGCTGGCTTATAGCCGGCGGCGTTACATGCAGTTCTTCGGCAGCGTCTTTAAAACTGAGCAGGCGAGCGGCGGCCTCAAATACTGGCAGCCATTGTATAGGTGGTGTTTTTTTATAATGCATAAGTATCTATAGATAAGTTTTTATATTCTATTGGTCATTATTTATATGTTGAAAGACATCTTAATTAAGATAACCTAATCTCAACTGTTTTAGAAACGAAAATGGCGGTATCAATATGGTAGTTCAATCAAACCAGCCGGTGGCCTTAATAATGGGCGCGGGCGATGCTATAGGTTCGGCAATTAGTGAGAAGTTTGCTGAAAACGGCCATCTGGTGTGTATGGCGCGACGCAATGGCGATAAGTTGGCGCCGCTGGTAGAGCAATTAGCTAGTCGTGGTTTAGCTGCTCATGCCTTTAGCTGTGACGCTAGAGAAGAAGACCAGATTGTTAATTTGTTTGCTGATATTGAGCGCGATATTGGTGAAATAGATGTGGTTGTATTTAATGTAGGCGCAAACGTGCCCATGAGCATACTGGATACGTCAGTGCGTAAATTTACCAAAATTTGGGAAATGGCGTGTTTTGCCGGTTTTCTAACCGGCCGAGAAGCTGCCAAAACTATGCTAACGCGCAAGCGCGGCACCATAATTTTCACCGGTGCCACCGTCAGTTTGCGTGGTGGCGCTAATTTTGCAGCTTTTGCCAGTGCTAAGCATGGTCTTAGAGCGTTGGCGCAAAGTATGGCGCGCGAGTTAGGGCCAAAAAGTATTCATGTTGCTCACGTAGTGATTGATGCTGCTGTTGAAACTGATTGGATTAAACAGAACCATCCAGCTTACGAAGAGCTTGCCGCAGCAGACGGTATTGTGAAGCCCAAAGATTTAGCAGCAAACTATTTAATGCTGCATAAACAGCCCAAAAACGCTTGGACATTCGAATTGGATGTTCGTCCTGCAACAGAAAATTGGTAATTTTTACTAAGCAGCAGAGGGAAGTTTGATGAGCATAACCGTAGATTTTTATTTCGATTTTGGCAGTCCGACGGCATATTTAGCGTATAAGCGCTTACAGCAATTAAAGCAGCAATACACCTTTGAGATTAATTATAAACCAGTATTGTTAGGTGGTATTTTTAAAGCCAGTGACAATCAATCGCCGATGGCGAACCCTGCTAAAGGCGCTTATATGTTAACGCATGATTTGCCGCGGTTTGCTGAGCGCTATAATGTGCCGCTAAGTTTTAATCCTTTTTTCCCTATCAACACATTGCCGCTTATGCGTGGTGCACATGCAGCCATTGAAGAAGATTGTTTCGAGGCTTATGTCGACGTCTTATATAATGGTTTGTGGCAACAGGAGTTAAATTTGGGTGATGCTGAGGTTATAGCAAGCACATTAGAGGCGGCGGGCTTAGATGCAGACAAATTGATGGCCTTAACTCAACAGCAGCATATTAAAGATGCTTTGATAGCGACTACCGAAGAAGCTGTGGCGCGTGGCGCTTTTGGTGCGCCGACTATGTATATCGATGATGAAATGTTTTTTGGTCAAGATCGTATAGATTTTATTGAAGAGAGACTAAAGAGCTAACGTTAGACTGGAGTGTTAGCTTATGTCTAGGTGGGTTGCCAGAAAAGTGCGTTGGTGATTAATGTGATAGTTGGCTTGGTGTTGGTTATATAACTGCAAGTGTAATATGAATTAACTCTGTACTGGATATATATTCTACGAGCACAAAGCCCGTCTGTTAATATTATTAACCGGTTGACGGAAGACAATGGTAATTGCCTTTTAAAGAATTGGTATTATCAGTGGGTCTCGACTTTTAGCTTCCCATAGCATGCCCATGGCATTATTTTTTTTGCTGGTGAGATCATATTGATAGAGCAAAGCACTATACTGGCAACAATAGACAATTATTAGCGAGATAAACCTTATTAATTTCCTCACTTATATCATCGACTGGCTGCGTAAGCTGCGGCCGGTAATGTCGACTAGCTTGCCATATGTTGCAACATATACGCGCGAACTGCCGATTAGCCTTACTCGTATGTATGAAAACGCAATAGATGGTGAACATTTACTATGGCTTCATAGTAGATCATTTTCTCATTTAGAAATTCTCGATAAAGGCGATTGGGGGTGGCGCGCCAAAGGTAACTTCGCACCTAAATCGTTTATGAATAGTATGGAGTTAGAATTGCGTCTGGATCGCGATAAAAACTGTTGGATTACCCGAACAACTGCGGGTTTGGGTAAAGGGACTGAAGTGTGGACCCATGCCTTTGAGTTAGAAGAAAATAAAATAAAAATTGTAGTCGATTTTTACATACCTAAACTGCCGAATTTTTTAAAGAGTTTGTATGCGCGGCAGTTAGTGGAGACTTACGCTAAATTATATGATGAAGATTTATGGATGATGACTACTCGTCAAAACGAGTTAGATAGAATTAAGAAGGGTAAGGCAATTGAAAAAACGGACTCGTTAGAATTGGGTCTGCTAGTTGAGTTACAACCGCAGTTGCCGCTAACATTCAGTTTTAATAATGACCCTTATCGACTAGTGGAATTAGACGAGCAGTTACTCGCATTTTCAACAACATGCCCGCATATGTTGGGGCCGCTGCAAGACTCTGCCATTGAACAAGGAATAGTGGAATGCCCTTGGCATGGTTATCAATTTGATGTGCGCAGTAGAGAATGCATAAATGGCGCCAAATGTAAGCTTGCGCCTGCGCCGACAATATCCGTTGGCAATAACACCGGTGTTGTTACTGCTTCTAAATAACATCGATTACCTCGGTGGAATTTTATGTATTGGTAATACCCAGTCCCGTCTAAGAAAGATAAGGCTTTGATATTTAGCGGTGCTGCGACAACTGAAGCAAAGATTTACCCTATTTTTTATTACGGAAATTTAGGTTTCGTAAGGTTGGCAGTGTTACACCCAGTGTTACATTAGAGCAACGTCACGATACTGATTTTATATTCTGTTGCCATTTTGTAAGCATTTAATGCCATGCAATTAGGCGCTAAACAATCTGGTGGCGATGAGCTAACTGAATTAGTTCAGCTAAGGATTCAAGCTCTAACTTTCTGAGTATGTTACCCCTAAATACATAACCAGTTTTAGGGCTGATATTTAATTTCTCGGAGAGACTCTTCATTGAATCTCCTTGGGCCAAATACTGAAAGACTTCAAATTCTCTACTAGTTAACTCCTTCAGTATATTTTCTTTTTTATTAAGCTTATCCAACGCTATCTGGCGATATACATGCTGACTAAGATACTGTTCACCTTTAAACACTGACTTAATTGCCTGGATAAGTTCCTCAGGCGCACAGCGCTTAGATAAAAATGCATCAGCACCGGCGTCAAAACTTTTAGATATAAATGGCTCTACTTCATTAACACTTAAAATCACTATCTTAATTGCAGGCAGAATAGCTTTTAATTGTTTACTAAGCTGTAAGCCATTCATATCATCCATATTAATATCCACTACAGCAACATCAACAGGCTGCCGCTTGACATAAGCGAGCACTTCTTTACCGCTACCAAACTGCGCCACTATATGGTTTTGACTGTCTTCTGCCAGCAGCATGGCAAACCCTTTCCTGACGACAGGATGGACGTCTACTAGTAGTATTTTTATTTTAGTCATTGCTGCGCTTGCTCCTTGTAGTTTACGTCTAGTGGCAGCCTAATCTCAATACAGCAACCCCTGTAGGGCGAGCTAGTAATAGCCATAGCCCCGTTCAATACCAGCAACCTCTCATTTAAGCCGACAAGTCCATAGCCCTTCGGTTTCCCGTTAGTTGTCATGCCGCAGCCGTCATCATTCACATTAATGATCACCTGCGAATCAGTCAATTTTACACTCACTGTAATCATCTTTGGGCTAGCATGTTTCACGGCGTTGTTAACCAGTTCCTGTATAGCTCGGTAAATAGTAATAGCATAAGTATCGGGCAAAGAGTCAATATTAGAATCAACCATCAATCGGGACTTAGTACCTAATTCGTTAAGTTTAAATAGATTCACGCAATGTTCGATAGACACTTTTAAACCAAAGGTATCCAGCGCTTCAGGTCGCAGCCTACCAATCAAAGAGTGTACAGAGGTATGCAGCCGATCCACCAATAGCTGAGTTTCCTCCGATAATTCACCGATTTCAGGATCGTCTGCTATGCGGTTAGATACCAGTTTAGTATTGATACCTATCGCTGTTATTAACTGTCCAAATTCGTCATGGAGTTCGCGGGCAATATGCCGGTAATCATCTTCCTGCAAGTTTATTAACTTGCCCGCTAACTGCCTGATTTCATTAGTTTTTTCAGTTAACTCGTTAGTACGTTCTAAGGCACGTTTTTCAAGCCCTTCTCGCTGATCTACTAGATCATCTAATGTCAACTGTCTAGCTAGATTTCTTAGATGATGGCGATAACTGTTTTTCAAATAAAGCCAACAAAAAGCCCCTGTTATAACAATTAAGAGAATGACCGCAACTACTTCCCAGGCCAAAAACCCATTATCTTTTTGTATTATTAACTGAAAGGGTTTTCCAAAGTGGTCTAAGTCACTCTCAAACTTTAAGCTGCCAAATTTGATAAAGTAAGGTTGTCGATTTAATGCTGGTAATACTTCAGTTATCATCTCTCCGGCAATATTTTGAAAACTCAATTTAGTGATGGTTCGCGGTGCTTCAGTATTTGCTAAAGTAAGAAGTCGATCAGTTCTAACCAATATAGAAACCGCAAGTCTCTCTGTATCGTCAGCAATATCTGGATCAAAATCAGGGTATGTATCTAATGACTTAAAAATCATATAACCCTGGCCACCTTCTACTAGCTCAAAAGGTCTGGTAGCGGCAGTGTCCCCTGTTCGTATCGACTTGAGCAGTGCTTGTTTTAAAAAAGGTACTGCGAACATATCTAACCCTAAAATTATTTTAGAACCAGAGGTTCTAGATTTGCCAAACATCGTAGGGTAATAAGAGGCAGCCTTATTTACTTTGTGAAATACTCGATCATTTTCATAAGAGAAGTCTTTTATTTTAAAGTCAACATAGCCGGCTGCTCTGCGCTGTTGTTCAAAATCCTTTAGTTTATTGTCAGAAACATATTGATGAAAACCTAACCAATAGATATGTGGAAAAGCCTGCCTTATTTCAGAGGTATATTGATAAATAGCTGGAATATCATCAGTAATACGCAACACAGAAGAAAAGCTTTCCAATACCGTTTTATTGACACTAATTCTTTCATGTACCGCGTTATATGCGTTGGATGCCTCATCATAAAACGCTCGCTTATTGTCAGACAGCCGTAAGAAAATTAGCAAGAACACAAATACCACAGTCAGCAGCAGCCATAACGAGACGACCAGCCATACCTGAGGGCTAGATTTCGCATAATGCTGGAAGCTAAATGAAGTTATTGTAGCGTGTCGGCTCTCTGCGCCATCCATTCAAACTAATTCCTATTGTAGTGACTCAATGCAAAGCTGCGAAGTATTTATAGCTAAGAGCATTGACCGTAGATGAATTGTTCGTAGTGAGCAATAAGAATTTTTCTATATATGTCTAAAGTCATTTATCTGATAAGAAAATTTCGCAAACAATGATAGAATTTTTCGTATTCCTAAATTATATAATAAGGCCCATAATATTTTTGTGAATTTTTAGATCTATATACCCCTTATGGATTAGGCAGGATGCCGGCATGGATGCAAATTATTTAACGCCTAAACCCTCTACTTTGCTGAATATTATAATTAGTCATTCACAAAGGTCAAAATAGGGGGCTTTAAAATAAAAAAAATATTCAACATTATCGTAGGTGTAATACTTCTGCCTTTTATAATCGTTATGGTCATGGTTATCTTTATTCTGAGATTTATAAGAAATAGAAGATCAGCTAATTGGCGCTTGGAAAAATTTAATAAGTAGGGTCGTGGTAAACTTTCTGTATTAAGTAAACTGTGAAACTAAATTTTAGATCTATATATGTGCGGCGCTCTAATCTAAAGGCAATCCAATTATAACTTTGCCGATATTCTTCCTCCTGACGAAGATGACGATATGGTTTCGCGCTCTCCTAACGCTGATATAAGACCGATTATGGCAGTTCCAGTTGTCCACAATAAGGATGATGACAGCAGGATGTTAGAGTTTCTACATTGAGGTAGACAAACGCCCCGACTAGCCAAGCCCTTAATCAATGCTCGCGCTTAAACAATCGACGAAAAACCTATATTTAAAACCGCCTTTAAAGATCGACGCTGCATAGTAGCTGCTGACGGTTGGTATGAGTGGGTCGATGTTGGTAAGCCAAAGAAACAACGGATGTTCTTTGAGTTTCCAGATAGACGTATTTTCTATTTTGCTGCTATCAAGGGAAATGGCTATCACAAGAGACCCAAGCAAGATAAGTGGGAGCACACGCAGGCCGTTATTATCGTTATTACCGAAGCTAGCAGGGCTGTTTATGATTCGGGTCATCATCGCCAGCCTGTAATGCTAGATGCCACTAATGCCAAGCTATGGTTCAATAGGGACTATCAAGACACTAAGCAATTGTTAGGCGCTAAAAGTTACGAGGGCTTGAAGATAAGCGCGTGGGTAGTCCGGTAGCTTTTTGAGCTGGCAATATTGGTAGAGGTAAATCGAGGGCAGGTCGAAATTTATTGTATTGCACTCGTTAATAAAAAAGCCCTATCTAAAAATAGATAGAGCTTTGATATTGGTGGAGGCGGCGGGAAACTAATACTCTATAGTTTATAGAATAATAAAATTATAACGCATTGATTTTATTGTGTTTTTTATGTTTTTGGTTGGAATGTTTGGCTCATAAACTAGGTGCATTGTTTGGATAGAATGTATGTCGTTTAGGGGTGGTTGTATTGCTTAGACGAACTGTCTCGGTCAGATATATGGCTGGCTACAGGATTATATTGCTATGCGACTTTTGTTATTTACAAAGCGATATTATTTACTTTGTTCGAGAATACTTTTACATATATTTCCAAGTGCCATGCCGAGAAGTGGCGGGACCGCATTTCCTATTTGAGTGTATTGTGGGACTTCAAACTTACGCATTTTACCGCCAGTAGTCACTTTAGACCGTATTTCATACCAGTCAGGGAAGGACTGAATTCTGGCCATTTCTCTTACAGTTAGCGTACGCTGCATTTTGACTGATTCGTGGTAGTGACATGCATCGTCTGGAATTGATAAAGCTGCTGGAGCGGGAGCATTTGCTATTAATGCTTTTTGCGTTCGTTTCTTGGTATAAAGCTGCTCCAATATCTCTAATAATTTTGCCTTTGTAGGCTTAGATACCTTTTTGCCATCTAAGTCTAATAGCCAAGTTTTGCCTAGCTGACTTAACGTTTCTGAATTGATCGGTTCGAGTCCCGCTGTGTTCATGTAATTGGATATTGATTTGGTATCAGTTTTGCTTAATTTTGACATTACTTGGTAGAGGCGAAACCGTGCTCGAACTTTGTTGTTGTTGTTTCGCAGCTCGTGATTGAGCAGCTTATTTACCTTGTGGTCGTTGTAGTTTAAGTACTCATCGTTTATGCGACGTACATAATCACTTTCAACTATTTTTTTATCTCTAAGGTCATCAATAGCATCTTTGACATTAGCTAGAGCCTTTTTCGAACTAGATATTTCTTTGTGGCTAATTAAAGGAGAAAGTAGCGAGTCTCTAAAAAAAACATCATCTTTTTCAACATCGAAATAGTCCAGATCGGTAATATTGGGCTCTTGCTTTGTCCTGACTAGTTTTACAAATCTCTCAGACTGTTTTAAAGCGTTAACTATCGTTTCATCGGTAGTGCTTTTCTTAAAGCCTTTCAGGACATCATGTCTAAAGGCAATCATTATGAATCGTGGCCTATTTTGCGCAGTACCAACGTATTTGGCATTGACGTGAAGACATAGTGGAACATAGTTTTCTTTAGCGAAGGCTTTTGCAACTTCGAACCATGCGTAGTGTTTCTCTCCTTCGACACTAAACGGTCTTAGTATACCGGTAACATTTTCTAATAATGCTAGTTTGGGTTTTACCATTCCGACAAAATTCGCAAATTCTCCGGGTAGTGTGTTCCTGTGATGAGTATGGTCTCGCATGCCTGCTAAGCTGAAGCTTTGGCACGGTGGGCCACCTGACACTAAGTCAACGCCACCGTGACCTAGTCCTGACGAAATACGATCTCGCAATTTATATTTGTTGGAGGATAGTAGGCTGTTTATATCAACAATACTTCCAACTAATAGTCCTCTATTTAGCTCATTGTCAGTAGGGTTAAATCCGTCTATATCCGAGTGTTTGCTAAGTCCAGTAGCTTCCATGGGATTTTCACGAAGACGTTTTGATATGTTGTTTCTATCGTATTGGCTGCTTACCCAAAACACCTTCTCTATGTTTTCTAGTTTTTCTAGATCTGCATTAAGATGGTTGTAAGCAAAGGTTTCTGATGCCATTGGCGATAGCTCGTTAGCGAGTAACAAGTCAAAACCTGATGTTTCTAAGCCGAGTGAGAGTCCACCGCAGCCAGCAAAAAGTTCAATATGATTCATGTTGTTTTATGCTTTATGTTTAAAGAGGCAAAGTATATTTATAAACTCAGAGAAAATCCAGGTTGAATTTCAATTTGTTTCTTTTAGATGAGGAAATTATAGATAGTTCTGACTGTGATTGTAGTATTTTTTAACCTTGTTATTACACCTGCTGATTTAGTTGTTTATAACTGGTGGATACTACTTGGCGAAAATCATTGCTTGCAAAAGCTATTTTATTATGAGAGGATTTTGGCTGGCTCGAGGATAAGCCTGTTACAAATTATGTAACGAAAACTTAACTGTTTCCTCAATGCGAATTTATAGGCCACGGCCGTAATCATTTACATAGGAACCGCAATTATGATCAATATTACACCATCAGTCTCATCTTCAAGTACTAATTCAAATCAGCTTTCTCGTTATAAGAAAGAAGCTAAGAAACTAAAAAAAGATAAAAGTATATCCCATTCCAAAGCATTAGAGCTTGTGGCAAAGCAGCATGGTTTTACCGCTTGGTCAGAAGTTGTTGAAGCAAATAATCGCACTAAACAATTATCTTTAAGGTTCGAGTCACCAGATATAACCGAGCTACAGCAAGAGGTTGAGTGGGAGACTCCTGACGAGAAGCTAATGCTCGAAACACTGGAGCGAACCGAAGATTTGGCGCCGAACATCAAGTCTTTGGTTTTAAGTAATCGCGCTTTTTTGGGGCGAACAGGCGTTGAATACTGTGTTTTTGAGCCAACAGTAACAGGTTTAAAAAAGGCGATACTTGATGCGACAGGTCCAGTTAGAACCTATTTCCAGTCTGAAGGCTTTCATGACTACTATCAACAAGGAAAGGGGCCAAATAACAAGGTTATTAAAAAGGCTTTTTATGTGTCGGTAGATGGAATAACTGAATCAAAAGTTAGTTTATATCGTCCAATGACAAAAGACGGTGACCCAAGAATGTGGTTTACAGGACTACCGCATTTTGCCAAGGCCGGTGACCAGATAGCCATAGTTTTGTTTGAGGATTGTCCGTATCTTATTCTCCTATCTGAGTTAGATCTTAGTAGTGATATTACTAAGCTCGGCGGATTAAAAATCTTATTGGATCGCTATCAAGCGAGCAAGGGAAGCGTAGCTGCGGAGCTACTTGAAAAATTGAGAAATATAGCGAAGAAGCCTTTGCCTTCGGTAAAGCGGGGATCTACTTCGGTGGGTATGTCCGTGGAAGCAGTTCTAGGTATTGAAGCTAATTCTAGTAAAGATCCTGATTATAAAGGCATTGAAATAAAAGCTAGTCGAGGCAGTAAGAATCGTTCCAATTTATTTGCACAAGTTGCTGATTGGAATCAAAGTGAATGTAAGTCTAGTGCTGAAATTCTTGATGGCTTTGGTTATGAAAGACCAGAGGACTTTAGGCTGTATTGTACTGTTCGAGCGAATAAATCTAATTCTCAAGGGCTAATGTTTAAGTACGATGAAAAGAATGATTCACTAAACGAGGTTCATGAAGATGGTAGAAAAGTTGCCTGTTGGCCCGGGAATTTATTACGTAGTCGATTAAGGGATAAACACGCTGAGACATTTTGGATTATAACTCAACCTACTAAGATAGATGGTAAAGATTACTTTATCCTAAAGTCAGTAATCCACACTTGGTCGCCACTTACTAGTCAATTAATGCCTCTTTTGGATGCTGGGGTTATAACAATGGATCACTTGATTAAGCGTGCAAACGGAAAAGTACGAGAAAAAGGTCCATTGTTCAAGATAGATAAAACTAACTTAAGCCTGCTATTTCCTGAGCCAGTTGAATACGATCTTCAGGATCAATCAATAACGTTAAGAGGAGGCGATCAAGTATGAAGATATCTAAATGGCCAAGTTTGAGGTTAAGCCAATCTATACTAGATGAGGCTTACGATAGATCTAAATTATTGCCAGTTTTGGAAGGCTCTCACCGGGGTGTAGAAGCTAATCAGGTCGGTTGTATAGGTGAGTTAGTTGTTGAAAGGTGGTTTCAGAAACATAATTTTAGTTACTCGTCGCAGCTGAAGCAAACATCACATGATTACATGCTTAATGGGCGTACTATCGAAGTCAAAACTAAGGACAGGACTGTACCTCCCCTCGATAAATACGAGTGTTCACTACCGGATTATAACCACAAGCATCAAGCAGCTGACTATTTTATGTTTGTTAGTCTGCTAAGGGATGGTAAATATAGTGGCGAAAATACTATGTACGCATATAAAAGAGCATATTTGGTTGGTGGAATATCTCATCAAGATTTTGACAAGCATCAGGTGTTTTGGGAAGAGGGCCAAACAGACCCAACTAATGGTACGAAGTTTTGGACGAGTTGTTGGAATGTCTACATAAAAAATCTAGAGCATTTGTCTATGTTTAGCACTAATTTTAAAAGTGATCTTAATGTTGCTGAGCATTAGCTATTAGGGAGGGAAAAGTTGTAATGTCTAATGAAGTTGACAGTAATGCAGAGTGTTCTAATTGTGGTGAAAAATTGTTTTTTGACATGGCTAAAGACTCTCAGCCATGTCCCATTTGCGGCTCAAAACATAGAACTATAAGTTTAAGTATAAGTGAAGAACTTAAACTGGATATTAAGGAGTCATTGCGTACTAAATCTAAAGATACTTCTTTTAATAATAAAAAAAATCCAAGGTGTAGTGGTCAAGTAATTTTGGACATTGAATAAGGTTTTTCTTCAGCTATCGCTGGAGCTAAACCCTGATTAAATGTATGCGGCCTTTGGTAATTATAGTACCCCATCAAGTAACTACTAATATC
>JBKEHH010000008.1:0-133581 GCA_046710535.1 Pseudomonadales bacterium
GGCTGGATCAGGCTTGCGCCCATTGTCCAATATTCCCCACTGCTGCCTCCCGTAGGAGTCTGGACCGTGTCTCAGTTCCAGTGTGGCTGATCATCCTCTCAGACCAGCTAAAGATCGTCGCCTTGGTGAGCCTTTACCTCACCAACAAGCTAATCTTACGCAGGCACATCCAATAGCACGAGGTCCGAAGATCCCCCGCTTTCCCCCTTAGGGCGTATGCGGTATTAGCATGCGTTTCCACATGTTATCCCCCACTACTGGGTAGTTTCCTACGCGTTACTCACCCGTCCGCCGCTCTACTCACACCGAAGTGCTTTCTCGCTCGACTTGCATGTGTTAAGCCTACCGCCAGCGTTCAATCTGAGCCATGATCAAACTCTTCAGTTTAAATACTGATTGAGATTTTAAAGAATCTCGAAACTTTTTTCGAAAAGCTCATTACTACGTTAAAAACATAAAACTGTCTTCGCGTGGTAACTATTTTCGATATGCATATAGATCTCAATATCGAAGCTAGTGCCCACACAAATTGCTTGATTTAATTGTTAAATATCTTCAGCACCGCTTGGATGTCTGACCTGCCCTGCAGGAGAGGGGCGCATTCTATACATTCGCGCTCTTGTGTCAACAAATAACACTAATAAAAATCAAAATAACTGCCTTTTTTTACCTTCATAAAAAACCGCTCTAATAAACGACTACTTTATGAACAAATTGATACAAATCTAACCATATTAAGTATAAATATTTCCTAACAAATCTAAAAATGAACTGACTCAATTTTTATTAGTCTGAGGATTATCTCCTAACAATGAGCATTATGATGAAAAGCCTACAACTTACTTTGCTGTTAACTATGCTACTTGCACTAAGTAACAGCCAACTAAAAGCCGCAGAAAGTACTGCGCTTACAGCAACAACCTCAAACAGCCAAGCGTACGAGCTGTGGCTAACAAACAATCCTAGCTTTGAGAAACCTACGGTAAGTACCTTAAAGGGAGCTCTTAGCCCTATTCAATATAAAGTCACCCAGCATGAAGGTACTGAGCGACCATTTAATAACGATTACTGGAATAACAAAGCAGAAGGTATATATGTCGACATAGTGTCGGGGGAACCTTTATTCAGCTCATTAGACAAATATAAGTCTGGCACTGGTTGGCCCAGCTTTACTAGAGCTATAAGTACACAGTCGATGATCACTAAAGATGACTATGGCTTATTTTCTAAGCGCACTGAGCTTCGCAGCATCAGAGCAGACTCTCATCTTGGACATTTATTTGACGACGGACCCAGACCGACTGGACAGAGATACTGCATTAACTCCGCCTCATTACGCTTTATAAGTAAAGATAAGCTTATTACGGAAGGTTACCCTGAGTTCAGCAGTCTATTTGACTAACTATTTACGCCCGGCTTTTTTCATTACCAGGATCACTGGCCCCGACAAGGCATAACCACCGAAAAGTATCAGCATTATTAGTGGAGGATCAATGGTGATAACTGCAAAGCCTAAGGCAACAACTAATATAGTCACAAAAGGGACACGGGATTTAAAATCAATTTCTTTAAAGCTCGAATAAGGAATATTGGTAACCATTAACACACCAGCTAAAGCGGTAGTGATCGCTGCCAATATTGCTACAAATAAGGGCAAGCTTTCACCAACTAAACCATAGTCATTACAGATCCATACCATGCCAGCAACCAACGCCGCCGCCGCCGGGCTTGCCAAGCCGGTAAAATAACTTTTATCGGCCGTCTCTATCTGAGTATTAAATCTAGCCAAGCGAATAGCCGTTCCGGCCACATAAATAAAGGCAACCGCCCAGCCGATTCTCCCTAGAGAACTCAACGCCCAAGTAAATGAAACCAAGGCCGGCGCAACACCAAAACTGACCATATCCGCCAAGCTGTCAAATTCCGCGCCGAATGCACTTTGTGTGTTCGTCATTCGTGCGATACGGCCATCAAGGCCGTCTAAAATCATGGCAATAAATATTGCTATGGCAGCAATCTCGAAATGCCCTTTCATTGCCGAAATAACTGAGTAAAAACCTGCAAACATTGCAGCTAGCGTGAATAGATTAGGCAGTAGATAGATGCCTTTATGGCGCACAATCTTACCGCCTTCAGAAACCTCCTCTTCATGCTCTCCTACTGGAATAACATCTTCTAAAGAAGTTTGCTGCTTTATGTTACTTTCGTTATTTGACTCTTCACCCACTTTTTCAAATTCCCGCTATTTATTAATTAATCCTAATAGCATTGGTAGCGCCAATGCTTGTTATTTGCGGACTTTAGCACGAACAAAACATCGTTTCCTATAGCTCATAGGCTTAATATTACAAGATACTCCAGAAGGCCTTAACTAAAGGGTCGTCTAAGCGCTTTTTTAAACACACTATTCCTACATCAATCGGCTCAAGCCCTGGGGTAAGCCCCAGAACCCTAACCTTGCTTTTTAAGGGGCTATTATCAAGCACCAACTGCGGTACTGCCGCAATACCGAACCCTAGCGCGACTAGACCTACAATAGCCTCATGCCCTCTCACTTGCGCATAAACATTTGGTTTTAACTGCTGCCGACCAAACCAGTCATTGACATTATCTCTTGTTAGCCCAGACTCAGATAATATAAAAGGCACTTTAGACCAATCGACTTTTTCAGCCAGACCTTCTTGTAGCACCTTATTAGGAGTGCATTCCATTACTGGTGCCACAAATTGCAGCGATGACTGAGTTAGTGACTTAAAGCAAAGCCGACTATTAAGTGTTTTCGGTAAAGCCGCTATCGCTAAATCATCATCGCCCGACAACACCCGCTGGATCGATGCAGCCTGATCACCCGTATGTACTCTTAATTCTATATCTGGATATTGCTGACGCAGTGGCGGCAATATTGATGAAAGCAATGAGTATGATGCCGTAACTGAGCAGTAAAGACTTAACCGCCCCTTGGGCGATACGCTTAATGAATGAATATCTTGCTTCAACTCATGCCAATTAGTCAAAGTAGCTTTGGCGTAAGCTAAAAACTGCTTACCAGCACTAGTAAGCTCTACTCGTCGATTATCACGCTCTACTAGCATCGCACCCACTTCACCTTCAATACGACTAAGCGCCCTACTTGCGGCAGATGAACTGACGTTGCACTCATTAGCCGCCCGCGCAAAATGCTTTTGCTCGGATAGCGCAACGAATAGGCGTAAAGATTTTTCGTCCATATTGTTATATCCCGATTAGTGCAACATATGATTTTAAATAATTCATTTTACGCAACATAAAAATAAGAGTAAATTGCTCAGCCTAAAATTTGTATAAATATCTTTGGAGAGAAAATAATGGCTAACTACTTTAATACCCTGCCACTGCGCCTACAGCTTGATCAACTAAGCAAGTGTCGCTTTATGAAGCAAGAAGAATTCGCAAATGGCTGCGATTATATCAAAGGCAAAAAAATTGTCATCGTTGGTTGTGGCGCACAAGGTCTAAACCAAGGCTTAAACCTAAGAGATAGCGGCCTTGATGTATCCTATACTTTGCGCGCAGCAGCCGTTAGTGAGCAGCGTCAATCTTGGAAAAATGCTACTGAAAATGGCTTCGCTGTCGGTACATATGAAGAGTTAATCCCGCAAGCCGACATCGTTATGAATCTTACTCCTGACAAACAGCACACTGCTGTCGTTGGCGCTGTAATGCCATTAATGAAAGACGGAGCATGCTTGGATTACGCTCATGGCTTCAACTTAGTTGAAGAAGGCATGCAGATCCGTAAAGACTTAACAGTAGTATTAGTCTGCCCTAAATGCCCAGGCACTGAAGTGCGCGAAGAATATAAGCGCGGTTTTGGTGTACCTACGCTAATTGCTGTTCACGTTGAAAACGATCCTAACGGCGACGGTCTAGAAATTGCTAAAGCGTTAGCTTCTGGCACCGGCGGCGATCGTGCCGGCGTATTAGAGTCCTCTCCTATTGCCGAAGTAAAGTCTGACCTAATGGGTGAGCAAACTATTTTATGTGGCATGCTACAAACTGGTTCAATCCTTTGCTTTGACAAAATGATTGAACAAGGTATTGATAGCGGTTACGCCTCTAAACTAATTCAATATGGCTGGGAAACTGTTACTGAAGGTCTAAAGCATGGCGGTATTACCAACATGATGGATCGCTTGAGTAACCCTGCAAAGATTCGTGCATTCGAGCTAGCAGAAGAACTAAAAGATATTATGCGTAGCCTGTACGAAAAACATCAAGACGATATTATGACCGGTCACTTTTCATCAACCATGATGGCAGACTGGGCCAATGACGACGTTAATCTTCTAGGTTGGCGCGCTGCGACTACTGAAACTGCATTTGAAAAAGCAGCTAATGGCAGCATGGAAATTAGTGAACAAGAATTTTATGATCATGGAATTTTGATGGTTGCCATGGTTAAAGCTGGCGTTGAACTAGCATTTGAAACGATGGTTGCTGCAGGCATCGTTGCAGAGTCTGCCTACTACGAGTCTTTACATGAAACACCATTGATTGCTAACACCATCGCACGTAAAAAATTATACGAAATGAATGTAGTGATTTCTGATACTGCTGAATATGGCTGTTACTTATTTGACCACGCTTGTAAGCCATTATTAGCAGATTTTATGAAGACGATATCTACTGATGTAATCGGTAAAGGTTTCAACAGCCAAGAAAACGGTGTTGATAACCAAGAGCTTATTGCAGTCAATGATGCAATTCGTAATCACCCTGTAGAAGTAGTTGGCGCACAATTACGTGATTATATGACTGCGATGAAGAAAATCGTTTAAGGAAATGTTAAACGAAAAAAGCCGTATCAAATGATACGGCTTTTTATTGCCTACAATAAAATCTAGATACTCAATATTTTATCGCCACGAGACAGCCCACTGACGCCAGTGCGCACAGTTTCTAATATATTATTCCTGCCGACAGATTCAATAAACGCATCTAATTTATCACTAGGGCCCGCTACCTGAACCGTATAAATACTTGGATTAACGTCAACAATCTGACCACGAAAAATATCAGTACAACGTTTTACTTCTTCGCGCTGCGGACCAACTGCTTTTATTTTTACCAGCATTAATTCACGCTCGATATGCGCGCCTTCTGTTAAATCAACCAATTTCACCACTTCAATCAAACGATTTAAATGTTTGGTGATCTGCTCAATTTTATGATCATCACCATCTGTCATTAGAGTAAGTCTGGATAAACTGGAATCTTCAGTCGGTGCAACGGTTAACGATTCGATGTTGTAACCACGCTGCGAAAACAACCCAACAACACGTGATAACGCGCCCGGTTCATTCTCCATTAAAACGGAAATTATTCTCTTCATTTTGTACGCTCCGTCTTACTTAACATCATGTCTTGCATATTACCGTTAGGAGCAATTTGCATTGGGTATACATGCTCCATTGGATCAACTTTCACATCCAAAAATACCAACCGATCTTTCAACGAAAATGCCTCTTCCATTGCTGCATCTAGATCAGACAATTTATCGACAACTAAGCCAACATGACCGTAAGATTCGGCCAACATTTTGAAATCTGGCAACGAATCCGCATAGGTTGTACTGTGCGCGTAGCGACCGCCGTAATTTAGATCTTGCCACTGTTTAACCATACCCAATGCTGAATTATTTATATTAATAATTTTTACTGGCACGTTATATTGAGCGCAAGTTGATAGCTCCTGAATATTCATTTGAATACTACCTTCACCGGTAACACAAGCTACTTCAGTATCAGGAAACGCCAATTTAATACCCATGGCCGCAGGAAAACCAAAACCCATTGTTCCCAACCCACCAGAGTTTATCCAACGACGCGGCTTATCAAAGTGATAATACTGGGCCGCAAACATCTGATGCTGGCCTACGTCAGAAGTAACAAAAGCATCACCATTGGTTGCTCGGTATAAACTTTTAATAACTTCCTGTGGTTTTATTAGTCCTCCAGGTTCTTGGTTATATCTTGGCTTGGTGTAAATACCATATTCTTCACGCCACTCATTTATTTGCTGCCACCAAGCGTCAATTGCACCTGTATCAAGCCGGTTATCGCTGCTCGCCACAACCTCTTTAACCATGGCAATCATTTCATCCAACACGCTCGCTACTGGTCCAACAATTGGCACATCTGCACGAATCGTTTTAGATATAGAAGCTGGATCAATATCAACATGGACGATTTTTGCATTAGGGCAAAATTTATCGGTGGTATTGGTTACACGATCGTCGAACCTAGCGCCTAACGCCAAGATCAAATCACTATTGTGCATAGTTTTGTTAGCTTCAACGGTGCCATGCATACCCAACATCCCAACAAATTGTCTGTCAGTGGCTGGGAATGCCCCCAGCCCCATTAAGGTATTGGTTACCGGATAGTTCAATAATTTAGCTAGATCAGTTAATTGCGCAGAAGCTTCGCCCAGGATAACGCCGCCACCGGCATAAATTATCGGTCGCTTAGCTGACATCAGCAGGTTAACCGCTTTGCGGATCTGCCCGCTATGCCCGCGTACCGCAGGAGTATAAGAACGCATTTTCACTTCGTCAGGATAATTATACTCATACTTCATGTTTGGATGAGTAAGGTCTTTAGGGATATCAATGACTACCGGCCCAGGCCTACCACTTGCAGCAAGGTAATAAGCTTTTTTGATAATAGCTGGGATATCTTCTGTCCGTTTGACCAAAAAACTATGTTTAACAATCGGGCGAGAAATACCCACCATGTCAGTTTCTTGGAAAGCATCATCGCCAATTAAATGGCTTTGTACCTGACCAGAGAGAACCACCATTGGAATAGAATCCATGTACGCTGTTGCAATACCCGTAATAGCATTGGTAGCACCAGGCCCAGATGTAACTAGGACAGTCCCAGGAATACCTGTAGCACGCGCATAGCCGTCTGCAGCATGGGTCGCTGCTTGCTCATGTCGCACTAGGATATGAGGTATTTTCGAATTTGAAAATAACGCATCATATATGTGGAGTACCGCGCCGCCAGGATAACCGAAAATAAACTCAACACCTTCGTCTTCTAACGCTTTGGCGACCATCTCGCCACCGGATAATAAAGTCACTACTTTTAAACCTCTAATTTAATCAAACAAAAACCACACCATCGCGCAGGCATTGTAACTGAAAACAGTTAGCAAATGCCGGAAAGCCGCCTATCTGGCTAATACGGTATTATTTTTAGGTCTAACCCAAAGCCTGAGGAGTTGCCGTTGGCCTGAATTGCTACGCTAGGTGTGCATAAAACACTTCACAGAGTCAGAAATTTGAGTTCAATCGGATTTTAGCCGACAGGGCTTGGGAACGCAGGATAAGAGCAGACACAAACCAGACTCATAATGTTGAAGACATCTTTCACGAAATTCCTTTTTATGTCAACGCTTTAGAGTGTGATTAACTAGTTATATTTGCAATATTGATTTGAAAAACTGCAAACCTTCTTCTATGGTTATAACAATTAAAAACATTGAGACACAGACATGGATATCTTAGCAGCTTCTCGCGCACTTCTCGCGACCATATTGATCGCCAGTTCGACGATGCTATCGGCTCAAACGGTTTATAGCTGGAATGATGAACAAGGGGTGGTTACCTATGGCCATAATCCGCCACCAGGAGTAAATGCGAGCATTGTATCTGATAGTTCTCAAGCCTATCAGCCGGAGCCTGGCGAAGCGACGCCCTATTCGATAAGCGATAGTATTAAAGATAAAGGGGCGCAAAAGCCCGAGAAGGAGAAGCAGTATTCAACTAAAGAAGGGCTAAAAATGCTTTGTAAAGGTGCGCGTAAAAACTTAGCCACTATTAAGCGCTCGGGAATGATTAGAATCAAAGATACTGATGGCAACTTTAGAGTGTTAACAGACGAAGAAAAACAACAACGCAAAGAAAAGAACCAAAAAATTATCGACGAAAACTGTCAACGGCGATAAATAAAACTCGCCATCCGCCCAGTCAATGCCTGCCTTCGGTAAGAATAGAAAATATCTTCATCGCAATAAGTGCAATAATCATTAGAGGTAATTAGCTCGACCCCTAATGATTTTAGCTGCAAAAGGGCCAAACCTTTTAGGTCTGCATAATATTTATCACCGCTGGCGCTAAAACATTCTTCTACTTGTAATTTACACCCAGCAAACGCCTCGGAAAGTGTAAACGCCTGAAGCACGTCTTCGCCAACCTCAAAATGACAAGGCCCAATACACGGACCAAAACACACACGCAGTGCTGACGGATCTGCTTCAAATTTAGCAACCGCATTGGCCAATATACCCTTTGCTAAACCTCTCCACCCGGCATGAACGGCTGCAAGTTCTGTTCCAATATTATTACAAAGTAGTACAGGTAAACAATCTGCTGTCAGAACGGCACAAGCCAGACCTTTCTCAGCGCTATAACTGGCATCTGCAGTTATATTATTACCACCAAACTCAGCCTTAACCACGTCAGCGCCATGAATTTGATCCAGCCATTGAATATCCTTAAGCCCATCATAAGCCGACAATGAAGACCTATTATCACTACAATCAAACTGTTGATCTCCAACATGATGGCCCAAATTAAAACCATCAAAAGGTGGCCGACTATTATCACCTACTCGAGTTGTAAAAACAGCAGTTATATTAGCGGGTGCATCCCATTTTGGTTCCAAGCAGCTCGAATGAACGCTGCTAATCCGCATAAGACTGGTGCTCAGTTAAAGCTGCCAATAAGTTTTGCATGTCTTGGGGCAAATCACATTCCCACTCAATATGCTCACCAGAGACCGGATGTATTAGACCTAGACGACGAGCATGAAGAGCCTGACGAGTGAACAACCGTAAATTCTCGCGCAGTATTTCCGGCGCATTAGGCGGCATTCGCAAGCGCCCACCGTATACAGGATCGCCCACTAATGGATATCTGATTTGGGCCATGTGTACGCGAATCTGATGCGTCCGACCTGTCTCTAATTTTACCGCCACATGAGTATGAGCCGGATAACGTTTGATTACACGATAGTGAGTTATCGCTTCTTTGCCATTTTCAACAACTGCCATTTTCTTACGCTGAGTGGGATGACGGCCAATAGGCATATCAACCTTACCGCCTCCTGTCATCACATCGTAAGTAATCGCTTCATATTCACGCTTGACGGTTCTATCGTGCAATTGCTCTGCCAAATTGGCATGAGCCAACAAAGTTTTTGCGATAACTAATAAGCCCGAAGTATCTTTATCTAATCGATGTACAATGCCTGCACGCGGTATATTGGCCAAACCAGGACTGTGATGCAGCAATGCATTCAGCAAAGTATCGTTAATGTGGCCAGCCGCCGGATGAACAACCAAACCAGCTGGCTTATTTATCACCAACAGATGCTCATCCTCAAATACCACGGTCAAATCCATCGGCACAGCTTCCCATCGCGACTCTTCTTCCATGGTTGCATCCAATACCAACAAATCGCCTTGGAAAACCTTACCCTTGGGTTTTGCAATACTTCCATTTACTGTTAACTCACCCGATCTGATCCAGATTTGTAAGCGTGCACGAGAGAAGTCATCGAACAAATGAGCGGCCACTTGGTCTAATCGTTTCCCATTATCGCTTTCTGAAACCGGAGCTTGCTTTTGTATTACAGTTACCATAAATAATCACTTCTAAAGGCGCTGTCGCCTTGGGCTGAGGGGCGTAGTGTGTTTAAATATCACTTCAAAAGCAAACTCCTTGGAATAAGCTAACTATGCGCCTTATCGCTACATTTTTTATCACCGCTGCAATGTTAATGAGCGGGTGCTCTTCAACCGAAGAAATTACCGATGAAGGTCAGTCGGAAAAGCAAATATATCGAGCCGCCGAACGCAGTATGAGCAATGGCAATAACGATCTAGCCATTAAACATTTTCAACTACTTGAAGCACGCTATCCATTCGGGCCATATGCTGAACAAGCGCAGCTAGAATTAATTTATGCTTACTACAAAAACATAGAATATGGTGCTGCAATTGAGGCCGCATCACGTTTTATTCGCCTCCATCCACAGCATCCAAATGTTGACTACGCTTACTATATGAAAGGGATGGCCAGCTATAGCGACGGTAAAGGTATTTTCGAACAATTTACTCCTGTTGACCTAACCGAACGAGATCCCGGCGGCGCAGCGATCGCCTTTAGTGATTTCTCTCAGCTACTTAATCGCTTTCCTAATAGTGACTATGCCGCTGATGCTAAAGCCAGAATGGTTTATTTGAGAAATATATTAGCAAGAAGTGAAATCAACATTGCCAACTATAATATGCGGCGCACTGCCTTTTTAGGCGCAGTAAGACGCGCTCGCTACGTGGTAGAGCATTATCCAGAGAGCCCTGCTGTACCTGATGCACTAGCGTTAATAGTTCAAGGTTATATGCTGCTTGATCTTAATGATTTAGCTGAAGATTCATTAATAGTGCTTAGAACTAATTTCCCAGACCATCCTAATCTGGACGAAGAAGGAAATTTCATTCCTGTCTACGGTATCGATGGTGCAGACGGCAATTGGGTAGCAAGTGTTACCGGCGGTCTATTCGGCAGAGACGAGCCCAAGCAAATTAACAACAAAACCGAACTCAACTAATACTGGTCATTATAACTATGGATAAAGCATCAATTATTCGTGAGATGAAAGTCTTGCCTTCTATAGATACCAAATACGAGATAGAGCGACGAGTATCTTTTATTAAAAAAACACTGTTTGCTAGCTATTCAAAAAATATCATATTAGGTATCAGTGGTGGTATTGATTCAGCTTTATGTGGCCGGCTTGCGCAACTTGCTGTCGATGAACTAAACGATGAATCCGAGCAGCGGTATCAATTTATTGCCGTGCGCTTGCCTTACGGGACACAAAAAGATGAAGAAGATGCTCAGGCATCAATCAACTTTATTGAGCCTAGCCATAATATAACGATTAATATAAAACCAGGCGCGGACGGGATTCATCAAGAGGTCATTAAAGCTCTTAATGATAAGAGTTTGCTAACTAATGACAATGCACTGATAGACTATGCCAAAGGGAATTTAAAAGCCCGAACGCGAATGGCTGCGCAATACGAGGTTGCAGCGCTAATCGGCGGCTTAGTATTGGGCACAGATCACTCGGCTGAGAACATTACTGGCTTTTATACTAAGTGGGGTGACGGTGCCTGTGACTTAGCACCGCTGTTTGGTTTAAGTAAACGTCAAGTTAAGCAACTCGCTGCTACTTTAGGCGCGCCAAGTATTCTGATCGAAAAAGCACCAACTGCCGACCTCGAATGCTTACAACCACTACAAGCTGATGAAATAGTGCTTGGCCTGAGTTACGATCAAATAGACGACTTTCTTGAAGGCAAAAAAATCGACAGCGATGCTGCAGACAAACTCATTGCGATATACCAAAAAACTCAGCATAAGCGTTTAGCAATACCTACTATTTATGACTAACAAAAATTCGCGCCGCACCTAAAACGGTAACTATAATGCCAGCGCCTAGTGATAACTTAGCATTAAACAATCCGATATTTTTTACTAAGCTATGCGCTTATCGCATGATCATCGGCGTACTACTGTTTGCTATGCATTTTGTGGTGTTCGAACAACCGTTACTCGGTTCACGGGATCCTTTTCTATACGTACTAACATTATTAATTTATACAATAACCAACACTACCCTTCTACTTAGTTGTCTGACTTGGCCTTCTTTAAGCAAAAAACCAAGCCTAGTACTAGCAAGTCTGTTTATTGACATTGGCGCAGTTTATTTTTTAAAAATTTCTAGTGCTGATACAGCAGCAATGCTACCGCTGCTATTGGTATTGGTAGTGGTGGTTAGTTCGATGTCACTAAGCGATAAAATGGCAGCGCTGACCGCAGCTATGGCTTCGATAGCGGTACTTGTCGAAAAAGTAAATTCGATACTTACCAACAATGCGAGTTTGGAAAGCCTATTTGATGCAGGCGCCTACGGGACTGTATTTTTTATAACCTTTGTTTCATTTAATCGCTTAGCTGCCAGAGCTCAATCTACTGAGACCATAGTAAGCCAACAAGCCGCAAATATTATTCGACTTGAGGAGATCAATGAGCAAGTTGTTAATAAAATGCACACCGGAATACTGGTACTTAACAGCTCTCATCGCATCTCAAAAATAAACGCTGCTGGCATTAATTTGCTCAGCAGTTTTTTCAATAAACCAATTACATTAAGTCAAAGTATACCTGCTACTATCGGCTACCATTTACAAGAGTGGCTGAGCAGTAATAAATTTAACAAATCTCATTATGTTGCTAGCAATGGCATTCAATTAAAACTCAATTTTTCTTCCTTGGGCGACTCTGATACGCCCAGCATTCTAGTTTTCATAGAAGATATGAAACAATTACAGCAACAAGCACAAAATTTAAAACTAGCTTCACTTGGCCGATTGGCAGGCAGTATCGCCCACGAAATAAGAAACCCTTTAAGCGCAATTAGCCATGCATCGCAATTATTAAATGAGCAGTTTTCCGATGATGCCAGCAAAAATAGATTGATAGAAATCATTAATAATCAGTCGCAGCGTATTGATCAAATTATTGAAAATGTACAACTGCTATCGCGGCGAGAAACATCAAACATAGCAATATTCTCTCTCAATAAGCTGTTAGAAAATATTATCAGTGAATATAGATCTTTACATAACACCAACGCAGAAATAAAACTGACTAGCATTTATAAAAATGTATCCGTAAAATGCGACGAACAACAACTAAGACAAGTTCTTAATAATTTAATAGAAAATGGATTACGCTATAGCTATCAACATACCGCAAGTTACTCACTAGAAGTAAATCTAGCCGTTAATGAATTAACTGAATTATCTAGTGTTGAGATAATAGATAATGGAAGAGGTATAGAACCTAAGATTGCCGCACATCTGTTCGAACCTTTCTTTACCTCAGAGCATAATGGCAGCGGGCTAGGCTTATATGTTGCACGTGAGTTGTGTGAGGCTAATCAGCTTAATTTGGCATATATTAAGACAGTTGATGCTAGAACCTGTTTTAAAATTTCATTTCCACATCTACAAAAAGAATTATAAAAATGCCAGACACTGTCGATATCAATCAAGACCACATTCTGATAGTAGATGATGAGCCTGATATTCTAGAGTTGCTGGATATCACCTTAGTCCAAATGGGCTATTTGGTAACATCTGCTGCCATGCTCGCAGATGCTAAAGAAGCTATTAATCAAACAAGCTTTAGCCTATGCCTGACTGATATGCAGCTACCTGATGGCAATGGCATAGAATTAATTAAATACATCAAACAACATCAGCCACTAACCCCTATTGCGATGATTACAGCATTTGGCAACGTCGACACCGCAACGTCAGCGTTAAAAGCTGGAGCGTTCGACTTCATTTCTAAACCAGTAAAACTTCAGCACATTCGTAGCCTAGTTGAGGCAGCCTTACGTGCTAACCATCAGAGCGCTAACGGTGAAACCAATAGGACAGTCGAACTACTGGGCTCAACCAAAATTATAGAAGATTTACGGGAAACTATTTCTCGTGTAGCTCGTAGCCAGGCCCCTGTCTTTATTAACGGTGAATCAGGTACCGGCAAAGAATTAGTTGCTAGATTGATCCACAATAATGGACCCAGAGCTAACGGCCCATTTATCGCCGTTAACTGCGGGGCTATACCTGCGGAATTAATGGAAAGTGAATTTTTTGGTCATAGAAAAGGAAGTTTTACCGGCGCCTCACACGATAAAGCGGGGCTATTTGAGGCAGCCAAGGGCGGAACACTATTCCTCGATGAAATAGCCGACTTGCCGCTAAATATGCAGGTTAAATTGTTAAGAGCTATTCAAGAAAAAGCAGTACGTCGAATCGGCGATAATGAAGAAAAAAATACTGACATAAGATTATTGAGCGCTACCCATAAAGATTTAGGCGTCGAAGTAGATCAGGAAAAATTCCGTCAAGATTTATTTTATCGAATCAATGTCATTCAAATCGATGTTCCAAATCTTCGCAATCGGGCCGATGACATTCCCCTACTGTGTAGTCATATTATCAAACGCCTGTCTCAAGAATGGAATTTAAGTATTCCAAAATTAAGCAACGACGCAATTAGCACTCTTAAAACTTATAACTTTCCAGGCAATGTCAGGGAATTAGAAAATATTTTAGAACGCGCATTGACCTTATCTGACGGCAAAAGTATAAGCAGCCTAGATCTGCAATTACCAACCATAACGCTAGCGCAGAAAGCTATGCCTGCGGAAAAAGTATCAATCGACCAAATAAGCTCTATAGAAGATTATCTAGAAGAAATTGAAATGGATCTAATTAACCAAGCGTTAGAAAAAACCCGCTGGAATAAAACTAAGGCAGCTGATTTACTCGGAATATCTTTTCGCCAGCTACGATATAAATTAAAACGCCTGAACATTGACTAATTAGCCTTTATCGCTAGCATCAACCCAACGTAAACCTTGAGGCAAACTAAAAGTTATGTTTTCAGGAGTACCGGAAACCTCCTCTGGTGCCGATGCGCCGAATTTTTGTAGTTGCTTTATCACATCCTGCACTAATTCCTCTGGTGCCGAAGCCCCAGCCGTAACCCCGATAACACTAATATCCTCTAACCACTCTGGCTGGATATCATCTTTTGAATCTATTAAATACGACATAGTGCCCTTGCGCTTAGCAAGCTCTGCCAGCCTATTTGAATTAGAACTGTTGACTGAACCCACAACCAACATCAAATCGCATTCATCGGCTAAGCCCTTTACAGCATCCTGTCTATTTTGAGTGGCATAACAGATATCATCTTTGCGCGGCCCGGTAATATTAGGGAAGCGTATACGTAAAGCGTCGATAACCCTAGCGGTATCATCCATCGATAAAGTAGTCTGGGTTACATAACTTAAACTGTCTGGATTATTAACTTCCAAAAACGATACTTGCTCTTCGTTTTCAACCAAATAAATAGCGCCACCGGTACTGTTATCATACTGCCCCATCGTTCCCTCTACTTCAGGGTGACCTTTATGGCCAATAAGCACGCATTCTCTTGCAGTCTTACTATACCTAACCACTTCCATATGAACTTTAGTTACTAACGGACAAGTCGCATCAAATACTTTTAGCGCTCTACTTGCGGCCTCAGCTCTAACTTTTTTACTAACCCCATGAGCGCTAAAGATCACCGTTGAATCATCGGGTATTTCATCTAACTCTTCGACAAATATAGCGCCGCGCTGGCGCAGATCTTCAACTACAAAGCGATTGTGCACAACCTCATGACGAACATAAATAGGCGCGCCAAATATTTCCAAAGCTTGATTAACAATTTCTATCGCTCTGTCAACACCCGCACAAAAACCACGTGGATGAGCCAGAATAATTCTAGTATTGTCCATTAACTAACCTCTACTATTTTAACTTCAAATCGTAGCGTTTTCCCAGCCAATGGATGATTAAAATCAACTTCGATCTGATCACCTTGAAATGATTTAACAACACCCGGCAGTTCGGCTTTTGCAGCATCAGCAAAAGAAATAACCGTACCAATCTCCAAAGCCATACCACTAAATTGCGAGCGAGAAAACAACTGAACATTATTAGGGTTAGGAACACCAAACCCATTCACCGGCTCCACCATAAACTCACCTGTCGCACCTGCTTTCAACCCTAATAAATTAAGCTCAAAACCAGGCAATAAGGTGCCGTCGCCTATTTGAAAACTGGCGGCGTCTTTGTCCATATTTCCATCGACTAACTGACCATCCTCTAAATACAAACTAAAGTGCAAACTGACAGTCGAACTTTCATTTATCGCTAGATTATTCACCACTTTTCTTACCTTGTAATAAAGCATCTAAAATTAATAGTGCCGCACCAACAGAAATAGCACTATCAGCAATATTAAATGCCGGGAAATAATTATCCTGATAATGCACTAAAATAAAATCGACTACATGCCCTAGCATTATTCTGTCGTAAACGTTGCCAATGGCACCACCTAAAACCAATGCAAGCGCTATCGCTAACAACTTCTCATGCCGCTTAAGTCGGTATATCCACACCACCAAAACAGCACTTACTCCAACAGCTACTGCGGTAAAAAACCATCGCTGCCAGCCACCAGCATCACTTAGAAAACTAAACGCGGCACCTTTGTTATAAGCTAAAATTAAGCTGAAAAAATCAGTCACTTTAACAAAACCATTAGCAAGTTCTGACACAGCTAAGCTCTTGGTCCACTGATCAACCGCTATAACAACTAGGCTTATCAAATAATAAATTTTCATAAAAATTACGCGTAATGACGGACTTCGCCGTCACCATCTATATTATCAACGCAACGAACACAGAGTAATGGATGCGTTTCATCCTCACCAACATCTTCACGATGATGCCAACAGCGCTCACACTTTTCATGAGTCGATGCATTAACACTAACCCTTAAACCATTTAATTCAGTCTCTACGCCATTAGAGCCATCGGCTAAATCGCAAATTTTCGCCGTTGAGGTAATCAAAACAAAACGCAACTCGGTTTCCAATCGCTCAAGATCGGCACGTAAGCTGCCATCGCAATAAAGTACAACTTCTGCGCTCAAGCTACCCTTTACTTCTCCTGCTCCACGCTTAACCTCTAATTCTTTATTTACGGCTGTTTTAACCGCCATCATTCTTTCCCAATAAGCGGCGTTGAAATCAGTGTCATTATCTAAGCGTAATAGCCCTTCATACCATGTTTCGAGAAAAATCGACTCGCCTCTATCACCCGGGATAAAGGCCCATATTTCATCAGCGGTAAAGCTTAATACTGGAGCAAGCCAGCGCGAAAGTGCCTCGATAATATGATACATGGCTGTCTGCGCAGAACGCCTAGCTAAGCTATCGCTCTGCGTGGTGTACTGCCGATCTTTAATAACATCAAGATAAAATCCACCCATTTCAACCACACAAAAGTTATGTAACTTTTGATAAAACTGATGAAAATGATAATCGTTATAAGCCTCGATAATTTCATCTTGTAAGCGCGAGGTTAAATCTACAGCCCACCTATCTAACGCTAACATATCCTGCGGAGCAACTAAGTTTTTGGTTGGATCAAAACCGTCCAGATTCGACAGGAAAAAGCGTGCAGTATTCCGAATACGTCGATACGAATCAGCCGTGCGCTTAAAGTTTTCATCTGACACGGTCATTTCATTACGGTAATCAGTAGCAGCTACCCATAGACGCAAAATATCAGCGCCTAAGGTTTTCATCACCTGCTGTGGTGCAACTACATTACCGACTGACTTCGACATTTTTCTGCCGTCGGTATCAACCGTAAAACCGTGAGTTAAAACTTGCTTATAGGGCTGCTGACCAAACGCAGCAATGCCGGTTAGTAAAGAGGACTGGAACCAACCACGATGCTGATCGGAGCCCTCAAGATACAAATCTGCGGGTGACTGAAGATAATCTCGTTCACGCAATACGCAAGCATGACTTACACCTGAGTCAAACCATACATCTAAGGTATCGGTAACTTTTTCGTACTGATCAGCGTCACCACCTAAGAGCTCACTAGGCTCGAGATCAAACCAAGCATCTATTCCTTCTTGCTCAACTTTTAAAGCAACTTGCTCGATGAGCTCAGCTGAGTTTGGATGCAGCTCGGAAGTATCCTTATGGATAAACAAGGCAATTGGCACGCCCCATGTACGTTGACGGGAAACACACCAATCCGGCCTACCCTCAATCATGCTTTCAATACGCGCCTTGCCCCAAGCAGGCAACCACTCTACTTCATTGATCGTTTTTGCAGCCTGCTCCATCAATCCATTTTCATGCATGCCAATAAACCACTGTGGCGTTGCTCTAAAAATAATAGGCGTTTTATGACGCCAGCAATGCGGATAACTATGGTTAAACTCTACATGCTTTAACAACATGTGTTTTTCAGCTAACAAATCAACAATCACCGCATTTGCTTTAAACACATGCTGACCTTCAACAAAAGGCGTGCCTTCAACAAAAAGCCCATTACTACCAACGGGGTTATAAGTCTCAATACCGTAGCGCTGACCTACTATAAAGTCGTCTTGACCATGCCCTGGTGCAGTATGAACATTACCCGTACCAGCATCAGTGGTAACGTGTTCACCCAATATTAGCGGAACTGTTTTATCCAAAAAAGGATGCTTAACTTGAATATTTTCGAGCGCCGAGCCTTTAGCGATACCCAATATTTCAAAACTACTGGCACCATAGCGCGCTACGCATTGCTCCAACAGAGCTTGGGCTAAAACAACGGTATGCTCAACGCTATCAATAACTAATGTAGCCAACACATAATCTAACTCAGGATTAACCGATACCGCCATATTAGCCGGCAATGTCCAAGGCGTTGTTGTCCAAATGACAACAGCAATATTATTACCTGTCAGTCCAAAAGCAGCGCTCAAACTATCGTCAGCGGCCATGAATTTAACGTCAATCGCCGATGACACTTTATCCTGATACTCAACTTCGGCCTCGGCTAAAGCAGAGCCGCAATTCATACACCAATGAACGGGCTTAAAGCCTTTCACTAAATGACCGTTATCAGCAATTTTCCCTAAGGTGCGGATAATGTTCGCTTCAAAGCAATAATCCATGGTCAGATAAGGATTATCCCATTCAGCAAAGACACCTAGGCGTTTAAAGTCTTCACGCTGACCATTAACTTGTTTGGCGGCATATTCACGACACTTGTTACGAAAAGTTTTGGCGTCAACTTTTACGCCAGCTTTGCCAATTTTTTTCTCAACGTTTAGCTCAATTGGTAAACCATGACAATCCCAACCTGGGACATAAGGCGCGTCTAACCCATTAAGTGTTTTCGATTTAACGATAATGTCTTTCAATATTTTATTAACAGAATGACCTATATGAATATCGCCATTAGCGTAGGGAGGACCATCATGCAAAATAAATTGTTCGCAACCACTGCGCGCTGCACGAATTTTTTGGTATAACTCACCTTCCTGCCATTTTTTTAACATTGCTGGTTCGCGATTGGCCAAATTAGCTTTCATCGGAAAGTCAGTCTTTGGTAAGTTTAAAGTTTGCTTATAATCAGACATGTGTATTTTCTATTGGGTTGTCTTATCGCTTACGCGTTTATTTGGTTATTAAAGTACTCACGCCCTTTTTCAATATCGGCATGAATTGTTATTTTTAGCTCTTCGATCGAGTCAAATTTCATTTCATCACGAATACGATGTCGAAACACCACATCAATGGTTTTACCGTACAAGTTACCACTGTAATCAAGTAGATGAACTTCTAAAATAGCTTTAACACTGTCACCTATTGTTGGCCGCGTGCCTATATTGGCCATGCCATGATAAGTATTACCATTAAAGCCACTTACCTCTACCGCATAGACACCGGATAAAACCGCACGAAATCGATGTAACTCCATATTAGCAGTAGGTATTCCTATTGTTCTGCCCACTTGACGACCATATACAACTTTGCCACTTATAGAATAAGGCTTCCCCAACAGTTTTGCTGCTTCGTCAAAATCAGCATTCTCTAAACACTGTCGTATCCGAGTACTAGAAATTCTCTCACTGTCTTCTAAAACTGACGCGGTATCAACAACGTCAAAACCTTGCTTTTGACCGGCAGCGCGCAACACATTGGTGTCACCTTTGCGGTCTTGGCCAAAGCGTAAATCATCACCAACAACGATGTACTTAACCTCTAGGCCATCGACAAATACATGTTGAATAAAGTCTTCCGCAGTCATACTACGAAAACGTTCGTCAAAACGGACTCGTAACACACGATCAATACCTAGTTTACGCAGTGCAATAAACTTTTCTTTAAAGCTCATTAGCCTTGCTGGCGCTTCAGCTGGCGCGAAATATTCACAAGGAAGTGGTTCAAAACAAATGACAACTGTGGGCAAAGCGAGCTCTTTTCCCTTCGCCACTAAACGAGTCATCAGCTCTTGATGGCCTAGGTGAACGCCGTCAAATGCACCAATAGTGCCCACACAACCACGGTGACGCGGCTGCAGGTTATGTAAACCTCTGATTAATTCCATTGATGCAGATCTTAGTGATCAAATAAAAGCCAGATTATAGCCTAGAGACACTGCCAAGCCTACTAATCAGCCGTTATTAGCGGGTTTAAAATGCACCGGACGAAAGCCCATTAATACTAATGAGCCAAAATAAATCACCCCGCCAACGCCACACAGCCCCAGCAAGCTCAAACCACGCTGCCACCAATGTTGCGCCAGCATATCGACACTGAATTGACCCACCCAAACCAATGCTGCTCCCATCACTAGGGCCGCCGCTAACAACTTAACCATTTGCACGACTTGGCCTGTAGCAGCCTGATAAACACCACTATTCACCAAACCACGCCATAATAATATGGCGTTTATCCACGCTGCCAATGCGGTTGCTAAAGCCAAACCTACATGGCCAATCTGCCAAAAATGATGCAATGGCAACACTAAAGCAAAATTGAGTACCATATTAGCGACCATCGCAATGATGCCTATTTTTACTGGTGTTTTAGTATCTTGGCGCGAGTAATATCCAGGCGCTAACACCTTGATTAACATAAATGCCAGCAGACCGCCCGCATAGGCTCGGACACTCAGTGCCGACATAGCTATATCTCGCGAGGTCATTTCGCCGTATTGAAATAAGGCCATTAAAATTGGCTCAGCCAATACCATTAAGGCCACCGCAGCGGGTAGGGCGATCATTGAAACCATGCGAATCGCCCAATCCATGGTCTGTGAAAATTTATTGCCGCCGTCGTTAGCCACATCTCTCGACAGACTAGGTAAAATAACGGTAGACACCGCGATCGCAAAAACTCCCAATGGCAACTCAGACAAGCGGTCAGAGAAATACAACCACGACACACTGCCGGTCGGTAAAAATGACGCCAATACTGTATCTAGTAGTAAATTAATCTGACTAACCGAAACACCAAATAGTGCCGGCACCATTAATTTCAGGATGCGCCGCACACCGCTATCTTTCAAATCCCACTTAGGCTTTGGCACCAAATCTACCCGATACAATGCAGGCAGCTGAAACAACAACTGGGCTAAGCCTGCAACAAATACACCCCAAGCAAGGGCATAAGTTGGCTCAACCATTGTAGGTGCATAACAAACGGCCGCAGCTATTAATGACAAATTTAGCAAGACCGGCGTAACCGCCGGCACCGCAAATCGGCCATAACTATTTAACATCGCCCCAGCAAAACCAGTTAGTGATATAAAGAATAAATAGGGAAATGTAATACGAATTAAACTGGTGGTAAGTTCCATTTTCTCAGGCTGACTGCTAAAGCCAGGCGCCACTACATACACCAATACCGGAGCTGCCATCACGGCCAAACCAGTTACCACAATTAAACTGCCACCCAAGACCCCAGCAACTCGGTCAATTAGGGCCTTAACAGTAAGATGATCGCGTTGAGTTTTATATTCTGATAACACCGGCACAAAGGCTTGAGAAAAAGCACCTTCAGAAAATAATCGGCGTAAAAAATTAGGTACTTTAAAGGCGACGAAAAAGGCATCTGCATTACCTGCGGCGCCAATAAATGTCGCAAATGCAATGTCGCGCAACAGGCCCAACACTCGCGACAACATGGTAAACACACTAACAATAGCGCTGGATCGCAATAAACCTTTAGGTTTATCTTCAGCTATTTTGGCTTGCTTATCGCTATCGCCTTGCTCAGACAAATCTATACTCCACCGCTACTGGCATAATTACTGGGTACGACGAATATGCCATGGCACTGCCACAGAGAATTTATCAACCAAGTCGACCACATCGAAAATCAAGGTAAACAAAGCCATTCTGATCAATATGCCATTATCGGCCTGCCTAAAAATCGCCAAATTCGGGTTTTCATTCAAATCCACATCTAGCTCATTAGCCTCTGCTCTAGAGTCCCTTGGCAATGGATGCATAATGACAGTATTAGGATCACAAAACTTAGTATAAATGGCTTGGTTTAATCTAAATCGGCCACGATAAATATTGGCCTCTTCTTTGCTGGCAAAGCGTTCTTCCTGAATCCGAGTGGAGTAAGCAATATCAACATCAGCAATACTTTGCTCCATATTGTCAGACTCAATCACTTTATGGCCGCAGGCCCGCAACTGCTCGACGATATCTTCAGGCATAGCAAGCTCACGAGGAGAGATCAGCGTAATACTCAAATTTTTAAATACGCTCAACAACTTACAGATGGAGTGAACCGTACGTCCATACTTCAAATCGCCAATCATGGCTAGGCGCATACCGTCTACTCCTTTATTTTTTCCTAACAGTTCTTTTCGGATGGTATATAAATCTAACAAGGCTTGACTCGGATGCTCATTTGCACCATCGCCGCCATTTAATACCGGCACTCTACTAGCGCTAGCAAACTCAGACACCGACCAAGCTTGAGGATGACGCATCACAATAACATCGCTATAACCACTCATTACTCTAGCCGTATCGTATAAGGATTCACCTTTAGCAATAGCGGTATGCTCAAAACCGGTGGTTTCACGCACTTCACCGCCTAACAAATTAAAGGCACAACCAAAACTTACGCGAGTTCTGGTGCTCGGCTCAAAAAACATACTGCCTAAAATTGCCCCATCAAGCACTTTGGTCAGCTTTTTGCGCTGAGCATAGGGCTCCATTAAATCAGCAACCGAAAAGATATGTTCAATATCTTCTCGCTCAAATTGGTCGATGCTTAAAACATGGCTGCCAGCAAATATCACGCCCTACCCCTTATTATTTTCATTTGTTAACTATCCCTATTATTTCAGTAATCACCGTCTAGTCCAACGAATTAAAACTGTTTCGCATATTCTTCAAGCGCCGCCAATACGTTTCGACCTTTTTCGCTCAAATCATCTTTTGTCTTCAGCTCTGCAAGTTCGGCCAAGTAATCTGTCATCACTATACTGCCACCAGCATCAGCATCGTATATTCGCTGATGACAAAACTCTGCCCAAAGGCTTTTCTCTTGCTCACTTAGAGACTCTGGCCAATTCCGCGCCCGATAGCGAAAAAGCAACTCTGGCAATCGCTCATCGGTAAATGGTAATTTACCTGCGGCCAAGTCATCCGGCGTAGACGCTCTAACCTGCTGTAACAAGTTTTTATCTGAATTTGGTAAAAACTGACTGTAAAGCATACCATCGACATCGTATTGACCTGGCGGCTCTGCATCTAAAACCTCGCGTATCTTTTCAACAACACTGATTTCCATATTCTTCCAGCGCTGATAATTTTCACGACATGCCACTAAATCTATTCCTAGCTCTGCTGCTCTTTTTTCTTCTAGGGCTTTGGCTGTCACCACCATAGGACTTTTATTAATATGGATAGTCTTTATACCAACTCTATTTTCACCCACTGCCATTTTTGAGGACGGCATATATAGCTTCTCTCTGATTTCATCGACGGTTAAATGCATCCAATCATCTGGATTGTGCGCTAAGTCGATAACCACCACGCCATTACTATTACGAGGATGCATAGCGATGGGAACGACTAATGCTGCGCAGCCGTTGATCGCTAGATACTTAGATGAAACATGCAACACAGGCTTTTTAGCCGCCACATCAAGACATTTAGATACTTCAGCCTTTTTTCTCAAACTCAAAGCGTAGTCAAATAATTTAGAGTTGGTCCGCTTAATCAGCTTAGCGAGCTCTATTGTCGCTCTAACATCTACTAAGGCATCATGGGCACCGACTTGCTCGATGCCATTAGCTTGGGTTAACAATTCAAGTTTAAAGCTTGGACTACCATCTTCGCGCAACGGCCAATTGATCCCCTCTGGCCTCAGCGCATAGCAAAGCCTCACTACGTCAATTAAATCCCAGCGCGAATTCCCATTCTGCCACTCGCGGCCATATGGCTCGTAAAAATTACGATATAAACCATAACGAGTAAACTCATCGTCAAACCGAATACTGTTATAACCTACGCCACAAGTTCCTGTAGCGGCTAATTCTTTATGCACAGTCGCCATAAATTCAGCTTCATTAACGCCCATGGCTAACGCATGTTGAGGCGTAATACCGGTAATCAAACAGGCCATTGGTTGAGGCAAAAAATCTGGTGCAGGCTGACAAAAGATTTCTAGCGGCTCACCAATAATATTCAACTCGCTATCGGTTCTAATACCAGCAAACTGAGACGCTCTATCTCTCGAGGGGTCTATTCCAAAAGTTTCATAGTCGTGCCAGTAGAAACTAAATGCTGCCATATCTTATGTCCTTTTATAATTCTACTCGCCATAAATATCTTACTGCTTTGTTTCTCTGGTACCTCATACTATCCAAAACGCTTAGATATATGACCTAGTATTAGCCAGACTGTGCTTTAAATTCTCGAAAAACTTTGACAGCATTCATACTTTCCAGCTTCGACTTAGTATCAGTTGTCTTTTCTAAACGTAGATTATCAATGCGATAAAGACAACTGTCGCTAAGACAGCAGTAGCATCACTATAAACGCTATTAATATCAAAATTCTGGTTAAACTTTTACGCTCATAAAAAAAGCCGGTTCAACCGGCTCTTTTTATTGTATTTCTAAGGCGTGTTCTTCAATTTTCTTTTTCCACTCTTGCGGCCCAGTTTGATGCACCGACACACCTCGAGTATCTACCGCCACCGTCACTGGCATATCAACCACGTCAAATTCATAAATTGCTTCCATCCCTAGCTCTGGAAAGGCAACAACCTCAGCATGTTTAATCGCCTTGGACACCAAATAAGCAGCGCCGCCGACAGCCATTAAATAAACCGCCTCGAACTTTTTGATGGCATCTATCCCTACTGCGCCACGCTCAGCTTTACCAATCATTCCAGTTAAACCAGTTTTCTCTAACATCTCATGGGTAAATTTATCCATCCGCGTTGCAGTAGTTGGACCAGCTGGCCCCATCACCTCGTCACGCACCGGGTCAACCGGCCCTACGTAGTATATAAAACGACCAGTTAAATCTACCGGTAACTCTTCACCGCTGGCCATCATCTCTATCATTTTTTTATGGGCAGCATCACGGCCGGTTAGCATTTTCCCAGACAGCAGCAAAGTTTCGCCGGGCTGCCAATCTTTAATATCCTCTTTAGTCACGCTATTTAAATCAACGCGCCTTACATCGTCACCAACATCCCATGTAATATCAGGCCAATCATCTAAACTCGGCGCCTCTTGCAATGAAGGCCCACTTCCATCCAAAACAAAGTGCGCATGACGTGTTGCCGCACAGTTAGGGATCATAGCTACTGGCAGTGAAGCGGCATGAGTTGGGTAATCCATAATTTTTACATCTAACACGGTGGTTAAACCGCCCAAACCTTGAGCACCGATACCTAATTTATTCACCTCGTTCATGATTTCTATACGCAACTCTTCAACTCGACTGCTTGGCCCGCGCTCGCGTAATTCATGAATATCAATCGGTTCCATCAAACTTTCTTTGGCCATCAGCGCTGCTTTCTCAGCAGTCCCACCAATGCCTATACCTAACATTCCTGGCGGGCACCAACCAGCACCCATCGTAGGTATGGTTTTAACAACCCAATCAACAATACTGTCAGATGGATTTAACATTGCCATTTTAGATTTATTCTCGCTACCACCACCTTTGGCGGCAACCTGAATATCTACAGTATTACCTTCAACAACCTCATAATGAATAACTGCTGGAGTGTTGTCTTTGGTATTGGTTCGCGCACCGGCAGGGTCAGCCAAAATAGACGCGCGCAATATATTGTCTGGATTTAAATAAGCACGACGTACACCTTCATTAACCATATCGGTCACGCTCATTGACGCATCCCACTGTACATCCATACCAATTTTGACAAACACAGTAACGATGCCCGTATCCTGACAGATAGGGCGCTTGCCTTGGGCACACATGCGCGAGTTAATCAGTATTTGAGCCATCGCGTCTTTCGCTGCTTGGCTTTCTTCTCGCAGATACGCCTCGTGAACGGCTTTAATAAAATCAGCTGGGTGATAATAAGAAATAAACTGTAGTGCATCGGCAACGCTGTCGATCAAATCATCCTGGCGGATTACGGTCATGAGGTTTTACTCCAAATTTAGCGTTAAAAACTGACGCGAATTATACATAAGTTATTGCGCAGGAGGGCCCTCCAGTCGCAACAGTTTTTGATTTACCTCACGGCGATAACCATTAAACGATTCCACCCATTCCTCAGCCTCTATAACTCGTTTAAGTAAATCTTGCTGCTGAGAGGTTAAGCTACCAGTCGACTCTTTTACTGCTTTCAAGCTTTGCGCCAAGCCGGTCATCTGAGTCTGTGATTTAACGATAGCAGTCGCGTTGTCATTGGCAACGTAGAGTTGCTCATTCAGGGCGCTAATAGCTATTTGATTGGTGCCCAGCTTAGAATCAATATTTGCATTGGTTTTTTCCAAACTGGCAATGGTTGCATTGTGCGATATGATCTTTTTATTCTGCTCTGCCAGCGCCTTATCATGTTTGGCTAGCTCAGTTTTAGTCTTTTTCCAAACGTTATCCCACAACTTTCGTACTTCGCTATCTAACACTTTAACCTTATCTTCAAACTGAGTATCAGACTGCATCATACTTTCATCTGTAATCGACAGGCGCTGCTCTAATGCCTGCATATTTTCTTGATAAGTAACTAATAGATTACTCGACGCCTGCAGCTGCTTTTGCATCTCTGCAATCCATGCTGCCAAACCTACCAAACCTATTACGGCAATAACCAACATTAACTTAGTACCGCTACTCGAGCCTTTCGCAGCGGGAGCACCCGCACTTTTTTTCACCATTCCATTACTGGACTTTCTATCACCTCTATCGGCAATAAGTGGTGTGGATGATAAAACCGGATCTTCATCGCGACGTGACGGCATTGATTCAATTCCTTAGGCCAATAAAACATTACAGTACGCATGGTTAAACAAGCTATTTATGCTTAAGTTTCCCATTAGTGCAAAAATTGCTGCACTAGCTAGGCTAAAACTATACTATATAGTTACTAATAACTTGTACCATCTTATGTGGACAGGATAACAAAAATTACAAACTAACAGGAGATTCCTATGGGCGATATTATATTTATGGATTTGCTAGTCCGCTGGCTACATGTCTTATTCGGTATTACGTGGATCGGTCTACTTTATTACTTCAACTTCGTACAAGGCGAATACTTTAAAGAAGCTGAGCCTGCGGCTAAATCAGATGCCGTAGCCAAACTAGCACCACGTGCGCTTTGGTGGTTCCGTTGGGGTGCGATGTTCACCTTCATCACTGGTATAGTTTTGTTGGCATGGGTGGGCGCTAGAGCAAACTCATACATCATGATGGGTGCCCTAATGGGAACCTTCATGTTCCTAAATGTATGGCTAATAATTTGGCCGAACCAAAAAATTGTTATTGGCTTGAAGGAAGGTGATAAAGCCGCTGCCGCTGCTAAAGCTGGTCTAGCGTCACGTACCAATACTCTATTTTCAGCGCCAATGACATTAGGAATGCTTGGTTCTGCTCACGGCGCTGGAGCCGGCTTAATACCGTTAACATCATCAATATCTGCTGGATTTTGGGCAGTATTAGCGATCATCATTGCACTACAAATTAATGCTGTTATTGGCAAGCAAGGACCAATGACGTCTGTTAAAGGTGTTATTCACTGTTCTATCGCGCTAACATTTGTATTCGTAGCGCTTCTACAATTCGTATAGAGTTGTAAGTAAATCAAAAGACCGCTGTGGCGGTCTTTTTTTTGTCTACAATATAAGTTACTAGGCTGGTATTTTACCCAATTAAAGATACTATCAAACTGACAATAACAATAAGACAGAGAACAAACCATGACGCGAGTCAACGTTAGTCAAAATCACAATAAAAGCGATGACGAAGTTCGAAAAATTGTTAATACGCTAGCCGATGATTTAAAAACTCGCTATGGCATAAATCCAAACTGGAAAGGTGATAGTTTAGTAAGTTTTAAACGCAGAGGTGTTAGTGGCCAGCTAAAAATATCGCCCAGTAGAGTCAGTATAGACTTAGATATCGGTTTTTTACTCAGCGCTTACTCAGGGATAATAAAGTCAGAACTAACAGCGATAATGGCTAAAAAACTTGGCTAACTAAAACTTAAGATAAAAAAAACCCCGATTTATTCGGGGTTTTTTATGCTTAGCTGGAAAGCTGGGTTACATCATACCTCCCATGCCTCCCATACCGCCCATACCACCCATATCAGGCATACCGCCATCTTTAGCTGGCAAGTCAGTAATCATACACTCTGTCGTAATCATAAGACCGGCAACTGAACCCGCCGCTTGTAATGCAGTACGCGTTACTTTAGCTGGATCAAGGATACCCATTTCAATCATGTCACCATATTCGCCATTAGCCGCATTGTAACCAAAATTACCTTTACCGCTTTTAACTTTATCAAGAACAACTGAATCTTCATCACCAGCATTTTTAACAATTTGACGAAAAGGACTTTCCATTGCGCGAAGTGCCGCGGCGATACCAACATTTTGATCTTCGTTATCACCTTTAAGACCAGTAATGTTAGCAATAGCGCGGATAAGAGCGACACCACCACCAGCAACAACACCCTCTTCTACTGCAGCGCGAGTAGAATGCAATGCGTCTTCAACGCGAGCTTTCTTCTCTTTCATTTCCATTTCTGTGGCTGCGCCAACTTTTATTACCGCAACACCTCCAGCTAGCTTAGCAACACGCTCTTGTAGCTTTTCACGATCATAATCAGACGTGGTGTTTTCAATTTGAACACGTACTTCTTTAACCCTCGCTTCAATTGCTTTGGTATCACCAGCACCGTCAACAATGACAGTGTTATCTTTATCCATAGTAACGCGCTTAGCCGTTCCTAGATGTTCCAGTGTTACCGTTTCAAGCTCCAAACCAACTTCTTCAGCAATAACAGTGCCGCCAGTTAGAACGGCAATATCTTGCAACATAGCTTTACGTCGATCACCAAAACCAGGTGCTTTACAAGCTGCAACTTTAACGATGCCACGCATATTGTTAACAACTAAAGTTGCCAAAGCTTCACCTTCAACGTCTTCAGCAATAATCATTAATGGTCTGCTTGCTTTAGCAACTTGCTCTAACACAGGCAGTAGTTCACGAATGTTTGAGATTTTCTTATCAACTAACAAAATAGCAGGAGATTCTAATTCAACGCTCATGCTGTCCTGGTTGTTAATGAAGTATGGCGATAAATAACCTCGATCAAACTGCATCCCTTCAACAACATCTAATTCATTTTCCAGACCGGTGCCTTCTTCAACAGTAATAACACCTTCTTTACCGACTTTATCCATCGCCTCTGCAATGATTTGGCCAACATTAGCGTCACTGTTAGCTGAGATAGTACCCACTTGTGCAATCGCTTTAGTGTCTGCACAGGGCTTAGCCATTGCTTGAATTTCTTCAACCGCCGCAGCTATCGCTTTATCGATACCACGCTTAAGGTCCATCGGATTCATACCCGCTGAAACAGACTTAAGGCCTTCGCTGACAATAGATTGCGCCAATACAGTCGCCGTAGTAGTACCGTCACCCGCTACGTCAGATGCTTTTGAAGCAACTTCTTTAAGCATTTGTGCGCCCATGTTGGCGAACTTGTTTTCTAACTCAATTTCTTTTGCTACCGATACACCATCTTTAGTGATAGTCGGGGCACCGAAAGATTTATCTAAAATTACATTGCGGCCTTTAGGGCCCAAAGTTGTTTTTACTGCGTCAGCTAGAATGTTTACACCTTCTAACATTTGCTGGCGAGCGCTGTTGCCAAATGCTACGTCTTTAGCCATGATTTCTATTTCCTTAAAATTAATTGAATAATTTGGTTAAATAAAACAATAAGCGAAATTAGCTTTCTAGAACGCCATAGATATCGCTTTCGTTCATAATAATTAGCTCTTCGCCGTCAATCGTTACCGGATTACCCGCGTATTGACCAAAAACTACCGTATCGCCTATTTTTACCGCTACAGGACGAATGTCACCGTTATCTGCTATAGCACCATCGCCTACAGCCAAAACTTCACCTTGGGTTGGTTTTTCTTTAGCCGATCCAGTTAGTACGATACCGCCGGCAGAAACTTGCTCTTCTTCTTTGCGACGAACGACAACACGATCGCGTAATGGACGTATATTCATTGCTGTACTTCTCCAGTTTAGTTATATTTTCCACGCCCAAAAAGGGCATTTAATGTTTAAATTCAATTACTTACCTAAAAGTTAGGCGATTAGCACTCGCTATGAGAGAGTGCTAATAATAGGGCGGAAACCGCTATAGTCTAGTGCCGCCCTTTTCGCAGCACTTAATTGGGGTGAAGCGCCAACATTTCAAGCCCCGGATGCAAATTAAGGCTTATCTTTGTGCTCGGTGTATTCGCCTTCAATTATTTCGCCTTTGATACTGCTGTCTATAGATTGAGAATATTGCTGAGCACTAGTGGCGTGAAACTGACTACTAACAGTCATCTTTGATACCAAACGGCTAAATACAGTTTTTACTAGTAGTTTGCGAGTAAAAGGCAGCAGCAAGCAAAAACCGATGCCGTCAGTAATAAAACTGGGGTTAACAGCAAAGCACCACCCGCCGCTAAGGCTAAACCTTCAGCCATTTCTTGGGCCGGAACTTCTCCGCTGTTAATCTTTTGATTAGCTCGCAGCAATGTATCTAAACCCTGCTTGCGCAGCAGTGCTAAACCAATCATTGCGGTTAACAACACCAAGCCAACAGTATTTAATGCACCAATTTTGCTTCCGACTTCTATCAATAGCAGCATTTCAAAAATTGGGGTTACAACAAACAGTATAAGTAACGGCATTAATGGACTCCCTGGTTACACCTTTATTTAATGGGGCTGCATCGCATAATTTCAAGCGCGCTTACAACCTTAGTGTTTTGCGTTTTTTTAGCGAATCCTGCAAACTGCGGCATTTTTCTCCACCCATTAATAGGTGAAACAATGGATATTAAAGATAAAGTTATAGTGATTACTGGCGGCGGCCAAGGTTTGGGGCGTGCAATGGCATTAGTACTTGCCGCTAAAGGCGCAAAACTAGCACTAATCGACTTAAACCAAGAGAAACTAGATGAGTCTGCGCAACTATGTATCGACGCTGGCGGCGAAGGTAAAGGCTATGTCGCCAACATCGCTAAAGAGGCAGAAGTAGAACAAGTATTTAACAATATTATTGCCGATTTCGGCCAAGTTGATGTGCTGGTAAATAATGCTGGCATTATTCGTGATTCGATGATGATCAAAGTAAGAGATGGCGAAATCACTAAGCGGATGAGCATGGCTGAATGGCAGTCTGTCATTGACGTGAATCTAACCGGTGTTTTCTTATGCGGCCGTGAAGCTGCCACCAAAATGATCGAAAAAGGCAATCAAGGCGTCATTATTAACATCTCTAGCATTTCTAAAGCTGGCAACATCGGCCAGTCTAATTACTCGGCCGCTAAAGCTGGCGTTGCCGCAATGGCTGTTACTTGGGCTAAAGAGCTAGCTCGCTTTGGTATTCGCAGCGCAGCAATTGCTCCGGGCTTTATTGCCACCGAAATGGTTGCCTCAATGAAACCAGAAGTATTGGAGAACATCTGTAAAGGTGTACCACTTAACCGTATGGGCGAGCCAGCAGAAATTGGCAAAGCCGTAGCCTACATTGTGGAAAGCGACTATTTCACTGGCCGCGTGATTGAAATGGACGGAGGTCTTAGACTGTAAGTCTCTAGATTAAATTCTAAATTTATAGCCGGTACTGTTGCTGTTGTAATTGCTGACATTGCCGGTTTATCCTAACTCTATGAATGATCAAGACCTGCAGGCAATTTATTTAGTTATCAACTCTATTCCCCAGGGAAAAGTAGCCACCTACGGGCAGATTGCCACTATCGCGAGCCTTCCTGGTAAAGCGAGAATGGTTGGCAACATACTGTCTCGTCTCCCACAAGGTTCAACTATACCTTGGCATCGCGTAATAAACGCGGCAGGGAAAATATCACTACCAGAAGGAAGCGGTGCCTATGAAGTACAACAACGGCGCCTAAAACAAGAGGGCATAGAATTTAACGGTTCAAGAATAAAACTTAAAATTTATCAGTGGGTAAATTAATGCACAGATCCCACATTAGCCTCTATTTTATGCCTATTTAAAATTAGCATCACTACCAAAATGATGGCTGGAATACCTAAAGCGGCGGCGAGTAAAAAGAAACTGGAGTAGCTGCTAGCGTCTACAACAAACCCAGAAAAACCACTCAAAAACTTTCCCGGTAACGTCATTAGCGAACTAAACAGAGCGTACTGAGTAGCTGTATAAGTTCTATTGGTTAAGCTAGATAAATATGCAACAAACGCAGTAGTAGCAATACCGCCACTAAGGTTGTCTGCACTAATTACCAATATCAACCAATTAATATCGGGGCCAATACTTGCCAATGTTGAAAATAATATATTGGTCAATGCAACCATCACCGCACCGACTAATAAAGGGCCGTAAAATCCATACCTGACCACTATGCTACCGCAAAGAAAAGAGCCTACTATAGTCATGAAAAAACCAAAGAATTTGACGACTTGCGCAATTTCAGTTTTAGTAAACCCTAAATCTAAATAAAAGGGATTGGCCATAATCCCCATAGTAATATCGCTAAGTCGATAGAATGCAACGAACATTAAAATCAATATAGCTAACTGCCCATTACGAGTAAAAAAATCTGAAAGTGGATTAATAACAGCCTGCTTTAATTTACTAAAAACAGAACTCTGATTATTACCAGAGCTTACTTCACCGATACCAACTACAGGCTCTGCTACTAGCAATACCGCAACCATGACAAACCCCATAATGGCAGCCATAGATAAATAGGCCTGCGACCAACCGTAATTATCAGCAATTAAAAAAGCCCCAGCTCCAGCCACCAACATAGCAACTCGGTAGCCAAAAATGTACGCCGCCGACATAGCTCCTTGCAACCTTGATTCAACCGCTTCAATTCTATAAGCATCGACCGCTATATCTTGAGTCGCTGACGAAAATGCAATCAATACAGACCACAGGGCAACATGCAATAAATTAGCCTGTGGATCGATTGTTGATAAAGATATCAATCCAATAGCGATACCTAACTGCCCCGCTAAAATCCAGCTTCGCCTGCGACCAAAGCGACTCAACAATGGTAATGAGACTCTATCAACCACTGGCGACCAGATAAACTTAATAGAATACGTGATGCCAACCCATGCAAATAGCCCGATATCGGAACGACTAACGCCGCTATCACTTAGCCATGCACTGAGAGTTGAGAACACCAATAGAAATGGCAACCCAGCACCAAAGCCAATTATGCACATAGCTATAACGCGTGGCTTAGCGTAAACAGCGATGGCATTCCACCACGATATTTTATCGATTATCATACAGGCTCAAATTGATCATTAGTCGCGGAAATTATCAAATTGCAGAGGCAGCTCTAGGTCTTTCTCTCGCAACAAAGTCATTACTTTCTGTAGATCATCGCGTTTCTTAGCTGTCACTCGGACATGGTCACCTTGAATAGCCGACTGAACTTTCATTTTTTCTTCTTTGATGATTTTGACAACTTTTTTACATAGCTCTGTCGATAATCCATGTTTTAATGTCACTGCTTGCTTGACTATCTTGCCCGACTGGAGCTCATCGCCAATTTCCATGGCTTTGGGGTCAATACTGCATTTAATCAAACTAGCTCTGGGCATATCGACCATTTGTTCTAGCTGAAAATCAGCTTCAGCCATTATATCAATCGTATGATCGCTCAGCGCAAAACTTGCCTCAACACCCTTGAAATCAAAGCGGTTCTTAATCACCCGCTTCACTTGGTCGACGGCGTTGGTTAATTGATGCGTATCTACCTCAGATACTACGTCAAAGCTTGGCATTTTTTGCTCTCCTGTGGTTAGAAATGGATTTGATGATACTATCAGCAACCAGATAAAAACCACAGTAAACCGCAAAGACATTCACTTAAAATGCACAATAACGACAACTTTAATGGCTGGACAATTTTAGGCGCAGGTGCTGTTGGCTGCCTTTGGGCTACTAAACTTTATCGGGAAGGGATAAGTGTCAGCTTACTGCTTAAAAACGACCATGATTTAGCTCAGTATGAAACCGCAGGAGGTATAACGCTTGCTGGTACCGAAGAGACACTATTTAAAATCCCAGCAGTATCAATTGATTCTAGCCAGTCAGTAATATCTCACTTACTAGTCTGTACAAAATCTCATCAGACAGTTGATGCAATAAACTCGACAATCAATTTAATAGACGAAAACACCATTATTGTCCTCCTACAAAATGGAATGGGCATTGCAGAGCAGCTAATAAATCTACTGCCTAACAACCCACTTTTGTTGGCAAGTACCACCGGCGGCGCCAACGTTTCAAAGCCATTTACAGTGAATGCTGCGGGTGGCGGGAAAACTATACTTGGTGCTTACCGCCAATCACAACATGCACTATGCCCGCAAATTGTAAGCTTGTTGCCACTACAACCATCGCCAGTGATAGTGAGTAATAATATTTATAACCAGCTTTGGTTAAAGCTCGCCGTCAATTGTATTATCAACCCGCTAACCGCGGTAAATAACTGCGCCAATGGTGAGCTATTAAAACGTGACGATATAATAGATAAAACGGGGCTGCTGGCAAAGGAAATTAGCTTAGTTGCCAAAGCTTGCGGTAAAAATATTGAAGAGAAAATAATTTTAACCACCGTTAGCGAAGTCGCAAAGGAAACCGCAGACAATATCTCTTCGATGCTGCAAGATGTACGGGCAAACAGAAAAACTGAAATAGATTTTATTAATGGCTACCTAGAACGACAAGCAAAACTGCACTGGATTAAAACACCTGTAAACAATTCACTCATTCGACAAGTGCAATCCTTATACAAATAAGATAAACACTGATAATGCGATTACCCAAAGTACGACACAACGATGGAGTAATTGCTGCAAGCCTACTATTTGCTGATTACCATCATTAATTGATTTAGCTTTATCAGCAGCTAAGCATTCACCTTGACATGCAAGCTCTTCATTTACGCCAAGTGCTGCGATGGCATAATTCATTAGCATTTCACAAACCGATTCAGATGTAATGGTCATACGTTTTCGCCACAGTGCAAAACAACTACCAAAATTTCCTGCCAAGGCAAAACTTAAACCCAACAATTGTGCCGGCAACCATTCCACCCAATGCATTAAAGTTTGAATAGACTTAACTATTGAAGCCTCATTAGTTAATAAATGACGTGGATATAGAAAACCTAAGCGATACGCTAAAGCACCACTTGGCCCCAGTAATAAAAACCAAAAAATAACGACAAACCAGCGCTCAAATCCCTGATAAACAATAGCTGTAAAAGCATGTTTATGGAGCGCTGCTAGGTTGCCTGCTTCAATTTTCTTACTGTCCAATGGTTTTAAACATGAGAAGTCTTGTGCGTGGCTATAAGCTCCTTGTATATCATCGCTATTCCAGCTGCGCAAATAGGTTTCAACCAATTGATTAAATTCATTACGCCCCAGACTATATAACAATACCATACAGCTAATGACTAATTCAGCAATACCGAAAGCCACGCCATCAATCTGCCATAATACTAACTGCAGTAAACCTGCAGGCAACAATATGACCAATAGTGGCAGCAGCCAAACAGCGACTTTTTTAGCTGCAGCGTTAGCCAATAATTTTTTTATTATTGAGTTAAACCACGAGTCTTGCTGAATAGGCCCGCCACTGCCCCAATATTGCAGCAGCGCAAATACTATTAGAATCGAAAACAATTTCATAATTACCACCTGTTGTGGACAAACATGTACTGGCTAACTATCTTTATATCTCGACCAATCAAATGACTCACCAGGGTCGGTTTTTCTGCCTGGTGCAATATCACAATGCCCAACTATACGCTCGCTGTTAATAGCTGGGTATGCTTGTTTAATAGCGACAGTTGCCCCGATTAATGCTGCATATTGCTCATCGGTGTATGCAATATTATCAGTTCCCTCGAGCTCAATACCGATACTAAAATCATTGCAGGCATCGCAACCTTGGAAATTAGAAACCCCCGCATGCCATGCTCGGTCATTAAAATTAACGTATTGAGTAACCCGCCCGACTCGGTCGATAACCAAATGAGCCGATACGGTCAGCTCTGCTATTTCTGTAAAAAAAGGATGTTCAGATGCATCTAAACAATTAGTAAAAAACTTATCGATACAACCAGTTCCAAACTGACCAGGAGGCAGGCTTATATTATGGATAACCAATAAACTTGGATTGTGGCCGGCGGGGCGTAAATTAAAATTTTCAGACGGAAACTGAATAGCTCCAATCAAAATTCCTTTACTAACCGTATAGTACTTTTCCACCACAACTCCTTTCCGGCTAATTAATTTAATTTTTCTTTTAAGACAGACAATGCACGGTCAAAAAACAGCCTATCATCAATTTCTTCAACGGCATTTTTTACAATTTTTTCAGCAAGCTCAGCGCGACTAAAAGTCTGCACATCGCGCCCACTTCTATCAATAAAAATATACTTTCCTGGTGGATCTATTATCACGCTTAAACGATATAAATAACCACCCTGTTCATTGTTCAGGTCAAACCAACTCCCTTCCGACACATTAGACAGCACCCTAATATCTTCAATTTCTTCCATGCTGTCATGCTCTCCAGCGGTATTTTTTACTGTCAACCCCCAACGCGACTGCCCGTTAGCAGCCAAATCATGGCATTTATCTAGTTCGTCATACAAGCGATTCATCTCGAAGTGACTCATCTCCATGCGAGTCAACCCATTGTACAAACTGCGCTTTAAGCCAGGTAATAATCTTGTTAGCCGACTTTTATCTGGCGCCGTTATTTTGGCCGAAACACTCCACACTAGCTCGTCTACAACTTTGATGGCCGCCAACCAGTTTTCGCCCTCTTCGCCTTCACGTAAATAGATCATAAACAGCAGTTTGGACCAATAAAATTTAATCGTATCGCGAACTTTTACTGGCAAGGTAATGCTATCTATTCGAGTTGCTATTTCTCGCTTAACAAACATATTTCCAGCTTCAGCCCTGGCTTGACCTTTGCCACGTTCGATCAATCGTTGCGCACCTATGGCTCTGCGTTTTGTTTCAACATCACGGAAAATCATAAAATCTGCGAGGGCTTGTTGAAATAGATGTATATCGTCTGAAAACTCAGTGAGTACAAGCTCCACAACTTCTCGTATCTTCTTGTAATAAAAATCCCGATCAGCCTCTTCTCCCGGCCTCCAACCCAAACCAGAGACAATCAGCTCATCCATTAATTTTCTTGCCGGATGCACTTCTTGACTGAATAGGCTTTTATCCAGTAAGCCAACTTTAGCAACTGGGATTTGTAGTAAATTCAATAACGCACGCATTGGCAGCGCCATGGATTTATCATTATTGAGCATATCAAATAGCATGCTAACAATATCAATGGTGTCAGTATCAGTTGTACTTAGCTCATACCGACTATCAGGATCTGTATCGGTATTAAACATCTCCAACAGCTTATGCTTTAGGTTAACTTTGTCAGGCATTTGGTTAATATACCCAGCCTCATCGACAGTTAGATCAGCACTTGACTGAGCCAACGATGACAGTGAAGTGACCACCGTATTACGCCTTATGACGATTACATTTTTAACGTCTTTATTATCGTAAGTCTCAGAATTTTCTTGTTTACGCTTATCTCTTACTAACTGCTGAAGCGTCGAGAAAACTTCATCTGATTCGCCTTCATCTTCATACTGATGTTCAAAGTTAGCATTTTCTTTGTTTTCCTTTTTAGCCAATTGAACATTCGGTAAAACGCCCATATCAGCTAAAAAACTATTCAACTTTATATACACATTCCCAATCTGGCTAAGCACTTCTTTTTCAAATAACTTGAGCAATAATAAGCGCATACGAACGTCAATATTGACATCTGCAGTTGCCATCATAAATGCAGTACAGATTTTTTCCGGCGATATAGCATTATTACCTTCATCAACAACCTGCGTAATTATAAGTCTATCGAGACGCAATGACAGTAAAGATAGTTCATCTCCAAAACGGTTTCTGGTTCTAGCCACCATACTTTCAATGGCAACATTCTCCTCTAGCTCGCTATCCCTAACTAGGGCTAAGCGTGAACTTTTAAGTGAGGCACTATTGCCGCCGTCTATCATCAACTCAAACCCAACAGTAAGCACACCCTTATAGCGAGTCAGTACTCCGCCGCGCTGTAAGCGAAGTTCGCGCATCGCTTCAAAGTATAAATTTTGATCTGAATTAACTGCGGCACGCTCGGCCATCGCAAACAATGAGTCGTCGACACGATCGAATAGCGCAGCCAACAAATCTTGTAAATTGACATCAGTAAGCTCTAAAACTCGCCTCAAAATCAAGTCGCCAGAAGTACTCTTATCTGAATCAAGATTACGCTTATTAGAAGGTATAGATTTGGAGTTTTTCATTACTCATTGTTTTTTGTGCTGGCTGACTAACAAGTATAGAAGCCATAGCCAAAACCACAAGTAGTGATAAGCTATAATAGCGAGATAATTAAATAGCTATAAGCGAGCAATATGACTAACCAGCAAGACGAAAACAAAACACCTATTGGGATCGGCATGATTGGTGTTGCCTGGCTACTTATTATGGTAGTTGCTGCGCTATGGTATCAAGAGTGGGCCGAACAGCAGCATAACCCTAATCAAAAGATTAGTGGCAGTAGCTCTGGCATTAGTACTTCAATCAAGCTGGCCGCAAACAAACAACACCAATATCTGGCTACAGGGAAAATAGGTGATGTTCATGGCGTTTTTATTGTTGATACTGGGGCAACAGAGGTAGTCGTACCCCAGCAGCTGGCACGCAGCGCCAATTTAGCGCAAGGCGCACCCACCAAAGCGATGACCGCTAACGGCCTTATTACTGTTTATAGCACAACAATCCCGATTATGAATATCGGCCCGCTGGTGATTCGAGACGTTGAAGCTAGCATTAATCCTGCCATGCAAGGGTCTGGCATTTTATTAGGGATGAGTGCTTTAAAAGATATGGAGATACTGCACTCCAACGGAATATTGACCATTACCCAAGAGTAGTAATACACAGTCATCAAAATTTTCATTATCGCAATGAAATAAGCCTGTTAGAATGCTCACGCTTAGAACTTTATGGATATTTACATGCAATTACCAAAGCAATATAAACAAACTCTAATCGACAATGTTACCGCCGCATTAGCCGAAGATATTGGCACTGGCGATATTACCGCCGAACTAATTCCTGCTAACAATACAGGGGTCGCTACAGTAATCACCCGCGACCAGGCTATTATTTGCGGTCAGCAGTGGGTCGATGAAGTTTTTAAGCAAGTTGATCCTAACGTAAAGCTAGAATGGCATTTTAATGACAGCGAGCAAGCATCGCCTGGACAAGTATTATTTACGGCACAAGGAAATGCACGCAGCCTGTTAACAGCCGAGCGCTGTGCGCTAAACTTTTTACAATTGCTTTCAGGTACTGCATCTTTAGCCCGTGACTATGCTGACGCCGTCGCTGGCACTAAAGTTCAATTACTCGATACGCGAAAAACAATTCCCGGGCTGCGCGTCGCACAAAAATATGCCGTCACCTGTGGCGGCTGCGTCAATCATCGCATCGGCTTATATGATGCCTTTCTGATTAAAGAAAACCATATCAATGCTTGCGGCGGCATCGCAGCAGCCGTGGCACAGGCAAAGAGCAACCATCCAAAAATTAAAATAGAGGTAGAAGTAGAAAACCAAGCCGAACTAGAACAAGCATTAGTGGCAAAAGCAGATATTATAATGTTGGATAACTTCTCGATTACTCAAACCAAAACAGCCGTAGCTTTTGTTAATGGTAGAGCAAAGCTAGAGGCATCTGGTGGCATCACTAGAAAGAAATTACGCGCTTACGCTGAAACTGGCGTCGATTACATTTCAATTGGGGCACTAACAAAGGATGCTATCGCCATAGATCTATCGATGCGGGTAGAAATCTAGTAAGTAAGATAATCATAAAGGCACCAAAAGCGCCTTTATGATTCGGCCAATTTAGACGCATAGAGCTACAGCTGGCTCTACATAATCATAACCATGAGCTTTGGCTACTGCCTCATACGTGACCATGCCGTTGCACACATTCAAACCACGCATTAGATGTACATCGTTTAGCATCGCTTGCTTGGCACCATTTGCTAACTGGAGCGCAAAAGGCAGAGTCGCGTTATTGAGTGCCATAGTAGACGTTCGCGCAACACCCCCCGGCATATTGGCGACACAGTAGTGTACGACGCCATCAACAACATAGGTTGGGTCTTGATGGGTGGTGGCCTTAGACGTTTCAAAACAACCACCTTGGTCAATTGCCACATCAACCACGACCGAGCCTTTTTTCATTCGGCTAATAAGATCTCGACTCATTAGCTTAGGCGCTGCTGCCCCTGGGATCAGTACCGCGCCAATCACCAAATCTGCCTGCAAAGCATACTCTTCGATCGCAGCTTTGGTTGAGTAAACGCAATTTAGACGACCGGCATAGTCGTTATCTAATTGACGCAGGCGCTCTATACTGCGATCTAATATAGTAACGTTAGCACCCATACCGGTAGCCATGTAGGCTGCGTTTTCTCCAACCACTCCACCACCTATTACCAAAACTTTTGCCGGCGCAACACCAGGTACACCACCTAATAACACCCCGCGACCACCCTGGGCTTTCTCTAAATGATACGCTCCAGCTTGTACCGACATACGCCCCGCTACTTCACTCATTGGCGCAAGTAGTGGCAACCCTCCTTTACTATCGGTTACGGTCTCATAGGCAATACAGATAGCACCAGACTCAACTAGCAACTTGGTTTGCGTGGCGTCAGGCGCCAGATGCAAATAGGTATATAAAATTTGTCCTGGCCTAAGCATGTTGCATTCATTAGCTTGCGGCTCTTTAACTTTAATAATCATGTCAGCTTTGGCGAAAATTTCTTCAGGTGTTGACACCATTTTTGCGCCTGCGGCAATATATTCATCATCGTCAAAGCCGATACCAGCACCCGCATTTACCTCAACTAGCACTTGATGGCCGCCCGCAGTAAACTCTTGGACTGACGCAGGGGTTAGCCCAATGCGATATTCATGATTTTTTATTTCCTTTGGAACACCAATTAACATAGCCATAATCTCCGTCACATCGTTAAAGTTATTAATAAGTCGATATTGCTATTATATTTTTACCAATTAGTTTTATTTTCTTGTTTACATAACAAAATTAGTCGATTAACCTAAAATTTAATGTAAATTAAGGTTAATAATAAATTTCATGCCAGAAAGAATCGCTAGTAAGCTAAGTAAAATAGATCGCAATATATTGCGTATTCTGCAAGAAGATGCGCGCATTTCATATGCCGAATTGGCTCGGCAAGTCGGGCTAACCACCACTCCATGTATAGAGCGAGTGCGTAAATTAGAAAAGATGGGCGTAATTAACAGCTATAGGGCCATATTAAACCCTGAGTATTTAGATGCAGGCTTAGCAGTATTTGTACAGATAAGATTATCTCGAACATCCCAAGACAACTTTGAAGCCTTCCGCCAAGCTGTCATCCAGTTAGATGAAGTACAAGAATGCTATTTAGTGTCTGGAAATTTTGATTATTTAATTAAGGCTCGAGTTGCAGGCATGCCCGCATATCGCGAATTTTTGGGCGAAACACTACTGACACTGCCAGGAGTAGATGCATCGACTAGTTACGTTGTAATGGAACAAGTGACAGAAACATTGGCAATCCCAGTACCCTACAGATAGCACTATTAATTAGCATTAAGAATGCCGTCTAGATTTTGATCTACTCCCATGCGCTGACCAAAGCCTGGTTGAACACAGGTAAATGTTATTTCTTGTCCAGCTGTGTTGGCCTGAGAACTAAGGTCCGCTAGTGACAAACTAGTGCCATCATCGACCAAGAAAGTACCATCTTCTTGCATAAAGGCTCCGCGACTGACTCCACCAATCACTGCTTTAGCAATTAAATCACATTCTTCGGGGCTATTTTCTAACGCTCTGGCCACCAGTAAATCTCGGCGAGCAATAACGTCACTGCCATCACTACCTTGTAGTGTTACTTGCTGACCAACCACCGGGGCTAGATTAGTATCAAAAGCAAACATAAAATCTACCACTTGCTCACGCTGGGCATCGCTATCAAAAGCAAACACGCCTTTTTGTAAAAAAGAGCTTACTGTCGATATAGCTCCATCATGTAACAAACCAAAGCCTTTTACTTGATCACCAAATACAGCGGGATTATCACTTTCACCAAACATTCCTACTTTGGTATACACATTACGTAAATGTGGCACTTTGAAATCTTCGGTGATCCCCGGCCCTTCATTGGTCATTTTTCCATCTGTACCAAAATGTTTTTGCGCAACATCCAACACATGGCAATGATTGCAAGTAAAAGCACCCCCAGTTGTCCTGTCATTCATATAAACCGTGCGTCCTTCGGCCTGATCAGTAGTCAAACTGTTATCCAAATTTCGAATCGGATTAGGCGGTGGCACAAGACGTAATGAAAAGTCAGTAAATGCCTGCATATCAGCTTTATCTAACTCGATTTCTCTACCCAGTAAACCGACAAAAGCTGGGTTGAATTCTTTAAAGGCAGCAGCTTCAAGCGGTTCCTGCACACCATTCACCGCAACTGGATTATTACCAAAGTGGTCACCACGCCAATGCAAAGGCCCACTGTCTGCCATGCCTCTGAACGTCTGGGTAGTCATAGGGCCCTTCATAGGATGAAAGTTTTTAAAGGTGCGATTGCGCAGACGGACGAACTCATTAACATTCTCAACCAGCAAGCCATCAGGGTTGCCCAAATCCCAAGCAAGAGCATCGAGATCACCAAAGATATGACATGAACCACAACTCGCCGTGCCATTGGCTGAACTTATATTAGCGTCATAAAGAATCTGTCTGCCACGCTGAATAGTTGCTGACTCAGGAGTAGCCATTGCGGTACTAGATATAATCGAAAATGATGCAGTGTCGATAACTTGAACAGAGTTATCAAACCGACTGTAGACATACAAGCGCCTGTTGTCGCTACTTAAGGCTAGTCCAGCTGGTCCTCCAACCGGCAAGATCAAATGATCTGCAGCATTCGGAGTAAATGTGCCTGAATCTATGTCCGCGGTTGCAAAGCGGGCTATTTTATTTGACCCAAACGCCGCCACATACATTGTCACTCCGTCACTCGATATCACCATATCTTGCGGTTGCGCCAAAGACTTTTCTTTCTCACCAGCAGCTAAACTTTCGCCCTCATGAATAGTGAAATCAACATGCTTATTTAAATGTCGCGGCAGTACATTTCCACCATCAATTACCGTAATTCTATGTTCGGCAATATGCCCCCTAACGCTTGTCGCTCCCGGCTGCTCTGCGGGTCCTTCAAATCTAACCACATTACGAGCATCGGTGTTGCTAACATAGAGATTGCCGTTAACGGGGTTCACCGCCATATTAAACAAGGTCGTGCCGACCCCTGAAATGGTATTAGCCAACGCGGGCGGCGTGGCATTGGCATTTATTTCAAACACATCAAAATCAGGTAAAGCAAACTTTACTGATGAACTCCAATCAGTACCGGCATCGTCACGCCAGGTGCTGTCAGCCTTACTGAACTTTACAATCAAACCAGTGGCAGGCTGCCGCTCACCTTCTATATTGACTACGGGCAGCGCTTTACCTGCATCAACTTCGGGTAAATTACCGACCGTAGTGGTTTGATTACCCGACATAAACGCCGCCGCATACACAGTGCCTTGATCAGGCGTAACCGCTAACGCACGCGGCGAATCGGTAAATAAATTAATAATTGTCTCTGGTTCGCCACCGAGCTGCGTACCTAGATTAGCAGGATCGAAAACCCACACATCCGCCCTTCCCAAACCTTCGACTTTTAAATCAGCGACGGTAAACGTCGGGTGATTTTGGCCGCGATAAGCAGCAGTAATAAATGCACGTTGATCAGGGATTCCTGCGAAGACAATATCTCTCGGCTCGTCGCCGATTAGCAGCGTATTAGTAACTCGTGGGACAGATGAAACATCAACAATACTGACGCTGTCAGATAAATGGTTAACTACCCAAACCTCAGAATCAGATTTTGCTGCTACGGCAACAGGCTCTAACCCTACCGCCACTGAGGCAGAAAACTCTATTCCGCCAGCCACTACATTGAAAACATCTAAGGTATGACTAGCTATATTGGTTACAAATAATCGACTACCATCTGGTGACAATGCTGTAGTGCGCACCGGTCCACTTTCAAAAATACCGCTTTGAATATCTGACTTAGCAACAGCTGGTGGATTGGGCCCATCTGTGCCGCTGGGACCTCCAGGACCTAGAGTAACTTCTTTGTTATTACCAGGACCTGGAGTAACTTCTTCGCTATTACCAGCACCTCCGCCACTGCAACCAGCCTTCAGCGTAATACACAACATAGAGAAAACCGCTGTTCTAATACTCATTAATGCACCGATTATTATTACTGTAACTACTAGAGTAATATGAGTTACTAAATTTGTCACTCTGCAACAATAATTAGGTAACTAATAAATTATTTATTGTTAATAATGCGTAAGCTATCGCAAATTATTAGCGCTGCTGTATTATTGAATTATTAAGTACTAGGTTGGTATATCTTATGCCTATTCTCCTCGCTAATTCCAACAAGAGATCGATATGACCGAAACTGTCTTACTAATTCTCTCATCGCTGGCGGTAATAATAATTATCACTTTAGTAGCATATGCGCTAATGCTAAATAGGCAGTTATCTGTTCAAAAGCTCGACACCGAACAAGAGGCCGCTAGCAAAATAAAGCAGCAAAGCGAGACACTCTATAGTATTAAGCTAATAGCGATTTCCGCTATTAATGACGAGCTAAACTTAACTGAAGCCTGTATACGAGTAGCTGCACTAACTGACGCTTTGCAGCTTACGGATCAACAGAAGAATTCGTATAGTGAAATTTATAAACTTGCCAATGCAACCTATAACATTCCACGCAATCAAGCTTGGCAAGATTTACCTAAATTGCAGCGACTGCTATTACGCGAAGAGATGGTCCAGCTCGAAGCAGACGCGAAAGGAGATATCTTGAAAGAATTTGAAATTATTGTTAAAAAAATATCCGAGGGGAGCTTTATTTATCAGGCATAAAAAAACGGCTTCGGCCGCTTCTTTTGTTACTATTTATGGCCCGGTATGCAATCCACACTCTTGATTATCTGCCACTTTAGTCGGATCAAAATAACGTTTACATGTGGGTAACGCATGGGTCTGCATATAATCATCAACGTCGTCTTCGTCAAAATGAAAAATAGGCGCCACTTTTAAAATACCGCGGCTATCCCAGCTAACGATATCCAAAGTCTTACGAAACTCTGTCTCTTCGCGACGTAAACCGGTTAACCATACGTCTGGTGCTAAGGCTTCAATAGCACGGCTAAACGGCTCAAGTTTTACCTGCCGGGAAAACTCTTTGTGCAACAGCTCATCTTCAGGCGAGGGAATACCCATAGTGGCGTCACGCCTCGCACTAGTGCTAATTGGTGAATAGATATGCATAGTCAAGTCCAACTCTTGCATAATCTTTTCGGCGACAACGTAAGTATCACGGGTATTGTAGCCAGTATCGATCCATACCACAGGCACAGTTTTATCTTGTTCAGCAATCAAGTGCAACATAACCGCCGAGTTTGGGCTAAAACTAGTCGTTGTAATCGACTTTTTACCAAGACTTAAGGCCCAAGTAACTATTTCTTTTGGGGTAGCATTGCTTAGCTGCTCATTAATAGCAGCAAGATCTAAATCTTTCATATTTAGCTCAGCTTGATCTTGTTTTAATATTGCTTCCGACATCGTTGCCGTCCTAATCTTAAATTAAGGACCGCACTATAGAAAACATATCACTATGGTACAAACTAAAAGTTATAACGAATTGTTATAATCTTATATTTAATTATATAAGAGATGAAAAGCTATACGTTTTTGGACTCAAAAAATCGTTTGGCTACTTTGGCCAACCACCAAGAATCTTTACTTCCTGCTAGCTCCCTGATGCTATGCATAGCTAATTGCGGCACACCCACATCTATGGCTTTAACACCAATATTAGCAGCAGTAATTGGGCCAATAGTGCTACCACAAGCCATGTCACTGCGGACGACAAAACGCTGTACAGGCACTCCCTCGTGCTCACACAGCTGACTAAAAATAGCCGCAGTTTCACCATTAGTGGCATAACGCTGATTGGCATTTTGCTTGATAACAGGCCCCTTATTAAGGGCTGGTCCATGGTTGCCATCATGTTTATCCGCATAATTAGGGTGCACTGCGTGGGCGTTATCGGCTGAAATCAGCATCGACTTAGCTATCATTCTCGCTCTCGCCTCATCTGTCTCAGTCAACCGCTCAAGTACCGATTGTAAAAATGTGCCGTCAGCTCCCGCGGCACTGACACTGCCCACTTCTTCATGATCGGTGCATACCAACATTGCGCTCTGAGTCCCATTACAAGCTAGCAAAGCATCTAGCCCGATATAACAACTCAATAAATTATCCAGTCTAGCGCTAGCTATAAAATCGCTATTCAGTCCAACCATTGCAGGCGACTGAGTATCATAAAAACTTAACTCATAGTCACATACTTTGGCCACATCTAATTCCGGCTGCAGCGCGGTTAACTCAGCTTGTAACCACTGACTAAAATCAGTAAAACTATCATCAGCATTTAAACTGACAATTGGCGGTATATGTAACTGTTTATTTATCGTCCTATTCTCATTTGCCTCATGGTCTAAATGGATAGCAAGGCTCGGAATACAGGCAATCGCCCGCTTAAAATCTATCAAAGTAGAATTCAATTGACCATTGCTAGACTCATAATAAATTTTTCCCGCTAGCGATAAATCTCGATCAAACCATGGGTTTAGTAATACGCCACCATATACCTCTACGCCAAACTGAATAAAACCACTCTTTGCTAACAAAGGGTTAGGCTTCACTTTTAAGCATGGACTGTCAGTATGAGCACCAAATAATCGGATGCCATTTTGCACCAACCCGTCACCGCCATAGTAAAAAGCAATAATGGCTGAATCATTACGAATAACAAAATAACCACTGCCTTTAGTTAATTCCCACTGATCAACTTCGTTAAGTTGGCTAAAGCCGTTAACGACAAGCTGCTTTGCCATATTGGCAACCGCATGAAACTGCGTTGGCGACTGCTGTAAAAACTGTAATAGTTTTTGATTAAACGACTCTTCATTCATATTTCTACCCTTTAACTAGCGACGCCAGCCGCAATTAACCCTATTAATACCGTACCAAGCAACAAACGATAAGTTACAAATGGCATAAAGCCTATTCTATCCAGCAATTTTAAAAACCAATGGATACATAAATATGCGGTAATGCCTGATATTGCTATAGATATACCAATCATTCCCCATGGTGCGACGGACTCCATCTCGATAAGCTGCAAAGTTTTTAAACCACCGGCAACGACAATTAACGGGATAGACAGCAGAAAAGAAAAACGTGCAGCAAGCTGACGTGACAAACCCAATAACAAGCCGGCAGTCATGGTAATACCAGACCGCGAAGTGCCAGGAACAAGCGCCAAAGCTTGGGCTAAGCCAATTATAATAGCCACTGCCATAGTTACCGTTTGGTAGTTGGCAAACGATTTTTTATCAGCCAAGCCCAGCAACAAACCAAAGCCAATAGTGGTAGCCGCAATTACAGCTACACTGCGCAAATTTGCTTCAATATAACTATCAAACAACAAACCAGCTAGACCCGCCGGAATCGTTGCGACTATAACCGCCCAACCCATTTTACTTTCAGCGCTAACACCTTGTCCTAAAAAAGAGCCAAACCAAGCGGTAACTAATTCATGAATATCTCTGCGAAAATAAATAACCACGGCCAGCAACGACCCAATATGCACGGCAACATCAAACGCCAGCCCTTGATCGGGCCAACCCAGCACTTCGCTCGGTAAAATCAAATGAGCTGAACTCGAAATAGGCAAAAACTCGGTCAAACCCTGCATAATTGCTAACAGCACGGCTTGCCATATACTGATATCAGCTACTTGCCCCATATTCATCCCTTATTGATCAGCAAGCTTTTTCCAGCTTATTTCATTTCGTAAATATACCGGCAGCGCTAGTTCAGCGCTCACAGTATGTCCCGCCAGATACTGCTGCTGAGCCAGTATGGCAACGTCCAATGCTCGTACTTCTCGCTCACTGTCTTTTACTAGGCAATTAGCATCCATTAACAAATCGTTATAATTCCAACCGGAGCCCAGTGCCACAATAGGATTGGCTAAATGGGTTAACTCAATGTTGGCGGGCTGACTTATCAATTCATCGCCAATCAACTGACAGAAGCCAGCCTCACTTTTAAAGCGACTAAAATAAACTTCACCCATGCGAGCATCAAAGGCAACGCAAATCGTCTCCTCGCATGGCTGTTCGCATTCGCCAATCCAACCTTGCGCCATAGCCGCCAACGATGACACCGGCACAACCGGTAAATCGGCCGCAAATGCTAAGCCTTGCACAACTCCTGCAGCTATCCTTAACCCAGTAAATGATCCAGGTCCGCGGCCAAATGCAATTGCGTCTATATCTTGCAGGCGCAAAGTTTGCGCCGACAAAACACTATCAACCATCGGCAAAATTTTTCGAGTATGTTCGCGCGGACTAAGTACAAATTCTTCAGCGCAAATACCATCGCCATAAATAGCAACTGAGCAAGCGCCGGCACTAGTGTCTATTGCCAAAATCTTGGCCAAGCTAGAATCCTTTAGTTAAGTGGGTATGACTAATAAATTTATTGGTTACAATGGTGACAGATTATACCAGATGCCCACAGGAAACAGATCATCAATGACATGTAGCGCAATAATTTTAGCCGGCGGTGAAGGGCAACGTATGGGTGGGGTAGACAAAGGGCTAATGGAGTGGCGCAATAAGCCATTAATTCAACATGTGATAGAACGTTTAGCGCCACAAGTTGATGAAATAATTATTAGCTGTAACCGTAATATTGAGCAGTACCAAGCATTTGGTTATACATGTATCAAAGACTCAAGCACCGATTTTCTGGGCCCTCTTGCTGGTATTGCTAGCTGCGTGACGGCTGCCAAGCATGACCTTATTCTGTTATGTCCATGCGATACGCCACTTATTCCTGAAAATCTGCTCGCACGGTTAAATGAAAGGAGACAAAGCAGCGCCGCCTCGGCCATTGTCGCCAGCGATGGTAACAAGGAGCATTACAGCCATGCGCTATTAACAAAAATGTTTGCTGAAACCGCCCAACAGCAGCTGTTAGCTGAGCGAAAATCGCTGCGGGCTTGGTTTGACACAACAAATTGGCAGTGTGCAGACCTTGGCGAAAACACCAAGGCTTTTATGAATATTAATACCCTAGAGCAGCTAACAAAAAATTAGCCTACTTGATGCGACTTAACTAACTCGGCAATCATTTCGATATGATCACGACTATCGTTTAAGCAAGGTATATATTGATAACCTTTACCACCAGCCGCTTCATATATTTCAGCATTTTCCATTTCAATTTCTTCAAGTGTTTCCAAGCAATCTACTGAAAACCCAGGGCAAATCACCTGCACTGAAGATATTTTTTGCTGCCCCAAAAGTTCTACCGAATCACTAGTACTAGGCTCTAACCACTTCGCTCTACCTAAACGCGACTGAAAACTAAGTTGCCACTGACTTTGCTGCAAACCTAATTCTTGCGCCAATAATTTAGCGGTCTGTTCACATTCTTGCGGGTAAGGATCACCTTTATCAGCAAATGACTGGGGAATACCGTGAAAGGACATCAATAGAATTTCCGCTTGGCCATGCTCAGCCCAATACTTCTTCACTGATTTCGCCAGCGCCGCAATATACTGAGCATAATTAAAATAAGAGCGGGCATAAGAAACCTGTAAACTATCACGGCGTGACTGAAAATAATCACCCAACTGGTCAAGTAGCGGCGCGGTACTAGTGGCAGAATATTGTGGATAGAGTGGCAGCATAACCACCTGCCCTACGTTTTCATCACGCAGTTTATCTAAGGCCGACTCTAGACTAGGCGCGCTGTAGCTGTATGCTTGAGTAACTCTATATTGCTCAGGATTAGTTTCATCTAAGTAGGCTTGCAACGCTGCCACTTGTCGCTCGGTAATTACTCTTAGGGGCGAGCCCTCTGGCCACCAAACTTTGGCATAGTTTTTAGCTGAACTAACCGAGCGAAACGGCAAAATAATACCGTAAAGGATAGGACACCACAGCCAGCGCGTTAATTCAATAACGCGATGATCATGCAAAAAAGGAATAAGAAATGATCGAACGGCTTTTGGAGTAGGAGCGGTCGGACTCCCTAGATTGGCAAGGATAACACCAATTTTTTCAATTTTTTTATCAGGATTATCCATTAAAAACTCGGCTAATTAACTACAGTGCTAACTATACGCTAGCAGACCGTTTTCAGCTTAACTTAACGCAGCTAAAGACCTAGTTTTAATCTCTTGTACCGAGCCAATACCCGCAATTTTATGATACGCAGGCGTGTTGTCACCTTGCATACCTTGATAAAACCCAACCAGTGGTTTGGTTTGTTCGTGATAAATAGAAAGACGATGACGTACAGTGTCTTCTTGGTCGTCTTCACGTTGCACCAAGGATTCACCAGTTACATCATCCAAACCTGCTTGCTTCGGCTTATTATATTCAACGTGGTAAATACGGCCTGATCCAGGATGTATACGACGTCCGCTCATGCGCGCTACAATTGCCTCATCATCAACATCTATTTCAACAACAGCATCAATATCTACGCTCGCTTCAACCATGGCTTCAGCTTGTGGAATAGTTCTTGGAAAGCCATCGAACAAAAAACCGTTAGCACAATCAGCTTTTTGAATACGTTCTTTAACTAAACCAATAATAATATCGTCGGATACTAAACCGCCGCTGTCCATAACAGCTTTAGCTTTTACGCCTAACTCGGTGCCTGCCTTTACGGCAGCTCGCAACATGTCACCGGTGGAAATCTGAGGAATGTTGAAATGCTCAATAATGAATTGAGCCTGCGTGCCCTTACCTGCGCCCGGGGCGCCTAATAAAATAACTCTCATATATGCTTCCTCAAAACCTTACTAATTCGCTGCATTCGATTCCTGTGCTGCTTAAACTACCTCGAAACAGGAGAGGCGACACAATACACGGAGTTATTTCTTAGTCAAGACTAGAAATACAGACGAAAAGCTACTAGGAAACATTAGAATACCAAACCCAAAAGACAATAAATTTGTCATTTCACGCCGAAAATTAAAAAAACAGCAGTGTTTCTGCAACAACTCTAACTAGAACTGCGTGACTTTGCTTCTACCCATAGAGCTTCCATTTCAGCGCTAGTCATAGCTGAAAGCTCTTTACCGCTATCGAGACCAAGCTGTTCAACAATAGTAAACCGAGACTCAAATTTAGTTGACGCCTGACGCAGAACTGTCTCAGCATCCAAGCCCAAATGACGAACCATATTGACCATCGAAAACAATACGTCGCCGGCTTCTTCACTTATATTCGCCTCATCCTTATTAGCCATCGCTTGCGCTAATTCGGCAAACTCCTCATCGACTTTTGCTTTAACGGCCTTAATATCTGACCAATCAAAACCCACAGATGAGGCCCTTTTTTGCAGTTTTTGCGCTCGTACCAAAGACGGAAAAGCCACCGGAATATCAGCAAGTAAACCTGTCTTTTGTTTTTTCTTACGTTCTTGCTGTTTAATCGCTTCCCAACTGGCACTAATTTCAGCCGTATCAAGAACCGCATCAGCTGCCCGCGAGGCGAGGGTTCCCGCTGGAAATACGTGGGGATGGCGATTAACTAATTTATCAACCAAGGTATGCACAACATCATTAAAGCCAAAACCGTATTCTTCAGTCGTTATCTGACTATGAAATATTACCTGAAATAACACGTCACCCAACTCTTCCTTTAAATGCTCACTGTCGCCACTGGCAATAGTGTCAGCCAGCTCGTAACACTCTTCAAGAGTATAAGGAATGATAGTCTCTAGGGTTTGCTGTCGATCCCAAGGGCAACCATCAATAGGGTCACGCAAGCGCTGCATCATGATTAGCAAATCTTCTACTGAATATTTATCCGCCATTAGATTCAGTAATCCTTTGTACGCTGACAATATTTGGTAGCTGTGACAGGCGACTTAACAGGCGACTAAGATCAGTAACACTTTTCACCTCCACGGTTAACTTCATACTGGCAGTATGCTGATGCGTATCGGACATTGTATTCATCCCAATAACGTTAACTCTGTCATTAGATAACATGGTAGTTATATCGCGTAATAAGCCTTGTCGATCAACTGCTTCAACCGCAACGTGAGCAATAAAAGTTACTGCCGACTGGCCCCACTCTACCAGCACAACACGACCGGGCTCATTTTTTTGCAGGTTTAACAACTTACCGCAATCACCGCGGTGCACGCTAACCCCTCGACCATGAGTTATATAACCCGCTATATCGTCACCCGGCACAGGATTACAACAACCCGCAATAACGGTCAGTAAATTTCCCACCCCCTGGACCTTAATGCCAGAATCTTGCTTGGCAGTGCGTGCAGTTTCAAAATCACTAAAGTCGAGCTGACGACCATGAGTTTTATCTATCAAACGCTGCGCCGCAGCCATTACCTGATTGGCCGTTATATCGCCAGAGCCAACCGATATATAAAGTACTTCCACCGACTGACAATTCATTTTGTCAGCAACAACTTTGATATCGACGCTAGTCATCGCCATGCGTTTAAATTCACGCTCAAGCACGCTGCGGCCTAAATCTAAATTGGTGTCTTTAGCTTGTAACCTAAACCACTGCTGAATTTTAGAGCGAGTGCGTGAAGAACGGCTATAGCCTAAATCGAGACGTAACCAATCACGACTAGGTTTCGCTTTGTTGCTGCTAAGTATCTCTACCCGTTCACCCGTTTTTAAATGGTAGGTTAACGGCACAATACGGCCATCTACTTTAGCCCCGCGGCATTTATGTCCCACCTCAGTGTGAATATGGTATGCAAAATCAACGGAGGTTGAACCTTCCGGCAAATCAACTACATGCCCTTTAGGGGTAAACACATAGATACGGTCTTGTGCCACTTCCGAGGTAAGCGGACCCAAAGCGTCCACCTCACCGAGCTCTTCATGCCATTCAAGTACTTGGCGCAACCAACCTATCTTTTGCTCATACGAATCTTGTCGCTCCAATTTCTTATCGGCGCCCTTATAGGCCCAATGAGCACAAACACCAAACTCAGCATCGGTATGCATCTGGTAAGTTCGAATCTGGATCTCTAGCGCTTTACCTTCTGGGCCGATAACTGCAGTGTGCAATGACTGATAACCGTTATTTTTAGGGTTAGCAATATAGTCATCGAATTCACGCGGGATATTGCGCCATTTAGTATGAACCACTCCTAAAGCGCCATAACAATCCTGGAGGTCGTTCACCAATATCCTGACTGCACGAATATCATAAACTTCTGAAAACGAAATACCTTTGCGCTGCATTTTGCGCCAAATACTATAAATATGCTTTACTCGACCTTGAACTTCTCCATTGACGTTTTTAGCTTTTAGCTCAGCTAGAATTTCTTTCTGAACAACACTAAGAAACTTCTCTCTATCACGCCTTTTACCATCAAGCAGCTTAGCTATTTGCATATAGGAATCGGGTTCTAAATAGCGAAAGGCTAAATCTTCCAGCTCCCACTTTAGGTAACCAATACCTAAGCGATGGGCTAAAGGCGCATAAACTTCAGACACCTCTTTGGCAACTTGCCAACGTTTAACCGGCTCATTTTTTAAGGCGTGTAATGCACAATTGCGCTCAGCTAATTTAATTAGAGCCACACGTACGTCATCAATCATTGTGACTAACATGCGGCGTATAGTGTCTACTTGAGTCTGACTTTGACCAAGCACAACTTCTCGGGTGGGATGCAAAGCTTGCCCGATAGCAGCCATCTGAGTGACGCCGTCTAACAAGGCTAACACTTCAGTATCGAATAATTTTTTGACTTTATCTAACGACAGCCGCTCTTCGCGGATTGCTCTATATAAAATAGCAGCACTGATACTGGCCGCATCGAGATGCAATTCGATCAATATTTCAGCCATACCCAGGCCGGCAGTCAGACAATCGCCCTTGTCACCCCAAACATAACGCGAACCAGTAGAAATATATTGAACTTCTTCAACCAACTTCGCTGCACGCAAATATTCTTCACGCTCGAATTTAGTGCACTTTAAGCTATTAGCCCAGTCATCAAGATCGACGACAGCTTCGCTTTTTACTGGATGAATGTTACGGACTCTAACCATTGTTTAGCTGCAAGCCATACCTATTTGTTAAGTTATATTAGTTAAAGACACCGGTGCTTAAATAACGGTCACCGCGGTCACAAATAATGGCAACTATAGTCGCATTTTCAACCTGCGCGCTTACTTTTAGTGCTGCAGCAATCCCGCCTCCAGACGACACACCACAAAAAATACCTTCTTTTTCCGCCAGTGCTCGCATAGTGTTTTCAGCTTCTTGTTGATCAATATCCATTACTGTATCAACCCGTTGACCATCAAAAATAGACGGTAAATAAGCTTGGCCCCAGCGACGAATACCTGAAATACTGGAACCGTCTTTAGGCTGTAGGCCAATAATTTCAATTTTGCTGTTTTGCTCCTTCAAATAAGTAGAGCAACCCATAATAGTGCCGGTCGTTCCCATTGAGCTTATAAAATGGGTAACTTCTCCACCGGTTTGCTGCCAAATTTCAGGGCCTGTTGTTTTATAATGCGCCAAAGGGTTGTCGGTATTACCAAATTGGTCTAACACAACGCCTTTGCCATCGTTTTCCATTGCCACAGCTAAGTCTCTTGCACCTTCCATGCCATCTTGCTTGCTGACTTCGATTAGTTCTGCGCCATAAGCTGACATTGCTAGCTTGCGCTCACTACTCATATGGGAAGGCATTATTAAAATAAGGCGGTAGCCTTTAATGGCAGCGGCCATTGCCAGAGCAATACCGGTATTACCACTGGTTGCTTCTATCAATGTATCACCCGGCTTAATCACGCCTTTCGCTTCGGCTTCATTAATCATGCTAAGCGCGGGCCTGTCTTTAACCGAGCCAGCAGGATTATTACCTTCCAGCTTAGCTAAGATCGTATTGCTGGTATCGCCAGGCAGGCGCTGCAAACGAACCAAAGGCGTATTGCCAACACACGCCTCAATAGTAGGATAGTTCATTAATTCAGTTCTCTTTAATACGGAGTTGATTTAGAGCAAGTATTTTAGCCTAAGTTCACGCGCATAAAAATGGTTCATAAATCCTGCCTCACTAGGCTAGCTTTAGCGGCAATTCTCTGAGGCGTTGACCGGTAGCGGCAAAAATTGCGTTCGCGATGGCAGGCGCAATAGGTGGCACAGATATCTCGCCGACACCGGTTGGCTTCTCTTCACTTGCCACAATCACCACTTCTATCGCTGGTGACTCAGGCATCCTTACCATTTGATAGTTATGAAAATTAGTTTGTTCAACTATACCGTCTTTTAAGGTGATATTGCCATACAGCGCCGCTGTCATTCCAAATATAATACCGCCTTCCATTTGGGCAACAACAGTATCTGGATTAATGACAACGCCGCAATCAACCGCACAATAGACTTTATGCACAACTAACTTACCCGCCTCCACCGAGACTTCAGCTATTTCGGCGACAAAAGAATGAAACGACTCATGCGCGGCAATACCCAAAAACCGGCCTTCTCTTGGTTGCTGCCAATTAGCCAATTCAGCTACTGCTTTTATCACCCCATTAAGCCGAGGATTCTCTTGCGTATGATCTAAGCGAAACTGTACGGGATCTTGGCCAGTTGCATATACTAATTCATCAACAAAGCCTTCTTTAAAAAAGCCACTGAAGGAATGTCCCACCGAGCGCCAGTAACCGATCCGTAATCCGGGGTCGACCGTCACATGCCGGACTTCTTTATTGGGCATTTCGTAGTCTTCGTATAAACCCTCAACCGAAGCCTCATCCATTAGCCAATTACCATAAAGGTCAAAGCCTCTTTTACCCATCCAGTTCACCATGCCATCGGGCACAAAGTCGGGCACAAATGCTTTCATCGAACTGTCCATCATATAAGGCATTAAATTAGGCCCAACAGCCTTGCTGTATAAACTCTGCAGTTTGCCTTTGGCATCTAAGCCCGCCTTGTAACGCACCATTGTCGCAGGACGATAATAATCATGTTGCATATCATCTTCACGGCTCCAGACTAGCTGTACCGGCAACTGACTCGCCATCGCAATACTAACCGCTTCAGCCACATAATCTTGATTTGCCCTGCGGCCAAAGCCGCCGCCAATAAGAGTAGAGTGAACGGCAATATTCTCTTTAGCCACATTACAATAAAAAGCTGCCACACCTTGGGCAACGTCGGGCGATTGAGTTGGAACCCAAATATCACATTTATCGCCATCGATTTTCACCGTGCAATTCATTGGCTCCATTGTGGCATGCGCTAAATAAGGCGCTGAGTAGTCGGCCTCAATAATTTGGGGTAGATTTTCAAACGGCGTCTTTTCATCTCCTTGGACTAACCACTGTTTACCATCGTCTTCGTCTAAAGCTTGCTGGTATTGCTGTTTAACATCACTGCTGTTTATTTGCGCCAGCTCTGGCAGGTCCCATTCAACCGTTATCTCTTGCAATGCAGTTTTCGCCTGCCAATAGGTATCGGCCACCACAGCAATACCGTTAAAAATTTCCACTACAGACTTAACGCCCCGGCTATTTTTAACATCACCGGCATCAAACGATTTAACCGTCCCACCAATAACGGGGCAGCGCTTTAATGCTGCTCTATAAAGACCATCAAATTCTATATCAATACCAAACACGGCTGCACCAACCACTTTATCCGGTATATCTAAGCGAATACTGTTTTTACCAATAACAGAAAAGTCTTTACTGTCTTTCAACTGCATCTGCTCAGGAATCGCGAGCATGCCAGCACTTAATGCAAATTCTCCATATGAATAAGTTTTACCTTGCGCGGTAATACTGCCACTTTTAGTGGTCAATTCGCTAACATTAAGGCTTAAGTCTTGTGCTGCGGCTGCAAGCAACATAGCTTTCGCGGTGGCACCCGCTTCACGCAAGCCTTGATAATGCGCTTTTACACTGTTACTTCCACCGGTCGCCTGGATTACATATTCTGGATTGCCGTAGGCTTTATCTACGCCGGCATGCACAACGGTAATAGCCTGAGGCGAAACATCTAGCTCTTCAGCAATGATGGTCGTTAAACCATCCAGAATCCCCTGTCCCATTTCTGCCCGCGGCATATAAAAGGTAATGGTATTATCAGGGGTGATTTGAATAAACGCATTTGGCATCAACTGGCGGTCATTAGAGCGATTAATACTCTTACTACTACAACTTGTCATTTGAAAAGCAAGCGCTAAACCACCTCCCGCTAAAGCGACTGTTTTTAGAAAGCCGCGGCGTGTTTGCATTAGAGTAGTCATAGCTGGCCTCCCGCTTTTGCCTGGGGATCAAAATAGGCGACGCCACTGTTCATCTGCTTGGCAGCATTGTGAATTGCCTGTTTAATCCTCGGGTAAGTGCCACAACGGCAAATATTACCGCTCATGGCTGCGTCAATATCAGCGTCACTAGGGGCAGTATTTTTAGCCAGTAACGCAGCAGCCGACATTATTTGACCAGACTGGCAGTAACCGCACTGAGGCACGTTAATATCACGCCATGCGGCTTGAACAACATGCAGTGAGTCTGGCCGACCTAACCCTTCGATAGTTGTCACTTGCTTACCCGCAACGGCGCTAATGGGCAAAATACAAGTACGGATAGATTCGCCGTCTAAATGCATACTGCAAGCACCACACATACCCATACCGCAGCCAAATTTAGAACCCTTTAATTTAAATTCGTCTCTCACTACCCACAGCAACGGCGTGTCGCCAGTGACATCAGCCTGTACTGCATTACCGTTCAAATAAAATTCAATCATTGCCAGCCTTCGATTTAGATTTTTGGCATTATATCGTGATAACGTTGCAACTTAGATAGTGGATCAGAAATAAGGCTAAATCCAGCAAATAACATGACACTATTGCAAGCTTATCGGTAATTATTCGTGCATTCAGCAGACAGACAAGTAATAGAGCAGATAGACAAGTGGCTGCGTATTGATAGTGATTGCTGGCTATGCACTATTATTGCCACCAAAGGCTCATCACCACGACCAATTGGCTCGCTATTGGTAATTAATTCATTAGGGGTGAGCTGCGGGTCAGTATCAGGCGGCTGTATTGAAGACGAAATAGCTAAACAAATATTAAGCCAGCAGTTGCCGGCAAGTAATCCGAGTATTTTAACTTATGGGGTGGATGCCAGCGAGAACGAACGTCTTGGCTTGCCCTGCGGCGGCGAGCTAAAGTTATTAGTGCGGCCAATCGTGGCCAACACCGAAAACCAGCAGCAATTTAAGCAAATTCTTAGCGCTATTTCCCAACGCAAATGTATTAGTCGTGTTTCTAGTATCGATGATAATTCTAGCATTCTGAAAGCAACACCAACATTTCATCAGCTGGATTATTCAGGTGACCAAATCACTCACTGCTTTGGACCTCATTTTCAAATGTTGCTGATTGGTGCAGGTCAACTGTCCAAAGTTTTAGCTGAACTAGCCTTGGCAATGGATTATAAAGTCATTGTTTGCGACCCTCGCCCTGAACTAATTGAACACTGGAATGTTGATAATGTTGAGGCTATTTTCGATACTCCCGACCAACTGATTTCCAAGCAGGGAGATGATGCGCAGAGTGTTATTATTTCTTTGACTCATGTTAACGCCATTGATGACGTAGCTATTGCCAGTGCACTAAAGACTGATGCGTTTTATGTTGGCGCATTGGGGTCAATGCGCACTAGTCTCAGCCGCAGGCAAAGGCTTTTGGCACAAGGGTTTAACGAGCAACAACTTAATCGATTACATGCCCCAGTTGGTCTATCTATTGGCAGCAAAACCCCACTGGAAATAGCCGTATCTATTATGGCCGAACTAACCTCACTGCGCGCAACCGCCGCTCGTAGACTAACGCCATGACTGTAGGCGTATTGCTACTTGCCGCGGGCTCTGCCACTCGCTTTGGTAGCGACAAACGTATGGCGATCATGCCCAACAGACAAACCATCATAGAAAATACACTAGCCACCATTCAAACAACTCAGCTACCGCTAATCGTCTGCTTAAAAAAAGATGACTTACGCTTACAGCAACAATTAGATGGAAACAGAGTTAAGTGGGTAGTTAATGAGAATTCTGATAATGGCATGGGCAGTAGTATTGCCAGAGGAATAAGCATATGCAGAGATTGGAATGCGGTAATTATTGTACTAGCAGACATGCCATATGTGGAATCAAAAACCTATTGCAATATTGCCGCCGCTGCGAATGGAGATAGTATTATTGTGCCGACCTATGACGCCAAAAATGGTAACCCAGTTTGCTTCGGCAGTAGCTTTTACCCACAGCTAGAACAACTTAACGACGATAAAGGCGGCAAAGATATTGTCTTAAACAATCAACATGCAGTAATAGAACTAGCGTTAAATGACGAAGGAGTTTTAAAGGATATAGATAAGCCTGAAGACTTATAAGGACAAAGACTAGCTTAATGACTCTCAAGCACCACAAAAGCGACGGCAAATTCTTGTTCATCAGACAAACTAATATGGCTAGAGCTAACACTTTTACGCTCACACCAAATCTTCGCTTCACCTACAAATTTAAGCCTGGGCGCCCCCAGCTCATCATTAACCACAATGATTTCAGCCCAAGATACTCCTTGCCCAATACCAACGCCTAACGCTTTACCTGCTGCTTCTTTGGCCGCAAACCGTTTCGCTAAAAATGCTATTTTATTAGAGTGATTATCATACTGAACTAGTTCTTCCACGCTTAAAATACGCTTAGCGAAGCGTTCACCTAAACGGTCCAAAGAGTCAGCGATGCGCTGTATTTTAACAATATCGCTACCGACGCCCACAATCACTTAACTTGAACTCCTGCAAATAACTCTCGGCTCATGAACGGCTTATTTCCAGTCAATGGCGAGAGCGCTAAACGTAATAACTTTTTAGCGTCGCGGCGCGACTGTCCGTCACTTAAATCGCCTTGTTCAACACCGTTAATTTGCTGGCCCGTAAATCTATCTTTAGCTTGCTGGGTATCGCTAATTAATTGAAAACCATGCTCGGGTATGTAGGTATACATTTTATCTAACAAAATCTCATTGCCATCTACATCAGCTCCAAAATCAATACCATAACCGAGCAAATCTAGTAGCTGTAACTCGAACGGACGTAGTATCAGCTCTAAATTTTCTGTACCCGCGAGCTTAGCAATAACACTTTCATACAAAGGCACCATTTCCGGCAACGGATCACCCTCATGTAATACTCGCAGTATTAATTCATTGACATACATTGAGGCAAATAGTCGCTCACCCTGCAGACTATAACTACTGAGGAGAACTTCACTAGCATATAAAGTTTTAAGATTTGAGCGACCGGACAAATTAACCTGAAGCTTAGTATATGGATCACAGCGCAAAGCATTCTTTTTGGATTTATTTCTCGCGCCTTTAGCTACTACCCGAACTAAGCCTAATTCAACGGTTAGCAAATCGACTAATAAGCTGCTGTCTTGATATGGCCGACTATGAAGAACAAAAGCGGTCGCAGTAGTTTGAGCACTAGCCATAAGCGAAACTAACCCGTTGCTACTCGTTTAGATAACCAAGACTTTTAAGTGCTCTATCATCATCAGACCAGCCCCGACGAACTTTCACCCACAGTTTTAGCATAACTTTGGCATCGAGCATAATTTCCATATCACGTCGCGAGCGCTCACCAATAGTTTTCAAGCGCTCACCACCTTTACCAATAACAATCGCTTTTTGCCCGTCACGTTCAACTAATATTAACGCATCAATATGAATAGTTTTACCGTCGGATTTAAAATTTTCGATCTCAACCGCTATGGAATATGGAAGCTCATCACCCAACTGACGCATAATTTGCTCACGCACCAATTCAGAGACCAAAAAGCGTTCGGTTCTGTCAGTAATTTGATCATCCGGATAATATGCCACTCCTGCTGGTAATAGCTCTTCAATACTTTCTTGTAGCACGTCTAAATTTTTACCGTGTAAAGCAGAAATAGCAATCACTTGATGAAAGTCGTGCCGCTCTTTTAATTCAGTTATATAAGGCAATAACTTTTCTTTTTCGTCAATTTGGTCAACCTTATTAATAACAACAATAACTGGACACTTAGACGCCTTAAGCTCAACCAACACAAGGTCGTCTTCGTCAGTCCAGCGTAGCTTTTCAATCACAAACACTACCGCATCAACATCACGTACCGCACTGGTTGCAGCTTTATTCATGTAGCGGTTAATCGCCTTTTCATTCGCTTTATGAATTCCGGGCGTATCAACATAAATAATTTGAGAACTGTCAGTTGTCTTGATGCCTAAAATTTTGTGCCTCGTCGTTTGAGGCTTACGCGAAGTGATACTAATTTTTTGTTCTAAAATATAATTGAGTAAAGTGGACTTACCAACATTAGGTCGACCCACTATCGCGATAAATCCACACCGGAACCCATCAACCGCTTTATTCATCGTCTTCTCCTAATGCCTGCAGTACTTTTTCTGCGGCGATTTGTTCGGCCATTTTTTTACTGGCAGCCGTGCCTTCAGTTGGCTTTTGCAATAAAGCTACCTTGCAGCTAACTACAAATCGTTGATTATGCTGTTCGCCCTGCACTTCTTTAGTCTTATATACAGGCAAAGATTTTCCACTTGCCTGCAACACTTCTTGCAACCGAGTTTTGGCATCTTTGGCTTTACCCAGAGTATCGATATTCGCCACTCTATCTTCAAACCACTGCCTGACAGTGGTGCGGCAATGGTCAAAATCACTATCAAGATAAATAGCGGCAATAATTGCTTCCACCGCATCGCCTAGGATAGATTCTCTCTGGGTACCCCCGCTTTTAATTTCACCTACGCCTAGCGTAAGGTATTCACCTACGTCAAACGCCTTGCCTATTTTAGCTAAAGTCTTTCCTTTAACTAACATAGCCCGCTGCTGCGTTAACTTACCTTCTGGTAAATTTGGATATGCCTCAAACAGCATCTCAGCTACCAACATATTTACCAAACTATCGCCTAAAAATTCAAACCGTTCATTATGATCGCTAGAGAAGGAGCGATGAGTAAGTGCTGTTCTTAACAGCAACTCGTCATTAAATTGATAGCCCAGATTTTGTTGTAATTGCTTAAGTAAATTGGGCACAGTAATGTTTAATTTTTTGCAGCAGTAAATATATTATTTTCAAACCTAACAATAACATCGATATTAAATACGAAAGGCACTCGCGCCTCGTAATTAGCATCTAATACAACTTGATCGTCAGAAAACGAGATCGCTACATCGCTTGGCGAAATCGCTGTAATGCTGTTCATATCAAAGCGCTTAACTAAGCGGTCTTTGATTCCCCGTCGGTCATAACCGTTAGTTGCTGCTTCTGCTGTTAGCTCTTCTATAACGCTGGTAATTGTGAACCCGGACATATAGATAGGCGCAATCTTGATCGCACACAGGCCAATGAAGATACCAATAATTAACAAACCAAGCTTTGATTTCATACCTTAAGTCTCCAATCCATTTCCACCATCAAACATTATCAGCTATAAAAATGCAAAATAATGTTAGCAATTACTCTATTGCCCCTACTCGCTTAAAACTAGGTATGCTCAAAAACTCACCCCAGTTCATCCAAATACCAAAGGCTTTACCTACAATATTCTCTTCAGGTACTGGCCCCCAAAATCGGCTATCACTACTGTTATTGCGATTATCACCCATCATAAAATAATGGCCTGCAGGCACGGTATAGCTAAAATTATCCTCACGCCGCATTTCAATATTAGTTTGTATTTGATGCTCGACACCAGCAATATTTTCATTTAGCAAATTATACTCTGGCTGGCCAACAGGCAACCGCGCTAGTAGTTTTTGATCAGCTTTTTTGTCATTAACATAAAGCACTTTGTCAATCATGGCGATTTTATCCCCAGGCAAACCAACAACACGCTTAATATAATAAATATGTACATGTGGTGGATAAAACACCATCACATCGCCTCGTTCGGGATCATCAATATCTAAAACCTTGGTTCTAACCGCAGGTAGCCTTAAGCCATAAGCAAACTTGTTAACCAAGATAAAGTCGCCAACAATTAGCGTAGGCACCATTGACGCCGATGGAATTTGAAACGGTTCTATTAAAAAAGACCTTAAGCCCAACACTATAGCCAATACTGGCAAAAACGAGCGAGCATACTCTATCGGCATTGGCGTATCGCCTCGGCGCTTTTTACTTAAAAATAATTTATCGACCAGCCAGATTACAAAACAAATTCCAACTAGTACGACCAAAATCAATTCGAAATTTATATCCATTCAGACTTCTTCACTCTTCTGGTTTATCACTGGTTAACACCAAGTTTATTTTTCATCAATTTTTAACACGGCTAAAAATGCCGTTTGTGGGATTTCAACATTACCCACTTGCTTCATGCGTTTTTTACCTTGCTTTTGCTTCTCGAGTAGTTTTTTCTTCCGAGTTATATCACCACCATAACATTTAGCAGTTACATTTTTACGCAAGGCTTTCACAGTTTGCCTAGCGATAATTTGCCCACCTATGGCCGACTGAATAGCCACATCAAACATCTGACGAGGAATTAACTCTTTCATTTTCTCGGTTAATATCCTACCTCGGCTCTGAGCATCATCCTTATGCACAATAATTGACAGCGCATCAACTCGATCGCCATTAATCAGCACGTCAACCTTAACCAAGTTTGCCGCTTCGAAGCGCTCAAAGCTATAATCAAGCGATGCAAAGCCACGACTCACTGACTTTAAGCGGTCAAAGAAATCTAACACTACTTCTGCCATTGGTAGTTCATAGCTCAGCGATACTTGATTGCCCATAAACTGCATGTCTTTTTGAACACCCCGTTTATTAACACATAAAGTAATTACACTACCCAAATAGTCTTGTGGCACCAAAATGTTACAGCGCACAATAGGTTCACGCATTTCCTTGATTTTAGTCGCAGGAGGCAATTTTGCAGGACTGTCAACCTTAACCAAAGAGCCATCGACTAGCTCTACTTGATAAATTACCGTTGGCGCGGTGGTGATTAAGTCGAGATCATATTCACGCTCTAGGCGCTCTTGAATAATCTCCATGTGCAACAGACCTAAAAAACCGCAACGGAAACCAAAGCCTAGGGCGTCTGAACTCTCTGGCTCATAAAACAGGGACGCATCGTTAAGAGTTAGTTTAGCTAAAGCCTCACGAAAATCTTCATAGTCGTCTGAGTCTACCGGAAATAAACCCGCATAAACCTTAGGTTGTACTTGCTCAAAACCCGGCAACTGATCAACATCCGGAGTTGCAGCATGAGTAATTGTATCACCTACCGGCGCACCATGAATCTCTTTAATACCCGCCACAACAAAACCCACACTACCGGCAGTAATACTGTCGGTAACCAAACGTTTAGGCGTAAAAACCCCGACCGCATCAACTAATTGAGCACGGCCTAAGGATTTAGCAATAATCTTATCTTTTTTGCGTAAAGTGCCGTTCACCACGCGCACTAGCGAGACAACACCAAGGTAATTATCAAACCAAGAATCAATAATCAATGCTTGTAAGGGGGCATCTGGATCACCGACAGGAGGAGGCACTTTCTCAACTAACACTTCTAATAGCTCTTCCATACCCAAACCAGATTTCGCGCTTACGCGGCATGCATCGATTGCTTCAATGCCGATAATATCTTCGATTTCTTGGCAAACACGTTCAGGCTCAACTTGAGGGAGATCCATTTTATTAAGCACCGGAATCACCTCGACGCCCTGTTCTATCGCCGTGTAACAGTTTGCTACCGACTGAGCCTCTACGCCTTGCGCGGCATCAACAACCAACAGCGCGCCTTCACAAGCGGCCAAAGAGCGCGATACTTCATAGGAAAAATCCACATGGCCCGGCGTATCAATGAAATTCAGCTCATAAGTTTCGCCATTATTCGCTTTATAATTCAAGGTCACGCTTTGCGCTTTAATAGTAATCCCACGTTCACGTTCAATATCCATTGAATCTAAAACCTGAGAGGCCATCTCGCGCTCAGATAAGCCGCCACACATTTGTATCAAGCGATCGGCAATTGTCGATTTACCGTGATCGATATGGGCAATAATAGAAAAATTGCGAATATTAGAGAGCTTAGTCACTTAGCGTTACCTGAATCCTGTCATAACAACGCAAAATAATCGCGTTGATGGTCAAAAAAACGCGCATTTTACCATATTTGCCACCAACGCGGTTAGGTTTTATCGCGGTACTTGAATCGCCACGAAACCGGCACTGCCATTGCGCACTATTCGCACCGGTACAGGCTTACCTAGCGGTAGTTTTGACACTACTTTTTCAAACTCTTTTAAGGTGCTGATTGAATAACCACCAACTAGCGTAATAATGTCACCAGGACGCAACCTTGCCATTGCGCCAGCGCTGCCATTCTCAACCTTAACCACCACAACACCGCCGGCTAATTGCCCAGCTTCTTGCTGATCTTGAGTTAGTTCTTTAACCAACAGGCCTAGTTTATCTACTTTATTTAAGTCGCTGGAGTCGCCGCTAGTTAAGGTTGCACCAGCTTTGCTTTCATCTAGAGTGCCAACTTTAACGCTCAAGTTACGCTCGCGACCATCGCGAACAACTATTATAGAGATCTTTTTACCAGGCTTAGTCAGCCCAACCACGGCCGGTAAATCAGCAGAGTCAGCAATCGCGGTGCCGTTAAAGTCGATAATAATGTCGCCGACTTTAACACCAGCGGCAGCAGCAGGGCCACTCTGCTCAATATAGGATATCAACGCGCCCCTAGGGCTGATTAAACCAAATGACTCAGCCAGATCCTTATCTACATCCTGAATACCCACCCCCAGCCAGCCTCTTGATACCGAACCAGATTCTTTAAGCTGCGCCATCACATCAACTGCCAAACCAACAGGAATAGCAAATGACAACCCTACTGAGCCACCGCTAGGCGAATATATTTGAGAATTAATACCGACTACTTCGCCGCTCATGTTAAACAAAGGACCACCAGAATTACCTGGATTAATAGCCACATCGGTTTGAATGAACGGTACATAAGTACTACCGCCACCATCACGAATACTGCGACCGATCCCGCTGACAATACCCGAGGACACTGAGTAATCTAAACCAAATGGAGAACCTATTGCTAACACCCACTCGCCAACTTTTAAGTTATCACTGCTAGCCATCTTTAATATTGGTAAATTTTTGGCATCCACTTTTAGCAAAGCCAAATCACTGCGTTCATCGGTTCCTACAACTTCGGCGTCAAACTCTCGTCGATCGACCAAGCGCACTATAATCTTATCAGCGTCCTCGATCACATGATTATTAGTCAAAATATAGCCATTATTAGATACTATAAAGCCAGACCCTAAAGACCGACTTTCACGCCCTTTAGACTGGCCATCGCGCTCAAAATAGTCATGGAATATTTCGGGTAATTGCTGACCATTATTGTATTTGTCATAAGGCTGATATTGCCCACTTTTAGCATGAGTAATGGTGGTGATTTTCACTACCGCACCAGCATGGCGCTCAACAATAGACGTAAAATCTGGTAGTTGGGACAAGGCCTGAGATGCACCTAAAGCTGTCACCGCACATACCACAGACAACAAAAATGGACCTGCTACCTTATGAAGCATGAAACCGACCTCGATATACTAATTTTTAAATTACGTTAATTCTAAAATCTGGCTGTGCTTGGCTGACGTATCGCCTGTATCGACGATGACTGGATGTAATTCCGGATTATCGCGTCCAGTCCATGCATGCAACCGGACTAAGGCTAGCCCCCCAAACAAACCAATGACCCCACCCAAAATGGCATAGCCATCACTCGCACCTTTGGTATCGCCAATGACAGCGCCGATAAGTAATAACGCAATAGGTACTACATACATAATTAGCGATGCTTTAACAATTAAACTATCTGATACCTCTAAGGTGACTTCCTGACCAATTTCCAGTGGTGATATCTGACTGGGCTCAGCCAATACGCGGACAAAATGTTTCCGATTTGGAAACAATTTAGCCAGCAGTGAAGTACCGCACCCTTTTTGTGCAGAACAGCTACCGCAAGCGGTTTGACGCGATGTTTCCACCCACAAACTACGCTCTTCTATAGCGACAACTGTGCCTACTTCACGCATTAGTTTACTGCCGCCTGTGCTTTTACATAGCGGGCGACTCGGGCAGCAGTAAATAGTGGCACTTCACCAACCACCGTCACATTATAAGGTTTATCGTTAATCATCATTTTATGAGTATACGCTACCGTAGCGCCATGCCTAGCACGCCCGCCGCCATCATTGATATTTTCATCCACAGCTTGAGATTGCTCAATAAATACGCTCAAACTAGCAAGGCCATCGGTATAAAGCGCTAACCGCAAAGGACCGCCGCTATTAGTGGTTTCAGACCTAGCCGCAATGGTAAAACCCGGAGGCAACCATGTTACCGCCAAATCCATCCCTTCAACATTAGCAAGCTTAGCTGCAGACATAGTCTGGGCTAATATTTGGTGAGTGTCTTCGGTAGCAGCTTTATCCGATACCAGATCAGCATCGTCAATCTCCACACCAATCTCTACTGAGGCAAATTGAAAGCGCTCCAACGGCCTACCTTCAGGGCTAATAATAGTGCTTTTTAATAATAACGAACTGTCTTGATCTAGATAAAACCAAAACCCATTACGGTATTTATCTTTAGGTCTAATGCGCAGCTCATTCGCCATCTTGCCGGCAATACGCTTACTGCCGCCTTGGGTGATTTCATAATGGTCTTCTATATTGCCAACTGACTTTAAAAAACTACGGGAGAATGGGCCACTAGAAATAGTGTGCCCTAAACGTAAAATTTGATCACCAGGATGGACGCACTCTAATAAATGACCATGACGAAACACTTCTCGTGGCTCGCCATTGAGATAGATTAGTCGCTCAACTTCAACACCATCACGTACTGCATGAATAATACGCATAGATTCCATTTCAGCACCGTATTCGTAGGTGAATACGCCGTGGTAATCAAGTTCACGAAATGCCTTGGACATGCCATCTAACATTGTCCGAGCAGGCGACTGAGCCAGTGCAGACGCGGGAAGGTAACTAATTATCAACAGCGCTGCTAAATATCTTAGCTTTGGCACTGGTTATTTTTCCTCTAAGTTTTCTACTCGGGCAAAGGGCATCACACCGCTACCAGTGCTGATGCTTGAATTCTCAACATGACGATACATATACGAATTTAGGCGCTGTCCTGCAACTGCATCGGCATAAGCACGTTTGTCTAACTGTGCTTGGCTGGGCTTACTATACACATCCGTAGATACGGATGCGGGCAGCGCCAAATTATTAAACTGTCCTGCTGTCACTGGCGCTGAACTATTGAAATCCTCAGTTGTTGCGATTTCATTTAGCGAAGCATTACCACCGCCGCTGGCCGCTTGATAAATTTGTGTACCGGTTAATATTGCCACCGTAACAGTTGCCGCCACCGCCACGCTCATCATAGGTTTTAGCATTTCACTAATACGACTGCCACTTGTAGCTTTGTCGTTAGCTACTGCGGCTCTTATGCCGTCCGATATGTCTATGCGCAGCAAACTACGCTCGTCGTTCTTAACCACAGCCGAGATAGCTTGATAGCGACGCCAAGACTGACGCACTTCGTCGTCCGTCTCACTCGCTTTTAATACTCTATGTAAGTCCATTTCGTTGGCTTCACCATCGACCAATGCAGATATTGACTCACGTAATTTATCACTCATTACCAACCTCTCGTTATAAATATCATTGCAGCAAACTACTCGCCTGCCAACAGCGGTTGAATTTCGTTTTCAATCGCTTCACGTCCACGAAATATCCTAGACCTTACTGTTCCTACCGGGCATTCCATCACTTCGGCAATTTCTTCGTAACTCAGACCATCATATTCACGTAAAGTTACAGCCGTACGCAAATCATCTGGCAACTCTTTTATTGCCCGATCAACTACCTGTTTAAGTTCTTCACTAAACAATAGATTTTCTGGATTCTGGATATCATGTAAATCAGAATCCCCATATAAATATTCAGCGTCTTGCGCATCTACATCAGTTGCTGGCGGCCTTCTGCTTTGCGACACCAAATGATTTTTGGCTGTATTTATCGCTATACGATACAACCAAGTATAAAAAGCGCTATCACCTCTAAAATTTGGCAATGCTCTATAAGCTTTAATAAAAGCTTCTTGGGCAATATCTTCCATATCAGCGCGATTGCGCACATAACGCGACACCACGCCAATAACCTTATGCTGATACTTCAACACCAGTAAATCGAATGCTCTCTGATCGCCTTTCTGTACACGCTTAACCAATGCCTGGTCTGCGTCAGGTTTTTTAATCATTTTGTCCCTGTGGCCATTCACTGCAGATAGTTGACGGTTTTTATCGCCGCCAGCTACTAAAATATCGCTAAACCCGCCCCAAGCGGGGTAATTTCCAGTTATCGCCATGAATAATCAGAACGGCTGAATACCAAAAAGTTCACTTATTATAACTATTTGATGTAAAAGTTTGTCGTTTAAACGCAAAAACTTCTGTTCTATAGCGGCTTGTATATACTAAGCACTCTTATATTACTGTTATAGGCTGTTTTCAACCCACTATGAGTCAAGAGTTTACCCACGATGTATTAGTTATTGGCAGCGGCGGCGCAGGTCTTTCCTTGGCGCTCAATATAGCTGACCATGCCAAAGTAGCCGTTATCTGCAAGTCGGACATGATCGAGTCTTCTACTTACTACGCCCAAGGTGGCATAGCCGCTGTAATTGCTGATTCAGATTCTGTTGCCAGCCATGTGAGCGACACGCTAATCGCTGGTGCTGGCTTGTGTAACGAAGACAGCGTGCGCTTTACTGTGGAAAACAGCAAACAAACCATCGAATGGCTAATTGACCAAGGTGTCGATTTCACCCGCGAACAAGATGCAGACAGTATTCAGGACTACCATTTAACTAAAGAAGGAGGCCATAGTCATAGACGCGTTGTTCATGCGGACGACGCCACCGGTAAAGCAGTTTCATCGACGCTTACCGCGCAAGCTTTAGCTCACCCTAATATTGACGTGTATGTAAACCGCGTGGCGGTAGATCTAATCATTGATAAAAGTCAGCGCACAAAACGCTGTATCGGGGCTTACGTACTTAACAGCGAAACGGGTAAAGTAGAAGTATTTCGCGCCCGTTTCACTTCACTGGCAACTGGCGGAGCTAGTAAAGTTTATTTATACACTAGCAATCCGGATGGCAGCAGCGGCGACGGGATTGCCATGGCTTGGCGCGCGGGCTGTCGCGTTGCAAATATGGAATTCAATCAATTCCACCCAACTTGCTTGTATCATCCGCAAGCCAAATCATTCTTAATTACCGAAGCAATTCGCGGCGAAGGTGGCATTCTAAAACTGCCCAACGGCCAACGCTTTATGCACAAGTTTGACGAACGCGGAGAACTGGCCCCACGTGATATTGTCGCCAGAGCCATTGACCATGAAATGAAACGTCTAGGCATCGATTGTTTGTATCTAGATATAAGTCATAAGCCGGCCGACTTTATTACTAGTCATTTTCCAACCGTCTACCAGCGCTGCTTAGAGCTAGGTATCGATATAACCAAGCAAGCGATACCGGTAGTCCCAGCGGCTCACTACACCTGCGGCGGCGTTATGGTCGATAAGACTGGTAAGACCGATATTGCTCAGCTTTATGCCATAGGCGAAACATCCTTTACCGGTTTGCATGGCGCTAACCGAATGGCCAGCAACTCATTACTTGAATGTTTAGTCTATGGCCGCGCGTCAGCGCAAGATATTAAAAAGAAACTAGCAAATGAGCCCATTCCAGCGATCATAAAAAAATGGGATGAGTCTCAAGTTACCGATTCAGACGAAGATGTTGTTATCTCACATAACTGGGATGAGCTGCGCCGTTTCATGTGGGATTATGTCGGTATTGTTAGAACTAACAAACGCCTGCAGCGGGCCCAACACCGGGTTGAACTATTACTCGCTGAAATAGACGAGTACTACAGTAATTACAAAATTAGCCCGGATTTAATAGAACTAAGAAACTTGGCCGTGGTTGCTCAGCTAATTATACGATCAGCCTTAGCTAGAAAAGAAAGCCGTGGTCTGCATTACACTTTAGATTACCCTGCCACCTTACCGTTGGCCGGCGACACCATACTCAACCCGCCTGAATAGTGTCTTTGTTACACGCTAAAATTATTTCTACCATGCGCACTATTTCTGGTTTTTGTGATACATCGGCGCGCATAAACCAACTAAACATGTCGTTATCTTCTTCTTCCAAAAATTTCACGTAAAGCTGCTGCTCTTCAGCCGAGATATTACGCAAATGATTCTCAACAAATGGAATAAGAATTAAATCTAGCTCCAACATGCCACGGCGGCTATGCCAGTATATTTTTCGGTATTCAACGTCAGTCATCATGGTTATTCACGCAAAATAGTAAGGACGATGATTATAACGATAAAACTTAACAACTGTTAGCCAAAGCACATAAAAGCCCTATAATACCTACCACTTTTCGCTACAGCCTGTATAACCATGCAAGATTTTCTAAATGCTATAAATGCCCAACTAAGCGCCACCGGTGTGGTAACTTTTGATGACTCACCAGCATTGAATATTGATCAGTCATACTCCACTGTTTTAGGTGGCGATGCGTTTATTCAAGTGAAAGGAATCGACGCTGCCAAATTTTTACAGGGGCAAGTCACTTGCAACATGGATGAGATATCAGATAGCCAGATGCACTATGGTGCGCACTGCACTCATAAGGGCAGAATGATCGCGAGTTTTATGGCCAGTAAAACTGACAACGATACTTATTTGTTAAAGGCCCACTCAGACAATATTGAAAATTTACTAAACAGTTTAAAAAAATATATCGTATTTTCAAAAGCTGAAGCCAGCATCTCTGACGATTGGACCGCTATTGCTTTAAGTGGTGCCGATAGCGACAGCGTCGTTAGTCAATTTTTTGGTAGCCTACCAACTGGTGCAAACCATAAAGTGGTAAAAGATAATATTCATTGCCATCAAATTGCTGGCGGCAAGCGTTATGAGATCTGGCTAGCACAAAGTCAAGCACAAGACTTTTGGCAGCACTGCAAGACACTTGCCTCAGCTAGCTCGCTAAACTGGCAACTAGAAAATATTCGCGCGGGTATCGCCCAAGTAATCGCAGATACCTCTGAGACATTTATCCCCCAAGCAATAAATCTCCATGAAATTGGTGGGGTCAGTTTTACCAAAGGCTGCTATACCGGCCAAGAAATTGTTGCGCGAATGAAGTATCTCGGTAAGCAAAAAAGGCATATGGCACTTTTTTCTGCCAACGGACCAGCCTTAACCGCAGGTAGTAGTGTATTCATTCAAAGCAGTGATAAAAATGTTGGCGAAGTCGTCAATTGCGTAGCGACATCGGCAGACACCTGCGAAGGATTGGTCGTCATTACCGACGCCGCATTAACCGAAACTGTGGTTGATGATAATAAGCAATTAACTTTAAGCTTTTCTCCGCTAAACTACACCTAGCTAACTTAATAATTTCTATCAGCCCTAATCAGCAGACCAATCGATAGATTCTTTATTGTTAGCCGACAAATATTCATTCGCCTGCTTAAAATGCCCGCAACCAAAAAAACCACGATATGAACTCAGTGGTGAGGGATGCGGCGCCTGCAATACCAAATGTTTATCGGCAATCAAGGCTGCTTTTGCTCGTGCATGGGCTCCCCAAAGAATGAAAACAACATTTTCACATTGCTGATTAATCGCATTTATCGCTACATCAGTAAATTGCTCCCAGCCTTTGCCTTGGTGGCTGCCCGCATTACTCTCTTCAACTGTTAGCACAGTATTCAACAACAACACGCCCTGCTCAGCCCAACTAGTAAGACAACCATGCATTGGTATTTGCAGACCAAGCTCAGCTTCAATCTCTTTGTAAATATTCACTAGTGATGGCGGAATCTTTTCATAGGGCTGCACCGAAAAACTTAAACCGTGCGCCTGGCCAGCTCCGTGATAAGGGTCTTGCCCTAAAATCACCACTTTAACAATCGCTATCGGCGTGGTGACAAATGCATTAAATCTATCCTCAGCTAGCGGAAATACTCGCACCCCATCAGCTTCACGGCCGTCAATAAACGATGCTAGTACTTGCATATAAGGCTTATCAAATTCCTCTGCCAACATTGGCCAGCCAGTTTCTATAAATTTTTTCCCTAGCAACAAAAACACCTCTTTTTTTAATATCTTAATTACAAATAAACCCTTAATCACAAAAACGTAATTCAAACACCGTTACCTCTGGTGTTACACTAAAACTATAGTAAGCCATATAAAAACTAGGTAAAACAAATGAATACCCCCTACCAAATACTTGGCAGCGAAGGAATTAAAAAACTTTGCGAAGCATTTTACGAAACAATGGAAGAGGCCCACGAAGTTGCAGGTATTAGACGCATGCACGCAGCGGACCTAGCCCCAGTAACAGACAAATTAATTGAATATTTAACTGATTGGATGGGAGGTCCACCAATTTATCAACCAAAATACGGTACGGTTTGCTTAACCGAACCACATGCAGATTATGCCATTGGTCCCAAAGAAACTGAGCAGTGGTTGTTTTGTATGGATCAGGCCTTGGAAAAAATTGGCGCTAGCGATGAATTGAAAGAGATGTTGAAAGTGCCGCTGGAGCGCGTGGCGAATGCGGTGCAGAATCGAGATGTTTCGGTTGGAGATTCTATGGGCCGGAATCCTAATTTGATCGCTATCAACTAACATATAGTTTTTATATTTAACTATTTCAGGTTTCGCCTGAAGGCGAGTTACTTTTCTTTAGTGGGCAAAGAAAAGTAACCAAAAGAAAGCCCACCCAAATAAGTCGCCCTTAGGGAGACCTGAGTTCTGCCAAACATAATGGTCTTTAGGGAACTCACCAAGAATGATACTCAATCGTTTTTGACTCAAACAGCCCTCACTCTTAGTAAAATAACGACTAAGAGCAAGGGATGTTTTAGCTATAAACGAAAAACAACTTATTAAAATAAAAATAAGATCAACGCAAAAAGGCCAGAGTCTAATTGCAGCAACTCTGACCCTATAATATCACTATGTCCTTAGGCTAAACCTGCCTAAAACAATTACGCATAAAACTGATTAAACCACTTCCGATACTTAGCAATAGGTCCATCGCCATCACATAACACTGGATTAGGTCGATAAGTCTTATGCTCCCAAATGGGAATATCCTGCCCTACCTGCCGTACCACTTCATCGATAAAGCCTTGAGCATAGAGTTTATTATCGCCCTCTGATGACTTAGGCATAGAGAAATTAAATCTTAGTTCAACAGTTTGTGAATCTACTGGGGTAACAGTACCCAGCATTACCACATCAAACATGCGGGTGAACTTTTGAATGGTCTGCCCTGGCCCCATACTAGTAGACACTAACTTGGCATCAACAATATTTTCATCACCTTCGGTGAGAACACCATTTTCGTCTACATCGTTAACGCGTGAATCCATTATTGTTTCACGCACTGCACCTTTCATTGTAGCAACACCTTCAGGCATTTCGGCGGCTTGGTGTACCGTCACAAAATGCGCTAAGTCTGCAGCGTTTTCACCCATTTCTTGAATAATCGAATTGATGCGCCAATCATAGGTATCCAAATCAGTCCATTGGTCAGAGCTAAGCTCTTCAACTGGCACAACATCAAATAATGGCTCAACGTTTTCAGGGTGATACCACGCCCAAATCATTTGGTTACGTTCGATAATCGGGTAGCTTTTTAGGGCACCATCGGCGGCTACTTTAGGCGGAATTCGTTTAGCATATGGCACGTCGACACAGGCGCCATTGGAGTTAAACTTCCAACCATGAAATGGGCACGAAATACTTGTTTCATGGGCGATACCGCCATGACCTAAATGAGCACCCAAATGCGGACAATAAGCATCGAGCAGAGTAGCTTGGCCTTCAAGGGTTCTAAACAGAACTAGTTCGCGACCAAAATAATGGACTGGTTTAACATCGCCTGCCGCTAAAACATTGCAATATTCAAGAGCATACCAACCGTAAGGAATAGACTGTTCATATCGTGATTTCATGGTTTGACCCGCTATAAATTCTTGTTAGGCGGTAGTATTCAATTTTATTAAATCGACTTTCTTACCGCTTTTTACTCGCTCATATTTACGCGCTGGCGTATTGGCAATATCAGTAAGCTCAGCAGCATTATGCGATGTTGTGAGGCGTTCTTGGGTTACAGTTCCGTAAACTGTATTGCGTTGGCTCGCACTGCGCCCTATTTCGCTAATTATAGCTTCCATTTTACTTGGTGGCATTTCTTGTCCATGCAAGGCACCCGCAGCTCGAGTGATTGATTCATTCATTAAACTGCCACCTAAATCATTCACCCCAGCATCCAAACATTGCTTAGCACCAGCAGCGCCCATTTTCACCCAAGATGTTTGAATATTATCAATTTGGCCATGCAGTGCTAGTCTCGCAACGGCATGCATTAACACAGCCTCGCGATAAGTAGGGCCTTTGCGGGCCTTACCTTTTAAATATAATGGCGCCTCAGAGGCAACAAACGGCAACGGCACAAACTCCGTAATGCCGCCGGTTTTTTCTTGCAAGGTCCGCACCCGATTAAGATGCCTCGCCCAATGTTCATAGCCTTCAACATGGCCATACATTATTGTCGATGTTGTTTTTAACCCTTGCTGATGGGCGGTTTCTAACACTTCCAGCCACTGCGCTGTATTAAGTTTGTCTGGGCAAATTATTTTTCTGATTTCATCATCTAGAATCTCAGCGGCTGTACCTGGCAATGTCGCTAACCCGGCTTGCTTTAGTTGAATTAAATAATCAGTCAAACTAACATTAAGGGTTTGCGCACCCTGCCAAACTTCTAATGGGGAAAATGCATGAATATGAACATCTGGAGCGGCTTGTTTTATAACTTGGCAAATTTGTAAATATTTCTCGCCGTCGTACTCAGGGTGAATACCACCTTGCATACAGACCTCTGTAGCACCGCGCTGCCAAGCCTCCGTAACTCGCCTACCAATTTCTTGATCTGATAAATCGTATGGTCTACCGCGTAGACTTTCAGACAACTTCCCTTTTGAAAACGCACAGAACTGACATTTGAAATAGCAAATATTGGTATAATTTATGTTGCGATTGACTACATAAGTAATCGTATCGCCATTAACTTCCTGCCGTAACTTATTGGCGCTGGCACAGACGTAATCAAATTCGGCGCCACGTGCTTTAAACAATCGAGCAATTTCATCTTCAGCTAATTTTTGCCCTAGTCCAGCTTTAGCTATTATCACTTTTAGCTGATCACTTACTGCACCTTTCATTTTATCTGGGACAGGATTTGGCAACTCACAAACTTCGCCAGTCAACCAGTCATCAGTGCGCGGATAACCTTCACCATCAATACTTCTTATGACCGCTTTTTGCAGCCCTTTATCTAACCATTTACTGCCTTGACGCGCATACTGGGGATAAATTGTTAAGCGTTCAATTAAATGCTTACCGCAAGCTGCAGTCTCTATAGCGAGATGATCTAGATGCGGCCATGGCGCTTCTGGATTTACGTAATCAGGGGTTAGCGGCGATATGCCGCCCCAATCATTAATACCCGCCGCCACAATCTGTTCAAATACCCCAGGACTTAAATTTGGCGGTGCCTGAATACTCATAGCAGGGCCAAAAACGATCCGTGCTACAGCAATCGTCCACAGCAACTCATCTAAATTTGGTTCTGGCGCTTTCGCCATTATGGTATCGGCCTTAGCTCTAAAATTCTGCACAATAATTTCTTGCAGATGACCAAATTCCGCATGCAATTTACGCAGCGCTAATAATGATTCTATACGCTCTAATCTAGTCTCGCCGATACCAATTAAAATACCTGAGGTAAATGGAACATTTTGTCTGCCAGCTTCGGCAATGGTTTCTAATCGGACTAAAGGTTCTTTGTCGGGCGAACCATAATGAGGCATACCTTTTTCAGTTAAGCGAGTACTGGCCGACTCCAACATAATACCCATTGAGGCCGACATAGGTCGCAGCATCGCTACTTCGTCAGCCGACATACAACCGGCATTGATATGTACCAACATGCCAGTTTCTTCAAATACAGCTTTGGCCATAGCGGCTACGTATTCCAAGGTAGTAGCAAAGCCCATTTCAGCTAAAGCCTCACGAGCCCCTGTATAGCGAAGCTCTGGCTTTTCACCTAACGTAAATAAAGCCTCTTTACAGCCTAATTCCACCCCTGCTTTAGCCTGCTCGATAATATCGGCAAGCTTCATATAAGGATTTTCAACTTTTTTAGGCGTAGTCGCAAAAGTACAGTAATGGCATACGTCGCGGCACAGCTGCGTCAATGGGAAAAACACTTTGCGCGAATAGGTTATTGTTTGGTTAAATCCTTGATCACGCAGCTTTGCACTGGCCTGCATCAAAACTTTAGTTTCAACACAGCTAGCCAGCTCAAGCGATTGGGTATCACTCAGTAGCTGCCCCTTTAATACTTGCTGTAACAGTGAATCAACTTGCATTTAAATCCCTAATCGCTCATACAACTTATCTAATTCTAGCGCCTGCACATTATCAACTGACATCTTATCCTGCAAACCAAAACTGTTAATTACTTTCAGGCAGCGCGGCCCACTAAAGCCATCTTTTACCAACACCTTAAGCTGCGCCAAATCTTGCGCAGTATCGACATCGAATGCAAGTCTCGATGGCTTATGTGTCTTAACATTCATCGCCGCTTGAGTAACTAATTCGCTATGAAGATTAAAACTGTCCACCCCATAAACCACATTAATTGGGCTGGGCACAGGAGCTAACAGGCCATTAGTGCCGTTGTCTTGCCAATCTGGCACCAGCGTAATGCTATTGTCCGCTTGGTCAACCACTGCGCTTATTTCAGCTTTGGTGGCTAGAGGTAAATCGCCATGTAATACCAAAGCATGGCTAGCATCATTAATGAGCTGATCAAGCCCCCATTCAACGGCGGCGTTTAAGCCCTTAACAGAATCAGGCTCTGGTATAAATCGTGCGCCCCATTGCGCGGCCAATAGTTTAGCCTGCGGCTCATTTGATACAATTGCCACCCCCGCCAACGACTCGACCAGCATTAATTGCTCGATTAAGTCTTCTACCATTGCGGCAAACAGCTGACTGCGCTGGGCCTGCGACAAAACCGCACTTAAACGCTGCTTGGCATTTTCAAAACCTTTTAAGGGCAACAATACCCACACCTTGTTCAAGCAATATTACCTTTAATTGTAGCGGCAAAATCAACACAGATATTGGCCAGATCAGTCTTATCCTGTTGGGTTTTCATTATGGATTGAGTAGTAATACAAGCAATGCCTAAGGCCTCTATTTCACTTTGCAGACCGGCATCGACATTGTCGATTACAAAGCCGTCAATTAGATCACCATAGTATTGTGCAACCGCAGTGGCTGATTGAGGCATGCCCAGTTCTGCCATCATTTTTGCAGCAGGGCCTTTTAAGGCTTGCCCGCCAATAATCGGCGATACGGCAATAATAGCCGCTGTTGTTTTCCGTAGAGCGTCGCGAACAGCAGGTACCGATAAAATAGGTTCAACGCTAACAAATGGATTAGACGGACAAATAATCACTGCTGCTAATGTTTCGTCTGAAAGAGCTGCGGCAAAATCTGGCTGTATTGTGGCGCACTCAATACCGCTAAATTGATAAGCGCTAACCACCGGCTGACACCGCCTTCGAACAAAATAATGCTGGAAGCTCAAGGTCCCTTCATCGGTTTGCATTTGAGTGCTAACCGGCTCATTACACATAGGGACAACATTTACAGCGACCCCCAACTGTTTGAAAAGTCTACGAGTTATAGCGGTTAACGTTTCACCTTGCTGTAATAACTGGGTGCGCACAGTGTGGGTTGCCAAATCTTTATCACCCAATAAAAACCAGTCTTCGCCATTTAGCTTTCCTAGTTGCTGCATAAACTGCCAGGTTTCATCTTCAATGCCCCAACCCTGCTCTTTGTTTTGTATCCCCGCTAGGTTATACATCACAGTATCTAAATCAGGACAAATTCGTAAGCCTAAGTGAGTAAAGTCATCAGCCGTATTAGCCACTATTAATAATTCATCATGGCTTACTACTTTCGCCAAACCAACCGCTAACTTAGCCCCTCCGACGCCACCGGAAAGAGCGATTATTTTATTTGCACTTGAGGCCATTAGGATCTTCTTATTATCGTTTATGGGCTAGCGAAACAAATCAAATTCGCGATCGCGAATGAGACCTTTGGAACCGGTATCACTAGTAGTTAACTTAGCACCTCGAATATGCACAACTGGATTTGCTTCATCGCCTTGCCCCATCATAAACGATGCGCCTGCAGCTAATTCATCAGCTACGGCGACGGTGGATACTTCCATCACCCGACCAAATAAGTCTTTATTGCCAATTAAATCATCAATTGGCTCAAAACCAGCGGTACCTATTGCCATACCACAGGTGCCGTTACGCCAAGCACGACCTGCACTGTCGTTAATAATAATTTTTACGTCTACATCAAGTTCTTGCCGACAGCGATCACGTAGTGCTTTGGCGCTAGCATCGGAGTCTAGCGGTAACAATAAGGCCTGCTCGTCGCTACCTTCGATATTTGACCGATCAATACCCGCATTCGCGTGCACATAACCCAGTCGATGCTCAACAATCACAACACCTGGGCGCTTACGCACTACCTCAACACTTTCATCAAGAATAAGCTGAACTAAACGCGGGTCTTTAGCTATCTGTTGCGCCAATGTCACTGCTTCTGAACTTGGCGTTACACTATCTAACCGTGCATAACGGCCTTCTGATTTAGAAACAATCTTCTGCGCTAACACCAACACATCACCATCACACAATTCAAGATCAGTATCAGTTAGACATTTTTGTATCTGTAAAAACAAATCATCCCCTGGCTGTACCAGAGGATAATTGACTAGGGCCTTAATTATTAATGGCGAATTCAAACTTGCTCTAAACCTGTAATTTGAATACCTGCGTGGCATTTATAACGACGGTTAATCGCAATCAAAATAGAGGTTAATGCTTCAGCCGCAGCCGCATTAGCAATCGGTCCAGCATGAAAGCCTCGCATACCAGCTGCCTCGACCAAACCAATTACGACTTCACGCGCTTCAATATTATTGCCGGTTACCAACACATCGCAGTCTATCCCTTTGCCTTCTTGTAAGTGATGCGCCGCCACGTTTTGAAATGCTGACACCACAGATACTTCTTTACCTAATAAAGCTTGCGCTATTTGACCAGCACTGCCTTCTTCAGGCATTTGTACTTTGGCGACTTTAGGTGGCACTAAAGGCACGGTTACATCGATTAAAATTTTCCCTTGCAGCGCATCTTTGACCAATTCTAAAGTAGAAGTTTGATGACTAAACGGCACCGTTACTACCACGAGATCTGCCGTTGTCGCCGCGGCTAAATTTTCCATCGCTTGCACCGCAATGTTCTCAACGCCACGCTCTGCCATTACTGTTTTCAAATCTTCTGCCGCTGCTAGCGCTTTTTCTTCGGTGCGTGAGCCAATAATAACGGTGTAGCCAGCTTCTACCCAACGTCGTGCTAAACCAGTACCTAAATCGCCAGTACCGCCAAGTATTGCAATAGTTTTAATCTCTTCGTTCATGTTCTATACCTTTTTGTGTGATCGAGTAGTGTGCTAACAATTGAACCAAATAAAGTCTTAGTAAACTGGCCGTCATGGTAACAAAAGCCCATTATTCGGCAAGACTGTTCGCTCTTTTCTTACCATCTCGACATAGAAGACGGGTACCATAGGATTTATAGTAGTAAAACCTATAATAGATCGGTCAATTAACTAATAAGGAATAACTCGCAATGGATAATCCGGTTGATATGACTGGCAAAAGAGTAATTGTTACCGGCGGCACCAAAGGTGTTGGCCGCGGCATTGCTGAGAGCTTTCTTAGCGCTGGCGCTAAAGTTGTGGTGTGTTCGCGCAATGAACCAGAGCAGCTACCCAGCGCTGGCGACAATACTGCCATATTTATGCCCGTCGATGTGCGCGATATTGAGCAAGTACAAGCTTTTGTAGACTTCACCGTAAAAGAACTCGGTGGTATCGATGTGCTGGTAAACAACGCTGGGGGTGCCCCCTATGCCGAGGCGGCCACAGTATCACCAAGATTTTCAGAGTCTATTATTCGGTTAAATCTATTGGCGCCACTTAATTTCTCTCAAGCCGTCAATGGCGTTATGCAAAAACAAGATAATGGCGGCTGTATTATTAACATTGCCAGTGTTAGCGCTACGCGCCCTTCACCTGGCACAGCAGCCTATGGCGCAGCCAAGGCAGGGTTGATTAATTTGACTAGCTCATTAGCAGTCGAATGGGCGCCTAAGGTACGAGTAAACGCCATTACTGCAGGGCTAATCAAAACTGAGCAGGCACATTTACATTATGGCGATGACGCAGGAATTGAGGCCGTTAGCCAAACCATACCGCTAGAGCGAATGGCTGAGCCTAGCGACATTGGCAATACCTGCCTGTATTTAGCATCCGACTTGGCCAGTTATGTCAGCGGCGCTGCGATTGCTGTTCATGGCGGCGGTGAGAAACCAAGCTTTTTGGGCGCATCAACGACCGATAACAAATAACACATTCACCATTTTCATCACAGCGGCTGCACAGCTATACTGGCGGGCGTTAATCCACCAACATAAAAAGGCTAATTATGAGCGATAAAACTTGGCGTTCCACTCTATCAATAAAAATGGCAATTGCCGCTTGTGTGCTAATGCCGGTTGCGGCGCTGGGAACCAAATTTGGTTTATGGCCTTTTACTATAGGGTTTTTAGTATTGGCCTCATCAATACTGTTAGCATTGATTACCATCGTTATCGCCGCTATTTATATTCTCAAAGAAGCCTATAGTGCCGACAAACCAGGCATGCGCAATGCGGCGTTATTAGCTTTTGTACCAATGGCCATAGTTGCCGCAATTGTAGCTGGCGCCGGCGATGTACCACCTATTCATAACATCACCACCAACTTAGATAACCCACCTAAATATGAAGCGGTGCTGCCACTGCGCGCAGAGGGCTCAAACCCACTTAAAATAACTGCCCCGGTAGCGGCTATCCATAGCGCGGGTTATCCCGACTTAAAACCAGTTATTTCAGCCCTGAGTGCGGAACAAGCCAGTACTAAAGCAGAGCAAGTCGCAAAAAGCTTGGGTTGGGTAATAGTGCCAGACCAGCGCGACAATTATGTTGAAGCGACTGTAAGTTCGTTTTGGTTTGGTTTTACCGACGATATTGTCATTAGAGTCACTCCTGCCCAAAACGGCAGCATTATTGACCTGCGCTCGGTATCACGGGTCGGTAAAAGCGACTTAGGCGCCAACGCCAAACGTATCAAACTGTTTATCAACGCTTTCAACCAATAAGCAAACCCACATAGGGTGCAAGCCCTGTGTGATTAGAAAATGACCAGCTTTAGATAGATAATGGCGCACTTTGTTAAGCACAGCGCCAACTATCCCGCTAAGATTACCACCTAACAAATAAAACTAGTTTAAACATATTGAGGTATAGGCCATGAACGCCGTCAACGAAAGTATTAAATCTGAAGTAGCCAGCATGCTAATGGAGCAGTTTCAGCTGCAAAAAAAGTGTTCTTTAGACAACCCTACTCCTGACTATCAACAACGTGTTAGAGATCTAAAAGCGCTAAAGGCAATGGTTGTTGATAACCGCGAAGAAATTATTCAAGCGATCAGTGCTGACTATTACAACCGTTCTCGCAATGAAACTTTATTTGCTGAAGTCATCACCGTCACTGATGGCATTAATAGCATTATTAAAAATCTTAAAAAATGGATGAAGCCACAAAAACGCCATGTGGATCAAACTATGTTTTTTGGTGCTAAAAACAAAGTTCTTCCACAACCTTTAGGTGTGGTTGGGTTAATCATTCCTTGGAACTTTCCGATTAACCTAAGTTTTTCACAATTGGCTACCGCTTTTGCCTCAGGCAACCGCGCGATGGTAAAAATGTCGGAAAACTCAATTGCCTTAACTGAGCTATTAATTAAAATTTCGGGTAATTATTTTCCACCTGAGAAACTGCAATTTTTCAAGGAAACTGGCAGTGTTGGTGTAGAGTTTTCACAAATCCCATTCGACTTAATTGTATTTACTGGTTCAGGCCAAACCGGCCGTGCGGTAATGGCCTCTGCCGCTAAAAATTTAACTCCGGTTATTTTAGAACTAGGCGGTAAAGCGCCAGCGGTTATAGATCCTAATTACTCTTTGCCTAAAGCAGTCGAGCGTATTATGTACGTTAAGCAGCTGAACGCTGGTCAAATTTGCACCAACGTTGACTATGTAATGGTTCATGAAGCACAAAAAGAAGAGTTCATTCGATTAGCCAAAGAGTATGTCAGCAAGCATTGCCCAGATATTAACTCTACTGATTACACTTCAATTATTGATGATCGCAGCGTCAAGCGCTTGGAAGAAACACTGGCAGACGCTAAAGCCAAAGGCGGCACCGTTATTAACTTAACTAGCCAAGAAGTGAACGTTGAGAAACGTAAATTCCCGCTTACTATTGTCACCGATACAACAGAAGATATGAACATCCGTTCGCGTGAGACCTTTGGGCCTATCTTGATGCTATTAACCTATCAGCAAGCAAGTGAAGTGGTTGAGTATGTTAATAGCCATGACCGTCCATTGGCGCTATACCCCTTCAGCAATGACAAGCAGCTGGTAGATATGTATATCGACCGGATTATGTCGGGTGGTGTAACTGTCAATGACGCGCTATTTCACGTCGCTCAACACGACATTCCATTTGGTGGCGTTGGCCCAAGTGGCATGGGTCACTACCACGGCTTCGAAGGCTTTATATCGTTTTCAAAACTTAGACCTATTTTCTATCAAGCAAGCTTCTCTAGTACTAAGTTTTTAGCACCGCCATACTCTAGCTTTATCAACAAAGTATTTGAGTTTCTCGCTAAGTTAAAAAGCTAAGTAAAGCAGTATTAAAAAAGGCTTTCATTGGTAACAATGAAAGCCTTTTTCGTTAGCATATAAGCTATTAATGCACTTTATAAAGACTTTCTATTAAGAAAGTGTGCCGCCATCTACCCTTATATCTTCACCGGTAATATGCAATCCATCGATACTGGCTACCATTGCCACAACACCAGCTACTGTTTCTGGCCCTTTTGAGCCAGTTAGAGACATTGCCCGAGCTAGTAATGCATGGTCCATACCTTCAGGAAAATCGACCTTGGCTGTCATATTAGTGTTTATTTCACCAGGGCAAATACAGTTAGCTCTTACTCCACGCTTAGCATACTCAACAGCGATAGAGCGAGTAAAAGCCAATACTGCCCCTTTAGAAGCCGAATAAGCGGCACCATTAGCTAGGCCAGATAACGCCGCAGTAGAAGCAGCATTAACTATATTGCCCTGAGTAGAGATCAGATGGGGTAATACCGCCCTTGCCAACATGAAGGTACCAGTAATATTTACATTAATAATTTTTTGCCAATTATCTAACGTTAACTCATGGGTGTGATCAAACCGCAGCATCCCTGCCATATGCACCAAAACATCTATTTGCTTGAAATACTCAACACAGCTTGCCACCGCATCATTCACCGCTTGCTCATTACTAATATCACACACCTGCACTACATGATTCACACCTTGCTGGTCTAATTGTGCCGACAAATCATTGAGTCCGGTTTCATTGACATCTAGTGCGAACACGTTAGCCCCCTCACTAGCTAGACGAATCGCACAAGCCATACCAATACCCGAACCTGCACCCGTTACTATTACTACCTTGTTTTCAAAACGATCCATTTTTATCCTCAGACATGTCGTTAATATTATTATTTTTAAAGCTTACTGCAATCTAATATATTCAGTATAAAAACTTACCCAATTAGAATTAATCCTTGGTAATAGAAGCCTTGAATCGTTAATTATTGGTATTACTGCTGAGGTCCTTTAGCCGTTAAGATTACGTAAAAGAAGTGAGCTAAATTCTATCTGTACCTTGAGGAATTGTTTTGACTGATATAACTGTGTTTCGAGCCAGCGCAAAAGCATGGCTGGAAGAGAATTGTCCTGCGTCTCAACGCACGCCTGTAATTAAAGAACAGCAGATTTGGAGTGGTCGCAAGCGAGAGTTTTATTGCGATGACGCTAAACTATGGTTTGAACGCTGTCGCGACCAGGGCTATACAGTGCCCGACTGGCCAATCGAATATGGTGGTGCCGGCCTGAGTCAGCTAGAAGCAAAATCACTGAAAGAAGAAATGAATGCTTTAGGTTGTCGCCCGCCCCTTTACGACTTAGGCATCTGGATGCTTGGTCCAGCATTACTAGAATTTGGCAACGAGGCACAACGCAAAGAACATTTACCCAAAATCGCACGCGGCGAGATAAGATGGTGCCAAGGTTATAGCGAGTCAGGAGCAGGATCTGACTTGGCTAATCTGCAATGCAAGGCAGAAGATCAAGGCGACCACTTTTTGGTTAATGGCGCAAAAATCTGGACCACTTGGGCCGACAAAGCGGACTACATTTTTTGCCTAGTACGCACAGATCACGGCGCAGTCAAACAAGAAGGCATTAGCTTTTTACTTATTGACATGGACAACCCCGGCATTACTGTTAGCCCTATTGCGTTAATCAGCGGCGAGTCTGAATTTTGTCAAACATTTTTTGATAATGTAAAAGTATCGAAGAAAAACTTAGTAGCAGAGCTTAATCAAGGCTGGTCAGTGGCCAAAGGTTTGCTGAAACACGAACGTAAACTAATGAGTGAGATTGGTGGGGACGTGCCCTCACCGGGCATAACTCCGGTACAAGCAGCGATACAATACTTACCAATAAAAGACGGCAAAATTAGCGATACTAATTTAAGAGCCAAACTGGTCGAGCATGAGATGACAATGCGCGCACTAGGCCTGACTCATTTCAGGAGTTTTGAAGAGCGAATGAGTGGTAATCCTAATAAAAATATACCGCTCATTATGAAATATATTGGCACTGAAGAAATGAAAAATAAAGCCGAATTGATGCTTGCTTGTCTAGGGATGCAGGGCTTGGGCTGGGAAGGAGACGTATATACCGAAGATGAGTTAATGGTCACCCGCGGCTGGTTATTTTCTAAAACCATGTCGATTGCCGGTGGCACTAACGAAATACAACTCAATATTATTGCCAAGCAAGCTTTAGGGCTACCAGATTAGGTCGGAGAGAGATTAATGCCATTAGTGTTAAACGAAGAACAACGTCTGCTAAAAGAAACTGCACACGAATTTTTTGCTAGTAATGCGCCGGTAGGCGCTTTACGTAAACTGCGTGATAACAAAGATAAGACTGGCTACTGTCAGCACACTTGGCAGCAGATGGCAGAACTAGGCTGGGCGGGGATAACAATTCCTGAAGCCTATGGCGGCCTAGAATTTGGCGCTCTTGGCTTAGGCGCTATTATTGAAGAAAGTGGTAAAACTCTGGTTGCATCCCCACTGCTGGCAACGGTTGCGTGGGCGGCAACCATTATTGAGCTAGGCGGCAATGAAAACCAAAAACAAGAATTTTTACCTCGAATAGCCAGCGGCGAAATTACCCTTGCTCTGGCTTTAGAAGAATCCGCTCATCACAACCCAACGAATATCACCTTAACTGCTGAGCAAAAAGATGATGGATTTATCTTAAGCGGAGAAAAACGCTTTGTAGTCGACGGCCATACTGCAGACTATTTGATAGTAGCCGCTCGCAGCAGTGGCGCCATAGATGACTCTGAAGGCATAAGTATATTTGTTGTTAATGCCAACACCAGCGGAATAAAACGACGACGCACAATTTTTGCCGACAGCCGCAATATGGCAACTATCGAATTTGATAAAATAGTAATTAGTAGCGACAACCTTATTGGTGAACTGCACAAAGGCTGGAACATATTAGAACCAGCATTGGATAGTGCGCGAATCTACCTAGCAGCAGAAATGTTAGGCGGTGCCACAGAGTGCTTTGAGCGAACCATAGGCTATCTGAAAGAACGTGAGCAATTCGGCGTAAAAATTGGTTCTTTTCAAGCCTTAAAGCACCGCTGTGCCAAAATTTTTGTTGATTTAGAATTAGCCCGCTCAGCGGTATTGGATGCCTTATCAGCTATTGATGAAAACAGAGCTGACATTGCACAAATCGCTAGCCTAGCAAAAACCCTTATAAACGACATTTATTACTTAACAACCAATGAAGCAGTGCAGATGCATGGCGGCATTGGTGTTACTGATGACTTAGATATTGGTCTTTTTCTAAAACGCTCACGAGTCGCTATACAGCTCTTTGGCGACAGTGGCTTCCATAAAGATCGCTACGCTAGCCTATGTGGTTATTAGCTTAAGATTCTTCAAACTTAAGCAATACCTTCCACCACAAATTAGGCATTAAGGCGTGCCATAGTGACAACTTGCGCGAGCCACAGGGATAAATTCGTTTTTTCCCTTTGGCTATACCTTGCTCAATCGCATCGACAATATCTTCAGGCTTTGATAATTGGCCATTTGCTTTACCATGAGCAATACTTTTCGGCACATCTACTAATAAGGCTTGCTCTACTAAAGGCGTATCCACACCTGAGGGATAAATGACATGCACGTTAATACCAGTTTTGTGTAGCTCCCAGGCCAATGTTTCTGCATAGACGTTTACCGCGGCTTTGGAGGCACAGTAAGAACCCAAGTTTGGCAACATAGACTCGCCTGCCACCGAGCCAAACAGAATCATTTCACCGCTATCACGCTCTAGCATGCTCGGCAGTATCGCTTTCACCATATGTACGGTGCCTCCAAAGTTTAGATTCATCATCCGAATCACATTTTCTGCTTCATCGTTGACTAATGTCCGGCTAGGCATAATCGCAGCGGCATGTGTTAAGCGATCTATCGACCCCAGTTTTTCGGTAACTTGCTTAACCTTAGCTTGTACATCTTCCCAATTAGACACATCACATTTAAAACAATGGATATTGTCAGACTGGGTAGCAGTTTCTTCCATCCCAGCTTCATTGATATCGAATATGGCGACTTGCGTCCCTTGCTTTGCTAAGCGTAGCGCACAAATTCGCCCCATGCCGCTGGCACCACCGGTAACTAATGCTGTTGTTATTTTTGCTGTCATTGTTAATCCCAAGCTAATTAAGCATCAACCGATACTAACGATGCGCGGCTGTACTAGCAACAACGCTACGCTTTCATCCTTGTGGAAATATCTAATGGACGACTAGGCACGTCATAGATAATAAATTCTAATCATCGTTACGTGTTCGCCATTTTCAGTGCTTACTTTCGCCGCTATGCACGGCGCTGAAAGTCTGACGGAAATAGACGCCGTCGGCCTGTCCTGCTAAAGCTAAGGTTTTGATAAGTGTTCTGCCGTCAATATCGGATCATCGGTGATTAGGCTGCTAAGGGTACCTAATAGGCTGATGGTGAATTAGTACTCGGGAGTGTTCGAGTCTCCTTAATAACCTCAGGATCCAACGCATCATAAGGCATTGTTGTTTTGAATTGCGGCCAATTGGCGACGATAGTATCGACAACTTTACTGCCTACTAAATAGGCTGACTCTAGCGAAGAGCGCATACCAGCAAAACCATTCTCGCCACTTTCTAACTGAAGGTTTTCAAGCGGCGTTAGTCCTGGCGGTTGCATTGAATAGTTACTGGCTGCTCTGAGCACCATAAAGCGGGATTTATCTACTTTTTTTGCCTTATCTAAGTAAATCATTGACTGATAACTGCCAGTGTCTTCCATGCCAGAAGTAACAAAATCCCCTTTCCCCCCTGTCCAATAGTGAGTCCAGCCATTCGCCCACTGAGTTAATAAATCACCATGCCAGAATGTAGCAGCTGCCATATGATCGCCCTTTAAAACAAACGGCGGTTTTTGCGCATTAGGGAAGCCTACATATTTAGCCCTAAGCGCCTGCATAGCTGGGTAGTCATTTAGTTTTGTATCTTTGGTCAAACTATATGCCCAATCAGTTAACTGTGCATTAAGCCGATAGACTTCACCGTTTGTGGATTGGCCATATTTATTGAGTTTACTTAGATCAAGGGTTTGCCCATCTTTTATAGGGGCAGTATTAAACAAAGGAAAGTAACCACTTGACCAAGTCTTCGGTATTTCTCTGGCGTCGATTTGATGAGCTAAATCACCATCTACCAGCCATGTGGCCCAAGCTGCAGAGCCTATTGATGCATCTGCGGGATCAACACCTGCTATCCCTGCAACTAGCCAATAAGCGTGAGTTAAATCAAATCTTGAATCGAGCCCGAGTGCCATTATGGCACTGGCTGCTTTGGCAGTGCCCATTCCGGTGACTATACCCATTACGCCTGTTTCGGGATTGATACAGATATGGTGGTGAGAAACCGCAAAAGGCAAGCATGTATCCAGTTTTTGTCCGGCTTTCCATAGTTGAAATTCTCCAGCTTTATCGCCTTCGTCCGCGCCGATTTCGAACATATTTACGACTACCACTTTAATTTCGATTGGACGATCAATTATGGTCCTAGCTTCTGGATTCGATGGTGAGCAGCTAATTAAAAAATGGCACAAAACCGTGATACTGACTAAATTGAATCGGTTGATAAACATTAAATTCTCCATATAAAAAGGATAAATATACAATCAAGTTTATCCGATATTTGCTACGGCCTAATAATAAAGCTGCCAAAAAATATAACTGAACACAGCCTTATATGTTGCTAGCGTATTGTCGTAATAATCGGGCAGAAGACACTGACCTTGTTTGTTAATGTTAGACTTTACGCATACTAATTCGTCATGAAACTACCATCTTTATAAAATGGAGATATCTCCCGTAACGGCTCATATAGCTAATTAATAGAGTCATTCAGGCTTATATAAATTCCTATTTACAGCAGCTGCAGTAGCTTCAGCCCGATTATGTATATTCAATTTTTTATATATTTTTTTGATATGAAAAGCTACTGTGTTGGCCGAAATTTCCAGCAGCCCACTAACTTCTTTAACTTGATAACCCTTCGCTATAAAAGTAAGTATCTCGGTTTCTCGCTCAGATAGATCAATCTGATCTAGCTCAGCAGTTGGCTCAGGCTTCGCATCGGTTTCACGAAAGTAAGTCAATACCGATTGCGCTACGCCTGGTGACAATGGCGGCTTACCCTCTACCGCTTCATTTAGGTACTTACCAAGCTCTTCAGCCGAATATCCTTTCAGTAAATAACCGCAGGCTCCAGCTTGCAATGCTTCAAATAAATGTTTTTCGTCATCAAATATTGTCGTAACAATCGACAGTGTTTTTTCAGAATAAATATTTATATGCCTAACCAAGTCAATACCGCAGCCATCAGGCAAGCCTATGTCCAATAGCGCCATATCAAAACTGTCCGCATTCAAATATTTAAAACCACTCGCAATAGTGCCAGTTACAGTAACCTCAGGATTATCAAATTTTAGCTTAACCACATCGGCCAACACTTTTGCAGCTTCGGCATGATCTTCAACAATCAGTACTTTATTAATAGACGATTCCATGTCATTTACTCGTTAGATGTTGTTAGAGGAACAGTAATAACAACATTACAGCCAGCGTCGTTACGCCAGTCAATTGTTGCATTTAACTCACGTGCTCTGGCATCAATATTGTAAAGCCCATTGCCCATAACAACGGCGTCACGATTCAAACCGACACCATTGTCCTTAACCTCGATTATTAAGCTAGTGGCATTAAGCAGCGAGATAATGCTGACTTCACTGGCATTAGCATGACGGACAATATTATTTAGCAGCTCTCTGGCAATATTAATAATATTCAAATATTGATAAGAACCAACCACAGTATTCACAGCAGTTATTTGATTATCCCAGTGCAACTGTAAATCAAAACTCTCACATGCTTCTTCTGCGACCGTTCGAATTTCCATTACCGTAGATTGCAGTGGCACTGGTTCGAACCGCAAAGCTGTAATCAAGCCGCGTAACTGCTCTAGAGTATCTTGTGCTAAGGTTTTAACCTTGGTGTCATCGGAAGCATAAATGAGTGATAGTAACTTATGCCCAATTTGATCATGTAAATCACGCCTAATGCGTTCACGCTCTTGATTTTGACCGGCTAAAAAAGCTAGGTGAAAATCATATAGCTGCTCGAATAGTGCGCTCATAGTAGTAACCATTTCAACATCACCAGCACCAAACAAACGCTCCCCTTTCTCCGCATACTCCAAATATATTGGCGGTGAAAAACGATTGCCAGCAACCATTAAACCCTGACCTCTATGCTCCAATGCCGTAGCCGAAAACCCGTTACGCCATTCTATTGTGCCAGGCACAAAAACCTGCTGCAAAATATCATTCCATGTACTCTTAGGATCATCTTGTTTACTAGCTAATAAAGTTGCTACAGCGTCGCTGAACAACTTATTTTTATCGATCACTTTCTTTCTTCTAATTCTAGAGTATAGCCACTCTCGTCCCGGCATATAGACAAACAACACAAGGCACAAAATAACAAAAGTAGAAAGGTGTGGGGTAAAGGTAGTCAGTGATGCAAATGCCATATCCAGCATTAGAAACACCATAAAAAGAGCAAACCATTCCCATACATGATTAATATGATGCTCTAAATCAAACAACTTAAACCGACTTAATCCAAATAGAATCATCCAGTAACTAGAGCAAATAGCCACCCAAGCCAAGGTACGATTCATTAATGGCTCCATGCCACTTACGGTTGGAAGGTAATAGAACAACATATAGGCTGTAGGCCCCATTAACCATGACAAAATAACCCAGGAAGACCGAGCCCTTTCTACCGGTTTATTACGACTAAACCGCCACTGCTGGTAGCAAAATAAAATCACCAGAATAAAGCTTAAAAATATAGGCCCGTAAATCTCGAAATCGCTAAAATAAAGCCGCTGCTTGGTAAAATCGGTATTGAAACTCCAAGTATTGAAGACGGCATAAAGACTAAAAAAAACTGCCACAATAAAAATTCGTTTAGCAATAATATTTGCATGTGGAAGCTGTTGTGGGAAATACAACAATGCTACTGCGCCAAAAGTGAGGTACATATAATTACCTACGGCCGTTAAGCCATCCAACAACACCATATCGGAGTAACTTCTCACCAGCATTGGCACGCTATCAATTGCTGATGGGATAATTGCGAAAGATAAACCAACACCACTCAGCGCATAGTAAATTGTTTCCTTACCAAATGGGCGCCATACCCAAACCATAATACCCATTAAAGCTGACACTAAGCCTAAGAATAATCTAATCCAGGTTATTCTGGGTATTTCTTCTAATGACTTACTACCGCTTAACTTAACATCCACCACAGACTGGTCGGCAAAGCTTAACCGTATAACTGGGTGTGAAAACACAGAATGCAAATCATCTTGCGCGGAAAAGTACTGAACCTTATTTTGATAGAGGGACTTTCGTTGTACAGGAGTTGTAGAAAAGTGGGTGACATTTAACTTAATCGTCTTTTCACCATTGCCAATTGAAATTATTTCACTACCTAACTTCAACCCTTGGCGTTGTAATTCAGGGGATACTTGAGAGATAACTATTTGATGAGTATTTGGATCTTCAATTACTTCAAAGCCGAGAGAAAACTGACTAGTAATCCAAATATATACCGTAGCAAGCAATACTACGGTAATAATTAACATACAGTTAAATAACAATCGAGGAGAGGTCATTCCGTTTACAACTCCATACTATAAAGTTTTATATAGCTATTTATTACCCTTTAAAATAGTTGCTAAAGCTTGCGCATGTTCTGCCGCATGCTGCCCAACAGTCGTCAGATAGCCACCATCACTTTTAGAAACTAGGTCTTTTTCAAATAAGCGCTTAGTCGCGGCTATGTCAGTACCGCTAGCAGTGTGGGAGTGAACTTTAATACCTTGCTGATGAGAGCTCAGGTCAAACAATAACAAAATATCTATTTCTTCTACTTGATCTGGAGACAACGGCATATCAATTCCTTATTAATCTTATTTAGTAACATAGTGGTTGTATCTATCGTTGATGCCAACCTCTGGATTAATTATCGGTGGCAAGCAAATATGGAAATAATTGCTCCTTTTCTTTATCTGATAATCCAGCTATCCGTTTGATATTGCGTTCAGACACCCCATCAACATCCGGATACTGTGCAATTGCTTTTGTCACACTGTCTTCACGCAAAATATGTAATATTGGATAAGGTGAGCGATTGGTTAAATTTTCACTGTCGTCAGGGCTGGCATCAGCAAAACAATAGTCAGGATGAAAGCTGGCAACCTGAAAAATACCCTGCCAGTTAAACTGCAATAGTAAATTATCAATTAAATCTAGAAACTGATTGTAGTCTTCAAAATCTGTCAATATCTTTGGAATAATTAACAAGGTTGTTTCTAATTTTTCTATATCGGTGTTTTCAAGTAGCTCAATTTCTAAAACAAATTCTTCAAGTAGCTGCTCATCTGTTTGCGACTCAGATACGACAAGCCTTATAGATTCAGCCAACACCACTCGCTTTGCAAACGGGCATAAATTTAATCCAACAATGACATCAGTTAGCCACTGCTGTGTCTGCACTATTATTTTTTTCTTATCCATTACAATTTTCACAGGCAGGTTAACAACAGGCATAAAAAAGCCCAGCTTCAACTGGGCTTAAACTATACGTCATTTTATTCCATCAAATCAAAGTCAAATTTACTAATACCACAATCAGGGCATTCAAAATCTTCTGGTACATCTTCCCATTTAGTACCTGGGTCAATACCTGCATCTGGCAAACCTAGTTCTTCCTCATAGATAAAACCACAAATAACGCATTCCCACTTTTTAAATTCACTCATTATCAGTCAAGCTCCAATAGTTGATCGATTTACCCAAATATTATCACGGCAAAAATAATTCTAAACTAACAATTCGCTAATTAACTTCCTACTAGAGCTATCATTACCCCGGCAGCCACTGCCGAGCCTATAACTCCAGCAACATTTGGGCCCATAGCATGCATCAATAAAAAATTATGGGGGTTAGATTCCAAACCAACTTTATTAGACACTCTTGCCGCCATCGGTACTGCAGAAACACCAGCCGACCCAATAAGTGGGTTAATCTTATTTTTACTCACTAAATTAAGCCCCTTCGCCATCAATACGCCGCACGCAGTACCTATCGCAAAAGCCACTAAACCGAGGATCAAAATACCTAAGGTATTTAAATCCAAAAACTTGTCGGCACTGAGTTTAGAGCCTACAGAGAGACCTAGAAAGATAGTAGTAACGTTTATCAATGCATTTTGAGTAGTGTCGCTTAAGCGGTCAACTACCCCACATTCGCGCATAAAATTACCGAAGCAAAACATACCTAGTAGTGGTGCAGCGTCTGGCAGCACAAGTCCTACCAGAATAAGTAACACTAGCGGAAAGCAAATTTTTTCAATTTTCGAAATAGCCCGTAGTTGCACCATTTCAATTTTACGTTCAGCTTCAGTCGTCAATGCCCGCATAATCGGTGGCTGAATCATTGGCACTAGGCCCATATAAGAATAGGCAGCTACCGCGATAGCACCGAGTAAATCAGGCGCTAATACACTGGCGACATAAATAGCGGTCGGCCCGTCAGCACCCCCAATAATGCCGATAGCGGCAGCGTCTTGAATAGTAAAATCCATCCACCCAAGTGAGGACATACCAACTGCACCAAGCACGGTGGCAAAAATTCCAAATTGTGCAGCAGCACCTAATACTAGCGTTTTTGGGTTAGCAAGTAATGGTCCAAAATCGGTCATCGCGCCCACCCCCATAAAAATAACTAAGGGTGCTAGCCCAGTAGCAATAGCTACCGAGTAGAAGTTATACAACATACCATTATTAAAACCGCTGTCGGCGGCCTGTTGCAAAACGGCAAGGTGCTGCGCTGCACTACTGTGCTCAAACGCATATTTTATATCAATCACAGTGGCGTCGCTGGCAATAGCTAATACGTCGCGAATAGCGGCTAAGACAGCTGGGTCTCCTGACAGAAGCGCATTCTCAAAGGCCGAATAAGCCAAGCCAGCACCAGGAATATTTGCCAATATACCGCCGAAGCCAATTGGGACTAATAACAGTGGCTCAAAACCGCGCTTGATTGCCAAATAAAGTAACGCTAAACCGATACACACCATAAAGGCTTGCCCAAGCTGTATCTGATATAAACCGGTGCTTTGCCAAAGGTTTAGTAAATTTTCCACCTAAAGCTCCTGCCTATGCCAATACATACAACGTATCGCCTACGGCAACCGAATCACCTTCACTAATCGATATTATTGTAATAGTGCCAGCTTGAGGTGCTCTAATTTCAGTTTCCATTTTCATCGCTTCTAAGATTAAAATCACATCACCTTGTTGGACATGTTCGCCAACATTAACATTCACTTTAAAGATATTCCCTGCCAGCGGCGCGCTTATCACCTCACCTTGGCTCGCGGGCGGCGCGGTATTAGCTGGTGCGCTAGTAATCGGCGCAATGTTGGATACATCACCCCCCGTTTGCACCTCAACCACATAAGACTGCCCGTTTACAGATACGGTATAAACACCTTTGTCATCGGCCGATACGCTTTGTTGTTCTGGCTTTTGTACCGCAGGAACGCCGGTAGGCACCGGCTCAAACGCGTCACTATTGCCACGATTCTCCAAAAACTTAAGCCCTATTTGTGGAAACAAGGCATAAGTTAATACATCTTCTATTTTATTCTCTGCCAAAGTGATGCCCTTCTCACTAGCACGCAGTGTTAATTCTTCAGTCAGCTTATCCAGCTCGTCGCTAATGTTATCAGCCGGACGACAAGTGATAGCTTCACCGCCATCTAATACTCGTTGTTGCAGGAGGGCATTAACCGGCGCCGGTGTTGCTCCGTATTCGCCTTTTAACACGCCCGCTGTTTCTTTCGAAATTGTTTTATAACGCTCACCGGTTAATATGTTCAGTACCGCTTGAGTGCCAACAATTTGTGAGGTGGGCGTTACCAAGGCAATAAAACCTAAGTCTTCACGCACTTTGGGTATTTCTAGCAATACCTCATCAAGCCTGTCGCCCGCGCCTTGCTCTTTCAGCTGGCTTTCCATGTTGGTTAACATTCCGCCCGGTACTTGAGCGACTAAAATTCGGCTATCAACACCGCGCAAGGCTCCTTCAAAGGCTGCATATTTTTTACGAACATCTCTAAAGTACGCAGCGATTTCTTCTAATAAATTGATATCTAAACCAGTATCCCGATCGGTGCCTTGCAACATAGCAACCACAGATTCTGTCGGTGAATGCCCGTAAGTCATACTCATTGAAGAAATTGCGCTATCGACACGATCGATACCAGCTTCTGACGCTTTCAAAATAGTAGTAGTAGACAAGCCTGTAGTTGCATGGCAATGCAAATGCAGTGGAATATCAATAGCCGCTTTTAACTCGGTCACTAAATCAAATGCTGCATAAGGAGTAAGCAAACCAGCCATGTCTTTAATACAAACGGAGTGCGCTCCCATATCTTCCAGACGTCTACCCATATCCACCCACATCTCAGTCGTATGAACTGGGCTTACGGTGTAAGAAATTGTGCCTTGAGCATGCTTATCCTGCTCAATAACTGCCGCTATAGCGGTTTCTAAATTACGCGTATCGTTCATCGCGTCAAATACGCGAAATACATCAACCCCATTAACCGCAGCACGTTCGACAAATTTACGCACAACATCATCAGCGTAGTGCCGATAGCCTAAAATATTCTGACCACGAAACAACATTTGTTGCGGCGTATTCGGCATGGCTCTTTTAAGCTCTCGAATACGATCCCACGGATCTTCACCCAAATAGCGAATACAGGCATCAAAAGTCGCCCCACCCCATGTTTCTAGCGACCAAAAACCTACTTGATCTAGTTTAGCGGCTATCGGCAACATGTCGTCTAAACGCAGCCGGGTGGCGAATAAGCTCTGATGCGCATCACGCAACACCAATTCGGTAATTGCTAAGGGGGTTTTCTCGGTAGACATGGTTAATCCTCAGAAAATCTGGATAGCTATTTTTTATTTGCTTTATGTTGTTCAATTGCTGCCATAATTACAGCAGTTAACTCACCTTGAGCAGGTTTATTTGAGTTTGACACTCTGGCATTGGTTGGCGGCTGGTTAACTAACTGATCCCCGACCATAAGCTTTACCAAGGCGGACATAACCAAAATTGCGCCTATCAGTACCATTAAAAACGTAAATACAGTTCCCATGCCAAATAGCATGAGATCAATTCCTTGCTGCATTAAAGACACTTGTTCCATGACTTACTCTTGTCGTTAGTCGATGCTAGGCTAGCACTTGCACGGGATAGGTAAACTCTACCTCCTTACCATTTTGTAGGCAAACTTTGCTGCTTACGTAGCTTAACTACAACCTAGCAAATTATGCCACTGTAAATAAACTATTTTATTTAACTGCCAAGCAAGTAAAATGCCTTCTTTTACTTAAACACCTGCTCAACCATAAGCCACCACGAGAGATTGTTATCACCCCACAAATATACATTGCCCCCATGGAAGGCGTTACTGACCATTTAATGCGCAAGTTACTTTGTCAGCAAGGTGGAGTAAGCCGCTGCGTAACTGAGTTTGTGCGGATAACAAATACCTTGCTACCGCCAAAACTTTATTATCGCTGCGTGCCCGAACTACTAGCGGGTGCTGTAACTGCCAACAATATCCCGGTGTATGTGCAGCTGTTAGGCAGCGATGCAGCGTGCCTTGCCGACAATGCGGCCCGCGCTGCTGAGCTGGGTGCGGTTGGAATAGATTTGAATTTTGGCTGCCCTGCGAAAACGGTTAACAGGCACAAAGGTGGTGCAATAATGCTGCAAGAGCCTGATAACGTAGGCAAGGCAGTAGCAGCCGCTCGTAATGCGGTGCCTAAGCATATTCCTGTGACTGCCAAAATGCGGCTTGGCTATCTAGATAAAACGCTATACACCGACAATGCCCAAGCAATTAATGATGCTGGAGCAAATGAGCTGTGCGTACACGCTCGCACCAAAAGCGAAGCATACAAGCCGCCGGCTCACTGGGAATATTTAGCTAAGATACGGGAGCAGGTTACTATCCCGGTAATTGCCAATGGCGATATATGGTCGTTAGAAGACTATAAAATATGTCGCGCTATTACTGGCTGCGAACATGTGATGATCGGCCGCGGCTTATTGGCTAACCCAAAATTAGCGTTTGAGATAACCCAGTATAACCAGTCCGGTGTATTGCTAGAGAGTAACTGGCAAGACATTGTGCCACTGCTGTTGGAGTTTCAAACAGATCGCAACGCCCATTATCCTGCCCGTTTTGCCGGCGATCGATTAAAAAAATGGCTGCATTATTTAAGTATGCAATTTGATGAGGCTGAAGTTTTGTTTAACCGCATCAGAAGGCTACGCGAACCCGACGAATTACAACTTTGCTTAGAGCAAGCAGCCTAGCAATGGCCTGTTAAACCGCCCTATCGCTATCTTTCCAGTATTGCGCCCGCAATACTTTTTTATCTGGCTTGCCCACATTAGTTAATGGAATCACCGCGACAAAATCAATCGATTTTGGGACCTGTATTGAACCTTTAGCGTCTTTTACCAGCGCCATCAGTTCGGCCGCTAACTCATCGTCACCTTCAATATCAGGTCTCAATACCACCACTGCTTTGACTTCTTCACCCCATTTTTCACTGGGCACACCAATAACACAATTTTGTCCCACGCTTGGATGTTCGCTGATCACATCTTCAACTTCACGCGGAAATACATTAAAACCTCCAGTCACAATCATGTCTTTGGTACGGTCAATAATGTATAAAAATCCTTCTTCATCAAACCGACCAACATCGCCGGTATGTAACCAATCGCCGGCCATTGCCTGGGCGGTTTGTTCGGGCAAATCCAAATATTCTTTCATCACTAGCGGGCCGCGGACACAAATTTCTCCCGGCTCTCCGTTGGCAACTTCTTTGTTATTTTCATCTAACAACTTTAAATGCACCCAAGGCGCCGGCTTACCACAAGAACTTAAGCGCCCTGGTTTACTAAGATCATGCTCCTCTCTTGTCATGTTAACCAAAACCATTGGCGCTTCTGACTGACCGAAAAACTGATAAAAAATCTTGCCCCACTTTTCTATACCTTCACGCAAGCGCGCAGGGCTCATGGGTGATGCGCCATAGAAGATAGTCTCCATGCTCGACATATCAGCGGTGGCAGAACGCGGATGATCCAACATAAAGTACAACATCACTGGCACTAACATTGTTGCGGTAATTTTGTGTTCTTCAATCATGTCGTAAAGTTTGTCTATATCAAAACCTTGCGCTACGTAGAAACAACCACCGCGCTGCAAAGTCGGCACGAAAAAAGCAGCGCCAGCATGTGACAAGGGAGTTGCAATCAACATGCGTAGTTCGTCAGGAAACTCCCACTCGGCTATTTGCACCATCGTCATGTAGGTAGCAGCGCGGTAAGTTTGCAATACACCTTTAGGTTTCCCCGTCGTGCCACCGGTATAGACAATACTGCCAATATCTTCAGGATGTATCTCGGGCCCAACTAACGCTTGCGGGGTAAATGTATCTGCCAGTACGCCATAGTTTTCTCCCGCTTGCCCATCGCCAAATGCTAACAGGTGTTTCAAACTAGGCACCAGTTGTTTCAATTGTGCCGCCCGCTCTTCAAACATCGAAGCGTCATAAACCAACACTTCAACTTTGGCATCATTTAATACATAGGCATGATCATCCAAACTACCCATTGGATGCAGCGCCATGCCGCAGCAACCAGCTATTTGCATACCGGCCATGTTGTACAAAACTTCTGGTCGATTACCCGAAATTACTGCCGTGCGAGTACCAACGCCGACACCTTTGCTCTGCAATGCCTGAACATACTGGCTAGTGCGCTCGCGTACCTCTTTATAAGTTGCAGTTGTATCACCTAGATGCAAGCAAGGCTTGTCATCATTCTGGTTGAGACCGCTTATCATCAGATGCGGCAGTAGCGGTTGCTCGCTAATTTGATTAGTCATAGAAGAACCCTAGCAATTAAATTTCGTTGCTAGGTATTCTAGGTAGGTTGATAGGTAAATACAGTTAACTATTGGCAGGAATTAAAAGTCATAAAACCATTGCTGTATCTGCACAGCATTTTTGGTTTTGGTCAATGCCAACATCAATAATATCCTTGCTTTTTGTGGGCTTAAATCATCAGCAACAACAAAATCTAATTTATCGTCATTAACTTCACTATTTCTAAGTACGTGGCCAGAACCGACTCTGCTGCTGCGCACAACTACAACACCTTTACTGCGTGCAGCTTTTAGGGCCTCTTCAACCTCAGGATAAAAGTTTCCATTACCCACACCAGCATTAATAATCCCCTTCGCACCAGCCTCCACCAGTGCATTAACTGGCACAGGTGATGCATTGGCATAGCCGTAGACAATATCTACTTGCGGCAACACCTTGAGACCACTCACATCAAATATTGAATTAGCTGTCATCGGGGCCTGGTAAAAATTAACGTCACCCAGCTCTACGTTACCCAGGGGGCCACTATTACGAGCAACAAAAGTACTCACCTGAGTAGTATTGGCTTTCGTCACGTCCTTGGCACTTAAAATAGCATCATTCATGACCACCATTACGCCATGATTTTTAGATTTAGCACTGGCGGCTACAGCTACTGCATTATACAAATTACGCGCACCATCAGGGCTCAAACTACTTGAAGGCCGCATTGACCCCACCAACACAATAGGTTTAGCGCTACTAACAACCAAGCTTAAAAAGTATGCGGTCTCCTCCATGGTATCGGTGCCATGGATTATTACTATTGCGTCTACCTCTGTAGCAGCAAGATAATAATCAACTCTGGCTGCTAATTTCAGCCAAACCTCATTATTCATCGCCTGACTGCCTATTTGTGCAACTTGTTCACCATTAATCTCTGCCAATGCGTGTATTTCTGGCACACTATTGAGCACATCATCAATAGGTAATTTAGCAGCTTGATAGGCACTGTTAGTAGCGCTATCGCCAGCTCCTGCAATGGTGCCACCCGTTGCTAAAATCACTACCCTTGGCAATTCTTCCGCCATAAGAGGCGATGACAACGACAACATCGCTATTAATGCAATAAAGACTTTCATTTGTCTCCTCTTAATAATTACTTAAATTTGGCTCAGCATGCCATTAATAATGATTATTTTCTAAACTATTTGCGTATTGGCATAGGCCTGCTTTAATGGGTGATAATTCTATTAGTTACCCGCATATACCTTTGATCAAAATACTTACATCTCATTGCCTAACTTTTCCTACAACAGTAAAAACAATGTTGCATACAGTCTTGCTATCGAGTTTAGCAGCACAGTTGTTTGTATTTAATGTCTTTGCATTAGAGTCATCGCTCACTCCGTCACAGTATCATCATCAACAATGGAATAATGAAAACGGCCTACCTCAAAATACGATAAATTCAATAGCGCAAACAACTGATGGATATTTATGGTTAGGGACACTAGAGGGATTAGTGCGCTTTGATGGGATAAAATTCGCTAACTTTAATTCGCGTAATACGCCGGCGTTAGATCACAATATGATCATTGCTACCCATACCGACAAGAATGGAGTGCTATGGGTTGTTAACTCTAAAGGCAGTATTATTAAAGTGGTTAACGATCAATTCCAACGCCTTCCTTCAATTAACAGCTTACCAACTACCCTAGTTAACGCCATCTACGCCAGTGGTGAAGGCATGCTATGGATAGGCACTAATGGGGATGGCTTAGTTAAATATCAAAATGCGCAGTTCACCAGCCCTGAATACTTAAAAGTCTTAGGCAACCATATTAGGAAGATAATTGAAAATGAAGATGGGCTTTGGGTGGCAAGTGACAAAGGGCTATTTCTCATAACCGATGATGACCAAGTAATTCCCATTAGCGATAAGACCGGTCTCAATAGCAATATAAAGGCTTTGTATTCAACTAAAGACAAACTAGTCCTAGTGGGAACCGATAAAGGCTTAGTTTACGTAAAAGATAACGATCTACTGTCGCTAAGTCATATGGGCGGGGTCAAAAATAATAGCGTCGAAGCGATTCTAGAGGACTCGGATGAAAACATTTGGATTGCAACTGACGGACAAGGTCTAGTTAGAGTACAAGACATACTTAGTCTTTCACCAAAAACCAAAACACTATTCAGTAATCAGTCTATCTATTCGTTATTCGAAGACCGTGAAAATATATTATGGATCGGCTCGCATTTAGACGGACTGCATAAACTCAAAGATCCTCGAGTTGTAACTTATTCGACCGCTGAAGGGCTTAGCCATCGGTCAGTAAGATCTGTTATCCACAGTAGTCGCGGTTCTATTTTAATAGGCACTGCAGGCGGTGGCGTTAACGAATACCAGGATGGCAATATCACCCCCTATTCTTCGCTGCCGCAACTGTCTCATCTAAAAGTCTACACAATGATAGAAAACCCTGATGGAGCACTATAGATAGGCTCGGATGAAGGAATTTTTAAAGCGTATGAAAACTCCTTTGATCACTACACTGTCGAAAATGGCCTTGCTAACAATATTGTATTAGCCCTTCATCAAGCGCCTAATGGTGATTTATGGGTAGGAACTTACTCTGGTGGCTTGAATATTTTTAATCACAATGGGTTTAAAAATGTACCGTCTGTTCCAGCACCTAATGAAACCAGCATTAATGTTATTTATGAAGATAGTCGCGGTGATATTTGGATAGGAACCAGAGGCAAAGGCTTAGTTAAGTATTCCAACAACCAGTTTAAAACCTATACTACTGCTGAAGGCTTATCAGACAACATGATATTTGCCATCCATGAAGACCGTGGCGGCTATCTATGGATAGGGACTTATGGGGGCGGGTTAAACCGTTTAAAAGACGAAGTCTTCACCGCAGTTACCGAAGATCATGGGTTATACGACAATGTCATACATAAAATCATTGAAGATAATACTGGCCGCTTTTGGATGAGTAGTAACAAAGGCATTTTCAATGTCAGTAAAGACGAGTTAAACGCGACTATCAATGGTGTGAAAAAAACCATTAGTCCAATTGTCTACAGCACCAAAGATGGGATGAGGAACTCAGAATGTAACGGTGGCAACAATGCCGGGTTGTTAACTAACCAAAATGAAATATGGTTTCCTACGATAGATGGCATAGTAAGGGTCAGTAAGCTAGATTATGAGGAGAGATATTTTTCAACACCAGCCCTTATCAATGAAGTTATAGCTAATAACAACATCATCAATAAAAGCGAATTACCTAATCTTGGATCTGATATTAATAGCTTATCAATTAGTTATGCAGCCCCCAGTCTCTATGACCCCAAAGTCTTAGATTCAAATACAAGTTATCCGGTATTGATGATGACTGGGTATATTCAGCAAATGAACGAGTAGCTTATTACCAAAATATTCCAGCAGGCCAGTACTCCTTTAATGTCTTAGTAAAAAGCTTAAATAAAGATTGGTCGCTAAACAAGACCTCACTAAAATTTACTATTAGCCCCCAATACTATGAAACTGTCTGGTTTAAGCTGCTACTAGGATTTTTTACTATTGCGATAATTTATTTGGCTCATCGCGTCAAAGTGCTTCATCTGCAACGTAATAACCGAGAACTAGAGAATGCAATTCAGCAGCGCACTGTAGAGCTAAAAAAAGCAAATACTTTATTGAATCAGCTAGCACGAGAAGACAGCTTAACAGGAGTAATGAATCGTCGAGCGTTTACCGAAATATTGGAACGAGAATGCAGCCATGCAGAGCAAACATTATCAGACCTTTGCTTGTTATTTGTCGACATTGACTACTTCAAGCAATATAACGACGTATTTGGACACCAGGCTGGCGACAGCTGCATAAAAAATATAGCAACGGTGATATCCCAATCTTGCAAACAACCAGGTCAAGTCGTTGCTCGCTATGGCGGCGATGAGTTTGCGGTTATTTTACCCGCGCTAGATAAAGATGATGCGTTGGCTCATGCCGATGGAATATGCTGTGAAATAGCAAATCAAGCAATTAGTCATCCTGATTCAAAAGTGTCAGGCATAGTCACTGTTACTATCGGTGTTGGTAGTATTAGTGAACTGAAAAGCTATGCGGCAGATGAGTTGATCTCCTCTGCTGATCAAGGTTTATACCATGCCAAAAAGACTGGTAAAAACAGAGCAGCATCTAGCAAGAACAGTTAATGTCGCGAGTATTAGTCGACGTAACTGCTGCAATCTATAGGTTTTTCCACTATATTCATCTCACCTTTAAAATAGTAAAAACTGAATACATCCATGTCAATTAACAAAGAACTTGTAATATCTTGCGCCGAAGAAAATAAAATGATCTTACGAGAACGCTTTCAAGAGTATGGCTATCTCTATATCAAAAGTTATGTCTCTAGTGAAAACTGCAGCGCTATGCTCAATGACATTATTACCGCGACCACGCCCTATATAACGCTTGACGATAAAACCAAACTGCCTATTTCAAATGGTGACCCTTTTTTTGAAACCGATAAAATATGGGATGATATTTACCCTAAAATTCAGTCATTAGAGTCGTTCCATAGCTTTTTCCATGACGACCATATTATGGAGTTCATGAAGACAGTTTCCGATAGTGACGTCTTCGTTTACCCTATGAAAATGGCGCGAATTTCAACTCCCGGTAAAATAGGCTATGGAACGCCACCCCATCAAGACGCGCACTCCCATCATGCAGGACCTACTATGGCTGGAATTTGGGTGGCATTGCATGATGTAAAAAAAAGCATGGGGCGGTTAAAAGTGTTACCCCACTCTCACAAAGATGGCGTCAGAAATGTTTTTAAAGCTGATGGTGTTGGCGGCGTTCAATGTGAGATTTTTGAGTATGAAAACACGTGGCATGTATCAGATGTTGCGCAAGGCGATATTATTATTTTTCACTCTTGCTGCATTCATAAAGCCGAGCCGAACACTGCAAAAAATGCAGCAAGACTGAGTATAGACACCCGATTTTGCGACTATGGGGCAGCTGTTTTTTCAACTAATCTCGAGCCTCACCATGGCTGGCGCATTGAAGGTCTAGACTGGGCCAATATTTACCAAAACTGGCAAGACAACAAACTTCAATATTACTGGAAAAATTATCCAAACTTATTTTGATAACTTACTGAAAAATAATTGTGATTAGATTTTCCCCCAATAAATCGCGTCTATTTAGTGCTCTGCAAATTACTTCAGTGCTAATTTTACTCAGCGCCTGTAATTCCATGCCCCAACAAATAAAAAATTTGGGCAAAAGCGACATCGACTTCGTCATTGATGCTCACGTACAAGAACAGATAGTGATGATTGAGAGTCTTACTAGGAAACTCTATATACGCAATCCAAATCAACTGGCGTTAGCGGCGAAATCCACCACAGTAGACAAAAGAATATTTAGTATTTTGGGCAGTGGGAAAACTGGCACGTTACCGACACTTAAGTTCAGTGAGTTGAATAATTTAACCGGGGTGGACGCAATTAATTTGGGATTAACACCGCTTTGGCAGGGCGATAAAGTATTTGCCGTAATGGTAGGATTAGCAGGAATGTTAAAGACCTCATACAACAGCCAAACCGAATTTTATATGCTTGATAGCCTAGACCAGCAGGCCTTATACAACAGCGCACGAAATATTGAAATTTTAAATTGGAAAATAAGCAATCGCAAGGGCACTAACGGCGCACCATTGTTATTAACTGATCATCACGATTTGTTCTTTACCGACACTAGCTTTGACAGACTTTTTACCCGAATGACAGCAGTACAAGATATGATGGCCAAAATTGTTGCATCCAAAAATGATCGTGGTATCAATACAGTTGTATATGGTATTGCTTAGACCTTCCTACCGGTTGGAATCTAATATCATCAACATTATTACTCGCAACGTAATGGCAGCAATTACGCTTTTGCGTATCTTTAATAAAAATTAATTAGCGCAGGCATAAGCATGAACACAATGGAATTAACTATAGAAAACGGCGTCCACCTGTTGACGCTCACTAATGGCGATAATGAAAACAAGCTCAATTTAGATGTCGTTAACGAATACCACAAAAACCTGGATAAGGTGGAGTCCTATGAGGGTAATACAGCTTTTGTATTAACCTGTGATCATGACAAAACTTTCTCTACCGGTATTGACCTAGAATGGCTAATGGGCATCGGGGTAACACAGGCTGAAGAATTTGTAGTACAGCTTGAAAATCTAATGCTCCGGGTAGGCTTGCTTAATATGGCGACTATCGTGGGCCTTAACGGTAATTGTTATGCCGGCGGCGCAATTTTTGCTACCGCCTTCGACTTCAAATTTATGCGTAGCGACCGTGGCCGTTTTTGCTATCCGGAGGTCAATATAAACATTCCTTTTACCGACGTGATGAGTGCCATTATTCAGCTCAACCCGAATAAACATGTGTTAAAAGAGATGGCCTTAATCGGCACCGCGTTTACTGGCGCTGAATGTGCTGAACATCAAATAGTAGATGGTATTTTCGTTCAACAAGAATTACGGGCAAAAACACTGGCATTTGCAGAGAGCATGACAAGTAAAGACAGAACAACCTATGGCGCTATTAAAGCTGGCTTAAGGCCATCGCTTGTCGCCTTCAAACAGCAGCGTAAACTTTAATCTTATCTTCAAAAAAGTGGCAGTATTACTATGCAATATACCGAATTAAAGGCCAAGCCCAGCTTAGCTAAGCAATATTTTTCTGCACTTACTACTAAAGCAGACCGGAATGTAACCAGTATCCCCCACATTGGCTTTGCTCTGCGAGAACAGGTAATTGATCGGGACAATGTCACTCAATACGTCAGATTATGCGGATTTAAAGAGAACGGTGTATTGCCTATTACTTACCCTCAAGTGCTAGCAACACCACTGCATATTGAAGTTATGACCCAAGCTAACTTCCCATTCAAATTATTGGGACTGGTCCACGTTAACAATGTAATAAACCAATATCGCCCGATTAATATCGGCGAAAGTGTCGATATATACTGTCGCGCTGGCGATTTATACGCCACCGATAAAGGTATGGAAGCGGTATTGATAAGTGAACTTAGAGTTGCCGGTGAATTGGTATGGGACAGTACTAGTACAATGTTAAGCCGGGGTTATGTGCCGTCAGGGGTAACCCCTTCGCCGGTAAAAAACGACTTAACTGTTAACGACTACATTACTGAGCAATGGGAAGTTGCTAGCGATACCGGCCGTCGTTATGCCGCAATATCGGGCGACCGAAATCCCATTCATTTATATCCTCTAACAGCAAAAATGTTTGGTTTTCCAAGACATATAGTTCATGGCATGTGGACGAAAGCCAAAGCATTGGCTGAAGTAGACAAAAATCACAATATTTTTGCCGATAAAACATCAGTTGAAGTGCAGTTTAAAACACCCATTTTTTTACCGGCAACCGCCTGTTTTTCTCATCGAGAAAAAGACAATGGGGTTAATTTCAAGGTGACTGACAAAAGTGATCAAAAACCGCATGTGGTAGGCCATGTGACTACGTCATAAATTTTCACAATATATAAAGAAACCTATTTTACATCTAATGTAAACTAGGCGAAATTTTATTGTAGGTCAGTTTTATGGATAACAACGACGTATTACGCCGTATTCGCTATGTTTTTGATTTCGACGACAAAAAAATGATGGCTATATTTGCCGCCGCTGACTTTTCAGCTAGTCGTCAGCAAATAAGCGCATGGCTTAAGAAAGAGGAAGCTGAAGGTTTTGAGGCTTGCGATGATGAAATGTTAGCAACATTTTTAAATGGATTGATTAATGACAAACGGGGCAAACGTGATGGCGAACAACCCGAGCCCGAAACACGCCTAACTAACAACATTGTCTTTATGAAATTAAAAATAGCGCTCAATCTTAAGTCTGACGATATCCTCGCATTACTAGACAAGGCCAATTTTGCCTTAAGCAACCATGAGCTTAGCGCCCTATTTAGAAAGTTTGGCCATAAGCATTACCGCGAATGTAAAGATCAAGTGCTGCGCAACTTCTTAAATGGTTTAAGAATAGAACACCGTAAAGAAGCTCTTGCGAGCGGCGAGTTTGCCTGGAAACCGCTTGAGTTATAATACTCCCGAAAACTAGAACTATTGGATTAAAACATGAGCAGCGAGCAGTTTGAAAAAGGCTTAAAAATTAGAAAAGAAGTGATGGGTGACGACTATGTCGAGCGTGCGCTGAACAGCGCTACAGACTTCACTATGCCATTACAAGAGTATGTTACAGAAAACGGCTGGGGGGACCTTTGGGGGCGAGAGGTATTACCAAAGAAGACTCGTAGCTTAATTACTATTGCTACCTTAGCCGCCCTTAAAGCACCACAAGAGCTAAAAGGCCATGTGCGGGGGGCATTACGCAACGGTTGTAGCGTGGAGGAAATTCAAGAAGTGCTAATGCACTCTACTGGCTACTGTGGCTTCCCGGCTGGGATAGAGGCATTTAGAGCGGCCAAAGAAGTTATCGAAGCGTGGGAGAAAAACCCAGAATAACGCTATGGTCTGTATTTTAGTGGAATACTATTAATAAATAACGGCGGCATTGCTGCTACTTTCTTAGTTTTTTTATTAATAAATACAAAGCCAGTTTTCGCTAATACCACCAACTCCCCTCCAGCTTTACTTACTCTGAACATCATATCCACACCGTATTTGTTAAAGTCCATAAAGCCCAACTCAAACTGCAATACATCTGTCAAAAAACTTTCTCTGCGGTAGGTGGCCGCTAAATCTGCCGCCACCATGGTGATATCGCCAAGGTCAATGGGATTAATAGTTAGCGAGTCAAAGAATCGATTCCTCGCTACAGATAGCAACATAATCATCTGGTCATTGCCAACATGCCCGCCAGCATTAATATCATTAGCACCAACGGTAATATTGGTAATATAAAAAAATTGTTCAGGTAAATCCAAAGTTACTCTTGCCATTACGGCCTCTTATCTAAAAAATAATTGTCTAATCACCGTCAATCTGTCACCGTTGGATATCAAAAACCACTTTGTACACACAAATTACAAGAGTAATATCGACAAAAATGGAGCAGCGTTATGACTAAATCATTGGTATTAGCGTTTTCTTTATTATTACTACCCGCTATTGCTGGCTGTTCTGCCCAGCCTGAAGCCGAAGTAGAAGGTGCTGAAACCGCTGGTGATCATCGCGGTAATGTAACCGACCACTAGATCTCAGCTTATTTCACAGTAATAATACGCAATAAGTTGGTACTGCCCGGTGTTCCCAGAGGTAACCCAGCAGTCACGGTCACATAGTCGCCTACTTTGGCATAACCATACTGCTTAGCAATATTTCCAGCCTGATCAATCAAATCATTGGTTGGAGTATTTTCATCATATTTATCAACCAAGACATTGTCTAATCCCCACACAATGCCCATACGACGCACGACTTTTATCGATGAAGATAAGCTGATAATTGGCGAGTCTGGCCTTTCTCGCGCGGCACTCAAGCTGGTCGACCCTGATGAGGTATAAGTAACCGTCGCTGCCGGTGGTAATACTCTGGACACTTCACGCAGGGCAGCACAAATTGCATCGGCAGGTGCTGCTTTGTGGCTGGGCGGGTTAGCCGCTAGTAGCTCTTTATAAAAAGGATCTTGCTCTACCTCTCTAGCAATACGACACATCATCTCAACCGACTCCACTGGAAAGTGTCCCGCCGCAGTTTCAGCCGACAGCATCACTGCATCGGTGCCGTCATAAACAGCTGTCGCAACATCACTGGCTTCGGCGCGAGTGGGCACTGGAGTATCCACCATCGAGTCCAACATATGAGTGGCAACCACTACTGGGATGCCAGCATTACGACATTTCTTTATCAGCAATTTTTGTGCGCGGGGTATTTTTTCCGGTGGTAATTCAACACCTAAATCACCACGGGCAACCATTATACCGTCAACCAAATCAATAATTTCATCAATGTAATTCATTGCCGAAGGCTTTTCTATTTTAGCCATAATGGCAGCTTTATCGCCAACCAAGCGACGCAGTTCAATTACATCTTCTGGCCTTTGTACAAAAGATAAAGCGATCCAATCGGGATCTAATTCTTTTAAACCATAAGCTAAATCGGCTCTGTCTTTCTCCGTTAAAGCAGGTATTGGCAATTCCACATCAGGAACATTGATTCCCTTACGGCTAGATAAATACTTACCCGAAATAACCTGAACAACCGCAGACTCACCATCAGATGACTCTACTCGCAATTTCACGCGCCCATCATCTACTAATAAGTGGCTACCAACCTTTAACACCGACATAATTTCAGGATGCGGTAATAATAGAGCCTCTGGCTTGTCTGCTTGTTCAGCTATAACTAACTCAATCATTTGCCCCGCAGTAATAGCTATCTTATCACCAGGAATTTTTCCTAAGCGCAATTTGGGGCCCTGCAAATCGATCAACACAGCCAGTGGTTTATTCTGTTCGGCTTCAACTTCACGAATTAAATTAAACCGTGCCTTATGCTCTTCGTGACTGCCGTGACTAAAATTAAGTCTGAACACATTAACGCCAGCTTTAACTAACTTCGTTAACACGGTTTTATCGCTACTACTGGGACCTACAGTAGCCACTATTTTTACTTTGCGTCGATAGCTCATTTATTGCCCATATTGATTAAACTATTTGTAGTTAAAAACATAAATATTCAGCACCGATTTTACCGCTACTTAATAACAACTTGATGACACTAACTAGACATGACCCACAATAACAAATGCCCCGAGCAAAAAAAAGCTGACCATAGTCAGCTGTTAATTTTCTAATTAGCCACTTTAGCTTCGCGGCGACATGCATGCAACAATGGCTCGGTATAACCACTCGGTTGCTCACAACCTTTAAACACTAAATCACAGGCTGCTTGAAAAGCTATGCTGCTATCCAAATTACCTGCCATAGGGATATAGGTAGGGTCATTTACATTCTGACCATCAACAACCGCAGCCATGCGCTCCATAGTGGTACGTACTTGCTCTTCAGTGCAAACACCGTGACGCAACCAGTTGGCCAACAACTGACTAGATATACGTAAAGTAGCACGATCTTCCATCAGCCCAACATTGTTAATGTCAGGCACTTTAGAACAACCCACACCTGCATCAATCCAGCGTACAACATAGCCTAAAATACCTTGAGCATTGTTTTCAATTTCAGCATCGATTTGCTCAGCTGATAATTTTTTATCACCCAATAATGGAATCGTCAAAATATCATCTAAGCTAGCGCGCTCACGTCCGGCTAGCTCGTCTTGGCGCTCTGCAACATTAATCGCGTGATAATGCATTACATGTAAGGTAGCTGCCGTTGGCGATGGAACCCATGCACAGTTAGCACCAGCTTCAGGATGCCCCTGTTTGACTGCCATCATTTCAGCCATTTCATCTGGCTTAGCCCACATGCCTTTACCAATTTGAGCGCGACCTTTTAGACCAGACTCTAAACCAATATCAACATTGGCATTCTCATAAGCGCCAATCCACGCTTGCGCTTTAATTTCATCTTTCGGCAAAAACGGTCCTGCTTCCATACTGGTGTGAATTTCATCACCAGTACGATCTAAAAACCCGGTATTAATAAATACAACACGCTCGCTTACCGCACGAATACACTCTTTTAAGTTAACAGTGGTGCGACGTTCTTCATCCATAACACCTACTTTTAAGGTATTATGCGCTAAACCTAAGGCATCTTCTACTCGGCCAAATAATTCACTAGTAAACGCCACTTCTTCAGGACCATGCATTTTTGGCTTAACAATATAAACGCTACCCTTGCGACTATTAGAAAACTTGCCAGTATTTTTTAAATCATGAATAGCGCAAAACGAGGTAAACATTGCATCCATAATTCCTTCAGGAATCTCATTACCGTCTTTATCGATAATCGCTTCGTTAGTCATTAAATGACCCACATTGCGCACTAACAATAAGCTACGGCCATGTAGCGTTAATTCGCTACCGTCTTTAGCAGTGTATTTTCTGTCACCATTTAAAGCGCGAGTAATTGTTTTACCGCCTTTCTCAAGCACCTCTTTTAAGTCACCTTTCATCAGACCCAACCAATTGCTATACACAACCGCCTTATCTTCAGCATCTACCGCGGCAACCGAATCTTCGCAATCTTGAATGGTGCTAATCGCCGATTCAAGGACAATGTCTTTCATACCGCTGGCAACGGTTTTACCAACGTTATCCTCGCGGTCTATTTGAATTTCAATATGTAGATTGTTGTTGCACAACAGTATTGATGACAAGTTATCGCCTTTATTAAAGCCAACAAATTGCTCTGATTTGGCTAAGCTAGCTTTACTGCCATTAACCAAAGTGACTTCAAGCGCTTTTTCGCCGCCATTATCAACCAAAGCATACTCAGTAACTTCGCTGTGACTACCTTCGGTTAACGCTGCTGTTGCGTCCAAAAACTCACAGGCTTTAGCAACAACCTGTGCGCCGCGCAATGGGTTATAGCTTTTGCCTTTCTCTGCTCCATTGATTTCAGCAATAACGTCAGTGCCATAAAATGCATCGAACAAGCTGCCCCAACGGGCATTGGCCGCATTTAACGCAAAACGTGCATTCATTACCGGCACAACCAATTGCGGCCCCGCAATGGTCGCAATCTCAGAATCTACGTTTTCGGTTGCTACCGCCAAGTCGCCTTGCTCTGCCACCAAGTAGCCTATATCAGTTAAAAATTGCTTATAGGCGCTTGCATCAAAAGCTTGATTATCGCGATGCCAAGTGTCTATCTGCGCCTGTAAATCATCACGCTTTTGCAGTAATTGACGATTTTTCGGCGCAAGATCGACTAATATCGCCTCAAGTTCAGCCCAAAACTTGGCCGGTTCAACACCTGTTCCGGGTGCAATCTTATCGCTAACCAGGTCACTGAGTACTTTAGCTACCTGTAGTCCGCCTATCTGAATACGCTCTGTCATCTTAATTTCCAATTAACTGTTACAAGGGTGAAAACGGTACTAATCTTCGCATGCCAGCAACGCTTATAGAAGCCTATTGTTGCTAATTCTCACTATACAAGCAGGAAATAAACTATCGTTAAAGCGGTTGCTATATTGCAATATGCTAATGAATTAGCATAGCGAATGTCGCTATAGTTAGGTCTAAACCTATAACAATAATAAGGCTTACAACATGGCATTTAACGGCAAGGTAGCGCTAGTCACTGGCGGCGGCAATGGCATGGGGCAGATAGCTGCATGGGAATTAGCAAAAGCTGGTGCAACAGTGGCTATTGCGGATCTCAACGAGCAAGGAATGGCAGCAACCAAAGCCAAATATCCCGACAACATTCATTGCTACAAGCTCAATGTCACTAATACTGATGAAGTAGCGGCAACTGTTAATCAAATTAAAGCCGACTTAGGTCAGATCGATCGCCTTACTCACGCCGCAGGTATTATGCCCACCGGTAAAATTAGCGAGGTAAACGCAGGCTCAATTAATAGCGCGATGTCGGTTAATTACTTTGGCACCACCAATATAGTCGCCGCTGTCCTACCCGACATGCTAGCAACCAACCGCGGCGACATTATTTTATTTGGCTCTATGGCTGGAGATGTTTTAACGCTGGGTTTGGGGGGCTATTGTGCCAGTAAATCAGCGGTGAATAGTTACAGTGAAGTATTAATACATGAGCTAAAAGACACTGAGCTACGCATATTGTTAGTCTGTCCGCCAATGGTTAACACTAGCCTGTTAGAGCAAGGCAAAGAAAATCGCCCTGCTAGTTTACAAATGGCTTTGGATAACAAAGACAAGCAAATGGTGACTCCGGAGTTTATGATTGCTGCGATTGAAAAAGGCATTGAAAACAATGCCAAAATTTTACGCCCAGGCAATGCCAAAATATTTGTTTGGATACGCCGCCATTTCCCGCGATTGATGTGGAAGCTAGTCAGCCTTGCCGAAAAATAATAAGCACCGGTTATCGACAGCCTATTCGCTTGCTAGCCGTTGCTTTAGTTTTTCACGCAAGCTATCTATGCCAGGCTTATTATCTAGGATTTCTTGCGTAGACAAACCACTTAACTCATAGGGAAACACCAACCACTCGTCAGTACTGTGTAAATAATAATCAGGCTTTTTATCAGTTTTATTATTGCTTGGTTTAAAATACGGCGTGGCGATTTTTATGGTCGGAGTATTAAGGCGACATTCTGCATGCAGGTCATCAACCACCTGCTTTACACTTAGACCTGTGTCATACACGTCATCTACTATTAATACAGAATCTTTAGCGTTAGCATTTTTAACGATATAGCTTAAGCCATGCACTTTTACTTTAGTGGCTCGCTTTTCAATGCCAGTGTAAAGCGAGGTACGAATTCCAATATGATCAGTATGAATACCGAAATAATCCAATAATTCCTGTACCGCAATACCAACCGGAGTACCGCCACGCCACACGCCGACAATGTAATTAGGAATAAAGCCACTATCTAGAATCTGTAAACCTAAATTAAAGGAATCGTCTAATAATTGCTGGGCACTTATATATTTTTTAGAAACAGACATATTAAATCACTGAATAAATTTGAATGGAATTTTGGCATACTGTGTCTGTCAGCAGCCATGGTGTCAACAAGCATCAGTCAGAACGCTTTCATTTTATAGCTTTTCCGTCCAATCAAGGATCAGACTGTGCCAAAACTGTGCGCTAATCTTTCAATGCTATTCACAGAGGTCGCTTTTCTAGACCGCTTTGAGCTAGCAGCCAAGGCAGGCTTTACAGGTATTGAATGTTGGTTTCCCTATGATTTTAACGCTAGTGATATCAAGCAGTGGCTACAAGACAACAACTTACAACAAGTATTATTTAACCTTCCCGCAGGCAACTGGGCTGCAGGTGAACGCGGTATAGCCTGTCACCCAAACCGAACAGTAGAATTTCGAGCAGGTGTTGGCCATGCGATTGACTATGCGGTTGAATTAGACTGCAAGCAATGTAATGTTCTCGCCGGCATCAGACCTTACAACGTTAGCGATCAACAGGCCTTTGATACTTTTGTTGCCAACTTAAAGTATGCCAGCGACGCCTTTAAACAAGCGGGCATTAAATTATTAGTCGAGTCGATTAACACCTTTGATTTTCCCGGCTTCTTTTTAAATAACACCAATCAAGCGGTAGAAGTAATTACCGAAGTTGGCTCAGACAATTTATTTTATCAATATGACATTTATCATATGCAGCGCATGGAGGGTGACTTATACGCAACAATAAAAGCAAATTTAGCTTATATCGCACACATGCAATTAGCCGACAACCCAGGCAGGCATGAACCTGGCAGTGGCGAGATTGATTTTCCATGCCTACTCGATAATATTGATAGCATGGGATATCAAGGCTGGATAGGCGCCGAGTACCAGCCAAGCGGCGCAACAATAGACAGCCTTAACTGGGCGAAATTTTGGATAAAACAATGAGCGATACCAACAATCTAGCAGAGTTAAAACCCGACGAGTTTTTGCTCAGCTTATTTAATACCGCCGTTAGCGCCGCTAGCCCACACCAAACACTGCCCAGTTTTTTACCTGCCAACACCAATCGTAAAGCTATTGTTATTGGCGCTGGTAAAGCGGCGGCGTCAATGGCACAAAGTATTGAGCAGCATTGGGAGGGCGAACTAAGCGGCATAGTCGTAACGCGTTACGGACATGACTTACCCTGCAATACGATAGAGGTCGTACAAGCTTCCCATCCAGTCCCCGACAACGTCGGCGAGAAAACTGCTCAACGTATTTTGGATCTAGTCTCTACGCTAACTAAAGATGACTTGGTCATTTGCTTAATTTCTGGTGGCGGCTCATCACTGCTAGCACTGCCGGCCGACGGCATCAGTCTTACTGACAAACAAAAAATTAACAAAGCATTACTGAGATCTGGCGCGGCGATAGATGAAATGAACTGCGTGCGCAAACATTTATCAGCTATCAAAGGCGGCAGGTTAGCCGCCGCTTGCCACCCCGCTCACGTTATCACCTATGCTATATCAGACGTACCCGGCGATGAGGCAACCGTTATTGCATCAGGTCCAACAGTTGCAGACCCGACAACATCAGCTGATGCGCTAACAATATTACAACACTACAAAATTGCAGCACCTGACAACATATTAAGCTGGCTAAACAGTAGCGTTGCTGAAACCATAAAGCCCGGCGACGATATATTGAACGGCTGCGAGTATCACTTAATCACCACCCCCAAAGCTGCCCTAACTGCCGCAATTAACAGGGCAGAAAAAAGTGGTATTGGTGTGTTATCTCTAGGTGCCCAGATCGAAGGTGAAGCCAGTGAGGTGGCTAAACAGCATGCCGATTTAGTTGTCTCTATCATTAATGGTGAACATGAAACAAAACGGCCCTGCGTAATTTTATCTGGCGGTGAAACTACGGTAACCTTAAAAGGTAATGGCCGCGGTGGTCGCAACGCCGAGTATTTATTAAGCCTTGCTAATTGCCTACAAGGCACACCCAACGTTTATGCCCTAGCCGCCGATACTGACGGCATAGATGGCAGTGAAGACAACGCCGGAGCTCTGCTCTTACCTAGCACATGGCAACGCGCATTAGACTTAGACATTGACCCCGTCGCCATGCTTGCCAATAACGACGGGTATAGTTTTTTTGAGCAGCTAGATGATTTGATTATTACTGGGCCGACACGAACTAATGTAAATGATTTTAGAGCGATATATATCGCTGGTGAGTAGCTAGCTAACTCAATCTTAGGGCATGGGATATCTAAATCTAGAAACTGCCAAAGATAGGTCTATTGGAAAGTCAGCTTTGTCTGCAGAAAGCAGAAAGCAGAAAGCAGAAAGCAGAAAGCAGAAATCTTACATTAAGGCAAAATTAATGCTACTCGTACAAGCTGTCACTAGTAGCGAGATACTAATATTTCTGACGAGATTAAGACTTTGCTTATAACGGCGCGTTGATAAGCGAGTTGCCCTATAACAAAATGTAACAAGAGCCTAGGGTGACTATCGAACATAACTTTGCTGCATCGCTTGATAAGATTATAGAGCTCTAGCTCACTAGTATGAGAGAGACATATGATGATCAACCTGCGACTCTTCCCCGCACTCTGTCGCCCTGGCAGCTGACATTTTATGGCGTTGGTACAATTTTAGGCGCTGGCATATACGTGCTCATTGGAGAAGTTGCAATAGTAGCAGGAATGTGGACACCCCTGTCATTTATTATGACTGCACTATTAGCCGCATTAACAGGTTTATCATTCGCTGAGCTGTCAAGTCGATTCCCTCTCAGCGCAGGCGAAGCCGTATATGTAAAACAGGGCTTTAACAACAAGTGGCTGTCTGTGACGGTAGGCCTGGCAGTAGTACTGACAGGAATAGTATCTAGTGCGACGCGGGTAAACGGGTTTGTCGGCTATTTTCGTGAGTTTGCAAACCTGCCTGACATTATAGTGATCTGCGTGGTATGTATTCTACTCGGCGTGGCAGCGGCCCGGGGGGTATTGCGGAGTCTGTCAATGTGGCGATCGTAATCACCATTGCTGAAGACCTCGGATTGATCGCGTTTGTTATTGTTTAATTGCCCGCAGTGATGAATCGAGAAGTAATGTCACTAGTGCCTCAAGCGATGAGTGATTCGTCACTTTGGTAAGGCCTGCTTTCTGGAGCCGGAGTCGCCTTTTATGCCTTCATCGGTTTTGAAGACATGGTCAATGTTGCCGAAGAAGTAAAATACGTACGCCGCGTGATGCCGCGGGCCATCGTTTTGACCTTAGTTATTACTTCGATACTTTATTTTGTTGTAGCATTTGTAGTTATTCAGGCTATACCTTTGGCGGAACTCAAAGCCAGCGAGGCACCATTAGCAAAGGTATTTTACCAAGCGACTGGGTCTTCAAGCATGATAAGTGTCATTGCGTTATTCGCAGTAATAAATGGCGCGCTCATTCAAGTGGTAATGGCTGTACGAGGGCTTTATGGCGGGGGCAGACAAGGCTGGCTGCCGAAAGTGTTCGCCAAGGTACATAAAAAAATCAAACATCGTTATTGGCAACTGGCTTGGTAACTTTACTTGTTCTAGTTTGGCTCTGTGACTGCCTCTTGGTACATTGGCGCGGCTAACTTCATTTATCATTCTGGTGATTTTCACTGTGGTGAATTCCGCATTGGTGCGAATCAAAACACGTAATAATGATTCGCAAGAAGACAGTAGGTTTTATTATGTCCCCATGTGGGCTCCCATTGCAGGAACAATATCCAGCGCTCTATTTGTCGCAATTAATAGCGTCGCGTTACTACAGAATTAAAAAGCCGGAATACCAGTCTGCGTACGACCAAGAATTAAGCCATGAATATCATGAGTACCTTCATAGGTATTCACTACTTCCAAATTCACCATATGACGCATAATAGGGTATTCATCAGAAATACCATTGCCGCCCAACATATCGCGAGCGGTGCGGGCAATGTCTAATGACTTACCACAGGAATTACGCTTAATAAGCGAGATAAGTTCTGGCGATACATTGCCCTGCCCCATTAACTCGCCTGCCCGAAAGCAGCCTTGTAATGCCAAGCTAATGTCAGTTTGCATATTGGCGAGTTTCATTTGTACCAATTGATTGGCGGCTAGTGGCCGGCCAAACTGTTTACGGTCCAACACGTATTGACGCGCGGTATGCCAGCAATCCTCGGCTGCACCCAGTGCGCCCCAAGCTATTCCATAACGGGCATTATTTAAACAACCAAACGGACCTTTTAGCCCGCTAACGTTTGGTAATAATTGATCTTCACTGACAAACACTTCGTCCATCACTATCTCGCCAGTAATCGATGCACGCAGCGCTAACTTGCCTTCAATTTTAGGCGCACTTAAACCCTTCATACCTTTGTCTAAAATAAAGCCACTGATTTTACCGTCGTCTGTTTTTGCCCACACCACAAACACGTCAGCTATTGGGCTATTCGATATCCACATTTTACTACCGCTAATACTATAACCACCGTCTACGCTGCGGGCACGAGTAAGCAGTCCACCAGCATCTGAACCGTGATCTGGCTCGGTTAAACCAAAACAACCAATCCACTCGCCAGTGGCAAGTTTCGGTAAATACCGTTCTCGCTGCTCTTCATTGCCGTAGGCATAAATGGGGTACATAACTAAGGAGGACTGCACGCTCATCATTGAGCGATAGCCAGAATCGACTCGCTCAACTTCGCGAGCGATTAAACCGTAAGAAATATAATCCACCCCAGAGCAACCGTAGCCATGAATGGTTGAGCCTAATAAGCCCATTGCGCCCATCTCTTTGAATATGGCAGGGTCTGTTTCTTCAGCCCTAAAAGCTTGCTGCACACGTGGCTTTAATTTGTCTTGGGCATATTGCGCGGCACTATCTCTTACTAAGCGCTGCTCGTCAGTCAGTTGCTGCTCTAGCAAAAACGGGTCTTGCCAGGTGATTTTTTGCCATTTATTGCCATTAGACATAAGGAAACCTATATTTCTGAGTAATGAGTATTTTGGTATCGATTCATGGCCGCTATACTCAATACAAAGTTGAATACTATGACAACATGACTTAATGTGATCACATTACATTGAGTATTTACATAAGACAATAACCACGGCTTACAACGTTATGAGTAAGGCTTTGCCAAACAGCCCTATTGCCCAATTTAGCAAGTATACAGCTATGCTATTAGAAAAGGTTGGCAGCGATGAGTTTCCCGAACTGATGGTCGCTATGTTAAAAGCCATGGTAACGATTAACGACGCCACGATTGTTGTATACCCCGACACCTTGGCACCCGTGATTGATTACTTTGATGCCCCAGAAGAAGGAGGCAGCCATAATTTAACTGTGTTTTTACAGGGCGCGTTCTTACTAGACCCATTTTATTTGTCCTATGCGGCGGATAAAAAACAAGGGTTTTACAGTTTGAAAGAGCTAGCACCCAGCGCCTTTAAAACCACTGAGTATTACAATACTTACCAACGTATATCTGGCATCCATGACGAATGCGGCTATTTAATACCAACGGGGGGCGATGGCTTTGTAAATATCTCACTTAACCGCACGACCCTTGCGCGTAATTTTTATCAAAAAGAATTAAAACTATTGAAAGACATTGAACCGATTGTCACTCAGCTTGCCCGCCAACACTGGCTAAGTAGCGCTAAGCCGGCGGTAAAAGGTCATAAAAACTTACGTAAACCACTACAGTCAGCCTTGGATGACTTTGGCGGCAGCGTACTTACCGACCGTGAATGCCAGGTAATTAACAAGGTATTACAAGGCCAAAGTACTAAGGCGATTGCTGGGAAGCTAACGATATCCAATGAAACCGTAAAGCTGCATAAAAAGCACGCCTACGCCAAACTGGATATCAATTCTCAGTCAGAGTTATTTCACTTATTTTTAGACTCGTTAATGAGTGTTGATAATTATACTGGTGGTGACACACTAGACTATTATTTAAACCACACAACGTCGGCCAATAAAAACCCATGAGTACGTCAACAAAAGAGCAACAAACATTACAGCAACTGCTAAATAAAGGCTTTAACGCGCTATCTCAAGGCAATATCAAAGAAGCTTCAGGCTGTTGCCAACAAGCGCTAAAGGTAAAACCTGACTTAGTTCAGGCGCATTTTCTGGTTGGCCTTGTAGCACTCGAAACCGGCGAGAGAAAAACCGCCTTTCAAGCTTTTGGATCGGTTACAACTTTAGACAAAAAACACGCTGCAGCCTGGGCACATTTGGCAAAATTACATATGGCTAATGGCGAAATCAACAAAGCGGATACGGCATTGCAACATGCACAACATATCTCAACCAAAGACCCTATGGTGCATGATTTAATAGGCAATATACTAACGCAAATGGGCGAGCATGGAGAAGCATTAAAAAGTTACATAAAAGCTAATCAATATCGCCCCGACCATCCGCCATTTATGCTCAATTATGCAAACAACATGATTTACCACGGCTATAACGATGAAGCAAAAACGGTACTAAGTGACATTATCAATATTAGTCCAAATTACCCCCAAGCTCATTGGTCTTTAGCAGGCTCGCAAAAAGCGAAAAGCACCGCACACATAGAACAAATGAAAAAGGTAATCTCAACTAGCCCGCAATCAGAACGAGCGAAAGCTTTTTACTACTTTGCCATGGGTAAAGAGTATGAAGATTTAACAATGTGGGATGAAGCGTATGCAGCAATTGAGCAAGGCGCAAAACAGCGCCGTAAAACTATAGAATTTGATGAAGCCGCAGAAATAGCAACCTTCGAATATCTGCAGCAACATTTTACTAAAGAGTGGTTTGATAATGCACCAGAGGGCAATTCTGACCGATCTCCAATTTTTGTATTAGGTCAACCCCGTACAGGGACTACATTAGTAGAGCGTATTATTACCAGCCATTCAAAAGTACATTCTGCTGGTGAGCTTCAACAATTTGGCCTAGCGATTAGAAGACTTAGCGGCCACCAAGATCCAAAGCGATTTTCAACAGAGTATTTTAAAGAGGCATTAGAGTTAGATCCAAAAAAAGTAGGTTCATTATATCTCACAACAACGAGAAAACTCGCCGGTGACACACCATATTTTGTCGACAAGCTGCCTCAAAATTACTTACTAATCCCGTTGATACTCAAAGCTTTACCTAATGCCAAAATCGTCCATCTAACCCGTCAACCTATGGATGCCTGTTTCGCCAGCTACAAACAGCTATTTGCCGATGCCTATCTGCATTCATATGACCAAGCAGAGATGGCACGACATCATGCGCGCTACCGACATTTAATGGATGTATGGCGCGAGCGCTTCCCTAATCAATTTTTTGATATTTCTTATGAGGAAACAGCCCGTAATTTAGAACCAAATGCTAGAGCATTGATAGAATATTTAGGACTACCCTGGGAAGACAGCTGCTTACATTTCCACAAGCAAGCGGGAGCAGTTTCTACCGCTAGTGCTGCGCAGATACGCGAGCCAGCACATACTCGGTCAATCGGGCGCTGGAAGAAATATGAGAAACAACTAAGTTTAATGAGTGATACCCTTGAAGCACAGGGTATCAAACCAGAATAAATATGGTAGTTTAGAAACTAACACTGAAGGGGTATACAGCTTAAAAACTTGATTAGTTATGGTGATGACTTAAATATGTATTAATAACAGACTAAAAAATTAAAACTGGAGAATTATATGAATAAAATAAAGACATTTAAACCTACTACTTCAACAGCGACTAAAACTAAACTCGCAATGGCTATTGCGGCGGCGGTAATGGCAACAGGACTGCCAACGACAGTTTTCTCGCAACAACTTGAAGAAGTTCTGGTTACTGCCACCAAACGCTCCGAGTCTGTGCAAGATGTTCCTTTAGCAATTACCGCGTTTTCTGGGGATTTCACCAAAAGTGTAAACTTAAACGATGTCAAAGACTTAGTGTCGTTTACTCCAGGTATTACGGGGAATAGCCAAGATAGTTTTATCGACGCGATTAGTGTTCGTGGTATTCGTACCCAAGACTTCGGCGTTGGCGGCGACCCTTCCGCTGCATTTTTCAAAAATGATTTATATGAAGGGCGTAATGGTAGCGCGGTAACGAGCCTATATGACATTGAACGCTCTGAAGTTTTACGTGGCCCACAAGGCTTCTTGTTTGGCCGTAACTCTATCGGTGGTGCGATTAGCATTCATACCCAAAAAGCAGATATAGAAGGTGGCAATTCTGGCTATGTAGACTTAGATGTTGCAGAAGGAGGTCGTGCCGCCTTTGAAGGCGCTATAAACATTCCAGTGAATGACAATTTTGCCATGCGCCTTGCTGGCTATCATTCAGAAGAAGACGGTAGCATTGAAAACCAATTTAACGGTGAAGATTTAGCTGGTCATGATAAATCAGCTCTACGTTGGTCAACGACCTTTGAATCTGAAAAACTACACATCGACACATTGGTTGAATTTGAAGATCGAGAAGGTACGGGCTCGCTATATCGTGCAGCAGAATAAGGTGCTGAATGGGAAAATATTGAAGCTAATCTGGGCGATATTGACCTACGCGGCGGTGACTATGGCATCGATTCAGATAACAAATCAGGTAGTACCGATGAAGGTGAAATACTCACCTTAGGCTTACGAGTAGACTACGATTTTGATAATTTCACACTAACCTCTAACACTGGTTATAAAGATCATGATTACTTCTACACAGAAGATTATGACGGTACTCCGTTAGACATTAACAACTACCAGCAAGACCAGACAGGCGACTACTTTCAACAAGAAGTAAGAATAACCTCTAATAGCGAAGGCCCGCTTTCTTGGTATGCCGGCGCGTCTTACTATAAAGAAGAAATAGATGCCAAATTCACAAGCGCAGGTGCAGAAGACTCGTTCTGCCAATACTATGGTAATGCCAATTACCCTGGCAATGATTTTACTGGCTGCGCCGATTACTACACTTACAATAGCTCTAGCTTTAATCCATCAGCCGATGGCAGGTTAGTCGAAACAGGCCGTATAAAAGGTGAGTATTCTGGCTGGGCTGTATACGTAGATTTAAACTATGCAATCACTGAAGAATTAGACTTTGGATTCGGGGTAAGGCATACCGATGACACTAAAGATTTTGCCATTAGTGTACCCACCCCCGCCAGTGAACTTGGCGCACTTTTCTTCTATGGTTATAGTACAGATGGATTCATAGAGTCAGAAGAGGATTGGAGCGACACCCAAATTCGAGCAATTGCACGTTATCGCCCTAACGATACCGCCTTGTTTTATGCCAGCTTCACTGAAGGCTATAAATCTGGAGGCTTTGGTAGCTTTGCGCTAAATAATGCAAGCGGGAAAGCAATAGGCTTTGGGGAAACTGACGATGAAGAAGATGTAACTCAAGCAGCAGGTTTCCAGGCTAATATTTTCAATCCTGAAACAGTAGACTCTTATGAGATTGGCTATAAAGATACGTTATTTGATGATACTGCTGACATCAGCTTAACGGCCTTCTTATATGACTATAAAGATTTGCAAGTAGTAGTAGGCGATGGCGGTGCCGCCACTATTAAAAATGTTGGCCAAGCAGATGGCTATGGTTTAGAAGGCACTATTACAACTAAACTTAGCGAAAATTTTAGTTTGTACATTGCGCTTTCATACCTAAATACCGAAGCCAACGATTTACAAGATATTTGTGCTCTAGGAGATAATAATGGCTGTGAAGGTAGCTCATTATATTGGGCTCCAGAATGGTCAGGGGCAATAGTTCTAAATGGCAATCACCCAATTGATGGTGGTGAAGTTCGCAGCAGTCTAGAACTGTTTGGCGAATCAGAACGTGGTGGAGGTTTCGAAGATTTAAATGAAACCAAGATTGATTCATCCTATGAAGCGGCGTTTCGCGTTGGTTATCACTCAGATGATGCCTGGAGTCTAGGCTTATACGTAGAAAACTTAACTGATGAAGACGGATGGGATGGACAAAACAACGGCTCTGGCATACTACCATCAGCCTTCTTCGGCCCTAAACGCCCTCGTACTGTTGGCGTTAACTTTAGCTACGAGTGGGAATAACCGCTCAATAACCACGTTTAGTTAAGCTATAACAAAAAGCGCTATAGACTCTATAGCGCTTTTTTTATGCCTGTAGAAAAGCTAGGCAGGAAATTGATAATTTTGTGGCACAACAAAACCAAATTGATATACGATCCGTGGCGACGAGGTATTAATAATATCAGTGCTATGCACTGCCTCACTGGGAAAGAAACCCCACAATGAATTTTCAGCAACATCTATCGCTTGCCCCGCAATAACCGGGTTACCACTAACGTCATCTTTACACACCATAATATTGCAGCGCAGGTGCTTGGCTTTTATTGCTTGGTGATAGGGGTATTTATCAATATGCGGATGTATTTGCGCGCCGGACTGTAATAGCGAAATAATCCAGCCCAATTCCAGATCAATAGGATAGCCGCTGAGATCAAACTGCTTAACAATGCGGTCGCCGAGCATTTTTATAAAATCGGTGCAGTAGGGAGTGTTCCATATTTTAGCCCGGTAGCGCCCTGGACCACGAGGATTAGTGACTAGAATCCCTTGATCGAAATAATCTAAGGCAATGCGTTTTAATTCTGCCTGCTCGCTAGCGGTGATGAAATTACTGACAACGACTAAATCGCTAGCCATTATAACTTTTTGCTAGCGTGCATATACATAAATTGCAGCGCAATAGATGCGCCAGCTAAAGAAGTTATTTCGGCGTTATCAAATGGCGGCGACACTTCCACTACGTCAAAGCCAACTATATTTAAGCCACTAATACCTTTAAGTATTTGCATCACTTTATTCGTTGTTAGGCCGCCGACTACCGGGGTGCCTGTGCCAGGGGCATAAGCTGGGTCTAGCGCGTCAATATCAAAAGTTAGATAGGCAGGATTATCACCTACTCGGGCTCTGATCGCGGCGACAGTGTCTGCCGCAGATTGATCATTAACCATATTGGCATCGATTACTTCAAAGCCATGCCCGTCAGGATTATATTCAGTGCGAATACCTACCTGCACCGACCGCTCTGGGTCGATCAAACCCTCTCGCGGCGCATGAAAAAACATCGAGCCGTGGGAGTAGCGCTCTGCTTCGGAATAGGTATCGGTGTGGGCATCAAAATGGATAAGCGACATTTTGCCATGAGTTTTCGCGTGGGCGCGTAGCAACGGTAAAGTCACAAAATGGTCGCCGCCAAAGCTAATTAACGTTTTACCTGAGTCAATAATTTTACTGGCAGTGGCTTCAACTTGTTCCAGCATATTCTCGCTGTCACCAAAGTAAAATTGTACATCGCCATAGTCGATAGCATTAAGACGATCAAATACTGAAAAATCCCACGGCCAACGCTTGCCTTCCCATTTAAGATTGGCACTGGCACGGCGAATACCCATCGGCCCGCTGCGTGTACCAGCGCGGCCGCTAGTCGCTAAGTCATAAGGAATACCCATAACCACTATATCTGTTTTACTATTGTCTAAATCACGGCTTAGCGGCACGCCCATATAGCTAAACACATTAGCAAACATAGAGTAATCATCAAGCGGTACTTGTTTGTCGTTATTATCAGCCACAATGCTTTCCTTACTAAAATCCAGTGTTGTATTCTAAAGGGGTAATTTGCTTGTCGTATTCATCAAGCTCTTGTTGCTTAACTATTGTATATACCCGCTGAAATTCTTCACCCATATATCCTTTAATAAATGTAGATTGTGAAAAACAATCTAAGGCATCAGGCCAATAACGCGGCAAGCTAGGCTCACATTCATCATAGGCACTGCCAGTAATTGCTGCTGGGGCTGCAAGCTTGTTTTCTATACCGTAAAGCATACCGGCCAAAATAGCTGCCATCACTAAATAAGGATTAGCGTCAGCTCCTGCAACTCTGTGCTCAATACGCATTGATGCATGTTTATCGGCTGGCACCCGCACCGCTACCGTGCGATTTTCATAACCCCAACTTGGCGCTAAAGGCGCATGTGAGCCACGCTGAAAGCGTCGATAGGAATTTAACGTTGGAGCAAATAACAACATACAATCCTGCATTGTTGCTAAGCACCCTGCTATGGCATGCTGCAGCAATTCATTACCTTCATCAGTGCCATTATTAAATGCATTGTCACCGTCACTATTCAACAAACTACAATGCATATGCATACCATTACCGGCTAAGTCAGAAAACGGTTTAGCCATAAACGATGCCTGCATTTTTTGTGTTTTGGCAACACTGCGAATAGCACGTTGCAATAATACCGCTTGGTCAGCAGCCAGTAAGGCATCTGGCTGATGGTAAAGATTAATTTCATACTGCGACGGCGCCGCTTCTTTTATTAAGGTATCAACTGGTAAGTTTTGCGCAGTGGCTGCATCTCTAATGCTATGCATCAGCTCAGCCATGTCTTGCATCATTTCAATGCCATAGGTTTGACCGCCATCCACACCATTAGACTGCTGAGTATGTATAGGCTTGCCATCAGCACCGCGCTCGGCCTCAAATAAATAAAATTCCATTTCACTGGCTAGCATTGGCGTTAAACCCAATTGGCTAAAACGCTCAACTAGTGAAGACAATAATGTTCTAGGGTCATAACCGCAGGACTCACCGCTTAACTCTTTAAGCGAAACCAATACCTGTCCGGTAGGTCGATCTAGCCAAGGCACTGGCGCCAAGGTGCGCATATCACCAACACAAATACCATCACCATCACCGGTATCAAATACTAAAGCACTAGGGTCTCTGCCCCACACATCAAAAGCTAATGTGCTTAGTGGCAGCTTGATCCCATTTTTTAACAACTTGCCAATTTTATCTCGCGTTACCCACTTACCGCGCAAGCCACCATTAAGGTCTGGCAGTATCACCTCAAACAAATCAATGTCAGGATTGGCGCTAAGAAAACTATCTAACTGTTCTTTATTCGTTGGCATACTCAATCTTTTCCTTATTATTCATAGAGTTAGCATAGAGCAGTTAGTGCATTAAAATAATACCCCAATAGTGGTGCATCAGCGTTATGACTACATATTACGACCAAATCGCTTTAACCAACACCATAGGGTTAATTCATTTATAAAAAAACAATGCGAAACTCATTAGCCATTAGCTATACAATAAATATTTATAGCGCTTTATTCAGTGACAAAAAAATAGGATAAGCATGAGCGAAAATATTAAGCATATTAAATCTCTCGGCCAACGCGACATGGTGTTATTCACTGTCTCGGCAATTTTATTGTTGGACACACTGGCAGCATCAGCATCAATTGGTGCTTCTAGTATTTTTTGGTGGGTATTTTTAGGGTTTATATTCTTCATCCCATTTGCACTAATTTGTGCCGAGATGGGCTGCGCTTATCCTGAGCAAGGCGGTATTTATGCCTGGGTTAAAAAAGCTTTTGGCGAGCGCTGGGCGACACGGGCAACATGGGCTTACTGGGTTAATACCGCCGTATGGATACCTGCTATCTTTATTTTATTTGCTGGTATTTATGCTCAGATATTCTCACCCGACATGTCACTCTATGGCCAAATAACGATCGGTATCGTTCTCACATGGGTCGCGGTAGCCGCTAACATTGTTACCTTAGACATTGGCAAATGGATTCCAAATGTTGGCGCCATATTAAAAGTTATTATTTTTATCGTCATCATTGTGGGCGGTTTTCAATACACGCAAATAAACGGTATGGCTAACCCGCTTACTTTTGAAACATTAACGCCCAACTTTAGCAGTAGCTTGCAATACATACCCGCCATTATTTACGGCATGCTAGGTTTTGAGCTAGTAAGCTCTGGCGCCGCGGAAATGAAAGACCCCGCACGTGATGTGCCCCGATCTATTTTTATTTCCGGCTTTATTATCATCACCTTATATATTTTAGGCACAGTGGCAATGCTGGCGGCCATCCCTGCCGGCGACATCAACCTGGTTGAAGGCCTAATGGATACTTTGTATTTATTTTTAGGGGATTCTGGGCTTGGCCAAACCGCTGCATTAATACTAGGTGTTGCGGCCTTATTCACATTCTTTTCCAACGGCGTTACTTGGGCCTTGGGTTGTAATCGGGCAGCGGCAGAAGCGGCCATCGAGGGGGAGCTACCCGCAATATTTTCTCTAGAACATAAAACTCGCGGCACTCCAGTAGGCGCCGCTATAGCAATGGGTGTAATAAGCACCGCAGTATTAATTATGTATGGCTTTATGGCAGGGTCAAGTGAAGAATTATTCTGGGATCTATTTTCATTCAGTGCAGTTATGTTTTTACTACCTTATCAAGGCATGTTGTTGGCCTTTGTAAGAATGCGTATTGTCGATGCCGATCATCACCGTCCTTATAAAATCGGTGGTGGCTTAGCGGTGGCAAAACTATTCGCCTATACCTGCATGCTAGTGCTTGGTCTCACTAAGGTATTGTTTCTTTACACACCCGGCGAAGGAATACAATGGCCAGTACTAATTGGCGTATTATTTACCTTAGCTGTGGGCGAAATACTAATAAGAAAATCTGACCGAACTTAGCGCAGCAATAGCCATTATGAAAATTGCAGCCTCAACGACAGCGTTATTGGCGAAGCCACGTAGCAATTACCGAAGCTTTTTTATTCGCTTGCCCTCACCAATACCTGAATAATAAGCACCTTGGATAGTAGCAGGAAAATCACTACTAGTCGCTTCGCCCGCAAAGAAAACCCGATTTATAATTGGCTTGGCTAGATTCTTGCGATGCTTGGCTGATGAGCCTACTTTCATAAAAGAATATGACCCATAAGAAAATGGGTCTGACTGCCAGCGGCTAATTTTGATGGCCTCTGGATTTGGAATATCATCGCCATAGAGGGTGCGCAGTAAATTCATGGCTTCATCGACAATTTCTTGATCGCTTTTCGATTCAATAGCAGCCCCATATTCTGCCGCGTTAAAACTGAGTAATACTGGCTGATTAGTATATTTAAAAGCATTTAACCACTCAGAAAAATGACCTTTATCCTGACCGATATATCGAATCATATCTCGATCCTTATCTTGCCCCCCAGAACATCATAGGGAATTTCAGCCAGATCTTATTCAGCACCCCCATGCCGAGCTTATCAATCGCTGTTTGCTTTTGCTCTGATATTGCCGGCTCAAAAATAATGGTTTTTGCTCTTAACACGCCAAGAGCAACGGTAACAATAACTCTGTCGGCAAAATATTCACCGCTATTGGTCACAACTCTGACACCGTTTTTATCATAATCTATGGTTGAGACAATATTCTCAGTATGAATGCTAAGCCCCTCTGCCAAGTGGTTGGTAATAGCATCATAGCCTTGCGGGAGAATCACATCAGCACTCTTTAAATCTTCACCTTCATACATGGCGCGCACTGAAAGTTCCTTAGCGTCAGCAGCAAACTCATGCTCGACATCAGTGTTGGTGAGAAAGTCCAGTTGCTGGCGAGTCAGAAAATCAAAGTCGCCCTTATCCCAAGCATCGTCGAATAAAGTTTGCACTGACGCTTTAGGGTTACGTTTTAAATAGCTATAAAAATAGTCTTCAAAAACTTCGTTAAAGCGTGCGTAGGTAGCTTCAGGTATGCTCTGTGGCGCGCCACTGGCATCATAAACCTCTGCATTATCATAATCGAAGTTATTCGACAGCGGTGCCTTGGCATCAGCTGCCAGCTGAGTAATAAGGTTTTTCTTGATGCCATGAATCCAACTGGCGCCCATATCCAAAGGTAGCCCTAAGCTGTGATCAGTCCACACGCGCCCGCCAATACGATCACGGGCTTCAAGTACCACCATGTCATAGCCAGCCTCAACCAATGAGGCTGCGGCAGCCAAACCAGCTAAGCCAGCACCTATCACTATGATCTTTTCACTATTTGCAGCCATCACCGTGTTTCCCAACATCAAACCAAAGAAAAGTGTACCAATAAAAAGTAGCTTGTTTTTTGCCATTGTGACAACTAGTTGAATTGGCCTGTTTCCCATTACTGTAAACTTTAAAACTATATGCGCGCAGGCAACAGTCACAGACAAAACTAATTCAGCTGCCAATATTCTATAAAGATATCGACCAACGTGTCAGTAATGCCTAGTGACCTACCACTTTTGGGTTAGAGATTCGTTTATAGCTGGGCTGTTAAATTGTAATAGTTGTTTTTTCGATAAATCGAAAACTGCTAATAGATCATATTGGAGAGTAAATTAGTCATGGCATTTATCACCAAATTTTGCATCACAGCCCTATCAATCTTTATCTCTTGTTCGACTCTGGCCAGCGACCCGTTTACCAGCGTGGACATCCTGTTAACCAATGGTAAGATTTATACGGTCGATGGCAAACTTTCTTGGGCAGAAGCCGTGGCCATAACCGATGGTCGAATCGTCTATGTCGGCAGTAATAGCGGAGCACAGCCTTATCGAAAAAATGCTGCAAAGCATATCGATCTCAAGGGTCGTATGGTCTTGCCCTCATTCCAAGACGTTCACATTCACCCTGTCAGCGGTGGCGTGAATTACACCACTTGCCCGCTGTTTGACACCACTTCTATTGAGGACGTTCAGGAGGCTGTTGCCGCCTGTGCCAAGGCACAACCTGGAGACAAAGTTATTAGGGGTTCAGGCTGGGACTGGAGTATATTCGGTGAAGGTGAAAGTCCAGAAAAAAAGCATCTTGATGCCATCGAGTCCTCCAGACCAGTAATTATCGGCGATAGTGACGGGCACACATTATGGTTAAACTCAGCCGCATTAGCACTGGCTGGTATCGACAACACAAGCAAAAATCCCCAAGGCGGCGAGATCGGTAGGGTTGCTGGATCTATGGAGCCAGACGGCACCCTGTTGGAAGGACCCGCTTGGGAGCTTATCAATAACAAGCTACCGCCAATCAATGACGAGGAACGGTTAACTGGTCTGCGCTACGCACAAACATATCTTAATAGTCACGGCATCACCGCTGTCCAAGACGCCTACGTTCGTCTAAGCGGCACTGAACCCGATAAGTCGCTGCCAGTATATAAGGCCCTGCAGGAATCCGGGGAGTTGAACCTGCGAGTATCAGCAGCGCTCTACTGGGATCCAGCCGCTGGCATGGAGCAGATAAAATCGATGCAGGAGGCGCGCCTAGAATATAGCAGCGGCCGGATACAGGCTAATACAGTGAAAATTTGGGCTGACGGCATTCTTGAATCCTACACCGCAAAAATGCTCCAACCCTATAGCGATAGGCCCGAAGATACCGGACTATTGATGGTGCCAAGGACAGAGATTATGGCGGCAGTGCCAATGCTCGATAAAGCGGGTTTTCAGATACATATCCATGCTATCGGTGATGCAACCGTGCGCTATGCGCTAGATGCCTTCGAGGCGGCTCTAAAATCCAATGGCCGACGAGATAGCAGACATCTGACAGCTCATACACAGGTGGTTAACCCCGTTGACGTAGACAGGTTTGCACAGTTAGATGTGATCGCAGGCTTTAGTCCTTACTGGACGTATGCGGACGCCTATATTGCCGATATCAATCCTTCCCAATTAGGTGAGAAGCGCATGCAGCAGATGTATCCTATTCGCAGTATTCTCGATAGCGGCGGACGCATTGCCTTTGGCAGCGACTGGTCGGTAACCACTGCCGATCCGCTACTAGGAATAGAAGCAGCAGTGACTCATATAGAGCCAGACGGCGAGCCTACCCCAGTATTTATTCCATCAGAGAGAATAACTCTTGAGCAGGCTATTGTAGTGGCCTAATGATCTTGGACACCAACTTAGGTGGTAAAATCCATCTTACAGAGGTGTTTAATGACAACGAAAAGAAGAACATTCAGTCCTGAGTTTAAACGAGAAGCCGCGGAGCTAGTACT
>JBKEHH010000009.1:0-123628 GCA_046710535.1 Pseudomonadales bacterium
AGAGGTGGTATAATTATAAAGAGTATTAATCTTAAATGAATTGTTCGTAGCGAGCAATAGGAATTTTTCTGTATATCTCTAAAGTCACCTATTTCATAAGAAAATTTCGTAAACAATGATCGAGTTTTTCGTATTCCTTCATAATATTACGAAGTCCATACTAATTTTGTCGTTTATTAAGAGAATGCTTTCATACGGAGATAGTGTAGTGATTAAAACTATTAGTGGTATGTGTCGTACAGTCGTAGTTATTGGTGCCTCCACTGCACTGGTCGGGTGTGCTGGCATGAGTAAAAACGAGTCCAAACACTCAGTTGCCGAATATGCAGCGGGTAACTATGCGAGCGCAGCTAAAACTCTTGAGCAGGATTTGGGTTTTTACTCAGAAGATGGAGCACTTTTAGATGTGCAGCCTATTGAAGGCGCTACATTGATGCAGCTTGAGGCTGCCGAGCTATGGCGCCTTTCCGGTGAGTATGCCCGTGCGATTTCGCATTATGACGCAGTCGAATCTCTCTACAAAGACAAAGATACTGAGGGTTTAGGTGTGACTGCGGCTGAAAATGCTGGTGCGGTCTTGGTAAATGATAGCGTCATGTCCTATGAATCTACGCCGGTCGCAAGAGTGCTCACTAACCACTACAAGGCGTTAAGTTTTTGGGCACAAGGAGATGTGAGTAACGCACGAGTAGAATTCAACCGAGCTGCTGAGCGAGCTCAGCGAGCTCTCGATAGATATGCAAAAAAGATTGAAGATGCGCAGCAAGAGGCAGCTGAGGATGGTCAGAAAGAATCGGATCGAGAGGCGGCGTTTGCAGGTGGAGGTAGCTCAAGTCAAGTGTTGTCACAATATTTTCCCGATATGGCGGACACTAGCTTATACCAAGACTTTGAAAACCCTGCGACACAATACATAAACGCCTTGTATTACGCAGCTATGGGTGAAACCAGTCGCGCTAGAGATACAATGCGTCAAGCTCGAGTAAAAATCGGAGAGCATCCAGTTGTTGATGAGGACCTCCTCAATCTTGAGCGCAATAACAGTCTGACGGGAGGTGGCAGTTATGTTTGGGTTCTCGTAGAGGCCGGCAGAAGTGCAAAGTTAGAGGAAATGCGTATCGATATTCCTTGGCCTTCGCCCAGCGGCAGCATAATGGTAATCTCCCTTGCTGTTCCTGTCGTTGAAGATACGCCGCTTGAGTTCAACCCGTCTGCTTTTACTCTGAATGGTGCCTCACTTGAATTTTCGCCAATATCGGATTCGAGCAAGCTAATTAAGACAGAGCTTTCTAAGCGTTTCCCAGCGATATTAACAAGAGCAATTGTTTCTGCCACTACTAAAGCCATAATACAACAAAAAAACAGCTGAGCAAAACGCTTGGGCTGGCTTAGCTGCAACCATCTACAGCGCAATCAGTACGGGCGCGGATACTCGTATGTGGGAGATGGTTCCGAATCAATGGCTGCTAGCCAAAGCTGCGCTCCCGGATGATGCAGAGCTTGAAATACAATTTGGTTCAGAAGAAATGCAAAATGTAGAGCAAGTCAGCTTGGCAAGAGGCGCGTCGTGGTTGGTGGTGGTAAAGCAGCCTACACCCGCCGCTCAGCCTGCCATTAATTTATTCAAATTATAAAATATAGGGGCTTTGAGTTTGAAAGCATTCGTAGGTATCGCTTTTGCGATGATTTTAGTAGCGGGTTGTGTTGTCTCTGCTCCTAATCCGCGGGATGTCCATGTACGTTATGTCGGTGGGGCGATGGATATTAAGGAGTATAGGGATGGTTCAGTGCCCGGTGGATTAACGGAGGTCTATCTCGCCGCACTAAGTAAACGTGATTTCACGCAGAAAGTGCGCTACCGAGTTCTGTGGTATTCGTCGTCGGGCCAACCCCTCAAAAGTACTTTAAGTGACTGGCGTACTAAGTCGGTTGCCGCACGCAGTATCCTCGAGATTGCGACTATATCGCCTAGCGCAGATGCACAGGATTACCGAATAGAAATAGAAGATTTATAAGTTTTTTAAAAAAAGGAGATTCACAATGCTTAATAAACTGTTCGTATTGCCGGTTTTGATTATGTTTCTGGTTGCCTGTTCTGCTACCCCCGTAAAAGTTGACACCGCAAATGATTCCAGTGGCACTGTTATGGGTTTGGACTATCGCGATTTTTCTGAGGCTGCTGGTGCGATGGTTGAATCGATACTCGCCTCGGGCGTAGTTAACCATCCAGATGGTGGTCGCTATGTTTTGGCGATAAGCCGGATTACAAACGACACCATGCAGCGAATTGACACCGATCAGCTCGTCAAGAAAATTCGGGTTGACCTGCTTAGATCTGGCAAGGTGGTTGTGACGACGGCCATAAGTGCTAATGGGGCAGAGGACGCGATGACTTATCAAGCGCGCGAGCTCCGCGGGAATGATGAGTTTGGGCAAGAGCGTGTCTCGGGCAAAGGCCAGTTGATTGCTCCCGATTACTCGTTGTCTGGCAAGATCATTCAGAGAAATAACAAAGTTGATAGGCGAAATACCCAGGTGGATTACTATTTCCAAATGACGCTTACAGATATTGATACCGGTTTAGCATATTGGGAAGATGAGTTGCCGATCATCAAGCGCGGAAGTAGTAAAACAGTAACTTGGTGAACATTTCAATCAGTTAATACTCGGGGCTCAGGAGGCTAGAAAAATGATGTTTAGACAATGCTATCGTAGTTATGTTGTGCTTGTACTGTTGTGCTTGACGCTGGGGCCTCTATCGGCCTTTGCTCAAGAGCGGCCTCCAGTATTGCCTGCACTTGGCCCAGGTGAGGATTTATCGACGGCAATGAGCAATTACGCCTTTGACTTGCAAATGTTTTTTGACATGCAAGGGGCTAATTATTCTGTTGCAACTGGCATCGGCTCAGTCACGCAAAGAGGACAGGGCTCCAAAGTCGCAATTATCGACCTACAGTTGGCATATAAATCTGCACTCCTTCAGGCCTATAGTGATCTCGCATCGCAGCTTGACCCCGATGGGGTAGACATAACGACTACTGACACGGTGGGTGGCCAAATGTCGGAGGGGGATGCGTTAAAGGATTCGCTCATCGAGCAGTGTAAGGATGATGCATCCGTAGCTCATGATCAGCATAAACGGAAGATCGAGCGAGAGCAGGCAAAAAAGCTAGAGGAGGAAAGCTCGCTTAGTAGTCAGTTCTTTAATGCGATTAAATCGGATGAAGTCTTGGAGGCGGAACGGGCGGAGCGCGAACGGGCAATTCCACCGCCGCCAGAGCCAGACTTTATTTTCACTTGCGAAGCGCCTGGAGATACATATGTCCAAGCCAGCACCGTAGAAGAGTCTATCTCCGACTCTTTGTCTGGTGGTCGAATATGGGCGTCTTACTTGCATGAAGGTCAGCTTGCAGTGGTATTGGTGCGGTCCGGTGACACCGCTGAGGTTGCAGCCGTTTTGAAAAATCAAATGGCACCCGCAAAGCCGAATACAGCAGCATTGAGAGAGGTAAGTGAGCGCATACATAAAGAAATGGATGCTTATCCTGGCATGCCGATGGGGATTGTCGGCACCCGAATGATGCGTCTATCAAACGGCGAGTGGGCGCTTTACGCTTTCGGTGCGGCTCAAGAGGAGAAAAAGCCAACTTCAAGTATGGGGGCGTTGAAGAAGTCGATGTCTGGAAGTAAGGCGAATACCCAGGCGATAGCGGAACTCTCTCGTTTTTCAGGGTTGATGATTAACAAAGACATAGCAACTACGCAAATTAAGACAGACGGTGAAAGTTTTGTCATTGAAGTCAATGTTACACGCGATACACATAAGTTTACGACCAAGCAGGATCCGAGTCTTGGAGAGGTTATTAACTTTAGCTTCTCGGGGAAGTCAGGTTTGAAGCTGGTCGGCGCAAAGGCAGTTTTTAATCAACTTTTCGAAACTAATGATGGTGTGTCCTACCGGTTACAGGCGGTGGCATGGAGCCCGAGCATCATGGCTGGAAACCTTCAAAAGAGAGCGTCTCAAGATGCGCAAGCTGAGAACGCTACCCGCAACGGTCAGTACGTGCCTAAGGACCAACTTATGGGTGCCAAGCGAGAGAATGGCTCGGGAGAGGGTTCCGAGCCGGCCATATTGAATACGGATTGGTGATCGAATCATGAGTCTAGCAGGGACAAAAAACTCAATTACAGCGATGTTATTTGGCCTCGCTCTAGTGTGTGTTAGTGCGGGGAGCACCGCTAGTGTTAGGGATTATACCGTCTCTTCCGAAGGGATGGGTGCGACGCAGGAGATGGCATTACGAGATGCGCTCTCTAAGGCGATTGCGCAGGTAACGGGAGTGGAGGTGTCAACAGAATCCTCAATTGAAGCCATGACGGTTGAAGCTGAGGCTGTGCAGGACGGAATAGCGACCACAACTAGCGCGATTGGAGTGAGTCAGCGAGATGCCTCAAAAGTAAAAACGGAGGGATTTGTAAAGTCCTATCGTATAGTGAGCGCCACGAAGAATGCGGATGGCCTACATGTTGTACACATTTCTGCAATCGTGCCAAAATTTGAAGCAGAAGCAAGCTCTAATAGGAAGAAGATCGCGTTGACCCAGGCGAAAGTATTGTCTGCCACAAGGCTTTTTGACGTGACATCGCCTGCTGAAATAGGTGACATGGTTGACCAGGCGATTGAGAGTGCTTTGGTCCAAAGCAGGAAGTTTGCCGTTCTCAGCCGGCGAAACCTAGCCGATATGGCCGATGAGCTGAATCTAATAGCCAGCGGTAGCGTTAGCAAGCGGGAAAAAGCAAAGCTAGGGCAATTGTTGGGTGGCGATTATATTCTTATCCCCGAGATTGCCGATGCTAACGCATATCTCGAGCAACAAAGAAGTCAAATCACAGGGCAGACGAAAAGTGTTGCGAAAGGCGGTGTCACATTGAGCATGAGGGTAATAAATGCTGCTACCGGTGAGATAAAGTTTTCTGGTACTTATGTGGTGCGTAGCGTTGACCATAATGGCTCACTTGCGCTGGTTAATGCGGTAGCAAGCGATGCCATTGCTGATTTGGTGGAGCGTATTTATCCTGCCAGAGTTATCAAAGTTTCTGGTAATGAGCTCGTCATTAATTTTGGAGGGGATTCTATACAGCTTGGATCGTTATTTCGGATATTTCGGGAGGGCGAGAGAATGGTTGATCCTTATACCGGAGAGTCGTTAGGTGCCGTGGAGCATGAAGTGGCCTTGGCTGAGGTGATCAGAGTTGATGCAAAGGTGGCCTATGCTCGCATCGTTGATGGAGAGGGTGTTGCGCCGGGGATGGTCTTGCGTCGTGATCGAAAAACGGAGGCGCAGTTGGCAGCGCCACCTATTAAAAATGAGCCTAAGAAGAAAGGTTTTTCCTTACCTTTTGACTGATTAATATTGATTTCCACACATTTTTTACTGGCAATCTTTAATTATACCAACAGTTGTCTTTTTTCTAAAAAGTATAAAAATGCAAGAACTCTAGCTTAATGATTGCTGCGAGGTTAAGTACTAGGAAGAGGGGCGGTCTCTCATCTAGTTAGTTCAAGAAAAAATGAGGCAGTTAATATGGCATTTACAACAATAGTATTCAAAAACCCAAATACTGGTAGCATGAAAGAGGCTCCTGTTGGATTCTCTTGGACTACTTTTTTCTTTGGTTGTTTTCCAGCGCTTTTTAGAGGCGACTGGAAGTGGGCAATAATACAATTCATTTTACTCCTAATTACTGCAGGATTTAGCACAATAGTTTTTATGTTTATATACAACAAGCTCTACATCAAGGATTTGATTGGAGCTGGCTTTAAAGCACAGTCTATTGCTAATGGAGATATGAATTTTGCAAGCGCAAAAGTTGGCATGGAAATTCCTTTGCTTGAAGTGGCTGCATAACAAGTGAAGAAAGGTTGGCGTGAAAATATTTTTTGATTAATTGTATTTTCGCGCTTACTTTTCTTTGCTTGGCACATCTTTATCTACTGATCCTTGATTATTGGATTTCCCAGGAGTTAACCATACAAGTTAACTCAGATTTTTTGATATAATTGACTTAAACGTTATGGCCCTTGGCCTGTAGTGGTACAGTGAATTTGGCCACCTAACAAGAGATGTTATAATCATCTCTGATCAATTTAGGTGAACACATGAAAAAACGTACAAGACCTACTTTGAGCCCTGAATTTAGACTAGAAGCATCACAGCTAGTAGTTGATCAAAATTACACGGTCATCGCAGCTGTCAAGGCAATGAATGTGGGTATTTCCACCATGGCCAAATGGGTGGCTCAGTTAAAGCAAGAGCGGCAAGGGAAACCCTATGCAGCGGTTACGCCAATGACACCTGATCAGCTCAAAATTCGTGAATTAGAGAAACGAATTGCACGCATTGAGATGGAGAAAGAGATCCTTAAAAAAGGCTACCGCTCTCTTGATGTCGGATTCACTGAACAGCTAAAGCTGGTTCGTCGACATCAAGGGAGCTACCCGACGACAGTACTCTGCAAGCAGTTTGATGTGTGTCGCAGTACTTATAAATACTGGTGTGGTCGTCCAAGTGTCATCAATTATGACAAGATCAAGCTTCGCGCACTTGTGAATGAAAAACATAAGCTAAGCAATGGCTCTGCAGGTTCAAGAAGTATTGCGGCCATGGTGTCTCAGGACGTTATTAATTTAAGCCGTTACCGAGCCAGCCGGCTAATGAAAGACCTAGGGCTAGTAAGTTGCCAGTTGCCTAAGCATGCGTATAAGAAGGCTCTGCAGCCCTATGTGGCTATACCTAATCACCTAACCACCTAAGTAGGCAGTTTGATGTGAAAGCGCCCAATCAGGTTTGGTGTGGTGACGTGACCTATATTTGGACAGGGCAACGCTGGAGCTACTTAGCGATCGTTATGGATTTGTTTGCTCGAAAGCCCATTGGTTGGGCGTTATCTAGATCACCCGATAGTAACTTAACGAAGCAAGCCTTAAATATGGCCTACGAATTACGTGGCCATCCAAACGGAGTGATGTTTCATTCGGACCAAGGCAGTCATTATACAAGTATTAGTTTTCGCCAGAACCTTTGGCAGCTACAGATAAAACAAAGCATGAGTCGTCGTGGAAATTGTTGGGATAATGCGCCAATAGAACGGTTTTTTAGAAGCTTAAAGAGCGAATGGGTTCCCACAACGAGATATTCAAGTTTTAACGAGGCTCAGGTCTCTATTACTCAATATATCGTTGGATATTACAGCGAGCACAGGCCGCATCAACATAACGGTGGCTTGCCACCAAATAAAGCAGAGGCAAAGTACAATCTTGTCTCTTATACCGTGGCCAGTTTTACTTGACCACTACACACGTAGTCAGCATACCACTGCATCATTTTGGCTCTCCGTTTAAATAGATGACCTCGACGATAAGCTTTCTCAGCCGCATTCGGAATAGCATGAGCAAGTGCCTTCTCCGCGACTATGTTGGCAAACTCAGTTTCTTCCGCAATACAGTCTCTAAATGTGGACCTAAAGCCATGCACTGTTATCTTCCCGCCAGAGCCCATTCGTCTCAAGAAAGCTAACATAGCTCCGTTAGAGAGCGGCTTACCTGTATTGAAGTTAGCAAAAACATATTGTCCTATGCTTGCAGTTTTCAGGTCAGTTAAGATTTGAACTGACTGCTTGGTAAGAGGTATTACATGCTCCACCGCCATTTTCATCCTCTCTGCAGGAATAGTCCAAATACCATCCTTTAAATTAAATTCACTCCACTCAGCGTTGATGGTTTCGCTTGTTCTCGTTGCATTAAAAATTGTGAATTTGAGTGCTTTTGCCCCCACTTCACCCCTCTTAGATAGTTCGGCCATAAAAGCTGGCAGTTTTTGGTACTCCAGAGCCTTGAAGTGTTTAGACTTCGTCTTATCGATAGGACGAAGAACTATTTCGAGGTTGTTTTTATAGAGAGCAGGATTGGTGCCCATCAATTCAAGAAAAATTGCCTGAACAAATACTCTTTCAATCCGTTGCCTGAGTTTCTTGGATAGATCAGGCTTGGTGTGCCAAATCGGCTTGAGAATTTTAACTAGCTCATGCTTAGTGACCTTTGCTACAGGCATATCACCAATAACTGGGTATGCGTAGGTACGTAACTGACTTTTCCATGACTGCAATGTTTTGGGTGCTAGTTCAGGTGTGATGTCAATAATCAGTAATTCAGCGATATGGCGAAAAGTGTTTAGTCGAGCTTTCTCCTGCTCCACCCTTTCCTGTTTTCTAAGCTCTGTGACGTTATGCTCTTCGATTTTCGGATCTATGCCTTGCTTAATCTTAACTCGATAGGCATCGCACTTGGTTCTAGCTATTCCTAGATTATTACTCCCCCTATCAAAACCCCCTATGCCTTTGTAGTTAGTCTGCCGGTCAATCTGGTAGCGGACACCGAAACTCATTGCGCCAGTCGCCTTGATCGTAAAATATAGACCATCCCCCAATGAGTACCGCTTTGGCTTTTTATCTCTGATAATTTTGTCTAGTTCGAGTTTGGTAACTCTTCTTGCCATCAGTGGTCATGCTCCCTCATAAGTGCTCTCAACTGTCATCTGACTTGCCTAGCCGCTAGGACCTTATCTTGATCCAGTATCACATCACCTTAAATGACCATGGAGTTACAGTTAGGGTTACAGTTTTAAACGATATACAAGAGTATAGTATAAGACAATATAAGAAAGATAATTCTTTTAAAAAAGTATTAAAGCTATATATAGTGCATTATATAAGATGATAGCAGACATTATCAGTCGAAGGTTCGAATCCTTCCGAGGTATCCGAACCATAATATTAATTGCCGTTATAGGTAAGATAGCAGAAGAGCAAATGGCGATCATTTGTTAGCCCTTCATCATTAATATCGTTAAGAATATATCTTCTTGGCTCATTTAAAAAAGCTCAACGGCTGACCATATATCACACCACAAAAAGTGTCAGCCAAAACTGGCCGCTACATTAACCTATGGTAATGGACTAATAGATCTATTGACCTAAACTATATAAGAGCTACAAATCGGCCGCTGAGAAAACTTATGCAAACAAAAATAAAAGCAATACTATTTGATTTTGGCGGCGTATTTACTGACTCGCCCTTCCATGCAGTGAGTGCCTATGCGAAGAAAATTGGCGCCTCCGACACGCAAGTAACCGATATTGTTTTTGGTGGCTATAGTAGCGACAGTGATCACCCCTGGCACCAAGTAGAGCGCGGTGAGATCACTCTAGAAAAGGCTCGTGACGATATAATGGCGCTAGGCAAACTGGAAAATTTGAACATTGATATATGGGAAGTGTTTATGGCAATGGCTGAAAACGGTGGTGGCTTGCGCAACGAACTGGCTGATTATATCCCGAAGATTCGTGCCGCTGGATTTAGCACTGGGATAATCACCAACAATGTTGTGGAGTTCAGAGAACACTGGCGTAGCATGTTAGCGGTAGATGAGTTGTTTGATTTTGTTATCGACAGTAGTGAAGTGAGCATGCGTAAACCTAATCCTGCCATTTTTGAAAAAGCACTAACAGTAGGTGGACTGCGTGCTGAAGAAGTGATTTTCTTAGATGACTACGAGGGTAATATAATCACTGCATCGGCACTTAATATAAGGTCTATTTTAGTGGATGGTGATGGCGCAAAAACAGTTGCTGATCTCGATGCTATATTATGCCTACAGTAGACTAGGCCTGCCCTCTGTTTGGAAAGCTATAGTTAGCGAAACGCTTATTAGGCTGGAGCGATTAATTGAAAAATTTAGCTGGAAAAGTAGTTGTCATAACCGGCGCTGGCAGTGGTATTGGCCAAGCCCTGGCGCGCGTTATCGCCACAAGAGGGGCTATTTTGGTATTGGTGGATATTGATGACGGAGCCCTCAAATCTATTAGTACTGAATTAACCAACAAAGGCTGTACGGTATCTTCCTATATTATTGACGTAAGCGATCGAAGGGCAATGGAACAACTACCCCAAGATATTATTAATACTTATAGCTCAATCGACGTATTAATTAACAATGCAGGGGTAAGTGTCGGCGCCATGTTTATTGACCACTCAATTGATGATGCCGAATGGTTGTTGGATATTAATCTCAAAGGAGTTATCTACGGCTGTAAATTTTTCTTACCCTATTTACAACGATCTCCCGAGGCTCATATTGTTAATTTATCTAGCATGTTTGGATTTTTCAGCATGCCCGGCCAAGCTATCTATTCTGCCTCTAAGGCCGGCGTTCGCGGGTTTTCAGAGGCACTTTGGACCGAATTATCAACAACATCAGTAAGGCTAACCACCGCTCACCCAGGCACTATTCGTAGTAACGTAATTCGCTCTTCTCGAATGCTGGATAGCGATATGCAACGTAAAGCAGCTGAACTACAGCAAAGGTATGGAATGCCTACGGACAAGGCAGCCAAGAAAATTGTTCGGGCCATCGAGAAGAATAAACGGCGCGTAATTGTAGGTGCTGACGCCTACATCGGGGACTTTTTAAACCGCTTGTTTCCCGTGTCATTCCAACGATTGCTGGGACTTTTCTTTCGTTAAAATCCATTTACTGAAAGATCACCCCCACTTACCATTACCGTAAGGCGTATTCCAACAGTGGGCTAGCTTTTCGTTTTCTACCTTAAAAACCTCAATTCCACACAAATTAATACTGTCATCCTTAGTAGAAGTAATTTCCCAAATAGAGGTGACGTATGTGTCGTCGGCATGAGTAATGATGCGTTTTATATGGCACCCTACGTCTTCTTTTACCATTCTCACTCGCTCTATTTGTTCTTCATGACTTAACGCCGTAGTCTTTCCCTCCGGGTCATGGCGAATAATAGGATCAGCGCACACTTCACGAATTAACTCGTAATTCCCCAGGTTACTCGCTTCTTCCCAGTAACGTTCTAATAATATTTGCGCTTTTGATTTACTCATCTTTGATCCTTTTAATACTGCCAGATATAATTAACTTTAGCATGATAAATAAATAACATTAGTAAAATAAAGGTAACAATTTAGTGGTTTTGAAACTACTATGCTTTATCCATGTTGGCAACGTGATATGAACCTTATGTCTAAGAATAATCCTAACCAAAACCGCCGTTTCTGTATTGAAGGTACCGAGCTGGGCTATCCGACTTTGTTTAATAAGGGTAGTACATCCATCGGAATGTTTGTCGTTTCCAGCAAAACAGCGAATGAGTTAATAGCCGACAGCGGCTTTACTGTGGCTGAAATAGCGCCAAATAAAACAATTTTGAACTTAGCCTGCGTGCATTACACCGATACTGAATGTGGTAGCTATGAGGAAATTGGTTGCGCATTTTTCGTTAATAGATATTTAAAGAAAAGATCAATTCCTTACCTGAGCACATGGCTAAATATCATTCGCGGCACGCAGCCCTCATTTACTTGGTTTTTACCAGTTACGGCAAAGGCCGCCTTAGAATGCGGTATTCAGATGTGGGGTTACCCAAAAACTATTGAGGACATACGCCATCATAAAACAGATAGTCACACCATAACCTCCTTATATAAAGGTGCAGAGGAGGTCTTCCGCTTTAGTGTGGCTAATAACGGCAACAAAGCCATAAAAGCCATGTCTAATCCGGTATATTCGATTTTTGAGCAACGGCCGCATGTTGGCTATCTTAGTCAACAATTCAGCGACGTAGCGTATAGCCGTGACGGTCAATTGATATTATCAGATCACCCAATAGTGGAGCCTTTACGCAGATTAGGATTACCAAAAAAACCATTAATGACTGGGCATATGGGTAAGCTTCGATTTAGCATGAGTGCACCTGAGTTATTATTTTAGGTAATAATCATATGAAAACAGTACTCGTAACCGGTGGTGCCAGCGGTATTGGTCGAGCTTTTGTTGATCGACTTTCAGACCAAGGTTGGCATGTCTGCGTGCTAGACCTTAATGAGACCGCTCTTGCTGAGTTAGCCGCGGATAACATTAGTACATACTTATGTGATGTTGCAAAACTGGAGCAAGTAGAAGCTGTTATAACTGAAATTAACAGCGAGTTTGAATCAATTAATCGTTTAATTCACTGCGCAGCGATAATGCCTGCTGGCAAGCTAGCAACAATGAATGCAGCAACAATCAATTATCTAATGACGGTAAATTATGGTGGCACCGTCAATGTGGTGCAAACAGTTTTACAACAAATGCCGACTAAAGATCGCGGCGAAATAGTCGTCTTTGGGTCCAGCGGCGGTGCAGTACCGGTACCAGATTGTGGTGCCTATTGCGCAACCAAAGCGGCAACCAATATCTACATGGAAATCCTGATGGAAGAGAATCGGGCGAGTCAAATTCAGTTTATGCTAGTTTGCCCCCCATTGGTAAACACGCCGTTACTAGCGCAAGCAATGGCTTCAGCACAACCTGAAATGCTTCGTTACTCGCTTGAGCATAAACGCTATATGACAATCGATAATCTTGTTCTCGCTGTGGAGCTAGGGTTAAAGAAGCGCTCACCTATATTATGGCCTAATACCGAATCCAAAGTCCTGCAGTGGCTAAGACGTTTCAGCCCTCGATTGCTATGGAAAGTTATTCATATTGCTAACCAGCGCTCGCATTAACACAGGTATCTAAACTCAAGATTACCTTACTCTCAGGTAATGGCTTACAAATATAATGTAACTCTACGGAGCTACACAATAGCAGTAATTATATAACTAAAAAGGCTCGCAACAATGCGAGCCTTTTTTATAACACCAAATAATTAGGCGTTAGCTTTACGCTCTTTAACTTCAGCAACAACTGCCTCAGACACATTTTGTGGGCAAGGTAGGTAGTGCGAAAATTCCATTGAGAATTGACCACGACCAGAAGTCATCGTACGCAAATGTCCGATATAACCAAACATTTCCGACAGCGGAACGTCTGCTTTAATACGAACACCGGTAACACCCGAGTCTTGATCTTTAATCATGCCACGACGACGGTTCAAATCACCAATAACGTCACCAACGTGATCATCAGGAGTGAACACATCAACAGCCATGATTGGCTCAATCAATTGCGCGCCAGCTTTAGGCATAGTTTGACGGAAACCACCACGCGCGGCTAATTCAAATGCTATCGCTGATGAGTCAACTGCGTGGAAACCACCGTCGAGCAACTCAATATCAACATCTAGCACTGGGAAGCCAGCAACAGTACCTTCACCCATCAAGCTTTTAAAACCTTTCTCTATTGCGGGGAAGAATTCCTTAGGAACGTTGCCACCTACAACACTAGACTTAAAGACAAAACCAGTACCTGGCTCGCCTGGTTTCATGCGGTAGTCGATTTTACCAAACTGACCAGAACCACCTGATTGTTTCTTATGAGTGTAAGAATCTTCAACTTCTTGGGTGATTGTTTCGCGGTAAGCAACCTGTGGTTTACCAACCGTCAACTCAACACCGTATGTACGCTTCAAAATATCAACTTTAACGTCTAGGTGAAGCTCACCCATACCCCTAAGAATAGTCTCACCAGAATCTTCATCCGTATTTACTCGGAAGGTTGGATCTTCAGCAACCATTTTACCAATCGCAATACCCATTTTCTCAGCACCGGCTTTATCTTTTGGTGCAACCGCAATCGAGATTACTGGCTCAGGGAATACCATTGCTTCAAGCGTACAAGGGTGCTTAGGGTCACATAAGGTATGACCTGTTTGAACATTTTTCATCCCAACAATAGCAATAATATCGCCCGCTTGTGCTCTAGCGATTTCATTTCGCTCATTGGCGTGCATTTCAACCATACGGCCAATACGTTCGCTTTTGCCAGTGAACGAGTTAAGAATCGTGTCGCCACGATTCAACACACCAGAGTAGACGCGAACAAAGGTTAACGCGCCAAAACGGTCATCCATAATTTTAAATGCTAAAGCGCGAAATGGCTCGTCAATAGACACAAGCGCATGCTCACCAGTAGGCTCACCTTCTTCGTCAGTTAACGGCTGTGGGTCAACTTCAGTTGGATTGGGTAAGTAGTCAACAACTGCATCGAGAATTAACTGAACACCTTTGTCTTTAAACGCAGAACCGCAATAAGTAGGGAAGATCTCTAGTTTACGCGTACCCGTGCGGATACAACGCTTGATATCTTCCACTGAAGGCTCTTCACCTTCAAGATAGGCTTCCATAACGTCGTCATCTTGATCAACAACTTTCTCGATCAATTTTTCGCGCCATTCTTCAACTTCGTCAACCATGTCAGCAGGTACATCTGACAATTCAAACTTCTCAGGATTGCCTGGATCAGGCCATGTATGAGCTTGACGAGTTAGTAGATCAACTACGCCGATAAAGTCTTCTTCGCGGCCGATTGGCAATACCATTACTAGTGGATTTGCACCTAATACTGTTTCTACTTGATCAACAACGCGCAAAAAGTCAGCGCCCATGCGGTCAAGTTTGTTAACAAAGATAATACGAGCTACTTCAGAGTCATTCGCATAACGCCAGTTAGTTTCTGACTGTGGCTCAACACCACCAGAACCACAAAAAACACCCACGCCGCCATCAAGTACTTTCAAAGAGCGGTAAACTTCAACAGTGAAATCAACGTGTCCAGGAGTATCAATAACGTTTAAACGATGATCTTTCCAGAAACAGGTAGTTGCAGCAGACTGGATAGTTATTCCGCGCTCTTGTTCTTGTTCCATAAAGTCAGTTGTAGCCGCGCCATCATGAACTTCACCAGTCTTATGAATCTTACCGGTTAGCTTCAAAATACGCTCAGTTGTAGTGGTTTTACCAGCATCAACGTGGGCGAAGATACCGATATTTCGATAGAGAGTTAAGTCAGACATTGTGGTTCTCAATAAATAAATGATTGGCAAAAAAAGACGCCGTAGAGTACATTAATTTGAAGCAAAATGGCAGGGGTTAGCCGATTAATAATTCATAGTGCAGGTGTAAAAATAAACTACTTATAAATCAATAGGATAGAATCACAAAGCTGTTCAAAAAAGTCAGCTTTATTGGCGCCTAATCAATCTGTAAGAGGCCAATGATATGTAATCGCAAAAAGCCCATCAAAAACTTTACGTTTACTAGGTTTAATGCCGCTCACATTCACAGGCCATCGCCGCAAAGACGGTAGATTGATACAAAGGAAACAGCATGGGGGGAACAAACGCAGAATCGGGCTAATTTTCATCCGTGCGCCTTAGATTTATAACTTGCAACAGAAACACCACCAATCGTGATAATGGCTACAGGGAGGGATACTCCGTCACTGTAAACAATAAAAACGACCAAAATAGGTCGCTTTTATTGTTTAACATAGTCACTTTTATAAGATTACTTGAGCTCTGCAGTCCGCCTTAAAGCTACTGCCTTTAAGGTGATGGTCGGTAACCTGCCTTTAAGACAAGCTAGCTAAACTAGGCCCACCGCCATATATATAAGGCTACCTAAAGATACCAACCAAACTACTGTGCGCACATGAAGAACATTAAAAATATAGCAGGGAATGAACAGTACTCGGGCTCCCAACCAAATTGTTGCAGCCTGAGTGAGATCTACCTACTGCACTACCGCCAATATACTTAGCGCTAGAAATGCCGGTAAACTTTCTTGTAAATTTACCCCAGCTCTCGCTACCCGCCCTTGCAATACAGATTGATCGATTGGCGTGTCACGACTACTAATCATCCACTGTATATTTTTTAATATTAAAATAGCAGGTAAAAGCCATGACTGAAACAGCGCTAGCGCCAATGCAGATATTATTAAAATCGTCATAAATAGTTTCTTTTTGGTTTTATTATTAAATCAGGATTTACTGTGTTCGCCTTTAATCATCATCCTTAAAACGCACGATATTCCCAATCGGTAGATGGCAATTGCGACATGTTTGTAGACAACAATGTTTTCAATGCCCGCCTGCAAAGCAATCCATGCGCTAACTTGTTAGCACAATTTTATTCACAGCAAGTCTTCAGGGGTGGGCAGAAATTCAGTATTTTCTGCGGTGTTATCGTAGCGATCTATAGGACCAACATAGAGCACCGGCGAAGCATCTATATGCTGTGCATCCATCATATGCGCCACTCGTTGTAAGGACGAAATAATCATCATTTGTTCCCAATTCTGTAAGTCACTAAATTGATGTACAAAATGCTCTTGCAGTGGCGTTGGAGCCACCTTAAGTGTTTCTATTCCAAGATTAGTTAAGTGAGCATGCACTTTGCGCTTGTCTTGGTCAGAACGCTCACGATAAACCAGTTCTTTTTTTTCTAGCCTATCTAAAATAGTGGTTACAGTTGCCTGGCTTAAGCTTATTTCATTTGCCAACTCGCCAATGGTTACCTGCCCTTTGTCGCGTATAGTTTGCAAAAGCAAAATCTGTGGCGCAGTCAGCCCTGTGGTCTTAGCCAAATATTTGGAGTGCAAATCTGTGGCGCGAATAACGCGGCGCAAAGAAACCAAGACTTCATCAGTAATACTCAAAGCGAATCCTTATAGTTACAAAACATTACGGCTACCCTAGCAAAATCCTAGCCCGGCGAGATAGCATTAGAACACATTATGCTCTTTGGTCATGCAAGGTTTGTGTTAGCCCGCGATAGAGCGTGAAACACATAACAAGTAAAATAATGGTAAAGGGCAAGCCCGTAGCAATAGCGCCAGCCTGTAATGCACCCAATGCAGCATTGCCGCCACCGTAGAGTAAGGTGCCAGCAATTAGCCCACCCATTACTCCCCAAAATACCCGCTGAGGCACTGGGGCGTCAAGTTTGCCACCGGCGGTAATACTGTCGATCACTAAGGATCCAGAATCAGAGGAGGTAACAAAAAATACCATCACCAGCAAAATGCCTAGGCCAGTTGTAATTTGCGGGAATGGCAGATTTTCTAGCATTTGAAACGTGGCTAAACTCACCGAGCTAACCCCATTGGCCAACTCGCCAACACCTGTTTGGGCCTGCTCAAGCGCACTAATACCGAGGCTGCTCATCCATATTAATGTTACCAGTGTAGGAATCAACAATACGGCCACTAAAAATTCACGAACCGTTCGCCCGCGCGAAATACGCGCGATAAACATACCAACAAAAGGTGACCAGCTGACCCACCAAGCCCAATAGAACACTGTCCAGTCCTGCATCCATTGCTCGTCTTCTCGGCCTGTCCAAATACTCAACGGAATCAACTGTTTGGCATACTCCAGTGCGGTACTACCTATGCCTGTAAGAATAGCGATGGTTGGCCCTGCAATAATAACGAACAGCAATAACACCCCTGCAACAATCATATTAATGTTACTGAGAATTTTGACCCCGCCATCTAAGCCTCTCACTACCGAGATAACCGCCAAAAAGGTGACCCCAATAATGATGCCTATTTTAGTGTTAATGGTATCGGGGATGTCAAACAGAAAATTTAATCCCGCAGCCACTTGCGACGCACCCAAACCAAGCGATGTCGCCAAGCCAAACATAGTGGAAAGCACGGCGATAATATCGATCATATGCCCAGGCCACCCCCAAATTCGGTCACCTAGTAGTGGAAAAAATGCCGAGCGCAGCGTTAATGGCATACCTTTGTTGTAGCAAAAAAACGCCATTGCCAAGCCAACAATTGCGTATATAGCCCAAGCATGAAGCCCCCAATGATAAAGTGTTGCAGCCACAGCGATATTAGCAGCCTCCGGACTGAACGCCTCTACCCCGAAAGGTGTGGTGCCGCCCCAACCACTAAAATACACCATGGGTTCAGCAACGCCCCAAAACATCAGGCCAATACCCATACCTGCGGCAAACAACATTGAGAACCATGAGAGATAGCCATATTCTATTTTGGCATCAACGCCGCCTAAGCGAATACTACCTGTTGGTGCAATAATTAAAGCCAGACAAAACAATAAAAAGAAGCTGGCAGAGCCCATTAAAAAACCATCAAAGTTGACCAAACACCAAGTTTTAACCGCACCTAGTATCTCGTTCGCAGACTGAGGGAACATAATGGTGGCAACAACAAAGATGATAATCAGACCAGCGCTGATAAAAAATACCGGGTTATGAACATCTAGCCCATATATCTCTAGGTTATCTTGACCCAACTCATAATCAGTTGGGTAGTGATCAGCTTCAGGGGGGCTTGTTTCAGGTAGGCTCATAGTGTTTAGACGTCTATTTTATTAGCATTTATACAATGTGGCTAATTATGACACGTATTAGGCATAAAATAATTAGAGAACGTAATAAATAAATAATTTAATTTATATATTAATCTTATAATTACTATATAAATGGTTTAATCCTCCAAAATAAACTATAGTCAGTCTAGAAATTTGCATAGAACACGAAATATTAGATGTCGAGAGACTTTCTAAGCTCAAAAATACACAAAACTATTGGGGAATTATATGCTTCAGCGCACTATTTTAGCGCAGGCAATTATTGTTGCTAGTGTTAGCAATTTGGCTCATGCCCAGATTGAAGAAGTTCTGGTTACCGCCACTAAACAGTCGGCAAGCACACAAGACATTCCAATAGCGGTTACCGCTTTGGGGGAAGAGTCATTAACACAAATGGGCGTATCCAACTTCGATGACTACCTTATACAACTACCAGGCGTAACTGCCGGCGGCAGCGGCCCTGGACAGAGCACCATTTATATCCGCGGCGTTGCCTCCACCACACCGAACTTAACTACCTCTGGTGTAGCTGGTTTAGCGCCCAATGTTGCATTGTATCTTGATGAACAGCCGTTATCGCAACCTGGTCGTAACCTAGACGTTTATGCCGCTGATTTATCACGGATTGAAGTTTTGAAGGGCCCACAAGGAACCTTATTTGGAGCTAGCTCACAAGCCGGTACTGTTCGCCTTATTACTAACAAGCCAGACTCTAGCGGTTTTTCGGGTAAATTAAAAATTGGTACCGCTACAACTAAGGGGGGCGAAGCTAGTCACAATGTAGAAGGGGTAGTTAACGTACCCGTCACAGACAATTTCACTGTTCGTGCGGTTGTTTATGCCGATCATCAGGGTGGGTATATCGACAATGTAGAAGGCACTCGCTCCGTAAGCCAAAGCGCTCGCTACCGTCAAGCCAATACCATACGGGCTAATGGCGTACCCGCTGGTGCGGGGATACAAGCTGCATCAGACCTTAGCGGCGTAACTTTTAACACCGCAAGCAATGCCAGCCGAGCGGAAGATGACTTTAACGACGCTAATTATGCCGGCACCCGAATCAGCGGTTTGTGGGATATAAATGAAAATTGGGAATTACTAGTTGGCGTAGCTCAACAGACATTAGAAACCGATGGTGTTTTCTTTGTTGATCCTGACCTAGGTGATTTAGAAATTGAACGATTTACCGAAGACAGCCTTGAAGATGAATTTGAAAATTATAACTGGACCTTAAGTGGGCGTATAAACGAGCTAGAGATAGTTTATGCCGGCGCTTTCACAAAAAGAGAAGCAAATCAGGTAGTCGATTACACCGACTACTTATTTGTAGGCCAATATATTCCTTACTATATTTGTGACCGCACAGTTAGCTATGAAACGGGAGGGTATACACCCGCAGCTATTGGCAGCGGCACATGCCAAGCACCTAACTTATTTGTAACCAATGATGTTGAGTCCGAGTTCCAAACGCACGAATTACGTTTTTCTACAGATCAGTCATCTAGCTTAAGAGCGACTTTTGGTGCTTTTTACAGCGACTCTGAAGTAAAAGAACGAGGTGATTTCACCTACCCAGGCGCCAGCTTGACTTTGTCTGATGGAGGTTTCGATGGCAATGGTCCATCGCCTATCGGTTATGGCCCTTTAACTTCACTGCCGGGCTCATCAGCCAGCACGTTTGCGCCTTTCCCAGTCGACGTTGCATTTCGTAACGATATTGTTCGCACTGATGAACAAAAAGCCGTCTTTGGCGAACTAAGCTATGACTTCAGTGAGGAGTTCTCAGCCACTGTAGGAGCGCGCTGGTACGATATTGAGGTTGACTTAAAGGGCAGCGCAACAGGTTATTTCAATGTGGGCAACAGAGGACAAACTGCCGTTGGCACAGGATCTATTGACCGTAATTTAGATGTATTATTTAGCGACGCGACTCCAGGTTCTGTAGATACAGCCGCTACCGATGGAGTAATTGGGAAGGCCACTTTAACCTGGACTCCTAACGATAATTCCTTATTTTATGCTACATGGTCTGAAGGTTTTCGCCCAGGGATCCTTAATCGCCCAGGCGGTGCAACTGATGGTACGTTCACTGTACCTTTCGCAATTGATACCGACGAAATGACTAACTATGAACTAGGCTGGAAAACCGACTTACTCGACGGCAACCTTCGCTTTAACGGTAGTTTATTCTTTTTAGAAATTGAACGCCTGCAAACTAGTGTTTTCGCTCCAGATATTTCCAATCTATTCTTTGCCTCTAATGCAGCTAATGCTGAAGTTATGGGAATTGAAGGCGATTTTATTTGGACACCAGAAACCATAGCTGGGCTAACGCTTAGTGGTGGGTTCTCAATGCTAGACAGCGAAATCACTGAGGTGCTCGTGCCAACAGACGAAGTAACCGAAGGTAATAGTTTGGCCTTTGCACCCGAGTTACAACTTAACCTACAAGCACGTTACGAGTGGGATCTGAACTCAGGCTATTTGGCCCATGTTATGCCCTACGCCAACTATTCAGACGAGTCATATACCGACATTATCAACATCAACCGCTTAAAACTTGATAGCTGGTTAATGTTTGGTATTACTGCCGGTATATCTACTGATGATTGGACTGCTGAATTATATGTAGAAAACCTTACCGATGAACGCGCTGAAGTATCAGGCAGCTTCAACTTTGACAGAGAGAGAATTACTATTTCTCGCCCACGTACCACCGGTGTTAGGTTTGCTTATAACTTTTAGTAAACTATCTACAAGTTAATTACTTGTGGTTAAAAAAACGCTCCTAACGGGGCGTTTTTTTGTTTAAGCCTGCGGTAGAATAAGTACACCGTAAATATTTCATCATGCAAAGTAATTGTAATTGCACAACGTTATCTAAGTGAGCAGCTGTGACAGATCAGACTAAAACAATCGATGTGGCTTCCATTCAACAATTGATGGCTGGGAATAAATTCGAGCTAGCATTAGTCCAGCTTAAATCATATTTAGAACAAAGCACAGATGATCATGACGCTCTGTATATGGCCGCCGCCTGTTATCGCTATACCAAAGCCTATGGCCAAGCACAAAGCCTACTAAATCGTCTGCTAACGCTTAAACCAGATAACGGGCGTGCGCATCAAGAACAAGGGCATTTATTCTTAGCCTGCAACAAGCCACAAGAGGCACTGTTTGCTTTCGTGCGTGCCTGTAAATTTAACTCAGCACTAACTGCCAGCTGGCAAGCGCAGGTAAAGCTTTTCACCGCTCAAGGCAACCATCAAGCGGCGGCGCAGGCAAAATTTGAGTTAGACCGAATACAAGCCATGCCCAAACATCTTATTGCCGTTACCGATCTTTTATCTGAAGGAAAAATAGTCAAAGCAGAAAATCTTTGTCGAAAATTTTTGCAGCATGCTCCAAAAAATGTAGAAGCAATGCGCTTGTTAGCCGAAATTGGCCAGCGTTTAGGCGCACTTGATGAAGCTGAATTCTTACTCGAAAGCGCCGTAGTGTTTGAACCTAATAATGACAAAGCGCGAATTGATTACATTCAGGTGCTTAGAAAGAGGCAGCGCTTTTCGCTGGCCTTAAATGAAGCCAAAAAGTTGTTAGATCAGGCGCCTAACAACCCCCAATTCCAATCTGTTTACGCTATCGAGCTCATGCAAACCGGCGACTACGAAACTGCGCTTGAGTATTTTGACAAAGTTTTAACCATTTTACCTGATGACGCGATCACTCTCACGTCAAAAGGTCATGCGTTTAAAACACTTGGCCAATATCAGCAAGCGGTAGAAGCCTACCAGACGGCATTAGCCTCAAGACCACAACATGGCGAGGCCTACTATTCACTATCAAATTTAAAAACCTATCAATTCAGTGACGCAGAAATTGCGCTGATGCTGCAGCAGGAGAAAAATCTAGAGCACTCTATGATGGAGCGAGTATACGTCTACTTTGCACTAGGCAAAGCCTATGAAGACCGCAAAGAGTACAGCAAGTCTTTCGAGTATTATGAGCTAGGTAATAGACTTAAGCGTAATAGCAGCGGTTACGACGCTGGTAAAATGAGTGATGAGTTGATGGCGCAACGTAATCATTGTACGTCAGCCTTATTCGCCGCCCATCAGGGCCATGGCTGTAGCGCGCCTGATCCAATATTTGTTGTGGGCTTGCCAAGGTCTGGGTCAACCATGCTGGAGCAAATATTGTCATCACACAGCCAAGTAGATGGCACTTTAGAGCTACCCAATATATTATCTATGGCGCAAAAGTTACGTAAGCAAGGTAAGACAGAAGGCGCACACGCCTACCCTCAGAACTTGGCCCAGCTCAGCAGTGATGAACTTCAAGCTATGGGCGAAAAATTCATTGCCGACACCAAAATCCATCGCCAAGGCGCGGCTTTCTTTATCGACAAAATGCCAAATAATTTTCGCCACATCGGCTTAATAAAACTCATTTTACCCAATGCAAAAATAATAGACGCAAGACGTCACCCCATGGCCTGCTGCTTCAGCAACTACAAACAGCTATTCGCCGAAGGCCAAGAGTTTAGTTACGACCTAAACGATATAGCTCAATACTATACTGACTACGTGGAGTTAATGGCACACTGGGATACGGTGCTGCCCGGACAAGTTTTACGGGTGACCTACGAGCAAGTGGTTGACGACCTAGAGACACAAATTAGACGAATACTAGATTTTTGTGGACTACCGTTTGAAAGCGCCTGCTTGTCATTCCATGAAACTAAGCGCTCAGTCAGAACTGCCAGCTCGGAACAAGTGAGGCAACCAATTTATCGAAGTGGGCTAGAGCAATGGTCAAACTACAGTACAGAATTAGTAGGGCTTCAAAAGCAGCTGCAAGAGCGTAGCAATAACTATCTTTAATGATTCGCTGAAACAACTGAACAGATGACAGTAATACCTTGATACAGCCTGTTTAAGGGTGTTTTGGAGAGTTAACCGAAGTCTATCGCCAACTGGCAGTGCAGTTACCTCTGTCACAAATATGATCTATCTTCTACCAGCCGCCGTAGTAAATTCTAACTGAGAGGAGAAAAACATGATTGAACGTAATCTAGGTAATTTTGAGCGAGTATTTAGATTTTTATTCGGACTCGCAATTGGAATCTGGGCGCTAATTCAGCCACACATGAATGGAATCGAGTCGTTTGTAATGTTCATATCGGTGCTGCTTATAATGAATGGTATCTTTTCACGCTGCTATCTCTGGTTTGTGTTGGATTTAAACTCTTGCTCCGATAACGGACAACAATGTAATAAAAGAAACTCTTTGTGTTAAGAGATCATTGCGATTGCAGCATTTTTTAGATTGGAATTAATTAGACTGACCAATAAATAATTAGTCGTATTACCCTGGTCATAAGGTTTAAATATCTTATTAAAAGATTCACTGACAGGGCTTTACAGGTAATAGATACAGACCAAAAAGGCTACCTATAAGATGGCCTTTTTGCTAACTATGGTAAGGCCTAACTAAATGGCACCTTTAGTAGTCGCATTTTATTGGTCAGGCATGAAGAACCAATCAAAACTACTAACTTATAAATAAAAATGCCTCCGCATGGGAGGCATTTTTATTTATATGGTGGGCCGTGCTGGATTCGAACCAGCGACCAATTCGTTAAAAGCGAACTGCTCTACCAACTGAGCTAACGGCCCTTAATGGAGGCGCACATAATACTGATTACACCTCAAAAAACAAGCCCTTTAACACTGTTTTTGGCAATTAGTCGACGTATTTTGTAGGGTCCTCTAAGCCTGCTTCAATGAAGCCTTGGGCACGTAAGCGACAGCTATCGCATACACCGCAGGCTCGACCTTCGCTATCTGCCTGATAACATGACACGGTTACACTGTAATCCACGCCTAAGCGCGCACCTTCAGCTGATATTTGTGCTTTTGTCATATTTAACAAAGGAGTTTCAATAGTAATTCGCCTGCCCTCAACACCAGCTACCGTTGCCAGGTTTGCCATTACTTCATAGGCTTGGATAAATTCTGGGCGACAGTCGGGATAACCAGAGTAATCCACCGCGTTAACACCCATGAAAATCTTATTAGCACCTAATACCTCTGCCCAACCCAGAGCCAACGACAAGAATACGGTATTTCTGGCAGGAACATAGGTGATTGGTATGCCTTCGCCTTCCTCCTCTGGCACATCAATAGACATATCAGTGAGTGCAGATCCGCCAATAGTCCCTAAATCTAGTTTAATCACTTTATGCTCAGTAGCACCTAGCATCACTGACACTTTGGCCGCGGCATCTAACTCTGAGCGAGTTCTTTGGCCATAGTCAAAGGATAAGGTGTAGCAATCCAAGCCCTGCTCTTTTGCCATCGCTAATACCGTGGCTGAATCTAATCCGCCTGATACCGTGATAACGGCTTTCGCTTTACTATTCATCTACCTTGCTCCTCACCCCAAAGCAGCTTGTGCATTTGTATCTGCATTCTCACGGCTAATTTATCGGCCAGTATCCAGCCAGCTAACTCCGCTGGTGATACTTGACCAAAACTTGGCGACATCAAAACGTCATCGACTTTACTGGTGAGATTCAGCTCATCAATTTTAAATTTGGCCCAGTCGTAGTCTGCCTTATTACAAACAACAAACTTGAGCTGATCATTAGACTGCAGGTGTTTGATGTTACTCCACAGGTTTCTATGGCTTTCTTCACTGGCGGGAGTTTTTAAATCCATGACGACGCTAACTCGCGGATCTAAACCTTCAATTGAAATTGCCCCACTAGTCTCAAGTGATACTTCAAAACCATCATCACATAGCTTAGTTAACAGCACCCCACATTCTTTTTGTGCCAGCGGCTCACCGCCAGTCACGGTGACATATTTAGTGCCAGTACTCTTTACTTCATCAGCAATCGACGCAATTGACTGCATAGTACCGCCAGTGAACGCGTATTCAGTATCGCAATAGACACACCGCAGCGGACAACCTGTCAGCCGCACAAAAGTGGTCGGCAAGCCGACTGTACGTGCCTCACCTTGCAAGGAATAAAATATCTCAGTAATACGCAACTGAGTTGATAATGTTTGAGAAGCAGACATAACGCTAGAAATCTAAAGTAAGTTGTGCCACTTTCGGGGCGCAATGTTAAGGATAATTTTTGCTAAGAAAATCTTTTACTAACTGCACTGTGCCTGATGATTCACCAACGTTGTCAGCGATAACTTTTTCTAACAATGCCTTGGCCTCAGATCCATTACCTTGCTCGTGATAAACACGCGCTAGCTTATAGCTGGCATCGGGTACTTTTCGATGGGCGGGGAAATTCTCCAGCAGCGACAGATAAGATGCCTTAGCCAAGTCTAAATCACCGCGCAAAACATAAAGTTCACCCAACCAGTAGTATGCATTGCCAGCATATGTGCTTTCTGGATATTGTGGAATAAAAATCTCGAAAGCAATTACCGCTTGTTCAAAGTCTTGCTTCTTAATATTGGCATAAGCATCATCATAAGCCTGCTTAGCATCTATCGCTGTTACTTCAATAGGTGTTACATCAGGGTTAGCCACAGCAGGAGTTGTTGGCTGCGCCGCTACTCCGCCTTGCTGCAACTCTAATAAGCGCTTATCAATATTTCGATAATCATCTAGACGGCTTTGCTGTAAGCGTCGAATAGCGTATTGCTGCTCTTCAAGAATACCGCGTAAGTCGCGCACTTCTTGCTGCAACTGTTGCACTTCATAAGCAAGGTTGCCACCAGCTTGCACAGAGGCAGATTCAACTACCACTTGCTGACTAACATCAATAACTTGAGCTTGTGCCAATAGAAAAGGGGAGTGCATCAGCACTCCCCAAATTACTCCAACCCTCAGGGTAGAGTTAAACAACTTAGTCATGAACTTACTCAGAGTAAATTAATTCAACACGACGGTTTTTAGCCATCGCTTCAGAGCCGCCACCTAACATTGCTGGTTTTTCTTCGCCGTAGCTTACAGTTTCAATTTGTGAAGCTGGAACACCTTGACTAGAAAGATAGTTAGCAACGGCCTTAGCACGACGCTCACCAAGAGCCATGTTGTATTCACGAGTGCCGCGTTCATCAGCATGACCTTCTAAACGAAGAATACCGCTTTTGCTTTGCAATGCTTCAGCACGCTCGTCTAAAGAAGAACGCACGTCTGCACGTAATTCCGACTTATCAAAGTCAAAATACAATACAGTGCCGATTATAAATGCATCTTCTACTTCTACTGGCGCTACTGGCTGAGTTTCAACCGGCGTAGTATCAACCATAGTGTCATCAGAATCGGTAGTTGAAGTAGAACTACAACCCGCCAAAATTAATGCTGCTAATGCGATACCAACGGTACTTTTTACTGATTTTAATACTGTCATGACATACGTCCTGTTTGAAAAAAATATTGGTTATTCCTACAGTTTAGTCTAAAAACGGCGACCATGCAGGCTCTCGCACATCGCTAGATGTAGATGGTAATCGATATTTGACACTTCCATCAATAGAAACTGCAGCTAAAATGCCTTTCTTTGCATATTGTGTGGCATACATCAACATTGCGCCATTTGGTGCAATTGTCGGTGATTCGTCCAAACTCGTCTTACTTAGAGAGTATATGCGGCCTGTATCGAACATTTGCAAGGCGACATGATACTGTCCTTTGCGCCGATGGACCATAATCATTCCACGATCATCAGGCAGCATTCTTGCTCTAGCGTTGTAAGAGCCTTCAAAAGTTAAGCGCTCTACCCAGCCGTCCTTTAGTGTTACTTTATAAATTTGCGGCTTTCCACCTCTATCAGAGGTAAAAACTACTGATTTGCCGTCACTAGTCCAAGCTGGTTCGGTATCAATAGCAAAATGGCTAGCCACGCGAGTTAACCGCTTAGTGGCTAAATCCATAATATAAATATCTGGATTCGTACCTTTGGACAACACCATTGCCATTTTAGTGCCATCAGGCGACCAGTTTGGCGCGCCATTGATACCGGGGAAATCGGTTAAGCGCTCTCTTAGGCCAGTAGCCAATGTATGACGATAAATAGCAGCCTTTTTAGTTTCAAATGATACGTAGGCAACTTGCGTTGCATCGGGTGACCAGGTCGGCGACATAATTGGCTCGTCAGATTCAAATACAATCGACTCACCATAACCGTCTGCGTCAGACAGCATTAATCGATAAACAAACTCACCGCTAGATTGCGACGCCGACACATATAAAATTTTGGTTGAAAAAGCTCCTTTTATACCAGTAATTTTTTCATAAACGTCGTCACTAACTGCATGTGCCAAACCACGTAACTCGGTCTCTTTGGCGGTTACAGTTCCGGCCAGAATGAGTTTCTGCGACTGTACATCCAATAACTCATAGTCAAGTTGCATCACCGTTTCATCGACAATCTTGCTCAATTGACCGACTAATACATATTCACTGCCAATCGCTCGCCAGTCTCGATAAAACACGTCTTCACTGTTGGTAGGAAAGGACAACATATCCTTTTTTTCAACGATAGAAAAAACACCACTGCGATATAAATCAGCGCCGATAACAGTGGGGATATCGACTGCAAGCTGGTTTCTTTCGCCCCAGCTAAAAGGCACGATCGCGATAGGGCTAGGACTGTCATTGCCCTGTGTTATCTCGATCGTTAACTGCCCGCTGGCGATTGAGGTAAAACACAGCAATAACCAAACTGTTAACAATTGTATTCTCACAACAATAAATCCTCTGGTCTAAACACTAATTTCATATTTCTAAACTCTGCCTCAAAAACTCGATTCGGCATATTCTTTATTTCTGGAAACTGTTCTATCTGCTTTATCGCCCTAATGGCGGAGCGATCAAATACGCTATCACCACTAGATTTTATGACACTTGCATCAACCACCTGCCCATTAGGTGTTAGCTGCATCGCAACGGTTACTTCCATTCCGTTACGCGCGCTAGGCGGCCGACTCCAACGGTTAGTAATTGTTTGCACAATAATCGCAATATAACTGTTAGTGATAACCTCATCTTCTTCAAGTTGCTGCTGAGATTGCTCATTGGCAAGTTGCAGCGCGGCTTCTTCGGCCAACAACTCCTGCATCCGCTTTACTTGCTCTCGCTGCAATGCACCTTTGTCTATGTCTTTAGGCTTGGTCTTATCATCCACTTTGAGTGCAGGCGTTAGTGCCGGCTCTTTTTTAACTGCCGGCGGCGGTGTTACCTGTTTGGATTTTGGCGGTGCAGGTTTGGGCTTGACTACTTTCGGCTTGGGTGCCTCGGTGACTTTTAAGCTAACCAGCTCGGCTTTGACAAATTCTATTTTCGGTGTTTTATGGATTACAGGATTTGTTAATTGCCAACCGACAATAGCAAAATAAATAATAACGCCATGAATAAATAGCGTGGCAAAAGTAGCCGCCGCATTTGTTTGCCTGCTATTCACTGCTACTTTCCACTACCCAGCGGAGGATTTTCTGTGACAAGACCAACCGCCGGTGCGCCGGCGGCTTGCAGCTCGGTCATTAAACTAACCACTTTGCCGTAGGGCACAAACTGATCGCCCCACACCAAAATACTGGTCTCAGGGCGACGTCTAAGCACTGCGGCCACTTTCAATTTAATATCAGCAATAGTAAGTGCGGTGTTGGTGTGCTTACCTAAATTAATATACAAACTGCCATCAGCTTTAATTGATACCACTAATGGTTCTTCGTCTTCATGTTCTATCGCTTTGGATGGCGCTTTAGGTAAATCAACTTGCACACCTTGAGTCAGCAACGGTGCTGTCACCATAAAGATAATCAGCAATACCAGCATAACGTCGATATAAGGCACAACGTTTATTTCAGCCATTGGGCCTCGGCGTTTAGCTCTCATCGTTATTCTTTCACTTTGCGGGCATGAGCCTGCCGATGCAATAGACTCGTAAATTCATCCAGAAAGGTTTGATAATGGTTGGTCATTACATCAGCGCGAGATGAGAAACGGTTATAGGCAATTACTGCAGGAATTGCGGCGAACAGGCCCATTGCGGTAGCAATCAAAGCTTCGGAGATACCAGGCGCAACAACTGCTAACGTCGCCTGCTGCACGTTCGCTAGGCCGCGGAAAGAATTCATAATCCCCCACACAGTACCAAATAAGCCAATATAAGGACTGGTTGAGCCAACCGTAGCTAAAAATGACAAGCTCTTCTCCAGTTTGTCCTGCTCTCGGTATAGAGCCACGCGCATGGAACGCTGGGCTCCATCCATCACCGCACCTGAGTCAGCATTCGACTGTTGCTGCATACGACTAAACTCTTTAAACCCGGCACGGAAAATACTTTCCATACCGGCTATATCACCACCTGATGAAATAGTTTGGCTGCCTTGCTTATATATAGCTGAAACATCGCTCCCTGACCAAAATTCATCTTCAAAGGTATCTAGTGAACGCTGCGCCTGCATAAAGAAAATAGAGCGCTGAACAATCATGCCCCAACTTACTACCGATGCTAACAACAGTATTAACATTACAGCTTTTACCACTAAACCCGCTTCGAGTATCAACGATATTATTGATAGTTCCTCGCTCACAAATAGCTCCTCAATCTCTAGTTATAATACTTTCATTAAATCTATTTATAGTGCTTTGACTAATTCTAGCGGAATTGCCTTAGGCTTCACCCCTGCTACATCAACACAAACAACCTTAATAGTTGCCACAAACATTAGAGTGTTATCACACCATATACTCTGCTTAAAAACTATTGACGCCTTGGCAATTTTGAAAACTTCTACGCTAACTTCCAGCTCATCATCTAAGGTAGCGGGCTTAATAAACTTTGCTTCCAACGAATGGACAACAAACATCAAGCCTTGTTCGGCAATAAAATCTTTACCATAACCATGGCTGCGCATAAATTCGGTACGAGCGCGCTCTAAAAACTTTAAATAATTAACGTAGTAAACGATGCCACCCGCATCGGTATCTTCTATATATACACGCAACTGCCAACGATAAATATCCGCATTAACCATTATTACAGATCCAAATCCAAGCTTTGACTGCTTGCGACAGCGCCACCGTCCAAACCAAAATAGTTATAGGCCAAGCGAGTAGCCACTCGGCCACGTGCAGTTCGCATCAAAAAGCCTTGCTGGATTAAATAAGGCTCTAAAACATCTTCTATAGTGTCGCGCTCTTCGCTTACTGCGGCGGCCAAGCTATCTAGCCCTAATGGCCCGCCATCAAATTTCTCTATTAAACATAGTAAGACTTTACGATCTAAATGGTCAAAGCCTTTGGCATCAACATTCAGCATATTCAGCGCCTTGTCGGCAATTCCAGCATCTATGGTGCCGTCGCCCTTTACTTCGGCATAGTCGCGCACGCGACGTAATAGCCTATTGGCAATACGCGGAGTACCACGCGAGCGCATCGCAATTTCTTGGGCGCCAGCTTCATCCAGCTGAACTCCCATAATATTACTAGAGCGTTTAACGATATGCGCAAGATCAGCTACATTATAAAATTCTAAGCGCTGCACAATACCAAAGCGGTCGCGCAGTGGCGATGTTAATAAACCTGCACGCGTAGTCGCGCCAACCAAAGTAAACGGCGGCAACTCTAGCTTTATTGATCGCGCTGCAGGGCCTTCACCGATCATGATATCGAGCTGATAGTCTTCCATTGCAGGATACAGCACTTCTTCGATATGCGGACTTAGACGATGAATTTCATCAATAAATAACACATCACCCGGCTCCAAATTGGTCATCAGCGCAGCTAAGTCCCCCGCTTTTTCCAACACTGGGCCAGAGGTTGATTTTAATTCGCTATTTAACTCATTGGCAATAATATTGGCCAAGGTGGTTTTACCCAGGCCCGGCGGGCCAAAAATAAGTGTATGGTCAAGCGGCTCACCCCTGCCCTTCGCCGCGCGAATAAATATATCCATTTGCTCACGCACAGTTGGCTGACCAATATAATCAGCCAAAGTAGTTGGCCTTATCGCCCGATCTACCCGCTCTTCTTCGCCGCTACTACCAGCAGAAATAAGTCTATCGCTTTCTATCATCTGCAATTCTTCATTTAAGTTTTAACCATACCGCGCAAGGCGCGGCGAATTAGCTCTTCACTACTGTCAACATCGTCAGCTAACACAGCAGATACTGCTTTTGCGGCTTCTGCTGGCTTGTAACCAAGGGCAATCAACGCGCTCTCTGCGTCGTCAGATAACCTATGTGGGCTTTGCACTGGCGTTGCCCCTTCAGGCAGCTGAGCATTAGCGACAACCGCCCAATCATTAAATTTATCGCGAATTTCAACCAGCAACCGTTCGGCCGTCTTTTTACCCACACCCGGCAGCTTAATTAACGCAGCGCTGTCATTATTTTGTACACAATAAACAAACTGTTCCGCTTCGATACCAGACAAAATAGTTAACGCCAGCTTAGGACCAACACCATTTACTTTAATTAGCGTACGAAACAAACTGCGCTCGCTCTCTGCCATAAAACCAAATAATAGCTGAGCATCGTCGCGCACCACGAAATGAGTATGGATAGTAATCTCTTGCCCAACCTCTGGCAGTACATAAAACGTACTCATCGGTGACTGCACTTCATAGCCAACACCGTTTACGTCTAACAATAATTCTGGCGGTGTTTTTTTCAATATCACGCCGCGTAATCGACCTATCATTTTTTACTCCGTTTAACGCAAACGACCGCGCGCCATTTTAGTGGCACCCGCCATTTTAATCATATTTTTTCGGGTATTAGCGTGGCACATTGCACCAGCCAATGCATCGGCAGCATCTTCTTGCGGAGTTGCTGACAACCCTAACATTACTCTTACCATATGCTGCACTTGCACTTTATCGGCACCACCATTACCTACCACCGACTTTTTAATTGCCTTAGCACTATATTCAAATACCGGTAAGTCTTTTGCTACCGCCGCCGCAATAGCGCCACCACGGGCTTGACCCAGCTTTAAGGCAGAACCAGCACTTTTGTGCATAAACACATCCTCTATAGAGACTTCTTCAGGATTGTATTGATCGATTATTTCACTAAGATTATTGAAAATTATCTTCAGCCTAGCGGGTAGAGGCTCAGATGATGGCAGCCGAATGCAGCCACTAGCAACATATTCTAGCTTATTGCCATTGACCTTAATAACACCAAACCCGGTACGTAAAGAACCGGGGTCAATACCTAGAATTAAGGTCATGGGGTAAAAATTATCAGTAGGAATCGCATGGTTAACATTATGCCAGCATTACCCATGCTATTGGGAGCGCTTTAGGAGAAAGACTTATTCTTGGTTCATTTGATCAATAACGCTAGCCGGAATTTCTACATTCGAATAGACGTTTTGCACGTCATCCAAATCTTCTAAGGCATCAACTAAACGCAAAAACTTCTCGGCCGTATCTAAATCAACTTCAATTGTCGTTGATGCAATCATAGTCACATCAGCCTCAACCGGCTTCAAACCGACACTAATTAGCTCATCTTTGATATTTAAGAAGTCTTCAAAAGCTGTTTGTACTTCAAACGAGCCATCGTCGCCCGACACTACATCTTCAGCACCAGCATCTAAAGCCGCTTCCATCAGTTCGTCTTCATCAACTGAAGAGTCAAAGAATATTTGTCCGGTACGGGTAAACAAATAAGCTACCGATCCGTCGGTACCTAAGTTACCGCCAGCCTTGGAGAACGCATGACGAACCTCTGCCACGGTTCGATTCTTATTATCAGTTAAGGTCTCAACCAAAATAGCAATACCTGCAGTACCGTAACCTTCATAGGTCGCTTCGTCGTAATTATCTGCATCATTATTGCCAGCACCGCGGTCAATGGCTTTTTCCACGGTGTCACGCTTCATATTGGCGCCGAGAGCTTTATCTACCGCTGCGCGCAGCCGCGGATTATCTTCCACTGAAGGCCCGCCTTCTTTTGCAGCAACAACTAACTCTCTAATCAGCTTAGTAAAAACTTTGCCACGTTTAGCATCTTGCGCTGCTTTACGGTGTTTAATATTGGCGTATTTACTATGACCTGCCATATTTCTGCTCCAGTTTATTTAGTTTTGTTATTCTTATGACTACTGCTCAGGCTTTTATTCGCTAGTTACTTCTACAGCAGGTTTACGCACACGAATACTTAGCTCTTGTAATTGCTGGGGATCAACATCGCCCGGTGCTGACGTCATTACACAAGCGGCACTCTGGGTTTTTGGGAAGGCAATCACTTCACGAATCGAATCGCTGCCAGTCATTAGCATTACTAAGCGATCTAAACCGAACGCCAGGCCACCGTGGGGAGGCGCCCCATATTTTAGCGCATCAAGTAAGAAGCCAAATTTGTTATTAGCTTCTTCATCATCTATACCCAATGCGGTAAGTACTGATTTTTGCATATCTAAATCATGTATGCGCAACGACCCACCACCCAACTCAGTACCGTTTAATACCATATCGTAGGCGATAGACAAGGCTTCACCCGGATTAGCAGTTAACTCTCCAACCGTACAGGCTGGTTTGGTAAACGGATGGTGAATTGATGTCCAACCACCATCTGATGTTGCCTCGAACATCGGGAAATCAACTACCCACAATGGCGCCCACTCAGAGGTATACAAGTTTAAGTCTTCACCGAGTTTACAACGCAATGCACCTAAGGCTTCGCTGACGATACCGGCTTTATCGGCCCCAAAGAATATAATATCACCGTCGGCAACATCTAAACGCTCGGTTAATTGACCAACCACATCATCAGGAATGAATTTCAATATTGGTGACTGTAAACCTTCAACGCCAGCCGCTAGATCATTCACTTTTATCCACGCCAAACCTTTAGCACCATAAATGCTAACGAATTTGGTATAGCCATCTATTTGCTTACGCGAAATAGTCGCACCGCCAGTAACTTTAAGCGCAGCAACCCGACCCTTAGGGTCTTTTGCTGGTCCACTGAATACTTTGAAATCAACACCAGCCATCAGGTCGGCAATATCAACCAACTCAAGTGGAATACGTAAATCTGGCTTATCGCTACCATATTTTTCCATTGCCTCGCTATATGGCATACGCGGCATATCGCCTAGTTCAACCGCTAAGGTTTCTTTAAACAATTTTTTAATCATGTCTTCGGTTACAGCCATGATTTCATCTTGGTTCATAAACGATGTTTCAATATCGACTTGAGTAAACTCAGGCTGACGGTCTGCACGCAAATCTTCATCACGGAAGCATTTGGCAATTTGGTAATAGCGATCGAAACCCGACACCATTAGCAGTTGCTTAAATAGCTGCGGTGATTGTGGCAGTGCAAAAAAGCTACCAGGATGAGTACGACTGGGAACTAAGTAGTCTCGCGCACCTTCTGGGGTAGCACGGGTAAGAATTGGCGTTTCAATATCCAAAAAACCTGCGTCGTCTAAGTAACGACGAATCGAGTTGGTGATTTTTGAGCGCAAGCGCAATTTTTGCTGCATCTCATCACGACGTAAGTCGATATAGCGATATTTTAGTCGCACATCTTCACCAACCGATGTATCGGCTAATGGAAATGGTGGAGTTTCTGCAATACTGAGAATAGTTAACTCAGTGCCATAAACCTCAATTTCACCGGTAGCCATATTTGGATTTATAGTCGCTTCATTTCTGGCGCGTACTTTACCGGTCACACGCAGTACATATTCACTTCGAACTTTGTCGGCTAACTCAAAAAATTCCGCCGCATCCGGGTCAAAAACAACTTGCACAATACCTTCACGGTCACGTAAATCTAAAAAGATAACGCCACCATGATCACGTCTGCGATCAACCCAGCCACAAAGAGTAACGGTTTGATCTACATCTGTAGCGCTTAACTGGCCACAATAAATACTGCGCATAACAATTTCCTGTTGTTGAAACTTATATTGAAACTTAAGAATTCAAAGGTGGTTCTATTTATTCCCCGCCCGCTGAATTACTGGCCGGTGAAGAGTCACCTGCCAAATTCTTTTTCTTACCGGTTTTAAAATCGGTTTCATACCAACCATCGCCTTTCAATCGAAACGCACTAGCCGAAACACATTTTTTTAATTCGGGTTTTTCGCACTGAGGACAATCCAGTAGTGGCTTATCGCTCATTTTTTGTAAAGCCTCTAACTGATGCTCACAGGCAGTGCACTGATAATCATAAATCGGCATTAAAATTTTCCTCAACCAAAGATGTTACAAAAAAATCAAAAAACTGGGCACAACTAGCCCAAGGAGCGCGATTATACAGCAATAAAGGGGGATTGGTTAATAGCTCGATAGAGCTGAAACAGTGAAAAATCACCTATATTTTCCAATAAGTCATAAAAAAAGGCCCTTTTCGCAAAGGGCCCCTTTTACCAAAGATGCCGGCTATTAGTTTAGCGCGAACTCTTTCAGTTTTTTCAGTGGACGGATCTTAACTGCAATTGAAGCAGGTTTAGCCGCTACATCCATAAGCTCACCTGGCTTAAATGGATTTGGAACATTTTTCTTAGCTTTACGTGCAGGTTTTTTAACCGTAGTTACTTTTAACAACCCTGGGACAGTGAATTCACCAACTCCACGTTTGCGAACACTACGCTCAATTAGCGTTTCTAATTCGTCCAACACAGAACCAACTTCTTTCTTAGTCAAACCAGTAGATTCTGACAAGGAAGCTAGCATCGCTGACTTAGTCATTTTTTCAGCTATTGCTGATGGACGCTTTGGTGCTTTAGCAACAGCTTTCTTGGCTGGAGCTTTCTTTTTTTGAGCCATTCGTTTATTCCTTTTGTGATTATTAAGTTATTAATTAAAGGTTAATTTTAACGGGTAAAACAAACTTCTTTTTTCGACCTCGACAAAGGTAATGCAAGATATAATAGATTCGAGTTTGCAATACAAGCGTACAGATCAATAAAATGCGAAAAAAGCCTATTTTTTCGGTAATTTAATGTCCTAAGGCCCAGACGGAGCTTGTGCGAATCGAAAATCTGAGTATTCAGAAAGTGCGGTCAGCTGACCAATCAGAGTATTATAGCGCTGATCTCCGTACGGAGTTGCTGGTGCATACCCCCATACTGGTGAAGGCCAAGCGTCATCACTTTTATAGCGCACAATATGATGTACATGAAGCTGCGGCACTACATTACCCAAAGCGGCGACATTCAATTTATCAGCATCAAATAAGCGTTTTAACAGTCGACTCAGAAAAACGGACTCTTGCATGAATTTTTCTTGATCGGCTTCAGATAAATCGCAAATCTCGGTTACGCCACTGCGGCGAGGTACCAAAATAAACCAAGGATAGTTGGCATCTTTAGACAACAATAAGCGACATAATGGAAAATCACCCAAGCAATAGGTGTCTTCCTTTAAAACTTTATCTAACGTAAACATATTTTCCCCATGATTTGCGCTAATACTGTACCCCATAGCACTAGGCGCGTAAAATACAGCGCTATTTAACCACAAGCTTAAAAATAACTCACTTTTGGACATATAATGCGCGCTAGCCAACTACTAATACCAACCTTAAAAGAAACTCCAAGCGATGCAGAGATTATTAGTCATCAGTTAATGCTGCGCGCTGGGATGGTTAGAAAACTTGCATCAGGGCTGTACTCTTGGCTGCCACTAGGTTTGCGATCATTGCGAAAAGTTGAAGCGATCGTGCGCGAAGAAATGAATGCCGCGGGCGTACAAGAGTTACTAATGCCAGTAGTACAACCAGCTGAGTTGTGGCAACAATCAGGCCGCTGGGAGCAGTATGGGCCAGAGTTACTGCGTATAAAAGACCGTCATAATCGTGAATTTTGCCTAGGCCCTACCCACGAAGAAGTTATTACCGATTTGATTGGCAATGAACTGCAAAGCTATAAGCAGCTACCAGTTAGTTTTTATCAAATTCAAACAAAATTTAGAGACGAGATAAGACCTCGCTTTGGCCTTATGCGCGGCCGTGAATTTACCATGAAAGATGCATATTCATTTCATATCAATCAAGAGTCGCTGCAACAAACTTACGATGTAATGCATCGCGCATATAGTAAAATATTTAGCCGTATTGGCTTAGAGTTTCGCCCGGTTATTGCCGACACCGGCTCTATTGGCGGCAGCGCCTCACATGAGTTTCATGTACTGGCTGAGTCAGGTGAAGACGCTATCGCCTTTAGTGACAGCAGCGATTACGCCGCTAATATCGAAATGGCTGAAGCCCTAGCGCCTGGCACAGAACGCGCCGCCGCAAGCGCTGTGTTAACTGAAGTAGTCACCCCCAACACGCATTCAATTATTGATGTATGTAACACACTGAATGTAGCAGCGGGCACCACAATAAAGACATTGATAGTGAACGGCGCGACTGAGGAAGAACCATTAATAGCACTGGTACTGCGCGGCGACCATAATTTGAATGAATTAAAGGCTGAAAAGCATATTCTGGTCGCAAGCCCGTTAACCTTTGCTGATAGCGACGATATTAAAGCCGCAATAAACTGCGAGCCAGGGTCAATTGGCCCCTGCAATATGTCTATTCCAACAATTGTCGACCACAGTGCAGCAGTGATGGCTGACTTTGTTTGCGGAGCTAATAAAGATGGATTTCACTTAACCGGTGCTAACTGGGATCGCGATGCCACCATTACAGAAACTTTCGATATTAGAGATGTAATAGCAGGTGACCCTAGCCCCGACGGCAAAGGCACACTTGATATAAAACGCGGCATTGAAGTTGGCCATATATTTCAGCTAGGTACTAAATATTCAACGGCTATGAATGCAACTGTCATCGGTGAAGATGGCCGCGACCAAGTAATGACCATGGGTTGCTATGGTATTGGGGTGTCAAGAATTGTAGCAGCAGCCGTAGAACAGAATCACGATGGCAATGGCATTATCTGGCCCGAAAGTATTGCCCCATTTACCGTAGTTGTTATTGGTTTAATGATGCATAAGTCAGAGGAAGTGACAAAGGCCTGCGAACAGCTATACCAAGCGCTAAAAGCTAAAGGCATTGACGTGTTATTGGATGATAGAAATATTCGCCCTGGGGTTAAATTTGCCGATATGGAATTAGTTGGTATCCCCCATCGCATTGTTGTTGGTGACCGTGGCTTAAAAGAAGGTAATATGGAATACAAGGGTCGTCGCGACGAAGAAAACACCATTGTAAGTGCAGACAAAATGCTTGATCACCTATTGCAGCAACTAGATAGTTAACATTATGAGACAGGCGCTAAAAAATACAGTCTACTATCAACTAATTGCCACCTTGCTGTATTTTTTCTGCGCGACTGCTGTAGCCAACACCACCACGATATTGAACCTAACTGATGAGCAGTTAGAACTGCGCAATTATTTACAACAGGCAATAGACTCTTCAGAAAGCTTTGAGGATAAATACTCAGCCGAAGTTTGGTTGCTAGATATGTCGACTCGCCTAGAGCCTTTTGTCAGTGATAGTGAAGAGCGTACACATATTTTACGCACAGTTCACTACGAAGCCAGTAAAGCGGGCTTGTAGCCAGACCTAGTCCTTGCGCTTATTCATATAGAAAGTCGTTTTGACCGTTTTGCCCTCTCAGTAGCGGGTGCTCAGGGATTAATGCAGATAATGCCATTTTGGAAAAAAAGAGCTTGGCCGCCAAGACGATAATTTTGCCCATATCGAAACTAACCTGCGCTATGGCTGCACTATTCTTAAGTTCTATCTTGATAAAGAAAACGGCCACTTGTCTCGCGCCCTTGCCCGCTATAACGGCAGCGCCGGCAAAACCTGGTATCCAGAAAAAGTTATGACCAAGTGGCAAGACTATTGGGTCGCAGGACAAGCTTAAAATCTTTCGCTTAGTTTTGTTAACGACTACACTAAAATAACGTACTTAATAAGCTAGGAGCAGGGATTATGATTACGACCTTATTATTAATAGCAGTTGTCTGGCTGCTGTGGAATATCCAACAAAACCTAGAAGAAGCCAACGACCGTCAACGCAATGTAGCCGATAATCTTAGCAAGTTACTTACCAAGTTAGATCAAGCTGGGCCGACAACGAGTACTAGCAGCACTAGCAAAACCATCAAAGCTGAACCCAGTAATTCGCCGCTAGTAAAAGTAGGCTTAAACACAGCAAGCAAAGGCGTTTTAAGAAAACTTCCCAAAGTAGGTGCTGTAGTTGCTGAGCGGATTATTGAGGCACGCCCTTTCGAGCGCATTGATCAACTTAAGGACGTAGAAGGTATAACCGAGAGCTTATACCTGTCATTGAAAGATTTAGTGTCTTTGGACTAGACGCTAACAGTTGCGTATATTCTGCAGTGTAGCTTCGTCACAATAACTATTGCCATCCGAGCCAGTTAGCAAACAAGCAAGTTGTCTAGCCTGTAAATACAGCGACTGTAATTCAGCGATGGAGTCCTTCCCGCCGGCAAACACCTCTACTTTTTTTATCAAAGGCATCAGTGGATGAAGTTTATTCTCCGCTTTCTTAAGCTCTATACGCCAACGAATAGCGTACACAATAGCGCGATAGAATTTTATCTTAGTAGCTAAATTGATCAAACTAAAATCGTTTACGTCGCCGAATAGTTCAAAATCGATTTTTAGGAATGACGCCTTTAAAGTATTTTTGGCCACAGCAACAGTTACTTTTCTTTCAGCGCCATCGAGGATAGCTAGATCACCAAACATTTCTCCAGCCAGAATATTATTAAGCGGCGCCCTTGAGCTTCACGCGAATAGACTGACAACTCTCCAGTTAGCAAAAAACACAAGCTCTGATCTCGTGCACCACGCTCAAATACCAATTCGTCTTGGCTTAGCTCTACCAACGAGCAGGCCATGAGGATGTTTTGATACTGGTCTTCATTTAACTGCTGCAATTCTCTTAACAGCGGGACACGACCCAAGACTGACGCTTGCTTGTCAAAAGGTAACTGACTGACGGTTTGTTGAAACATAATTGACCTCAAAAACGAAAATTTCTATGAGACTAATTATAAATAGATGAGCAGAAGCTACCGTGATTCAAATCTCAGTTTGGCAAGGCAGTTATTGGTTTTTTAGCTTAGCGGCCAACTCTTTGGCGTAATAGGTAATGATCAAATCAGCCCCAGCGCGCTTAAATCCAATCATTGTCTCCTCCACAACTGCATCTTCATCAATCACTCCCGCAGCGGCACCCGCTTTTATCATCGCGTACTCACCACTTACATGGTAAACCGCCAACGGTTTAGTGGTGTTTTGACGAATTCGATAAATTACATCCAAAAAAGCTGTAGCGGGCTTAACCATCAAAATATCAGCGCCTTCGGCTTCATCCTGCACCGACTCGGCAACTGCTTCACGGCCATTAGCTACACTCATTTGATAAGTATCGCGCGAGCCTTTAAACGTGCTATCGACGGCATCGCGAAACGGGCCATAAAAGGCCGAAGCAAACTTAGTAGAGTAAGACATAATAGGCGTAAGGCTATACCCTGCATCATCTAACCCTGCTCGCAACGCCGCTATCATCCCATCCATCATGCCAGACGGCGCGATCATATCGGCACCAGCCTTAGCTGCCACTAGTGCTTGTTTAACCAAATTCTCTAAGGTTTGATCATTCGCCACATCATCATTTTCAACCACGCCACAATGACCATGATCAGTGTATTCACAAAAGCAATTATCACTAATGACAACCATCTCAGGCTGGGCTTGCTTAGCGTTGCGAATAATTCGAGCCATTAAGCCATTGTCATTCCAGGTATCACTACCACATGCGTCTTTATTATGCGACACACCGAACAACAACACCGCACGCACGCCACTATTCCAAGCATCAACAACTGCCTCCGCCAAGCCACTTTCTGGGTAGCGCACTACACCGGGCATACTGGCTATAGCTACCTGTGTATCAATACCTTCTTCAACAAATATCGGCAGAATCAAATCTTCTGCATGTACTCGTGTTTCACGCATCAATGCCCGTAGACCGTTACTTTGACGCAGCCGGCGAAATCTAAACTTTGGCTTTTCCACGCATATCTCCAATTACTTAATTTAGTACAGCAGTAATATTATTAACGATGCTATTAACCGCTCTACTGTCGACCTTAATAACCATCTTAAATACCAATCCTAATAATAACAGCTTACGTATAATATAGAGATATTATCAATGCCAATAAATATGGAGCCTGCGCTTGCCTAGCTTTGATCAACTAAACTTCACTAACCACTTCGCCGCATTAGCAGAAGATTTTTATAGCAAGGTAATACCGCAGGGTATTAGCGACCCTTATCTTATTGCTATCAGTAAAAGCTGCGCTGACTTACTGGAATTGAGCGATGTTGAATCTGACGATTTTGTCGCGTTGATGAGTGGTAATAAACTTCTACCCCAAATGCAGCCATTAGCCGCATTGTATTCCGGCCATCAATTTGGCGTCTACAACCCTCAACTAGGCGATGGCCGCGCATTATTACTGGGCGATATTACGACTAGCCGGGGCAAGCACTTCGATATCCAATTAAAAGGGGCTGGCAGTACTCCTTATTCACGCTCTGCAGACGGACGCGCTGTACTGCGCTCCAGCATTCGTGAATTTTTATGTAGCGAAGCTATGGCTGGGTTAGGCATTGCTACTACTCGGGCATTAAGCATAGTTGGCAGTGATATGCCGGTATACCGCGAAGAAGTAGAACCGGCAGCCGTGGTAGCGCGAATCGCACCCAGCCATATACGTTTTGGCTCGTTCGAAATATTCCATTACACCAATCGCCCCGAACACGTTAAGCAATTAGCTGATCATGTAATTAGTAATCACTTACCCGATTTGCTAGAGCTGGAAAACCCCTATGCAGGTTTACTTCAATATGTGGTCTCCTCAACAGCAAAATTAATTGCCCATTGGCAAAGCGTAGGCTTTTGTCACGGCGTCATGAACACCGACAATATGTCAATACTAGGCATCACAATTGACTATGGCCCGTTCGCCTTCTTAGACGATTATCAACCAAAATTTATTTGCAATCACTCAGACACCACCGGCCGCTATGCCTTCGATCAACAACCCAGCATTGGCTTGTGGAATTTAAACGCCTTAGCTCATTCACTATCTACCTTAGTGACCAAAGAAGAAACTGTTGCTAGCCTTGGTCTATATGAGCAAGAGCTGGTAACAACGTTTTCCTCGGAAATGCGCGCTAAATTGGGACTAACAATAGAACATGCCACTGATCAAACATTGATTTCAGGCCTTTTGGATCTGATGGCAAGCAACCAGTCTGACTATACCAATACCTTTAGATCCCTCGCTAAATTTAAGCAAGATGGCAATAATGAAGCGCTGCGAAACAACTTTGTTGACCGCCAAGCATTCGACGCCTGGGCCAAGCAATATTCAGAAAGACTACTAACAGAAAACAGCGCAGACGAGATTCGCAGCAAAGCGATGAACAAGGTGAACCCCAAGTTTATATTGCGCAATTATTTAGCTCAAACTGCTATTGATGCAGCCATGCGTAAAGACTTTAGCGAGGTACAAAGTTTATTGGCAGTGCTTAGCGCACCCTATGATGAACACCCTGAATTTGAACACTATGCCAGCGCTCCACCAGATTGGGGCAAAACCTTAGAAATCTCTTGCTCGTCTTAATAGGGTAGATTAAATACCAATGTTGGCAAGCGTTTCCATTGTACGCTTAATAACAGCGGCTATTGTAGGGTGGGATACTTCGAAATCAGCAATCATCTCATCGGCTTGATCGGTTAAGCTATGCTGCGGATCTGACTGTAACTGTGCTTCGATGTCGCCTACTAGGACTAACAGTTTATCTTTACTCGCGGGGCTAATATCATTCGCTACTTCAAGCTCTTGGCGAAGCTCCTCTATTTCCTGACGTATTTTCTCTTCACTCATATCATCACCTTAATCAATAAACATACCGCTAGTTTATACCCACTTAAACCACAAACCCACTGTTAAGCTCAGTTGAGCCAAGGAAAAATAAATTAAATTTAAATCCTGCGAGATAGCCAGCGCGATACACTAATGGCTAAATATTTAACGAGGTTCATACTATGTCTATTCAACAATTATTTGGCCTCCAGGGTCAGGTAGCCGTTATAACTGGTGCAGGGAAAGGTTTAGGCCGCGCCATCACGCTAATATTTGCCGAAGCTGGTGCCAATGTAGTCTGCGCTGCACGCACAAAGACTGACCTAGAACAAACCTGCGAGCTAGCAAGGCAATTTGGTGTTAAGGCAGTGGCTGTTGAATGTAATGTTGTCGATGACCAAGCGCTACAAAATTTAGTAAATGTCACTATGTCAGAATTTAACCGCATTGATATTGTGGTTAATAACGCTGGCGGCGCATTTCCTCGCTCGTTGAGTGACACCGATGGTGAGACTTACAATAAAGATCATCACTTTAATGTCACCTCCGCGCTCAATCTGAGTCGAATGGCACTGCCCCATCTATCTGCCAATGAAAACGGCTGCATCATTAATATTACATCGGGGGCAGCGCGCTACATCAGTTCTGGCTTTTTATCTTACAGTACGGCCAAAGCTGCCTTAACTCAGATGACCAAATTACTTGCCGCTGAGCTAGCGCCATTAGTCCGCGTTAATGCTATCGCTCCAGGCAGTATTATGACCGACGCTCTCAACCAATTTCTAGACGATGATAGCCGACAAAAAATGGCCGACTTAACGCCCATGAAATCACTTGGTGAGCCGATAGATATTGCCGCTGCTGCACTATATTTGGCCAGCCCAGCTTGTCGCTGGGTTACCGGCAAAATTATCGAAGTTGATGGTGGTGCCGAGAGCTCCACATGGCCTTTTTAAATCTAGCTGAAAAGCTAGCAATGAAATCATCGGCTGTTACAATCGAACTTAACTTAGAAACAACACTCTGTATTCAATAGTCACTAAAAAGATCAACGGAAACACCCCAATAATGCTCCCCAAGCTATCCTTTCTTTTGCCACTGATCATTATTGCAAGTATCAGCTCAGCCCAAACCACTGTAGATGAAGATGTTGCGACAAATTCCAGCTCAGTGGCGGTAGACTCACCGTTAGAAAAAGCTACTCCTGCTATAAATCCAACTCAGATATACGTCAAAGAACGGGCAAAATTTGAACAGGCAAAAAGCTATCTCGCCAAAGGCAAGCGGCTGAAATTTGCAGAACTGCAAACCGAGCTAGCGGACTATCCCCTAGCACCCTATTTAGAATACGCCGATATAGCAGCACATTTACGTCACACCAAATCAAGCCGAGTTGATGAGTTCTTAACAAATAACAGCGATACCTCTCTGAGTAAACGACTTCGTTATATATGGCTGGAAAACTTGCGTAAGCGTGACAAATGGCAGGAATTTATCATCTATTACACAGGTGAAAACGCAACTACCGAGCAGCAATGCTTTTATCAATATGCGCGTTACCGTAATGGCGACAAACAACAGGCACTTGAAGCGACATTAGAATTATGGAAGGTAGGTGAGTCTCAAACGAAAGCTTGCGACAAAATGTTTGGTGTTGTCATTAAACAAAATCTTATTACTGAAGACATTGCTTGGCAGCGCTTTACTGACGCAGTTATAAACCATGAAAGTGTGCTAGCGAGATATCTAAAACGCTTCTTTGTTAGCGCTGAATACAAAGATAAGGCGAAACTTTATTACGCAACTCATCGCAATCCGGCATTAATTGCTAAGCAAGAAAACTATGCCAATAGTTCGCCTGCTAACATCGCGTTAATTCAGCATTCTATAGCTCATTTGGCTAAAACCTCTGAACGTAAAGCTACTGATTTATGGCTAGATTATTCCAAAAAAATAGACTTTAACGATAGTGAAAAAAGCTATGTCGTCACTAGCCTACTCAAGTATTTGTATAAGAATATGCACGACGGTATTGCTGACGATCTATTGCGCTCATCAATCAACCCCGAAACAATAAACCTAGTAGAAAATCGAATCAGAAAGGCCTTAGCCACACTAGATTGGGCCAGCGTGCGCTACTGGATCAAAAAATTGCCGGCTAAAAGCCAAGCAACTGATCGCTGGAAATACTGGATAGCAAGAGCAGAAGAGCAGCTGTCGCCAAATGATACCAGCATTGCCAATGCGCAATTTCAACAACTGGCACAAGAAAGAAGCTTCTTTGGTTATCTGGCTGCTGATAAAGTCTCACAACCTTATTTACTAAAAGATAAGCCGGTGGTTATCGCTAAAGCCACCTGGGAAAAAGCCACCAATAATGCTTCATTAATCCGCAGTAGAGAGCTATTTTTACTCAAGGAATACACCAACGCCCGCCGTGAATGGCAGTATCTGTCACAAACAGCCGACACCGACACTATGATCGCTGCAGCTAAATTAGCCAGCGACTGGGGCTGGCATAGCCAAGCTGCCTACGGCATTGTTATTGTTAAACAATGGGATGACTTAACATTACGATTCCCATCTGACTACGTAGATATATATAAAAAAAGTGCGACTGAATACCAACTACCAGTTGAGCTAATGCTTGCACTAAGCCGACAGGAAAGCTCTTTTGCCACCGACGCACTATCGCCAAGTGGGGCAAAGGGTTTGATGCAGCTAATGCCAACAACGGCAAAATACATAGCTAGAAAAAGCAAAATTAATTATCGGTATGAGCGGCAACTATTCGAAGCAGAAAAAATATTCAGCTAGGTACCAGCTATTATCGTTATCTGATGAATAATTTTGACGATAATCGAATTTTGTCTACATCTTCATACAACGCCGGGCCAAGCCGCAGCCGCCAATGGCTGAAAAAATCAGCTGGAACTATTCCGGCTGACGTATGGACTGAAATTATTCCCTTCAATGAGACCCGACGCTATGTGCAAAATGTATTATATTTTTCGGTAGTTTATGGGCAAAGAGAAGGCATCGAGGTAAAACTGCTTACTGAGACCGAACAGAACACTTTACTGTAGCTAGCGTCACTAAGCTCGCGATGCAGAAAACAGCTGCCGCCACTAATACCGATAGCCGACAACAATACTATCTGCGATACCAACTTACTGTTAAAATCAGCACTACAAAATTCGTCCAAATTTAGTGATACCGATGTTTGATATAAAACCCATTGCTGGCGCGCTTGGCGCCGAAATTAGTGGCATTGACCTTACCGCCAACATTAGCCCTGCGGCTTTTACGGAAATTAGGCGGCTACTCGTTGAGTACGGCGTGATATTTTTTCGCGATCAGGATATCAGCCATGCTCAACAGAAAAAAATTGCTGAAAATTTTGGCCCTCTGCAAACTCACCCAGCCTACGCAACTGTTGCGGATTTTCCCGAAATAACTGTATTAGAAAGCACACTGGACAAGCCTACAAAAATTGAAGCTTGGCATAGCGATATGACATTTCGCAAGCATCCACCACTAGGCACTCTGCTGCGCTCTAAAATTATCCCAGCTAAAGGCGGCGATACTATGTGGGCATGTATGGCAACGGCTTACAATGGACTTTCCCAGCCAATGCAAAATATGCTTGAAGGTTTAGTTGCCATTCATGATTTCCGCCATGGCTTTAAAGAAAGCATAGCAGAGCTAGGCGGCGCTGAGCGTCTAGCGAGTGCAGTAACCGATAATCCACCGGTTGAACACCCAGTGATTCGAGTCCACCCTGAAAGTGGTAAAAAGGTTATTTTTGTTAACTCTCTTTTTACTACTCATATTGTGGGTATGCCGAAAAATGAAAGCGCAGCGATTTTAGAATTTCTATATCGGCATGTAACGACAGCTGAATACACCTGTCGCTTTAACTGGCAACCTAACTGCCTCGCAATTTGGGATAATCGCAGTACTCAACACAAGCCGATTAACGACTATTTCCCGGCGCACCGGCAGCTAGAACGTATTACCATTGATGGCGACAAGCCCTACTAGACTTGTCGTATAAATCTTAGTTGCGAAAGAAATTCATCGCTAGGCGCGCGAATTTATCGTTATCGATAGCTTGATCTAAGCTATTAATTGCGACTTGAAAAGTTTCCTCCCCAATTACCTCGCGACGAATATGTAACAAACTCTCAGCATAGCCTTTAGTAAATTCTGGATGCCATTGAATAGTCAGAATGTGATTATTAATACCAGTAATCATGTTTGGACAAAAATCATTACCTGCCAATACTTTTGCACCAGTGGCTGTCTGCATTACTTGGTCCTGATGCGTTGCCAGAAAACTTACCGTCTCACCTGCTTTGGCAAATCCTGCAATATCTTCATATAGCGTGCAAGTTTGTACGCCAACACCCCAGCCCTTGTCAGACTTTTGGGTTTGACCACCTAAAAAATGCGCTACCATTTGATGGCCAAAACAAATAGCGACTAACTTTTTCTTCCTAGCATTTAGGCCAAAGATAAATTCACCAAGTTTTTTAATCCACTGCTCATCTTGATAAACACTAAACTTACTGCCAGTAAGCAGATAGCCATCTACTTCATCAATACTCGCCGGGTATTCACCTTTCATTACATTGTAAGTAACTATATTAATATCAGAATCTGCGCTCTTTAATAATTCAGTAAACATTGCTGGGTAGTCGCCGTATGTCGCTTCAAGCTCCGGGCGCACTTCATCTGCGTTTAAAATGCCAATGGTATAGGTCATAAATTATAGCCTTGCTGTTCGGTGTTAAATTTCATCTACTATAGCCATGATACATGGATAGCTCTGTCAAGCGTGATAAGCTGTTTGCAGATATCAAGATTATTATTATCTGAGGTTTCCTTTGATCTTTACAACGGCTGTTTCGACTAACCGTCAATTTGTTCAAAAATTAAGACATAAATTATCTCATGCCATGAGCTGGCTGATATTCCCCTTAATGGTTATTTTTGCCTCCAATGCCCGCGCCGCAAACATTGATCAAAACATAAACGAATTTGTCCAACCGCTGACCGACACTGTGTCTAGCTTTATTTTCTATAAAGCCGAGATCTTCGGCACCCAAATGCCATTGATCGTGTTGTGGCTGCTAGTTGCAGCAATATTCTTTACCTTCTATTTTGGCTTTTTAAATATCCGTGGCTTTGGTCATGCACTGCGCCTAACTCGAGGTGATTATGATAGTCATGATCACGATGGCGAAGTCAGTCATTTCCAAGCGCTAACAACAGCGGTATCAGGCACCGTCGGTATTGGTAATATTGGCGGTGTAGCGATCGTTATTACTATCGGCGGTCCGGGCGCTGTTTTTTGGTTATTAGTGGCGGGATTTCTAGGTATGTCGACCAAGTTTGTCGAATGCTACGCCGGAGTTCGCTACCGAAAAATAAACCCGGATGGGTCTGTATCTGGCGGGCCAATGTATTATTTAGAAGAAGCCTTCCACTTACATAAGCTCAGTTTTTTAGCCAAACCGATGGGAATGTTTTATGCCATTGCGATTGTTATTGGCTGCCTTGGCATTGGTAATATGTTCCAGTCTAATCAAGCCTTTCAGCAGTTTTTATTTGCTTCTGGCGGCGAAACAAGCTGGTTTGCCGACAAGGGCTGGCTGTTTGGCTTAGTCATCGCCTCTGCCGTTGGATTGATTATTATTGGTGGAATTCAAAGCATTGCAAAGGTCACCAGCAAGCTAGTGCCGTTCATGGCAGTGACATACCTAATCGCAGCAGTGGTTATCATCGCGTTAAATGCTGACAAATTACCTTGGGCTATTAGCGCAATATTTACCGAAGCGTTTAACCCTCAAGCAACCGTCGGCGGTGTGCTAGGGGTGATGATTCTAGGGGTTCAGCGAGCAGTATTTTCCAATGAAGCGGGCATTGGTTCAGCGCCCATAGCACACTCGGCGGTGCGGACAGAGGAACCGGCTACTGAAGGCTATGTAAGCCTGCTGGAACCTTTTATCGACACCATTGTAATTTGCACCCTAACCGCACTGGTTATCCTAACAACGGTTTATGAGCTAGGAATGGAAAGCGAAGGAGTACAAGGAATAGAGCTTACCTCGCAGGCATTTAAGGAAACTATTAGCTGGTCAACAGTACCGCTGTCATTTATTGCTATTTTATTTGCCTTCTCAACCATGATTTCATGGTCATACTATGGAATGAAAGGTTGGACTTATATTTTTGGCGAATCAAAACTTGTTGAAGCTATTTTCAAGCTAATATTTTGTGGCTTCGTTGCACTAGGCTGTACTATTGAACTCAGTGCAGTACTGGATTTTTCAGATGCCATGGTATTCATTGTGGCGCTGCCTAATATTCTTGGCCTCTATATGCTGGCACCGACTATTAAACGTGAACTAAAGGTATATCAACAAAAACTAAAGAGTGGTGAGATCTCTCCTAATGACTGACTTTAGCTAATGGCCACTTTTAACTAAACTCCCAAGTCAATACCCCAGCGTTTTACCACCCCGGTATCGATGTCGAATAAATCTAATACTCTACCAACGCTATGATCAACAATATCGCTAACCGACTCAGGCTTGGTGTAAAAGGCGGGTAAAGGCGGAGCAATAATAGCGCCCATTTCAGATAGCGCTGTCATAGTACGTAAATGGCCGGTATGAAGTGGCGTTTCTCGCACCATTAAGACTAGCCTGCGGCGCTCTTTTAACACCACGTCAGCGGCGCGGGTTAACAATGACGAGGTTACGCCAGTTGCAATTTCAGACATTGTGCGCACTGAACACGGCGCAATAATCATTCCTAAACTAGGAAATGAACCGCTGGCAATGGATGCACCAACATTCTTTACGGAATGAAACTGATCCGCCATTGCACGAATATCTTCGACTTTGTAATCTGTTTCATAAGCCATCGTCATTTCGGCAGACTTAGTCATCACCAAATGCGTTTCAACATCAGCCTCACGCAACAGCTCTAGCATACGTGTGCCATACACCACACCGGATGCTCCAGATATTCCAACTATGATTCGTTTTTTTTCGCTCACGCCAACCTGCTTATAGCTATATCATTTTTGTGGGAACATGATACACCCGTTGCTGCAGGTATTCATGCATCATAAATACGCAAAGCAGGTAACAATTAGATCAAGTGGGCAACCAATGCTGCGGCATTCTTTGCTGGTAATGAAGTACCAGCAATTAAGGTAGCATCGGCGGTAGTAAAATCTGCTGAATCTGGTGTAACTATAGCTCCACCGCTGCCATTTTGATTGGCCCCCCAGCAACACTTTGAATGCGCGAGTCCCAGAACATACCTTTATCCCATAAGCCTGTGTTAAACACTGTTGGCGCATTGCGTGGCACTGCTGGAAGACCTGTTACTGCCAAATGAAAACGACCAAGACCCAAATCATCCGGATCTACTACGCCAGTGCTATCAACTGCATTTACACCAACAGACAGGGACAAATTATCGCCACCCCCAAGGGTTGAGTTATGACACGAAACGCAAGCAGCATCTTGCACGCCGCCCAAGTTTTTAGCATAAAACAACTGTTTACCTAACTGCGCTATAGCGCTAGTAATATCCGGTAAATTCCTGTTGAGCGAAGGGTCTCCAGTTAAGCCTTCAGTATCAATTAGAGCTATAAGCTCAATATCTTGCGCATCTAACTCCGCCGTAATCTCATCCTCAGCCACCGCTACCACTACCTCAGCAACCGTTTCATTAGCGCTATCGCTGCCACCGCCTCCGCTGCCAGCAACTAAGAGATAACAAAGTGTAAGCATTTTTATTAAGTTACTTATTATTTTCATGATAACTACCTAGGTCGATAAACTCCGCTAAACTAAGCAGCAAATGCATAACATCGTGGCATCAATTAGGGAACAATTGTGCAACCGTTGATAACGCAAATAACCACTAGGAATAGCCTACGAGTTTTGCTAGCGTAGGCGGCAACAATAAAAGGTAACAATATGCTGAACTGGCAATGGCAAAGTTTTGACGATTTAACTAAAACCGAGCTTTACGAAATACTGCGACTACGAGAAACCGTGTTCGTGCTTGAACAAGAGTGCGCCTATCAGGACTTAGATTATTTAGACCAACATGCATGGCATGCCTGTGGCCGCAACGATGATGGTGAGTTAGCTGCCTATTGTCGTGTTGTCTATCCAGGTAAAAAATACCAAGAGCCAGCTATCGGCAGAGTTGCTACCGCGAAGGAATTCAGAGGGCTAGGTATAGGCATTGCCTTGATGGACTATGCGATTAAGCAAACAGAACATCACTACGAACAACAGGGTATTCGTATTTCAGCGCAACAATATTTAGAAAAGTTTTATACTGACCTTGGTTTTGTGGTCTCGTCAGAGCCTTATAAAGAAGATGAAATACCGCATATTGAGATGCTAAGAAAATAATTATCGATAACTTAATTTTACTATTTGAAAACCATAATTTTTACCTTTGTCAGAGGCCCAGCTTACGTTTATGCCCATAAGATATGTGTGCATAGTTTCAACAAATAAATTATCGGCGCCAATTACCTTGGTAAATATTATTGGCTCTACGTCAACATGCTATCTATTTTGATCAAGGACAAAAAAGCCACCCGCAGGTGGCTTAATTCGTTTACGACAATCTAGTCAGCAGATTTAGCCGCACTTTCGTCAATCAAAGTTTTCAACTCACCACTTTCATGCATCTCAGAGATAATGTCGCAACCGCCTATTAACTCGCCATCTACCCATAACTGCGGGAACGTAGGCCAATTAGCATAAGCCGGCATGCTTGCTCTGATTTCTGGGTTAGACAAAATATCAACATAGGCAAACCGCTGGCCGCAAGCCATTAGTGCCTGCACTGTGCGCGCTGAAAAACCGCACTGTGGCGCATTAGGGCTACCCTTCATGTAGAGCAGAATCGCATTGCTTTCAAGCTGGTCTTTAATTGTATCGATAATATCCATGAACCTCACCTCAAGACGCCACTAGCTGGCGCCTAAATATAAATTTAACAGTGCCTTAAACGGCAGGCTGAGTATTGTACCCAAGCCAATAATAAAAATCTTGACTATTTTACTAGGTCTTTCTAACAAGTATCGCTAAAACGTTGCCAAAACTGGACATTAGCAGTAAAATTACTTTTTAAAGGTGGCTATTTGCTGCCTTTTTGCGTTTGTAGGATTTGATTTTAGCAATGAGCACAATAATGAACACCTACGCGAGGCTGCCTATTGAATTTTCAAGAGGTGAGGGCTCCTGGTTATATGACACTGATGGCAAGGCTTATTTAGATGCGTTGGCGGGTATTGCCGTGTGTAACCTTGGTCATTGCCATCCTAAAATCACTCAGGCAATTAGCGAGCAAGCTGCTACGCTGGTTCATACCTCTAATATTTATCATATTGGCCGCCAGCAAGAACTAGCCGATAAGCTATGTAAAAACTCTGGTATGGAAAACGTATTTTTTTCTAATTCTGGTGCAGAGGCAAATGAAGCCGCTATTAAGTTAGCGCGTCTTTACGGCAATAAGAATGGTATCGACAAGCCTTCTATTATTGTTATGGAGAATTCATTTCATGGCCGCACCTTAGCAACATTAAGTGCTACCGGCAGTAGAAAGGTACATGCTGGCTTTGAACCCCTAGTTAGCGGTTTTGTCCGCGCGCCCTATAACAATATTGCAGCCATAGAAAGCATTGCCGCAACTAGCAACAATATTGTCGCAATATTAGTAGAGCCCGTGCAGGGCGAAGGCGGCGTGATAATTCCTACTGCTGGCTACTTAAAACAGTTACGTGAAATTTGTGACAAAAATAATTGGTTGTTAATGGTGGACGAAATTCAGACTGGCATTGGTCGCACCGGCAGTTTTTTTGCCTTTCAACAAGAAGGAATTTTACCGGATGTAGTGAGCAGCGCTAAGGCGCTTGGTAACGGCATGCCCATTGGCGCCTGCTTAACCGCAAAAAAAGCTGCTAATTTGTTCCAACCCGGTAATCACGGATCTACATTTGGCGGCAACCCCCTCGCCTGCCATACCGCAAGCACGGTGATTGATGTGCTGCTTGAAAATGATCTATGTGCACTCGCGAAAAAAACCGGTGAGCAATTAGTTACTAACTTTTCCATGCAGCTTGCAGCTATAGCTGGTGTTAAAGAAGTTCGCGGTAAAGGCATGATGATTGGCATTGAGTTAGATAATGATTGCCCCGAACTAGTCAGTAAAGCTTTAGCAGCAGGGCTGGTTATTAATGTCACTGCTGGCAATATTATTCGACTGCTGCCGCCGCTTAATCTAAGCAATGATGATGCAAGTACTCTAGTTGAAAAACTAAGTGCCGTTATTTGCGAACATTTAGCAGACGCTAACTCTTAAGCGCCAATTAACAGGATTATTGACCATGGCCGTTAGACACTTTTTAACTTTATTAGATTTATCTCCCAGTGAACTGGAAGGTATTATCCAGCGCGCAATTGAGCTAAAAAAACAATATTATGCCGGCGAGCTTTATCAGCCTTACAAAGGAAAAGTATTGGGTATGATTTTCGAAAAATCATCTACCCGCACTCGAGTATCTTTTGAAACTGGCATGTCTCATCTTGGCGGCCACGCTTTATTTTTATCCTCACGCGACACCCAACTTGGTCGCGGTGAGCCGATTGAAGACAGCGCTAAAGTACTCTCTTCAATGGTCGACATAGTGATGATCAGAACATTTGGCCATGACATTATTGAACGCTTTGCACAAAACTCCCAAGTACCCGTAATTAATGCACTAACTGACGAGTACCACCCATGTCAGCTGCTTGCAGATATTCAAACCTATGTTGAGCAACGCGGCTCGATCAAAGGTAAAAAAGTGGTATGGGTTGGTGATGGTAACAATATGTGCCATTCATATATCAATGCTGCCAGGCAGTTTGATTTTCAGCTTATAGTTACTTGCCCTGAAGGTTTTGAGCCGATGCAAGAACTACTAGAGGCTAACAAAGACAGAGTCAGTATTGTGCGAGACCCTATTGAGGCGAGCAAAGATGCTGACCTGTTAGTTACTGATGTATGGGCGTCAATGGGACAAGAAACTGAACAAAAGGTACGACAAGATAAATTTAAAGGCTATATGATCAACCAAGACTTGCTAGATGTAGCAGCCCCTGATGCGCTCTATATGCATTGCCTGCCGGCACATCGCGGCGAAGAGATTAGTGCAGAGCTAATGGATAACCCAGACACTGTTATCTGGAGCGAAGCAGAAAATCGCTTGCATGCACAAAAAGCCTTATTGGAATTTTTGTTGGACGCTGCGAAAAACTAATTAAGCACCCGGCCTAACGCCTTTTTCCAACCACGATACTTTTCATCACGCTCTGATTCATCCATAGCGGGTGAAAAGTGTTCAGCGCCACTAACTAACGCACTAAGCTCCTCCAAATCGTTGTAAATACCTATTTGCAGGCCGGCCAACAACGCTGCACCCCATGCCGTGGTCTCAGCCATTGCAGGGCTATTAATTGGCGTCGCCAACATATCAGCTAAAAATTGTACAAACCATTTGTTGGCAATCATGCCGCCATCTACTTTCAGCTCTTTAATTTCTATACCGTCGGCTCTAATTGCTTCCAATAAATCCCGGGTTTGATAGGCAATCGATTCCAAGCCGGCGACCACAATGTCTTCACTAGTGCTACCGCGAGTTAACCCCAAAATTGCGCCGCGCGCGGCCGGATCCCAATGCGGCGCACCCATACCGGTAAACCCCGGCACTAAGTAAACCCCATTGGCACCGTTTTGAGCGTTAGCAATATCCTCACTATCTGCAGCATTGGCTATCGCTTTTAAACCATCACGTAGCCACTGCATGGTGGCCCCAGCCATAAAAATACTACCCTCAAGAGCATAGCTTATTTCACCTTTAATGCTGTAAGCCACTGTGCTTAATAGCCGATGTTGCGAGCGCAGAGCACCACTACCAGTATGAACCATTAAAAAACAACCGGTACCATAAGTACTTTTACTCTGCCCTTGTTGATAGCAACCTTGGCCAAATAATGCAGCCTGCTGATCGCCAATCATTGAGGCGATTTTTATAGGCATGCCTAAAATATCGTTGCTAGTTTCACCAAAATCATCAGCACTGTCTTTTACTATAGGCAGCATACTTTTCGGAATAGCTAACAGTTCTAGCAACTCATCACTCCAGCAACCGCGATGAATATCAAACATCATAGTACGGCTTGCATTAGTGGTATCAGTTGCGTGTGAAAGACCACCTGTTAAATGCCATAACAAAAAGGTATCAATAGTACCAAAAGCCAACTCACCAGCCTCTGCCCGGGCTCTAGCACCCTCTACATTCTCTAAAATCCAGCGCAGTTTAGTGCCAGAAAAATATGGATCTAATAATAAGCCCGTCTGTTGTTGCACCAACTCTTCATGGCCAGCGACTTTTAGTTGGTCACAATATTGCGTCGTACGACGATCCTGCCAAACGATCGCATTGTATATCGGCTCACCCGTTTTCCTGTCCCAAACGACCGTGGTCTCGCGCTGGTTAGTAATACCTATAGCTGCAATATCGCTAGCAGTCAGCCCGGCTTTTTTAACCGCCCCCTGAATAGACGACAAGGTTGTCTGCCAAATCTCATTTGAGTCATGTTCTACCCAGCCATCATTAGGGTAATGCTGGGAAAAATCTTGCTGGCTAAGGGCTAAAACATCACCGCTAGATGAGAAAACCATCGCTCTAGAGCTTGTTGTACCTTGGTCTACCGCCAATAAATACTGCGTCATGGGTTCACCGATATTATTATTTAAAAAGATAAATCTTAGTCTAACTGACACAGAACTGTAATCGAACTGTCATCGTCAAAATTTATTCTACTTTTGAACATAAAAAAGAGGAAAAGAAGATGATCAATAGTGATTATAGACAAAGTAGCAATAACAACGTTAACGGCAGTTCAATACCAAGTAACAATTTAATAGTTAACAGTAATGGCGGTTTTCAACGTGTTGAAGAAGATGGCAGGGTTATTTACCACTGGATCAATACATCCATCGAGCAGCTCAGCAGCACAAAGCTCTGGGATATTTTACGGCTAGCAAAAATGCCTAGTTTTGGTATCGACCAGCATTTTGCCAGCCAAGTGATTAACGAACTTAAATTTCGTAACCACTTTGACGAAAACCAACCTTGGATGAAGCCACACTGAGTGCGGAAGTCGTGCCTATATCCCAACGTTCCAGAACCGAACAAATCCAGTTTACTGTAACCGCACTGATCAACACCAGCCATCATATTGTAATAATTAATGCCTGAATAATTACGCGCAGGGCATTAATGCGAGCTAATTTTTCAGAATCATTCGCTTTGTCATACCTGTAAAAAAATATTTATAAAATCAATAAGACGAAAACTACTGGTAAAACGTACACTTATATCCTTTAGTATATACCTTATATACAACTTTTAGATGCGAAGGAGAGTGGTGTAAAGTATGGCGATGTTTTATCTTTTTGGTTTACTGATACAAAACCATCAAAATGGTGGGTTAAAGATAGTAATTTTAATCATCTTATTAGAGACAAATTTTTAACTTTGCATAAACAAGCTATTAAAGGCGAACTCTTCGAGTGGCGAGAATCAGCCAGTGGACGCTTAGCTGAAATCATTGTTTTGGATCAGTTCTCCAGAAATATATCCAGAGATACAGCCAAGGCTTTCTCCTCTGACTTATTAGCGTTGGTGCTTGCTCAGGAAGCTGTCTCACTGGACATCCATCATCAACTTAACCAACTAGAAAGAAGCTTTATGTATATGCCTTATATGCATAGTGAAACTCTATCTGTACATGACATTGCTGTTGAGTTATATAAAAGTAACGGTATTCAATCTAATGTCGAATTTGAGACTAAACATAGAGATATCATCAAAAGATTTGGTCGATATCCTCATCGAAATGTTATTTTAAATCGCCAATCAACTAAAGAAGAGATAGCATTTTTAAACCAGCCGGGGTCGTCATTCTAATTAGCATACTAGTAGTAATTTAAAGCTCTAATAACCGAACACACTCTGCTTATAAAAATCTTCGCCTCGTGATAAGTAAGATCAAATTGACAGATGATTTGGGTAAACCAACAAATAGCGATAAAATATCTGTCTATATTAAAATGGAAAGGCAATAAAGCTGCCAAAACTATGACGAATCTATGTTAATCATCTCAAACAATGTTTCTTTATCCTTAGACGAGATAGAGCTTAGCGCTATTCGGGCCCAAGGCGCTGGTGGCCAGAACGTAAATAAGGTCTCTAGTGCTATTCATTTACGGTTTGATATTAATGCTTCATCTTTACCGGGATTTTACAAAACCCGACTGCTGGCGTTGAAAGATAAACGGATAAACAAGGAAGGTGTCATAGTTATAAAGGCGCAACAATACCGAACCCAAGAAAAAAATCGTAATTCCGCGCTAGACCGATTATTAGAACTAATTAAAAGCATCAAAAACGTGCAGCGAACAAGAGTAGCTACGCGCCCGACAAGAGGCTCCGTAACCCGCAGACTGGAAGGCAAAACAAAGCGGTCTAGAGTTAAATCACTGCGCGGCAAAGTTACCGACTGATCTAAACCGCTTCAACATATAATGGCAGTTCAAAATAGAAAGTCGTGCCGATATCAATATTGCGTTCAAAGCCAATCCGACCGCCGTGCTGATGGATTATAGACGCACATACTGAAAGCCCTATGCCAGTACCATCTGACTTAGTCGTATAGAACGGGTGAAATAATTTTTCTTCCGCGCCCTCTTCTAGGCCAATGCCTTGGTCGAGAAAAGATACTTTTATAAAACTCTCGGTAGCCTCCACAACAACGTTAACCCCTTGCTGTTTACTAGCAACATCCTTCATCGCCTCCATCGCATTGCGCAATAAATTGAGTGCTACTTGCTGGATTTGAACCTCATCAATATAAACATCAGGAATATTATCTTTAGGGCTAAATATAATCGGTACACCATTGTTGCGGCTATCCACCTCGGCCAAACTCAACACATCAGTGATCAACAGATTAGGCGAACGGACAAAACGTGTACCCTTAGGAGCACGCACAAATTGTCGTAAGCGCTCTATCACTTCGCTAGCTCGAATAGCTTGAGTTTGCATTTTCCCCAAGGTGTCAGCCATTTTTTCAGGTTCAGGAATACCTTTTGCAAGCAAGCGCCGGGCGACGCTAGCATAGTTAGCAATAGCGGTAAGCGGCTGATTAACTTCATGAGCAAAACCTGCTGCCATTTCACCCATAGTACTAAGGCGCTCTACATGGGCCAGATGCTGACTTTGATTTCTTAACTCTACTTGCGCCGCGTTCAATGCCTGCTGATCTTTAAGTCGTTCAGTAATATCCCTGAAAACTAGTACGCCACCAACCACTTCATCATTAACGATATTGGGGGTTAAGCACACTGAGGCTGGAAATAAACTATTGTCTTTTCGCTTCAGCAAAATATTGTCCAACTCTACAATGTTACCGTTAGCAAGGGAGAGTTGATTTATGCCAGCATCTGCAGCGCCCTTACCAAGGTGAGTTGCAAAAATATCTTCTCCTATAATTTGTTGCTCTTGCCAGCCACAAAATTTTAACGCCGCAGGATTTGCGTAATTAATCGAACCATCCAAGGCGATACCATAAATGCCCTCTGAAATACTGTTAAGAATACGATCTATTTCAGACTCTAAGTACCGATTTTTTAGCGCCAATTCACGTTCAAGGCGCTTAACTTTAACGTGGGTCGCTACCCGCATAACCACTTCATCCGCCTGAAAAGGCTTAGAAATATAATCTACGCCACCAACCTGAAAGCCTTTTACTTTCGATTCAACATCACCCAACGCCGACAAAAACACAACGGCGACGTCAGCAGTATCAGTATCAGCCTTAACGATTTCACAAACTTCAAAACCATCCATTTCAGGCATCATGACATCTAGCAACACTAATGATGGATGCGCACTGCGGACAATATCTAAAGCAGTTACGCCATCTTTAGCGACCAGCAAACGGTAACCCTTATTTTCCAGTGTTTTATATAAAACTTCTAGATTGGTTGGATTATCGTCAACCAATAAAATTGTTTGCTGATCGTTACTCACTATTTTCTGACTCGATGATTTTTTGGGTTAAGGTTTGGCAATAGGCGCGCACTGCATCCATCGAGAAGCTTTCTACTAGCCGCTGTAAATGCTTAACTCTGGAATCCTCTTCGGTCATTAAATCAGCCAGCACGGCGATCAGCTTACGCAATTCAAAAACATCTCCCATTCGTGCAGTTTTTTCAATTTCAAAACACAGCGCTTTCAGCTGCTCTTGCTCAATAGCGGTAAGCTCAACCTCAACTGGCTCTGCAACTTGGGTGGTCTCAATAATATTGTCGCTTGCTGCGACGAAAAATTCTATATCAAGCAGCTTAGCTATCTCTTCGAACAACACATTAATGTCTATCGGCTTTGACACAAAAACGTTACAACCAGCACTAAGTACTTTTTTATGTAACTCTGGCTGAACGGTTGCAGAAATAGCAATGATTGGGATAGTCGCTGTAAAGCGATCAGCACGAAGTATGCGCGTTGCCTCAAGACCACCCATTACCGGCATCCGTAAATCCATCAGTACTAAATCAACATCATGGTTTTGCAGAAAACTTACTGCTTGCTGACCATTGTCGGCTTGATGTACAACAAACTTCGCGGCAATTAGTAACTGTGCCAAAATCTCTCGATTGGTAGCATTGTCGTCGGCCACTAATACATCAACAACTTTTCCTGTCGGCAATACCGGTAATTTACTGCCACTAGTTATTGGACTGGGCACAGGGCCTTCAGCAATAGTGTAGGGCAAACTAAATGCAAATTCTGAACCCTGATTGACTTCGCTACTGACATTTAAATCAGCGCCCAAAGCTTGGCAAATCTCGCGGGTAATCGACAAACCTAAACCAGTGCCGCCAGCTTCTCGCCCCTCGCGTGTCTGCGCAAACAGGCTAAATATTTCCTCTTGCTTGTCATCTGGGATGCCAATGCCAGTATCCCAAACAGAAAAAAGTAGCTCGTTTTTCCCCGGTACACGAGTAACACTTAAGGTTACCGAACCATGGTCAGTAAATTTAATAGCATTGCCTAACAAATTAATTAACACCTGACGCAGCTTCATTGCATCAGTACAAATAGTTTGCGGTATGTCTTCTTGGTTTACCCTAAATAGCAGACCTTTCTCATTGGCTCTGGGCTGCACCACATCGACCACCCGCTGCAATAACTGCGGTAACACACAGGCTTGAATATCTACTTCCAGCAAGCCACGTTCTATGCGCTCTAAATCTAGTACATCATTAATTAGCTCTAATAAATGCTGCCCACAGCTTTCTATGGCAGACAAGGTCTGGCGTTGACCAGGTTGAATATTTTCATCGCGTTGTAATAGTTGCGAATAGCCCAGCACGCCATTGAGGGGAGTCCGCAGTTCATGACTCATCCGCGATAAAAACTCACCTTTAGCTCGGTTTGCTCTATCAGCTTGCTGTGATGCTTCTTCGGCTTTCGCTAATGCAGCATTAAGCGCTTCAGTTCGCTCTCTAATCTGGGCTGCCATTTCGTTAAAAGTGTCGACTAAATCAATAATTTCTCTAGAGCCAGGTTTCTCCATTATAGAATCTGAATAATCACCCCCAGCTAAACTCTTAGCATTTTTTAACAATGCTAAGAGTGGCCGTTCAGTTTGACGAGAGAAGATATAAGCAACTACCAGTAAAACTAGAAACCCTAGCCACAACCACAGTAAGAGTTGCGATGCATTAGCACGCAATGACCGAAAAACCTCATGATCACTAATTTCTGCGATTAACACCCATTCCATCATATCGATGCGAATTGGCTGCCAAACAGAAAACACAGTTTCGCCGTTATAGCCTTCAATAACACTTTGTCCACCAAAACCAGCTAAACCCTCGCGCACTGCCCTGCTATCGACAAACTGCTGCATTACAGAGGTGTCAGGAGAAAAGCGTGACTCAGTTAGCATCAGTTTTTCAGGGTTAACCAAATAGGTTTCACCGCTATCACCAAGTCCTGGACGCAAAGCCATAATGCCGTTTATCAACTCGCCTGAAAATTGCTGAATCAATACGGCTTCGGGTTCTCCTTCAGTTGATAGCAATACCGCCGCGCATGCTTTATGCGGGTTAAGGTCTACCTTTAATTCAAAATCTTCAAACACCACATCACCGGGAGAATTTTTGGCGCGTAAAAAACAGCGATTTAGTGATGCCCCCCAATCTTCATTATTTCGAATGCGTTTCATTAACTGACCGCTGTCACCTAACTTGTAGATAACCATGCCATCGTCTGGCCGTAAGATAAGAATTTCACTACCAGGAAACGAGCTTTCAACAAAACGAAAGTAAGGGTGAATGCGCGCATGTGACTGCCAATACAAACTAAGTTTGTCGCCAATCAACGGATCTTCACCTTTTTCATTATTTCTTATTTGACGGTACAGCTCATAACTTGAATCACTGCGGCCAACTAATTTATTAACAAACCGCAGTTCGTCTACTAAAGCAACGTTAGCGGCCAATGACACTAAACCACGCTGTAATTCTTCAAACTCACGCAGCAACCATAATGTTTTCAAATTATTTGCTGAATTTAGCCGGTCAAATGCTTGACGCTTTTCGTTACTAATAGCTGTCGGCACTACCACCAAGGTAGCCGACACTAACATCACCACGATAATGGCAACCAGCAACATCATTATTTGATATCTAAAGCGCAAATTGCCTTTACGCGACGTCATTTGTAAGCCTTGCTTTGAGTTTCAGTATTTTTACTATTTTTTTAGTCAAAACAGTGTATCACCCTAGCTGGAGCATGCCATATATTCTATTGTCAGCAGGTGATAAGAGTCGGTATGATAGCGACTGGCATAACTCGCTATAAATATAAAAAGGAGAGCGCATGGCCGCCCTAGATCCAAAAGTTTATATAGTTGATGACGATGAAGCGGTAAGAGAATCTTTAGCCTTGTTATTAGATTCTATGGATCAAAATTGCCAAGGCTTTAATTCCGCGGTGGATTTTTTAGACTCTTATAGCGGCAATATGACAGGTTGCTTGGTGCTAGATATTCGGATGCCGGGCATGAATGGCTTAGAGCTACAAAAACAACTAAACGTGCAAGGCTGTATTTTACCGATTATTTTCGTTACTGGCCATGGCGATGTACCAATGGCTGTAGAAGCGATGCAGCATGGCGCTGTAGACTTCATTCAAAAGCCTTATCGCGAGCAAGACCTGTTAGACAAAATAAATATGGCCTTGGCATTGGATAAAACCAATCGAGAAGCATTAGAACATCGTCATAAAATTATTGAAAAGCTGGCAGCATTAACCCCGCGCGAAAAGGAAGTCATGGAGATGATGGTAGACGGCAAAGCCAACAAAGTGATAGCCATAGATTTAGGCATAAGTCAGCGTACGGTGGAAATTCATCGATCACGAGTTATGGAGAAGATGGCGACAAACTCGTTGGCGCATTTAGTGAAAATGGTTGTTGCGGTAGAGAACGCCTAGGGAGATATTACTGCGTTAGTAGTGCATCGAGCTGCTCAAATAAAGCCACCAATCTGCGCCCATCTAGGGCCTCGACCTTGCAATGTTCTTCCGCCATTGGGCTTATTTGAGATTTTATCGGTAGCAGCGCCCGCTTCTCAATTAGCGTATTTAGTAGCGGCATAAACACAAACTGAACCCACTGTGAAAAACTTAATGTATCAACGCAAAAAGGTTGTGTGCTGGTCAATGCCTCAGCAGAGGGCTTCTCAGCTTGCCATTGATTAAGCCGGCGCAGCTCTTCTTCTATACCTATTAAGCATACAGTCAACGCAGCATAGTTATGCGCCATTAGGCAATCTCACGACGATAGTTTGGCAGTGAATCTAAAATCGCCTGACCGTAGCGTTTAGTCACAACGCGCCGATCTAGCAACGTAATTCTTCCGGTATCACTTTCTTTGCGCAACAACCTACCGCTGGCTTGCACCAGTTTAATAGCGGCGTCAGGTACAGTAATTTCCATAAAAGGATTGCCGCCATTGCGCCTAACCCAATCGGCTAGCTCAGCTTCTACTGGATCATCGGGTACGGAGAACGGAATTTTTGCAATAACCACATGGCTGCAATAACTACCAGGCAGATCAATACCTTCGGCAAAACTTGCTAAACCAAAAATAATGCTAGGAAAGCCTTTGTTGATAATTTGCCGATGCAACTCTAGCAGTACGTGCTTAGGATGGTGATCTTGCAGCAATACTTGGCTTTGCACCGCAGGCTCTAGCTCGTCATAAACGCCCAACATTTGACGCCGTGACGAGAACAACACTAACGTCCCTTCGCCACTGTCTAGCAAGCCTGGCACAAAATCTATAATCGCACTGGTATGACCTTCAGCATCAGTTGGCTCCACCCCTAAATTAGGCACATGCAAACTGGCGGCACCATTATAATCAAACGGACTCGGCACTACGGCAAAGGTACTATTTGCCGGCACGCCGCTGCGCGTTATGTAGCGGTCAAACGAATTCAATGCGGTTAGAGTTGCCGAGGTAACAACCGCTCCGCAACAGCGCTGCCACAAATTTTTAGACAACATATCTGAGGCCATAATTGGCGTGGAAGAAACCTCAATATCCATTCCTGCAGTATTAGTCAATGCGGTTATCCATCTTGCTCGGGGCGGCTCGTCTTTATTATCAACCGTTGAGTAACTCAGCCATAAGCCCAAATTAGATTGTGCTCGCATTTTTATTGAGCCAACGGCTTGATACCAAATCTCGGTATCATCTTTGGCAATAATCGAATTATGCCCAGCCAGGTCATCATCTAATAAATTCGCTACTCGTGCTGCGCCATTTTCAAAGCGTGAAAACAGACTATGCAGCTGACCAGCCAAAGCCATCACCGCAGCAGGTAGCTCGCCATTAGAAAATCTAATTCGCAAACCATCGTTATGAGTTTCAACCGCGTCGCCCCCTGGGCCAAGCAAGCCTTCAAATATTATCCATAACTGATTTAACAATGCTGTTAGCTCAGCAATAATCGGCTGGATACGATCTATCTCACGCTGATAAGCGGCTTCTCCGGCCTCTTGACCAAGGTTGGCTAATATTTTTCCGCTTTGCTCTAACCATTTACGAGTGTTATTGACGCGCTGATGATGCGCAAAATGATTGACGGCTTTATCAGGCAATTGATGGCCTTCATCAAAAATATAAATAGCATCTTCTGGTGCCGGCAGCACTGCGCCGCCGCCGAGAGCTAAGTCTGCCAGTACTAAATCATGATTGGCGATAACACAATCAACTTCTTCTAAGCTTTCTCTGGCCTTAAAATAACTACACTGGGTAACATGAGCACAGCGCCTGCCAGTACACTGCGCGTGGTCGGTAGTGATTGGTCGCCATACACTGTCTTCAATTATTTCTTTCCAGCTATCACGATCGCCTTTCCAGTTACCTTCCGATAACTCCTGCAACATTGCTTGATATATTTCTGATGCATCGTTACTGAGCAGCGAACCCCCTTCTTCGTCAGGGTAAAGCGCTAGCGACATGGCTTGCCCTGGATCAGCTGAAAGTAGACCGTCTAGCTTGGACAGACACATATAACGGCTGCGCCCTTTGGCTAGCGAGAACTTAAAATCTAAGCCACTACGTTGTTGAATATCAGGGAAATCGCGATAAACAATTTGCTCTTGCAAAGCAACCGTCGCTGTCGCGACTACCAATTTTTTACCTAATGCTTTGGCGATAGGCAATGCGGCTACGGCATAAGCAATTGTTTTACCGGTACCCGTACCCGCTTCAACCACACAAATAGCGGGCTCACCCATCCTCTGGTCATCGCTACCGAGTTGAATTTTACCCAGAGTTTTGGCCACTTCGGCAATCATCAGCCGCTGACCATAACGCGCCTTTAATTCGTGGCTTGCCAGCCATGTGCTATACGCTGTTTGTATCTCATTCTTTAGTTCTTGGCTTAACACCACTAACGGCTACCATCATGGTCAAACGGATTCTCTAGTGGCAACCCTTCTCGATTCATAATATCTAGCGGCCGCTCACCTTCACCAAATACCTGCTCTAGTTCAGAAAAATCAACTTTGCTAGCAAAGTTATCAATATCATCTAGCAGGTAATCAAATAAACCACGCATATGTTCAAGCGCTACCAGGCCATATTTATCGCGTTCGAACACAATCACGCTTTGGTCTTGGCCAACACTAAAATCAGATTTCATCTGCCCATTTATATTTGGGGTGAAAATAATAAAACAGTCCAGCGCGTCATCAACAGTGATATCAACGTGCACGTTTTGCGGGATGAACTGCTCACCCCCTAAACCATAATCTTCGTCAGTTTCGGCAAAAATTAACCGCAACTCGTCTATTAATTCAGTGACCGCTACTCGCGCCTCTTCAAATGAATGATGAGCCAAAACGCCAACATGCGGCATTTGCTCACCATCGGCTAAAGGCTGCTGCCCCCAGTCGTCTTCAAAATCGTAATTATCATCCACGTTAAATAGCCTGATTAAAAGGGTTTGGCAAAAAGCCAAAATCTATTTTTTGCTGAATACAATTTGCATAGTTTTGCAAAAAATAAGGTTTATGCTCTGTGGCAATGGCTGCCAGGCGCGAGCCAAACTTACGCGCCTCAGCTTTTAGCTTACTACTATCAAAAGAAATATTGGCAGCAGAATAGTTTCCTATTGGATAAACGCCATGCAGTTCTTTATACGCGAAAAAATTACTAGGATGCAGTACATAATTAGAAATTATCTGCCTATCAACTTCCGCAGCCACTAAGTCAGGGCTATCAAAATCACCAAGCATTGGCTCCCCAAAAGCGATATGCACATTGCCTTTATTGCCTTCGATACTGACAGCAATACTGTTGACATCTTCTTGTTCCGCTTTCTGATACTCACCCTCTGAATCCTTTATATAAAGCTCTTTCGCTTTATCACTATCACAAGGGTCATACTCATAGGAGATAGCGACAGGCACTATACGTAATTTGCGCACAAAGTCGGCAAATACATCATTTTTTCGGTCAAAACTCATAGTAAGCATTTTTATAATCGCTGGCACAGTAACATCTAAGCCATTTTTAGCCCGACCTTCGCGCTGGGCAATCCAAATACCGACTTTATCTTCAGACAATGATTTTGAAATATATGCAGACAATTGTTTGTAGGCGGCTAATATTTTCCGTGGACCAACCGCCGAGCGATTAACAATAAAACTTTTGTTCAGTCGCATAATATCTGACACATAATCCTTGGTCAGTAAATTGTCGCCAATGGCAATGCGTAACGTATCATGGCCGTTTTGATACATGGTATAAGTCAGTAATGCCGGATCCATGGCAATATCACGATGATTACTCATATATAGATGGGCCATTGAAATATCTAAACTATCCAAACCACTATGAGTAACATTGGTGGTCGTAGCGTCAATCATTCTCGTCATATAACCCTCAACCACTAGCTGAAAATCATGCACGTTAGTAATCGGCTTTATTTGTTTACCCAAATACCATTTAGCCAATGGTTTTAATGCCCAGCCAAAAATAGGCGCCAGTCGCGGATACTTGTAATTAACAATCGTGTTAATCAACTCTTCATGCTGGGCCAATTTGGCCAGCACAGGCCCTACCTCAGCATCGTTATAAGGCCTAATATTTTTAAATTGGTCGTTAGACACTACTGTCACTTCTATCCACCGAATATATGATTTTAACTGCGCGTATTTTAGTCATCTGAGGGCTAACTGACCATGTAAATATGTAAGTTTCTTTTAGTTTGCCAACAATCTATTATGCCTAGCAAATAAGGGTAAAGACTGGCAACGCGAACTTGTTGGCGTCTGCAATGTCGAATGCGCATATTATCAAGTAATAGTTAGGAGTTAATTGTGAGTTTTATTAGTAAAATCTTTAGTAGCCTATTTGTTGCCGCAGCCCTTAGCGCCTGCTCTAACGTCACTACTAACACAGATTATGACGTAGACCATGACTTTTCCGGCTATACCACATATCAATGGCACCCATCTGGCCCACCTCAAACCGCAGACTTAAATAAAGTCGGCAGCGATATTTTTGACCGACGTTTAACCCGATTAACTGAGCAAAAGCTGGCCGCTAAGGGCATTATCAAAGGAGATATACCGCAGTTTTATATTAATTACTCAGTTATCACCCAAGAACAAGTCTTGATAGACACTTATAACTCTAGTTTTTATGGCTCGCGACACTACGGTAACAACTTTTATGGCGGCGGCGGTTTCTCTGATACACGAGTTAGATACTACACTCAGGGGACTTTGGTTATCGATATTATAGATGCCAACAAAAACTTATTGGTGTGGCGCGCCAGCGCGGCGTCAAAACTTAAATCTAGCTCTACGCCGCAACAGAATGAAGCTGATATGAGCACAATGCTAGACGAAATTTTAGCCGGCTTCCCCCCTCATTAACCAACCTCACTGTGCTGATTTTTTAATCAGTTTGTGCTAGAGTACGCGCCTTTCATTGGGCGCGACTCGTCTCTCTCCCAATGAAGCGCGTCAAATAGCGCATTTATTATCTAAACTTTGGGGCTATTCCCCGTCTTTGGCTTTATTTGGCCTTTAAAATTACGGACTTAATCATGCAAAAACTTAGTTTATTAGTAGCGGCAACGCTATTTTCAGGCGTAGCCTTGGCTGCAAAACCAACCAGCGTAAATTTCGACAGCTATGGCGCAACTGATGCCGGTGTTGAGTACGCTAATTATTTTACCAAATGCTCTAATGGCAAAGCTAAACCATTAACTGCTTGGGACAATCGTCGTAAATGGTGTGTCGGTGAAGATTCCACCGAGAACTGTCACAAAAAACAGTTAAAAGCCGCGCAACAAGCCTGTAAAATGAAGTAGGTTAAATATCATTTGAAAACCCGCCAGCAGGCGGGTTTTTTTATTTGCCTATCCAACTCGGCAATATAACTAACGATGTAAATACTTTAACTTCAATCGTTCAATATCAGTCTTAGACAAGCCTAAGGCTTGCTGCAAATAAGCCTCAGTACTGCCATAAGCCTCATCAAGCGCATTAAACGCTGCATCGATATATTCAGGCCTTACTGCAAACATTGGTCGCAAGATATCTCGATCAATATTACTAGGAAAATAATCCGCGTAGGTATCAAGCATTTTGGATATTTCATCCTCAATAGGCAGATACTTATTACTCAACATATAGTCAATTAACACGGTAGATCGACTGACTCCAAGGGCCGCCAATATCAAGGCCGAACCAAACCCAGTTCTATCCTTTCCTGCCGCGCAATGAATTAACACCGCGTCGGTGCTATCTAATAATAAGCCGGCAAACATTTGCTGGTATTGCGCTGTTTGATTCATAGCTAAGTCGACATTCAGCTCAGCCATAAACTTAGTCATTTGCTCTGCATCAGCATTGCCACTGACAACCCTGTCAAAAAAACTTTCGCCACTGCCAGGAGTAATTGCCAAGTTAATGGTTTCGGCATTGCTGTCGGCGTAGCGACTGGGCGCCCGCTCACGCTCATCATCGCGTCTAAAGTCATAGATTAGCGACAGGCTAAGCCGATCCATCAGCATTATATCTCGGCGACTTAACTCACTTAACTTGCCACTGCGATACAGCGCACCCCAACGCACCTTAGCGCCAGTTTCTGTATCGTAGCCACCCATATCTCGAAAATTATGCACGCCTTCCATTGCTATACAGCGCTCGGTTGCTACGCCGCTATAGTCTGCGCTTTCAAGATAAAAGTAGTGCCGAGCATGCCAATTTAAATCATCAAGAACTACTATCAAGTCATCGGTTTCAATAACAAACTCAGATGACTCCAAGGACTGCGCATCTTCAGCAACATGAATTTTAACCGGTTTACCTCCCGCCCATAAATTGATATCCAAGGTATATTCACCAGTTAACTGACGCTCAACCTTTACTTCATCCGCAGGAGTGAAAATGGGCATAAACAACTCATAAAAAAAAATTATGGAATACAAAAAAACTATTTAAAAACACTCAGCCAGAATACCCATTATTACAATCGAAGGCGGCATACTTTGTCACAATTTGACAAATATCAGCATATCAATCAATAAGCTATTAAACCTTTAACAATGCGTTAATATAGTTACAAATAAAACCGATACTGGCACCGCCTTATGCTTCAACCTTACCATCAGATTATGCATCTACTGCATGTGTATGCCGAATATATTGATAATGGGAACTTTGCCGACTTGGGCGAACTATTTGTTTATGGCCAAGTGGTGAGTAATAACAGCGAAAATATTGCCGCTGGCAAAAACGCCGTAATAAATATGTATAAAAGTGCCACCAGAATTTATCCTGATAACGGTACGCCCCATACCCAGCATATCGTCAGTAATATCAACATCAACATTGACGGCGATAGCAGCCACGCCACTGCTAAAAGTCGTTTTACCGTATACCAACAGTTACCTGACTTCCCCTTACAAACTATCATCGCTGGGCGCTATGAAGATAGCTTCCAGCTAATCGATGCCCAATGGTGGTTTAAAGAGAGGAATATTCAGCCAGAGCTATATGGTGATTTAAGCCGACACCTATTATTTGACCCTAAGGAACTACAACTATAATCATGCAAGCTGATCAACAAAAAAGGGGGAACAAGCCCGCCGCTAAAGGGCTCAAGCGACTGGCTAATGCCGCAATTTATTCCAAACAAGGAGTTATTGCGACCTGGAAAAGTGAAGAAGCATTCCGCCTTGACGTGTGGTTATTTATAATACTTACACCAGTGGCATTTTGGCTAGGGCTAACAGGCTTAGAACAAGCGGTATTAATGATTTGCTTAGTGTTAGTCATTCTGTGCGAGCTAATCAATTCGGCATTAGAAGCAATAGTAGACAGAATTAGTGACGAGATGCATCCCCTTGCAGGCATGGCCAAGGACATAGGCTCGGCATTAGTACTCATCTCATGTTCGCTGACTGTTTTGGTATGGGGCTTGATCGCTTGGGATCGTTTTCTATAAACTGACAAAAACCCAAATATCGCGGTAAACAACACCGTATCTGTTGACAATGCCGACTCAAACCACAATAATGCCGCTCCCTTGATTTCAGACCTTGATTTCAATACTAGATATGAGGATTTAAACGGTGGCCAATACTCCACAGGCTCGAAAGCGAGTTCGTCAATCAGAGGAACGTCGCGGCCACAATGCTGGCTTTCGTTCAATGGTTCGCACCTACATCAAGAAAGTTATTGCAGCGATTGAAAGCGGTGATAAAGCTAAAGCACAAGAAGCTTACGATCAAGCTGTGCCAGTCATTGATAGCATGGCCGACAAAGGCATTTTGCACAAAAATAAAGCTGCTCGTCATAAGAGCCGCTTGAATGCTAAAGTTAAAGCACTAGCTTAATTAAATCTAGAAAGTAAAAAAACCGGCGATAGCCGGTTTTTTTATTGGCAAAATCAGCATGCTAGCTAAATCAGCACTAAGTTATCACGATGAATCAATTCATCTTGGTCACGATAGCCTAAAATTTCTTCAAATTGACCCGAGTGCTTGCCAGCAATCTGCTTTGCCTCAACGCTGCTATAATTAATAATGCCCTTAGCGATCTCTGTGCCATTAGCATCTACGCAAAGCACAATCTCACCGCGTTCAAACTGCCCCTGAACTTCAGTTACCCCAACCGACAATAAACTACCGCCTGAATCCTTCAGTACTTTTACTGCGCCACTATCAAGTAACAAACTTCCACTCGCTGCAGAATGTACTGCAAGCCAATGTTTACGCGCAGCGCCTTCAGTCCCTGCGGTTAACAATGTACCCACCAGCTTACCGCTAGCCACGTCACTTAAAACGCTAGGATTGTGACCACCTACAATAATAGTGTCAGTACCAGAACGAGACGCTAACCGTGCAGCCTTTATCTTTGTCGCCATGCCGCCCTGACCTAAATGACCCTTGCTGGCACCGGCATAAGCTAGCAGCGCATCATCATCCGCTGCAGCTTCAGCGATTAGCTTAGCGCCCGGGTTATCTCTGGGATCACTATCAAACAACCCATCTTGGTCGGTTAAAATTAATAATAAGTCTGCATCAATCAAGTTGGCAACCATCGCCGCCAAGGTATCATTGTCTCCAAACCGAAACTCTTCTGTCACCACCGTGTCATTTTCATTTACCACTGGCACAACACCAAGCTCTATAAGAGTATTGATGGCGCTACGAGCATTTAGATAGCGCTGGCGATGCGATAAATCATCATGCACCAATAAAATTTGCGCAGTATGTATATTGTAACGCGCAAATGCCGCCTCCCACGTCTGCACTAGACCCATTTGGCCAATAGCAGCAGCTGCTTGTAAATGATGAATTGCCGTAGGGCGCCGGGACCAGCCAAGACGAGTCATGCCCGCGGCAACAGCGCCGGATGAAACCAGCACTAACTCTATTCCATCGACTGATAATTTCGCTAAATGATCTACCCACTGATTTATTAAGACAGCGTTTAAACCGCGGCCATTATCCGTTAGTAGCGCGCTACCAATCTTAACTACCCAGCGCTTAGCTGATATTATTGAATTTCTTTCAGACATTACTCTTCAAACCATTTATTCAGCGTAGTGTACTTCTACATCACCATCTTCGTCGTCATAATCTTCATTGTCATCTGCCTGCCCCTGTCGCTTGGCTCGCCTAGACAGTTCCAAATCTCTGATTCGCTCACGGCCTTCAGATTGCATATCGTCCTGGAACTGACGCTCAGCAGCGGCTAATTCTTCATCATCTTTCTCGCCCTGCTTCTTATCATCAATATGCGTCATAATATCTCGACACAGAGGTTCCGTACCCTGACCGGTTACTGCAGACACAACGTAAACAGGACCATCCCACTCTAATTTTTCTAGCAACTGCGCTACGGCTTCATCACACTCATCTGGCAATAATAAATCCATCTTATTAATCACCAGCCAACGCGGTCTTTTAGCTAGCGTAGGACTAAAGTTTTCCAGCTCTTGAGCAATATCAATCACCGCTTGAGCTGGGTCGCTGCCATCGATAGGATGAATATCCACCAAATGCAACAATAGCCGGTTGCGAGTTAAATGCTTAAGAAAGCGAATACCGAGGCCCGCACCCTCAGATGCTCCGGCGATCAGGCCAGGAATATCAGCCACCACGAAACTTTGGTGCCCTGCCACTTTAACTACGCCTAAACTAGGGCTTATCGTAGTAAACGGATAATCCGCTATTTTTGGCCTAGCGGCAGAAACCGAGCTAATAAATGTTGATTTACCCGCATTGGGCAAGCCCAATAAACCCACATCTGCGAGCAACTTAAGCTCTAAACGCAAATTACGCATCTCGCCGGGAGTACCATTTGAGGTCTGTCTGGGAGCGCGATTAGTGCTCGACTTATAACGCGCATTTCCAAGCCCGTGAAAGCCACCGCGAGCAACGACAATTTCTTGCCCGGCCTTGGTTAAATCTCCTAAAATCTCACCGGTATCATCATCAATAATAGATGTCCCTACTGGCACTCTAAGAAATAACTCACCGCCAGCCGCGCCCGTGCAGTTAGCACCTTTGCCAGGCTGACCACTTTTGGCTTTATAAAACCGCGTGTAACGGAAATCTATCATGGTGTTTATGCCTTCGTCTGCCTGCATAATAACACTGCCGCCATCGCCGCCATCACCGCCATCAGGGCCACCAAACGGAATATATTTCTCACGGCGAAAGCTTAAGCAGCCATTACCACCTTTACCCGCCTCTATTTTTACTACCGCTTCATCAATAAACTTCATACTTACCCCCAGAGCTGAACTCCGGCTAATTCAATGCAGCTTAACGTAAAAAGCCCCGTATTGGACGGGGCTTTTACATTTTAGGTTACTTTGCTGCTAAGCCGTCACAACATTTATAAATTTGCGATTTTTAGGACCTTTAACAACAAACTCTACCTTGCCAGCCTCGGTGGCGAAGATAGTGTGGTCTTTACCACAGCCTACGTTCGCTCCCGGGTGAAAACGAGTTCCACGCTGACGAACAATAATATTACCAGCCGCTACTACTTGACCACCGAAACGCTTAACACCTAGGCGTTTGGACTCGGAATCGCGACCGTTATTAGTACTACCACCTGCTTTCTTATGAGCCATTTTACTCTCCTAAACTTAGCTTAGCCGGTAATACCGGTAATTTTAACTTCAGTATACCACTGACGGTGACCTGCACGCTTCATGTGATGCTTACGACGTTTGAACTTAATAATATTTACTTTTTTGTGTCTAGCTTGATCGATAACTTCTGCCGTAACTTTAGCTCCAGCTACTACTGGCTCACCAATTTTTACGCTATCGCCTTCACCAACCAACAAAACTTCGTCAAATACAATAGTTCCACCAGTCTCAACTTCAATCTTTTCAAGCTTTAAAGTCTCACCTTCTACTACTCGGTGCTGCTTACCACCGCTTTTAATCACTGCGTACATAGTTAACTCCGCGTCAGTTAGCCTGCTTACGAATACGGGATCGTTCGGCGCAAGTTCAGGCACTCAATTCTTGGTATCTGACTGAATTGAGTTTGTCAGGGGCGCGAATTATATAGATACAACTGATCTGAAGCAACTGTTTGAACAGCTTTTATGTTACCCTAAACCCTTACTTGACAGGCATGACGTAGCTTTCTAGCATGCAGCTCGATTTGATAAAAACCTCTGCACGGAAACCATCAATTAATGCAAGCAATACGTAACGCTGTTGCCGAAGAATTCGAGATAGTTAATCAATTAGTTATAGCCGAATTACACTCTGAAGTAGCCTTGGTAGAGAGTATCGGCAACTATATCATTGATGCTGGCGGCAAACGTCTGCGCCCACTATTAGTACTGCTATGCGGCAAGGCATTAAATGGCAACACCCAAAATACCACCCAATTTGCGGCAATTGTGGAATTCATCCACACTGCAACCCTACTACATGACGATGTTGTGGATATTTCTTCCCTAAGGCGTGGCCGCCCGACCGCTAATGCCGAGTGGGGCAATGCGTCCAGCGTACTAGTCGGAGACTTTATCTACTCACGCGCATTTCAACTGATGGTGCGAATGGGCAATATGGACATTATGGCGCTAATGGCTAACACCACCAATCGAATCGCTGAAGGTGAAGTATTGCAACTGGAACGAGCAGGCAAGCCAGATACTACTGAAAATGCTTACTACCGTATTATTGAACAAAAAACGGCAGTACTATTTGAAGCGGCCACCCAAGGGGCAGCCATTTTAGCCAACTGCGACCTGCAGACCCAGCAAGCAGCAAAGGCCTACGGTCATCATTTGGGGATGGCATTTCAGTTAATTGATGACGTTCTTGACTACACTGGTGATGCAGCTGCCATGGGCAAAAATGTTGGTGATGACTTAAACGAAGGCAAGCCAACTCTACCCCTAATACATGCGATGAAACACGGGTCTCTGCTCCAAAAAGAGCTTATCTACAATGCAATTGAATCCAAAAATAGTGACAACATCGCTGAGATAATTTTAGCAGTTAACGAGACCGGGGCACTTGAATATACTAAAGACAAAGCGCGATCACATAGAGACAAGGCGATAGCAAGTATTGCCAATTTCCCCGACTGCGAGCAAACAATACAAATGGTCAGACTAGCTGACTTGGCGGTACAGCGAAATCACTAGCCCAGAAATAATTTAAGTTATTTGTATTTTAGGAAGCCATACCATGAGCAAACAGCAAGCGCTGCCAGCAAGCCCGACCGTTGAGAAGCTTTCCGACAATTTAGCCAAATTATCAGCCATTGGTTTGAGCAATCTGCTTAAGACTGACCCATCTCGCCACAACAAAATGACCTTCAATGCCGCAGGACTGGATCTGAACTTTAGCCACAACCTTATTGATCTTGAAACGATTTCGCTATTCAACCAATTATTTGCAGAGAAAAACTTAAGCGCTATGGTTAAAGCGCTATTTACTGGCGAACATGTCAATAGCACCGAAAACCGACCAGCTCTGCACTGTGCGATTCGAGCAGCTATTTCCGGCAAAGCCGCACCTTATAGTGACACGATCCAAGCCGGCTATGAAAAAGCCAAAGCCTTGGTAACAAAAATTCATAATAGAGAATTCACTGCCATAAATGGCCAGGTGATTACCGACATTGTTAATGTTGGCATCGGCGGCTCTTACCTAGGGCCAAAACTTGCTTGCGATGCCCTAGCTGACTACGATCAAAAGAAGGTTAACATTCACTTTGTCGCTAACATCGACCCTAGTGAAATGGCGGATTGCCTAGCCAAACTAGCACCGGATACAACACTATTTATTATCTCGTCAAAATCATTTAGTACGGAAGAAACTCTAAGCAATGCAAAAACCGCTATCAGCTGGCTTGGGCAAACTAGACTAACTCAGTTATTTGCTGTGACCAGCAATGTGCCTGCCGCGACTAATCTTGGTATACCAGAGGATCACTGCCTGCCCATATGGGACTGGATTGGTGGCCGCTACTCCATTTGGTCAAACATCGGCCTGCCAATTATGCTGAAAATTGGCAGCGAGAACTTTGAAGAAATGCTGGCTGGCGCTTATGCAATGGATCAACATTTTCAGGCATCGACAGATGTAGCGCAGAATATGCCACTGATGCTAGCCGCCCTAGAAATTTGGCATGTTAATTTTCAAACCTATGATTCGCTGGGCGTATTACCATACAGTTACCGCTTAAAAATGCTGCCTGACTATTTACAGCAGCTAACCATGGAAAGTAACGGTAAGTCAGTTAATCGAAACGGGCAATCAATTGGCCATGCCACCAACCCCGTGTTATGGGGCAGTGTTGGCACAGAGGGACAGCACTCTTTTCATCAACTATTGCATCAAGGAACCAACACCATTCCATGTGACTTTATTTTGCCCATTCGATCACATACTGATGACGATGAAGCGCAATTAAAGCTAGTAGCAAATTGCTTAGCACAACGGCGAGCACTGCTAACAGGCAAAAGCCTTACTGAAGTTGCGACTGAACTATTAAGCAAAGGCCTAGATAGCAAGACCGCCAGTGATTTAGCGCCGCATAAAACGATGACCGGCAATCGTCCAAGCAACTTAATCACATTGGATAAAATAACGCCCCAAACCCTTGGCGCGACACTTGCCTTGTATGAGCACAAAACTTTTGCCTGCAGCGTATTGTGGAATATCAACCCTTTTGATCAATGGGGGGTTGAACTGGGTAAAAAAATTGGTGAAGATTTTTACGAACAACTGCGAAGCGATCAAACTGATTTAGTCAGGGCCATCAAAAATATTGATAACCCTAACTAATAATCTATAACTAGTTGACACCTAGCAGCGTGAGTAACTCGTCACGTTTCTCTTCCATTAGCCCTACATCTGCCCGCGACTCAACATTAAGCCTAACAACAGGTTCAGTATTAGAGCTTCGCAGGTTAAACCGCCACTGCGCAAAGCTCATCGACAAACCATCGACATAAGACTCTTCTAATGCATCGCCGCGATAATGATCTGCAATGGCCGTTAACGCCCCTGCAGGATCTTCAATAGTATTATTAATTTCACCGCTGACAGGAAACTGGCGGGTACATTCTTCAACTAAACCTGCTAATCCATGCTTAGCGTCTGACACTAACTGAGCAACCAGCAACCACGGAATCATTCCACTATCGCAGTAAGCAAAGTCTTTAAAATAATGATGCGCACTCATTTCACCACCATACACAGCGTCTTCTGCACGCATCCGTTCTTTGATAAATGCATGGCCTGTTTTGCACTCAACCGACTGACCGCCCAAGCCTTCAACAATAGCTTGGGTATTCCAAGTCAGGCGAGGGTCGTGGACTATTTTCTCAGCTACGCTTGAGCGCTTGAGAAATGCCTCTGCGAGCAATCCAACCAGATAATATCCCTCAATGAACTCGCCGCGCTGGTCAAAGAAGAAACAACGATCAAAATCACCGTCCCATGCAATACCCATATCGGCATTATGCTCAATAACAGCAGCTCTGGTTGACTCTCTGTTCTCAACCAACAATGGATTTGGCACACCATTGGGGAAGTTTCCGTCAGGCGTGTGATGGACCTTAATAAAAGTAAATGGCAGATACTGCTCTATCGAATCTATAACTGCACCGGCGCCGCCATTGCCGGCATTAACTACAATTTTGAGTGGCTTTAACTTGGTTAAATCAACATAGCTAAGCAGGTGATTTATATAAGCTGGGCGAGTATCAATACTTTTTAATGCGCCCTTATTTTCAACTGCGCTGAATTCACCTTGCTCTGCCAGACGCTGGATATCGTTTAAACCGGTATCACCACTAATAGGCTTTGATCCTTCGCGCACAAATTTCATACCGTTATAATCCATCGGATTATGGCTGGCAGTAACCACTATGCCGCCATCCATTTCTTCATGGAATGTCGCAAAGTATATTTCCTCAGTACCGCACTCACTGATATGAAATACATCAACCCCTGAATCTAGCAAGCCATTGACCAAGGCATCGCATAGTTCAGGACTGGTAAGACGAATATCATGCCCCACCACTACATTTTTAGGCTTAACCACTTCGGCATATGCCCGCCCGATACGATAAGCAACATCGGCATTTAATTGATCTGGCACTCGACCGCGAACATCGTAGGCTTTAAAACAGGTGATTTCTTTTAACATTAATAACTCGCATATTATGATTCTTGAGAATAGACGTTTTCATAAACATAGTTAGTCGCATCAACAAAGCCGTCAACACTGCCGCAATCAAAACGCTGCCCTTTAAATTGGTAAGCGATAACACAACCATTTTTTGCCTGCGTCATCAGTGCATCGGTAATTTGAATTTCACCATTTTTGCCCGCTGGAGTACTTTCAATTATATCGAAAATATCTGGGGTCAAAATATATCGCCCAATAATCGCAAGATTACTCGGAGCGTCTTCTGGCTTTGGTTTCTCCACCATATTGTCCACGCGATACAATCCTTCGCTTAGACTTACTCCAGCAATAACACCATATTTGTGGGTCTCATCAGCCGGCACTTCCTGGATGGCAACTATGCTGCAACGAAACTGATTATATAGCTTGGCCATTTGAGCCATCACTCCGTCACCATCATTGAAACAAAGGTCATCTGCTAAAATCACCCCAAAGGCTTCGTTACCAATTAGCGTTTTACTGGTCAAAATCGCATGACCTAAGCCTTTCATTTCACGCTGACGGGTTGCAGAAAAAGTAGCGGCATCCAATATCTGACGAATACCATCGAGATAATACTCTTTGCCCGACCCTTTAATCTGATGTTCCAGCTCATAGCTCACATCAAAGTGATCCATAATGGCGCGTTTACCGCGACCAGTGACAAAGCCAATATCAGTCATGCCCGCTTGTATAGCTTCTTCCACTCCGTATTGAACTAACGGTTTGTTGACAATTGGCAGCATTTCTTTTGGCATTGATTTAGTTGCAGGTAAAAATCGAGTTCCATAGCCAGCAACTGGGAATAAACACTTTTTAATCATTTCTATTTACCTCGTCCATATATATCTTCAAATCGCACAATGTCATCTTCACCTAAATAGCTGCCCGTTTGCACCTCTATAATTTCTAAAGGCACCACGCCAGGGTTAGTCAATCTATGCTTATGCCCTAATGGGATATAGGTTGATTGATCTTCCGCCAGTAGTATTTCATTGCCGTTACATTCAACTAAACCAGTACCCTGAACCACAACCCAGTGTTCCGCTCGGTGATGATGCATCTGTAGCGATAAGCGTGCATCAGGATTAACAATAATACGTTTCACCTGAAACCGACCAGCATTCACTAGGGACTCATAAGAGCCCCAAGGGCGATAAACTTTAACGTGTGTATGAGCCTCTGATCGATTGGCATTTTTTAAACGATTAACGATTTCTTTAACATTTTGCACTGAGTGTCGATCAGCCACTAACACCGCATCGGCGGTTTCAACCACCACTAAATCCTCTACCCCAACCGTTGCAACAAGTCGTGACTCACTACGAACATAGCTATTTTTAGTCGCAGCAAGCTCTACATCACCGCGCGTAACATTGCCCTCCGCATCTGTATCGCCTATCTCCCATAGCGCCGACCAAGCGCCTACATCACTCCAGCCGGCCGACATTGGGACCACTACCGCATCAGCTGTTTTCTCCATTACGGCATAATCAATGGATTCACTACGACACTGAGCAAAAGCCTTTGCATCTAGGCGAATAAAATCTAAATCCAATACTGCTTTTTGATAAGCATCATTGGACGCGTCAAAAATATCTACCGCGTATTTTTTTAGCTCATCCAAATATTTCTTTGCCGGCAACATAAACATGCCGCTATTCCAGAGATAGCCGCCATCATCAAGATATGACTGTGCGGTTTCAGCATCTGGCTTTTCAACAAACTCAGCTACTTTAAAACCCTCGCCCTCGATCTCACCACGACGAATATAACCAAACCCAGTCTCCGCCGCTGTTGGCACAATACCAAAGGTTACCAAAGCACCTTTTTCAGCCAATCCCATGCCGCTGGTTACACATGCCCGAAAGCTTTCAGTGTCTTCAATAACATGATCAGCTGGCAGCACTAACAGCACTGCATTGGGGTCGCCTTTTAATGCTTGAATCGCAGCAATAGCAACAGCTGGGGCAGTATTTTTACCTATTGGCTCCAGCACCACAGAGGCGCCAATTATTCCAGCTTCGCGCAGTTGCTCTGCAACAATAAACCGATGCCCTTCATTGCACACAACAATTGGAGCTGCAGCCTCAACACCATCCAGCCGAGCAAAGGTCTCCTGCAGTAAACTCTTATTTTCATCTGCTAATGGCAAAAACTGCTTAGGGTAAGACTCGCGAGAAACTGGCCACAATCGACTGCCAACGCCACCGGATAAATATACAGGGTATAACATTAAACTAGAGCTCCATTATCTTGGAATTGAATTCCTATCTAAAAAATTATTTGCCTACCGCATTCGCTACAGGCGGCAGGAAGTATAACAGCACCACCCACATATGTGTTAAGCTCGCCACCTATAACTAACTGCATCCAACAGAGAGAATTTATACTTTGCCTTTAACAGACCAACATTCGTTTAGTACACAAGAATTAATTGATTGCGGGCACGGCAACTTATTTGGAGCTGGCAACGCTAAATTACCTACCGACAACATGCTGATGGTAGATCGAATTAGTCTCATAAGCGTGGAAGGCGGAAAGTATGGCAAAGGCCAAATACAAGCCGAATTAGATATAAATCCTGACTTATGGTTCTTTAACTGTCATTTTCCCGGCGACCCAGTAATGCCTGGCTGCCTAGGATTAGATGCCATGTGGCAGTTAGTTGGTTTCTTTTTAGCATGGAAAGGCAATCCTGGGCGCGGCAGAGCATTAGGGGCTGGCGAAGTAAAGTTCACCGGGCAGGTATTACCGACGGCGAAAAAAGTTTGTTACCAGATTGACTTAAAACGCGTTATTGAGCGTAAACTAGTTATGGGAATAGCAGACGCCACGCTAACCTGCGACGGCAAAGAGATATACCAAGCAAATGACCTAAGAGTCGGCGTATTCACCAATATGGATGCAATGACCTAGAGTATCAAATAAACCGGCATACATATAAACCGAGGCAACTATGAGACGGGCAGTAATCACAGGCATGGGCGTAGTTTCATGTATCGGCAATGATCTTGAAACCGTAAAACAATCCCTCATTGATGGTAAATCGGGCATTCAATTCATGCCTGAATACAAAGAAATTGGGATGCGCAGCCACTTATGCGGCAAAGCTGAAATCGATGCGAAAGAGCTAATTGATAGAAAAACCTTACGCTTCATGGGTGACGCAGCAATTTATTCTTATGTTGCAATGCAGCAAGCCATTGATGATTCGGGCTTAACTGAAGAGCAAGTATCTAACCCTCGCAGTGGCATAATCGCTGGTTCTGGCGGGGCCTCGGCCGAGAATATTGTAGAGTCAGCCGATATTGTTAGAGCCAAAGGCGTTAAACGCGTTGGGCCATATCGGGTCACTCAAACCATGGGGTCAACTGTATCCGCATGTCTAGCGACACCGTTCAAAATCAAAGGCGTTAATTACTCGATTTCTTCGGCCTGCGCCACTAGCGCCCACTGTATAGGGGCTGGCTTAGAGCAAATACAGCTTGGCAAGCAAGATATTATCTTCGCTGGCGGCGGTGAAGAGGAACATTGGACGCTATCGTGCCTATTCGACGCAATGGGCGCGCTTTCAACTAAGTACAATGACACCCCAGAGAAGGCATCACGCGCCTATGACGCTAACCGCGATGGGTTTGTAATCGCCTCCGGCGGCGGCATGGTTGTAATAGAAGAGCTAGAACACGCCAAAGCTCGCGGCGCAAAGATATATGGCGAAATCGTAGGCTATGGCGCCACATCAGATGGCTATGACATGGTGGCTCCAAGTGGTGAAGGCGCCACTCGATGCATGCAACAGGCTATGTCTACAGTAAGCGGCGAAATTGACTACATTAACTCACACGGTACCTCAACGCCGGCCGGCGATATGGCTGAACTAAAAGCAGTAAAAGCCGCGTTTGAGGGTAAAACAATACCCAAAGTAAGTTCGACTAAATCATTGGCAGGGCATTCTCTTGGCGCCACCGGCGTACTAGAAGCGATCTTCAGTCTAATCATGATGGAGAACAATTTCATCGCGGCATCGGCCAATATTGACGACTTAGATCCAGAGGCCGGCGATATCCCCATCGTCACTAAACGGGAAGACAATGTCACGTTAAACCGGATTATGTCTAATAGCTTCGGCTTTGGCGGAACCAATGCAACTTTAGTATTTGAACGCTACTCAGACTAACCAAATAAACGCTACTAATCAGCGCTATCAGAGTTGCTCTGATAGCGCTTTTTTATGGCCGTCGTCAATGCTGAACGCCAAGTGCGCTGTTTAACACCGAATGCTTCTAAGATTTTTTCGCAATCTAATAACGGATATTTGGTAGCACCTTGACCAGACAAATTGTCAACTTCAATCAGCTGAACCCCGTCTAAATCTACCTCTCCATACTGAGAAGCCAAGGCAATCAAGGTATCAGTAAACGCCATACTGCTGGTTACTTCTGAACCACTATAGTGGTAGACCCCCCAGCAGTCTGCGCCATAATATAGCTGCCAGACAACAGTATTTATGACTCGCGCAAGATCTTCTGCTGGCGTTGGCGCACCGTCTAAATCCGCTTGCAGCTTGATTTCGCGACCACTTTCAACATACGTTAGCAAGCGATCAAGAAAACCATCGGGGTTAGACCCAAACACCCAGCCACTGCGCAAGATACAGGCACGATCAACACCGCTCTGAATTATTTTCTCAATTTTATAAAGTCTACTGCCAGCATCATTAGTGGCATTAATTTCATCAGTTTCTACATATGGAGTTTCTTTACAGCCGTCAAATATTTGCGAACTTGAAATATGCACTAATGCCACATCAACAGACACCACTGCAACCGTTAATGCTTCAATCCATTGCACGTGAGCATCATCCACTGCGCCAATATACGCTTGCCCAGGCGTGTAACAATTAACCACAAAATCGGGCGTATGCTTAACCACCGCTTCGCCAGCACCCTCAATATTACTCTTGGCCAGCGCAATACAGTCAATTGTCTCTTGCGCCAAAAACAACTCGCACAAATCATGACCAATTGAACTATCTGAACCTAAAACTAAAACCTTCACGGCCACCCTTAACATTGAATACAACAATAAACATTCACTACAAAATAACCTGTAATTGCAGTGACATCAAATTGCAATTAACAAACCTTGCTAGCAATAAAAAAGGCCTGTAAATACAGGCCTTTTTTATTGCTGAAGTAATCCTAGAACGGAATATCATCATCAAAATCGTCCATTGCGGCTGGCGCTGTTGCGGCTTGCGGCTGCGCTGATTGCTGCTGAGGAGCCTGATTTGAATACTGCTCAGCAGGCGCTCCCATTCCGCCCTGCGCGCCTTTACTGTCAAGCATCTGTATTTCACCACCCACAATCTCAGTGGTATAACGCTTCACGCCATCTTTTTCCCACTCGCGAGTACGCAGTGAACCTTCAATATAAACCTTTGAGCCTTTTTTCAAATACTCACCAGCAATTTCAGCTAGGCGATTAAAAAACACCACTCGGTGCCACTCGGTGCGTTCCTGAGGCTGGCCTGTTTGCTTGTCCTTCCAAGTCTCTGAGGTAGCAATGGTTAAGTTAGTTACAGCACCGCCAGATGGCATATACCTTGTTTCGGGGTCTGCTCCACAATTTCCAATTAACGTTACTTTATTAATACCCCTAGCCATATCTTATCCTCTCTTTAGCTGCTGTATGGTCCCCGTCTAAGATTAGACGAAGCAAATTTTTATTCTAAAAATCAAACTATAACTGAATCAACCTTGACCCGCCATCACCCGATCAAACGAAGCTCTATTAAACTGAGCGGGGCTTGTTTTAAGGTACATAAGTGCTGCAGATGAATCGATCATCACATCTAAAACACCTTCGATCGCTAGTAAGTTATCGGTTAACTTATCTAGCTCCAAGCCTTTATCATTTAGTGAAATAACGATGGTTTTTCCTACTACAGGCACAGACATGCCTACCGCAACTGACAACCACACAAATAAAACCAAACCACATAAGATAAATATCGCAACAACCCCATATAAAGCCATCGCTAAACCACTTAAAGCGCCACCGGCAAAAATACCTAAGAACTGACAGGTAGAGTACACCCCCATCGCGGTCCCTCTGCCGCCGGCAAACACTTGCCGACTTACCATTGACGGCAATAATGCTTCTAGCAAATTAAAACCGACAAAAAATACAAATAGCGCCGCTAATAAAACAATGCCATTAGCGGCACCCAATGCTAATAATAATAACGCCGCTAATAAAACCGCCACGGCAGCACAAAATACCCGTTTCAAATTGCCACTCTTATCGGCATAAATCATTGCCGGCAACATTAAAACAAAAGACAAGCCCAGCACCGGTAAATACACTTTCCAATGGGCCTGAACATTAACAGCCAACACCTCGACCAATAGTATTGGGATAATTGAAAACAATGCCGTCAACACAAAGTGTAAGCTGAATATACCCAAATTCAATCGCAGTAAGTCCTTATCAGCCAGCACCCGTCCGAACAGTTCCTTGGCAGGACTGACTTCTTTATTGACTACTTTGGGCTGTGAAGGGACCGCAAACCACAGCAAGCCAATGGCTAATAGTGACAATACGGCGGTAAACCAGAACAATCCTACCAAACCATAAGTGGCGGAAACTAACGGTCCCAAAATCAATGACAGCGCAAAGGTAAGACCAATACTCATCCCTATCGCGGCCATCGCCTTGCTGCGCTGCTCTTCACGCGTCAGATCTGCCACCAACGCTAACACTGTGCTGGCCACCGCCCCCGCACCTTGTATCGCTCGGCCAATAACAACGCCAACCGCAGTATCGGCAGTAGCAGCAACAACACTGCCAATAAAAAAAACAAGCAGTCCAATAGTAATCACCGGCTTACGCCCCCAGCGGTCCGACCATAAGCCAAACGGAATCTGCAGCAATGCTTGGGTTAAGCCGTAGGCGCCCAAGGCAAGCCCCAGCACGGCCGGCGAATAGCCCGGATAGGCGCCCAGATAGATAGCAATGACCGGCAGCACCATAAACAAACCGAGCATACGCACTGCATAGAGCGCCCCTAAGGATGCCACAGCAGTGCGTTCGGCAGCAGTCATCGCCGATGATTGGGGAACAATAGTAGCTGCCATCAATAAGAAAACGCTGAAGTTTAAAGAATGGCAATATTACCAGTAAATACTTGAGTAAGAAACGATAACACCACGATATAAAAGATTACTGTTAACCGCTACCTGAATAGGTGAGTTACAAAAACACTCACCGCTCTATAGTCACCGCTGTAATAGCAACAACTGCTACAAGGATGTAGCAGCGAAGCCACAAAGGAGTGCCACTTATGAACAATTATAGTCTCCCTCAAAAGAACCAACAGCGCGGCATAACATTACTAGAGCTCTTGGTAGCAGCCAGCCTTTTTGCAATTCTGTCTACTATCGCCGTTTCTGGCCTACTTGCACTCGCAACTAACTTTAATGTTATGGCAGACAGGAGCAGCTTGTTAACACTGATTAAATCGGCCAGGCATACTGCAATAACCAACAATACTTACACTACAATTTGCCGCCTCAAAGCCAATGAATGCACTGACTTCTCAAGCCCACTGACGGCGTTCACTGACACCAATAATAATCAAACCCTTGATACCACCGAAACCGTCATTGCCAAAACAACATTAGACGCCAACGCAACTATATATTGGAACCGTCACCACCGTCTTAGATTCGCTCCCAATGGCCGCGCCGGCGGATTCAATGGTACTCTAAGATATTGCGCCGGAAGTAAGAATTTTGCCGTCATTATCTCTAGAGTTGGCCGATTGCGCATACGAAACGCCGATTCATGCGGCTAACTCGCCACTCGTCCTAGTATTTTCACCTATCATCAGGCAATGGTTGGCATTCGTTTCTGACTAAAATATAACGTAGTCTCAAACCAATGGCATAGAGCTCGATGACAACACAACATAACAAGCAAGGGTTCACCCTAATAGAGCTACTAGTCGTTATAGCGATTGCCGCTATATTGGCAACTATTGCCGCGCCCTCTTTCGTTGATATGACAAAGAACAGTCGTATCAATGGTGCCGCGAATGAATTTCAAAGCATTGTGCAATTGGCCCGTACTGAAGCTATTACCCGTAACGCAATCGTTAACCTTTATAATTCAAATGCAGACGGTGACTGGAGCGGCGATATTTATCTCTGCGAAGCAAGCACTGCCACAACGGTTTGCGCATCGAACGATGTTAACTTCATTAAAAAATTTACTATAGGTGACCTAAGCGACGACAATGTTAGCAATGGAGATATAACTATTGATAGCAATAGTGACGGGGACTCGTTTATCAGTCTAGGCCCTAATGGGCGCTTAAGTACAACTACCGCTATAACTATTGCTTTTTGTGATAATAGAATCGTCGGCAATCGTGATTTTCAACTCTTAACCATATCGGTCACTGGCCGACCATCAGTTAATGACCTAGGTATTGGCTCATGCGTACGATGAAGCAACAGCGCGGCGTTTCATTAATCGAAGTACTTGTTTCAATGGTAATCTTCTCCGTTGGAATATTAGGCATGAGCACTCTGCAAACCCGCGTTCTACAAGAAAACATTGACCAACAGCAGCGCGATGTAGCCATTTGGAAAGCACAAGCGATTATCGATCGAATTAACTTGAATAAAACTGCTCCGGCGCTAGCCCAGTATGTAACAGATATTACCGACAATTCTATCTGTGACGCACCTCCAGCGACGTTTTGTGCGGCAACAAATGGCGCCGCTGCAGACGAATGCGATGCCCTAGAAATGGCTAGTTATGATTCATGGGATGTACTTTGTACCAATAACCAAGGTGCAGCAGATGTGCTAAATAACTTTGATGCATCATTAGTCTGCGCCCCCACTTCATGCGCCATTGGTAGTACCCTGACATTGCAATTTCTTTGGCGCTCGCTAACCGCTTTATCAGATCCGAGAATCGCCACAACCACTATCGACGGTAGCAGCACCCTTAGTAATCGCCCTGACGTTGATGGTTATATTCAGGTGTTCACACCATGATGCGCGTAACTCGAAAAACACAACAAGGCTTTACGCTTGTTGAATTGATGGTGTCAATATTAATAAGCACTATTATGATTGGCGTAGCCATGAGTCAACTACTTGGCTCGCGAACACTGTTCGCACTGCATGAAGCCGACTCTAGAATAGAAGAAAATGCCCGTTATGCTCTTGAAATACTCAGTCAGAATATTCGTATGGCAAGCTATGTAGATGAAAGAGATGGTGACCAAATAGCGCCCAAAGGGCAATTTTTTGATGGGCTTTGTGACGCCACTGACTTTAACCCCTGTACCGATAATGGCACTGGCACCAATTCTGATCACTTCGCTATCTGGCATAACCCCGCGCCCGGTAACGAAGTTACAGCCTGCGGCGGCATAGCCTTAAGCGGCACAATTCCGACACGGTACACAGTTGCCGACCTTTTTTATATCGCACCTGACCCGACTAGTGGCATTAACAGCCTCAGATGCAGAAGCTATACAATTACTATGGTAGGGGTAAACAGAACCGCCACGCTAATTGCGGGAAGCGATCAAACCATCATTGATGGGATTATTAACATGCAAGTTTTATATGGGCTTACCGACCGAACAAATGTAAGCAGCCTGCCAGTAAGCTATGTTTCAGCCGACACCGTTAATGCATTAGTGGAAGGCGGTGGTCAAGTAAAGTTGAAATGGAGCAGTATAGTTTCAGCTCGAGTCACTATTTTAGTCGGCACTGGCTTTGACGATGGCGCTGATCAAGCAGCCGCAAGCAGAACCTATAACATTAGCGATTCGCCCCCGCTTACTTTTACTGACGGCAACCGTCGCAAAATATTCTCTTCTACAGTAGCGATCGACAATGCGAACTTATAAATCCACAAAAAAGCAACAAGGTGTAACCTTGATTGTCACCCTAATTATTCTAGTCGCCATGACAACACTGGGGCTTTCGTCTATTCGAAATACCAGTATTCAGCAAGCAATTATTAAAAATACTCAGTTTTTAATGTCTAGCCGAAATGTAGCTAAAAGCGAAATAAATGGCCAACTGAATATTATTAATCAGGGTGGCCCGGAAGACGACGACCAGATGATTATGGATCTGAAAAGTTCCCTAACTGGGGCGATAAACGACGCTGCGCTAACAACATCGTCAACCGTTCAGCCAACCTATGGGCAAACCTTAACGCTGACAAAAGATAACGAATACGGCCCTGTACCTACCGGTGGTTTTAGCTTTCAGGGCGAAACGACAATGAATGGATTTACCGGCACAATTACGTCAACAGCCGATTTAAACGGTTCAGCGGCAAATTCAACTCAAGTACAAGGGTTCTGGTACCTAACCCCCGGACTACAACAATAATGGTGATCACTGTGAAAATGATTAAAATACTTACTGTATTGGCTATCTTATTTTGCTCTTCAGCTTACTCACAATCTATTAGGGGTGTTAACGCCACGCTTGAAGAGGCATTTTTTATCTTAGTCGATAACACCGATGTCAATAATCCTAACAGCCGCAAAATAGTCTTTATTAAAATTTGTGATAGCTGCCCAGAGACGCTAATTGCGACTCAAGATACCGAAGTTGTCACTACGGTCAATCAGATAAAAACCGCAGATTATCTTAAAAACAATACCACCTACTTCGCTGGCGTGATTAGCTACCAGCGCGATACCAACGTCGTTTTGAGCGTTATGCTCAGCGTACAGGAAGAGGGATAACATGATGATCAGTTTAAAGCGCTCATTAATAAAACTGTCTTCAGTCGCTATTATTGCCAGCTTAATGGCGGCACAGTCTAGTGTTGCTGATGATCGCGATATCTATATAACCGACACCGCTACAGCGGGATCAACCAACCACAATATTCTATTTGTAATGGATACCTCAGGTAGTATGCTCACCATAGTGGCGGGAATTTCCCCACTAGGTGTGTACGACCCATTTGTTGATTATGGCAGTTCAGCAGACAAGATTTATGTCTATGACGCAGACATGAATTTCACTGGTGACACCATTGAAAATGTTCAGAACAAATGTGATGCCCTGACTAACAACCACTCCTTTGCAGCGGAAAATCCAGTCTATGGCGACTTTGCAATGCAATGGCAACAGAGCTCAACGGTTGTCGATGGTGGCGAAACATGCGTTTCAACAGGCGAGGGAGTAATTCCTCTTTCGTATCCAAGTACCTATCAAGATATCAGCGATAGAGAGTGGGTCAAATTGGGTGATTATGAGGTTGAAGCCGACAAGCCTTTCTCTGTCACTCTACAGACAGATCAGCAAGTTAGTTTTCGGATAAGCTCAGACGAATACGTCGATCCTTACGAAATATATTGTTATGACAGGGATAATGGCGGGGACTCTTACACCTGCGAAGATATCACGGTAGATTACAACGACAGGCTAACTATCTGGGTCCAAAGAACAGACGGCAAGCCAACGGTTAGCTATTCCGGCTCTTTAGGGACAGAAACTTTTGACTGTACCGATAATGAAGATGACGTAGTAGGTAGTTCGGACTGGCAGTCAAATTTTGTTACCACCACAGATGTTACCGCTATATTAGACTGTAAAAATGATCGAAACATTCATGGCGTAAACGCTACCAGTCCAGCCGATTATATTACTGACTGCGCATTTGGTGATGACTGCCCCAACCCAACCTATACCAGCTCTAGCAGCCAAGAAATAAACTGGGGGGCAGTGCCTTTTCGCAACTTTGTCCCAGCTAACTACCATGATTATAGAAACAGTAGTAGTTATGTAGACCCCCTTATCGGCCTGCCAAGTGAAAACCCCGACACCTATTGTGATAGCACTAGTAAATTAGGTGACAGGTTTTATGAGACTGGAACTCGAAATATATACGAGTGCTTCACCCGCCTAGGCTTAATGCAAAATACCGTAAGCAGGCTGGTGAAAAGTCTTGTAGGGTCACCGATAAACGTTGGCATAATGCGCTTCCAGGGCACTATTATTGATGCCGTCCAGAGCGTCGACACCAACACTGATTTTGAAGCCAACCTTCAAGCATTAGATGCCTCCGGCCTTACTCCACTGTCAGAGGTATTGTATGAAGCTTATCTTTATTATGCGGGTAAACCTTTCGCCAATGGCCGCACCTGTCGTGGCAGCGATGGTTTAAACTGTACCGACGATGCGGCAAGGATAGATGACACCTATATCTCTCCGGTAACAGACTCTTGTCAAAAAAATAACGTTGTGTTTTTAACCGATGGCGCCCCTTTTGGTGACGGTCACCGCGATACTGAAATTAAAGCCCTAGCGGGAGTAAGCGATTGCGGCGACAATTGTTTAGATGAAATGGCCGGCGCTTTAGCGACAACTGACTTGAACACATCAATACCTACAGACCAAATAGTTAAAACCTATACCATTGGCTTAGAAGCAGACTTTCCATTATTACAGCAAACCGCTGATGCAGGCCTAGGTGACTATTATGCTGCCAATGATGCAGCATCGTTGGCGAACGCGTTTAGAAATATACTACAGAGTATTTTGACCGACGCAGCATCGTTCGCCTCGCCATCTGTGGCAGTAAACTCATTTAACGAATTAGAAAATAGGAACGAAATATATTTTGCCGTGTTTGAGCCTTCGCGTACGCCCAGGTGGCAAGGTAATGTTAAAAAATATCGTTTATCAAACGGCTCTGTAAAAGATGCCTTAGGCGCGGAGGCGGTAGACCCCGCAACAGGTCTTTTCGAGGCGGAAGCACAAAGCATATGGTCGGCAAGTGCAGACGGTAACATCGTCCGCGAAGGCGGCGCATCGTCAAAATTAAGCGCTGCTAGAAACATGTATACCGGCTTTGATAATGATGGTATCCCTAGTAAATTAGCTAGCAGCAATTTTTCTGCCATATCAAACGATGATATCCGAGCATCTGATAATGCTGAAAGAGCCGACTTTTTAAACTGGCTACTAGGCGTGGATGTTTATGATGATGTAACAGATGACGACGCAGCATACTTTATGGGAGACCCTTTACACAGTCGACCAATAGTGGTCACTTACAAGGGAACTACTGAAGATGATGCTCAAGAGGTGCTATTTTTTGCGACTAACTTGGGCACCCTGCATGCAATCGACCCAGCAGATACAAAAGGTACAGAAATATGGGCACATCACCCAGAACAACACCTAAATAACCTTCGAGGCTATATAACCGCGCCTTTTAGCAACCAGCATACTTATGGGTTAGATGGCGAGATGACCATAGTTAGAACAGAGACAGCTACCAGTGTCGCTACTGACTTTGAACTCGATAACGTCCAACTATATATCGGCGAAAGACGTGGCGGCAGTCGCTACTATGGTTTCGATGTCAGTAATGCCAGGATTGCAGCTGATCCGCCACTAGCGCTAGATGACAGCTACACTACGCCATTTAAGAAACTCTGGACGATAACCGGCTCAATACATGATCTACCGAGTGGCCCGGCTAAAAGACTTGATCCGGCCAGCGCCGATACAGGATTCAGAGATCTTGGGCAAACCTGGTCCAAACTAGTCCCTGCTAAAATAAAATCTAACACAGAAGAACGTGACGTTTTTATATTCTCTGGCGGCTATGACCCGCGCCATGACGACCCTACTTATTCAGCGACCAATACTGCATCTGACTATGGCAACGCTATTTATATAATTGATAAGCTAACCGGTAACTTGCTTTACTCGATTGGTAATAATAGTGACGACGACGACAACGATGAAAACACTGCGTCAAATCGGACTGATGTACACGATCTAGATTTACCCATGGTTAATTCTATTGTCGCTTCCCCTACCGTTGTCGATGTGGACGGTGATGGTTATGCTGATACCATATTTGCCGCTGACATTATGGGCCATATTTGGCGGTTAGATTTAGACAAGGACAAGTCGTTTTCTGCCACAAACTACGTAAGCGGTGGAAAGATAGCTGACTTATCCTCTGACAGGTCTATTGCCGCTGGCGCTGAAACACTTACAGCTGCGCAATTCCTCAGCTATGGACCAAGGCGATTTTTCAATAGTGTCGATGTATCTCGCAGCGGTAGTAATTCTCTCAGCGACCACTTGTCGATAGTGGTTGGCACAGGCTACAGGGCAAAACCAACACTATTAGAAACGCTTAACAATAAAGTATTTATACTATTTGATGACTACCCTACAAAACGCTTATTAGGTAGCACTGCTGAGGCGGACAGGTATAAATATGTGAGTGAAACTATTGCGGGTTCAACAGTGGTAAGAACAATCACCGCTGACGATTTATTGTCAGCAAATACGTCAAACTCTCTGTCTAAATCAACCGCCCCCTATGGTATTTATAGAGAGCTCAGGTCTGGCGAAAAACTACTGCAACAGACGCTAACATTTAATAATCGTATTGCATTTAGAACTTTCCGCACAACCACTGGGCTTCTCGCTAATGCCTGTGGCGGTAATTTAGGTTCCAACGCCACTTATCTGCTGGATATAAACACCGGCCTATCAGGAACAGTCGACGACAATGAGGCGACTAACCTAGAGAACTATGTAGGCATCGTTGACGAGGACGGTAACGCGGTTGATGGCAGCGGCAATGCGGTTAACGATGAGAACGGCGAGCCAATTCGCTTCGCTGTAAACGGGCAACGATTCATCCCCTACACTCCAGATAACGGACAGGGTGTTCCGGCTTCAATTGGGGTACTGTTTACTGAAGATGGAGCGACGGTTTGCCGCGGAGCTAGCTGTGATACAGCCCTAGCGGACGAATTGATGGATGGGCTTCAAAAAGGCACGGCCTATCGTTCATTTTGGCAGGAAGAGCGATAGCCGTGGCGATTGACGTGCGACAACAAGCGGGTTTTACGCTGATAGAGCTAATGGCAGCAATATCTATTATTGGGATTCTTCCCGCCGTAGCAATTCCGTCATACAACGGCTATATCTTTGAAGCTCGACAACTAGATGGGCGCGAGGATGTGTACCGTATAATGGCCCAGCAAGAACGGTATTTCTTAAAAAACATGGCCTATACCGCAGACCTTAGTGCTCCCAACGGCCTTGGCTATAGCTTGAGCCTCGGTCAGCTGCTTAGCCCTGAAGGACTTTTTGTAATGACAGCGTCTTTAGATTGCGACAACGACGCTGCAGCTGCAGGCTATATAGACACTCCAGGGGCATGTGTGAAAATAACAGCACAAGGAATAAATCAGATGAGTGGCGTCACCTTTTGGCTAGAAAGTGACGGCGATAAATCTAACAACCTCTAAGCCATTTACGGCCTTTGGTTATTAAAGTAATCCAATACCTAAAAATAAAGGTAATGTTCTTTGCCGCTAACTGTGCCATGCAGATATACTAGCGGATTACCCAAAGAGAAGCTGTAATGGATACTATTGTTGTACGCGGTGCCCGCACTCATAATCTTAAGAATATTGATATCGATATCCCGCGAGACAAGCTGGTAGTCATTACTGGCCTGTCTGGCTCAGGTAAGTCATCGCTCGCTTTTGACACGCTTTACGCCGAAGGCCAGCGACGCTATGTCGAGTCGCTGTCAACTTATGCGCGCCAGTTTTTGTCAATGATGGAAAAACCTGATGTTGACCACATTGAGGGCTTGTCTCCTGCCATTTCTATTCAACAAAAAACAACTTCTCATAACCCACGCTCTACCGTGGGAACAATCACAGAAATTTATGACTACCTGCGCCTGCTGTATGCACGGGTAGGCACGCCGCGCTGCCCAACTCATGGCAATGCCCTTGAAGCGCAAACCGTTAGCCAAATGGTTGACCATACCTTGGCGTTAGAAGAAGGCAGTAAAATTATGATACTGGCGCCTATTGTCCGTGCACGTAAGGGCGAACATTTACAACTGCTAGACCAAATGCGCTCGCAAGGCTTTGTCCGTGCCCGTATTGATGGCGTCGTCTATGAACTTGATGAAGTACCCGAGCTAGAGAAAAACAAAAAACACACCATTGAAGTTGTCATCGATCGCTTAAAAGTTCGCCCTGACGCACAGTTGCGCCTTTCCGAGACAATGGAAACGGCGCTTAACCAAGCTGACGGTTTAGCAATAGTTAGTTATATGGATGATGACGACAAAGCTGACATCGTATTTTCTGCTCGCTATGCCTGCCCTGAATGTGGTTTTGCCATTAAGGAACTTGAGCCACGACTATTCTCGTTCAACAACCCCGCCGGCGCCTGTAGTGCTTGCGACGGTTTAGGCGTCGATCAGTATTTTGACGAGTCGTTAATTGTTCAGCATCCAGAAGCTAGCTTGTCTCAAGGTGCTATTCGTGGGTGGGACAAACGCAGCGTTTATTATTATCATATGCTGACATCACTTGCTGGTCATTTCGGCTTTGATGTTGACAGTCCCTTTGATACGCTAACTAAAAAACATCGCGACACTATTCTGCACGGCAGTGGCAAAGAAGAAATAACCTTTAATTACATTAACGACAAAGGTGATATTTATAAGCGCACCCACGCCTTTGAAGGCGTTGTCCCTAATATGAATCGTCGCTATAAAGACACAGAATCGCAAATGGTACGCGAGGAGTTAGGGAAATATCTCAGCGTGCAGTCATGCCCAAAATGCAGCGGCACACGGCTTGGTGAAGCAGCCAGGCATGTCGAAATAGAAGGTAGAAATCTTCCCAGCATTACCCACCTTTCAGTAATGAATTGCATAAGCTACTTTGAACAGCTTAGCTTAACTGGCAGTAAGGCTGAAATCGCTGATAAAATACTTAAAGAGATACATCTGCGGTTAAAGTTTCTGGCTGATGTTGGTCTTGAATACTTAAGCTTAGACCGCAGCGCCGACACACTGTCTGGCGGTGAAGCACAACGTATTAGACTGGCAAGCCAGATAGGCGCCGGTTTAGTCGGCGTTATGTATATTCTTGATGAGCCATCAATTGGACTGCATCAACGCGACAATGAAAGACTTTTCAATACTTTGATTCACTTGCGCGACCTAGGTAACACAGTCATCGTAGTAGAGCATGACGAAGACACTATTCGCAACGCAGACCACGTTATAGATATTGGCCCCGGCGCTGGAGTGCACGGCGGTGAAATCATTGCCCAAGGTACCTTTAAAGATATCCTAGAAAGCGAAGAATCCATTACTGGTCAGTATCTGTCAGGCAAACAAAAAATAGACATACCCAAGCATCGCAACAAACCTGATCTTAACAAGCAGTTGGTATTAAGCGGGGCGACTGGTAACAATTTAAATAATGTCACCATGGAAATACCGCTTGGTTTAATGACTTGTATAACCGGTGTTTCAGGCTCCGGAAAATCGACATTAATTAACAGGACACTTTATCCGGTAGCTGCGACTGAGCTGAACAATGCAACGACGCTAACTGCAGCCCCCTATGATAAAATTACCGGTTTAGACTTAGTCGATAAGTGTATTGATATAGACCAAAGTCCTATCGGTAGAACGCCGCGCTCAAATCCGGCAACTTACACTGGCCTGTTTACGCCTATTAGAGAATTATTTGCGGGTACCCAAGAAGCAAGGTCTCGCGGCTATAAACCAGGGCGTTTTAGCTTCAACGTTAAAGGCGGCCGCTGTGAAGCCTGCCAAGGCGATGGTCTCGTGAAAGTCGAAATGCACTTTTTGCCCGACGTTTATGTGGCCTGTGAAGTCTGCCAGAGCCAACGTTATAACCGCGAAACCTTAGAGGTCAAATACAAAGGCAAAAACATTCACGAGGTACTAGAGCTTACAGTGGAAGATGCGCGAGTATTCTTTGATGCAGTGCCTTCATTGGCAATAAAGCTACAAACATTAATAGATGTTGGCTTAACTTATGTAAAACTGGGGCAACCGGCAACTACTCTTTCAGGCGGTGAAGCACAGCGAGTTAAGTTGTCTAAGGAACTGTCTAAACGTGATACCGGTAAAACCTTGTATATCTTAGATGAGCCAACCACCGGCCTGCACTTTCACGATATAAAGCAATTGCTAGGGGTACTGCATCGGCTGCGTGATCAAGGCAACACGGTCATCGTCATCGAGCACAACTTAGACGTGGTGAAAACCGCTGACTGGGTGATAGATCTAGGGCCAGAAGGCGGTGACGGCGGCGGCGATATTATTGCCGTTGGTACACCTGAAGACGTGGCCCAACAGAAGAACTCTCATACAGGACGATTTTTAAAGCCTATATTAGAGGCCTAAGAAGCTAGGGGCTTGCCCCTTAAAATAAATAGACGCTCACAAAAAAGGCCGGTAATCACCGGCCTTTTTTATTTGTTTAACAACTTATTCGTCGACAGCTTCTTCTACAGCAGGTCTATCTACTAGCTCAACATAAGCCATTGGCGCCGCATCACCCGTACGGAAACCTGCTTTCATAATACGCAAGTAACCACCTGGGCGATCTTGGTAGCGAGGACCAATTTCAGTAAACAATTTACCGACAGCCGCTTTATCGCGCATACGGCTAAAAGCCAGACGACGGTTAGCAACTGAATCAACTTTACCCAATGTGATCATTGGCTCTGCAAAATGACGTAATTCTTTAGCTTTAGGCAACGTCGTTTTAATCACTTCGTGATCAAGTAAAGACACAACCATATTGCGAAACATCGCTTTACGGTGTGAACTATTACGATTTAACTGACGGCCTCTATTACGATGACGCATGTTCGTATTCCTTAATTTTCAAATTCTCTGCTGAGCTCACGCCCATCATTTTCAAGAGCTTAATAGACGCTCGTCGTTGCGCAAGCTTGCTGGTGGCCAGTTATCTAAGCGTAAGCCTAAGGATAAACCACGAGATGCCAACACGTCTTTAATTTCAGTCAGTGACTTCTTACCAAGGTTAGGAGTTTTCAACAACTCAACCTCTGTGCGCTGAACAAGATCACCGATGTAGTAGATGCTCTCTGCTTTCAAACAGTTAGCACTACGAACAGTAAGTTCTAAGTCATCAACTGGTCGCAACAAGATAGGATCAATTTCTTCCTCAGGTATTTCTGGCTCACTTTCACCACCGGTTTCAAGATCAACAAATACTGCTAATTGCTGCTGCAATATAGTTGCCGCACGGCGAATAGCTTCTTCTGGGTCTAAAGTACCGTTAGTCTGAAGATCTAACACTAACTTATCTAAATCTGTACGCTGTTCAACACGAGCACTATCAACAACATACGATACGCGAGAAACTGGGCTGAAAGACGCATCTAACTGTAGACGACCAATCGGCTTACTTTCTTCCTCGTCGCTTTGCCTAGCATCGGCGGCAACATAACCACGACCTAAAGCAACGTTAAGACGCATGTTCAACTCAGTGTTATTGTCTAAATGAGCAATAACATGGTCAGGATTGACAATCACAATGTCAGAGCTAACCTGAATATCAGCACCGGTAACAACGCCAGGACCAGTAGCCTTCAAAGTAAGTGTCGCTTTTTCCTTACCTTCCATCACTACCGCCAAACCTTTCAGGTTTAGCAATATTTCAATAACATCTTCGCTCACACCTTCAATAGTGCTGTACTCATGTAACACGCCATCGATCTCAACATCTACAATTGCACAACCTGGCATTGAAGATAGAAGAATACGACGTAGCGCATTACCTAGAGTATGGCCAAAACCGCGCTCTAAAGGCTCTAAAGTCACTTTAGCGTGGGTTGGAGAAACTTGCTCAACGCCGATCACTTTCGGCGTTAAAAATTCTGTAACTGCACCTTGCATATTCACACCTGTAGTATTAGTCAACTAGCGAATTACTTAGAGTAAAGTTCCACGATCAAGTTTTCATTGATCTCTGATGGCAACTCACCGCGGTCTGGCAACGCTTTAAGCGTACCTTCAAGCTTAGTGGTATCAACGTCAACCCACTCAACAGCGCCGCGATTAGACGCAACAGCTAGAGAAGATTGGATACGCAATTGCTTTTTAGCTTTCTCGCGGATAGAAACCACATCACCAGCTTCTACCTGATAAGAAGGAATGTTTACCCGAGCGCCATTTACCAAAATAGAGCTATGAGCTACCAGCTGACGCGACTCTGCGCGAGTTGAACCAAAACCCATACGGTAAACCACGTTATCCAATCGCCCTTCAAGAAGTTGCAGCAGGTTCTCACCGGTGGCGCCTTTACGACGAGCAGCTTCTTTGTAGTAGCCACGAAATTGCTTTTCTAATACACCGTATAAACGACGTACTTTTTGTTTTTCACGGAGCTGCACACCGTAGTCAGATAAACGACCACGTCTTGCGCCTTGAACGCCCGGTAAAGTTTCTGCTTTACACTTAGAGTCTAACGATCGAACGCCGCTCTTAAGGTAAAGATCAGTACCTTCTCTACGAGAAAGCTTACATGTAGGACCAATATATCTAGCCATCGAATTAGTATCCTGCTATCAATTCGCTTAAACGCGACGTTTCTTGGAAGGACGACAACCGTTATGTGGAATCGGTGTCACGTCGGTTATGTTTGTAATGTTGTAACCACAGTTATTAAGTGCACGAATCGCAGATTCACGACCAGGACCAGGGCCCTTCACTTCAACATCAAGGTTTTTAAGACCGTATTCCAAAGCTGCTGTACCGGCACGCTCAGAAGCAACCTGCGCTGCGAAAGGAGTACTTTTACGAGAACCACGGAAGCCTGAACCACCAGAAGTTGCCCATGATAGAGCATTACCCTGACGATCAGTAATCGTAATAATTGTGTTGTTAAATGAAGCGTATATGTGCGCTATACCGTCAACAACCGTCTTTTTGACCTTTTTCTTAACAACTTTCTTTTTTGGCTGAGCCATGTCTTTCTTTCCTGTCTAATATCAACACTGCAAATATATGATGCAGCTACACTAAACACGGTTTACTACCGAAGTAGTAACACGAGTTATTTATCGCTTAATAGGACGTCTTGGCCCTTTACGCGTACGAGCGTTGGTTTTTGTACGCTGACCACGAAGTGGAAGGCCACGGCGATGACGAACACCACGATAACAACCCAAATCAAGCAAACGCTTAATATTCATTGACACTTCACGACGAAGATCACCCTCAACGTCAAGCTTACCAATCTCACCACGAAGCTCATCAAGTTCAGATTCACTAAGATCACCAATTTTGCTTGCTTCAGCAACACCAGTAGCAGCACAGATACTGCGCGCTGTAGTACGACCAATACCGAAGATATAAGTCAGTGAAATCACTGCGTGCTTATTATCTGGTATGTTTACACCCGCTATACGAGCCATTCACATTACTCCAACACTTTATTTACCGCTAAAACTCCAACCTAAAACTACTAGCTCTATTTTGGCCTACGCGAAAAGGCGCAAAGGATAACGGCAGATTGCTTAAAAATCAATACCAAAGACAAATAATGTCTTTGCCTAATTAACCTTGACGTTGTTTATGTCTAGGTTCGGCCTTACAAACTACACGTACTGCACCATTGCGCTTAACAATCTTACAGTTACGACAAATTCTCTTCACAGAAGCACGAACTTTCATCGGTCACCTCAACTCTTTAGTTACTAGCGGGAACCGCTGTAATTTTTTAAATTAGACTTATTCATCAGGCCTTCATATTGATGAGACATCATATGAGACTGCACCTGAGACATAAAATCCATTAGCACCACAACTACAATAAGTAGTGAGGTACCTCCCAAGTAAAATGGTACGTTCGCATATACCACCAAAAACTGTGGCATTAGGCATATCGCTGCAATATAAGCCGCACCAAACATGGTTAGGCGAGTCATAACACCATCGATATACTTAGCGGTGTGTTTGCCTGGACGAATCCCCGGAACAAACGCACCTGAACGCTTCAAGTTATCTGCCACTTCATTAGGGTTGAACATCAACGCCGTATAAAAGAAGCAGAAGAATACAATTAATGCGGTAAACAAGATGATATTCAATGGCTGACCTGGACCAATCATTAAAGACAGCTCTTGTAACCACTCCATACCTTCATTTGACTGACCAAACCACTGGGCAATTGAGGTAGGAAATAACAATAAGCTACTGGCAAATATTGCAGGGATTACACCGGCCATATTAACCTTTAGCGGCAAGTGACTGCTTTGTGCCGCAAAAGTCTGATTGCCTTGCTGACGTTTTGCGTAGTTAACCGCAATACGCCGCTGTCCGCGCTCTACGCGAACTATAAAATAAATAACCGCCAAACCCAGCAAACAAATAAGCAATAGCATCAGTATGTTTAGTTCACCCTGTCGTGCTTGCTCTAAAGACTGGCCAATCGCACTTGGCAGACCAGCTACGATACCGGCAAAAATCAGCATCGAAATACCATTACCAATGCCGCGCTCAGTTACCTGCTCACCAAGCCACATTAAAAATACTGCACCAGTAACCAAAGAGACTATTGATACCAGAATAAACGCTGGACCCGGGTCAAAAGCTAAACCTTGCGACGCCATGCCTACCGACATACCAGTACCCTGGATAGTCGCTAGCAATACAGTACCGTAGCGCGTGTACTGGCTAATCTTACGACGACCGGCCTCACCTTCTTTCTTTAGTTGCTCTAACTGCGGCACCATAGCTGCCATTAACTGCATAATAATAGAAGCAGAAATGTATGGCATGATTCCTAGTGCCAAAATACTCATCCGCTCTAGTGCACCACCAGAGAACATGTTAAACAAACCCAACATCGTGCCCTGATTTTGACTAAACAAACTAGCCAGCTGATCAGGGTTTATTCCGGGGACCGGAATGTGTGTACCAATACGGTAAACAATAATAGCCAAGAATAGAAAGCGAAGGCGAGCCCAAAGCTCGCCCATTCCAGATTTACTATTTAATGCTGGACTTTGTGCCATCTATTCCTCGATCTTACCGCCAGCGGCTTCAATAGCTTCGCGAGCACCTTTAGAAGCAGGAATACCTTTTAAGGTCACTGCTTTCTTGATTTCACCCGACAAAAACACTTTTGCGCGCTGAATGTGGCTACCGATTAGACCGGCTGCTTTAAGCGCTGCGATATCAATGACATCGGCTTTGACGTTGTTTAGCTCGGCCAAACGTACTTCTGCACTAATGCGTGAAACACGTGACGTGAAACCATACTTAGGTAAGCGCTTCTGGATAGGCATCTGACCGCCCTCAAAACCAGGCCTAACGCCACCACCAGTACGAGACTTCTGACCTTTATGGCCACGCCCTGCTGTTTTACCTAAACCACTAGCTATACCGCGACCCGCTCGCTTAGAGCTAGGACGACTACCAGGAGCCGGACTTAAATTATTTAACTGCATACCTTCATCACTCATGACTAAGCTTCCTCGACCATTATAAGGTAGTTGACCTTATTGATCATGCCACGGACTGAAGGAGTATCCTCTACTTCAACCGTATGACGAATACGACGCAAACCTAAACCAGCTATACATGCCCTATGGGCAGGCAAGCGGCCAGCAGTGCTGCGCAACTGTGTTACTTTGATCATTTTCTTGGCCATTATATTACTCGCCTCAACCCGTAATTTCGTCTACTGACAAGCCACGCTTGGCAGCAACTTCTTCTGGAGAACGCATGACGCTTAACGCTTTAACAGTCGCACGTACAACATTCACCGGATTAGTAGAGCCGTAGCACTTAGCCAACACGTTGTGCACTCCAGCCAATTCCAGCACTGCTCTCATCGCGCCACCGGCGATTATGCCAGTACCTTGCGATGCAGGTTGCATGTATACCTTAGAGGCACCATGGTTAGCTTTAACAGCGTATTGAATAGTGCCACCATTTAGATCTACTTTGATCATGTTTCTGCGCGCGCTCTCCATTGCTTTTTGAATAGCAACTGGCACTTCACGTGCTTTACCACGACCGAATCCAACTTTACCTTCGCCGTCACCAACAACTGTTAGTGCAGTGAAACCAAAAATACGACCACCTTTAACAACTTTAGCTACACGATTAACTTGTACAAGTTTCTCTTGTAAGCCGTCAGTCTGACCTTTGCCGCCTTGCTCTTTGTTATATGCCATGTCTCTACCTTACAGTTCCAGTCCAGCTTCACGAGCACCATCAGCCAAAGCTTGCACTCGACCATGATATTTAAAACCACTACGGTCAAAAGCTACTTTAGTAACGCCAGCCGCTTTAGCTCGCTCGGCTATTAATTTGCCTACCGCAGCTGCTGCGTCAATATTACCTGTAGCGCTGCCGCGCAGATCGCTATCTAGAGTTGACGCCGCCGCTAATATATTACCACCGTCTTCAGAAATAACCTGAGCGTACATATGACGCGGAGTACGGTGGATACACAAACGCTGCGCCCCAATGCTACGCATCTTGGCACGGCCACGGCGGGCTCTGCGAATTCTTGCTGTCTTTTTATCGCTCATTACGCTACCCGTTTACTTTTTCTTGGTTTCTTTACGACGTACATGCTCATCACTATAACGAACACCCTTACCTTTATAAGGCTCTGGTGGACGGAAAGCGCGAATTTCTGCCGCAACTTGACCAACTTGCTGTTTGTCTGCGCCCTTCACAACAATTTCAGTTTGTGTTGGAGTTTCTGCAGTCACCCCTTCAGGTAACTCGTAATCTACCGGATGGGAAAAACCCAAGGTTAGACTTAATACATTGCCGCTTGTTTTAGCACGATAACCAACACCGTTTAATAAAAGCTTTTTCTCAAAACCCTTATCAACACCAATAACCATGTTGTTTACTAAGACGCGCATAGTACCGGCCATAGCACTTGCCTTAGAATTTTTACCTTCAAAACTAAGAACATTATCGTCCTGCATAATAGCTACAGTGTCATGCACTGTTAACTCAAGCGAGCCGTTTTTACCTTTTACAGCTACGTGCTGACCGGTGAGCTTTAGCTCTACGCCAGCTGGTATTTCTACCGGTGTTTTTGCAACTCTTGACATTTTAATCTACCGTCCGAGAATCAGGCTTAAAAGACAGTGCAAAGCACTTCACCACCAACACCAGCAGCACGTGCTGCACGGTCGGTCATTAGACCCTTGCTGGTCGATACAATCGCAACACCAAGACCACCACGTACTACCGGTAGCTCATCTTTGTTACTGTATAAACGCAAACCAGGGCGACTAATGCGAGTAATCTCTTCGATTACCGAGCGGCCTTCATAATATTTCAAACCAATAGTAAGCGTTGGCTTACCATCTACGTCTGTTGTTTCAACCGTATCAACATAACCTTCTTGCTTAAGCACGTCGGCGACAGATGATTTTAGCTTAGAGCCAGGCATAGCAACCGTCTGCATCTGCGCCATCTGCGCATTGCGAATTCTAGTTAACATATCGGCTATTGGATCTTGCATACTCATAATTGAGTCTCCTAAATACCTATTACCAGCTAGATTTAACTAGGCCTGGAACATCTCCACGCATAGCTGCTTGACGTAACTGGTTACGACATAGACCAAACTTGCGATATACGCCATGTGGTCGACCAGTTAATGCGCAACGACGACGCTGGCGAGTTGGGCCTGCATCACGAGGCAGCTTTTGCAAAGCAACCTGCGCTTCCCAACGCTCTTCATCACTAGCGGTTACGCTATTGATAGTCTTCTTTAACGCAGCACGCTTATCAGCGTACTTTGCTACTGTTTTCGTACGCTTTGCTTCACGCGCGATCATTGATAACTTTGCCATACTTTCGTCTGCCCCTAGCTTTTCAATGGAAAATTGAATGCACGCAACAACGCGCGACCTTCGTCATCATTACGAGCTGTCGTAGTGATAACCACATCCATACCGCGCAACTTATCTATCTTATCGTAATCGATTTCAGGAAAGATAATTTGCTCAGTAACACCCATTGCGAAATTTCCGCGACCATCAAATTGCTTAGGGCTTATGCCGCGAAAATCGCGAATACGAGGAATCGAGATCGAAATCAGACGATCCAAAAATTCGTACATACGCTCGCTACGCAAAGTAACCTTGGCACCGATCGGCCAACCTTCACGCACTTTAAAACCAGCAATTGATTTACGTGCAAGAGTAACAACTGGCTTTTGGCCACCGATCTGAGTTAAATCACTCACAGCGTGCTGCAAAACCTTCTTGTCACCTAGCGCCTCACCAATACCCATGTTGAGGGTAATTTTAGTGATACGTGGCACTTCCATCACATTTTCTAGGCCCAGCTCTTCTTTAAGCTTGGCGTGAATTTCATTATCGTAAACTTCTTTTAACCTTGACATTACGGCTACCTATAACCTTGAGCTACGCGTCTACTGCTTCGCCGGTTGACTTGAAAATACGTACCTTCTTATCACCGTCGATTTTAAATCCAATACGATCAGCCTTGTTTATTGCAGAATTAAAGATTGCAACATTAGACCCCTGTATAGGCGCTTCTTTTTCAACGATACCACCAGCTACACCCGCTTGAGGGTTTGGCTTAGTGTGTTTTTTAATCATATTAATGCCAGTAACAATCATCCGACCGTTATCTTGCACTTTTACGACTTTACCGCGCTTACCTTTATCTTTCCCGGCAAGTACGATCACATCATCGTCACGTTTTATTTTAGACATTTCAAAAACCTCGCCTCGTTCCCGCCCGGACCTAAAGTACTTCCGGAGCCAACGAGATAATTTTCATAAACTTTTCAGAGCGTAACTCACGAGTTACTGGTCCAAAAATACGAGTGCCAATTGGCTGCTGCTGAGCATTTAATAACACAGCTGCGTTATCATCAAATTTAATCAATGACCCGTCATCACGACGAACGCCTTTTTTGGTACGAACAACTAAAGCGTCCATTACCTGGCCTTTCTTCACCTTGCCGCGAGGAATAGCCTCTTTAACAGTAACTTTAATCAAGTCACCTACGCGAGCATAACGACGATGAGAGCCGCCTAATACTTTAATACACATAACACGCCGCGCACCGCTGTTATCTGCAACATCTAAATAACTTTCTGTCTGAATCATCTTGCAACTCCGCCAATAACAGGCTTTTAGTTTTGCCTACCCTTAAAGCTGGGCAGCCTGCTCTTCTACACGCACCAATTTCCAAGTCTTAGACTTAGAGATAGGACGAGTCTCTTGAATAGTTACCACATCACCCGCATTACATTCGTTGCTCTCATCATGAGCATGCAACTTGGTAGAACGAGTCATGTACTTACCATACACAGGATGCTTAACACGGCGCTCAACCAATACGGTGATTGTCTTATCCATTTTGTCACTAACGACTTTACCAGTCACAGTGCGGACAATATTTTGCTCTGTCATTGTTAACTACCTGCCTTTTCAGTAAGCACTGTATTTACTCTTGCAATGTCGCGACGAGCTGCTTTTAGCAAGTGGATTTGACCCAACTGACCGGTAGCATTCTGAGTGCGAAGATTAAACTGTGTTTTATGCAGATTAATTAGCTCTTCGTTCAATTCGTCTACTGACTTTTCGCGTAATTCTTTTGCGCTCATTACATTACCGTCCTTCTAACAAAGGTGGTTGCCAAAGGTAATTTAGCCGCTGCTAAAGCAAATGCTTCACGCGCCATTTCTTCGGATACACCTTCAACTTCATAAAGTACTTTACCAGGCTGAACTTGCGCCACCCAGTATTCAACATTACCTTTACCTTTACCTTGACGTACTTCTAAAGGCTTTTTAGTAATCGGTTTGTCAGGGAAAACTCGGATCCAAATTTTACCGCCACGTTTAATGTGACGAGTCATCGCACGACGGGCTGCTTCAATCTGCCTAGCAGTGATACGGCCGCGACCTGTTGCTTTGAGTCCGAACTCTCCAAATGACACCTTGCTTCCGCGGAGTGCTAGGCCACGATTACGACCTTTCATCATCTTCCGGAACTTGGTTCTTTTTGGCTGTAACATCTATAAAACCCTTACTTAGCTGCTTTCGCGCCGGCGGTTTTACCCGCGTCTTCGTTACCCAAGATCTCGCCTTTGAAGATCCACACTTTGATACCAATAATTCCGTATCCAGTTAAAGCTTCGTATGCAGCGTAGTCAATATCTGCTCTCAATGTATGCAAAGGAACCCGCCCTTCACGATACCATTCAGAACGTGCTATCTCAGCTCCACCTAAGCGTCCACCAACTTGTATTTTGATACCTTGAGCACCTTGACGCATAGCATTCTGAACTACGCGTTTCATCGCGCGGCGGAACATTACACGACGCTCTAGCTGTGACGCAACATTTTGCGCAACTAACTTAGCATCTAAATCTGGCTTCCGAATTTCTTCGATATTGATTTGAACAGGAACGCCCATCTTCTCTGTGAGTTCACGGCGTAACTTATCAACATCTTCACCTTTCTTACCGATAACCACGCCTGGACGTGCAGTATGAATAGTGATTCGAGCTGACTGCGCAGGTCTTTCGATAACAACTTTACTTACCGAAGCCTTTTCTAATTTTTTCTCGACATACTCACGTACCTGTATGTCATTAATTAGGTTTTTCGCATAGTTCCGCGAGTTCGCATACCAGACCGAATTATGGTCTTTAACGATACCAAGCCTAATGCCTATCGGATGTACTTTTTGACCCATCTCTGAGGACTCCTTTCGCCTTAGCTATCTGATACTTTAATGGTGATGTGGCATGAACGTTTCATGATGCGATCGGCACGGCCTTTGGCACGAGGCTTAATACGCTTCATTGTCATACCTTCATCTACATAGATAGTAGATACACGCAACTCATCAATGTCAGCACCTTCATTGTGCTCAGCATTGGCAATAGCAGAATCTAATACCTTCTTAACGATACCAGCGGCTTTTTTAGTACTGAATGTTAATTCATTCAAAGCTACTTCTATCGACTTACCACGAATCTGGTCAGCGACTAGACGGGCTTTTTGCGCCGATATACGGGCACCCTTTAATTTAGCGGCTACTTCCATTTCTCTCAACCCCTATCTATCGCTTGGCTTTCTTATCAACCGCGTGACCTTTATAGGTACGGGTTAACGCGAATTCGCCTAATTTATGGCCAACCATGTCTTCAGTTACGAACACAGGCACATGTTGTCGACCGTTATGTACCGCTATTGTCAAACCCACCATCTCTGGAAAGATTGTCGAACGGCGAGACCAAGTTTTAATTGGTCGTTTGTCGTTTGCATCGAGGGCCGTCTCTACCTTCTTTAGAAGGTGTAGATCAATAAACGGACCTTTTTTTAATGAACGTGGCACAATATTTCCTCGCTTTTACCGTTTACGGCCGCTTACTTCTTGCCGCGACGACGGACAATTAATTTATCCGTACGCTTATTACTACGTGTTTTATAACCCTTAGTCGGGGTTCCCCAAGGCGATACAGGATGACGACCACCAGAAGTACGACCTTCACCACCACCATGCGGGTGATCAACTGGGTTCATTGCAACACCACGAACCGTAGGTCTAACACCACGCCAGCGAGTTGCACCAGCCTTACCTAAAGAACGCAAACTATGCTCACTGTTAGAGACTTCACCCATTGTCGCACGACAATCTGACAATACTTTGCGCATCTCGCCTGAACGAAGACGCAAGGTTGCATATTGACTATCACGCGCAACTAACTGAGCTGAAGTACCGGCACTGCGTGCAATTTGAGCACCCTTACCTGGCTTCATTTCCACACAATGAACAACGCTACCCAAAGGAATGTTACGCAATGGCAGTGTATTACCTGCTTTAATCGGAGCCGCATCTCCAGAGATCAACTGATCGCCAGCGCTAACGCCTTTTGCTGCTATAACATAACGACGTTCGCCGTCTGCGTACAACAACAACGCAATATTTGCAGTACGATTTGGATCGTACTCAAGACGCTCAACCTTTGCAGGAATGCCATCTTTATTACGCTTAAAATCAACCATACGGTAGTGCTGCTTATGACCACCACCAACGTGACGAGTTGTAATACGACCAGCGTTATTACGACCACCACTTTTAGACTTTTTCTCTAGCAACGCTTTATGTGGCGCTCCTTTATGCAGATCAGGATTAACAACCTTAACTACAAAGCGACGACCTGGAGAAGTAGGTTTTGATTTAACTATAGCCATTTACCTAACTCCCCTTAAACCGCGCTAGCGAAGTCAATTTCTTGACCTTCAGCTAGCTTTACGTATGCTTTTTTCCAGTTCGCTTTGCGAACATCACCGAATCGGTTGCGTTTAACCTTGCCTTTTACATTCAGCACGTTAACTGACTCAACCTTTACACTAAACAGCCTTTCAATTGCTTTTTTGATCTCAGGCTTAGTCGCATCAACTGCAACTCTAAACACAACCTGATTACCAGCTTCAGCTGCCAATGCCGCTTTCTCAGAAATATGAGGAGCTTGAATTATCTTGTATAGATGCACACTCATGCCAACATCTCCTCAATCTTCTTAAGCGCTGAAACAGTCATCAACACTTTTTCTGAACCAACAAGACTAACTGGATTTACAGCTGCAACATCACTTACGCTTACTTTATGCAAGTTGCGTGAAGCCAGATACAAATTTTGATTAACCTCTTCGGTTACAATCAATACACTGTTTAGACCCATATCAGCCAATTGCTTAACTAATAATTTTGTCTTTGGTTCTGCTACTTCGAAATTCTCAACAATAATCAACCGCTCACTACGCGCTAGCTCGGATACAATTGAGCTCATTGCAGCACGGTACATCTTACGATTAACTTTCTGCGAATGATCCTGTGGACGAGCGGCAAACGTTACACCACCGCCGCGCCAAAGTGGACTACGAATAGTACCAGCACGCGCTCGGCCAGAACCTTTTTGGGCCCAAGGCTTCTTACCACCGCCACGAACTTCAGATCGGGTCTTTTGGGCACGAGTACCCTGACGACCACCAGCTAAATAAGCTGTTACAACCTGATGAACTAGATCTTCGTTAAACTCTTTTGTAAACGCTGCATCTGACACTTCTACAGTCCCGGCAGCGGCCCCATCAGCAGGGGAGGCAATATTAAGTTGCATCAATTAACCCCTTAGGCTTTTTTAGCTTTAATCGCTGGCGAGACAATAATGTCTCCACCCGGAGCACCAGGAACAGCACCTTTTATCAATAAAAGGTTACGTTCAACGTCCACGCGAACAATTTCAAGATTTTGAGTAGTAACTTGCTCAGCACCCATGTGACCGGACATCTTTTTGCCTTTCCAAACACGACCCGGCGTTTGGTTTTGACCAATAGATCCGTTCGAACGATGGCTGATTGAGTTACCGTGAGTAGCGTCTTGCATGGTGAAGTTCCAGCGTTTTATACCACCCTGAAAACCTTTACCTTTTGAAACGCCAGTGACATCTACCATTTGACCGGCTTCGAACAATGTAACTGCCAACTCTCCACCAACCGCTAGCTCTTCGGAATCGCCATCAAGACGAAATTCCCACAAGCCACGACCAGCTTCAACACCTGCTTTGGCATAATGACCAGCAAGCGGCTTAGTTACACGTGAAGCACGACGTGTACCGGTAGTGACCTGCACAGCTGCATAGCCGTCGGTATCATCTGATTTGATTTGTGTAATGCGATTAGGCTGAGCCTCTATCACAGTTACAGGGATCGAAACCCCATCTTCGGTAAATACGCGAGTCATGCCGCTTTTTTTACCGACTATTCCAATAGCCATTTTATAAAACCTCTTGTGTATGGGGCTGTTTACCCGCTATGGCCACACCTTCGTGTGTCACACCGAACCCCATCATGCAGGGCTCAACCTCAGTGGTTAACCAAGACTGATTTGAACTTCTACACCTGCTGCCAAGTCTAACTTCATCAACGCATCTACAGTTTTTTCCGTAGGCTCGATAATGTCTAACAAGCGCTTATGTGTTCTTATTTCATACTGATCACGTGCATCTTTATTAACGTGCGGCGAAATCAATATAGTAAATTTCTCTTTTTTAGTCGGTAACGGAATCGGGCCACATACTTGAGCGCCAGTTCTCTTAGCCGTTTCTACGATTTCTTGCGTAGACTGATCAATTAGCTTGTGATCAAAAGCTTTTAAACGAATTCTTATGCGCTGATCTTGCATCGAATTATTACTCCGTACCTTACCGTTAAAGAACAATGGCAACCGCTAAGGGGTTACCCCAAAAAAGAGAGCGCATTCTAATGACGGGGACGGTGTATGTCAACGGTGATATTGATTAATTTAACCAGAATAGAGACTTTTTTAATTTCCCTAAATAAATCAATCAGATAGCATTTAAGCGGCGCTGAGGCCGCGACCCGTAACCACCGTAAACGGCTCCCTGGATAGCTCAGCCAGAACTAGTACGCTGATATTGTCTTTTCAACTCCACCAAAACTCAGCAACACACCCGTTTCAGTGATTTCTTCAACTAAAATACCGTTTATTTGCTCACCTTCTCGCAGAGTTCGATCGTTAATCACTACTTTCCTTAACGATGGCCTGGTTGCTACGTATAAATGCCCTTTTATATCAACATTATCGAAAACACTGTTTTGAGCCACTAATGCCTGCTTCTGCAACAGCGCATTCTTGACTGGTTCTCGGTAATTGCTAGCAGCTGGCCCCGATAGACTTATAACCGCCTCAGTTGTATTAACAACGACAGGCACCCCCGAGCGAGCCAACCATAGCCATGCGGCTAAAGCGGCCATCGAGATAACAGCAGCAATCAACCCAGGGGCTCTGGAGCGCCTATTATCAACCCGAGGCTCTACCATAACACTCAGATCAGCATCTCCTGACTGCTCACGGCGCTCGGCCTCTGCTTTTTTTAACGCTGACAAAATGTATGACATTAGCCAGTCTTCCCATGTAAAACAGGAGGCGCTGCCAATAATGAGTTAATCAACATTATAGTTTTTTCTCCCAAAATGCCGTCAGGCTTTAAATTATGCGCGCGCTGTAACTGAGCAACCTGTTCAGCTAAGGCTTGAGAGTATCGCCCACCAGTAACCAGCTCTTCACTATTTTTATTTAATAACCGCAGTTTCTGATTCAACCAAGCAACCATTGCAGGGGACTTATCACCCGGCTTAACCCATGTTGAGAAACCATTCGGCCTATTCCATAACAACCACAAACTGCCATCCCAGGCTGCAATAAACTCATCGCTAGCTAACACTTGCTCGCCTGCTAAACCGAAAACCGTAACAGCAGTATCATCTATCGCAGCTATCATCAGCTGCTCAGCTACGCCTAGCTCAGAAACCAAGGTGACCACCGCCGGCCGATTGTACTGCACAATATCGATAAACTCTGCATTTGATACTCGCAAACAGTCGAACTGGCCTGGCAAGTCACTACACAATGTACGAATACTGCCGCCAACCGGTAACCCCCACAACTCCTGTAAGCGATGAACGGCGGCTTTAGACTGCACTGAAACTTGTGGCTGAGATTGCAGTATTGATTCACCAACCGGAAGCGCAACACTGCTAGTTATAGTGTTTGGCGGGACATACTGGCGATTAATCGCTGGTTCATACTGCTGAGCAACTGCTGCCGGAGTATCCAGCCAAAAATTGACACGAGATAAATCCAACCAACTTCCCGCCAACAACATTAATACTAATAGCACGGCAAAACCAACATACTTGAGAGCAGACGATGGCCTATCATCTATCTGTGTCACCGCGATCTGTGCATTGGCTTCACGCACCAAGCCTGCGCCAACATTATTTCTGCTGTGCGAATAGGCACCGAGCAATGATCTGTCTGCTAACAAATTGATCAAGCGCGGGATACCGCCGCTATAGCGATAAATAAGCCGGCAGGCAGGCGCAGAAAATAATATCGACTCTGACTGCCCAGCGCACCTTAGCCGGTGTTTTATATAGGCCCTCGTTTGCGCAAAGGTCAAGGCACCTAGATGGCAGCGCGCCAACACTCGCTGATTTAGCTGACGCAAATCCTTGCGCGCCAAGGTATCCAGCAGCTCAGGCTGCCCAACCAATAAAATATGCAGCAATTTGCTGGTATCAGTTTCCAAATTCGTGAGCAAGCGCAGCACTTCTAGCACCTCAGGCGCTAGATTTTGAGCCTCTTCGATGACAACCAAGGTTTTGTGGCCGCTACTATGCGCTTGCAGCAACTCAACATTAAGTAGCTCGATATAATAACGCGGAGAGTGATTACCTGGCTGGCAGTTAACCCCAAGTTCAGTACAAATACTGGCCAGCACATCCTCAGCATCGAGCTTAGTATTTAGTACATAAGCAACGCTAACGCTGTCGTCTAGCTGCTGTAAAAAAGTCCTACAGATAGTGGTTTTACCCGTACCAACCTCGCCGGTAAGTAAAATAAAACCACCTTCGCGCTGCATACCATAGGCAAGGTGCGCTAATGCGTCTTGATATTGATGACTGGGATACAGAAACGATGGATCAGGCGATATAGTGAAGGGTAATCGCGTAAACTGAAAATACTGTTGATACATAAGAAGCCTTTAAGCGAGCATTACTCTTGCCCATCCTGATCAACATCATCGCTTAGCGCTTCGCTGTCTAGCCGAACAGGCATGCCGATATCATTGGAATCCTCTGGCAACAACGACATACCTTTATCACTCATGCCATGTCGATCGTTAAAGCTTTTTTGACTATCTCTTAGCATCTTATACTTACGCTGAGAAATATCAGAAGCTTGCCCGCTATTGCGTAATATCGTCGGCCGAATAAACACCATCAATACTTTGTTCTCACTACTTTTAGAGGTAGATCTGAACAGCACACCTAAGTATGGAATATCACCGAGAAATGGCACTTTACTCTCAGTACTGGACTGAGACTCGCCGATCAAACCGCCCAACACTAACAGCTGCCCATTGTTAACCATTACATTAGTGGAAATGGTTCGCTTAGAAGTAATCAAATCTGACGTGCCAGCCGTTTCAGCGTTAGCTAATACACTAGAAATTTCTTGCTCTATTTCAAGGCGCACAGCGTCTCCTTCATTGACTTGAGGAGTGACTCTTAGCTTCACCCCGACCTCTTCACGCTCTATCGTTTGAAAGGGGTTTGCCGAATCATTATTTGAGCTAGTAAAACTGCCGGTGATAAATGGTACTTCTTGGCCAACAGATATACTGGCCTCTTCATTATCGAGCGTGGTAATTGATGGCGTTGATAGAATATTGGTTTGCGCATCGCTTTTTAGCGCATTGATAAGGCCTGCAACGCCAGTACCTTTAGCTTCATCAATGCTGGCAGCACCTGCAGTGATCCCACTTGGAAAGGTAAAATCAGTTAATTTATCAGAGGTTTTGCGATCGGATAAAATAGCGCCTGCTAGCGCCGGTATCGCACTGTCAAAATTGGTTAGGTAAGCGCCAGAGTTGCCAACGGCCGCCAACTGTATACTTAGATTATTAGCCTGATCTTCCGACAGCTCTGCAATAACCGCCTCGATCAGCACCTGTACTCTTGGCTGATCAAGCTTACGCACCACCGACTTAATACTCGACAACACTCCGGCTGGCGCAGCAACAACCAAGGCATTGTTTTCGTTATCTGCCTGTATGCTGTAATTTTCTTGCCCTCCAGCCCTGCCTGCCTCTCCAGACATTCTTAAAAATGAGCGAGAGGATAATATCTTCTCTAACAATGGCTGCATATTTTCTGCTTGAGCGTAATGTAAATAAATTACGTCCAGACCACCGTCATCCTCACTAGGAACATCTAACTGCATTAGCAAAGCCCGAATAGGGGCACGCGAGCGTGACGGCCCACTAAGAATTAGTCGGTTGTTAAATTCATCTTCCACCACTGTTATCTGCTTACCTGAGGCCATACCCATTTTGCCGATAATATCCAAGGCTTCAGAAGAGGAAGTATTGTTAAGCTTAATTATTTCAAAGCTACCTTGATCTGCACTGTCAATAGTCTTCAACATTTGGGTGACGCGTTCGATTTGCGCTTCGGTGTCGGTGACTACTAAACGATTACTCGCCGCATGAGCCTGCAATTGGGCACCTTGGCTTAGCAGAGGCTTAAGCACCGGCACTAATTCTGCAGCAATCACATGATTTACCGCCAATACTTTGGTCATCAACTGATTACTGCCCTCGCCGCCAGGCAACTGAAAAGCCTGGGGGGCAGGTACGATACGGACAACTGAACCATCTTTTACCGCTTGATAACCATGTACTTGTAAGGCGGAAAGAAAAACCTCATACAATACATCGCCATCTATTTTTTCTGGCGAAATTATCGTCATTTTACCCTTAACACGAGGATCAATAACAAAAGTAACACCAGTGATCTCAGCAACACTTTCAATAACTGAGCGAATATCGGCATCACGAAAATTTATTCTTATTGATTCAGCAGCGGCCACCAATGAAACCAACATTGACGCGACTGCGATAAAGCCAATTAGACGTCTTCTTATCATTCTTTTCTTCCAGCTATTCTCAACAACCATTAAAACAAACTACCGCCAAGTTGGGGCATTAATTTTTCTGCCAATGCCGCCACATTGACATATATTTCTTGGCGCTGCCCGTCTCGCTCGACTATTATTGGCACCGATGTTTGCGACATCAACGCCTGTAGCTTAATCGGGTTATTCATCAGCTCAGACACAGCAACTTTACCAACCTGAACAATAATATCACCTTCGCGCATATCACCCATAGCGAGTAAATCAGCATGCGCACGCTGTAATTTAATCCCTGTCGACTTATCAGCCAGGGTTACTGGCGACAATGACACCATATCAGCCAAGCCAGCATCTGCTATCGAACTACTGGTGCTAGTAACACCTGTAACCTTGTCTGTGATAATACCTTGCTCAAATACTGCCTTTAGTTTCAACTCTCGCAGCCTACCATTTTCATCCAACACAACGCGCGTATCTTCTATTGCATCGACCGTAACACCGCGCTGTAATTTATCACCAACTCTGTACACGCCTCTTTTCTTTTTTGGCGTCGATATAGATGCTACCGCTTTGGTGCCAACAATTATCACACCTAATAGCTCCGCATTAATTCTCGACGGCTGAATGTTTTCCACTTTTTGTACTTTAACTGCTGCAAACCAATTCCAAGTCGGCTTTGCCGCAGTAGCCATAACAACTTTTATTGGCTGGTCATTAAATATAGGCGGAGAGACAATCATCCACATCAATTTAACTGTCAACCAACAGCACAGCACCGCTACTACAATCCAATAAACCTTTTTTGATTTAGACGAGCGCACCAAATTAGCAATTTTCTGACCATTATCGGCAAAATTAATGTCATTAAACTTTAACACGGCATTACACCTTGCTGAGTAAATATCCAGACGCCAGCTTGATCTAAGCGAGCATTAAGTAACAGCGACATTGCGTTATATAGCGACGACGGCGGCATCAATTTTGCATCGACATTATATTCATTAGCTTGCAGCGTAATAGTCGCATCGACACTATCACCTTTAGCAATAATGGTTTTAGTGGCACCGTTAATATTAACGTCAATCTGTGTTACCCCGACAGGACTGCCAAAAAACCATGTTTGATTTAAGTTAAGCGCAAGCTCACCTTTATTGATATAGCCATACTCACAGCCAAGTAAATCAACCACTAATTCTTCTATCACGGCGTCGCCTTCTATGTCGAACACCACCGGAGCCAAACTTGGAATTTGATAAGCCTTCGCAACTGATAGTGTTGTTTTTTTAATCACCACACGACTACCCCAATAAGCAACAGAACCGCTGACATCCAAACCTGCCTGTTTTATTGCTACACACCAATTAGTCAACCCAAAACCCGGACACCATTGCCAGTTTAACTTAGCAACTTGCGGCTTCTGGCCTAATGTAAACTCAACCACTCCTGAACCATTAAATATTCCACCGCGGGTGCTCACGACCAACACACTGCTAGGTAGCTGAACTAAAGACAACCATACCTGAACAGGACTTAGTAGTAGCGCCATTAACACTGTTACCGCAACAACCGCAACCCATTTCAGTATAGCCACTAATTACTTACCGCGGTTTTATCAACAACTAACCGGCCTGCGACCTTATCACCAGCTTCAGCTGTTCGTGCAACACTCAAACTATTAACTTTATAACCATTGCAAGCTAGATTATTTATATAACGTAAGACTGCAGCACCTTTTGCCGAGATAATAGTAATTGTTGTTTGCGCACCAGAATCAACCGCTGAAATAATCAAACCATCGCTTTTTGCTTGCTGCTCAAGATATCCATTATTGCTGGCATCGTTACTTAACCTACCGCAGTAGCCACTTTTTGCCAGCGGAGATTGCGCCCTCAACCAATAATAATCGTCACTGGCCGACTCCAAATTTTGAAGAGCACTAGAGTGATAGCTGCTGATTGGCCGATATACAAACAAATAACAAATTAATATCAACACTATTGGCCCAGCCAATAGCAGCACGCGCTTATCCTTCTCAGGTAAGTTATCAAACATGCTATATAGCTGGCTCATAAAACTCTTCATCCAGCATCTCTCATAATACTAACAACAGTGTTTTCACCGACTTTATTACTGCTAACATTTAAGCTGGTAATTTTAGTTAACTTAGCCTCAAACTCAGCCTCAACGGCATTAAAAGTAAGTGCTAACTTCCCCCCTTCTAGATTCATAGCCACTAGGTTACAGCGCTGGCATTTTGACACTACTCGATCCACCGCCTGCAGTAAGCCACTAGCGCCAACAGATTGTTGCTGGCCCTTATGCTCGGTATAGCGCTGAAGATATTCAGCCTCTTGGCGCAAACTATCACCATTAGCGTCCAAAGCGGAGCCAAACAAACGTTTAAAATCACGCTCGCTTGACTGCCTATATGAATCGGCTGTTTGGTTAAACTGATAAGCCTCAACCAACATATTGGTAATAAACAGCAGCAACACCACCGCAATACCAACCGTCATTGGCAACCATGCTTTTGACTCACTACTGCTGTTATTTTTCTTAGCTTTATAAGCGCCTTGCAATAGATTAATACTGTTAGCGAGCACTATAGCTTTAGAGCTCATGGCGCTACTATCAAAAACCTCTATTGCAATCTCTGATTGGGCCGCCACAACAGACTCAACCCAGCCAGTGCTACCGGCAAAACCTTCGTACTCGCCGCTGCGAACTCGAGCATAACCCGCATCATAACTAACTACCCACTTATCCTCAACGTAAGGCAGCTCAAAAACATCAGCAATACAATTTTCAACCTGTCCTGCCTCAATGCTCTCTACCCAACATTGCATTTGTTCTTTGGCAACAACCGCCACTGGCACCAAGCCATTAGCGTCGCGCTCTCCGAATGCGATATGAACGTCTTCAGCAGCTGTTAGTAGTTTATCTTCTAACAGCCATGGAGTTAACTGAGCCCATTTACCACGGGCAACTTTTGGCATTTCTACGCGAAAGAACGATATTTCAGTAGAGGGCACGATAACGATCTGGCAGACGGCCTTTTGTTCATCGTTTAATGATGCAAAGTCAGCTATATAAGATTGATTTTCTGCCATTAATTTATCTCTACCGCATCACTTGGCTCAATAGTCGGAGCCAGCTGAGGAACAAACTGCATTCTACGAAATAATACCGCCGCTTGGCCATCATCATTGCGCTCTATATAACTATCTAACTGTATACGAACATCACCGAGCAGCACATCAGCCTGCATCACATAGTAGCGACTCTTTATCGCCACCAAGCCCGCGAACAAAATTTTAGCACTCACAGTTGAATTAATTAACCCATCTACTGTAGCGTAAAATTCAGGTTCACCGCCAAATGGACGCTGATCTATTATCTCATCGGCCGCCGTTTCATCAATATCTTGATGCAAGGCCATCAACAATCGCTTATCAGCGGTGTTTATATTCAAAAATGTCTTTGCGGGCAACGCGGAAATTGAATCTGCCAACCTCATAACATCATTTATTTGATAACCGCTCAGCAAAGCCAACTCTTCAGGCTCCACCATCATGGCATTGGCCGCCACATAAGCCTTATCTAAACGATAGTATTCATCGTCCTCAGCACCTTCGATAGAGATAAGCTCACTATTTGAGTCAATCCAATCTACGATTACAGCCGCCCTCGCCAAATCTGCATCAAGCTCAAGCGACTCCAATAATCGTATATAAATCGCAATTAAATTAGTGCCATTAATATCCTGGCTATCTTCTTGCCAAGTCTTTGAAGACGTATAATCAGCAAAATTGTTTAGATTAAAGCGCCCCTGCAGATCTATTATCTTGCCGGTAACGGTACCGCCTTCTATCGGTAATACAGGAATTTTCCGCGCCCAGTCCTCATCTAAGTGATCAACTTTATTATCATCTTCGACAAATACATTAAGCGCCCAACTCTCGGTACTTAATGCCAGCAGCATTGCTTGCTCGCCACTGATCACTCTTATAGCTCTGACAATATCCAATTGATGACGATAAAATATCCCCGACAACAAAATAGTCATCAAGGTAACCATCACCATAATAGAAATTAGCGCCAGACCACTCTGTTTGCGTTTAAGATTTGGGCCGGCATTCATATAGCACCCGCTTCTTCACTGTCAGTGGCACCCTGTCTGGCGATGGAGGATTCCACTCCTGGAATTAATCGCTCTAATTTACTGCCGTCCTCAAACTCAATAGTCAGTCGAATCATTTTCGGCAATTTGTGTAGCGATGCATCTTCATTCACTGGCGGCCAGACATTAACAAAACTATTACTTTCATCTAGCTGCTCAACCACAAAGTCTTCCACACCAATAAGTAATACTTGTGATTGCGGCTGTAAATCTGAGGTACTGTCTAATTGCGGCCAGACCCAGCGCAATAGCTCTTTATCATTATTAAGAGAATAAGCAATACGCTGCATGCCGGCCGGAATAGACGCCAGCATTGGTAGGCCCCCACGGGTAAAACGCACGGCATATTCTTCACTGACTTCATATGCACGCTGATAATCATTGCGCTCATCCCGCACCACCCTTGGCCTTATATGTAAAAAATCTTGCAGCAATATAGCCATTGCCCGATGCTTTGCCGAATCCTGCGTCAACATATTTGCACTTCTTTCATCTAGCGCTAGCACTGCATCCAAAGCGCGATAGGCCAACACAGACAATATAGAGAACACCGCCAGCGCCACCAACATTTCGATCAGGGTAAAACCCCATACGCGGCGTTTCATTCTTTATCATCCATTAAAAACAAAGCAAGCTGCGCAGACGGCGGGGCATCGGGAGATAAGGCTGATTTAGATACCTCAGTAATTTCCTCAGGGGAGAATACTTTTACTTCATAACGATGGAAGTTTTCGACTAAGGTTTTTTCTTTGGTTAAAAACCAGTGCCACTGTTGGCCAGCAACATCTACTTTACCTTTGGTCTGAGCGCGATAGTTGGTTGCATCCACCCAGCCTTTACTCACCTGATATTCTTCGGCAAGCTTATTCCATGCTATCCAATGCCCAGCAAAGCGAGTGGTTAAAATAACCCGTTGGTCAGCAAAATTACTAACAGCAGTGAACGCGCCGGTCGCCACTAACGACACGATTAATAATGCCACCAGCACTTCAATTAAAGTAAAACCTTTAAACCATGGACTAATCATTAGCTGTACGCGACTCAAGCACACCATCATCATTCCAATAGACTCTAATCGGACTTTGTTGCTCTGCCGTTACAATGAAACTTCCATTAGGCTCTATCATGCCGCCAGGCATGAGCACCAGTTCCGGCACCACAGGGGCATCCTCTTTATCATTTTCAATAACGACGCTTATAGAGTTGGTCTCTTGTTCAGTTTGGAAATCAATTGTGGTTGGCGCAGCAACCAAAAATGTTTCCATAGCTAAGGCTTGACTCCACTGGCCTCTGCTTAGGCCATAAACCTGCAAAGTTTCCGGGGTTAGGTCAATACCGTAAACCACACCATCAAAGATAGCTGAATCTGCTACATACTTTAGCCAGATAACTAGCTCATCAGCCTGCTGTTCAACTCGGCGAGACTCAATTCGTTCAAACCCTAAGATGACGATGGAAAGAAACACCGACATAATCACTAACACCACCATGATTTCAATTAATGTAAAACCACGACTACGCGTCATTATTTAATATTCCAACTACCTATATCGCTGGCACCATCCTCGCCGCCTTCAGCGCCATCATCGCCATAGCTATAGACTTCAATTTTCATACCATGCTTCCCGGGGTTGCTATAGCGATATTCATTGCCCCACGGATCTTCTGGCATAGAGTCTAGATAGGGTCCCTTCCATGTTTTCAATCCACTTGGACTTTTAACCAAAGACTTAAGTCCTTGCCCTTGCTGTGGATAGCCATAGTTATCTAAACGATATAATTTCAGCGCACTCTCTATACCTTTAACATCCTGAGCAACCCTAATTGCACGCGCCTGATCAGGCCTATCCATTACCGATGGCGCAACAATAGCGGCTAGCAACCCTAATATGACGATCACCACCATGATTTCAATTAAGGTAAACCCTTTTTGCCCAACACCAAAACTACGCGGCTGATAACTAACAAACATTCCCACTCACCTCTATATCATTTGATTCATTTCAATTATTGGCACCAATACAGCGCCAACAATAAGCAATACAATACCGCCCATAATAACCACTAATAGCGGTTCTAAAAGCTTAAGCAGGGTATCAACAGTGCGTCGTAAACGGCTGCTGTAATACTCGGCAACCTTCACCAACATGGTATCCAATTCACTACTGGCTTCACCGCTGCTAACCATATGCAGTAAAAAACCTGGCATTCCAGGCTCCTCTCGCAGGGCATTATATAAACTAGACCCCTGCCTCACTCTCTCATTCACGGCAAAAAAACTATCACGTAAATATAAATTATTCACGATTGCAGCCGATATATTAAGCGCAGGCAACGCGGGCACACCACTATTTAACAACGTGCCTAGATTTCGACACCAATCGGCCACATCGGCAATCATCAGCCAACCACCGATTTTCGGAATACCAAGTAAAAACTTATGCCAGCGCTTTTTACGTTCTATGTCTCGCAGCGAGAACACAAATAAACCGCCGGCCATAACAATAACGACGAAGGCAAAAATGCCATAAGATTGCAGCCATTCACTCAATGCAATCATTACTTTCGTTAGTAGCGGCAGCTCTTGCTTCATACTGGTAAAAACACGAGTAACTTGGGGCACCACATACACCAACATAATGATAATGACGGTAATCGCTACCAGAATCATTACCGCTGGGTAAACCAGCCCTTTAGTTAAGGCTTGGCGGTTTTCCATACCTACTTCAAGCTCATCAGCCACGCGATCAAGTATGCGGTGCAGATGGCCACTTTCTTCACCCACTGCTACCGATGCTATAACGCTATCCGGCACTTTAAACGGGGAGCGCTTAAGCGCTTGGGAAAAGCTACGGCCTTCAACAATCTCTGATCGCCAACTCATCACTGTGCGTTTAATAATTGCGGTGTCGCTTTGCTCAATCATCAACCGCAAACTGTCTTCTAACGGCAGCCCAGAATTTATCAAAGTAGAAAGCTGACGCATTATTAACGACAAGTCAGCTAATTGAATTTTACGGGTGAAAAATGACTGCTGGGTAGATTCTGAAACGATACTTATTTCTGTTGCCAATAGGCCCTGCTCTTTTAACAAGCCACGCGCATGCCTTTCGGTGTCTCCGGCAACAGACCCTTTTTTAATACGACCTTTTTTATCATAGGCCTTGTAGTCAAAAACACTCAAAGGTGACTCACATATAGCCGCTGATTAAAGCGTTAGGTGCTAGTAACACGCAACACCTCCTTCAAATCAGTTTTGCCCTGTTTAACTAGATCAAACCCAGATTCGATTATAGATGGTACTGACTGTCGAATGTATATTTCCATCTGAGGCTCTCCGGCTTGATCATGAATCAAGCGCTGGAGACCATCGTCAACTTCGACAAGTTCAAATAAGCTTTGCCTACCGTTGTAGCCGGTCCAATGACACTGATTGCAGCCGACAGTTTGATATGACTTTGCCCCCGCACCTAAATGTAATTCGACCAACGAGCTACTGTCTTCTTCTACCTTGCAGTCTTCGCATAACTTCCGAACCAAGCGCTGCGCTAATACACCACGTAAGGTTGATGCCAATAAGTAACTGTCAATTCCTAAATCCTGTAATCGAGTGACAGCGCCGGCGGCGGTATTGGTATGCAAAGTAGATAACACAAGGTGTCCGGTTAAGCTGGCTTGAATCGCAATTTCTGCAGTTTCTTTGTCGCGAATTTCACCAACCAGAATAACATCAGGGTCTTGCCGCAAAATCGCCCGCAAACTCTTGGCAAACGTCATCCCAGCACGCTGATTAATTTGCGTCTGACTAACGCCAGGTAAGTCGTACTCAATAGGGTCTTCAACGGTCATAATATTGCGCTGCTGCCTATCCATTTGCTGCAAGGCCGCATATAAAGTTGTTGTTTTGCCTGAACCAGTTGGACCAGTTACCAAAATAATACCATGGGGTCTGGCAATCATACTATCCAAACTTGTGCGGTTCTTTTCGTCCATGCCTAAGTCGTCAACGTTTAGTTGGCCGGCATTTTTATCCATTAGGCGCAGCACAACTCGCTCACCATAGCTGGACGGCATTGTTGAAACCCGCAAATCAACGGCACGGCCGCCTAAATGAACGGTCATGCGGCCATCTTGCGGTACACGCTTTTCAGCAATATCTAATTTAGCTAATACCTTTATTCGAGAAATAATGAGTGGCGCAATAGTAGCAGGAGGCGACAACACTGTTCGCAGTGCTCCATCTAAACGAAACCTTATGCGAGCTTCATTCTCATATGGCTCAACGTGAATATCAGAAGCTTTCTCTCTTAACGCTTCAAAAAATATTGCATTTAATAACTTAATAACTGGCGCATCATCATCACCAGAAAGTAGATCTGCATTGTCACTTAAGCTTTTGGCAACTTCGTCAAGCCCAACAATATCTTCAATGCCATCCATTATTTCACTAGATGAATTTTTATGATTAGCGTAAATTCGCTGCAGTTGTAGATCAAAATCTGCAGAGCTTAATGATTCAATCTCTGGTTCAAACCCTAAAAATCGCTTCGCCTCCAATACTGCACCTATTGGAGCATCGCTTTTAAGTAGTAACTTACTAGTCAAACCGTCAAACAGCAAGCCATTGGACTTGGCAAACGAGAACGGAAACAACGACATTGAGGATTTAGATTCCATGCTATAAACCTAGTGGCACTTATATTTTATGGTATTTGTTATTGTGTTTAAAGCGATAAACACTAACCTAGAACAAGCAAATAGTATAGCACAATTGACTCTGCTCGTTGCAAGCACACATCAAACTTCTACACATAAAAAAAAGCACCCTAGGGTGCCTTTTTAAATCTAGCAGTAATGTTACTCGATGATTTTCGCTACAACACCCGCACCAACAGTACGGCCGCCTTCACGGATTGCAAAACGCAAACCATCTTCCATCGCGATAGGAGCAATCAATGTCACTACCATCTGGACGTTATCACCA